>NZ_WLYS01000003.1 GCF_011316935.1 Sphingobacterium chungjuense
CACGAAGGGCTGGGTAATCGTACGCCGATTGAAGCGGTCAGAAAAATACCCAAAAACGAAGCTGCAGAAGTACTAAAATAAATTAGAAAATAGCAGATTTTGCTGTCTGAAAAATGGGGTACTTACAACACGAGCGCTATTATTAACCGCTAAATCACTATTTTTAACGTAGTAACATTCAGGAATTCAAAATTGATTTTTTGCTTTCTGAAGTTTTGTGATCACTTAAAAATCTAACTTGTTATAATCGACTTATGAAGCTTTCGTCTTTATGTACCATTGTTTTATTGTTAACCATACTGAACGGCTGTACGCACGAAAGGAAAAGCAAGTCTGCGGTTGAAACGAAGCAGTCACACCATATCACCGTACCGAAGCATATTACGCGCACGATCAAACAGGATAAAAATGGCATTATATGGATCGCTGCATTTGACGGTGTGTTTCGGTATGATGGAGAATCCTTCGAAAACATTATGGAAGGCATCAGTACCGCTCGCTATTTCTCGATTTTAGAAGATCAAAAGGGCAGATTTTGGATATCTTCTGTAGGATCAGGTGTATTTCACTACGATGGGAAGTGCTTCGAACACTTTACGACTAAAGATGGGCTTGTGCATGACAACGTAACCGAAATCTTTGAAGATAGTGCTGGCGCTGTATGGTTCAGTACAGAAAATGGAATCAGTAAATACGACGGTCAGCGATTCCAAAACTTTATTATAAAGGAGGGAACGAAAGATAATGCCGTCAATGCCATCGTGGAAGATCAAAATGGAAATTACTGGGTAGGAACTAGAGGAAATCTTTACTTATACGATGGTACAGATTTCAATATAGTCACTCATCAAAATAGTTCATTGCAAAATGTGCGAAGCATTATAAAAGATCAAGAGGGACGCATTTGGTTGGGAGGTAATGATGGGCTCTGGCGATATGATCATACTGGTTTTACACAGTTATCGCAGGATTTTGTTGGCAATATCTACGAGGACGAGAAAGGTAATATCTTAACTAGTTCTTCGGAAAATCAAAATGACAACGTTCATCTCCAACACGATAAAAACAATGAAGTAAAAAACTGGAAAATAGTACGCTACGATAAAAATGATTTAGATAAGGCTGTGATTTCACCAACTGCTGTCATAGAAAATCAAAAAATGCTTTTTGGAATGTTGCAAAGTGCGGATAAAGACTTGTGGTTTGGGTCACTATATGGTATCAATCGCTTTGATGGTCATACCATTGAGGATTTTAAGCAATAAATAAAAGTTTCAGAAGTCAGTAATGGCTCAGTTCAATCTATAATAAAACGTCGTTAAATTGTTATCTATGCACATTATTATGCTTAGATTAGAAGTAACTATTTAGGCAAAAAAGTAAATCGTAAACGAATTTCAATTTTTACAGCATATGCTTAGTATCCAATATCCAAATCCCAGTAGTGAAACACGCAAGGAGCTGGTGTGGACATCAGCACTTGCGGGAGTTTTTCTTTACGTTCTTTTGTTAATCTACCAGCCGTTTGGCACCAGCCAATTCAATCATGAATACAAATATGTATTGCTTTTCCCGTATGCTTTAATAGCCGCTACCGCATTCGGAGTTGTAGGATGGCTAATTCCAAAGGCAAAGAACACTTGGACATTAGGTTTAGAGATCCTTAAAATGGCGCAAATACTTTTGATCACCTCGGTGTTGTCATACATTTACAATACGATATTTATCAGCAAGATTCCCATTTCGATCGAAAACTACGTGTATATGTTAATATACACATTGGCATTGTGGACTCCGATATCGATCATTTACCTACTGGCAAGGTATATTTATCTAAATAACAAACAAACTGAAATCATAGATAGGAGCGAGGTAGTCTCAGAAGAGTTTGCTAAAACCGATTTAGAAGATCTTAAACTGTGCATTGTTTCTGATTATGCCTTGGATAGCTTAGAAATTAGATGTGGTGATTTTTTATATGCTGAATCTGCTGACAACTATTGCAGCCTCTTTTTCTACCAGAACGGCATAGTGCATCATAAAATGATTAGAATTTCGCTGACCAAGTTAATAGAACGGATACCTGCTGATGGGATACAACAAGTACATCGTTCATTGGTGGTTAATCTAAACAAAGTGGTCAGTTTTAAAGGAAATAGTGCAGGCTATAAAATTTCGATGGAAAATGTGGGTAAGCCACTCAGTGTTTCTAGAAAATATATTAGTTCAACTATCCCATTTCTTAAAAAGCTGAACACTCGTCCCTAAACATTGTCAGTCGCCACTTTTGACTATTTCGTATTGCTTATGCATCCTACATTTGCCTGAAATACGAAATGAATATGAAAAAGCGCTCCTATTATCCAATCTTCGTGATTGGGTTCGTTATCTATTATTTGTTGGACATTAGTTTCTTTTCTGCATGCCAAAAACAGATTATGATTTGGATACAGTCTAAATCATTAGGACATGTTCTTACCTATGCTATAACTATACTTCCGCTACTCTTAACTACAGCTCTGTTGCGTAAGAGTCTCAAATATGTTTCTAGAAATTTAGGGGTTAATGGCAATCTGCTTGTTGGTATGTTATACGCTTTTTTATGTACTTTGCCAATGCTGGTCGCGTTTACACTAAGATTCGAACTGACTACGATGTCATTTGATACCATTATCATAAATACCATTTCATCGGCGTTTTTCGAAGAGCTTATATTTAGAGGCTTTCTATTTGGCATGTTGTACAGATTTACACACTTAGGTTTTCTACCCGCGGTTTTTCTAGGTTCGTTGCTTTTTGGTATCGCCCACCTCTATCAAAGTACAGATACGACTGAACTGGCTGGAATATTTATCATGACGTTTCTAGGATCTATCTTATTTGCGTGGATTTACAGCGAATGGAACTTTAACCTTTGGACTGCCATCTTCCTACATTGTTTTATGAATCTATATTGGTTGATTTTTAATGTGGATGATACAGCTCTAGGAGGAATTTATGCTAATGCATTTCGGTTTGCTACTATTTTTATCGCTATAGCCGGCACCATCATTTACAAGCAGAAATTTAATATTCCGATGAGTATAAGTCGTAAAGATTGGTGGCTAAAGTGATCCATAGATCAAAGAATTGCTAAGTGAAATTCAATAATTTTCCTAATTATTGTTAAAAAATACCTGCTTTTGGTAAAATATTGAATTTTTGCAATATCATTGTGATATTAATAAAATGGCGATCCAAAATGGAGCGTTATATATTTACAACCAAAAACTGATCTTTATATGTTTGCCTATTTTATACGACTGATAGTTGCACTATGTGCATATATAGTATTTCCCAATGATTTGCAGGCGCAACAGGGGAGTGAAATAGGAATCATTTCAAATGATATAGATAAGGTAGAATTAGATATGAACTTGGAGAATGATGTACCACTAAAAACACAAAACACTTCATTAATGAAAGTTAGAGGTCATTTAAAAACACCAGATCTAGCATTTATTTTTAGCTAAAGATTTTTCTTATAGAACTAGCTAAATCAAAGTTCGATTGCCTTCAAATATCTAGAGTCCTATTAATTAGATAATACCTCTATCGCTTCTTCTTTAGATTTAACAAAATTTACTTGTCGTCCTTTATTACTCTCTCTGATAAAGTCCTGTAAGCTATTACTAGTGTAGGCTGAGAAATCACCGACAATCACTAATCGAAGACGATAGTTGCTGAATTTTTGCAAAATATCACCAGCTAAACCACTTTTAAGATCGAAAAAACTAGGCGCCAGATTGTGCTCGTAAACAATCACACGCTCAGCGCCATGATAGTAAAGATTGCCTACTAGATCTGATCCATCTTCGCTATTTGTAACTACATCATCTCTTGAAGTCAATTCAGCAATTTCAAAATTTCCAATTTTATATACTTCTATTTTAATGTTTTCCATTTCTTCAAAGTTTTTAACCACTTTTTTAGGTAGCATTTCGCACCTATTAGGTATATATACGCCAATTGAATCCTCACTTTTAAGACTACGCTAACAATATAGCACGAATTGAGTGATTTCTATATCTTTTCTCAACAAATGCCACATCCATCCAACAATGGTACAATTACTGTAGATAAAAACAAATATGAAAATTGCCAGTTAATCAGGAAGACCATATTCTATCAAATCCAAACGAAATTCACGATGCGAACGACGTCTTTATATCTATCTGCAATTGTTATTATTTTCCTATCGGCCTGTGGTGGCGATAACTCAAGATCTGTCGAATTAGATAGACGCGAAGCGGCACTTGCAGAACGCGAGAAGCAGGTTGACTCCATTACCAAAGATTACCAAGCGCTATTAAACATGCGAGATAGCTTATCGCATATTAAGACGGTGCAACTTGACACGATCATCATGAATGCACCTTGGACAGATTCTTTGGTTGGCGAATGGGAGAGTAGATTGGTCTGTATATCCACGACTTGTCGGGGATATGTAATTGGCGATCAACGCACAGAACATTGGAGTTTCCTATCAGATAGCACTGGTCTTTATTTAGAAGTGACAGGTAAAGCCAAGTCTCCCAAAACATATCTGGCGAAAGCCTCCGCAAATAGAAATGAACTAACCTTGAAAGAACAAGAAACTGAAAGTGCTAGCCCAGCTTCTTTATTGTCATTTTCAGAAATTAGCAGCAGACAAATACGTGGGCAAAAACGCAACACCGGAGCAGACAATTGTAAACTAGTATTTTCCGTTCTTTTAACGCCGAGATCAAAATAAAACATGGTAAACTTAGCTATTCACGGATTCACTTTGCCGGTAGAAGATCCGATCATCAAGTTTTTAATCGAGTTGGTGATCATTCTCTTTATTCCGATTCTATTAAATAAAATTAAAGTTCCCCATCTTTTAGGGCTCATCATTGCAGGTGCTATTGTCGGGCCAAATGGCTTCAATATTTTGCTTCGCGATAGCAGCGTTGTTGTGATTGGTACGACCGGATTGCTGTATATCATGTTCTTGGCAGGACTAGAAATTGATATGGGCGACTTCAAAAAAAATAAATGGAAAAGCATTACCTTTTCTGTCTATACCTTTGCCGTACCATTTGCTTTAGGACTATTAGGAGGATACTATGTGCTAAATTTCTCTTTATTAACCTCCATTCTCTTCGCCAGTTTATTCAGCTCGCACACACTCATTGTATATCCATTAGTCAGCAGTTTGGGCGTGACCAAGAAAATCTCCGTAAACGTTACCGTTGGCGGTACCATGATTACCGATGTGCTTTCCTTATTAGTTTTGGCAGTCGTCGTCGGGATGACGCAAGGAGAAGTCGGAACGGCATTTTGGGTACAGCTCACCGTATCCATGATCTTATTTTCGTTGATCGTATTATTTGTATTCCCAATCATCGCTCGTTGGTTTTTCAAAACCATCCACGATAAAATATCCCAATACATTTTCGTCGTGGTGATTATCTATTTGGGTGCGCTTTTGGCAGAACTTGCCGGTGTAGAAGCCATCATCGGGGCATTTTTCGCCGGCTTGGCTTTGAATCGATTAATTCCGCATACCTCACCGCTGATGAACCGAGTTGAGTTTGTCGGCAATGCTTTATTCATACCTTTCTTTTTGATTAGCGTCGGTATGTTAATTGATTTTCGCGCATTTATTAGTAGCTGGGAAACATTAGGTGTTGCTGCAGTGATGTTGGTAGCTTCTATTGGCGGTAAATATGTTGCTGCGATATTAACGCAAAAAACTTTCCGTTTTACCAAAGATGAGGGCATGTTGATCTTTGGTATGAGTTCCGCATCAGCGGCAGCTACATTAGCAGCGGTACTCGTCGGTTACAATATCATTTTGGGCGAATCACCCAATGGCGAACCCATTCGATTGCTCAGCGAACATGTGCTCAACGGCAGTATTTTACTGATTTTAGTTTCCTGTACCATTTCTTCCTTCGTATCGATGTCCAGTGCCCAACGCATTGCGGAAGCAGAGAATGAGAAAACCGTGTCGGATAGTGATGGGCAGGAAGAGAAGATCTTGATGCCCATCAATAATGAAGAGATGACGCAAAAGATGATCAATCTGGGTCTACTGATTAAAAATAAAGGCACTAAAGAAGGTGTGTATGTAATGAACGTGATCAATGAGGAAACCAAGGAATCCTCCTTGAAAAATGCGGAAAAGATCCTGGAGAATGCGGTGAAATTAGGTGCTTCGGCAGATACCTTGATTACCCCAATCAAGCGATATGATAGCTCGGTCGTATCGGGGATTAATAATGTGATTAAAGAAAATGAAGTAACAGATTTGATCATCGGATTGCAGAAGGAGCGTGGCTTTACACCATCCTTTATCTATAACTTGTATAATGGATATCTCAAAAATGAGCATGTCAATCTGTTGCTGTATCATGCGATTCAGCCGCTTTCCACGATTAAGAATTATGTGGTTTTGATTCCGCCAAGAGCGGATCGTGAGCCCGGATTCTTTTACGCCTTGCTTCGGATCTGGAATATTGCCAAAAACTCTGGCGCTACCATGCACTTCTATGCCTCTGCGGCCATGATTGATGTACTACAACGCATTTTGAAAAAGTCAAATATCGAAGCAGAAATGAGCGAAATAGCGACTTGGGATGAGGCGCAACAAAAAGCAGAGGATCTTGGGCGTGATCAGGGACTCATTATTGTGATGGCGGATCGCAATCTATTCAGCTATGCTTCGCAAATGCATGCCGTCCCTGATTATTTGAATAGACAAGCGGTGGACAACAATTATATTCTCATTTATCCGTTCTCAAAAGAACGAAACATTGCGCAAGAATCTAGATCAGTAAATAATATTAATGATTTTGCCACCATCGGTAAATTGATCTCGAAGGTTTTTTAAATAGATTGATCATGAGTACTATATCTATTCCGATGCTTGTAGCACTATTATTTGCTGTGATAATAAATAATTCAGCGACTGCGCAGCAAGGGGAACTTAACCAACTGCAACGATCAACTGTGGGTGACTGTCAATGTCCGGAGAACATATATACTAGTTCTGCCCCTAATCATACATTTACATTTTCGAATGACAAGCAAATAGTGGTCTGCGGTTACGGAGTGGACGAGCAACAACCGGATGTCTTATCCGAATTTGTATTAGCAGAATGCGGAGTCGATACGGTAATCGATTTTTGGGGTGCTATGACGATTTGTCGATTGGGGTTTAAACCAGACACGCTATTCGTGCAGGAATTATATGAGTTGCCTACGGGCGATGATTTTCAGCTTCGCGAAATCGTATGGACGATAGAGGAATTTTCTTATAAAGGCGGCGAATTAATGCGGAAAAAACGTATAAATCGTAACTTAAAATTGTATGATAACGCCACTATTGAAAACGTGTTGTACCGATACAAAGAGGCCGATAACGTCTTAAACGAGGATAAAATGCTATTAGCGGATCAATTGTTTACCGCCGCTTTAAGCGCTCATGCAAAAGCGAAATCAGCCTTCTTGGATTTTCGTCGGCGTTTTCCAGAATTAAGTGGAGCGTACCTACAACAATATCGCATTCTCACCGAGATGCTTAGTGCATGGGAAGAAGGGAGATGAAGTGCTTTAGATATTGCGCATCTGCTGTTGATCTCTATCGAAGAAAAAATAGAGCGTCATTTTGGTTTCAAAATGACGCCCAGTAGTATTTTTATTTTTCGCTAATCTTTTATGACGCCCATGTATTTCAGGTAGGGTGTCATCAGTTTTTCGTCAAAAACTGGTGGCTCTAAATCCGAATCAGCTAAGAAACGCTTCGTGTTGGAGCGATCGTAATAATAGGTATTTTCATAGGCTTCTACCAAACACTTACCTTCGTGGATATCTTCTGTAAATAATGCTAACAAAGGATATATCGGTAATTGATCATCATTTATCCATTGTTCCAACCACTGATGGTATTCCATTCCATCCAACTTAAGATCGTAATACTCTTTCATTTTCGAGCAGAAATCTGTTAGTGAAACGTCGTTCTCTGCCAATGGAGAAAGGTGAAAATTTAAGCCTACGGATTCTTTTTTCTTACTGATATGCACAATCGCTTTGCACATATAATCTACGGTAGTCAATTCGTCTTTCAGCCCCATGACCAAAGGGAATGATTTGAGTTGCACACAGCTCCTGATTAGAGCGCCCCACCATTGATTCATCACGGTAGCACCAGAAGTACTATGACACACGGCAAACCCTAATCTAAAATTGATGATCGGCAATCCCTTGGCTTTGGCCTTTTCGGCGATACTTTCCATCACCCATTTGCTTTTGATGTATCCCAAATCTCGTGTTATGGCAGGCATATTCTGGTAAATGGAATCATCTTCGTACATCCACGTTTTTTGGGTAAATGGGCGACCCCAGCTAAATACACCCATCGAAGACAGTAATACGAGATATTTCGTCTTTTGATGAACAGCCAATTCAATAATATGGTGCAAACCATCTATATTTGGCTTTTTGATGAGAGAATAAGGTTGCACGTAACTAACCGAACTGCCAGAATGATAAATTACTTCCACCTTATCCGATATAAAGTCATAATCTTGATCACTGATGCCAAATTTATCTACGGATAGATCGCCGATCACTGCAACGGTACGATGGTCATATGCTGCCAACCACGGCAATTTGAACTTTGCAAAAGTGTCCTTGATTCTTTGTATGCCATCCTCGGCATTGGCAGCACGCACCAAGCTGTAGATCGTAGCAGTGGTATTTTTTAATAGCTCTTCGAGCAGATGCGAACCCACAAATCCTGTCACTCCAGTCAGAAATATATACTTGGGATTAGCTAATATAGCAGGGTCAGGCAGCGTAGTAATGTTGAAGTCTGTATGCAATTGGGCATCTTGAATCAGTTCTCTCTCCATCTCCTGTGCCCGAATTTTTTGAGAAACTTCCACTTGTTTCAATCGGTTTTCCACTTCGGTCACAAAAGAAGAAAGCGTCGTATAAAGGTATAATTCAGGCAAGGTAATTCTATTCCGTACCTTTTCTGGAAGCAATACATGCCAATGAGCAACCAGCAGCGAATAACCACCCAGTTCGAAAAAATCGTCATCATCGTGAACTTCCGTAATATCTAATAATTCTGACCAAATATGCTGTACCACATCCCGTAGATTATTTTCATTCCATATTGGCATAGGGGATGCTTCAGAAACCGTTTCTGGAATGATCAATTTTGCCTTATCTATTTTTCCAGCATGCGTAAGTGCCATTTTTTCGACAAAGACAATCTTATCGGGAATCATATATGCCGGCATCACCTGCTGTAGCTTTGTTTTAACAGCATGATGCGTTAAGGTTTGTAGATCCTGATGCTCGGCGAACTGCACAAATGCGATCAACGATGGTAAACCATTCGCTTTTTGCTGCACTTTGATAGCAGCACGCTGGATTTGTGGGAGTTTGGTCATATGGTGTTCAATTTCAGCCAGCTCTATACGGTATCCTCGTATTTTTACCTGCTCATCTCTTCTTCCAGAAAACTCCAAGTTACCATCGGATCGCCATTGGACAATATCACCGGTTTTATATAATGTACGATATTCGCCCAATTTTCCGTGAAGCCATTCCGGCGCCTCAATGAAAGATTTCTCAGTATCTTCCGGTCTATTCAAGTATCCTAAAGCCAATGGTAAACCACCGACATAGAGCTCGCCAGCAACAGCTGTGCCTACAGGTATTAAATTTTCATCCAACACGAATAGGTGTGCATACGGAACTGGATTGCCTATAATCCTTGGATTTGGTTCTTCCTTAAATTCGTAATTGGTGACCGCTACAGTGGCCTCAGTCGGACCATAACTATTGATAAGCTTGATTTTCTTGTACCAAGCTTTCACAGTAGCTTCTGTACAAGCTTCTCCACCTATTCCGATGGTATGCAATTGTCCAATGGATTTATTTGTAGGCAACGACGCCAATACCATTGGTGGCATCAAGGGCACCGTGTCAATGTTATGTGCTACTATGTAATCAAGTAATGATTCTCCGACTATTTTATTGTTGGGATAAAGATAAACCGTAGCTCCATTGACCAAAGGAACCCAAATATCAATGACAGCCGCATCAAAACTTGGAGAAGCAAATTGTAATGTCTTACTGTGATGATCTATACCTAAAATCGCTGCTTGATGCATCACAAAATGAAAAAAGGAGCGATGACCTATCATCACTCCCTTTGGAACTCCAGTACTTCCCGAAGTATATATCACATAAGAAGTAGATTCAGGATCAAAATTTACATCAATATTCTCTTTTGATAGGTTATTAAAGTCCGCATTATAATGCAATAAATCCAAAGATACAGAACGCGTATGGCGACGCTCTATTTTGTCTTGGTACAGATCCTCCGTTAATAAGAAATCTACAGCAGCATCTTCTATCATAAAATTAATGCGTGCCTCTGGCAGTTCCCCATCAATTGGCAGATAAGCTGCACCACTTTTCAGTACTGCTAAAAATGCGATAATTCTTCGAGCCGATTGAGCAATGCATACGCCAACAATACTGCCTGCTGTAATATCGTGCTCAAGGAGATAGGTGGCCAATTGATTAGCCTGTTGATTCAGTTCCTGATAAGTAATCTGAACATCACCATCGACCAAAGCGATTTTAGTCGGATTTTGATCACTTTGCTGCTCCAATGCTGTAACGACATTGGGATTTTCATTCCACAACTCTGATTGTTCAAAATCAGAATTTAGTTTACTGAACATTAATGCTTTTTCTTTCATAGGAATTTTAAATTAATGATTGTAATTAGGATTACGTTTGAGAAAAACGTACACCATCAGTGTACTGTTGGAGGGACAGTATGGAGGATGCATACAGCTATGACCTTTTAAAAAAAAGGTCGAAAACGATACGTCTATACACTTCTTTTCCATAACTGAGTTTTAAAATTTTGTCAGTGAAATGGGCGTAATTTATGGACTCATATGCCACTTAGCACTTGTAGAGCTATAGTAAAAGATGTTCTAAATCTAGTTTATACTGTACATGGCCGCTACAGGTAGCTTCTAAAATCATGAGAAAGCTCATCTTTAAATAACACATAAAATTCACACATATGACCTTATTTAATAATAAATAATTAGTGCTGAATTATTATTATTAATCAAGACACTATCGTCAATAATTTTAAAAACATATAATGCAGAAATACAATTATTTAAGACCGTAAATTATTACACGAATATCAATTGCTTCATTCATGGAATACATACCTAATGATATAAAGGTATAAAGAGATCATAATTAATAGTTTCTCATAGATGGTTTATTTACAAATAAACAAAAAACTTAAATAGGGTTTAGCATATTTTTGTTATTTTCTTCTTAAAAAATCATTAACGACCGTGTGAAAAACGTCGTCGAAGCACTTAATAATTGTTTGGTGTTAATGCGGATAAATACTATATTTGCACTCCATTCACGGATAGGTGTCAGAGTGGTTGAATGAGCAGACCTGGAAAGTCTGTATACGGGATGACCGTATCGAGGGTTCGAATCCCTCCCTCTCCGCAGGAAAAATCCCTTGTTGAAAGACAAGGGATTTTTTGCGTTATATTAATTCGAATACAAGCATAGGGTAGGGTTCGATCCGAAGGAGGTTTAAGGCTGAGTTTGGGGAATGTGAGGCTAAACCAATCCCTCCCTCTCCGCAGGAAAAATCCCTTGTTGAAAGACAAGGGATTTTTTGCGTTATATTAATTCGAACCGAAGCATAGGGTAGGGTTCGATCCGAAGGAGGTTTAAGGCTGAGTTTGGGGAATGTGGGGCTAAACCAATCCCTCCCTCTCCGCAGGAAAAATCCCTTGTTGAAAGACAAGGGATTTTTTGCTTTATATTAATTCGAACCGAAGCATAGGGTAGGGTTCGATCCGAAGGAGGTTTAAGATTGAGTTTGGGGAATGTGAGGCTAAACCAATCCCTCCCTCTCCGCAGGAAAAATCCCTTGTTGAAAGACAAGGGATTTTTTGCGCTATATTAATTCGAACCGAAGCATAGGGAGGGTTCGATCCGAAGGAGGTTGAAGGCTCGGAATTCTATATTAATGCGAAAACAGCAAAAACTAAAAAACCCTCTAAAAAGATGAGCTTTAAAGAGGGTTCATTTTTGTCATTTTGTATCAGTTGATACACCTTTGATACTAACGAATGTTAGTTGTAATTGTATCGCAAATATAAAATTATTCTTTGCATAAGGAAAGAAAGAAAAACCGTAAAACGATGCTTTGAATCTACTTCCAATATTTAAAACAATTGATTACTAGCTTACTTAGCACAATACCCCCTTAAAATTTGGGGATTTTAGTATGATTAAATACTTTTTAAAATAGGAGATCAGTGAATCTCTCTATTTAGCGTGCGAAATTTAGTGCAATTTCAGGACTACTGGCAGTTAGTCTATTACATGTACTTTCAAACTTAATATCCTGGTTGCAAGCAGCACTCACAAAACCGCAAGTCAAGTCAAAAAAGTTCAATACCAATAATCAAACAATTATACTATCATTTTAATATTATTACAACCTTCGCAGACCTGAATCATCTAAAGAAAAGTTTCTTTTATTAACTTTATCGAAAACAATACAGTATGAAGCGAATTTTATCAATTGATGGCGGAGGGATTCGTGGTATAATTCCAGGAATGGTTTTATTAACCATGGAGCAGCGGTTGCAAGAAAAGACTGGCAACCCCGAGGCACATCTGTCCGAGTATTTTGATTTTTTTGCCGGCACAAGTACAGGAGGCATCCTTACTTCGATTCTATTATGTCCGCATCCTGATGATGCGACTAAGCCACGTTTTTATGCTAAAGAAGCATTAGACATTTACCTCAAATACGGACCATCGATCTTTTCGACAACACGTTGGCGGCGATTTCTGAGTAAGTTTGGGTTTCTGACAGAACTATACGATGCAAAAACACTAGAAGTTACGCTGGAAAAATATTTTGGCGATGTGAAGTTAAGCGAGTTATTGAAGCCTGCTATTATGACAGCGTATAACATTGAATTACGTAAAAATCATATTTTTCGACAGCAGAAAGCAATCTCGCACGGCGTTACAAGGGACTTTTACATCAAAGATGTGTGTCGCGCAACGGCCGCAGCACCAACCTTTTTCTCAGTCGCTGAAATCTTTTCGCTTGCCGGGACGCGTTTTCCTTTATTAGATGGCGGAGTGTTTGCGCACAACCCAGCCTTAACTGGACTTTTGGAAATGCTAAAGACATACAACACCTTTGAAATAGACGATGTGCACATTTTGTCGCTAGGCACCGGCGCTGCTAAGAATGTATATGATTACGAAGATTTTAAGAAAAAATGGGCTATCTCGATTGGACCCGCATTGGTCGATATTATGACTAGCAGCTCTTCCGAGAGCAACGATTATTTTCTAAGACAACTGTTTCGATCCGTCAAAAAATCACGGCAATACACTCGCATAGAACCTGCCAACGTATCCTCCATATCTCCTGCAATGGACGATGCATCGCCCGGAAATATTCAAAAGCTAGTCTCACTCGCCGATAATGTCATTAGTGATTACGATGAAGTGCTGAATAAAGTTCTCGATGATCTTATTATCGATAAGAAACAACACAAAGACAATTCTATGTGGAATTTTCTTCGTAGAGATTAAGGTATCACCAATCGTAATTTTATATTTTGCTATATTCAAGTGTGTAAAAATCACACAAAGTACCTATATTAGCAATCGTGATGCTCGATGGAGCGATACCGTAAAATCAAGAAATAAAAAGAAATGTCTGTAGTGCAATCGGAGGAACGTGTAGTTCTTGGGATAGATATTGGAGGTACCAATACAAAGTTTGGATTAGTAAATGATCAAGGTGTGGTACTTGAAAGAGGAACTATACGCACCAATATTTACAAGGAAGTAAATGATTTTATTGATGCCTTATATTCGGCAGTAACTCCGTTGTTAGAAAAGCATTTGTCTGAGAAAGCTTTGACTGGTATAGGTTTAGGCGTGCCAAACGGCAATTTCTATACAGGTACGGTAGAGTATGCGCCAAATCTTCCTTGGAAAGGCGTTATTCCATTTGGAGAATTAATCTCAGAAAAATTTAGTGTACCATGTAAAATCACCAACGACGCGAATGCTGCTGCACAAGGCGAGATGTTATTCGGAGCTGCTCAGGGTATGAAAGATTTTATCATGATTACATTGGGAACGGGTGTTGGAAGCGGAATTGTAGCTAATGGAAGTCTAATCTACGGTCATGATGGCTTTGCTGGAGAATTAGGACATACCATCGTGAAACCTGGCGGTCGCAAGCATTGGAGCACCGGATCCGAAGGAAGTTTAGAATCATATGCCTCAGCAACAGGTATCGCCATCACGGCTAAAAAGATGCGCGCGGAATTTCCCGAATCCATGCTCAATAATTATCCAGAAGATGCTATTAACTCAAAGACCGTATTTGAATGCGCTTCTCAGGGAGATGCCATCGCGATCGAAGTTTTCCGCTACACAGGTCAGAAATTGGGCGAAGCATTGGCCAACTTTGTCATGTTTTCTTCTCCAGAAGCTATTCTATTATTTGGTGGCGTAATCCGTGCAGGTGATTTCATCTTGAATCCAGCAAAATTGCATATGGAAAGAAACCTTTTACCGATCTTCCGCAATAAAGTTAAAATTATTTTCAGCGGTCTAGATGAGTCAGACGCTGCTATTTTGGGCGCCAGTGCACTAATTCTTAGCTAAATCATTTTTCCTTCCGAAAATTTGTATCTACAAGCAAACATAATTTTAGACTGCTTGTTGTACTACTAAACAAACTTAAGGAGGATATCATGAGTGAATTAACATGGAAAGGCCGTTGGAACGAGCTTAAAGGAAAAGTAAAACAACAATACGGTAAATTAACTGATGACGATTTGACTTACGCAGAAGGTAAGGAAGATGAGTTGATCGGCCGTTTGCAAAAAGAAACTGGTAAAACCAAAGAAGAGGTTGAAACCTGGTTGAACAAACTATAGATTCTGTTTTCCCTGATCAGGGCACAGCATCAGCGTAGAAAGTGCGGATTATATGTATAATCCGCACTTTTTTGTTGCAAGAAAACGTAAAAATACAACCCCCTTCAAGCAAAACCTACATCGCATAAATTTGTTATATAATTTGGAAGGCTGATCTCGCAATCTTTGAATCGATCATGCCTTCGATAACGTTCGTTACCTAGAAGCGACTTGGTGATCACAAAGAATGGATAACAGATAATTTAGCAAGGGAGGTCACGATGCAACTCACACAAATCAAAAATCAGAAAAACGATATATTATCGTGTATTGGAAATACGCCACTCGTCCGATTCAATAACCTATTTTTAGGACTGGATTCGACCGTATACGGCAAACTAGAAATGTTGAATCCCGGTGGAAGCATCAAAGATCGCACAGCGCATAATATCATTCGCCACGCGATGAATCTCGGAAAGATAAATGCCAACAGTGTGATAATAGAGTCTACCTCTGGAAATATGGGGATTGGATTAGCTCGAATCTGCCACTTTTATGGCCTAAAACTTTTCTTGGTAACAGATCCACACATCAATCCATTAGCAGAGAAGATTTTGCGCACATTCCACGCCGAAATTGTAAAAGTGACTACGGATGACGGTACGGGTGGTTATCTTAATTCCAGATTGAAAAAGGTCGAGGAATTGCTGCAGGCAATACCAAATAGTTTTTGGCCAGATCAGTACCATAATATGGACAATCCAGCCGCGCATGAGCAAACGTTCAAAGAAATTGTTGAAGATCTGGGCACCGCACCCGATTATCTATTTATCCCTACCAGTACTTGTGGTACTTTGCGCGGATTTGCAGATGCGATCCAGCAAATGGGTGCGCAAACACGCATTGTCGCAGTTGATTCGGAGGGAAGTTTGATTTTTAAAGACAAACCAAGTCCAAGGTTAATTCCAGGAATGGGTGCCAGTCGTAAATCGCATTTTTTGCTTCAAGATCAAGTACACGATGTCGTGCATGTGAGTGATGCAGATTGTGTAACGGGTTGTCATCAATTGTTGGCTCAAGAAAGTATTTTGGCGGGCGGATCATCTGGTGCTGTCGTCAAAGCTATCGCTAGCTATCAACAGAATTTCTTGTCGGGACAACAAGTTGTCGCTATCATTCCAGATAACGGTGAGCGCTACCTCGACACCATTTATTCCACGGAGTGGTTGGAAAAACATGGCTTGAAAACGGATTAATGCCACGCGTATGATTTGGAAAAAAGAACATTTGTCTGCCGTAGCAAAGCAGTCACCAAACCTCATTAGCCAGCTAATCACCACGATTGATCAAATCAACAACGATGTGCGGCACAAAGGGATAAAACGCATTGGTATCGTAGGTGGTGGCCCAAAGGGAATGTATGCTTTAGAACGCCTATTGCACACGCTACAACAAACAGAATATGACGAACCCATACAGGTTTTGTGGTTTAATGAAAATCCACATTTTGGTAGTGGCAATAATTACTCTGTACAGCAGCCTGATAATTTACTCATAAATTACTGTATTGGTAATATCGACGGCTGGCTTCGCGACGATGTAAACACCGAAGTCAATGAACAGCTTTCTTTAACGGATTGGGTTGCTAAACATCAGACTACTGATGTAGAAGTAGCTCCCACAGATTTCGCGTCGCGTGCATTAGTCGGCTATTACTTGCAGGATATGCTGGCGCAATTGCATTCATCTTTACCAAATCAGGTGGCATTATCGCTCATTGTAGGTGCGGTGACAGATATTTCATATACCAATCAGTTCAAGATTTCCTTAGCAAACACCGATGACACTTTGCTAGTAGATTATCTCTTAATGGCGACGGGGCATTGTTACCAGAATGTGCCACCTTTTAAGATTTCAAAAGATGACGCACCGCAAGAATATATCGCTAGCGCTTATCCCGTCAATCGGTTAGACGCTTTACCAAAAGGTCGGCCTGTCGCAGTGATGGGACTCGGACTTACTTTTATTGACATTTGTTTGCAATTGACCGAAGGTCGAGGCGGTGTATTTACCGAATCAGGCACGTATATTCCATCTGGTGATGAGCCTGTTATTTATCCCTTTAGCCGCACCAATTTACCCATTCAACCCCGGGGCCCGATATACGGTGATGCACGGTATGTCGTTCGTACAAACACAAAACAAGCGTTGCAAGACTTAGCCGATGAACGAGCCGACCGGAAAATTGACTTTCAGCAAGAAGTATTGCCGATCCTGAATGCGGAAATACAATTTGCCTATTACAGCACGCTTTTACAATCTTCTGATGAGGAGACCGTGGAAAGATACATAGATGAACTATTTGCAGATGAAATATTCTCGATAGACCAATTATTATTTCCAAAAATGGATTCCTCAGCAAACCAACAGCAGGTTGCAATAACCTATCTGGATGAAAGCATTAAAAGGGCAGAAGAAGGGGAGTTGCACAATCCGTACATGGCAGCGGCAGCGGTTTGGCGCGAACTGACGCCGCAGATTGGCGAGTTGTATAACTTCGGTGGACTCACGGCCGCAAGTCACGCATATTTAGATAAGCAATTGTGGAGCGCTTGTTGCCGCACCAGTTTTGGACCACCGATCGCCAACATGAAAAAAATTAGCGCATTGGCCGATGCTGGAATTATTCAGTTTGCCATACCTCCACAATCACAGATCAGCTACGATGCCGACAAAAAAACTTTTCAAATTGGAAATGAAGAAGAATACCAAACAGTATCGTATCTCATTGATGGGCGCATTGCGCGCAGCGAGATTGTCCGGAAAAATTCTCCTTTATACGATCAATTACTCAATCGTCGATTAATCGAGATCTTTAAGAATGATACTTACCAGCCTGGCTGTATTGCTATCGAACAAGACGGCAGAACAACATCTACCAGCGATAATCAGGAGATTCCGCTTTATTTCTATGGTACGCCGACAGAAGGCATATTATTTGATAATGATTCCCTTTCTAGGGTTCGAAACAATTTGGCTAGTCCTTGGGCAGACCGTATTCTACAATTAATCAACACACATGACATCTACGCACAACACGAAAGATAGTAACCACCTACCGCTTACACCTATCATGCATCCGTGGATCCAGGATTTGGTGGCCAATTCGTCTTTACTGCATAAATCCGTCAGTAAATTCAGTTCGCCACTTAACGTACAATCTTTAGTTCCTTTTGAGGAAAATATACGAGCCTTCAAGTCAGTGTTTGACACCTATCAGCTTAAACATCGTGTTTATTTTGCGCGCAAAGCAAATAAGTGCGTTACCTATACTAAACAGGCTGCAGAACTGGGCGAAGGTGTCGATACGGCCAGTTTTGAGGAGCTTGCGCAATGTCTGGAGGCTGGCATAAATCCCACGCAACTGATATCAACTGCTGCTGTTAAAACGCAGCGATTAATGGAGTTGGCCGTAGATAACCACGTTACGATCGTCATTGATAATCTCGATGAACTGGACTTATTGGAAAAAGTAACTGAACGCACCGGTAAGCAAGCCAACATCAGCCTGCGTGTGGGCGGGTTTACGATGGATGAAGTTAAACTGCACACCCGATTTGGTTTCTCCATTTCCGAGGCTAAAAAGTTGATATTGGAAAATTTAGCCCATCATCCCAAGATGGAATATGTGGGTTTACATTTCCATCTCAATGGCTACTCTATTCCAGAGCGCGCATCAGCAATCGGACAATGTATTGAGCTAATTGATGCGCTCGCAGAGCAAGACGTGAAAACTTTCCACTTGGATATTGGCGGTGGTTATCTCGTAAATTATTTGTCAGATCGCTCAGAATGGGAAACTTTTCATAAGGAACTTAAGCGCGCCTTGCTCGAAGAACGTCCTGAGTTGACGTATCGTAATGATCCCTTAGGAATTGTAAAGATTGACGATACGCTATATGGTGAGGCGAAAGTGTACCCTTACTACAATGAAGTACACAAAGAAGGATTTTTGGACAGTATATTGACAAGTAACGTCAAAGGATATGATCAGCCTATTTACCAGTTATTGCGAGATCGTGAGATAGAAATGCGTATCGAACCGGGAAGATCACTATTGGATCAAACTGGTATTACCGTTGCACGCGTAGCATTTCGCAAGCATGATTCTGCCGGAAACCTGTTGGTTGGCTTGGAGATGAATCGTACACAGATGAAAAGTTCCAGTGCCGATTTTTTGTTGGATCCGATTCATTTGCCGCACAATTTGCTGGACTCGTCCGATGGTGAACAAGAAACTTTCGGTTATGTGGTTGGTGCGTATTGTTTAGAACAAGAATTTATTCTGCTTCGCAAAATCAAATTTCAAGGTACTCCAGCCGTTGGCGATTTATTGGTTTTTGTGAATACCGCAGGCTATATGATGCATTTCTTCGAATCGCAAGCGCATCAATTTGCGCTGGCAGAGAATGTGTTTTATAGTGGAGATAAGGAGTTTCGGTTGGATAGTTGATGATAGGCTTCGAAAAGACACTACCTTTTAATAGCTGGCAAATTATTTATCAGACTATTAAACTCTGGTATCTTGCATACAGTCCAATTTATATATCGATTATTATGAAAAAACTTGCGCTATTTCTATTTCTGATAGGTATAAATTGGGGGTTATTTGCCCAGAGACAAGCAATAGATACCGATATATTCGGAGATCTTAACTATCGCAGCAATGAAGGCAATTATAGGGCGACATTGAAGAAAAATATCTTTGACGATCTGGTCTTTAGTGATAATCAGCGTAATGAAATTACTTACGAAAAGAAGTATCTGCTCAATCAGTATCCCGGTATTCTAACCGATAATAATCAAAAGCGTACCGTCTTCTTAAATCTGATTCGAGAGAATCGTCGGAGTGAGGGCTACAAAGCAAAGTTTAGCATTGATATTTTTGATAAGCTTGTCATTGAAGACAATGAGGGATATAAATTGGAAGAAGGGAAGGATATTTTCGGTTCGATACAACGTGATGAGCGGATTAATGGTGTGAATACGAAGCTCAATAAAACCCTCAATGGTACGTTGGAATTTACTGCTGGAAGAGATAGAGCTTCCCTACAAAAAGAGTTCTCTAACAAACGGGTCTACAGCGATAGCATGGGCAATAGATTGGAGTTTTCAGCAGAAACTTGGCAGCGATTGGTAAAACGCTATAGAACAGAGGAAGACGCCTTTATGTCGTTAGTAGATCAATATTTAGGGCAAATTACGCCCTAAATATTGATCTGACAACTTCCTAATAGAAGTACGTTAAACAGCACCTTGATCCATCATCGCACCAGCGACTTTGATAAATCCGCCGATATTTGCTCCTTTCAGATAGTTAGGAATACTTGTTTTGCTATCCCCATATTGGATACAGGTTTCGTGAATATTTTGCATAATCTGCTTAAGTCTTTCGTCGACTTCCTCGCGCGACCAGGATTGACCGATCGCATTTTGCGACATTTCTAAACCAGAAACGGCAACACCACCGGCATTAGCCGCCTTTGCTGGACCAAATAAAACCTCATTTTCCTTAAACAAGTGAATCGCTTTGGCTGTCGATGGCATGTTGGCACCTTCGGCAACCAATATGCATCCTGATTTTATTAAGCGCTCGGCATCTTCCTCATCCAATTCGTTTTGTGTGGCACAAGGAAGTGCAATGTCGCACGCGAATTGCCAAGGCTTCTCGTCTGCATGAAAAGTAGCTGCTGGATACGTGGAAGTGTATTTTTCCAGTTCACGGCCAAGTGTAGCTATATGGGCTAGTTTTTCCGCGTCAAAACCGTCTTTATCATACAGCGTCCCCGAACTATTGGATAGCGTAATTACTTTTGCACCTAGTTCGATGGATTTTTCAGCGGCATATTGCGCCACGTTGCCGGCACCTGAGATACACACAACCAGTCCGCTAATATCCTTCTTCTGATGCGAAAGCATTTCTTGTACAAAATACAAAAGCCCATAACCCGTCGCTTCCGGACGAATATAAGAACCACCCCAAGCCGTATCTTTACCCGTAAGTACGCCGGTGAAATGATTGCGTAAACGCTTGTACTGACCGAAAAGAAAACCAATTTCTCGGCCGCCAACGCCAATATCGCCAGCAGGAACATCCGTATCCGACCCGATATGTCGGTGTAGCTCGGTCATGAAACTTTGGCAAAAACGCATTATCTCATGATCTGATTTCCCCTTCGGATTAAAATCTGAACCACCTTTTCCGCCTCCTAATGGTAATCCCGTCAAACTATTTTTAAAGACCTGCTCAAAGGCCAGAAACTTTAAAATACTAAGATTGACCGTCGGGGAGAAGCGCAAGCCACCCTTATAAGGCCCAATGGCACTATTCATCTGTACACGATAGCCACGGTTAACCTGTACTTCTTGCTTGTCATCTAACCACACCACACGGAAACTAACCACGCGTTCGGGTTCTGTAATGCGTTCTACAATTTTTGCCTGCAGCCAATCTTGATGGTTTTCCTGCATATAAGGAATCACGTCTTCCATGACCTCATCCACTGCTTGTAAAAATTCTGGCTGGTGTTGATTTCGTTCCGCAATGCTATGCAGCATGCTTTCGTAAGTTTCTATCATCTATAACTTTATTTCTACGTTTTTGATTTGTACGGGAGTGTACACATAGCATCATAACAATATGCCATATGCAAATTAAGATTTATTCGATAAATAGCGTAAGGATTCTTGGGATTATTTTGATTTTTCCTTCGCAAAATTAAGGTGCAATTTTTAATAATTTGATAACATAAGGAGCTAATGATCGCCCAGCGTTTTTAGATATTTTTGTCCAAAATCACCAACCCAAAGGCGATTTTGGAAACATCGGTATGAAAAGCGATTACTTGGAACAACAAGATGTACAGCAACTAGCTTTAGGCGATATCAGCGCCTTCAACCGCTTGTACGCACATTACCATAAGCAAGTGCACGCCAATATTTTGAAATTGGTGCATTCGCCAGAAAGTGCTAGCGAACTGCTTCAAGATGTGTTTGTATCCCTATGGCAGAATCGTTTCAAGTTCGAATCCAGAGAATCCGTTGGCGGTTGGCTATTTGTGGTCAGCTATAACAAATCCTTGAATAGCATTCGGCAGAAACTTAAAGAAACGGTCGAGTACGTCGGTGAATACCCGAATCTGTCCATCATAGCCGATAGCGCCGAGGACGATGAGGAACTGCACCGACAGCTTGCACTCATTGATGATGCGATTGCAATACTTCCTGCTCGTAAAAAGGAAGTATTTGAGTTGTGCCGCTACGAAGGTCTCTCCAAAGCAGATGTCGCAGCCCTGTTGGGCATTAGCCAACAATCGGTATCGGATTATCTCAAACAATCCAACAAAGCCATCAAGATGCACGTCATGCAGCACTATACATCCTATGTTCCAGAGGTGGTTTTGCTTTCTTTTCTATTGCAATTCTAAACTATCCATTTACAATTTGTTCATCATTACTTAACCTAAAAGGGCATCCCCAAAGGGGCAACGCTGGTGTATTTACTCCTGATGAAACACCAGATTGGAAAACGTATTGCTGCTTTATGGAAAGGACTGTTGAGCCAGAGAGAGAAAGAAAATCTTTTAGCGGATTTGGAGATACACGAAAGTGATCTGAAAAGTGAGCTGGAGAAATCTTTTACCAACGTTAATGAGCAAGAACAGACCAATCTGCTATCCGATCCAGAATATGCTGCCATATTGCGCCAAGTACATGCTAAGATTGATGTGCAAGAGCAGAAACCGCGTCGCATCTTCCAGCCATGGGCAGCTGCCGCAGCTATTTTGCTGCTAATTGGTGCCGCGGGAGTGATCTTCAAATATCAAAATCCGAAAGAGCCAAGTAAATCATTCGCACAAGCGAATGCCCAACCAACAGATACGATCACCGTACGCAATACCACGTCACAAGATCGTATTGCTCGTCTCAAAGACGGTTCCGTGGTCACGTTGTCCGCTGGTGCACAGCTCGCTTACGCACGTCAATACGGTGAGACCGATCGCGTACTTCATTTGCAAGGCAAGGCCACATTTGAGGTGGCACACGATACGGCCCGTCCATTCGTCGTGTGGACAGATAAATACAGTACGACCGCATTGGGTACGGTCTTTATGATCGATGCCACATCGAAGCAACAGATTGATATCGCGCTCTTATCAGGCAAGATCGTAGTGAAGAAAGCAGCTCATACTGGTCGTGCGATGGAAGATCAATATCTAGAAGCTGGGGATCAGTTATCGATTGATCGCCAAAATCAAAGGTTTGTATTTATTCCAGCAAAGCAAATCAAGCCCGTTAGTACGCCGCCAATAGTAGCGCCAGAAGTCACACCTGTGGAGCCCACCTTAGAATTTGCAGATGCGCCATTGCAATCCGTTTTTGAAACGATTGCCGTACGGAAACAAATTCAAATCAACACAACGAATTTAGATCTTGACGGATTGACATTTACGGGTGAGTTTTTGGAATCAGATTCCGCTGCCGCCATGGTTCGGGTGATCTGCCAGATGAATAATTTGCGCTGCGAAGAAACAGCAAATGGCTTGATCATCAGCCAAAAAACACCTATAAATCAAACAGTTTCTACCGAAATAAAAAACCAAACAACAAATTAATAGATGAAAAAGAGAAGCATTTTTAGAAATGTTCGGCTAGCCATGAGTGGAGTTGCATTCTTCCTCGCTGCCAATGCTTGGGCACAATCTACCGGCCAACTACGCGGTACGATTATGGACAATACGGGCACGTACATTCCAGGCGCCAATGTGCAACTGGTAGACGCCAGCGGCAAAGCCGTGGCTCAGGTATCTACCGATGCCAAAGGTATGTTCGTCTTAGAAGGCGTAAGCGCTACGACGCAATACCGCATTCGCGTGAGTATGGTGGGTTATCAATCGTATGAGATGGCTACCAAAACACTCAATGCAGGCGAGAGCAGCTCAATGCTGATCCGCCTAGAGCAACAACAATCCGAATTGGACGAGATTGTGGTGGTGGGTTACGGTCAGCAACGTCGTGGTGATTTGACCACAGCGGTCAGTTCATTACCAGATGTAGCTGATCAAGTCAATCGTCCGCTAAGCAATATCGCGGATATGATGCAGGGAAATGTGGCGGGTCTTACCGTCATGTCGCCAGGTGGCGATCCCAGCGCCAATCCAAAAGTAATGGTGCGCGGTATGGGTACGCTAAATGCCGAGGAACCATTGTATGTAGTAGATGGTATGCCTTACTATGGCGGTCCCATCAACCCGAATGATATTGAGAAAGTAGATGTCTTGAAAGATGCGGCTGCTGCCGCGATTTATGGTGCGCAAGCATCTTCAGGGGTGATCGTCATTACCACTAAAAGTGGTAAATCTGGAGCGCCAAGATTGAATGTAGATCTTTACCGCGGCTGGCAAACGGCAAGCAATCTGCCAACAGCGCTCAATGCAGCACAATATTCGCAAGCCTACAATCAAGCGTATGCCACTAGCGGCTTGAACTTGCAAGCGGGGCACGATGCGCAGCAAAATCCTTGGGGACAAGTAACGCGTACTAACTGGATGGACGAAATCTTCCAAACAGGAAATATCCTAAATGCCAATGCGCAAATATCTGGAGGCGGCGAAAAGTCTACGTATAGCAGTTCATTTGGCTACCACGACCGCGAAGGCATGTTGCTAAACACCGGTTACAAGCGTTTCGCTTACCGTTTAAAATCCGAGTTCCAATTGCATGATCGTTTCACCGTAGGACAAAATTTCTACGTGAACCAAACCACGACCCGTGGTACAAATACGACCAGTAGCTATAGCGGTGCTATTATCAATGCAATTTACATGAACCCCGCCGCACCAGTTTATGACGAAGCAGGCAATTTCCACGGAACCGTGCCGAGCGATTTGTCGGGCTTCTCCAGCATTTATGGCGATACCTACAATCCAGTAGCCTTGTTATTGCGACCTACGGTCAATAACCCAACCTTGAACCTGAACGGAAATGCCTTCGTGAAAGTAGATATCGTGGATGGACTGACCTTCAAATCCAATTTTGGCCTGAATATGAGACGCTATTCGTTGAAACGTTTTGATCCAAAAATTCCAGAGATCGGACGGGCTAACTTAAACAACTACCTGACGCACGAAGAATCCAAAGAAGACCGTTGGATCTGGGATCAGCAGTTGAACTACACCAAAAGCTTTGGCGATCACAACTTAGATGCGGTAGCCGTATTTTCAGTGCAAAAAACACGTTATGAGCAATTCTATGTACAGGGAATGGGCTTCGAACGTGAGGATGATTGGTACCAGTACATTGGTAATGCCGCATCGTTGCCAACATTGCCCACCAGTGCCGTTTGGGAAGATGCCTTAACTTCGGCTATTGCGCGTGTAAACTACAACTATGCCAACCGTTATTTCTTGGGCGCCAGTATTCGTAAAGATCGTACCTCTCGTTTGTCGTCACAAAATCGCTCAGATGTATTCCCATCTGTATCGGGTGCGTGGAAGATCTCTTCCGAACCTTTCTTCAACAGTTCCATTGTCAATGATTTAAAAGTGAGAGCATCTTGGGGACAGA
Source organism: Sphingobacterium chungjuense (assembly GCF_011316935.1). Classification (GTDB taxonomy): domain Bacteria; phylum Bacteroidota; class Bacteroidia; order Sphingobacteriales; family Sphingobacteriaceae; genus Sphingobacterium; species Sphingobacterium chungjuense. The sequence continues at coordinate 25,680 of NZ_WLYS01000003.1, forward strand.
TTGGTAACATTCAATCCGTAGATCGCTATGCGTTCAACATCCCGTTATCGACCGGTACGCTGACGCCAATAGGCGCAGATGGGCAATTGGTGCGTCACTTTGCGGTGAACAAGCAATTTAATCCAAACTTGCTATGGGAGACTTCCCAATCATTCGATATTGGTCTAGATATGACCATTTTGAATAAGATCACAGTTGCAGCCGACTACTATGAGAAGAAAACGTTGGGTATGGTATACACCAATGATGCCAATCCACATGCCGGTTTCTCACAAGGACCAACGTCCAACATCGGTGATATCTTAAACAAAGGATTTGAAGGATCGGTACGTTACAACGATACTTTTGGTGAATGGCGCATAGGCATGCAAACCAACATTAGTGTCAATACCAATAAGGTGCTGAACCTAGATGGTTACTTCAATGACTTTATCCAACACGGTGATAATGTGCGTGGTGTGGTCTTGCCATACCGTTCTACGCCGGGAGAGCGATTGTATTCGTACTACTTGATTCCAAGTGCTGGTATCTTTAATTCACAAGCCGAAGTAGATGCACATGCTGTGAATGGTCAGCTGATTCAGCCGCAGGCTCGCCCCGGCGATTTACGTTTTGTAGATACCAATGGTGATGGTCGCATCAATGATGATGATCGCGTGTACATGGGTAGCGCTATTCCTAAATTCACGTACGGTTTCTCTTTCAACGTAGATTACAAGCGTTTTGATTTGAACGTGTTGACTTATGGTGTATCTGGCTCGAAGATTTTTAACGGATATAAATACACCGCATACAATGCAGCCTCAAACGGTTACAACTTAGATAGCCGCGTGCTAGGTGCTTGGACACCACAAAATACTAATAGCGATATTCCAATTCTTTCCCGTCAGGATCCAAACAATAACTTCGGTACAGCATCCGACTGGTACTTAGAAAGTGGCGATTATTTCCGTATCAAAAACATCACGCTAGGTTATACCTTGCCATTAGGCAAATTCCAGTCTCGTGTGTATATCGCTGCAGAGAATCCATTCACATTCACCTCGTACACCGGTATCGATCCAGAAGTAGGTAGCGTAGGATTGGATGTGGCTAACTATCCATTAGCGAAAACGTACACCGTCGGATTAAACGTTAACTTTTAACCTGTAGAATTACCCATCATGTCATTAAAAATGAATAAATATATCGCGTTGGCCTTACTAAGCATAGGCCTTACCGCGCAGTCTTGCTCGACTGACTTTACCGATCTTACGCCAGAAGGTACGATCACCGATGCCAATTATTGGAAAACGGAAGCAGATGCCATCTTTGCTTCGAATGGATTGTACGAGCACTTTACCGACGACGCCATGTTTGGCCGTGGACTGTTCTGGTACGTCAATGCATCCGACGATATGGTGACCGGACGTACCGATGCCGGTTCGGCGGCCGTGCGCAACTTCACCGCCAATGGTAATGAAAGTCGTGTGAATAGCATGTACAAGAAGTTTTACCAAATCATCCAACGGGCAAATACGATTATCAGTAAAGTGCCCACCATGGAGATTCAAGAAGCGACTAAGCAGCGCGTATTAGGCGAAGCCTACTTTATGCGTGGTTACGCTTATTTTTACCTAGCGCAATACTACGGCGATCAGCGTGCAGGAATTCCGATCGTGACCGAAGAAAACATGCTAGAGACCCGTTTTGAGCGTCCAACTCATGTGCGTGAAAACCTCGCCATGATCGAAGCCGATCTTTTGCGTGCCGCAAACATGTTGCCATTAGTTACGACGTATGGGTCAAGTGATTTGGGGCGTGCCAATAAAGATGCGGCTTATGCTTATTTGGCCAAAGCCAATGTGCAATGGGCCCGTTACGATGCCGCGAAATGGGCAGAAGTAGCCAAATACTGTGACCTCGTGACCAACTCAGGTTCTGGTCGCAAATTGATTGATACCAACAATCCGGAAGAAGACTTTGCCAGCGTGTTCTACATGGCGAACAATTACTCTTCTGAGTATATCTTTTCGGTGGTGTCCAACAAGGTTCGCGGATCCATCTTGCCAGCCGTCTTGTTTGAAAACACCGGCTATGGTCTGTACAATGGTTGGGGATATTTTCACCCGACATTAGAATTGTATAATTCTTTTGAGACGGGTGATCAACGCAAAAAAGCCACCATTTTGGAGTTCAATGACACGTACACGCTTTTTGGGGCGGAACGCAAATATTATTCGTCCAACTCCCAAACGGGTTTTCAGTTCAAGAAATACATGGAGCCGTTTAGATATCCTATTTCCCAGCATCTGAATCCGAATGGTGATTACCCGACTTCGGACTTGAATGTGCCATTGGTACGCTACGCGGATATTTTGCTGATGAAATCGGAAGCTCAGATTATGCAAGGGCAGAATGGCGATGCAGGCATCAACCTCGTACGTAATCGTGCTGGTTTAGCGGCCATCACCGGCGCAACAATGGTAGACTTGAAACGCGAGCGTCGCTCGGAGTTTGCCGGAGAATATACCGACCGTCACTCTGACCTGGTACGCTGGGGCGATGCGCAAGCCGCATATGCTAAGCCAGCAACAGGCAGACAGCACGTGACCAAGACTGATCCAGCATCTACTTTTACCACGATCACCGTATGGCCGGCACGTAACTACAATCCTGCTGTGCACCACGTGTGGCCAATTCCGCCGCAAGATGTGAGCAATGCAGGCATTGCACAGAATGAAGGCTGGTAAACAAGATTAGAATCAATAACTTTAAGCTATGCAAACCCGAAAGTTTTACGACGTATCGGGTGCGCATAGCTTTTTAAGAATAATACAGATGAGGAAGAATTTTTTGTGGATTGCATTCACTTGGCTTGCTGTAGGTAGTCAGCAGCAGCTGGTGGCGCAAGAAGCGCCCGATATGCGCCAACGTTTTGAGCAATTGATGTTTGCGGATAAAACCGCTGGGCAATTAGCGGTGTATGGCCACAGTCATAATGATTACGAGCAAGCCATCCCATTCTTGACGGCGTATCATGCTGGGATGGAATCCATCGAGGTGGATCTTTTCTTGCGTAAGGATAGCCTGTATGCGGCGCATGACAAAGAAGATATTCAAGTAGGGCGTACGCTGGAGCAATTGTATTTGCAACCCTTGGCAGCATTATACCGCGCCAATAACAATCATCCATTCGCCGATGCGAACAAAAATCTACAGCTCTTATTCGATTTTAAAGAAGATTACCAACGATTGATGCCTGCATTGATCAAGCTATTGCAGCAGTACGACTTTATGTTCGACCATCATAAATCAGCTCATCCAGTACGTGTGGTAATTAGTGGCAATATGCCGCCAGCAGAATTATTCTCTCAGTTTCCAACCTGGATCTTATTTGATGGTCGACCAAACGTAGACTACACCGAAGCGCAGCGTAAACATTTGGGGATGATTAGTCAAGATTTGAAGGCTTACAGCCAATGGAATGGCAAAGCTGTACCGCCAAAAGCCGAAATGCAAAAGATCATGGAAGATGCACAACGCGCGAAAGAATGGGGTATTTCTTTTCGCCTATGGGGCACAGCAGATAATGTGAATACATGGTTAGTACTCGAGAAAATGGGTGTGAGTTGGCTCAATACCGATCATCCAGCGAAGCTGAAAGTATATTTAGACGAGTTGAATGCTTCCCGTTTTCAGCTCGCCAATCCGTACGAAGTATATACGCCCAACTACAAAAGCGATGGTACAAATGCAGAGATCCGCAATGTGATTTTGCTGATTGGTGATGGGATGGGATTAGGCCATCTGCAAACGGCCATAATTGCCAATCGTGGCCAATCCAATATGCATAGCATGCGTCACATCGGTTTTTCATCCACCACATCGTATAGCCCCAGCAATACCGATTCTGGTGCAGGTGGCACAGCCATCGCGACAGGAACGAAAACCTATAATGGATACCTGAGCGTAGATACCAACGGAACCGCCTTGCCCGCTATTCCAGATCGCATCAGAAGTTTAGGGATGCGTTCCGGCATTATTTCTACTGGTGATGCTTCGGATGCGACACCCGCCTCTTTTTATGCCAAGAATCCCGATCGCAATGCTTCGGAAGCCATTACGCGGTCGCTCTTGACTAATTCCAGCGTAGATCTATTAATCGGCGGAACACCAGCACCTTACCGTACGAAACAATCCTATGAACAATTGAAAAACGAGTTGACGACGAATGGATTTACCTTGGTAAATAGTGTGGCGGATTATCAGCAATCCGACGCAGAGAAGATCATTACCTTTTTGCCAGACTCACTCACACGCCCAGTCAAAGAGGGCAGAGGTGCTGTGCTGTCGCAATTGTTGAACCTCACGATCAATAAGATGGATAAGCGCGACAAAGGTTTCTTTATCATGGCCGAAAGTGCGCAGATCGACTATGGCGGTCATGCCCGTGATTTGACGTATGTGGCAACCGAAACATTGGATTTCGATCAGGCCGTAGGAGAGGCTTTGCGCTTCGCGGATGCCGATGGCCATACCTTGGTTTTGGTGACGGCCGACCACGAGACTGGTGCGCTTAGTTTACTGGATGCAGATGCCGCAACAGGCAGCATTCAAGGGAATTTCGCTTCGAATGATCACAGTAGCATGCTGGTGCCTGTGATGGCTTACGGTCCCGGCGCACAGTCTTTTATTGGTTTTTATGAGAATACAGAAATATTTCATCGCTTGATGAAGCTCTTGGAGAAAAAGTAATAGATTTCAATATGCCAAAGGTTGCCTGTTTATGTGAATGGGCAACCTTTGTTGTTTTTTGGGGAGGTATTAGCTTTATCAACCTTATTAACCTTATCAAGCTTATTAACTAAAAAACGAGGTAGCGGCAATCTCTTTCGCTTTATATACTATTGAGTCGTTATTGACATATATTATTTTGATGAAGTACGTGATCCACCGTAATCAAAGATTTTTATGAGATTTACCATTCTTTAAAACAATTGATGTCGAATTTTTGATAGATATTATCATAATTTATCGCACCTATGCAGGGTGAATTCCAAAATTTCAACGGGTTCGATAGCTTAATTGATGAGAATCAATAAATTGACCACGGTTATATATTTCAAGTGTACAAGTTTCAGAAGGTATGTTTAAGATTATATATATTCCAACAGCATAACCACAAACATGCTCGGGATGCGTATTACCATCATAAGACCAAATGTCGTCTTCTCTACATTTTGTCATAGCGCGTAGTCTTTTTCTATCAGCCACTTTTTCTGCATCAGGCCTATTACTTTTCTTCATTTCGATCGCAATAAGGTTATCATATTGTACAATTTGACCTCGAGTGTGTACTATAAGGTCACTTTGAATTTTAATGACTTCCATGTCTTCGTCGATAATAGTCTTTATTTCTCCTCCCTGTTTACGATTATATTCTGTGTCAGCATAATAATTAGTAAAACCATACTTACTTAATTTCTCTGTGATATATATCGCTAAACGGCCGCAAAGATTTCTTTCAGCGATGTTACTAAAAATATTGTCTCGCTCTCTGATTACAAAAACGTCAAATGACTCTTTAAATATTTTAAATGCTATATCATGCATTATTTAAAATTTAGATTGTTTGCGAAGCGCAATAACAGCATTTTCAATGCTTTGTGTTGCATCTTTACTGCTCCACTGTCTCCAAAATTTAATTGTTGCACTATCAGGCTTTATTGTTGGTTCAGAAATTAGAACTCTTGTAGGGAGTAGTGAAGCGTCACCAACAATCAAAGCTTCTCCAATATCTAAAATTGGAAGAACTTCTGTCAATCCTACAAGATTATCTGGTAAAAGCCTTTTTATTACTGCCTGATCTTCCGAGTTGGACAGTCGTAAGGAAATAAAATTATTACATTGACTCAAAACAGTACGGTTTACCTCGGCAGGTCGTTGACTAATTACAGTAAGGCTGACTCCATATTTTCTACCTTCTTTCGCAATTCTTTCAAAACTTTTCAAACCAAGTTCGGAAGCACCGTCTTGATTTGTTCTTTCTGGAATGTACAGGTGAGCTTCATCACAAAGTAGACAAATTGGATGTTGATTTTCTTTCGTTGTCCATTGTTGAACTGTAAAAATAATTCTTGCAACCAAGCCAATTACTAAAGGTAAAATATCGGACGGCACTTCAGAAAAATCTAAAATTTTCACCCCTGATTTTTTGCCATTAAGTTCTGAACCATGCATCAACGCGCTACAAAAATCACTCAACCAATCTAATTGTAGTTCATCTTCAGAAATTTGAAATAAAAATCCTAAGCGTTTATCATCTTTCTTTGCTTCAAGACGCTGAATGAAGCGAGATAATTTCCCATTAAAATCTCCATTTTTACCTGCTGACGTAGAACCTGCAACACGCTCCGTATCCAAACGTTTAAGTTCGTCTAAAACAGTTTCTAATTTGTATGGTATTGGACTGTCAATTGTCAAGTTGTCAACAAATAGTTCATCTCCTATTGAAGTAAGGTAATCTCTCTTTTCTGTATATACCGTTCTCGAAAAAACCATTGCCTGATTCGGTGCATTACTATCACTACGGTCAAGTAACATTGCTAACATTTCTTCATAGGTCAATAACCAATACGGTAACATCAAAACACCGTTTGCTAGATTACCTCTTCTACCCAAATCAGAAGGATTGGCAATTCTGAAATGTTGTATTCCATCAGCTTTGAAGTTTTCTCCGCTGTATTCTCCGTGTATATCGAACAAAATGGAGTTTGCCATCGGCAATTTTGCTATTTGTTCAATTATTTTAGCTACACACCAAGACTTTCCTGAGCCTGTACTACCTACAATTACAGCATGTCTTTGAAAAAGCTTATCTCCATCTAAAAATGCTTCTGCATTTTCATCTATGGAATATTTTCCGATTGAGAGGGGAATCTTATAGTTCTCTTTGGTGGAAATTGTTTGCATAAATTTGGTTATGTTCTCTCCATCTATTGGAAAACACTTTGCTTCAATTTCAGGTACGGTATCAAGCGTTCTTTTAAAAACGTTTTTCTTTTCTCCGTGTTTATTCAATAAAGTTCCAATCAAATTTACTTTCAGAATGTTTTCTGTAAAAAGGAAATTGTTTAACCCCAAATTGTCTCCTGCTGGCTGTTCTTCATCAGAAGCCTTACGAGTTATTCGATTGATAATTCCGATCAAATGTTGCCCTGCTTTTGAACTTTGGATTGCTACCAAGTGGTTGACTTGCAGTTTTCTTAGTTTGTCAAGTTCATCAACCTTTATGATAAGTGTTGCCGTATCAACACTAAAAACTGTTCCGATAGAAGAATTGTCTTCAAAAGTGAATATTGCCATATTATTGTATTCGTTTAAGATATTCCCCCAAGTTCCAATAGCTAACGTTTTTAATTATATGTTCTCCTTGACTTGACGAATATATTTTGGTGTCTTTACCATTTATTTCTTCCATTAAGATATAATTCCTACAGCCCCCATCAATTATTGTTTCTTTTGTCTTGGATGTTAATTCTTTCGTGAGAACAATGATTGGTTTTGTTTTTATTTGTTGAATGAGTTTTGGTTGTACGTGAACATCATTAAAACCGTATCCAATACATAAATAACCGTTTGCGTTTTGAATTTCTGTATCTGCTTGTGTGAAGATGGTTCTATATGGCTCATTATGCGTCTCGGCATATTTACTAAGTCCTGGTGTTACAATCAATGGTTTGCAATCCTGTGGAATATCTTTGCGCAAAGGCAAATGAATATTTTCTTTACTTGATGTTTCAAACCAATCTAGTGAGCCGTGAACTTTCCAAATATTAACTTGTCCACCAAATCCCTTTATTTTTGCCAAAGCGTTTGTGTGAATGTTATCCGAAAAATGTCCAATATAGTTTTGAGAATATCCAGTACAAATAAATGCTTCGGAAGCACTTGCACAATACTCTGCAATGCGGTCGTAATTAGTTGTTACTACGGAAAGTTTCCTGTTCGTTGTTGAAAGCAAATGTTTCATCAATATTACCAATGGTACTTCTTTAGCATTCAAAACAAATTGTTCGTATGCACTCAAATCGGATTCCGAAATCAACATCCAAGTGGCTTTAATCACTTCTTTGAGAACATTCTCATTGAGTTGTATATTCAACAACGTTTTTTCTAAATCTTGAAACTCTTCAAGACCTTTCTTAAACGCCTCAAGTTGAGTATTATCTATTTCATTATCAAAAGACAATGTACTCTTTAGATATTCTCCAAGTCTCCACATCGACGGTAAGCCAAAAGGAACAGACGCTCCGCTACCCAGTATTATCAAGGGGACTTTGTTAGTCCAGTCTTGAAGTTGCTTTAATATTGCTTCAAAATCCATCTTAAAGATTATAAAAGATCATCACTCTGTTTAGCCTATCAATCAACAGGCTTATTCAACGACTTATACAATCCAGCCAAACCATCAATGATTGTCTGTTGTTGCTCGATTTGTTTTTGTTGGTTTTCCAAGATCTGATCTACCTTCCAGTACCAAAGAAACACCTTGCGTAACAGTAGAAAGACGATCACATAAACAGCGAGTATCAAAAGCATTTGAAAAAGTTCTAATACGCCGATAAAGCAAAGTGGTAATAATGAAATATTCATAGGTGTGTTCGGGTTAATAACAACACTAAGATAGGCGATTAGCTCAATATAAAAAATGCGGATTCCCGTAAAAGAGATAAATGTGGCTGTAGGTCGACTTTGGATTATTACTATCGCTCTCTAAGGCTTAGGTATGGTATAATACATCATTGCATTGTATTGGCTCGGAGGCAGGGCTATGCCATCTAAAGTAATTTCGGAGAGGTGTGTGTTATTATTGGAAAATCTCCATTTGGTTTCCAAAATATGCACAGCAGATTCACCCATTAGCTCCGCACTTTGTATGCTATAGCTTATCCAATCTAAAATATCGCTTGGAGGTGTAGTGGACTGAACAGCCAAAACAGGATTATCTTTTCCATTTACCACATCAAACGAAGTTAGCACCGTTTTTCCTGCTTTGTCTTTAGCGATTACATTGGCTTTCAATTTATCTAAATCTATTTGCTGCAAGCTATCCAATGTGCTGACTTCGCTAAAATCTAGGAAGAAGTGATAGGTATGCGGAACAGGGGCAGTGCTCACTTCACAACTTACTAAGTTAAATGCGCTAACTAAGATGATAAGAATGTAGGTAAAGCATTTTTGAGTTTTCATATAGCAAGCTGGCGAGACTAGTTCATGTTTGGTCTATTTATTTTATCTAATATAATAAAAAAAAGTAGCACTTTATCATTTCGACAATTTACAATCGGATGTCAAGTCCGAACGGAAACGCGACATTGCGAAGCCGAGGTATCAAGGTGCCACAGTCCATTGATCGGCATCTCCTTAACCTTTGATCGGCATGTACCTCACGTTTGTACGTACAGTAATAATACATAACCAATACAGTACCAATACATAAAATGCCTATGTTAGTTACACTAACAATACACTAACGATACGGGAAAGGTTAAGTAATGGTGAATCAATCGTGAATCAATGGCCAAACAATAACCAAGATCTTACCCCAAATAAGCGATGCATTTACTTCCAAATAGATTTCGCCTCAAAGACCTCGAGGTTAGTCACATCAATATTATTGCCCCAGAAATGGAAACCTTCCGTATTCTTACGATCTGGTTTACGCTTCATGGAGTACGAATACCGACCGCCATCAATGAACACCTCGATAGACGTATTATCGATAAAGATATCAGCTGTTAGCTCCATGCTGGTCATATCTTCGGGCGAATAGAAAACCCCATTGATCGTATTATGATTCATGTCGTACCCGATGATGCGCTGTCCGAACAGGTTAAATCCGGCATCCGTCGCGTGCGATAGCTTAAAAGTGGTTTTGATGCGCAATTGCTTGGCATCGTAATAGGGTTTTAGCTTTTCATTAGCCTGATCAGATGTGAGATTAGACCATTTCTGTACCGGAGTAAATAGACTTTCGACTTCCTTGACAGGCTGGCTGAACAGGCGAACGCCATTATTAGTTTGCTTCAAGGTCAGCTCCGTAGGCAAAAGAAACATGCCGTTGAATGGCATGCCCGGATGCTCTACGCGCCCCCAGCCAATCTGGATCCGTCGGCCATCGCTAGCTGGAATATTGGAGAACGTTTGTGCCGCATAGATCGTTCCTGTTCCTAGTTGATGCTTGCCACTTTCTGGTGTAAATATTTTGCCATCAAAAGAACCAATCATATACGTGTTGGACGCGCCGTACATCACCCATTTCTTATTATTTTCATCCCCATCAATCGGCAATTCGAACAATTCCGGACATTCCCAGAAACCCGTGGTATGACTTTCGTATGTCCAATCTTTCAGATTTGCAGAAGTATAAATCGATTGACCATCGCGCTCATTCAACACCATCACCCAATGATTGCTAGGTGCATACCAGATTATTTTCGGATCACGCGTGTCGCGGCTATTCCATTTCTCCTTGCTATCAATCACGGGATTGTTGGCGTATTTCGTCCAAGTGCGGCCATTGTCTAAGCTATACGCCATACATTGCACTTGTCTCTCGCCCGTTTCTGCTGTGTAAGATGCCACCATCGCAGGCTTTCCATCTTTCCCAAATCCAGAAGTATTATCATAATCAATCACGGCCGAACCCGAAAACATCGTACCCATTTTGTCTGGATGCAATGCTACAGGAAGTTCTTCCCAATGTACCAGATCTTTGCTCACCGCGTGCCCCCAAGACATGTTTTCCCATTCTTTTTCGTAGGGATTATGCTGATAGAAGAGGTGGTATTCGCCGGCATAAAATATCAGCCCGTTAGGATCATTGACCCAACCACGTTTTGTGGTGTAATGAAATTGCGGTCGGTTTACTTCCTGATAAATGGAATCTTGTCCTGCGATCTTATCATCCTGATAAATTTGGCTAAGTGCACTTTCATCCCCATCATAACTCAGGGTAATCGTTTTGCCTTGGTAGGCCGATACATCGGTGAAAACCCAATATTCTGGATCACCATTCGCTAGGCGAATATTGAACTTCCGATCCTCTTGTCCGTCGACCAACATTGTCATCACTTGCCGATCAACTTGCTGCGATATAGGGAAATTAATATAGCGCTTGGTCACTTTTATTTTGATGTCGGCGGCCTGCACGGAAAGCGCAAGACACAGGAAGGCGAGGGTACTGGAGGCTAATTTATTCATAAGGATAGCGTTCGTCACGAAACGGTTTTTTGTACGTATTTATCAAAACTGCACAATTTGAGCATAGTTACCTATCACAATCGTATCAATTTTGCATGATATTGAATCATGCTATTGACAAATCATTCCATTACAGTTTCAATAAACAATATCCCCTGCCACATAAAAGCATACCACAAAATAAAGTATATTACTTTAATAGATTATTTTTGTTTCTGAAAGAATATTTGTTAACTTAGTTTTAGTTTAGGTGGGCTCAATATCTTGGCTGTGAGGGGATTTCAGCTTCGCCATAATCAGCTTGGCACGAGACGGGATAGAATGGGAAATACACGATCGCTGATATGCACACTCACTATTAATTCAACTTAGAACAGCATTATTAAAATCAGAGACAATGAGTGAACAATCAAAACAGGGACAAACTGCATTAGGTGATGTCGCGGCAAGGCATTTGGCCATCGCCACGAGAACCGCGCCACAATTAGAGAGCATTTCGCCGAGATGGTTGGTACATCTGTTGGAATGGATTCCGGTCGAATCAGGCGTGTTTCGCCTCAACAAAGTGGTGGGCGAAGATAGTATTGAAGTGGATTGCTCACGCAGGGATGAAAGCATCTTACCACATACGCATGTGGATTACGATGAGAATCCCCGTGAATATAATCTTAGTGCGGTGAATACCTTGGTCGATGTGCACACACGCGTCTCTGATTTATACAGCAAACCGTACAATCAGATCAGTGAACAACTCCGCCTTACGATCGAAAAAATCAAAGAACGGCAAGAAAGCGAATTAATTAATAATAAGGACTACGGTATTTTAAGTAATGTAGCGACCAAGCAGATTGTCAAGACCAGAGCGGGTGCACCCACGCCCGACGATTTAGATGAATTGCTGACCAAAGTGTGGAAGCAACCTGGATTTTTCCTCTTGCATCCATTGGCAATCGCTGCTTTTGGCAGAGAATGTACGCGCCGTGGTGTGCCACCACCAACAGTTTCTTTGTTTGGCTCGCAGTTTCTGACTTGGCGTGGTGTACCACTTATTCCGAGCGACAAGGTGCCGATTGTGAAAGGTAAGACTAAAGTAATCCTGATCCGGACAGGCGAATCGCGGCAAGGGATTATCGGATTGTACCAGCCGAATGTACCAGGAGAATTGACGCGCGGGCTATCTGTGAAGTTTACTGGAATCAACGACAAAGCAATCGCTACTTATTTAATATCGTTGTATTGCTCACTGGTGATTCTTGTGGATGATGCGGTGGCCGTTTTAGAGAATGTGGATATCAACAATTACCACGAATACAATTATAAATAGGAATGCTATAGTTGATTAATTGTAAACAAATATGTCTAACTCTCCGAGTGATTTCGAAAATTTCTTGACTGCCGAAGCGAATAGGTATTTCAACGAATTGCCCACAGGTGCTCCGCAAAAAGAACTACACGACGTAAAAGCACGTGAGATTGTGTCGCAATCACGCGATGAAAACCGCGTGAAAACAAGCGATATTTCTGATCCACTGCAAGCAAGACCGAGTCCGGAAACGATCCAATGGACTAACGATTTTGAGGATGTGGCGAATCAGTTGAATGCTATTACTGGTGCTACAACCCAGCACAGACCATCGTACACAGGCCAGGCAAATACGGGACTTGCTGATCCATTTGCTTTAAAACTGCCATTTCAGGAAACTTACGAGCAGCCTATTTGGCATTTAGCAGAAAACTTCAAGAGGATTGATTCCGTCGGGCAGGCATCGCCGTTGCAGAAAGCTAGCAGCGAAGCTGCATTTTATTTCTTACCACAAGAAGTCGCGACGCATGTGCCCGCTAGCGGTGCGGTACAGACCAATCCTCACAAATCGGCAACCACTTCAAAATTTGATGTGCACGCCATCCGCAATGACTTTCCTATTTTGCGTGAAAGTATCCGTGGTCACCAGCTGATCTGGTTGGATAATGCCGCAACCACACAAAAGCCACAAGTAGTAATTGATCGATTGGCGCACTTTTACGCGCATGAAAACTCAAACATTCATCGTGCGGCACACGAGTTGGCTGCGCGATCTACGGATGCTTACGAAGATGCTCGCAATGTAGTGAAAGACTTTTTGCATGCACGATCTGTCAACGAAATTGTCTTTACGCGTGGCACGACGGAAGCTATTAACTTGGTTTCCAGCACTTGGGGCGAACAGAATTTAGGGTCGCAAGATGAGGTTATCCTTAGTAATTTGGAACATCATGCGAACATTGTGCCTTGGCAATTATTAAGTAAACGCAAGGGTTTTAAGATTCGGGTGATTCCGGTCGATGAGGATGGCAACTTGCTGGTCGAGGAGTATGCAAAGTTGCTCAACTCGAATACGAAGTTGGTGGCTTTTACGCATGTTAGCAATGCCTTGGGCACGGTGACGCCAGCAAAACGCATCATCGACTTAGCACATCATGCTGGAGCCAAGGTGCTGCTGGATGGCGCGCAGTCTGTATCGCATATCGCTATCAATTTACAAGATCTTGATCCGGACTTCTTTGTGTTCTCGGGGCATAAAATCTTTGGCCCTACGGGAATTGGCGTACTTTATGGTAAAGAAGAATTGCTCAATGCGATTCCGCCATACCAAGGTGGTGGAAACATGATTAAAGATGTTCGTTTTGATCACACAACGTTTCATGACGCCCCCAATAAGTTTGAAGCCGGCACAGGCAATATCGCAGATGCGGTGGGATTGGGAGCCGCATTGAGGTATGTGCAACATATCGGATTATCCGCCATTTGCCAGTACGAACACGAATTGCTTCAATACGCTACTAACTTGCTACGACAAGTGCCAGGCTTGACGTTGATCGGTACAGCGCGAGAGAAAGCGAGTGTACTTTCTCTCACGCTGAAAGGCTTAAGTAATGAAGAAGTGGGAGTAGCACTGAATGAGGTGGGCATTGCTGTACGCACAGGACATCATTGCGCGCAGCCTATCCTTCGCAGACTTGGGTACGAATCGTCTGTTAGACCGTCGATTGCTTTTTATAATACGCATCAGGAGATTGATATTTTAGTAAATACCATAGAAAAAATCGTGTGGCAGGGTAGACGCTACCACTAATAAGACGATTAATATCTAACTTAGCCCTGCGAAAACACCTTATCAAATTAGGGAGGTCGAAAATATGGAAGTAGCAAATGATAATGCAAAAAAAATGTACGGTGATGCAGGGGTGATCCGATTGATTGCTGCGCAAGTACTTGTATTGAGCATCATAGCGTTATGGTCTGGATCACAGATCATAATGGGCTTTCTAGTGATTGATTTTGCTATTAGAGCCTTTACGTACAGTATGTCGCCACTAAAATGGTCTGCACAAAAGTTGGCTAAAGGATTAGATAGTACGCCGCGGCCTATATTTTTGCCCCCCAAACGCTTTGCTGCCTTGTTGGGATTTATCTTTTCTACCTCGTGGTTGCTCTTTCTTTTGCTAAGCTGGCCAGTGGCCACTTTGGTTATCGGGATTACGCTAATCGTGGCGGCCTCGCTCGAAGCGCTTTTTGAAGTGTGCTTAGGATGTTATGTATACAATTGGGTCGTTTCTCCTTTGATGCAACGGCGAAGGAATTAGTTTCACATTGAACTAAATTGTAGCATCCTATAACTATTTAAGTTACAACTCATTTTTAATCCAGCCAACGGCTTTTCGCCACTCATTAAACTTCATCTTTCGATCTTCATAATCTTGGGGCGGTAACTGGTTTTCACTTTTCACCCGATTTCGCATGATCAAGATTTGCTCTTCCATACTATTTAGCCCTATTTCTTTTCTCCTGCGGTTCACTTTTTCGAGTGAATCAAATGTGTTTGGGTTTAATTGCCCTGTCTCATCCCAATCGAACTGCGTTCCATACAGTTGAGGCTTATCTTCAAACACTGCAACTCTATCCGATAGGTACGCTAAATTTACAGGATCTGCCCTCTTCTCATCTACTGCAAGTACCAACAACGCAAGACTCTTTTTCATAAAATCGGGATTGCTAATGGAATGCTGAATGATTAACCAAGCGGCATCACTTGCTTCTTTACCCACTTTGTCCATGGTGGGATATCCAATCTTATCTATTATCTCATCTAATACCCGTGCATTTTTAAGATGGAGTTTTTCCATCTCCTCATTATAGCCCTCACTAAGTCTGCCTAATGCGATCAGTCTGTCTCTAAGCTCTAAATCCGCATTTTTCAGGTTGATTATTAAAGTACTTGCATCGTGATAATCCATTTTGCTTAAGAAGATTTGATTGGATAAAGCTAAGAAATTATTACCCGTAGTTGCCACCAATGCGGCTGTAGATGTGTACCGCGGAAATTGCTCCTTTGGCTAGAATCTTGAAGTCAGGCATTATTTTCATCCCAATATATTAATTCGGTCGCCATGTGTTTCAGGTAATGCTTCGAATTCGTAATGTTTTTGATCATTTCTTTAACTTAACCGTAAGCTTACTATTCAGATTTTCACTTGTCGCTACCAGTTTGTTGTCTACCCATACGCAGAGCATACTTTGATCCCCCGACTTAGCTTCGTCCCAATCTTTTTTCCAGACAATATCGACATCGTGATCGTGGTAACGGAGCTTCCCGAGATAGAAGTGATCCCATTCTTCGGCAGGTACCAAAGGCTCAATTGCAAACTGATCTTCGTGCATGGCCTTGAAACCGATAAGATCCTCAATCACAATATCAGGGTAAGTGGAGTGAAAATAATCCTGCTCGCCGCCAATTCGCTCTCCATCACTCGGTATATACCATTCGCCAATATTGGGTTTGACCGGATCGTGCAACGTTGTGAGTTGGCTGATGTGGTGATACAATAGTTGACGATCCGCTTCGGTAACCTCTTCTTTGTAATTACGCAAGTAGTTGGCAAAGGCCTTGTATACGACCGAATTTTGAAATGGCCATCCTCGACCATTCCAAGCATAAGCCTGTTCATTGTAATAAGGGTGTTGCTTTTCAGCAGTCGTCATTCCCTTAGCTCCTGCAAAACCTTCGGCCTTGCCGAAAAGCTCCCAAGCTTGAGCGTAACGTGCCTGTTCTTTTTCAGGAATCATATTGAAATACCAAGGTGTATATCCGACGGATTCGCGTACGCGGGCCTCGAAATCACGAATTCCAAAAGCATTATCACCGGCGCTGTAGGTATGGAAAAATTGATCTTCCTCATTCCACAATACGTCCATCACCTGCTGTTGCAGAGCGGTAGCACGCTGCTTATACACTTCCGATTTCCGTTGCGCTTCCGAGCCCCCCGATTTATCTAAAGCATGCAAAGTGCTTAATGCATTCAAATTGCCATACGCATAACTATTTACCGATGGTCTGGCCAGATAAAAATCTGGATAACCTTTTCGATACGCGGTGGGGTATTGCTTTGCATAGCTCGATTCTGCCGCTTTACCGGTAGTATTCCATCCGAGGTAATATTCTTTCCAGTTGTCGCGCGTGTATAGATCGTAAGCTCCTTTACTTTCGATTAATCCCAGCACGGCCGAAAGGCTGAATTCCATCCCGTCGTACAGATCCAGAATTTTGTACAATCCTTGCGTTTTTGCATCGTCGGCTTTCACGGTAAATAAGCTATCCCACACGGCTTGATGATGCTCCAAATGGGGAAGCATCTCGTGCATCCAATCGGCATTGGGATGGATACGCAAATACGCATCAACACCATCCACCATCCAGCTAGAGAAATGATGGCTTTCCGGCCGACTCATGTAGGTTAGAAAGTTTCCGTTTTCCCGTTGATTGAGTCGGGATGCCGAGCCAGCCATAAAGTATTCTGCATACGACTGCAGATATTTGGGATCGCGCAACCAGCGTACATCATAAAATTGATGACCAGCAGGGCAGGTGATCGCTCCGCTCAATGAAGCCCAAGGTTTATCGCCAAAGAACTCAGTCACTACCCAATAATCTTTACCATCCAGCGGATCCGCATACGGTCTAAGATGTTTGCTCATCATCCACCAGCGGTAATTGTATACCCGATTGATATCGGTATTAGAGCTGCTAAAAAGCGGTATATTTTCTTGTAAAAAAGCTTCATTGTTCGTTGCATCAAAAGGGCCATCAGAATTTGGACGATCGGCATAAGAGTTGAACTCTGCTACATTCGCAGAAAGATCTGTAGAAGCCAATTGCTGTAAACGCTGGCGTTCATCTTCGTACGTTTGATATTTTGCGGAGCTACACGAAGACATGCAAATAATCAAGCCTATTGAGCATAAGGAAAAGGTTTTTAGCAATTGATTACGGAAGGAAAAGGGCATATAAAGATTTACGGTGGTCTAAATTATCTTCCTAAATATAAGGTTTAGGCGCAGTAAAAGCAACCGAACCCATTCATTAATCTGGCTTATACGTTCTGATTCTTCTTTTTAGACTTTTACGCACGCTGACGGTCAAATAATAGTCTGTAGGTGCGGGATGGCCATTGAATTGTACAATTACCCCTGGCTCTACAGATAGCGTCGGACTTACTCTTTTTGCTAACAGTGTAGAGATACGATAACTATCGAAAGGTTGTTCTCTCTCTAGGTTCATACGGATTTCGTGTCGAAAGATAAGACCCCATACCGAATTCTCCGCTCGATCCAGTTTCCAAAAGGAGTTAAATAAATAACGGGCTCGGAACACAAAAAAATCACTATTGAACATATAACGTTCCTCCAATCGAAAACGATGCGCAATGTTATACCTCGAACTTACCATATTGTTGAACGTGATCTGTTGAAAAAGACGATGCTCTGGTCTGGAAAATTTCTCACCCAGACTATTATAGGGCTCCAAAAGTAAAAACATATAACCACCGCCTACATAGGCATTGGGGTTAATACGGCGCTCTACCGAACCATTGATTAAACTCAGTCTACTGTTTTGAACGGGGACGTCGTAAAAACGTTGCTGCAAGTTGGCAGAGAAACGCCAATTGTCTGAAATATCACCCTGCAAGTTGAAGTGATACCAACTATTTAAACCTCCTGGTTGAGCGATAATGCGAGGCAAATTGACAAAACATAGCATCACGAAAATGATCCATAATTTTTTATTGAATATATGCATACGATAAGAATTTAGAAATAGTGTATGAAGAGACTCTGTTTATACAATTTGGAGTATGTACAGAAAGGCTATCAAAATCAAGCTGAAAGCCCACGTATAGAAAAATGAATAGCGAATATGCTTGCCCAAATCAAGGCCAGATAAGCCTAATGCCAACCAAACTGCTGGCGATAATGGACTGACGAATGTGCCCACAATATTGCCCACCATCATGACGTGCATCGCAGAAAGAGGATCAACGCCGTAGTGTGTAGTTACTTCTAAGATCACCGGAAACAAGGCAAAATACGTGGCATCGGTACTGAGAATTAATTCTAGCGGTAAGCCCAAAAATCCAATGATGACATGCAAATAAGGAATCGAAGCATCTGGAAGAATCTTTAGCAAATCATGCGACATCGCTTCTAGCATTCCCGTACCATTTAAAACACCTAATAGAACGCCCGCAGCAACAATGATGATAGCCATGAGTAAGCTGCCTGGTGCATGCTTTTGTATCACTTCCAATTGCATTTTCTTTGCCGGATAATTGATGACAAGCGCGATGCTGGTACCAATCATAAACACTAAACTAGATGGAACAGCATCGAAGAAAAGACTGGAAATCACCAAAATGGCCACTAGTAAATTGATCCATAACGGGATTTTAGTACCGCCAACACGATGGATTGCATCTTTCTGTATGATCTGCTCTTCCACACCGTAAGCTTCGTGCAGTGGCGGGTTTTTAGCCGCACGCCTTTGCTCTCGCAGACCGAATATATAAGCGACCACAATCATTAGGAAAATGCCTATTAATTGTATAGGTATAAGCGGTTTCCAAATATCTGTCGGTTGCATGCCAAGCACAATTGCGGCGCGTCCAGTCGGACCAGCCCAAGGAATTAGATTAACAATGCTAGCGCTAATACCGATAAGCATGAGCAATAAGTACGGATTCATATTCAACCTGCGGTATAGCGGTAAGAGCGCAGGTATGGTAATGAGAAAAGTCGCAGCGCCCGATCCATCCAGATGTACCACGGCTGCGATCACGACGGTACCACAAGTAATGGCGATTCTATTAGATTTTGTGAGCTGCAAAATCTTAGAGATCATCGGGTCGAACAAACCGATATCATTAAGTACTCCAAAGAAAATAATGGCGAAGATAAACATCACCGCTATTTCGAATACTTTCGCCACCCCCGCTTTGTAGTATTCGGTGATCTGAGAAAGATCAAAACCTGCTAAAAGCGCGGCTATAATTGGAATGGTACATAATACGACAAAAGGAGAAAAATATCTGCTCATCATCAGGGCAACAATAGAGACAAGCATGACAATACCAATAATACTTAGCATAGAGACAGGTGGTTAAAGTTTATAAAATGGTCTATTATTCTTGGCGAATATGGTGTAAAGCTACATGGCTAAATGCTAAATGAGCACCTTTATATTATTTCTTAAATTAATTTTTTTAACTTTTATTTTTCCGAAAAACATTATTTTTTTCGGAAATTGACAAAAAAGTTAGTTTTACGTAGATTATGGAGATTTTATCAGGAAAAGAAGAAATATATTATCTGATTAGAAAGGTCATTAAACAGTTCGAGTGTAAGCATGGTCAAAAAATAATCTGTAATACCAATCGAGAAAATTACGCTGCGATAGCTAGGGAATTGAGTGCTATTACCGTCAACTTACCCTATTCAGCTCGAGAAAAACAACATCAAGATTACCCAGAACCATCCGCGCAAGAGCAGTCGGTGCAATACCCACATCGTAAATATGATCTCACGGGTGGCCAGATAAAGGATGTGTATTTTGGACAGGTAAAAAAGCCTAGAGCACACATGGTCGATGCGTGCTATATCTATCTATATGGCGTAGGTCGCTTAGGTTTTGAAAATGATCCGTCCGATCCTAATCTATTACGTGCGGAAGTAGATTCAGAAGAAACCTTCGAAAAGAAAACACTCCAGTCAAGACGAACATTCCTGATCTATATGAGTATCATTCTGATACTCTTCACAGCAATTAATATATACTTTTGGTTTTCAACAAATCAGGCGAAGACTGATACCATATGGACGACGTATAAGCCCACCGCGGAGGAAATCAGTGCGGTGACTGGCGTTTGGTTATATCAAACGGGCGCGCCACAAGCACGATCTAATGAAGCCAATAGATTTCGCCGCTACGCAACAAATATTGTGATCATCAAGCAAGTAGGAGATCGCCTGATGATGCAACGACATGGTGCCACCATAAATCATCACGGTTATGTAGAATTTACCTCTCCAGGCACGCTTTCCATTCATTCCTATGTAGCGAAAGGGAAGGGTGGTACATTAATAAATCCTAGTCATTCGCTAACCGTGATAAGACCAAAGGATAGTGTGATGTACACCGTTTCGTCCACGTGGAGCTTTGAGTCGGATGACAAAAATGATATCATCGGAGCGCGAAATATTTATACCAAATTGGGAACAGGAGGGACGCTGCTCCCGATTTTCAACACACCGGAAAATGCGGCTTGCCATTGCAAAATTGTGGAATGGACACGAAACGATGGAAGCAGCGAACGATTTAATCTAACGTACGAAAAGATTCAACCAGGAAGTATGACGGAAGATTTAGATGAATCGAGTTTGATCCTACGAAAACCTAAGTCAGGAGTATTGTTGTCAAAACCGGCTGATAAGGAAGATTTAGAACATATTTAGCGCAGCATTTTACGAAGTAATCAATGCCCTAAGACAAGTTTGTTTTAAAAAACTACTAAAATGATAGATTATATAGGAAAATAATATATATTTGCTACATGATATTTGAGAGGTATCCCTAAAAGGCACCTTCGAAGTCTCACAAAATTGATAGATATGCAAACAGAACCATCACGACAATCTGACTTGAAACCAACTTCCTTAGCTATGACTACCGCATGCCTCCCATGTATGCGAATGTGTAGCTAGTCCCGCATTCCAGACCATCTGCATTTACCTGAATGGGTAAAATTTTATCCATTTCGTATTAATCATCTTTTTTTTCACCCAACTGAGTGTCTTGATAACATTGGGTTATTTGCGCAAAGCGAATAAACTAGGTTATTCTGCGTACTCTCCAAATTCTTTATTGAAGTTATGAAACCTACCATTGTTTTGCGGTATGTATGTGGCCTACTGATTCTCATGCTGAGCCATCTCCCACAGGTACTGAAAGCGCAAGATTCGCCACGCACTATCGTGAATGCAAACTTTCGCGGTATCGTCGTCGACGCACAAAATCGAACACCAATAGAAGGTGCTACCGTTACCTTATACGGTGTTACCCATTCGGTGACAACCAATCGCCAAGGCGTATTTACTTTCGTGACCGGACAAAATTTACCAGCACGAGTTGTGGTTTCTTCCATTGGTTATGACCAGCAGACCGCTACCATCAACAATCCCGGCGATACCGTTCTTCTCGTACGAAGCAACAGTACCTTAGATGAGGTGATTGTGGTCGGGTATGGCACGCAGAAAAAACGCGAATTTACCGGCGCTGCGGCCAACATTTCGGGAGAAAGCCTAAAAGATATCCCAGTACAAAGTTTTGATCAGGCCTTATTAGGAAAAGCGGCTGGCGTAAGTGTGTCATTGCCCAACGGGTTGCTCAACAATCCGCCTGTCATTCGTGTACGCGGTGTCAATTCAATTTCGTTGAGTTCGTATCCGCTGGTAGTAATCGACGGAATCCCGGTCGTAAGTGGTGACATCGGTACGACGAATTTACCCAACAATCCACTGGCCGACATTAATCCGGCAGATATTGAATCCATCGATGTGTTGAAAGACGCAGCCTCTACATCAATCTACGGCTCTCGTGCGGCTGGTGGTGTATTATTAGTAACGACTAAAAAAGGAAAAGCCGGACGAACCAAAGTGAATTATGATGCTTGGGCTTCCGTAGTCACCGCTGCGCGATTACCTAAGCTACTCAACGCGACGCAATACATTGACATTAAAAATGAAGCCGTCCGCAATAGCAAGTTATTATCTGGTAATCAAAATAATCCAGCCGTGGCCGATGCGCTATTTTTCCCTCAGTACGATGAGGCCGGCAACTTGGTAGAGACCAATTGGTACGATCATGTATACAATACGGGATTCAGTCACAATCATAGTCTGTCCATCAGCGGCGCTACCGAAAAGACGCAATATTACATGTCTGGCAACTTTTCTGATCAGGAAGGATTCTTTGCTCGGAATAAGTTTGATCGCCAAGGTTTACGTTTTAACATCGAGCACAAGGTAAACGATTGGTTTTCCGTAGGTAGTAACCTGAATTACAATAAAACCTTTAATCAAGCACAAAACTCAGGATCTTTAGCGAATAGTCAATTGTTTTTGGTGGGTGGAGCACGTTTGGCTTTAGCGTTGCCGCCTAACGTATCGGCCTACAATCCGGATGGCACATATAATTTGAGTAGCACCGGTCTGCTCGGTCCTGGCGCCAATCTTTTCGCCAACACACTATACAACCCAGAGGCCTTATTTGAGTACAGCAGATATACTACGGCAAATGATCATATCATCGGAAATATCCATGCACAACTACAGCTCGCGCCGGGATTGAAGTTTACGAGTACCTACGCACTCGATCGCAACATCACTACGAACAAGACTTATTTAAGTCCTAATCTTGGATCGTCAGCGTATTCCAACGGTGGTACGGCTACCAATTTGAGTGGTTTGCGCAACAATTGGAATTTCACCAATGCGGTGAATTACGATCGTACATTCGGCACCAAACATGAGCTCGGCTTACTAGTAGGTTATGATATCCAGAAGTATGAGAATGATATTTGGAACACCACACTAAACAATGCGGCTGATCCATTTTTCGAAAGTTTCCAAGGAAGTTGGGCAACAATATCTGCCGCTGGCGGATTGCTGACCGAACAATTCTTCCGATCGACTTTCTCTAGGGCGTCCTATAATTATGATCGGCGCTATTTTCTAACAGCCAACTTCCGTCGCGATGGCAACTCCGCTCTGGGTATCAATAATAAGTACGGTGACTTCGGTGGAGTATCTGCCGGCTGGTCTATCTTCGAAGAAAGCTTCTATAGCGAACGATTGGGTGATATTCTTGGGGATTTACGCGTTCGCGGAAGCTGGGGTAAAGTGGGTAATGGTAATCTAACCGCTTTTCAAGCCTTGAATTTATTTAGTTCTGCCTTATACGGCGGCGTGTCGACTTGGAATCTGTTTCAGGCGGGAAATGAAAATCTAGGTTGGGAGACTTCTGAACAGACCAATGTGGGGTTGAGCGCGAGCTTATTCAAGCGTAAACTAAATGTAGAAATCGATTATTTCAGAAATAATGTCAACGGACTGATCTTAAGTGCTCCACAAGCACCATCTAAAGGAATTCCAACAAATAGTATTGCACAAAACGTGGGCAGTATGTACAATCGAGGTCTAGAAGTCGCGCTGCACGGTGACATTATTCGCACTCAAGATTTCTCTTGGAACGCAGCGTTCAACATTACCTTCGTCAAGAATAGAGTGACTTCATTGGCCGAAGGCAATAGCGATATCATTGGTTATACACATACCACCACCGAAGCCAACAATATCACGCGGGTCGGTTATGCTGTGGGAAGTCTATATGGTGCACAAACCGATGGCGTGAATCCAGAAAATGGTCGCAGAATCTTTATCAATCGAGATGGCGAGCGCGTGCAATATAGTGCTGTCGTGGCGCCAGGGCAGAGCAACTGGACGTATTTAGACGGCAGCAGAGCCAATCCAATTACGGTAGCAGATTATCAAGTGCTCGGCAATGCCTTACCGACTTATTATGGTGGTTTTAATAATAGCTTCCGTTACAAAGATTTTGACGCGACGGTACACTTCACCTATGGCGGTGGCAACAAATTGATGAACGGCACACGTGGTACGTTACTAGATCAACGATTCTTTAACAACTCAACAGAAGTATTAAACCGATGGACTGAAGTAGGGCAGCAGACCGATATTCCACGTTTGGTATACAATGACGTGATCTCCAATGGATCGGCAGGATTCTCGATCTCAGATAATGCGGAGAAAGCCGATTTTCTACGCTTACAACAAGTGGTACTAGGATACACCCTTCGTCCAGCTTCGTTTGCACGCTTAGGCCTGTCGAGTATTCGTCTTTACGCGCAAGCATCTAATCTATTTCTGATCACCGGATACACTGGTGCCGATCCAGAATCTTCTTCGAATGGTAACTCCGTCACATCGATGGGTGTAGAGAAGAACTCTATCGGACAAGGTCGTACGTGGACAGCAGGCCTTAATGTTTCATTTTAACACCTAGAAAACATGCAACTCAAAAACAACCTCAGAAAATATATTACAGGAATAGCTATTACCACCACTTTATTACAGGCATGTAAGAGTGAGTCTGGATTGTATCCAGTACCCGAAACCACCATATCTGATCGTAACGTATTTGACACACCAGCGCGAATCGAAGGATTGGTCAATGGTATTTATCGTAATTTGAAGGCGGCCAGTCTTTATGGTGGACGTTACCTGATGTATCAGGACGTGCGTGGAGAAGATTTTATCAATGTAACCCTGAATAGTTTTACAGGGTTTGACAGTTGGAACAATTCCTATAGCTCGGGTTCCAACGATATCAACAACCTATGGTCGGCAGCTTATACTACCATTAACTCTGCTAACATCGTTATTCAAGGTTTAGAAAATACGACTGTTGTTTCCGAAGCGGCTGCTGCAGCCTATACAGCAGAAGCTAAATTCTTACGCGCACTATCTTATTTCAGTCTGATTACGGTGTTTGCGCAACCGTATACCCTAGATCAAGGCGCTTCGCCCGGCATACCATTGCGTCTGCAAGCAGAAACAAGTACAGCTAACAACGCACTGGCGCCTAGTACCGTAGCAGAAGTGTATGCACAAATCATACAAGATTTGAACGATGCGGAGCAAGCTTTGCCTGATAATTACGCTACTGCCTTGTTGAATACAACCCGCGCGCATAAAAATACCGCTACCGCATTAAAAACACGCGTGTACCTTACGACGGGAAACTTTCCAAAAGTAATCGAGGAAGCGGCGAAGATCGTTCCTCAAACCGTTGCACCATTTTCAGCACAGCGAGGTGTATCACATGCGCTTCAAAGCGACATTCAAGTGCTTTTTAGTAGCAATTATACCACTACGGAATCCGTTCTTAGCATGCCGATGACACCGACAGATGCACTTTCTGGTCAATCTGCCATTGGTTTTGTATATTTGGTAAACAGGGAATATTATTTGAATCCTACTGGTATTTTAGCCAGTGAACAATGGAGTACAACGGATGTACGCCGCAACTTGTTACAAACTACGGCTGGTCGACAATATTTACGAAAATATGCCAAGGCATCGCCATTTGTAGATTATATTCCGGTGATACGATATGCGGAAGTGTTGTTGAATTATGCGGAAGCAGCAGCAGAGGGAGGCCAGTTGGATTTAGCTAGCTCATTATTGCTAGCAGTACACCGCCGCTCGGATCCTAACTTTACTTTAGCAGCTGATATCGCTACCAATCAAAGTCGCCTACTTACTGCTATAGCGCAAGAGCGGAGAATTGAGCTATTAGGAGAAGGTTTTGGCGGGCAAGATCTGTTACGTAAATTACAAGCGCTTCCAGCGAAGGGCGACGCGAATATTCAAACACCGCGCGTCGAGCTAAGTGCACAAAACTATATTTTTCCACCGCCCAACACGGAAATAGCAACGAATTCATTATTTAGATAAACACACTGACAATGAGAAAAAGTATATATACCATTTATATCAGCTGCCTGACTGGCTTAAGTTTGGCAGCTTGGAATCCAGCGCAAGCACAAGATACTGCACTGAAATTAAAGGGAACGGTGAAAAATTCAGATAGCGAATATGTCTATCTGCATCACTTCGAAAACAAAACCTTTACGGTGATTGATTCGGCGAAAGTAAGCAAGAAGAAATATTCGTTCAGTACGCGCTTGCCGCTACCTGATTTATATGGTGTTTCACTAAACCGGGACGATTTGCCGAGCTATGTATTTTTAGACAAAGGTGCGAACATCATCGCTTTGGATGGAGATGCTGCTAATGGCGAAAGCATAAAGGTAAGCGGATCGAATAGTCACGCACTTTTTGAGTCATACAAGAAAGAAAAGGATCTCGACATTAGCCGCTTTATCAAACAGCATCCTGACGAGATTGTGTCCAGTTATGTATTGTACAGAGATTGGTCATATAAGTTGTCGCCCGAAGAGTTAGAGCGCAACATCGGTTTGTTGAGTCCTGCACAACAACAATCCCGCTATACCAACGATCTCCGCAAGATTATCGAAGTTGTGCGTCAGGTGGCGGTCGGCAAAAAGGCGCCAGCTATTGTGGCGGCAGATCAACAAGGAAAAGAGGTCGCACTGTACGACAATTTAGGAAAATACACACTGATTGATTTTTGGGCTTCCTGGTGTCCGCCATGTCGCCGGGAAAACCCAAATATCGTGGCCAATTATAAAAAATATAAAGATCAAGGTTTTCAGATATACGCAGTTTCTTTGGACAAAAAGAAAGATGCGTGGCTGAAAGGTATTGAGGACGATAAACTCACTTGGTTGCATGTATCCGAGTTACGTTATTGGGATAGCGATATTGCGGCAGCATACGCCGTACGTGCTATTCCAGCCAACTTTTTGATCGACGATCAAGGCATCATCGTCGCGAAGAATGTAAAGGGCGAGCGTTTGGGTGTGATACTGGATAGCTTATTCAATGGCTCACAGAACCAAGACGGATCAAAGGTTGGTCTCGGTTGGTCGAATAATACCTTCAAAGGCCAGGATCCGATTGCCTTTGAATCGACCGAAAACCAGCCGATAGACCAGCAGCAAAAGCAAACGTACAGCAGCGACAAACGCGTGTTTTTTAGTAACGAAAATGCCGGCGCGCGACTTAACGCTCTTTCTAAATCCGACGATGGTGTTTATCACGTATTGATATCACCAGAGCGCACACCGATCAATCAAAGTCCATGGTACGGATTTGAGGTGTGGTCGGCCAAAGACACCACGATCAAGGTGCAGATCAACTACGCCTCGGGTTTCTATCATCGCTATGATCCCAAGATTAGTCGTAGCACAGATGTGTGGGAGAAAGTGAAAGACTTGGAGTTCATTAAGGAAGGTGATAAAACAAAGGCTGTTCGCTTTAATCTAAAAATTAGCCCTAACCGCACTTGGATAGCCGCGCAAGAAAATATTCCTTCGCAGAAAGTCTATGCTTGGTTAGAGAATGTAAATCCAACAATAAAACTAGCTAAAGAAGAAGTGGGTAAAACGGCGCTGAATGCGCCGCTTTACGTGTATGGCGCTGGCAATCCAAATAGTAAGAAACGTGTGATTGTGATGGGTCGGCAACATCCGCCTGAAATCACAGGGCATTACGCCTATGCAGGATTCGTGGAGTATTTATTGGGAGATACACCGGATGCACATGCTTTTCGCGAAGAGTTTTACCTGTATTTCATTCCAGTTGTAAATCCGGATGGGGTAGATGGCGGACATTGGCGTGCGAATGCGAATGGCGCCGATCTAAACCGGGATTGGGATGCATTTCACCAGCCAGAAACACAGGCGCTACGCGATTATTTTCAAAAAGAGATCAAAGCACAGGGAAGAGAATTGTATTTTGCCATTGATTTTCACTCGACCGCACGAGATATTTACTATACGGTAGATCCTCAATTAAAGAGTCGTTTTCCAGGTTTCGTGCCCGAATGGATTGCTACGTTGCGTAATGCCGTTCCTGGTTATGAGCCCCATGTGAAACCATTGTATTACGAAGGGCCGACTTTCACCGCTTATAGTTATTTTTATAAAAACTATCATGCCGAGGCTTTGGTTTATGAGATTGGCGACGATACGGAGCCAAAGTTTATTGACCAGAAAGCTAGATTATCGGCGCAAACACTCATTCAGAAACTAACAGCAGCAGACACTAAACAATCATTATGATCCAAATCAAAACGTATAACATACTCTATGTCGTTATTGGTTTCGTACTTTGCCAGCCATTAATTGCGCAAGAGCAACCCATACGAATCAGCGACCTCACGAAGATTAAAAATATCACCGATCTACAGGTTCGTCCAGATGGGAGCGAAGTAGCTTATGCGGTCAAAGAGATTATTGCCGACACGGCTACCACAGGTGGATACGCTTATCAAACGAAGTGGTTTACAAAAAGTCTATCATCCAACGCCAAAAGTAGCACCGAAGAACACGATAAACAGATCGACCAAATAAGCTACGGAAGCGACGGTAAACGGTGGGCGATCGTTAAAAGAAAAGGAAAAGACAAGCAACTGTATGCGTATCCAAATGCAACGATAGATACGGGGTCATTTCATCATAGCATTCCATATCCTGTGGAGCAGGTGCGGTTTAGCGCCGATGGAAAGCAGGCTTTAGTGGCCGTGCGATTGACCTTGCATGATTTGGTAACGAGCAAAGATTTCAATCCAAAGGATGTGCTTCCCGAATGGTCTTACGAAAGGCCAGGCGATACCAACAATCAATCTTTGCGAAAATCTGCGGCACCGCCAGATGCAGATGGCGATGCGCAACAGGTAGCAGCTTACCTGCTGCAGAACGAAGAGAAAAACTTGGCCAAGCTGACCAATAAATTACAATTTCAGACGGAAAGCTCTACCACAGGTACGCTTTACTTTACGCATTGGTATACCGTTGATTTGATCAATGCAAATGTGGCTAAGCCACTCACTTCGGGTTTCCGCTCTTATCAACGTGCCGCTTTTCTATCGGCAGACCAAGTAATTGCTAGCGTTGATCGGGATACCGTAGCGCATCCTGATCGGATCAACACTTCCGATATCGTGCTGATTAACATTAAAAACGGCACACAACAACGCGTAATTGGTGATGGTATTTACCGCTATCAATTGGAAGCAGTCGCGTCGTCAGGTAAGAAAATAGCCGTCTCTCGGGTAGAAGCCAACACACTAACACAAGGTCAGCTGTATGTCTATGACACCAAAGACTGGAAAAGCCAAGCCATCGTGCACGATAGAAATCAAGCGCAGGTACAATTTGGTGTGAAAGATTCCGAACTGTATTTCGTGTCGTTCAGCAATGGAGGTAAAGTCGTGAATCGGGCGGATTTATCTTCTGGTAAAGTCTCGGTACTCACATCGGTCGATGAGGGTGTTAGCGACTATTGGGTTGATAAAAATCAAGCAGTTTTCGCCAAAACCACTTTTGCCAATCCTTCGGAATTGTATGTGGCTCAAGCAAATTTCGCAGCACCTAAAGTTATTACGGAGTTAAACTCCTCTTGGCTAGCTGGAAAATCCATTGCCAAACCTGAAAAGTTTACGTTTACGAATGAGCTTGGCTTAGCAGTAGAATATTGGTTGCTCAAACCACAGCAATCCAGTACAACGGCAAAGAGCCCGCTTTTAGTGCAGATTCATGGTGGTCCAGCTTCCATGTTTGGCCCAGGCGATGGCAGCATGTGGCACGAATATCAATATTTCGTAGCCAAAGGTTACGGCGTATTGTATGGCAATCCACGCGGCTCCAACGGTTATGGAGAAGCATTTTTGCAAGCCAATTATCGGGATTGGGGCAAAGGTCCTTCCTCTGATGTATTCGCAGCAGTTGACACAGTGGTTTCTCAAGGTTGGGTAGACAGGAACAATTTGTACGTGACTGGCGGTTCTTACGGCGCATTTTTGACGGCTTGGATCATCGCACACGATTCGCGCTTCCGCGCGGCATCCAGCCAACGTGGCGTCTATGATTTGTATACTTTCTTTGGCAGCGGCAACGTATGGCCAATGTTGAAACGCTATTTTGGCGGTTTTCCTTGGGAAGATGGCATTAAGGAAGTTTTGGAAGAGCAATCACCTATAACTTACGCCACTCAAATTCGTACACCATTGCTCATTTTCCATGGAGAAAATGATAACCGGACAGGGCCAACACAGAGCGATTACTTGTACAAAGAATTGAAATACCTCGGCAGAGACGTAGAATACGTACGCCATCCAGATGCCGATCACGAAATTACCCGTTCGGGAAATGTCGCTCAGCGTATAGATCAGATGCTGCGTACGTATGAGTTCTTCGAACGTTTTCGCAATGCTGATCACTAATTACTTGGCAGCGCTTATCCCTTTATCAACTCATTAAAACTAATAGGATAAGTTTCTCCCAACAACTGCTGATAGTGTTCCGTAAAACGAGTATAGAAACGGCTGGCTTGTGTTGTTGAATTTAATTTTTGCAATGCAGTCAGCCCTTTCTTTAAAGCCATTTCATGAATAGGATCTAGTACCATTAATAGTTCGGCTGCAGCAAATAAAGAATTCCAGTTTTCTTGCTGCTCCATCAGGAGCATTGTTTTTTGTAAGCTCAATATGAGTTCGTTTTCCAATTTGCTTTTTGCCTCGTCAAACAGTGGATCGTCCGATCCCATCAAGAATGAACCTCTTCGTATAAGCTGGCTGATATCTTCTGATATCAAGTCATTGTCAGTAGCAGTTCGATGCCGCAAAACCGTATAATCGCAGTAACAAGGAGGCGAAATAGCCACGCGATAATGTCCATTTTTATAAACAATCTCTACACCTTCGACGGTGCTCAAAGCTTTTCTCAAATTATTGATAGTTACGCCTCTAGAAGTTTTTACTTTATCTTTAGGTTTATCTGGCCAGACTAGATGGCTCAATAAATTGGAGCTGATGCCAGCCGAATCGCTATGAATGAGGATCAAACAGAAAACCTGACGTAATCTCGTGCTAAAGAGATGCGAGATATCATTACCTCGCCGATCGAGCACCGTAAAATCGCCATACAACAAAATACTATTTTTATCAGGGTGCTTCCAGCTCGGTGCTTTCGTAGTAGTTTCTATGTCGATTTTAGGTTTTGCTGTTTGGGAAATGAACCTTTCTTCGGACGGCGAAACTTGTTTTGTAAAGTGCTTTTTTCGATAAATTAGGATAGCTCCCGTGGCAATAATGAGGGCACTGAAACCAATCCACCAAGTACCCTGTGCTTTCGTTGACTTCGAAAAAGCGTGCAGCTGCGATTGACTGATGGCGGGGAAATCCAATTCATACACCGACAATTTGGATCGGATATCATCATCAGACTCTTGCACGATCGCGATTAATTTTTGCAGATTTTTATCATGATAGAGCTTGGCGCGCGTACTGATCTTGTCAGAATAGATTGGAATAGAATCTCCTAACTGTTCATAACTGCCATCTGCTAACGAAAAGCGGCGCAACTGGATCAGCGAATGGGAAACATGCTCTGGATAACCCAATAGATACAGCCATTGGTCATTGGGAATCACCAATCCGCGCGCAGGTACAAAATGATGCTCTTTCCAATCCAGTTGCCACAGTTTTTTAGTTCTGCCACCCGCTAGATCCAGTTCATAGAGATCATAAAAATACTTTCGACCTACAATATGTTGCCCAGATTCATTCCCCATGCCACCAAACAAGTACATCTTTTTGGTGACGTCTCCATACCCCATCGAGGTGAAGTATCGTGGTAGTATCTCGTCTTTGGAGACATTCTGCGCTGCAGTCCAATCAGATTTGTCAATCTCATAGCGCCTCAAATCATTGTTGTACAACATGTTTCCAAATCCGCCAAAAACAAACAAGGAACGCCGATCGGCCAAGTAGTGCGCTGCATGATGATTTAATTCCAATCCCAGATAGGCATCACTTTCAATTCGCCAAGTATAATCGTCCAAACTCAAACTAGCGATCGTGGGACCTTCGTGAGGATGCTCATAAAACGTCTCGTATACGTACAATCGATTTTCGATAGAATCGAGAAAACTATTGCCCAACTTAATCAATACCGGACAAGGATTGGTAAAACGAATCGCTTCCGTAAAACCTCCGCGTAGATGATGAATGTACAAGGAGTCGCTATTGAAGTAATAGGCCAGTTGCCGCTTTACATCGTATTCAGATCCTGATTTTCGACTGGAGTACATTGCGCCACTGCGCTGCCAATGATAGGCGCGGTTGAGTAACCAAGTCACATTGGTTACTTTGCCATATGCATTGCCCGAAGCATCATGCAAGATCGAACCAGCACTTTCTCTCATGGGAAATAGGAGCTGCTGGCGATCATCTGCAATGACCAACTCACGTATCGAAAAGGAGGGTACATCAATCAAGTAATCACTTTTACCAAATATGACCGTAGGTGAATAACTCTTCAGCTGTGGTACACGTACGCTTTCTATGGCAAAATTCCCAATCGCCAGTGAAATCATGCCCTTGCTCAAATCGTAGGTCAGGCGAATCGGTAACCATCTCTGCTTATTAAGCTTATCAATGCCGATAGCCAAGCGGATCAGACTACTTTTTCCTTCCTCATTAAACCGAAAAACTGCCTCATGATCCTCTTTATCAAAATACAGGTTATACGTCGGATTTTGACCTTTATCCTTCAGCCGAATCAAATAACCAGAAGTGCCATCATCGCGGATGTGCAGATCAAAGTTGATCTTCAAAACTCCCTCGAATTTCGGATGATTTTGCTCAAATAGTCGGATGGTAGAACGCTGTTCGATCGGCTGATGATTGCCAGTCAACTCGATTCCCTGCGCCAAAATATCCTCTAAAAATAGAAAGTTGGAAAGACACAAAAATAGAAATACGCGTATAGGTAGAGTAGTTGCTGTCATCATGGAGTTTATCGGGGGACTTTTGAGTCCGCATCATGGGTAGTGTTGTTACATCAAATGTAAATAAAAAACTCAATAAACGTTTTAGCAAAGATTACGTCAGGGATAAGATTACGCTGGAAATTCTACCATTTCGGACTTCTGATTTTGCATTATTTAATAGGGTTAATACTTTCTACAGATGTTATTAAACCCATTTTAACCCATAAATTAACCCCTAGCGCTCTATATTGCTTTCGTTATGATCGGCTAGCTCTAACCAAGCAAGCTCTAACTAAAATTATAAACCAAATTCTCAACATCATGCAATTAAACCGTATTGCTCAAGTTGCTTTCCGTGTCGCGCTTATGGGTGTGGCGATGACTAGCAGTGGGATGTCATCCTGCTCTCAAAACACCGTACAACCTGTCGAAGTCGAAGAGACTATAGATGACTCTGCCATGGAGCTGGCGTTACGCAATCTCGAACGTTCTATCGCTCTCGTCGACATTACGATCGAAAAACAATTTGATCCCCAAACTTTGGAGATGCGTCGCTTCTATAATCCATTCACGCAAGTAAAATCGGATGAACGCGGATCAGTCTGGATGTACACTGCTGGAATTGAATCGGTCAACGCCATATTAGCTGGTCTGAAAAAAACGAAGGAAGCCGGGGAAACAACATTATACGATCAACATTATCAGCGCTATGTACAACTGCTGGACAATTTGTATGATAACGCCGATTACTATTTGGGGACATTCGAATTGGTTTCCTATACCCAAACAAAAGAATGGTCGGTATACGCGGTCGATCGAGTGAGCCAAAAAGGGCAAGCGAACGTCACGGGCGTACTCAACGTGTATGACGATCAGATGTGGCTGATCCGTGAATTGTTGGAATCCTACAAACTCACGGGCAATGAAGCGTATTTGCAAAAAGCGGAATACTTGACAGAATATGTGCTGGATGGCTGGGATACGACCATTGATGAGCAAGGCAGAGAAAATGGCGGAATTCCGTGGGGACCAGGCTACACCACCAAACATGCTTGTAGCAATGGACCACTCATCACGCCTCTGGTCTGGTTGCATGATCTATACAAAGGCAAATCGGAACAGATTGAAAAGCGTTACATCGATCCGAACGACAAGCAAACGCGTTTGACAATGTCAGTAAACAAAGCCGATTATTACCTCGATTATGCGAAAGCAACCTACGCATGGCAAAAATCCCATTTGCTCAACAATAACGGCGTGTACAGTGACATGATGGGCGGATGTGTGCCGAATTGTGATATTCAGTACACAATGGTGAATGGCACGCGCTATCGCGCCAACACGCCGTTGAAGGACGCTGTAGGCGAAGCTTTTACGTACAATAGTGGTACGATGCTTTCGGGCGGAGCAGACCTATACCGTGCTACGGGCGACGAAGCCTACGCGCGCGATGTGCGCGATCTTTCGCAGAAAAGTTTTACCAACTTTGCAACATTGGGCAAAGATGTACCGAAGTACCACAGTTTTGGTACAGATGGATTCAAGAATTGGTTCAATGGCATTCTGCTCCGCGGATATCAGGAATCTGCCGGATTGAATGCGCAAAATAGCGCGTATCTCAACGCATTTCAACGCAATCTAGATTACGGTTATGAACGATTTAACAACAATGGTTATCTGCCCACCAATTTACTAACCGGCTGGGGCAGTGATCGGGATGGACAAGGCGTAGAAGGCATGTTTATGTTCACTTACGCGGCACAATATGCTTTATTGAGCCAGCATCATCTCTATACGGCGGATTAACCATCGGCCAAAAACCTAAAGACCTATTTTAAACAAGTGATATAACCAACTACAAACCAGTTAACCATGAAGGTAATCTCAAAAAGAAGCGTCACTAAGGTGATGCAAGTTTTGATGCTGCTGGCTATGCTGTGTCCGCTCTTTTCCCGAGCCCAAACCGCTGTACGCGGCGTGGTCTCCAATGCGCAGGGACAGCCATTAGCCAGTGTATCAGTCGTCGTGAAAGGCGCTACTCCACAGATCGCTACCAGCACAGATGCACAAGGACGATATGCTATTAACGTTCCTGCCGATGCCGTTTTGCAGTATAGCTATATCGGTTTCAAGACGGCAGAAACTTCCGTTAACAGTCGCTCTACGATCAACATCAGCTTAGAAGCCGAAGATCAAAGTGTAGAAGAAGTGGTCGTCGTCGGCTACGGAACGCAACGTAAGCAGACATTGACAGGTGCTGTTTCTGGCGTGAAGGGATCAGAAATGCGTGCCACGCGAAATGAAAATCCACAAAACATGCTGACCGGCCGTATTGCTGGCGTGCGTGTATGGCAACAAAGTGCTGAGCCAGGTGCATATCGTGCGAATTTTGATATTCGCGGTATGGGAGCACCTTTAGTGATTATCGATGGCGTACCGCGTTCCATTCAAGATTTTCAACGCCTTAATCCCAACGATATCGAAGATGTATCGGTATTGAAAGATGCATCGGCCTCCATTTATGGTGTCCGTTCGGCAAATGGCGTGATGTTGGTGACCACACGCAAGGGAAAAGCAGGAACGGTTTCCGTTGGTTACAATGGTTCATACACCTTTCAACGCCCGTCCAACATGCCATTTTTGGCCACTGCAGCAGAAGCCATGACTTTGTACAATGAACGTTCCATGAACAACATCAATGGCGGCAACTGGGTGTATACAGAAAAAGATTTCGAAGATTTTCGTAACGGAACACGGCGTTCATCCGATTGGACTTCGTTGATATTCTCCGAAGTTTCTCCGCAAACTGCACACGATGTGAGCGTGTCGGGCGGATCGGAAAAAACGCAGTACTACGTGGGTGCAGGTTATAATTTTCAGGAAGGATTTTTTCGCAGTGGCGATTTGAATTACCATAAATTCAATTTACGATCTAACCTGACGACTGAGATTACGAAAGGATTGAAACTGGAGCTTAATCTAGCTGGCATGTCCGACGTGCAGAACAATCCGTACCATAGCGCCGTCGATATTATTCGTAATTATTGGAGCCAAGGCATGCTCTTTCCAGCGTTCGCTGATCCAGAAGGAACATTGATTAATTATGAAGGTATTGCTTTAGAGCAGAATACCGTGCCGATGATCTATTCAGACATCGCCGGTTATCGCAAAAATAAGATGAAGACTTTTCAGTCATCCGCCGCGTTGAACTTTGATTTTGGCACCTTATCAGAATCCTTGCAGGGATTAACCGCCAGAGGATTATTGTCTTATGATTATCGTGGAGATAATAATAGTACGTTTCGTCGCGAATATTATCAGTATGCGCTAGATCCGATTTCGGGAACGTACAACCAAAAGCTGTTTGACTTGAGTAGTCCGAACCGTATGCGTCGCGAGTTTTTCGAGAAACAACAGATCCTAAGTCAGTTCACCTTAAACTTCGAACGTTCTTTCGGGAATGGTCATACCTTAAATACCTTGATTGGTTGGGAAACCCAAAAGAATGATGGCGATAATTTCTTTGGTATGAAAAATCTGGCCTTCGGTTCCGATATCTTATTAACTGGTGTCGAGGAAGGGCAGATGACGGGGATGTCGGGTGGCATTTCCGATTATTACAATGAAGCGAAGCAAGCGGCCTTCGGCCGGGTAAATTACGATCTCAAAGGACGTTATATTGCCGAATTCCTGTTCCGCTATGATGGCTCGTCTCGCTTTGCGAAAGAGAATCAGTGGGGATTTTTCCCATCAGGATCTGCCGCTTGGCGTATTTCTGAAGAGCCTTTCTTCAAATCTTTAGACGGCTTGCGCTTCATTGACCAATTCAAAGTACGCGCGAGTTATGGTTTGCTTGGGGATGATTTGGCGGGAGATTGGGATTTTGGCTGGATTGCGGGCTATAATTATCCAGCGACCAGCGGCAATGCCGAAAACGGGTATTATAACCAGTATGCCCCAGGATACATTTTTGGCGATCAATTCGTCACCGGTGTTACGCGTAAAGCGATTGCCAATCGCATGCTGACTTGGTATCAAGCCAGAACTTTCAATATCGGTCTAGATATGGATATGTGGAATGGCAAGTTTGGTTTCACCTTAGATTACTTTGATCGTAGAAGAAGTGGATTATTCCAACGCCGCAGCGGTGATTTTCCAACCGTTATTGGGATGACTGCACCCTTAGAAAATGTAAATAGCGATCAACATTACGGGATGGATTTAGAGATTCGCCACCGCAACCAAATCGGAGATTTTGGCTACAGCCTGAAAGCCATCGCCACCATTACACGGAACAAATACTTATTTGGTGCACAGAATGGACCGTACCGCAACTCCTACGACAAATGGCGCAATGACAATCTCAACCAGCGCTATCAAGGACAGCAATTTGGCTATGTTTCTGACGGCCGTTTTATGGATTGGAATGATATCCGTACTTATCCGATCTACACCGAACGCGATCAGCTTCCCGGCGATTACAAATACTTGGATTGGAATGGCGACGGCGAGATCAGTGGTCTGGATGAGCATCCTTTTGCTTTCGACCAAACACCGTGGATGAATTACAGTATGAATATTCAGGCCAACTACAAAAACTTTGATTTGGCGATGCTTTTCCAAGGTTCGGCTTTGGGATCCATGCAATACCAAGAACCGTTGTATTCTATTTGGGGCAGCAATGGTGGCGGTACGCTGACGCAATTTCTGGATCGCTGGCATCCACTAGATCCTACGGCAGATCCATATGATCCTTCGATCGAATGGGTGCAAGGACATTACGGCTACACCGGAAGATATCCACGACCAAACTCAGAGTTTAACCGCGTAAGCACCGCTTATCTACGTCTCAAGAGTTTAGAATTAGGCTATACATTGCCCGCTTTTGCGCGCTATCCCAATATGCGTCTTCGCGTTTTTGCCAACACGTACAATGTGTTTACCATCACCGCAGTCAAATTTGTGGATCCAGAGCATCCAGACAGCGACTTAGGACGGATGTATCCATTGAATAAGACCTACACGATGGGCGTATCCTTAAATTTTTAATGTAGAGCAGACCAAGAACTGAAGAATATGAAACGACTTATTCCATTTATAGTAATAGCACTATTGGCTGCCATGAGCCAATCCTGCGTGAAGCTAGACATTATACCCAAAAACATTGTCACGGATAATGAATTGTTCAACACGCCGGCTAGTGTAGACATTTATATGGCGCGGATGTACAGCCGCATGCCTTTCGAAGATTTTAAATACATGGGTCAATGGGGTTTTGAAAATAACGGTTGGCTCAATTCCATCGGTATCGATGGTACCGGCGAAGCCGTTAATCGCGATGGTATCACGACCGCTTTCACGGGAGAACGCACCGCTTACTGGGGGCAAGCTTTTGAACTCATCCGCGATGCCAATCATCTTTTGGAAACGCTGCCGCAATATCAGGCGAACTTTAGTGATGAATTGTATAATCATTATCTGGGCGAAGCTTATTATATCCGGGCTACTGTATTCTACACGATGGCCAAACGTTTTGGAGGAATCCCGTTGGTGACCAAAGTGATTCAGTATCCAGCTAATGATGCTGAGATTGAAGTAGCACGCGCTACTGAAGAAGAAACGTGGGATCAGGTATTAGCCGATTTTGACCAAGCGATTGAATTGCTACAAGAACGCAGTCCGCAAGAAGGCTATGCTAACAAATACGTGGCATTATCATTTAAGGCGCAAGCGATGTTGTATGCTGGCAGTGTGGCGAAATACAATGAAACGGTATCCGGTCGTTTAACAGGCGTTGGCCGCAAAACGCAAGTGCGCGTTATTGGATTCGAAGAATCCCGCTGGCAAGCTGCTTCCCGTCGTTATTTCGAAGAATCGTATAAAGCGGCTCGTCGGGTCATGCAAGATGGTGGATTTGCACTTTATCGTCGCCGTTGGATCGCAGGTGATAAGCAGGCGCAATACCAGAATATGGTCGACATGTTTTCTGATTTAAGTAGTTCAGAGAATATCTATGTGAAGCGCTATCTATTTCCAACGCTCACCCATGCATTTGATGCCTACAATATGCCGTTTTCATTCCGAGCACCGCTTTCCGCAGGTACTTGTCCGACGCTGGATTTTGTCGAGCTTTTTGAAGGATTTCCAAGATATCCTGACGGAAAGATTCGAGTGACCACGGGCAATAACAATGCATCGGGCGATTATGTGATGTATGATAATCCGCTGGAATTTTTCAAAGATGCAGAGCCACGCTTACGTGCGTATGTGATTTTTCCGTCCGACGAATTCCGTACGCGGCAGATCGATGTGCGAGCCGGCGTATACACGGGAGTAACGCCTATAAAACCATTTTTTTCCAATTATGCGTACAATACTGCTGATGAGCGGTATCAAAACTTGCCGATCTTCAATGGATCTAACAAAACCTTGTACTTAAGTCCACGTGAAGGCAACGGACAGCAAACGCTGCAGTACCAAGGGCAAACCATGACTGCCGCTGGACAAGATGGTCCGTTTTTCGATAACGGTGAAGCGACGCTGACGGGATTGTACGTACGTAAATGGTTGCAAACTACGACGAACATCGAAACGGGTGAAGGAAAATCTGCACAGCCATTTATCTTGATGCGCTATGCGGAAGTATTACTTACAGCGGCAGAAGCGGCCATCGAATTAGAATTAGCGGGCGCACCATCTCCAGATGGGAGTAGCTTATTGCAAGTGGCAACAGACAATATCAACCAGATTAGAGAACGGGCTGGTGCCAGCTTGTTGATCGGCTCGCTAACTCCCGATAACGCTGGCCGTGATATCGTACGTAAGGAACGTCGTAAAGAACTCGCTTTCGAGCATAAATCGAAATGGGATATTCGCCGCTGGCGTGTAAACCACTACGAAGGACGCGATGGCTTCTGGGGCGAAACGCGTGACAAAAACTTCTATAGCAACAACGAGAATTACCGCTTCCGAGGATTGTATCCTTTCTTCTCCACGCAAGAAGGCAAATACTTCTTTGACACACGCTTCCAGTGGGTGTCATCCAAGACATTTGGTTACCAACCGATTGATTATTACTTCGCTATCCCGGGAGGCGAAGTAGCCAAAAGTCCATTAATTGACCAACAACCTAACCGATAACGAGATGAGACACAGAAATATGAAATATAGCATAATACTGGTGCTAATCACCGTATTGATGAGCAATAGCGCTTGTAGTTTTTTTGAATTAGACAATTATGATGCACCTGATGTCACGCTAAACGGTGAGGTGGTCGACGTCCTGACGGGAAAGCCCGTATTGACCGATCAAGGATCGGAAGGGACACGCGTTCGGCTAACCGAATTGAGCTGGGGCGACAATGTAGAGCACAATCCAGATTTCTATTGCATGCCAGATGGCAAATTTCAGAACACCAAACTCTTTAAAGGCAATTATCATATCACCGTCGATGGTCCGTTTATTCCATTGCAACGTCGCGGAACAGATGGCACTATCATCGCGGACGAAAGTATCGTGATGGATCTAGAGAATACGCATAATGTACGTATGGAAGTGCAGCCCTTTTTGCAAGTAGAATGGGTAGGAGAGCCAACGGTGAGTAATGGCAAGATTACCGCGCAAGTGCGCGTAACACGCGGTGTGAATCCAGCTGATTTTAAAGCAAAGGTGGAGCCTATGGGCAATTATAACGATAATCTGCTCAACATGACGGATATTCAGTTTTTTGTAAGCTATTCGTCGAGTATTGGCTATCGTGCACGTGACGAACGCTGGTCTACGCGTATCGATTACTCTGGTAATGATTTCAATTCTTTATTTGGCGAGACCATCACCGTTACGTCCAATGGACAGATTCCGACGGGTAGAACGGTATTTATTCGCGCGGCCGCGCGAATAAATTATGACACGCCAGTAGGTAGTGGCGTACGACGCTGGAATTATAATGAAGCCAAAGAAGTGTTGGTGAACTAAAAATGTAACAAAGCATGCATAAAGTAAATAATCAAATCCGCTGGAAACCTTGGTACTTGACTTTTGGAATCTGTCTCGCAGCGGCTAGTCCGCTATGGGCACAGCAAAAGCCCGATGCCGTAAAGACCACTTTCCAAACCTCTAGCGAATGGCGAACAACGATTGATAACCGCGCAGACGCCGTTATGATCTACGGTGTGAAAGGCAATCCTTCGGATAAACGCAAGAAATGGCCATTTCCGGATCGTGTCAAATCGTGGAAGGATAGAGGTTATACGATCCACTTCATGACAGGAATAGCTTGGGGCGAATACCAAGACTATTTCACCGGCGCTTGGGATGGCAAAATGCATTTGGATGAAGGTCAGGTAACGCAACAGCAAGATACCTTGTGGCACGGACATATGGTACCGTACTTAGTGCCAACAGACAATTTCATTCAGTATATGAATGAGGAGCACATCAAGCCTGTGATCGATGCGGGGATTGATGCCATCTTCTTAGAAGAACCCGAATTCTGGGCCAGAGCTGGCTATAGCGAAGCCTTTAAACAAGAGTGGAAGAAGTATTATGGTTTCGATTGGCGTGCACAGCACGAATCACCCGAAAACACCTATCTCTCGAATAAACTGAAATACTGGCTGTATTATAATGCATTGGATAAGGTATTCACCTTCGCCAAAGAATATGGAAAAACGAAAGGTATGGACATAAAATGTTATGTGCCGACGCATTCGCTAGTGAATTATTCGCAGTGGATGATTGTCTCGCCAGAAGCGAGTTTGGCTTCCTTGCCCGTAGTCGATGGCTACATTGCGCAAGTGTGGACAGGCACTTCGCGCGAGCCCAATTTCTTCGAAGGCAAAGAACGTGAACGCGTTTTTGAAACCGCTTATCTGGAATATGGTTCGATGGAATCAATGACAGCACCGACGGGCCGCAAGATGTTCTTCTTGACCGATCCGATCGAAGATCGTGCAAAAGATTGGGATGATTACAAGCGCAACTATCAAGCAACGTTCACAGCACAATTACTTTATCCGAACATTGCTGACTTTGAAATCATGCCTTGGCCAGAACGCATCTATGAAGGTTTGTACCGAGTATCTGCCAACAGTGAGGAGAAAGCAAAGATTCCAAAACCGTATGCTACGCAGATGCAGGTGATGGTCAATTCATTGAACCATATGCCTAAAAGCGACAATAAATTGTCGGGAAGCGCGGGCGTATCGGTTTTGATGGGCAATTCGCTGATGTTTCAGCGATTTCCAACCCATGCTGGATACGACGACCCGCAGTTGGCTAACTTCTACGGCCTGACTTTGCCTTTTGTAAAGAAAGGCGTTCCTGTGAAGACGGTGCATATTGAAAATTTGGGTTATCCAGCAGCTCTAGCAGAAACTAAAGTTTTGCTCATGACTTATGCCAATATGAAGCCACTGGATGCTATTGCACACCAACAAATCGCAGATTGGGTACAGCAAGGTGGACAGCTTGTATACAGCGGCCGCGATAATGATCCATTTCAAACAGTGCAAGAATGGTGGAATACAGAAGGAAATAATTATGCAGCACCGTCCGATCATTTGATGGAAAAAATGGGGATCTCAGCTAGCGCCAAAGAAGGTGTTTATGTTTATGGTAAAGGTGCTGTGCATATCCTGCGTTACGATCCGAAAGAATATGTGCTCGCGGCAAATAAAGCGACGCCTTTGTTGAAAGCGGCAGAAGCGCGTTATACGGCATCGACCAAAGCACAACTTGTTTATAAAAATCATTTCTACCTACAACGTGGAATGTATGAATTGGTTGCCGTCATGGACGAAAGTAATAGTACGGATTCTTATACGTTGCAAGGTCAATTGATCGATCTGTTTGATCCGACACTTCCCGTTTATACGAAGCGTACTATTGCACCTAGCGAACAAGGTTATTACCTCAATGTGGAACTGGTAAAGGATAAAGATAGACCGCAGGTCTTAGCAGGTGCAAGTCGTATTAGTGAGGAGAGGGTATCAAAAAGTGCCTACAGCTATATCGCCAAAAGCCCGATAGAAACCACCAATATTTCTAGAGTACTTTTGCCAAAACAGCCTAAAAGCGTATTGGTGAATGGTCAGGAAACTTTTGATGTTAAAAATTGGGACACTGGCTCAAAAACCTATTTGTTAGGTTTTGAAAATAACCCCGATGGGGTAGAAGTGAACATGTTGTGGTAAGCATCGTTTGATGTGGTTTAATTTTGTGTTGTTCGACCGATCTCCGTGCAGGAGATCGGTTTTTTTTACGGCGTCAAAGACGAGAAAATGAATAGGTGAGCTGCTTACTTCATCTCGAAAAGATCGTCATCGGTCACTTCCTGATTATTACCTTTCGCTTCGTCATAAACTGGACGACCAACAGCCAAAGATCTCAACATATCTTTCCATGCTAATTCCGCATCTCGGGTGGATGCGGTCAAATCATTTTGCGCGTACATGGCCATCTCTTGTAGATGCACATATTTACCGCCAGAGATTGGAATGAAAGCTTCCGTCAACGTTACATCGTTAGGATAGGAGATTACATAATAATAGGTAGATCCGAAATCTGAAGTTCCCTCTTTCAATTTGGAGAGATCAATATCGTGCACAATAGATCCAAGTAGGTACATGGGTTGTCGAGCAGCTTGGTATTCACCCCATAAGATAACGTCTTTCCTAGGAGAAGATCCTGCATGCTTATCAAACAGACTACGAATCTCAGACAGTTTGATATGTGCATTTCCAAAATACGTATTGCCATGAAACAGAATGCGCATTTGAAGGCTATCATTGCGGTATTCATTCATAGCATCTCGCGAGTACGTGTTTTTAGAAGCGATTCTCTTATTTACAACAGAGCAGCCCATCAAAGCCGCCAAGTAAAATGTCATCAAACTTATCTTAAAAAAATAGGTGCGATAGCTCATCATATGATAATCTAGATTTAGACGTTGTGGTTAGTATTATCCCAATATAGAGAATTATTTTTGAATTAAAACTTGTATTATTAATAGATTCGTAGATCAGAATATTGTTTATCGCGCTAACTTAGTGTACTATTCACTTCACTTTGTTTTCCGCATCTTAATTTCCATCTCTGTGTTTCCATCTAGGTATTTATTCCTTCACCGTACCTAATGATGGCTTTCCCCAAACTAATT
This sequence comes from Sphingobacterium chungjuense, assembly GCF_011316935.1. Taxonomy (GTDB): domain Bacteria; phylum Bacteroidota; class Bacteroidia; order Sphingobacteriales; family Sphingobacteriaceae; genus Sphingobacterium; species Sphingobacterium chungjuense. Next base: position 69,954 of record NZ_WLYS01000003.1, read on the forward strand.
CCCACTAGTATTTGTAGCTGTTCAGCTCAAAACAAGCCATTGAAATTCTATTAGAGACAATCCGTCTCGTCTTCTCAGCGTGCGTAAAACAGAAATTTATTAAATTATTAAAAGTCAATGAAATCAACTTATTTTTATATTATAACAGGTGGGCCAGGTGTCGGAAAAACCGCACTGATCGAAGAACTGAATCGACAAGGATTCAGCACCGTGCCAGAAGATGCACGCCGAATTATTAAAGAGCAGATAGATTTGGGAGGAGATGGCCTCCCTTGGAAAGATAAAGCACATTATGCCCATCTCATGTACCGAGCGGCCATCAAAAACTACCAACAAGCTATACAGGACAACGATTCTCAAGTTCGTTTTTTTGATCGGGGATTACTGGACACCATTTGCTATATGCGCATGGAAGATATCGCGATACCAGCAAGCATATTGGATCAAATAGCCAATTATCCATATGCCCATTTGGTATTTATCTTACCACCGTGGCAAGAAATATATCATACAGACGAGGAACGAAAACAAAATTGGGAGGAAGCTGAATTCACGTTCCAGCAGATGAAGGAAACGTATTTAGCATTCGGGTATGATGTGATTGAACTACCAAAGACATCAGTAAGCGAACGCGCGACATTTATTTTAGATCATATCGCAAAGCATACCAATGAACGTCGATACTAAACATAGGGCTTTACAGGGGGGCAGTTTGCGTTTCGGCTTGCATATTACCCCTCGTAAATCTCTATCGGCAAATCATCTGGGTCACTAAAAAAGGTAAATTTCTTACCCGTAAACTCGTCGATACGAACCGGTTCAGCGATGATGTGTTTAGTAGCTAGATAGGCAACGGCTTCTTGTATATTATCTACTGCAAAAGCAATGTGCCGCAATCCGGTGGCCTCGGGTCTGCTAGGTCTTGCGGGAGGTTTAGGAAAAGAGAAAAGCTCAATAAGGTACTGCCCATTAATCGCCAAATCCAACTTGTAGGACCGTCTTTCTGCTCTGTAAACCTCTTGCATGATTTCAAATCCCAAGATTTGCGTATAAAAAACTTTAGATCTTTCGTAATCAGAAGCGATGATGGCAATGTGATGTAAGGATTTGATTTTCATGCGTAGCAATGGTTTACGATCTTTTTACGAAGATAGATTATTTTTTCGTTGACAGATCAGCATCTTCAAACACAATGTCCAACACTTCGTTAATATCCGAAATCGTATACGTTGGTTTAACGTCCGAATCGATATCATGCTCCAAGCTATTACCTTTGAGCCAAGCCGTCTGGCAACCACAATTATTTCCTGGCTCAATATCTTTGGAAAGCGAATCGCCAATGACCAAACATTCTGCTGGAGATAGCTTGATCGCTTCAATGCCTAAACTGTAAATCTGAGGATCAGGCTTACGTACACCGACCACTGCCGATTCGATGACGTGATCAAAAAAATGATCTATCTTATAGTCCTCTAATACCGCCCGTAAATTGCCATAAAAGTTAGACACCATAACCATGGGTATCTTATTCGCTAGTAAAGAAAGTACTGTCTTCGCTTTTGCTATATGATATTTAGCAAAATCATATCCACCGCTGGCAATTGGAGTGATCAGATCATCATCTAAACGGTAGTTTAGTGTTTTCAAAAACTCAAATTGCGCTGCAACTTTGGCCAGAAGCACTTGCTCCATGTTGAAATCTGGTAGAATTATTCTTTCCAGTGCCGCTTTGCGTTCTGTATGCACATAAGCTTGATAAAATGCCTCTTGCGTCACGTTTATTTCTAACCTTACGTAGAGATCCCATAAGATGGTAGACCAATGATCTCCTTTTGAGTCTAAGGTACCACCAAAATCGAAAAGTAGACCTTTAATAGTATTATTCATGTGATAGTTCTTTGAGATTTTCCTCCACGTCTAGTGGAGCGGTTTTATTTCTCACGAGTAAAGTAAGTAGCAATCCGATAACAATCCAAATTAATTCTCTGATACGCGTAGCCAATCCGATAAATACGCCCGCGCTAGCCGAAAAGCCTACAACAGACATGGCTAGTGCCATGCCTCCTTCACGCGTGCCCAGTTGCATAGGGAAGAAGAATATCAAGTTAGCAAATAGGGAAGATCCTGAGCTTACAATGATGGCCTCTATGTAATTCATCTCCAATCCAAGCGCTCGCGCTATCAGATAAATCTCTACACAGCCAATCACTCTTGCGAAGAATTCCCAAAATAGAGAGGAGTAAAATTTTGGTTTTCGATGCTTATACAAATCGTTGATCTGCATATCTATCTCGGTAAATAACGTCTCATTCTTCTGCTGCAAACGCTTGGCTGCCTTTCCAATGAACGGTAATTTGGTCGCGACTCGAAATACACTGTTTAGAATACCGTGCTTCGAAATCCGTGATACCCAAAACAGTAATCCACCAGCTAATGCAATAATGACGACACAAGTTGCGATCACTGTGGGGCTAACAGGTAGATAGAAAATAATTAAGCCGATGGACAACACCCAAAACACCAAATGCGAAAGGATGTGCATCATACCATATAGCAATACAGAAGAGCTGGCTTTTGCCTTTCCGAGTGCCGGTGTGAGCGACATGATGCGATAAGGTTCGCCACCAAGTGCTACAAAAGGCGTGATATAGTTGATTGCATATCCGGAGATAGTAAGTTGAAGAATACGACCGAAACTTATCTTAGCACCTTCGTAATTGTTTTCTCGAATAATGTCGCGAAAAGCCAATGCGTTCATAAAATAAATGACAAACCAGCTTAATAAGACCGGAATAAACCAGATACCGGTCTGTTGCAAATTAGCCCAGATATTATCGATCCCTAGCGCATACACCATGTAGACCAAGCTACCGATGCCCAGTAGGATAAATACGACTTTATAAAGCGTTTTCGTGCTCATACAAGCTTTTGCGTTCGATCGCTGACCAGAAATGTTTGCTCACGCGCTCCTGTCTATACACCATATAAATGAGAATAGGAGTAAGTACCAAAATATCAAATACGAAATATAGCCAAACCTGATCTATAGAAATCCATAAAAACAAAAATAGCACCCGCGTATTAAACTGTACGATGTTGGTGTATTTCATCAATGGTTTATTTTGCGCTCTGAAATCTCGGATGAGATTGAGGGGCAATCCATTTTTATATTGGCTTTTGATTACTGCTAATAGCTTTTGTAGCCAAGGAGAAAGTCGTTCCTGCAGGCGCGTGTAGCCTATATATCCATTCAACACGAACTTCGAGAAAGTATCTTTTTTCCAACTCAATTTTTCAAAATCTATTTGTAGATCATGTACATTGTCCAGCTCACTTCCGTTTTCACCTTTGATAAAGAAAAGGTGAACATTGCGATAATAATCGGCCATGGCCGATTGGAAAACATGTGCTACACCAGCCAAAACTCCAGGTATCCAGACCCAGGCAGACCAGCCTTGATCCATCAGCCGAAGGCATAATGCAATATGAATAGCCGCAAACCAAAAATCTCCGGCGAAGCCGTCGAGAATCCTTCCAAAGCGACTTTTCTGGTTGGTCAATCGCGCTAATTGCCCATCCGCAGAATCCAACGAGTTGGCAAATACGAGCAATAGCATCCCGATGGCATTGATCCAGAGATCTGGATAGTAAAACAGTATGCCAGCCGCAACGCCGATGAAAATGCTGGTGATAGTGACGGCATTGGGACTAATACCTGCACGCGCACATATTTTGGCGATGAATAGGCCGATGGGACGATAAAACCAAATATCGATGCGTTCTTCGGTATCGGAAGATTTGAGCGATTGCTCGAATTCGGACTCGATCGGTTGGTCGGTATTATGATTTTCCACTAATGGTTGCGGATTTTTTTGTTTCATTCTGGGTAGATAATTTCTTAAATAAGAAATGGGCGATTACTTTTGCAGCTTCTTCTCTGCATGGCGCAAAACTTGGCCAATCGTTTAGATCTATGATATGTATGCTGCCATCTTTTTGTATGATAGCATCTCCACCGTATATTTCCACACCTAAAACTTCGGCTGAGCGTTCGGCCAATTGGTGAAGCTGTTTAGCATCGTAGTTATAATGATTCGTATGGCCGTTAATTTGTTCATATTCCTCATACTTATGATGCTTCACTTCATAAGGGTAAAAGCTGTAAAAAAACGACGTGCCGCGCACCGCATAGAATTTAACGAGGTCACCACGCAGATGACGGGATATGACCGCTTCTTTGATATTCCGCAAGGCATATTCTTCGATAATATTCTGTGCTTGCGCAATGGTAGCTGCAAATGTCACATCTTCTTTGTGAATGGCATGAAAATCTCCACGTTTGATCCACAAGCCATCTTCAGCCAATGATAAGGCATCAGTAGATAAAGGCTGATGTGTCTGCTGCACAACGCTCGCTGGATAGGAAATACCATTGGCCAAAAGATGCTCGGTCATATTTTTTCGAAAGCAATTTCGGATGCTGTACGACGAATTGAAGATAGGCATTCCGCCGTCTTCCAATTGCTGTAAGCGTAGTAATAAAGGTCTACTACGCCCCATGCTAATGATACCATCGCTATCAGAAATACCGATTTGCATAAAAGATTCTTCATCGCACAATCTAACGGCAGCACCGAAAGAGGTGAGTTCATCGCAAACGAGGCGCATGATAGCGGCATCATTGCCAATGTGGTTAGGAGAGAAGTTCTTCCTTCTATTTATAGCCAGTATATTCATTTTAATTTTTGCCACATTCCCCAATTTCCATCAGATAAGCCTCGGCTTGTTTTTGGTCGGATAGATGATCAACATCCACGATCTTGTCGAAGACGTGGCCTTCCACGACCAATGATTTTTCTAAAAGACTTCGTTGATAGTTACGCATTCTACTTTGTCCGAGTTGAATTTGTTCATGGGCAATCTGCGCTGCGCGAATACGCAGTCCGTAGATACCACCAGAAACTAGATTGGTATTTTGTGTCTTTACGTCTGAAAAAAGTTCAATTCGATGATATTCATCCATTGCGATATACAAAGGGCTCTCGTCGTCTATAAAAGAGGTAACACCCATATACGCATCTGCTGATTTTCGCGACCTAAACTGTGTGATGTAGTTGGCAAATTCTCGATCCGAAAAAATAGTGTCCGTCGTCGTTACCACACATTCTTCCCAAGTCGGATTGGCCTGTAGTAGTTCGCCCAAGCTATGTAATGAACTTTCGGTATCAAAGACATAAGGATGTATAGGAACTCCAAAATCGTTGGTCTTCAAGAAATTTTGCAAGTCAACGGATACGCTATTGACGATAACGTGTACATGAGCGGCACCATTCTTGGCAAAGATCCTAATTAGTCGTTCAATCATAGCTATGCCACAGATCGGAAGGAGGGGTTTTGAGAGCTCGATACCTTCATTTTTTAACCTCGATCCTTGACCGGCAGCTATAATGGCAAATTCCATTTGGCTTTTCTTTATTGGTTAAGTTTTAATAACTAGGGAAGACAAAACATACTTTATGCTAAATCTAAGTGCTTCGCCTTCCCAATATCTATATATACAATAGGTTTACTGAATGCTTTCTATCAATTCTTGATAATAATCTAGTCCCAAGTGCGTAATAAGATCCTCGCCCTTAATATGTCTCAAAGTATTCTGAAGCTTCATCAATTGCTTGAAGATATCATGCTCTGCTGGAAGTCCCGGTGCAGTCTGTGGAGATTTTAAGTAAAATGACAACCACTCCTGTACGCCATGCATCTCAGCACGCTGAGCCAAATCGATAAAAAGTGCTAAATCCAGCACAACGGGAGCAGCTAAGATCGAGTCGCGACACAAAAAGTTGATTTTGATCTGCATCTTATAGCCCATCCACCCAAAAATATCAATATTGTCCCAAGACTCTTTGTTATCACCATGTGGTGGGTAGTAGTTGATGCGGACTTTGTGGTAAAGATCGCCGTAAAGCTCTGGGTTTTTGTTCGCATCCAATATTTCTTCCAGTACCGATAATTTAGATACTTCTTTGGTCTTAAAGTTATCTGGATCATCTAATACCAAGCCATCGCGATTACCTAAAATATTGGTCGAGAACCAACCTTCTACACCCAATGCACGTGCTTGCAATCCAGGTGCTACGATGGTTTTCATCAGGGTTTGTCCGGTTTTAAAATCTTTTCCTGCAATAGCTACATTGTTTTCTAAAGCCAATTCTACGATAGCTGGGGCATCACAAGTTAGATTCGGAGCACCATTGACATAAGGCACACCTTCCAATATTGCAGCATAGCAATACAACATACTCGGTGGGATACGGTCGTCGTTATTGTCCAATGCTTGTTCCAGCTTTGGAAGTTCTGTGAAGATATCTTCTGCATCGATGTATTTTTCCGTCGATCCACACCAAACGATAACTACCCGATCTAGGTTATTTTCCGCCTTGAATGTCTTAATATCTTCGCGAAGTGCTTCGATCAATTCACGATGTGTCGTCTGAGTCTTTACATGATCTCCATCTAGATTTTTGACAAAATCACGGTTGAATACCGCTTTCATCGGAACGATTTTTTCTAAATCTTCTCGTACAGCTTCCAATTGATGTGCTTCTAATACTTTGGCTTTGCTAGCTGCTTCGAATACATTGTCGGCATATAAATCCCAACCACCAAACACGATATCCTGTAAGCCTGCCAAAGGCACAAAATCTTTAATCAATGGATTACGATCTTCTGTTCTCTTCCCTAATCGGATACGACTCATTTGAGAAACTGATCCAATTGGTAGAGATAATCCTTTGTTTATCGAAGCTACTCCAGCAATTAATGTAGTCGCAACAGCGCCCAGTCCTGGCATCAAAATTCCCAGCTTGCCCGTTGCCTCTTTGATTTTATATTCCATTTTACAGTAGTGAATGAATGTTTACAATATGTTAATACGGTTGTAAAAATGGGTTAAAAGTTTGGTTTAGCATATGACCAATTGTTAAATTAAAGTAAATATTTGACTATTCGGTACGTATGGTTAGTTTGACTGTTAGCAATATTACACAATATTCAACGTGATGTTTAATTTTGAATATAAGCTAGTTATACAAAATTTAACTAACTGACCATTTAAGTCACAGGGTTAGTTTCTTACATCAGGTAATTTTTAAATATATAAAAATTTATAGAGAGTTTACCTAAAGTTAACGCATCTTTTGTCGCGGAAGATTGACTTCGTGCGCTTGCGGATAAGGCTTTCGATTCGTCATACTTACATCTTCTTGTATTCTGCGTTGGGTATCGTACTGTCTTTTCTGATCATACGCATAACGGGGATCGGGAATAAATGCCATTTTTGCCATTTTATGGATCGTGATGGTCGGAAAGTGATAATCTACTTCGACGATGCCCAACAGCAAATAACATCCGCCACCTTTGAAAGGATAATTGGCCAAGCTATCTGGGAAATGCGCTGTATCAAAATAGTTTCCTTGCACATCTACCCAAGTGCCAAAGTACATCGTTCCACGTTTGGTAGGTACGTGTTTTCTCGAAATCAGATAAGCCAGCATCTTCACTTGCTTTTTGTGCTGTTGAGTTAATTCGTTGACCATTACGGTGCCACGATAACGAGTTTGCAGCAGATCAAAAGGTGAGCAGGAGGTAGGAAATCCCAATAATTCGATTTCGTCGAAAGCATCTTCAAAAGCAGATCGCTCCAGTTTAGGCAATGTATATTCGCGAGCGGGCTCATGCAACAAGACCGGCTGCTGAGTTTGTGGTTTGAAAGATACCAACAACAAACGCGCGTGTACCAACAACTCACTTTTGCTCTTTCCAGTAAAGCGAAGTGCACCGATAAAAATCAAAGTTTGTATGCTTTCTATACCCATTGGTACACGACGAAGTAAATCCTCTAACGAAATATATGCGCCATGTTTGAGTCGTTGGGCGACAATTTGATCGGCTAATTTGGATTCTAAGCCTTGCAAATGCATAAAACCCAAATACACATCGGTACCGTACAAAGTGGTGATGATATCGCTATGGTTTACACAAGGATTTTGTATCGTGGCGCCCGACATGCGCGCTTCATGGATATATACCTCGGTACGATAGAAGCCACCTTGATTATTGATCACAGCGACCATAAACTCCATCGGATAATACACCTTTAGGTACAGACTTTGGTAACTTTCTACCGCATAAGAAGCCGAATGTGCTTTGCAAAAGGAATACCCTGCAAACGACTCAATCTGTCGATAAACTTCCTGACTAAGCTGTGGATCATGTCCTTTCTGGGCGCAAGAATCAAAGAAGTTGTTGCGCACACGTTGTAACGCTTCCAGTGAGCGGCCTTTGCCACTCATCGCACGACGCAGTACATCACCATCTGCGGCTGATAAACCGCCAAAGTGCATCGCAATCTTGATCACATCTTCCTGATACACCATAATGCCGTATGTCTCGCCCAGATGTTCGCGAAATACATCGTGCATGTACTCAAACTGATCGGGATAATTGTGTCGGAAAATATATTCTTTCATCATGCCCGACTGCGCTACTCCAGGTCGTATAATGGATGAGGCGGCTACCAAGGTGCGATAATCGGCACACTTTAGCCGACGCAACAATCCGCGCATCGCAGGCGATTCGATGTAAAAGCAACCAATCGTTTGTCCACGCGCGAGGTGATCGTTGCACAGTGCTTCTTCTTTGGAAATTTGCGTATTGCGAATGTCAATCGTTATGCCTCGATTTTGCGCAATAATCTTCACCGCATCGTTGATGCTGCCGATACCACGCTGACTAAGAATGTCAAACTTCTCCAGTCCAATGCTCTCGGCCACATGCATATCAAATTGCACAATCGGGAAACCTTTGGGTGGCAATTCCAATGCCGAATACTGCGTAATCGGTTCTTCCGAAATCAATATACCGCAGGCGTGCATACTCCGCTGATTCGGGTATTTCTCTAGCATATTGACATAATGATGTATCTTGCGCACTACGGAGTTGGTATCGTGCTGATCCATGGATTGTGTAGCCAATGCATCCAACTCTTCTTTGGGCAAACCAAATACTTTACCTAGCTCTCGGAAGATAGAGCGGTATTTGAATGCTATGTTGGTGCCGCAAAAAGCCACATGATCTTTACCATAGCGATCAAAGATATAGTGCAGAATAATGTCGCGCTCCTGCCAACCCCAATCGATATCAAAATCGGGTGGTACTTTACGATTTAGATTGAGGAAGCGCTCGAAATACAGATCCAATTCTAACGGGCAGATATCTGTGATGCCCAAGCAATACGCGATAATACTATTGGCACCGCTACCACGGCCAATATGCATAAACCCTTGGCTGTTGCTGTATTGCACAATATCCCACGTGATCAAGAAATAACCACTAAAATTGAGCTCATCAATCACTTTGAGTTCGCGTTCGGCACGTTGCCTAGCCAGCGTATGGTTATTAGCTCCATATCGTCGAAGCAGTCCCTTTTCGGTAAGCTCTGTGAGCAATAATCGGTCGCCCTCTCGGCCATCGGTGAAATGTTTTTTGTTTTTAGGTGTAGTGTATTCAAAGTCAAAAGAACAGCTCGCTAACAGCTGCGCTGTATTCGCTACGATTTGAGGATAAGCTTGAAAAATGGCGAGCAAATCTTGTACTGATAGAAAGTACTCATCTGGACGGCAGCAGTCTTCCTTGTGGAGCTTGGAAAGCAATACGTTGCGATCTATCGCGCGCAAAATACGGTGCAGTTGATATGATTCCTCGTTACTGATGGTGATCGGAGCTAAGATCACCATCTTGGGAAGATAACGTTGCCACTGTGGGCGGATCAATAGATTGATTTCATGCGGTTTTACACCGATGTATTCCTGTTCACCTAATACTTCAGGAGCTTTACTCATGGTGTAGATGACCGCTGTGTCGGGCAGGGCAGGGCATTTTGGGAGCAACGCCGTTTCTTCCAAATTGTGCGTGGTGCGCAATTGACAGATAGCACCGACGCCACGACTATTTTTAGCGAGCAGAATGTAATAAAGTTCGTTGTTTTCTCGCATTTCCATTCCCACGACAGGCTTAATATGCTCCTGATGACATTTCTGCGTAAATTCATAAATGCCCGTTACGGTGTTGATATCGGTGAGCGCCAACGATGTTGCGCCGGCCGCCGCCGCTTGCTTTACGAGCTTTTCAATGGATAGCGTTCCGTAACGAAGACTATGATAAGATCGGCAATTGAGGTACATAAGCGTTCGGGATTAATGTTCAGGATTTTCCTGTTTGCTGAATTTTGGGTTTTCCAATTTCTTAACTCCTCCGGCACGATTTACTTTATCGTATCCGAAGCGTGTTTTTATCTGATCCATCGCTTGGTAGAGCGCCACCATTTCCTGTGTATCTTCAAATAGATTGATTTGTAAGCTACCGCGCACCAAGTTGGTGAAACGCACGCCGATCAGTCGAATGCGCATACGTCGATTATATAGTTTATCGAAAAGTTCCAAAGCACAGCACGATAAGGTATGATCGGCCGAGGTATAAGCCACGCGGCATTGTCTAGTTTCGGTATCGAAATTTGCATAACGTAGCTTGATCACCACGGTAGAGGTAAGCCATTGTTCGGTGCGTAGCTGATAAGCCAGCTTTTCGACCATACTGCCGATAATACTTCGCAATTTTACCAAGTCAATGGTATCTGTACTGAAAGTATTTTCTGTCGAAATGGATTTCCGTTCGGAATAAGCTTGCACCGGATTACTATCTATGCCATTGGCTTTTTTCCAAAGATCCAGTCCATTTTTCCCAATCATTTGCTGCAGCACTTCAACCGGCATATCGGCCAAGGTGTGAATTTGGCGAATGCCAATGCGCGATAGCAATTGAAAAGTACTATCGCCAACCATTGGAATCTTTCGGATGGATAGCGGATTGAGAAATGGCCGCACGCTATTGGCTTCGATTTGCTTACGACCGATTGGTTTGGCTTCGCCCGTACCAATCTTCGCTACGGTTTTGTTGACCGAAAGGGCAAAACTAATCGGTAAGCCTGTCTCCTTGGTGACGCGCTGTGCCAATTCTTCTGTCCAGCGGTATGCCCCAAAAAAACGATCCATGCCTGTTATATCCAAGTAATGCTCGTCAATGCTTGCTTTCTCTACCACGGGCGATTGCTCTTCGATAATCTCGGTAACCGTGTGCGAAAGTTGGGAATACATTTCCATATCTCCTTTGATGACTTTGGCTTCCGGACATAATCGTAAGGCCATTTTGATGGGCATAGCCGAACGCACACCATAATAACGTGCTTCGTACGAACAAGATGCAACTACACCACGATCCCCACCACCGATAATGACAGGGGAACCGTACAACTCGCTGTTTTTCAACCGTTCGCAAGACACAAAGAAGGTGTCCAGATCCATATGTACAATGGCGCGTTCCATTATCATCCTTTCTATTATTTTTAACAAACTTACTAGGTTTAGCTAAAAATATTAGTATTATTGTTGTTCCAAATTAGGACAATGTTGTATCTATCTGAAAACATACGCTATCTACGATCCAAAGCGGGCAAGTCACAGCGAGCCCTAGCCGAGCAGCTTGGGATTACGCGTGCACGCTACTCGAAGTATGAGTATGGTACCGCAGAGCCGCCTTTGGAAATTTTATTGAAAATATCGGATTATTACCACGTTACGATCAATGTGTTGATCGCGGTATCCATACCAGATTGTTTAACTGTTAGACAACATCAAGAGCAATAATGGGAGAGTAGTGTAAGAGTGTTATTAAAAATAGTAACCTAAGTTGATGTTGAACCTTCCTTGTAATTTAGCATCTGGATTACCTCGGCTAAAATCATCGACAAAATTGCCTCCGAACCAAGAATGGTTGTATCCAGCAGCATATTCTACGTAGGTGATTACTGGGCCTATATTAGCGCGTACACCGGTGACATTCATATAAGAGTTTTCAAAAGCTCTACGCGCTTTTTGCATGTAGCCAAAATCATTATAAGCAGTAAGTTGTTTTAATATTCCTCGATTTATATCCATACGTCTAGACACACCAAATGTATACAGATTAAAATTTGTTGCGACTTCGTAGGCAGATCCATAAGCTGCCATTTCAATCACTTCATTGGATTCGCCTTCCGCATTTCGGGGATTCATCACGGCATGTACAAAGCTCGCTTTGAGATTCCACTTTCGGTAATCTGCCTCATAGGCCAATGCGCCAGCATAATGATTACCTACTTCTTGCGTATCCATATTATATATCCCACCATATTGTCCGGAAATACCGATGCGTTGTTTGACCGCTCCCAGCGTCTTATAAACAAGATTACCATTTACCTGATTGTTCTTTTTATTGCGCCCTACAACATCATAGGCAAAACGACTATATGAAAGTTCTACATCTCCGCCCACATCCAATGTTTCTGCATTTTTGAAGAAAGCGATATCATAATCCCAATGTTCCTTTCGGCGCAGGTATCGAATACCCATGTCATAATTATCTTCCAAACCAACATAATAGCCGATATTGAAAAACCAATTGTTAGAGGCATAAGGCTGGAGTCCAAAAGGAACAGAAGCCAACCCGACCTGAATCTGCTCGCCTTCCCGAAATTCATATCCCATCCAAGCATGCTTTAAAAATCCACCTCCAAAAGAAGCAGCATACTGTCGATACTCAGCGTCTAGCAACACTTTCTTATAAGCCGCTTTTACATTTAGGAGTAATACATCGTAGAGAATAGCTCCACCTTGATCGCGCTGCTGCTGATCCCAAGAGTTGTACAAGTAATTGAAACGCAACGCACCTCCAAGATGGACTTGTAAAGAGTCTTGGGCGATCGAAGGTTTAGATAACATAAAACATACTAGTGAAAGTACGATGTACTTCACCGCTGGTAAAAAATAGTTTGGCATCAATATATTAGTAAAAGACAAATAGTATTTGCAGCATTAAAATTAATTATAAATTTAATTTTAATGTAATTTTATATAATATTTATCAATTATTTTTTCCGCGTAAGATTCTGTATAAGTATAAATACCTAAAAACTTGTATGTGTTAAACAAGAAATCATCCATGCTGTTTTTTCTATGAACAATAAAATAAGATTATGAACAGAAAGAACTATGTATTAGGAATATTAGCAGCTGCTGTGTTGGCGCTGAGTGCTTGCAACAATCATCCTCGTGAAGAAGCAGAACAACCACGTATGCCAGAAGATCGCACGTTAGATCCTCATGAGGCACCATCTTCTACGACAGATACAGCTCATCGTGATACGATGCCTACAGCAGATACACTTAATACCAGAAATCCTGCTCAGCCAAATTTTTAATCAGCAGATAAGGTATATGGCGATATTAACATCTTCCGATCAGCTCAAAATAAGCGAAGCTGATCGGAAGATGTAGATCGTCTAAAATGTGTTTTAGAAAACGAATGAGTATCCTGATTAAGCCCACATTTTCGAGCATGTAATTTAAAATTGTCTTTGATGATTTGGGCAATATTTCCCGAACCACGCATACGATTCCCAAACGTGCTATTATTCAATTGTCCATGGTGGCAAGATGCAATTTGATGCAAGATTTTATCCGCCCGATCGGGATAAGTTTTTTCCAACCAGTCTTTAAAAAGTACCGCAATTTCTCCATTTAACCGTACAATGGTATAACCTGCCCAACGAGCACCATGATCACTGGCTGCCTGCAATACCGCTGGTATTTCATGATCCGTTAATCCCGGAATAATCGGTGCACACATAATTCCCGTAGGAATTCCTCGCGCACTCAGCTCTTCCAATGTCCGGAGCCGCTCGCGCGCTGTGGCAGTTCTGGGTTCTAGTTTTTGCCGCGTCGCTTCTGTTAATGAGTTGATCGACAGATAAACGGCACACAGTTGCTTTTTTGCCATCTCTTCCAAAATGTCCATATCGCGTTTTACCAAGCTATTTTTGGTGATGATGCCTATAGGTTGCCCATGATCCAAAGCGATTTGAAGTATCTGACGGGTAAGCTGGTATTTGCGTTCGATGGGTTGGTAACAATCGGTATTTCCAGAGAGTGAAATAGTATCTGCTTGCCAAGATTTTCTGCTGATAAACTCTTGGAATAATGCTGGAGCATTTTCTTTAACCAAAATCTTGCTTTCGAAATCAATGCCGGCACTATATCCCCAATATTGATGCGAATTGCGAGCATAACAATATATGCAACCATGCTCACAGCCTTGATAAGGATTGGCCGAATAAGCCATGCCCACATCCGGGCTATCGACCTTATTCACTAAAGTTTTGGGATGTACTGTTGTTTGAAAAGTGCGCGTAGGTTCTTCTTCCCATTCGTCAATACCTTCCACATGGTGCTGCCCATATTCATTTGTAAAAAAACGATTCTGTGGATTGTATTGAGCACCTCTGCCTTTGGTATAGTGTTTCATATTGCGCATCTCTATGAAACAAATATACTAATATTTTTAGCAATCTATTGCGTCAATTCTTTAAGATATTGATGGATTTTCCACTGCGAACGATAAGATTCCTGTTCATCTTCTACATATTCATTGCTCAGATTTTCATCCAGCAGTCTGGCTTTCACATTATCTTTCAGCTGTATATTCAGCATATCTTTCAACTGTTTTTTAATGTCCGGAGCGGTAATATGGATAGCTGCCTCAACGCGATGATCCAAATTGCGAGTCATCCAGTCGGCAGAGGAGATGTAGATATCTTCCTTGCCGCCGTTGTAGAAGTACATAACGCGTGCGTGTTCTAAATATTCGTCTATAATACTGATTGCCCGAATAGGTTGTTTGAAACGTTTTTGATTGATTGCACAATAAATACCACGCACAATCAAGTCGATTTCTACACCGACTTCGGCAGCCTCATATAGTTTCTTGATCAAATCCTTGTCGCTTAGTGAATTCACCTTCACGATCATATGTCCTTTGCGGCCAGCGCGCACTTCAGCGATCTCCTTATCGATGTAGATCACCAATTTGTTGCGCATCGTAGTGGGGCATACCAACAATTGTTTGCAGGCAGATAGCTGATGATCCAGATCTACTTTTGGCTTCTCCAAGGCATTAAACACCTTATTGATATCAGCCATAATCCGGCGATCGCTGGTCATCACGCAATAATCACCATACAGTGCTGCTGTTTTTTCATTGATATTTCCCGTGCTTACAAAACCATACTGAATGGTTTTTTCGTTTGCGCGCTTTTTTATCACACATAGTTTGGCGTGCACTTTTTTGTTTGGTATACCCAATAATACCCGAATACCTTCCATTTCGAATCGATCTTTCCATTCGAGATTGTGCTCCTCATCAAATCGGGCACGCAGCTCCACCATCACAGTTACTTCTTTACCATTGCGCGACGCATTGACAAGCGCATTAGCAATTTTAGAATTGGTTGCCATGCGGTAGATCGTGACGCGAATAGACTTCACATCCGGGTCCATCGCGGCTTCGCGAAGCAAATCAATGACAGGATCAAAAGTATGATAGGGGAAGGAGAGTAACACGTCTTTTTTCGTAATCACATCGGTAATACGCTTTCCTTCCACAAAAGCGGGATGATCAAAAGAAGTACGCTCAGCGGGCTTGGTATATGCCTTAAACACGTCTGGAAAATCCATAAAATGTTTGAAATTATGAATTTTCTGCCCTGGGATGATGCTATCTTTCTTACTTAAGTTGAGTTTTTTGATTAAAAACTCAACCAAATTGGTATCCATGTTTTTGTCAAAAACAAAACGCGTTGGCTTTCCTTTACGCCGATTTTTGACAGCTTTCGTGATTTTTTCTACCAAACTGGTATTGACATCGTTGTCTAGATCAAAATCAGCATCTTTACTAATTTTAAATGCATGCGCATGAAATTCATCAAACCCAAAATAAGAAAAGATATGCGGCAGATTGACTTTGATTACATCTTCTAACAAGACCACCACTTTGTCGTTTTTGCGCTCGGAGGGAACGATTAGAAATCGACCAACTACACGAGTAGGCAACTCGATGATTGCAAACTTTGTCTCGTAGAGCCATTGCGACTTCTTCATGGCAATACCAAGATAAAGACTTTTATCGCGGAGATAGGGCATGGGGCGTACGTCATCCAGCAATAGTGGGATGATATTACTTTCTACCTTCTCACTGTAGTAGTTTTTGACGAAAGCGATCTGCTCCTCGCTCAGCTCATCAGCAGAAGTGATAAAGGTATTTTGTTTGGCCATTTCTTTCCGGACATTTTTCCAGATCTGGTCAAACTTCTTTTGTTGTCGGACGACAATATTATGTACTTCTTCCAAGATCACCGATGGATCGTCAAAAAAAGAGGACATCGCCGTCTTGTCTTTGATTTCCGACGACCGTTTTAAACCTGCTACTCGCACCCGAAAGAATTCATCTAAATTATTGGAAAATATTCCCAAAAATTTGATGCGCATCGATAGTGGAACACTCGGATCTGCCGCTTCTTGTAAGACGCGCGCATTAAAACTTAACCAACTGATATCTCTTGGATTGTACTTTTTAGACATGTAATGTGCTCTATTGCTCCAAAATTAGTCCTTGCATGTGTGCATAATATTAAGATAATGTTAATTCAATTTTTTCCCAGATTCAATCAGCTCGCAAGCAATTGCCCGTGCCAATGACACCGATGGTGCATTTTTTTTCTCAGATTTCTGTCTGATGAAAGGATGCTTCGATGCATTGCTATCGGAATGAGATAGTTTTTTCTTACGCCACATGTTTACTAGGTTTATAACCAATATCTGATCGATTGGTTTCGTAAATACGCTCAATACTTATGCTAAATATAAGACATAATCAGCAACTCTTTGTCTGCAATGTAAAATTTATATAGGATTATCATTATATCCTTTACTTATCGAAACAATCTGTGGGTAGTAGTGTCCGATAAACACTATATTTGGCTATTGATATGGTTACTAAGATAATTCATCTTCTGTCGCTACTTAGTTTTCTCAATATGCTCACCTTTGATAAGAGTCGGCATATGGAAATACTATTTGGGCAATCAGAAATGGTGACCGACACCCTAGTCGAGTTTATCTTAGAGGACATCATGCATATCGACGGTGACCCGATTTGCGATCCCGACGATCCAGAAATTGTATACGAAGATTTTCGTGATATTAATCAAGAAGTAACGGCTATACTCCCCGTATTTTTATTTTTTGCTGGTTACTTATTTTCTGATGTCGGCAACTTTCGGCAACATGATCACCCAGATTACGTATCTAAGATGCGATCCATCCCGGAGTACTACACCTTTCTGTACAGACTAAGGCCATTCTAAATTCTTTCCAGATTCTTATTTTATTATTGCCCACAATGACCGTGGGCGAACCATGTACATTTTAGTTTTTTTACCGTAATTATTTATGAGGAATAGAATTTTTGCTTGGGTGATTGGTATGTCGAGCCTATCTATGATGGCTGGCTGCTCGGCCTCAAGCAATCAGAGCGAAACAGAGACAAAGAAAACAGGTAGATCCATCCCTGTTACTAATCTTATTGAGATGGATACCACCGTTTATAAGCAGTATATCGCCGATATACAAGCTTATAAAAACGTGGAAATGCGTTCGCGTTTGACCGGATTTTTGGAAAGTATTCATGTAGATGAAGGTGCTCAAGTACGAAAAGGACAGGTGCTATTTCGCCTAAATTCGGACGAGTACAAATCCGAATTGGCCAAAGCCACGGCTTTACGTAGCAGTGCTCAGGCAGATGCCAAAAAGATCGAACTAGAGATCGAACGCACCAGAAAATTGGTCGATAAAAACATCGTCAGTGAAACCGAATACGAGCTACTAGAGGTGCAGTTGCGTGCTGCCAAGGCCAAAATCGCCGAATCGGACGCGATGGTACAACAAGCACAGACGCAACTTTCTTTTGCTCAGATTCGCGCGCCATTTGATGGTCGTATCAACCGTATTCTACTAAAAGAAGGCTCTTTATTAAATGAGGGAAGCCTATTAACCACCATATCAGATCTTAGTCAAGTCAACGTGTACTTTGATATTTCCGAAGCGGAATACCTCACATTAGCCAAAGATTCCAACTTTAACCGGAATAGCTACCGCAAAGAAGTACAATTACTCCTTGCTAATGGAGATCGTTATCCGAGCAAAGGTTTTGCGGAGATTGTAGAAAGTGAATTTGAGTCGCAAACAGGATCTATCTCCCTACGCGCTCGTTTCCCGAATGAGAAACTGTTGCTAAGCCACGGTGCTTCCGGTAAGATTGCAGTACCATTAGCCACAGGAAATTTGCTATTCGTACATCAAAAATCGGTCGTAGAAATCCAAGACAAGGTATATGCCTATGTGCTACAGAAAGACAATACCATCAAGATGACACCATTCGACGCGGGTCAACGTGTCGGCCATTTTTATGTAGTCAACAAAGGACTGAATAAAGATGACAAAGTGGTATTTGAAGGGCTGCAGGGTTTGCGTGATGGCATGACCATCAATCCGAAACCAGCCGAGTTTGTAGAACAAGACTAAGATCTAAACATGTTTGAAAATTTCATAAGAAAACCAGTGCTATCGCTGGTTATATCCATATTTATTACCCTTTTGGGCTTATTAGCCCTTTTTACGATTCCGATCACACAATTTCCGGATATCGTACCACCATCTGTCGTAGTAGCCGCCAACTATACAGGTGCCAATGCCGAAGTAAGTACCAATGCCGTCGCGATTCCGCTAGAGCGCGCGATCAACGGTGTGGCCGGGATGACGTACATGAACTCCGTCACCACAAATAATGGAACAACGCTAATTCAAGTGTTTTTTAAAGTTGGTGTTGATCCTGATATCGCGGCTGTAAACGTGCAGAATAGGGTGACGACCGTCTTAGACGAATTGCCCGAAGAAGTTATCAAGGCGGGTGTAACCACGGAGAAAGAAGTCAACAGTATGTTGATGTATCTCAATATATTCACCGACGACGAAACAGCGGACGAACGCTTTATCTACAACTTTACCGATATCAACATTCTTAAAGAGCTGAAACGTATCGAAGGGGTCGGCTTTGCTCAGATCATGGGTATGCGCGATTATGCGATGCGTATTTGGGTGAAACCTTCTCGATTGACAGCCTACGCGATCTCCACCGATGAAGTCATTGAAGCTTTGCGAAGACAAAATATCGAAGCCGCTCCCGGACAGACAGGGATTAGTTCGGATAAGATGGTCAATATGCAGCAATATGTGCTGAAATATCCCGGTAAGTTTTCGGAAATATCCGAGTACGAAAACATTCCGATTCGCGCGAACGCAGATGGTACCATTATCCGAATCCGTGATGTAGCCAACGTAGAGTTTGGCTCTTTGGATTACGAAATGATGTCTAAAACCGATGGCCGGCCTTCGGCTTCTATCATGTTGAAGCAGTTACCCGGATCCAATGCGCAAGACGTGATCCAACGCGTAAAGGATAAAATGGCTGAGCTAAAAGAAACCTCATTCCCGTCGGGAATGACCTATACGATGGGTTACGACGTATCACGATTCTTAGATGCTTCGATCTCCAGTGTATTGAAAACATTGGTGGAAGCCTTTTTACTCGTGTTCTTAGTTGTATTTATTTTCTTGCAGAATTTCCGAGCTACGTTGATTCCGATTCTAGCCGTACCGGTTTGTTTGATCGGAGCGATCTTCTTTATGCAGATGATGGGCTTCTCGATCAACTTACTTACTTTATTCGCCTTGGTTTTGGCCATTGGTATTGTGGTGGATAATGGTATCGTGGTGGTCGAAGCGGTGTACGCCAAGATGGAAGAAGAACATATGCAACCTTTTGAAGCGACCTTATCGGCGATGAAAGAGGTAGGATCTGCCGTAATTGCTATTACTTTAGTCATGTCCGCCGTATTTGTTCCGGTCGCTTTTTTGGATGGCCCTGTAGGTATTTTCTATCGTCAGTTTTCATTAACCTTAGCAGCGGCGATTGTCATTTCAGGTATCAATGCTTTGACCTTGACGCCGGCATTATGTGCTATTATGCTGCGCTCACCACACGATAAGAAAGAGACGAACAATTGGTTGGATCGTTTTTTCAGAGGTTTCAACAAAGTGTATGATCGCATATCGGGCCGATACAAAAATCTCTTGATCAGAACCAGCGGTCGCCGTGCGATTACTTTAGGCTTGCTAGTGATTTTCTTTATCGCCACTTGGGGCAGTAGTGCTATTTTGCCTTCTGGTTTTATTCCTACGGAAGATCAAGGAATGATTTATGTAGCTGTCACCACACCTGCGGGCGCCACCGTCGATCGTACAGAGCGTGTGCTGGACGAGGTGGATGAAATTGCGCGTGACTTGGATATGGTCGAAACGGTATCCACCTTGGCGGGTTATAGTATTGTAACCGAAGTTTCGGGTTCGTCTTATGGTATGGGAATGATTAACCTGAAAGCGTGGGATGATCGAGAAGAATCGGTCAATGATGTGATCCGAATCTTGCAAGAAAAGACCGCACACATTAGTGATGGGGTAATTGAGTTTTTCCCACCACCTACAGTTCCTGGATTTGGTAATTCATCGGGTTTCGAGTTACGTTTGTTGGATAAATCTGGCAATGATGATTTGCAAGGAACGGCAGACGTACTAAACACATTTTTGGAGGAACTGGACGCAGATCCAGCTATTGAATCCGCTACATCGACGTATAATGTCAATTTCCCACAATACTTGTTGGAGATTGATTACGATTTGGCCGCTAAAATGGGTATCTCCGTAGAAAATGCGATGAATACCTTGCAAACGCTCATGGGAAGTTTTTACGCAACCAACTTCATTCGTTACGGACAGATGTATAAGGTGATGGTGCAGTCCACCGCGCAATCACGCAGCCGTCCGGAAGATGTATTGCAGATGCACGTAAAGACCAAGGATAATAGCATGGTTCCCTATTCTGCCTTTATCAGAATGAAACGAGTGTATGGTCCGGAGCAGATTACCCGATACAACATGTTTAATTCGGCGATGATCACTGGACAGGCAGCAGCTGGATTTAGTTCCGGACAAGCCATTGAAGCGGTTGAAAAGGTGGCTGAATCATTGCCACAAGGCTTTAGTATCGAATGGTCGGGGATGACCAGAGAACAAAAAATATCGGGTAATCAGGCATTGTACGTGTTCGCATTGTGTTTGGTGTTTGTATACCTGTTATTATGTGCTCAGTACGAGAGCTTCTTGTTGCCACTACCAGTTATTCTTTGTTTGCCAGCGGGTATTTTTGGGGCTTTTATATTCTTGAAGTTATTCGGCCTAGAAAACAATATCTATGCGCAGGTTGCACTCGTCATGCTGATTGGTTTATTGGGTAAGAATGCGATTCTAATTGTAGAATACGCCATCTTGAAGCAAAAACAAGGTGCGACTATTCTAGATGGCGCGATTGAAGGTGCGGTTGCGCGTTTGCGCCCGATCTTGATGACTTCCTTTGCATTCGTTGCAGGTTTAATTCCTTTGATGTTGGCTTCAGGCGCAGGTGCATTGGGTAACCGAAGTATCGGTACTGCCTCTGTCGGTGGTATGGTGGTCGGTACATTACTTGGTGTCATCATCATTCCTGGTTTAGTGGTTTTATTCTCCAAAAAACCAAAAGAGAAACGTGGCGCTGCTGGTACCAAGATTATTGGAATAGTGATTTTCTGTGGTCTGTTTATCTCGTCTTGTACCGTCCCTAAGAAAATGGCGAAGCCAGAAGAAATGGCTACACCAACCTCATTTAATGAGGCTGCGGCCGACTCGGCCGAAAATCTGGCACGCTTACCGTGGCGCGAGGTTTTCAAAGATGAACTTCTGGTTTCTCTGATTGATACGGCACTCGTGCAGAATCGGGATTTACAGCAAGCACTTCGCCGTATCGAGTCCGCGCAGGCGTATTTCAAGCAGCGTAAAGCAGCGTTGTTGCCACAATTGGAAGCGGCAGCAGAGGCGGGTTTGGTCAAATACGGACATTATACCGAAGAGGGAATTGGTAATTACGATTCCAATTTTTCGGAAAACTTGACCGATAAGGAGAAGATTCCGGAGCCCGCTATACCCGATTATTTTGTTGGTCTGCGTTCTTCTTGGGAATTGGACCTTTGGGGCAAATTGCGTAATAGGCGAGAAGCGGCCTTTCAAACAATCTTGGCAGAAAATGAAGCGCGTCGTCTCTTGGAAACCGAATTAGTGTCTAACATTGCGGAAACTTACTATGAATTGATGGCGCTGGATCGTAAGGTCGCAGTATACGATGAAAATATCCAATTGCATGAGGATGTATTGGAATTGATGCAAATACAGAAAGACGCCGGTAAAGCCACTGAGCTAGGCGTGCAGCAGTTCAAGGCATTGTTGGCTAACACTAAAGCAAGTCGTGCTTTGGTGAAACAAGAGATCGTGATGCATGAGCATCACATCAATTCGTTAATCGGACGTTTTTATCAGCCTATTGCACGAGCAACGCAAGACAAATCGACTTGGCCGCTATTTGACACGCTGCAAGTAGGTACGCCAGATCAGTTAGTGAACAATCGACCAGATATACGTTCGGCCTACTTTAGCATGTTGTCTTCGGCCAATGAGCAAGAAGCAGCTCGACTCAACTTTTTGCCTTCGGTAGCGGTAAGCCCATATCTAGGCCTACAAAGTTTTCATTTAGATCAGTTATTTAATGTGAATCGCTCGGTGACGTATGGCATTTTGGGGAGCATCACGATGCCGATCTTCAATCAACGTAACCTGCAAACGCAATATGCCATGATGCAAGCCAATTATGGCGTGGCATTTTTGGAGTATGAGAAAAGGGTATTAAATGCCTTCAACGAAGTATCTAATATCGTGCAGACCCAAGAAGCGATCGAAGATCGTGCGGTGCATGTGATTGATAATGTAGAAGCCTTGAATGCATCTATTGATGCGGCGAACGAATTATTTTTCGCCGGTCGCGTAACGTATCTAGATATTTTCACGGCACAAAAGGAAGCCGTAGATGCGCAGATAAATGCCGTAAGCGTGATGAAAGAACGAGCAATCAATCAAATATTGCTCTATAAAGCACTGGGAGGTGGATGGCGATAACCTATTGACAAATACTACCTTATGTTGTCTTAAATTAGGTAATATCGAGACGGCGGGTTCACTTGAACCCGCCGTCACCGCTTATGGCATGCTGAAAAGCTGCGCAAAGCGCAGTTCAGTATGAATTAATCCACTAATTTGCCAAGCGCTTCTTTGATACGACGCAATGCTTCACGTAGACTATCATCCGAAGCCGCGTAAGACAAACGGATGTAATTGTTATTACCAAAAGAATCACCACCCACAGTCGCGACATGACCAACGTTTAATAAGTACAAAGCCAAATCAGCTGAATCCTTAATCACATTTCCATTTGCATCTTTCTTTCCGAAGAACGAACTGATCTCTGGGAAGAAGTAAAAAGCGCCTTCTGGCAGGTTAGTTTTCACACCCGGAATATCTTGCAATAGATCGTATACCAACTGACGACGACGTGCAAAAGCTTCTTTCATCTCGTTCACGCTATCCAAGCCTTGTTCGTAAGCCACAATACCCGCGCGTTGTGCGATTGAGCATGTTCCCGAAGTAGTTTGTCCTTGTAGTTTATCATTTGCTGCCGCAATTTCCTTGCTAGCGGCAATATATCCCAAACGCCATCCCGTCATCGCAAATGCTTTCGAGAACCCATTCACGATAATCACACGATCTTTGATCGCATCGAATTGCGCGATAGAAGCATGCGCAGTTCCAAAGTTGATGTGCTCATAAATCTCATCCGAGATAATGAAGATGTTTGGATGTTGTTCAAACACTTTTGCCAAAGCAGCTAACTCGTCCTGACTGTACACCGAACCTGTCGGGTTACAAGGGGAGGAGAACATAAACAACTTGGTGTTTGGTGTGATGGCTGCTTCCAACTGCGCTGGCGTAATCTTAAAATCAGACTCAATCTCTGTATTGATAAATACGGATTTACCTTCAGCCAAAGTCACCATTTCGGAATAAGAAACCCAATATGGAGTAGGGATGATCACCTCATCACCCGGATTAATCAAGGTGAGGATTACATTAGACAATGATTGCTTCGCACCGGTAGAAACCACAATCTGCGAAATATCATAGTCCAAATTATTTTCCTTCTTCAGCTTCTCTACAATAGCTTGGCGAAGATCCGGATAGCCCGGTACGGGCGAATAACGGGTATAGTTTTCATCCAATGCCTTCTTTGCGGCTTCCTTCACGTGCTCCGGCGTATTGAAGTCCGGTTCACCCACGCTAAGACTGATCACATTGATTCCTTGTGATGCTAATTCACGACCTAATTTGGTCATTTTTAAGGTTGCTGACTCAGATAAATTATTTATCCTGTCTGATAGAAATGAAGTTGTACTCATGGTATTACAAATATATTACATAGTTTGCAGTATAAGGCCGACTTCCTTACAAATTTGTCATAATTACTATATTTGCCCTCCAACGCAAAAACAACATGAAATTAAAATTCGATCCCTTTATATTATTTCTATTTCTATCGATTCTGATTGCTTATGTATTCCCTGATTTGGTGCTGATACAAGAAGGACAATTGGTAGAAACGGCCACCTCGGTAGGTGTAGCTCTAATATTCTTCTTTTACGGATTGAAGCTGAGCTTCCAGAAGATCAAAGATGGCTTGTCTAACTGGCGTTTACATGTAGCTGTACAGAGCTACACGTTTTTGCTATTCCCTTTGTTGGTATTGGCTTTTCGCCCGCTGGTACAAACGGCCTTGCAAGAGCAGTTTTGGCTTTCCTTCTTTTTCTTAGCGGCACTACCATCTACTGTTTCGTCTTCGGTCGTGATGGTATCCATTGCCAAAGGCAATATCCCAGCCGCAATCTTCAACGCCAGCATTTCTGGACTTATCGGCGTGATCGTGACCCCGCTGTGGATGCAATTTTTTCTGGATTTTGGAGAAGTCGAAGTACTTGGAGATGTTTATTTAGGTTTATTCAAAGAAATTATCCTCCCTGTTGTACTCGGTTTATTTCTACAACGTTTCCTTGGCGCTTGGGCTGCCAAATACAACAAAACGCTGTCTAATTTCGACAAGGCAGTGATCTTACTTATTGTCTATAGCAGCTTCGCGGAATCTTTTGTTAGTGGTATTTTTGACACCATTGATAGCACTTATCTCCTTGCTGTCTTTGGAGGAACGGTGTGTTTATTCTTTGCGATCTGGTTTATTGTAGATCTAATTAACAAGAAAGTGCTGAAGTTCAATCGGGCAGATCACATTACCGCACTGTTTTGTGGTTCCAAAAAATCCTTAACCCATGGCAGTGTATTCGGAAAATTTTTGTTTGTCAACAGCACTTCTGCGGGCTTGTATTTCCTGCCGCTGATGATTTTCCATGCTTTTCAGATTCTGGTGGTCACCATCATCGCGCAGCGCTACCATAAGCAGGCAGAAGAAAGCGACGCTACTACGTCGCACTAAGTAATAGCATCGCTTTACGACTTGGTCAAGATTAATTAGAAACCAATCGCAATGGATTCGCTGTATTTCCCTGCGTACCTAATAAGATCAATGTTCTATGAAAGCCTGCTCTCAAATCAATATTTTGCGAAGTAGCTAGAACATTCCCAGACTGGTCACGTACAGAATAGGTATAGCTTCCTGCTTTAAGGGGTACAAAGATTTGGCTTTCAGCGACAGAAGTTGCTGTTTCTTGACCACGTGGTGCAATATCTTCGATAGCTTCATCGCCTTGATAGACTTGTACACTACCCACATTATTAGCCAGATGAAGTAAACGTACAGCCGCAGCGGCACCAAGATCTTGAAGGACGGAATCTTTCGTAAGAATTACTTTAGGCGCAGCTGCCGTACCAAAGGCAAAGCTAGAATAATAGGTATAGGGTTCGATTTTAAAAGTCGTGTCGACCAAATTCTGCGCTGCTGCACCACGAAATGAAAATTGTCGATTTCCAATAGCGATATCATAGCTCCTAGCTGTTGAATAATCGCCTGTATGAAAATTGTTACGATCCAATGCAAAAGTCAGGCGAGGCTCTTCGGCGTAGGCGTTAATGATCGTCATGACCGCAAAAGGTTGTCGCACATTGTCGTCTTTCATACAGCTGTTGAAGAGTACAATAACGGATAGTATAAATAGTAATTTTACCGTGTTTTTCATGTCAAGGTGTACTTAAATGCTTATTTCTTATTTTTTTCTACGTCTAAGTGAACGCTTTACAAATTATATATGCTACAATTGGTCAACTTATATTTTATTGGCAATGTAATTGCATCTTCCGGCTTGGTCTAGCACATCATGTGGAAGTCATATAAAGTATTTTCAGTATACCGGTAAACTAATTCATACAAAATTCCGTTATCTTAGTGTATAGACCACTTAATAAAGCCATCAAACTATGACATCAATAAAAAATGAATTGACAGGCGCATGGAAGTTGCTATCTTATATTGAGATATCAACCAGTGGTGCCGATTCATTTTTCCCGCTTGGAAATAACCCAAACGGCATACTAATTTATTCTGCGGATGGGTATATGTCTGTGCAAATAGCAGGGACTGACGATAAAGATGAATCTTTATTAGAAGATAGTGTCAAATACTCCGACATCAACTATCGCAATTTTCTGTTTTTTAGCGGATCCTATCACATAGACAATCGGCAAGCCACCGTGATTCACGATGTCATTACTTCCGTCACACCAGCACTGATTGGGAAAACCGTGGAGCGCGATGTCACTTTCGAAGCTGATATTTTGTATTTAAAGTCTACCAGACCCATTTTATCCAACGGAAAAATGGTTAATAGCTACATGACATGGCAGCGAATGGACAAACCAGATCTCAGCCAACGAAAAGATAGACTTGCCAATAGGAGTAATCACAAGATTAGTATCCTCTAGTTCCAACTTTATTCCGGTCGTTTTACGCATTTTGTTTGCAGGATTATGTACAATAATTCTGTACCTTTGTCACTTCTAAAAGGAACTATGAGTGACGCAATAAAACACGAGTGCGGAATTGCCATGATCCGCTTATTAAAACCCCTCTCTTACTACCAAGAAAAGTATGGAACGCCCTATTATGGCATCAACAAACTCTATCTTTTGATGGAGAAACAGCATAATAGAGGTCAGGATGGAGCAGGAATAGCGACGATTAAGTTTGATGTAAAACCGGGTAACCGTTACATCTCACGATACAGAGCGATGGGATCTACCGCAGTAGCAGATATTTTTGAATATGTGCAAAAGAAATTTGCCGCAGTAAACAAAGCTTACCCCGAGCAATCCAAAGACCCACAATGGCTGAAAGACAATGTCAGTTTTACAGGAGAAGTATTGTTGGGACACCTTCGCTACGGGACACACGGCAAAAATAGTATCGAGAGCTGTCATCCTTTTCTTCGGCAGAACAACTGGATGACCAGAAACTTGGTGTTAGCCGGTAACTTCAACATGACCAACGTAGATGAGCTACTCCAACAGCTTTACGATCTGGGTCAGCACCCGAAAGAGCAGGCCGATACGGTAACTGTTTTAGAAAAAATTGGTCATTTCTTAGATGAAGAAAATCAAGAATTATTCGATCAGGCCAAGCGCGACGGTTTTTCGAATATCGAAATAAGTGGACAGATTGGTAAAAACTTGGATGTTTCCAAAATTTTGACCCGCTCAGCCAAGACGTGGGATGGTGGCTATACCATTGCTGGTATTTTCGGTCATGGAGATGCTTTTGTGATGCGCGATCCGGCAGGAATTCGTCCCGCATTTTATTATCAGGATGAAGAAGTGCTAGTAGTGGCTTCGGAGCGTCCAGTCATTCAGACAGCGTTCAATATTCCATTGGGAAGTGTGCAAGAAATCAAACCGGGATATGCCTTGATTGCCAAAAAAGATGGCACGATCACACAAGAAATGTTTCGCGAACCAGCCATTCAGAAGTCTTGTTCTTTCGAACGCATCTATTTCTCCCGCGGTTCGGATGCCGACATCTATAAAGAGCGTAAAGCTTTAGGTAAATTGCTTTGTCCGCAAGTACTCAATGCAGTACAGCACGATATCAAGAATACCGTATTTAGTTTTATTCCTAATACGGCAGAAGTATCCTACTATGGGATGATGGAAGGTGTGCAAGAATACGTACGTAGACATCAGAAAGAAGTACTATTGCAACGTGCTGATAAAATATCGGATAAGGAATTGGACGATATGTTGAGCATTCATCCTCGCTTTGAAAAACTGAATGTGAAGGATGCAAAATTGCGGACTTTCATTACGCAAGATGCCGACCGCCAAGATATGGTACAGCACGTATACGACACCACGTATGGTATAGTACGTGATCACGAAGATACCATCGTTGCTATCGATGATTCTATCGTACGCGGTACCACATTAAAGCAAAGTATTCTAACAATCTTGGATCGCCTAAATCCAAAGAAAATCGTGATCGTATCTTCGGCACCACAGATCCGTTACCCGGATTGTTATGGTATAGATATGTCGAGAATGGGCGAATTTGTCGCTTTCGAAGCCGCTATTTCTCTATTGAAACAACGTGGATTGGCACACATCATTGAAGATGTATACCAGAAATGTTTGGCTTCATTAAATAAACCAAAAGATGAAGTAGATAATTACGTAAAAGCGATCTATGAGCCTTTTGAAGCGCAGGAAATATCAGACGAAATTGCTCGCATCATCAAACCACACCACTTAAACGCGGAAGTGGAAGTGCTTTTCCAAACGCTAGACAACTTGCATATTGCCTGTCCAAACCACTTAGGAGATTGGTATTTCTCGGGAGATTATCCAACACCTGGCGGAAATAAAGTCGTGAATCGCGCCTTTATGAACTGGATGGAAGGTAAAAATGTACGTGCTTACTTTAGCAGCAACTAATCACAAAAAACGCTTTCAATCTTCAGGATTGAAAGCGTTTTTTGATTTGTCGGCGACGTGATCGTCTCAGTCGAGATCGTTTTACGGGATAATGTCGTTTGGTAGTGATATTGTTAAAGATTAGCGCCACTACCAAAAGAATCACAGCGCCTGATAACACCGGGCTAAGTACGTACAGATAACCCATGCTGGATATTTTCGTGCCGCTCGCTACCGCAATCAACGCAGTCGCTCCACCCGGCGGATGTAGAGTACGTGTGAATTGCATAGCGACAATCGCAAAAGCAACCGCTAAGGGTGCGGTAATCCAGATGATGTCTGGAAATAATTTACCCACGGTAACGCCTACTAAGGCAGATACGACGTGTCCGCCAACGAGATTGCGAGGTTGCGCCAACGGACTTTGAATAGCGCCATAGATCAACACGCTGGATGCGCCAAAAGAGCCAATCAGAAATATGCTTTCGAGGTGTGGCAATTGGAAAGATTGCAGCAAAGCGATGATTCCGATACCGATAAATGCGCCGAGAAATGACCAGAATTGTTCCTTAAAATCAACCAGGGTTTCTTTGTAAAATACGTAGCGATAAACCCTAAAATGCCTGTTAATACCTTTCTTCATGCTAATTGTGATTCGCTGTCCGAAATTACACATTGAAGAAACAAATACGTCCTTTTATGATGAAAAAAGCGATAAAAATATTCCTGATTACCGCGCTTTCGGTTTTCTTAATTCTATTGGCCTTGATCGAGCGAATCGATCGTACGCCAATGAACGAAACCGCACATTTTAAGACATGGAAAACGTTTATTAGCCAAAAAGAATTTATGGCACAAGACGGTGCGACGCAAGTAGGCTGGGCAAAAGTCAATATCACGCCTTCCACATCAACCCCCATGGCGGGCTATGGCAATCGATGGGGCAAGCACTATGAAGCGGTTCACGATTCACTTTATGTACGCGTCATCGCGGTAAAAAATCCAAGTACCACGATTTATTTCCTCTCGGCCGATATGTTGATTATTCCGCCCAATATTACCAATAGGCTAGAATCATTGCTTAGGAGAGAAAGCATTTCATTATCTAATGTGCATTTGAGTGCCACGCATACCCACCACGGACAAGGCGGTTGGGGACTAAAACTTGCAGGCAGGCTGTTCGCCGGAGCGTATGATGAAGACACAGAGATAAGACTAGCAAATCAATTCCGCGACGCCATTATCCAGTCTACAGCATACCTAGAATCTGCACAGATTTATTTTGATGAGATTGAGGATACGGATAATATTCGCAATCGCCTTCCGGTAGAAGATGGCCTAATAGATCCATGGATTCGAAATTTGATATTTAAACGTGCTGACAGCACGCAAGCGGAATTAGTGACTTATGGCGCACATCCTACCGTGCTCAACAGAAAATTCCTGCAGTTATCACGCGATTATCCAGGTATGTTGCTTGATTCTATTGAGCGTAAAAAGGGGCACTTTGGTTTATTTATGGCTGGTGCTGTTGGAAGTATGGGCGCGTTGAGTGAAGGCGATTCTGATATCGCTTGGGCTAAGGGGATGGCGCATGGTTTGTATTCAAACATGCAAGATAGCGAGCTAGATGGTCACCGATTATTAGCTGACGTGATCGTGAGCGATTATATAGAAGTACCAATGCCAGAGCAATCTGCACGGATTAGCTTGAGTTATGCTTTACGTCCATGGGTATTCCGTACTTTCTTTGGATCGTACCCCACCTACATTAAAATCACGAAAATTGGTGACGTTTTGATGCTGGGTATGCCAGCCGATTTTTCGGGCGAGATCATGACGGAGTTAGATCGTTACGCGCAGGAGCGCGGTCTACACTTGATGATTACGAGCTTCAATGGCGGATACGTCGGGTATATCACCCCAGACAAATGGTACGATACCGATCTGTATGAAACGACGACCATGTCTTGGAATGGATTTCATTCGGGTGGTTATTTTACCCAAGTAGCCAAAGACATTATCGATAAGTTTGCGCAATAAAGTGTTTATCAGTCTTGTTTATCGTCTTTTTTGTCAGAGTGCCCCAATGATTTTTGTGGGTTGACCTCATCACGGATTAATTGTTTGAGGGCTTTGATGTCTGGAAAGCCACCTTCGCGTTTGCGATCATATACCACGCGCTCGTCAATACGGATCTGATATCTACCGCTTAGGGCGCTTGGAATGAGCGTTACACCGTGTACATCATCCACAAAGGTCGTCAGTAATTCTTGCGCCATATAGGCGGCGCGAAGCATCCATCCGCATTTCGGACAATATTCTATTTGTATCGTCGGTTTCATGATGACAAGATAGATTTTTTTGCGAGATATTACCTACATTTAGTCCCAATATACATGCTACCTATGGCTTCAGGATTTTTTGCAATATTAGACGATATCGGCGCTCTTATGGACGATGTCGCCGTAACGAGTAAGATCGCAACCCGCAAAACAGCGGGTATTCTGGGTGATGATCTCGCGGTCAATGCTGAGAAAGCCACTGGCTTTTTGGCTAATCGCGAAATTCCGGTATTGTGGGCGATTACCAAGGGTTCTTTTATCAACAAACTGATTATCGTTCCGGTAGCATTACTATTGAATGCTTTCTTTCCCGTTGCTATTCAAGTGATCTTGGTTCTAGGCGGATTTTATTTAGCGTATGAAGGTGTGGAGAAGATCGTAGAATTCTTATTTCATCGCAAAAAAGCCGGTCACGAAGTCGTAGCGGAAGCGAATGTCGATGCGGCCGCGATGGAAAAAGCAAAAGTTCGCTCTGCCATTACGACCGATTTTATCCTTTCGGTAGAAATTGTGATTATCGCGCTGGGGACGGTATTGGATCGTAGCACCACCATACAAGTTGTCACCGTTTCTGTTGTTGCGCTCTTGGCCACTATTGGTGTTTATGGCATCGTGGCACTCATCGTGCGCATGGACGATGCAGGCTATCACTTAATCAAAAAGTCGGATAACCAAGGATTCCGTGCGAAACTGGGAAATGTGTTGGTGAAGGCTTTGCCGATTGTCATCAAAACCCTAGGCGTGATCGGTACCATAGCCTTAATCTTGGTTTCTGGCGGCATCTTCGTACACAATGTAGACTTCTTTCACGGCATACTGCCTAGTCTACCAAGCATACTCACCGAAGTACTGATCGGTCTGATAGCGGGCTTAGTAGCGCTATTTGCCGTATTCCTCGGCAAAAAAGTCATGGGAGCGTTTCGTAAAGCTTAGTGCTTTACGATTTCTTTCACAATTCCACCTTGAGGTTCGCGCACGGTTTGCGTGAAGATAAATGCTTTGGGATCGATAGCATGCACAATATTGCGCAATTTGCGCACTTCTAAGCGCGTGACAATGGTGAAGATGATATCCACATCTGTGCTATGCTCAAAAGATTCTTTCATAAAGCCACGTTCACCTTTATAAACCGTAATACCGCGATTTAGGGACAGCACCAACGCGCGTTTCACTGCCTCACTATCCGATGATACGATGGTTACACCTGTGTAAGCTTCAATACCTTCGATGACATATTTTGTGGTCTGGCTCGCGATTAGATAAGTCAAGATCGCGTACAAGGCCGTTTCGATCCCGATAAATGCGGCAGCGATAATGAATATAATCACATTCATACCCAAAATAATTTCGGTAATGGTAAAGCTACTTCGTTTGAAGGTTAGCAAGGCCAACACCTCCATACCATCAAATGTACCGCCACCACGCATGGAAAGACCGATGCCAATTCCCATAAAAAAACCACCGAACATTGCCACTAAAAGTCGATCGTGCGTAAGCTCAGGAAAGGAAACAAAATGCATGGTCAAAGCAATCAAGATGATTGTTAAGCTACTACGTATCGCAAAATTTCGCCCTACTTTGGCAAATGATAATACGATAAATGGAACGTTTAGCAACACTAATACGATGCCCAGATTCCAACCGTACACTTCGTGTAATAATAGCGAGATTCCGGTGACTCCACCATCTAGAAAGTGATTAGGAACCAAAAAACTTTTAAGCGCAAAACTAGCCGATAAGACACCAAGTATTAGAAATAGAACATCATAAATCGTGAAAAGCGAACCATGTTTTTGGGAAGAAACAGACATAATAGACTAAAGCAATTGTGGTATGGTTATGTTATTAAATCGGGTAAATGCACCCAAAGGCCAAATATATCATTATCTTTCACTATTTCGAAACTATTACCTAAGTTTGATAAGCGGCACAAGCTGCATTTCCATCTACTATGACGCGACAGACTTTGTTATGCTTGCTTTTCTTCCCTTTGTTGCTATGGAGCAATACCTTAGAAGATCTCCGAAATAAATATCCTGAAGTCGTTGCAGATAGCGAATTGTGCAAAAATCTAATCCAAAATTTGTCGGATAAAAAAGATTTATCAGCCATAGAGCAAGCCTATCTGGGAGCAATACAGACCATCTGGGCCAATCACACCAAAAGTCCGATCAGCAAATGGAAGACTTTTCAACGCGGTAAAGATAACCTCGAAGCCGCTGTGAAAGCGTCACCAAATAATATTGAAATTCGCATGCTACGCTACTCTGTACAAAGCAACTGTCCGAAATTCTTAAACTATTATGACAAGATGGATGCAGATAGAGGCTATATCGTGGAAAACAGGGCGCAGATCAAATCTCCCGCCTTGCTTAAGATCTACCATGATCTTTTGAAGTCCTCCTAGCTCAATTCGGATCGCCTATTGATGGTTAATCTCACAAACTTTTAAACCTTCTCAACGTTTTACGGAAATGCAGCAATCCGCTAAGAATTATCACATTGCCGTTTTAGGAGCTGGCATCTCTGGAGTCACCTTGCTTTTAGAAGGGTTAAAGCAGCAACTTTGGAAAGATAAATCTATTTTACTGATCGGCGATTCCTTAGCAAATACCTCAAACAAGCGGATATCATTCTGGTCGGGTACGGAAGATCTTGTGCCCGAATTCCCACACTTAAAATGGAATAAGCTTGCTGTTGTCTCAAACGAGGGAAGCAAAATACCATTGCAACTAGATGAATATGCATACTACAGTTTTGATGCAGCAGCCTACCGGCAGCACGCTTTGGCAGAACTTAGTCAATACAACAATGTTACTATCATCGAAGCAAAAGTAAAGCATGTTGAACAAGATGATACACATTGCGAAATCCATACTGATCGTGGGCGTTTTGTCGCAGACTATGTTTTTCAGACAGTCTATCAAAAGCCTGTATTAAAGCCGAAGAGCCTGTATTTCTTACAGCACTTTACAGGCTGGAAAATCCGTACAGAGCAAGTATTTTGGCAAAATGATGAAGCGATTATGATGGATTATCGCACTACCCAAGAACATGGAACTTCATTTATCTACGCCTTACCTGCTTCGCAGCATGAAATATTCGTGGAGTATACAATCTTCTCCCAAACGTTGATCGCTAGGGAAGAATATGCGGAAAAGCTAGATTTATACTTGCGGGAAGTTTGTGGAGTAACAGAATATGAAATTTTGGAAGAGGAGTATGGCGTCATTCCGATGACGGATCACCATTTTAAACGACGCGATGGCCGTGTGGTTTTTCTAGGGTCAGCAGGAGGGGATACGCGCGGATCTACCGGCTACACCTTCACCAATGTCAAGCGGACAATAGCTCAAATTTTACGATCGTTTAAAAATGGAACGTGGCCAAATTTAAATTTCCCTCAGCAGCATAAAGAACAGTTTTATGATGCGATTTTACTGCATGTATTAGCCCAAGGAAAATACCCTGGGCATGCGCTATTTGCTGATTTGTTTCGGAAAGCGCGTGCTTCGCACGTCTTTCAATTTTTAGATGGTCAGTCCAATTTTCAGAATGACCTTCGCATTATGTTGAGCTTACGCACATGGCCATTTATAGTCGGCATGCTGCGGACGCTACGTTTGATGATAATCAAAAGATAATTAGCTCGCTTCCGCTAAATCCATGTCTTCAGCAGCTTCTTCTTGTAGAATCGCCATTAACAATAGGTAATATCCTTTTTCCAACCCTAATTTTGCTGCTTTTGTTTCGATAGTATTCATAGCCTTTATTTTTTGGTGTGTGAATGATATTGTTTTACGGTAAGACTATTCCAAACGCAATGCCAAACACAAAGATTTTGAGTAGAAGAAGCGCAATCAGGTATTATGGCTCGCCGTTATAACGTATAATGCCCCCCGATGCGAGCATTTTACTCACGATGAAGCATAAATCGCTTTTAAATAGATATAGAAGGCATCTAATGCTGTCGCTTACACTGCGGAAAACACCTATGGGATACTTTAGAGTTGTGGTATATAAGAATTGGCAGACTACCCGACACAGAAATAGATCGGGTAGTTTAATGTGGTATTAACGAGGATAGCTGCTGTACGCAGTTACTAGTTGATGGGCAAACTAAAGTGGAAAGTAGATCCTTCGCCCCAAATACTTTCTGCCCAGATACGACCATAATGTCGCTGTACGATTTCGGCTGATAAATAAAGACCGATCCCAAAGCCGGCAATATTTTCCATGCCTTTATTTTTTACGCGATAATAGCGGTCAAATAGATGATCAATATCTTCCGTTTTGATACCCATCCCAAAGTCTCGTATACTCACGATGATCATGCTATCTGCTTTGCGTGTACTTACCACTACCTTTTTTCCACTAGGCGAATACTTCACCGCGTTGCTAATCAAATTGTACAACACCGAGCTAATTTTCTCTCGATCTGCAGATAACATGACTGAATCCAATTCTTCATAACTAATTTCATGACTGTCGGATACATCCTTGGCCATATCAATGGTTTCTGCAATTAAGGTACGCAGGCAAAACGGCTTTGGTTCTAAATGGATTTTACCAGAATCTAAGCGTGAAACGTTTAGAAATCCATTTATTAGGGTATTCATCTTCTTTAGTTGAGAGAAGAGCTTGTCTAATTTATCGGCAGCGAAATCGTCGGCATTTGTTTGTGCTTTGCGCTGCAGGATTTGCGCATAACCGCTCATGGCCGTCAACGGTGTCTTCAGTTCGTGACTCACCATCGCGATAAAATCATCTTTCCGCTGGCTATCGGCCTTGGGTTCGGTGATGTCCAACAAAGTTCCAATAATGCCCACGACTTCGCCGTCTTCGTCAAGTTCCACTTTACCGGTCGAGTGCAACCATTTTCTAGCAGAACCATCCGCAGGCTGAATTTGGTATTCTGTACTAAAGCGTCCTTTGCTATCGACCGCATTTTGGATCGCCTCCAAGAATGGCATGCGATATTCGGCCACAATAATCGGTATCGTTTGGTCGAATAATAAAGGTATTCCGGTAGGAATACCATGCAATCGGTAAGCGATATCGGAGAAGAATAGATTGTTGCTACCCCAATCAGTTCGCCAAGTACCAAGATTGGCCGCTTCCATCGACAATAGCAATGTATCAGAGGTCTTCTCCAACGCTTTTCGGGCATTGATTAAAGTCGTTACATCAGCTGCCACAGCCATCACACCGGTGATGCGATTGTCGGAGTGAATCGCCTCAATGGTTAGATTTAGATAGGTGGTTTCTACTACATCATTGCGCTTGATGCTCAATGGGAATTCTGATGATATAAAACGTTCGCCCGTGCGATACACGTGATCTTTGATCTCTCGCATGCCCTGAGTTACTAATTCGGGAATAGCATCGAACAATGGCTTGCCCAGCGTATCTTGGGCAGCGCGACCCCAATACTGCAACATGCAATCGTTCGCCATATTAATGATATAATCTGATCCTTGATAGATCGCAATAGCCACCGGCGCATTGGTAATCAGCGCGCGCAATTGTTGCTCCGCCTGATTGCGTACGCTCATAATCTTGATTTGCGCGCGCACCTTGGTAAGCAGTTCTGCTGCCGCAAATGGTTTTACCAAATAATCATCAGCACCTGCTTCTAGACCATCAATGCGCGCTTCGGCTCCGGCTCGCGCCGAGAGAAAGATCATCGGCAAGCGCGCAGTGTGAGTATGATTGCGGATGAGTTGGAGCAGCTCTTTGCCATCCATCACCGGCATCATGATATCGCTCAATACCAGATCGGGCAGATTGGCCTGTATGCTATTCCAAGCGGTAGCACCATTCGTAGCTACGTCAACTTGAAAATAAGGTGTGAGCAAGCGTTTGAGATAGGCACGCATATCGGCATTGTCATCTACCACCAGAATGCGCATATTCATCATATGCGTTTCATCTTCGGGATTTTCTAAAATAGTAACTGGCGGCGACTGAAAATTCGTATCATCTTCTTGCTCCAACAAACTGACTGCTTCTTGTATAAATGCGCCTTTCAAGGCGGATGTATCGACATCGATGTCCGATTCAGAAACTAAGCCCACAGGTAGATGCTCTTTGCCCAGAGGAATGCGAACGATAAACGTTGATCCTACACCTTCTTGGCTTTCCACGCTGATATCACCACCATGCAACAACACCAGTTCGTGTACCAAAGAAAGGCCGATCCCAGATCCTTCGTGTGTACGTCCAGATGCGTTTTCCACCCGATGAAAACGCTCAAACATGTACGGCAATTCCTTCGCTGGAATTCCCGTACCCGTATCCTTAACACGCAGGTAAGCATCGTTTTCAGCCTCGCTGATAGAGATCTGAATGCTTCCTTCCCAGGTAAATTTAAAGGCGTTGGACAGTAAATTCAAAACGATCTTCTCCCACATTTGCCGATCAACATATACCTCTTCGGAAATCGTAGCAGCGTCAACGATCAATTTCATACCGGCTTTTTCGATAATCGATCGAAAACTACTAGCCAAATCGCCGGTTAGCTCACCTAGATCGACCTTCTGATAGACGGCTTGCGTGCGACCTGCTTCTACCCGGCTATAATCCAATAGATTATTGACCAACTTGAGCAAACGTAGTGCATTGCGATGTGTCGATTCTATCGGCGCTTGCAGGTTAGTAGGTAATGTCTCATCCTGTAAAATATCTTCCAGCGGACCCAACATCAAGGTAAGAGGAGTACGAAACTCATGACTTACATTACTAAAGAATAAGGTCTTAGATCGATCTATCTCTGCTAATGCTTCGGCACGTTTTAATTCTTGCTCATAGGCAAACACATTAGAAAATGCCGTATTATACGTGTTTTTTAGCTGTTCGTAGAAATTCCAGTAATCACTATCCAATGCTCGGCGAGCGCTGACGCCCGCTACTAAAAAACATGACGCTTCTTCCTGTCCGCTAATGCGGATTGGTAGTATAACGGCAGATGTAGGGCATTCGGGATAGGGCTGACATTCATACTCGCCAAAAATACGGGTCAAGTTTTTGACCTCAATCATCGATCCACCATGTCTCACTTCTTGTAGAGGCCAGCTATTCGTATTGTCTAGAAGATTTAAGATTTCGGGAGTAAGTTTACTATCATTTGGCAAACCAGATGAACTGATTAATTTCACCAAATCTTGCTGGCTATCTACTTGATAAAGCATCAAATAGGGCAAGTCCAATGCACAATCAGGTTGTAGATTACGCGTCACATCCGCGATATCTTGTATGCTTTTGGCTTCGCCTAATGCTGCACCCAAATCACGTAAAACTTTGGTACGACGACCACTAAGAATCTTAACGGTTGTCTCAGTAATCGGATGAAAAATTCCTCCTACGCCACCAGATTCATCACGAATTGGCGCAAACGAAAACGTCATAAAGGCCTCTTCCAGATAACCGTAACGATCTAAGAACATCCGTTGATCGTTGATATAGGTTCCTTCGCCTTGCTCGCCCCGTGTAAAAGCGTCACCGACTACCTCTAAAGCGGTTTCCCAACAAATTCGAAAATTTTGTCCCATCGATTCGGGGTGCTTAGCACCACAGATCGGCCGATAGCTATCATTATAGATTTGTATGGTTTCTGGCCCCCAAGCAATCAGTATTGGAAAAGTGGAAGAAAGACAGAGACTGACAGAAGTACGCAAACTTTGCGGCCAATTTTCTACTGGTCCTAGTGCCGTCTTCGACCAATCCATACTCCGGATCAGTGCACCCATCTCGCCACCTCCAGAAAGGAATTGAGGAATATCTTCGTTTGTATTCATGTAGTAAATG
The DNA here is from genome assembly GCF_011316935.1 of Sphingobacterium chungjuense. Classification (GTDB taxonomy): domain Bacteria; phylum Bacteroidota; class Bacteroidia; order Sphingobacteriales; family Sphingobacteriaceae; genus Sphingobacterium; species Sphingobacterium chungjuense. Next base: position 109,084 of record NZ_WLYS01000003.1, read on the forward strand.
TTCGGTATATCCTACCGATAGGATGCCAGCCGACTGATGTTAAAAATACGTATTTCCTTTCTGATTTACTACAGGATAATACGCTACATTATCGCTGAATCAAATCGCGAATAGCAGCCGAAGCAATCGCACCACCGAATGCCGCTGGCAGATATGACATCGTGCCATAGGCCGACTTTTTGTAATTGCTCCCATCGGTATACAACAAAGATGCTTTATCTGGTAATTCGGTCGAAAAAGCTACTTTAACGCCATTTTCAATATCATGCTTACGTAGTTTCTTGCGGATGTGTCGCGCTAGTTTGCAGTTGTACGAATCACTGATATCACCGATGCGTATTTTGGTAGGATCTACCTTACCACCAGCGCCCATCGAACTAATAAAAGGTATTTTAGCGGCGAAAGCCGAACGGATCAAGAATAATTTGGGCGTGATACTATCAATTGCCTCAATGATATAATCTGGCTTTAGATCGATAAAATGAGGGATGCGATCTGGTATCACAAATTCTTCAAAAACCTGTAACTCTAGCTCAGGATTAATCGCTAGCAATCGCTCACGCATGATTTGCGCTTTGGAGACGCCATGATTCGTGGCTAATGCGGGAAGCTGCCTGTTTCTGTTCGAAGGATCTACCGTATCACCATCTATAATCGTCATTTTGCCCACACCACTGCGACATACAAACTCTGCCGCAAAAGATCCTACACCACCTAATCCAAGCACCATTACGTGTGCATTGGTCAGGGTTTTAATGGCGTCGCCGCCAATCAAAGCTTCCGTACGAGAAAGCCACGATACATCTTTCATTCTTATTGCAAATACTAATTAAATACCTCTTCAAAATTAGACCATAATTGCGCTTGCAATTCGTCCATGCTCAAATTCCGAACGCGGCAAAAATACGTATAAATTTGGGAGATCGGTATGTCCGAATTGTCGGTCTCCAAAAAGAGGCGACCTAGTGGAATACTGCGGATCAATTGATCCTGACGACCTCTTAAGATGTCTGCGCCAAGCGACAGATAAAAGCTTTGCTGCAATAGTTGCTCCGCCAGTTCCTTGCTCTTGTTAAATCCATGTATGATGATGGGAGTGGCCATTTTTGCTACCTTGATCTGCTCAATCACTTCCTGATAGGCACGTACGCAGTGTACGATCACTGGCTTGGCGAATTCAGTAGCCAACACAAGTTGCGCAAAGAATACAGACTCTTGGGTTTGCCATGGCGTATCTGTTATTTTATCCAATCCGCATTCTCCAATAGCCAAGATGCTTGGGTTATCGCATAGCATTTGCTGAAACATATCTAGCTGCGCTTTACCGTCATCGAAGATATACCACGGATGAATACCTACCGAGCAAGGTTCATCCATTATCTCCTCTTTGCCAACGATCACATTACGTATCCTGCGCACTGATAATGCGGTATCGGTACCAAAGTGCGTATGTACATCAATAAAAGAAGGTCTATCTTGCACGATGAACATTCGGTTTGCTACTTGGAGCCGTATCTTTTGACAATACGTAGCGCGCTATATTTTTGAATATCAAAATGCGGCTCTTCCAATGTCAATTCTGTAGGATATGGCATTCCCTTATCAAAAAAGTAAATCTTAGTCACACTGCCATAATCATTGGTAGGGAAGAGGTCGGCACATTGCTCATATTGTGCCTTAGCTTGATCACCAACGGTGACAGCATAGACACGAACGATACCACCTTTATTCTGCTCATTGCGCACAAAAGCGACTTCTTCAAAATCTCCCGGAACATCTTTTATATTGGGCTGGCTGTAACTATCGTAGATAAAATAGCCTAACAACAGGACTAAAGCGCCAACGAACCAAATTATTTTACGTGATTTCATGATGTTTTTTTAGAATCTAATATTTTTTGCATCTCCCTTTTGGTCTTGCGCACCTTAGCTTCCAACTGACTGCGGAATAAGGCATTCGTAATTCCTTTATTATCTTCAAAGTTAGCAGGAAACTCCGGGAGCGATAAATGTTCTATAACCGTACCACCATCACGTGGCATGCGTGCTAGCGCAATCTCCATGACGCTTTGGCCACCACGTGCACCAAAGCTCGTGGAAAGCAGGAAAAGGTGGGCGTCTTGATAGGGTTTTCTTCCTTTGATTCGGCTTACCCAGTCAATCAGATTTTTGTATCCTGCGGAGTAATTGCCATTATGCTCCGCAAATGAGATAATTATGAGGTCTGCTGCATCCAAACGTGCTGCAAAATCATGAGCCAGCTGAGGCACACCATTTTCTCTTTCTCGATCTGCCGAATAGATCGGCATCTCAAAATCATGAATATGCAAGATTTCGACTTCGTCCTCTTTGTAGTATTTTGATACGCTGGTCGCGAATTTCTGATTGATGGACTTGGAGCTATTAGAAGCGCCAAATGCTAAAACTTTCATGTTTAAAAGTAAGATAATCTTTGTGAACGCACAACCGCAAATGGCTAGCTATTCTGGACGAGCTTCTACCACGACCTTGCCCTCAAGACCGGGCGATCCAGAATAAACTTGTCCTTGTGGAATACCACCCATGCGCGGGCCACCCATTCCAATGCGACTCATTACCAGCGCAACATCCGTTGGCGGATTCACACGACGACCACCTGCACTGGCATCGATCTTTAAATGTTGTTTGGATTTACGATCTTCTTGCTGTGGCACTAATCCGTTCGGATCGTAATGAACAGTGACATTACCCCCGTCACCATTGGGATGCGTGCGCGTACCATTCATGGCATCAATGCCTCGCGCAATTACATACAATGACTGGAATTTAGCAAAATTGATATCAATATCGAAGTTAGATGCGTTATTCTTACTACCAATACCTGAAAAGACCACATCTTTTCCGATCTCGGCATAGCCAATATTCAGTTGTACATCTTTCAATCCATAGAATTGCAGCGAAGCGCGATCTTTCATAACGAGTGTATCGATGTGCAAAGTCATGATGGAATCACGACCTTTGTTACGGAATGTCTTGCTTTTCTTTTTAGACAAAACCAATTTTCCAATATGCTCTTCGATGCGATTTTCTTCCTCTTTATCTTGTGCTGTAGCTACTTGGCTATACGTGAGGCAAGCAGTCAACAACATACTAAATAGCAATGGTAAGCCAATTAAGCGTTTCATAAGCGTGTAATTTTATATTTAGACCCGATGCGATAGGAATAGGTTTAATAAATTGCGGAGAGAGTTTATATCGTTGAGAAAGTTAATACATTAGGTTGCCACAGCCTTCGTGCCTCGGTTTCGCAAAGACGGTGGATTCAATGATTATCTCAAGAAAACACAAAGACTTAACCTTTCGAATAATGTCCAATTACCATTTTAGCAAAAAACATTGGGTATAGATCGCCTATTGGTTCGGCATTCCTTAACCTTTAGCGTATGGTTAGTGTATCGATAGTGTAACTAACATAGGCATTTTATGTAATGGTACTGTATCCGTAATGTATTGAAACTATACTTATACAGGTGGATTAAACGCCGGTAAAACATTAAGCTGATGGCGAGCAATAGACACTGCCACAGCTTTGAGTTTCGGCTCCGGAAATACGTAATTTCGAGGATCGACTATTGCGCTGCGCGCAGATAACCGACAATCTTACTTGCCGTTCTGGCAGATGCGCCTGGCTCACCTAATTTCTCACGCAATACATCGTAGTTCTCTAGCACGCTGGCACGATGCGCTGGATTAGTAATCAATTCGCCGATTTCATCCGCGATATTACTGGCTGTGCAATCCTTTTGAATGAGTTCGTGCACAGACAGATAATCATTGATCAAATTCACCAGAGAGATGAAACGCACCTTTATCAATTTCCGTGCAATTGCGATGCTGAGCGGATTTGCTTTATACACCACCACCTGTGGCACACGCAAAATAGCCGTTTCCAGAGTGGCCGTACCACTGGTTACGACCGCAGCAACCGCATGCTTTAACAGATCGTAGGTTTGATCGAAAACAATCTTAATCGGCATATCGCCAATTATATCTTTGTAGTAAGCTTCATCAAAATTTGGAGCACCTGCAATCACTACTTGATGCGAAGGGAATTTGTGATACAGCTCCGCCATCTCCGGCAAGATTCGTTCAATTTCCATTTTGCGACTGCCAGGCAATAGCGCGATAATATCTTCTTTCGGCGAGAGTCCGTTGTCGGCTACAAAATTTAAATTGACTTCGTGCTTGGAAATTGCATCTAGCAGTGGATTTCCCACGTAATCGACAGGATAATGGTACTCTTTATAAAAGTCAACTTCAAATGGTAAAATACAGAACATGTGATCTACCACCTTTTTGATTTTATACACGCGTTTCTGATTCCACGCCCAGATCTTGGGCGAGATATAGTAGCTCGTGGTGATGCCATTCTTCTTGGCGAAGTCCGCAATCTTTAGATTAAAACCTGGAAAATCGATCAGAATCACCGTGTCTGGACGCACGCGTAGAAGATCTTGCTTTACAGATCGAAGATTTCTAGCAATGGAAGATAAGTTCATCACCACTTCTACAAAGCCCATAAAAGCCATTTGAGAGGTGTGGATCAATGCTTTTTTTCCACTCTCGGCTTCCATCAGGGAGCCGCCCACGATGGCGAATTCTGCTTCTTTATCTTCCTCTTTTAATGCCTTTATCAAGTTCGCTCCATGCAGATCGCCTGATGCTTCACCCGCTATGATATAATACTTCATACTTATTTTTACGCTTCTATTGTAGACCTACTTCCACTGAAGTACGCTAATTTGTCCGTTACTGCCAGCCAGATAGACTCTTTTTCCAGTACGGGATTTGCCAAGAACATTATAACTATCTGTCGAAATGGTATTCCAATGCTGTCCACCATCGGTAGAGATATCGGTGCCTGACGTTCCTGTTGCTACTAATTTTCGTTTGTTCACGTGCAGCACTGCCGATCTAAATCCGCCGACAGGCTTGGCTGGCGTGATCCAATTTTCGCCACCATCATGGGTGAGGTATACATTATGTTCATTGCATTGATCGTGCAGATAATCGCCACCTACAACCACACCTCTTTTGTTATTCCAGAAGCTCAATGAAAAAATTCCTTGACTACTAGCGCCGCTGATGATGGGAGTCAGCATCTTATGCATTAACATTTTCTTTTCATTTCTACGATACAGAGCAGCAAAAGATCCGCCACTGCCAATCCAAAGATTATCACCTTGTACCTGCAATCCTGTACCACTAGCTGCAAAACCTACTTCGCCGGGCTCTGCAAAGAGCAATAAACTACCGGAAACATCTTCCCAAGTTTCGCCTCGATCTGTCGTTTGTAGCAATTGGAAAAATCCATCAATCGGATCGCCAATAGCAAAACCGCGATCACCGTAAAAATCCATTCCGTTTAAGAAAATTTCTGGATCATCATTGTGATAGACTTCTGTCCAAGATTTTCCGCCATCCATAGTACGTAAAATCACTGCAGGCGCACCCGCACTCACAATCACCGCTTCATAGTTGCTAAAGACCGCGATATCTCGGAAATCAGTTTCCTCATAACCTTTCGGTCCGACCCATTCCCAAGATTTGCCTTTATCCAATGATTTGCCCACCGTGCCATTCGTACCGCTCACCCAAATCACGCGTTCTCCGAAGGTGTCTAATCCTCGAAAACCGCAATTGGCTTTTTGTGTTAATGGCTCAATGCTTTGTCCGAAGCTCACAAAAGCTGCAAAGCAACATAATCCTGTCAACATGGATGAAAATAGTTTCATAAGAGTATGCGTATTGGTTTCTGGTTAGGTTAGCTCAGTCATCAGCTTATCAAAAGCCGATTGCAACTTTTCTAGTTGCTCTTCCAATTGTGTTACACGATCTGTCAACGCTTCTATTTGTTCGTTCGATCCTGATCTGGTAGTCGGTTGCTCAGATTCGTATTCGGCTTCATTAAACTCCGTTAGTAGCTGAATATATCTAATCTCCTTTTGTCCAGCACGTTTTGGTGCTATCTGTACAAAAGCAGGTTCTGTATTTTCTAATTTGTTCAGAAGCTGTGCCACCTCATCGATAGATTCAAAATCGTACAAACGCCCCGAATTACTGTTGATCTCCCCAGGCGTCAAAGGCCCACGAAGTAGTAACAAGCAAATAATAGCTAATTCTTGTGGCAAGAGCGGATATTGTATCGCCAAATTATGCTTGTACTTCACCGCCCGGCTGCCGCCACCCACTACAGTAGATACCAAACCAAGCTTTCGCAAACTGTCCAAAGCTACAATAACCGTACTTTCGTCGTATTGTACTACCGGCCGGCGCGATGTTTTCTGATTACACGCCGTTTGTAAAGCATTCAAAGTAAGCGGATAATACTCCGGTGTGGTCTTTGCCTTCTCCAATAGCACGCCTAATACGCGTGCCTCTTTGGCATTTAATATTGGTAGCGGTTTATGTTCTTCCATCTGTATTGCTGTTATACGATGTGGTAAGTTACATATATTTTCCTTTCTATTGTAGTGTTATGGAAAACGGTACCCTCGTAGAAAGTCGCCTACGGTCATTCTTTTCTTGCCTTCAATCTGCACTAATTTCAAATCTAAAAAGCTATCGGTACAGGCAAATCGTAAATATGTTTTTTCATCAGTTTCGTATTCACCTGCGGCAATCGTAGGTTTTTCATTCACGAGTACCGTTTCATAGATCTTGAGTACCTTATCATGCAATTTAGTAAATGCGGTGGGATAAGGGCTCAATCCGCGAATCTGATTGTATACATCTTTACCCGGTCTGTCCCAGTCAATCTCACAATCCTCTTTGAATATCTTTGGCGCGTGCTTCCAATCCGATCCTTCTATCGCATCCTGCGGAGTCGGCTGGAGCGTGCCAGCGCGCAAGGCATTTACCGTTTCTAACAAAAGCGTGGCACCAGCGTTCATCAGTGCATCGTGCAAATCGCCGGCGTTATCTGTATCTGCAATAGCGACTTCTTTTTGGAGCAAAACATTACCGGTATCAATCTCGTGCTGCAACAAAAATGTCGTAACGCCCGAAGTTTTCTCGCCATTCATCACCGCATGATTAATCGGTGCCGCACCGCGGTAATTGGGCAGGAGCGAGGCGTGTACATTCACCGTTCCATGTTGAGGCATATCCCACACGACCTCAGGCAACATTCGGAAAGCGACCACAATCTGCAAATTGGCCTGATACGACTTTAAATCCGCCAAAAATTCTGGATTGCGTAGTTTTTCGGGCTGTAAAACGGGGATTTGGTGCGCTACGGCATACTGTTTTACCGCAGATTCGTGCATTTTCTGACCGCGCCCAGCTGGCTTGTCGGGTGTAGTGACTACCGCCACGACTTGTTCGCCTGCTTGTACTAATGCATCAAGAGAAGCTACCGCAAAATCGGGCGTACCCATAAATATAATTCGCATCGTATCTTTAAATCTTTTGTAGTTTGTTTCGCGTCATTCAGGGATGACATTTTTTATTAACTTTGCGAAGTTACAAAATATAATTTCAGCTTGAATTTCTCCTATTTTTTAGCCAAAAGGATCACCGTTTTCGGCCATAGAACGTTCTCGAAGATGATCATTCGAGTGACGATCGGTGCGCTGAGTTTGGCGATATTGGCGATCATTATGGCGGTCGCCATTCTGAAAGGATTCAAGCAGGAAATTACCGACAAGCAGCGTGGTTTTTTTGGTGATATTATGATCGTCAAAAACGATGTTTCTACCTCCTACGAGAGTGCGCCGATCGCGCTTTCGAGGACTAAATTAGATTCTATTCGTGAACTACCTAACGTAGAAAACATCTATCCCTTTGCTACCAAAGCGGGCATTATCCATGTCAATCAGGAAGTCGAAGGTGTGTTGATCAAAGGTATTGACGGTAGCTATCGCCAAGATTTTCTATCGCGCATGCTTGTGGAAGGAGATACCATTAATTTTGCAGCAGAGAATGCAAACAACCAAATTCTGGTATCTCAGCAAACTGCTAATAGGCTGCATCTGAAAGTTGGAGATAGTTTTATCATGTATTTCGTGCAGCATCCGGTTCGCAAACGCAAACTGGAGGTTAAGGGAATCTATACCACCCATTCGGAAGAGTTAGATAAGATGTATATCATCGGATCGCTGGATCTCATACGCCGTATCAATGATATGGCGCCAGAAGATGTGGGCGGTTATGAGGTACGGATCAAAGATTTCACGCAGTTGGCGCTCACATCCAGCGTGGTCGAAGATGAACTTCCTATACACATGGCGACTACTAACGTAGTCGAACAGATGCCTGACGTGTTTAATTGGCTCGAGCTGTTAGATATGAATGATAGCGTTATTTTTGTGTTGATGGTGATCGTCGCGCTGATCAATCTGATATCTGCCTTGTTGATCAATATCTTAGAGCGTTCTAGCATGATCGGCATTCTAAAAGCGCTCGGCATGCGCAATACCGAACTTCGAAAAGTGTTTTTGTATAATTCGCTATACCTGATTGGTTATGGTTTGGTGATCGGGAATGTACTGGCTATTCTGCTGTACTTCTTTCAGCGTAGTACGCAATTTTTCAAATTAGATCCCAGCATCTATTATGTTTCTTTTGTGCCCGTACAGATTTCATGGCACGAAGTTCTTTCACTCAACGTGGCTTTGATCGCGATCGTATTCGTGGTATTGATCATTCCTTCCATGTTGATTAGCAGAATCTCGCCAATAAAAACCATTCAATTCAAATAAGATTTTCAAATTGTACAGTTTGGTATTGTTTTGGTTGCTTGACGACTAGAACCACGTTAAAAATTGTACATTATGGCTGAAAAAATTTCCTTAAATGCGGATAGATCTTTGCACGTACCGCATCATCCCATTATTCCTTTTGTTATTGGCGACGGTATTGGACCTGATATCTGGCGCGCAGCAGTGCGGGTTTTTGATCAAGCCGTATCGCATGTGTATGGTGATGAAAGAGCAGTCGCATGGAAAGAAGTTTTGGCCGGTGAAAAAGCGTACAATGAAACAGGAAGCTGGCTTCCAGAAGAGACTACACAAGCATTTCGCGACTATCTTGTAGGCATCAAAGGTCCTTTGACTACGCCGGTAGGCGGCGGTATTCGTTCGCTCAATGTAGCGTTGCGCAAGGCATTGGATTTGTATGTCTGTCTTCGCCCAACAAAATGGTATCCCGGCACACCAACTCCTGTATTGCATCCAGAATACATCGATATGGTGATTTTTAGAGAGAATACCGAAGATATTTACGTCGGTGTAGAATATGCGGCAGACTCCGAAGAAAGTAAACGCCTACAACAGTTTTTGAATAACGATCTAAAGCTGGATTATGATTTTCGCGCCAATACAGGTCTAGGTATCAAAGTGGTATCGGAAGAAGGCACCAAACGCTTGGTACGCGCCGCGATACAATATGCTCTAGAACAAAATCGGCCTTCTGTGACGATTGTACACAAAGGCAATATTATGAAATACACAGAAGGCGCATTTAAAAATTGGGCTTACCAGCTGGCCGAAGAAGAGTTCGGCGATCAAGTCTATACGTGGGATCAGTGGGATAAAACAAAAGCAGAAAAAGGGCAGGAGGAAGCGAACAAAGAGCAACGTGCAGCACAAGATGCCGGAAAATTAATCATCAAAGATGTGATTGCCGATAACTTCTTGCAGCAAATATTATTAGCACCGCGCGATTATTCGGTAGTAGCCACCCTCAATTTAAATGGCGATTATGTATCAGACGCTTTGGCAGCCATCGTTGGGGGCATTGGTATTGCGCCAGGAGCAAATATTAATTACCAAACTGGTCATGCGATATTTGAAGCCACGCATGGCACGGCACCGCGTTTTGCCGATACCGACACGATGAACCCTTCCTCCGTAATCCTAAGCGGTGTATTACTATTTGAATACCTCGGTTGGGATGCTGTAGCTACTACTATTACCGAAGCACTCGCCAAAACGATAAAAAAGAAAACCGTCACGGTAGATTTCTATAATCAGATGGAAAATGCCACTTTGTTAAAGACAAGCGAGTTTGCGGATCAGATAATTGCCAACTTTAGTCCAGTTTCATAAGATAATGTCCGGTCTTTTTTTGCAACTTTGAGCGCCATAGATGACGGCACGTTACCATATGTACAATTTTAAAAATGACTACGCGGAGGGCGCACATCCTTCCATATTAGAACGCTTATCACAAACCAATCTGGTACAACAGGCTGGATATGGCGAAGACGAATATAGCTTGCTGGCAAAGGAAATCCTGAAAGAAAAGTTGGGGAACAAGTGGGCAGCCATCCACTTCGTATCCGGAGGTACACAGGCAAATCTGTTGGTCATATCTTCTTTGCTAAGACCACATGAAGCGGTGATTAGTGCGGCCTCGGGTCATATTTTTACCAACGAAGCGGGTGCTATTGAATCCGTTGGACATAAAGTGATTGCCGTGCCTACAAAAGATGGTAAGCTCACAAGCGCCGATATCGAAAAAACATTGCAAGCGTACCAGCTGAAGCCGCATGTGGTAAAGCCGCGTTTAGTGTACATTTCCAACACGACGGAGGTAGGCACGGTGTATTCTAAGACCGAATTACAGGATTTGTACACACAATGTAAGGCCAATGATTTATTGCTTTTCTTGGATGGCGCACGCTTAGGTCATGCATTGATGGCACCTGGGAGTGATTTGCTATTGGAAGATGTGAGCAGGTTCACGGATGTGTTTTATCTGGGCGCGACTAAAAATGGTGGTTTATTGGGCGAAGCAATCATTTTTAACCACAGCGCCGTCAGTCAGGAGTTTGAATTTGTCATGAAGCAAAAAGGCGCGCTACTTGCCAAGGGTCGTTTGCTAGGAATACAATTTCTGTCTCTCTTCGAAGGCGACCTGTATATGGAACTGGCGCAACATGCTAATTTGATGGCTGCTAAAATCGCGAAAGCCATTCAAGATGAGGGTCACCAATTTTTGTCAGCTCCGCAGTCCAATCAGCTTTTTCCGATCTTGCCCATGCCGCTCATTCAAAAGTTGTTAGAAAAATACCAGTTTTACATTTGGCAACAAGTAGACGAAACGCAGGCTGTAGTGCGCTTAATCACATCATGGGCTACGCCCGAAACGATTGTAGACGATCTGATAAAGGATATCCGATTGTATAATCAGGAGGACGTGGTTTCAAACCCGTCTTAATCCTTTTTTTATTCTACCGTATTCTTGCTATTTTTGCTTTTTAAGTACATTTAGGGAACAATCGGGTTATGCCAGTAAAGATACCAAACAATCTACCAGCTATTGAGCTTCTCAAAGAAGAGAACATCTTTGTGATGAGTGATTTACGCGCTAGCACGCAGGACATTAGGCCGCTGCGCGTCTTGATCTTAAACCTGATGCCCTTAAAAATTACCACGGAGACCGACTTTGTACGTTTGCTATCCAATAATCCATTGCAGGTTGAGGTAGAATTTCTACGTCTAGATACGCATACACCCAAAAATACTTCCGAGGAGCATTTAGAGTTATTTTATAAAGGCTTTAGCCAAGTAACAGAGAATTTCTACGATGGGATGATCATCACGGGGGCTCCAGTAGAAATGTTGCCGTTTGAGGAAGTGAGTTATTGGAATGAGATGAAAGCAATCTTCGACTGGGCCAAAACGCATGTTACTTCCACTTTGTATATCTGTTGGGCAGCGCAAGCCGCGTTGCATCATTTCTATGGTGTAGAAAAAGTACCACTAGATCACAAACTTTTCGGTGTATTCAAACACAACACGACTGAAAATCGCAGTCCCTTGTTTCGGGGCTTTGATGACGAATTTTATATCCCACACAGTCGGCATACCACGATTGCTAAAGAGGAACTGTTAGCTCAAAACGAGATTTCAATTTTAGCCGAATCAGATGAGGCAGGCGTAGCGGTAGTTTGTTCACGTGGAGGTCGGGAGTTTTACCTAACGGGACACTCGGAGTACTCACCTTGGACGCTGCACGAAGAATACTTACGTGATGTAGAGCGCGGTAGTGAGATTCAATTACCGATAAACTATTATAGAAACGACGACGCAAATAATCCGCCATTAGTACGGTGGAGCGGACACGCTAATTTGTTATTCAATAATTGGCTCAATTACTTCGTCTATCAAGAAACGCCATACGACCTTCGTGACGTGCCGCATTTAGGCTCATTAAATGAGCCTAGCGCAGCAATCGCTGACAAATAGCTTCTGCTTGCGGAATACTTAGTCGGCGCGCGCCAACTTTAAGTTTTGCTTTCTTGTAAAATGTGCCATCCAAGAACATTTCTTGTATCAAAGGATGCACATAATATTTCTTGGCCACAGCCCGCGTGTTTCCTAATTCTCCAGCGATCTGATCAATAATGGCATTCAACAGCTTTTGGCTGTTTTTCAACTCGTATTCAGACTGTATGGCCGCCATCAATTTGACCGCTAATATAGTCGCACCCCAGATCCGAAAACTTTTTACCGAAAGTTTATATTCCGAATTCTGCCCCTTTAAATAGGTATTCACGTCGCGACCACGCAATTTTCTAATTCCTTTTGGTGCGGATGGATCCAAATACTGAAACAAGTTTTTGCCTGGGATCTCCGACAATGAGGCTACAAAATTGTACAACTTCTTATCATTTACCACGTGTAATTGAGGCACACCTTTTTTGCCGACGTAGCTAATCGTGACGCCTTCTTTGGATAACGTGACATGCGATTTCTTTAAGGTAGTGAGGCCGTACGATTTATTGGCCTTCGTATATCGCGCATTCCCCACACGCATCAATGTACGTTTGATCACAGCCAACGCCAGAGCAGATACCTTGTCCTTCGTCCACTCAGGCAATTGGAGATCTTTATTGATCCTGCGCTGCAATTTTGGTAAGTATGGCCCTAAAGCCAATACCTTTTGAAATTTAGCATCATTTTGGTTCTGCGTCCATTCTTTATGATAAATGTATTGTTTACGATCGCGTAAATCATAACCAAAACATTGAATATGACCTTTCGGATCGGGACATATCCATACGCGCTTCCAAGCAGGTGGGATTACCAGTGCTTGAATTCTCTTCAAGGTGCGTTCATTGGTAATGAATGCGCCACGCAGATTTTTGTAGCGGTAAGATTTACCGACTTTCACTCGTTTGTAGCCTTTGCAGGTGCAGTCTATGTATTTATATGCGTTTTTTTCCGCTTGATCTATGCTTTCCATGCTTATTGTTTGATACGTATTGGATCCCTATAATCCGTGTGTTATGCAACAAAGGAATAAAGACATTTGTTTCTCTGATTAGATACATAATCATCCTAAAATTTGATAAATGAATACGAACAAAATAAAGTTGATTTTTACACCAAACATTTGAAACAACTCGTGTAGATCATTGTTTATATCAAAATACCATGATATAACAGTTTAAAAATATACTATTCATTATCCCTCAACCCTCATCAATAAACATCGCAAAAATGAAATACGATTTGTTACAAGATGTCATCCAGCTAGTATCAGAGTTTGAGCAGGAACAACTGTCGCATGCGAGCTATGGGAATGATTTGAAGGGCTTTATGAGTTGGGTCGCCAACAGTAAAGCCTCAGATCGAGAGCGAACAATAGCATGGAAGGGTATGGAAAATGGTCGATCAGCCGAAAGTGTTATCAGCACCTTACTAGTTCACCTGAATCGCTACGCTAAAAATTACTCACGATCTGTGCTTATTCATAGTGACTTTTCCACGCAGGAAGACTATATTTATCTCATAAATCTAAAAGCTTTTGGGGAGATGACCAAAATGGCTTTGATTAAGAAAAACATTCAGGACAAACCTGTCGGCATGCAAATCATCAACCGTCTCATCAAACATGGTTGGGTAAAGCAGCAAGACTCCGTGACGGATCGCCGTAGCAAGATGATCTCCATTACAGATATAGGGTTAGAAGTACTGGAACAACACATGCACAAAATCAGACAGGCCACACAAATTGTATCTGCTGATTTGCTGCCCGAAGAGAAACTGGAATTGATTCGCCTACTGCAAAAACTAGAAGCGTTTCACCATCCTATATATTTAAGTAACACACCAGCAGAGCAGCTGTTGGGTCAAGCGTATCAACAATTAAAATCTACCTAGACCACAAAATGAAGAAAAGGATTGCCATCATAGGATCCGGAATCTCGGGATTATCTGCCGCGGCTTACGCTGCGGCCGAAGGCCATTCGGTACATGTATTTGAGAAAAATGCAGGGCCGGGAGGTCGTGCACGCCAATTCAAAACGGAGAATGGATACACTTTCGATATGGGACCAAGCTGGTATTGGATGCCCGATATCATTGACAATTTTTTTCAAGACTTTGGAAAACACGCCACCGATTATTTCGAATTAATATCGCTGGATCCTCAGTTTGAAATGGTTTTCTCCCAAGATAATGTGGCTATCCCACGCGATTATGCGCAGATGAAAGTGTTGTTTGAGCAGATCGAACCAGGTGCTGGTTCACGGCTCGACGAATTTATGAAAGCCGCAAAATACAAGTACGAAGTAGGTATGCGGGATTTCGTAAACAAACCTTGCTACAGCTGGTTTGAATTCATGTCGCCCAAGATTGCTGGCAGTGCGCTTCGCCTAGATTTGCTTTCTGGATTCAGAAATTATGTCAAGAAATACTTTAAGAATCCTAAATTGATCTCCTTGATGGAATTTCCGGTCATATTTCTTGGTGCATCGCCACGCAAAATTCCTGCGATGTATAGCTTGATGAATTATGGAGGCTATGCATTAGGCACTTGGTATCCAAAGGGCGGTTTTTTCGAATTGGTGAAAGCCATGAAATCAGTCGCAGAAGAGCAGGGTGCAGTCTTTCATTTTAATCAACCGGTAGAAGCCATAAACTGCGCGGATGGTGCGGTGCAGACTTTATTAATAAACGGCGAAGAGCAAGCTTTTGATGTTGTGATTGCTTCTTCGGATTACCATCATACCGAAACATTATTAGCGCCATCATTGCGTAATTACGATGAAAAATACTGGGCTGCTCGCACTTTTGCACCATCGTGCTTAATTTATTATCTAGGGTTTAATGAGCAGATTCCTAATCTAAAACATCATACCTTATTTTTTGAAAATGATCTGGATGCGCATATAGACTCTATTTACGTGGATAAAGCTTGGCCAGAAAAACCGTTATTCTATGCCTGTTGTCCATCGCAAACAGATGATGCGGTGGCGCCAGAAGGCCACGAAAATATCTTTCTACTGATGCCGTTGGCTATGGGTGTTGCGGATGATGAGCCGACTCGGGAACGTTATTTCTTGGAAATGATCACGCGATTGGAAAAACATACCCGAGCAAGTAATTTATTGGATAAGATCGATTTTAAGAAAAGCTATTGCGTTTCTGATTTTATGCAAGATTACAATGCTTATGGCGGCAATGCGTACGGATTAGCGAATACCTTATCGCAAACGGCGGTATGGAAACCCGCCATCAAAAACAAAAAACTAACAAATCTATTCTATACAGGACAGCTGACTGTGCCAGGTCCCGGTGTACCTCCATCTATTATCTCTGGTAAAATCGTTGCTTCTGAAGTCAATAAACTTAATACATACTCCTATGAAAAAGCTGTTTGATGAATTAAGCTTCCAAGTAAGCAAAGCCACCACGGAAAAATATAGCACCAGCTTTTCCTTAGGAATTCTGGCCTTAGACCAATGCATTCGCCCAGCAGTATATGCTATCTATGGATACGTGCGATTAGCAGACGAAATTGTCGATAGCTTCCATACCTACGATAAGCAAAAATTGCTGGAGCGCTTTAAAGAACAAACGCATCAGGCGCTGGATGAGAAGATTTCGTTGAATCCTATCCTGCAGTCTTTTCAGGAAACGGTACACCGCTATGATATTGATCGGGCACTAATCGAACAATTTTTGCATAGCATGGAAATGGACTTAAATCCGACAGAATACAATACTGAAAAGTACAAGGAGTATATCTTGGGATCGGCCGAGGTGGTTGGGTTGATGTGCCTACAAGTATTTGTAGATGGCGATAAGTCTGCCTACGAAGCCCTGAAACCATACGCGATGAAGCTCGGATCTGCCTTTCAGAAGGTTAATTTCTTACGTGATCTGAAAGACGATTATCAAGTATTGGGACGCACATACTTTCCAGATGTGAATATGGCGGTATTTGATAATGCGATTAAATCTGCTATTGAAGAAGACATTCATACGGAATTTCGAGAGGCATTGGTGGGTATCAAAAAGCTGCCCGTTTCGGCGCGCTTCGGTGTGTATCTCGCCTACAAATATTATCTTTCTTTGTTCAAAAAGATTAAGAGATTGCCTGCGCAGCGTATCATGAGTGAGCGTGTGCGGATACCCAATGGCCAAAAGATGTCGTTGATGATGCAAAGTTATGTGGCTTACAAAATGGCCATTATGTAGTCCATTACATCTAAAAAATCATACAACATGATCTATAGTATATACCGAGAACAACATGTAAAAGGAGATATTGAATCAATTTGGGCATTCTTTTCTTCACCACATAATCTGGAGGAGATAACACCGAAGGATATGGCGTTCGTAGTCAAAAGTGAGATGGAAGATCGGTCCATTTACAAAGATCAAATTATTGATTATACGGTAAGTCCGATATTTGGTATTCCGCTTAAATGGCGTACGCGTATAACGGACGTAGTGCCTCTACAGCGTTTCATCGATTTTCAGGAAAGCGGACCGTACAAATTATGGGAACATACCCATACCTTTACTCCGGAAGGTGATGGCGTTTTGATCACCGATCATGTACGCTACGAACTGCCATTTGGCCCTTTGGGCACGCTGGCGCATCAGCTCTTTGTAAAAAAGAAATTGAAAAACATCTTCGACTATAGGCATCGAGTCTTAGACAAAAAATTTAATCATAACACTGTGCAACTATGAATTTTTTAATCCTGTTGGCCACCTTTCTAATCATGGAAGGAATTACCTGGACGGTACATAAATATGTAATGCATGGATTCTTGTGGCGATTGCATCGCGATCATCACGATCACAGCACCGAAGGTCATTTAGAGAAAAACGATTATTTCTTCGCGATCTTCGCTATTCCAGCCATTGCACTTATCTATATAGGCAGTACACAAGGTTTTAATCATTTGTTTTACATCGGGTTGGGTATTACCTTATATGGTTTTGCTTACTTCTTTGTACACGATATTTTTATTCACCAGCGTGTATCATTTCTTCGGAATACGACGAATCCTTACCTGATGGCCATTCGCCGTGCCCACAAACAACATCACAAACATACGGGAAAGGAAGAAGGCGAATGTTTTGGTTTCCTGTGGGTACCTGTGAAGTATTTTCAGATGTATTTTAAAAAGAATCAACAGCATGAACGTTAGATTACAGACTTACCTCTTACTTATTTTCGCTCTATGTATAGTCGGTTGCAGTACGACTTACATACCAAAAACGGCCAATCCTGTCAGCTCATTTGAGGTGGATCGCTACTTGGGTACTTGGTACGAAATTGCTAGACTAGACCACAAATTTGAAAAAGGATTATCGCACGTGACAGCAACCTATTCTGCTAACGAAGATGGGAGTATTAAAGTGCTCAACAAGGGGTACAATAAGGAAGATAAAGAGTGGAAATCGGCAGAAGGAAAAGCGAAGTTTCGCGGAGAACCGACCACTGCCGCGCTAAAAGTTTCCTTTTTTGGGCCATTTTATGCGGGCTACAACGTGATTGCTTTAGACAAAGATTATCAGCATG
Source organism: Sphingobacterium chungjuense (assembly GCF_011316935.1). Taxonomy (GTDB): domain Bacteria; phylum Bacteroidota; class Bacteroidia; order Sphingobacteriales; family Sphingobacteriaceae; genus Sphingobacterium; species Sphingobacterium chungjuense. The sequence goes on from NZ_WLYS01000003.1 coordinate 126,897, forward strand.
CCTTGGTGGCTGGTAAAGACTTCGATTATTTGTGGATACTTTCTCGCGAAACCACGATTCCAGAAGAAGTAAAAGTTAATTATTTGCGCCTAGCATTGGAAGTGGGCTATGATATTGAAGATCTACTTTGGGTAGACCAAGCTCCAGCTACGAAAGGAGCAGATGAAGGATAAGATCAACATTTTTTGGTTTAGAAGAGATCTGCGATTGGAAGATAATGTTGGTTTATCCAAAGCATTAGCACAGGATATCCCAGTAGTTCCGATCTTCTTATTCGATCAAGAGATTCTATCTAAATTACCAAATACTAAAGATATACGGGTAGATTACATTCATCAAGCACTGCAATCTTTACAAGGAAAACTCGAAGAGCTAGGTAGCTCACTGCATGTCTATCACGGCAACGTGGAAGAGATCTTTGAGCTGCTGATCCAAAAATTTGACGTCCAAGCAGTATTTTGCAATCGAGATTACGAACCTCTAGCGATCGCTAGAGACAACCGCGTGCAAAAGTGGTTGGCTAAGGAGGACGTGACCTTTTCGGCTTTCAAAGATCAGGTCATTTTCGAGAAAGGTGAGATTCTGAAGAATGATGGCACACCGTATACCGTGTATACGCCGTACGCCAAGAAGTGGCGCGCAGCATTAGAGCGCAAGCACTACACGGCAGCACCAAGCACGCTTGATGGATATTACCAGACAAAGAAAAAGTCTATTCCTTCCTTGAAAACATTAGGTTTTGAGAAGACCGTCTTGAACTACGAAACTCCATCACTCACACCCGGAATGATTGATGATTACGATCAGCATCGGGATTTTCCGGCAGAAGATCGTACTACGCGGTTGGGCGTGGCGCTGCGCTTCGGCACTATATCGGTACGCGAATGTGTGAAGACTGCGCTCAAGAATAACGACACATGGTTATCTGAGCTAATCTGGCGCGAATTCTTCATGCAAATCCTATTTCATTTTCCGCATGTGGTAGATACCAGTTTCAAATCATCTTACGACAACATTCGCTGGCGTAATAACGAAAAGGAGTTTGAAAAATGGCGCAAGGGAGAAACCGGTTATCCGATTGTAGATGCAGGTATGCGACAACTCAATGAGACGGGTTTTATGCACAATCGCGTTCGGATGGTCGTAGCCAGTTTCTTATGTAAGCATTTGCTAATTGATTGGCGTTGGGGCGAAGCCTATTTTGCCGAAAAATTGCTTGATTATGAGCTTTCTTCCAACAATGGCAATTGGCAGTGGGCAGCGGGATGCGGATGCGATGCTGCGCCGTATTTTCGGATTTTCAATCCCGATGCACAAACCAAGCGATTTGATAAAGACCTGAAGTATATCAAACGTTGGAACCCGCATTACGCTGATCGGTTAGAAACAGCCATAGTAGACCACAAACAAGCGCGCGAGCGCGCACTAAATACGTATAAAGAAGCACTGAACGACGCGAGATCCTAATATTAAGGTATGGAAAGAAATAAGGTAGTACTAGTAGATCAAAACGATCAGACAGTGGGAGAGATGGACAAATTACTGGCACACGAGCGCGGCGAGCTTCATCGGGCATTTTCCATCTTTATATTCAACAGTCGCGGAGAAATGTTGATACATCAACGCGCTGCCGACAAATACCACGGCGGCGGTTTATGGACCAATGCCTGCTGTTCGCATCCGCAGATGCACGAGGATCTCGAACAAGGTGCGCTTCAAAGACTGCAATTCGAAATGGGATTAGTTTGTCCAATCACGCCGCTTTTTTCGTTCATCTACCACGCCAAAGTAGAAAATGATTTGATAGAGCATGAGTTTGACCATGTTTTTGTGGGCTACAGCGATGATACACCATTGCCCAACCCAGCGGAAGTACAAGACTTTCGGTGGATTAGTGTGCGCAAACTGCACGAGGAGATTCTGACGTCACCAGAAAAATTCACCTACTGGTTTAAATCAGCATTGGATCAGGTACTCGAAACGTTAGAACAAACTAAGTCGTTCGCTGCGAATCGATAAGCCTTTTAGCACAATTATTTCTTCGCATCACGCAAACCGAATATTGTACTTCACTGTTATGGAGTTGGGTGCCATACTTTTCCTAGTGATCATGATGCCCATTTCAAACAACAAGACAGATACTGATGAAAATTACGACGATATTACTAGTAGCTTCCGGCTTTCTATTGAGCACTGCTTGCGGCAGCAAACGCATGAATAATGATACCGCACAAGAACAACCAGGGTTGGATGCATCGCGTAATCTGGTTATTTATTACGATAAAGATACGGGCAACGATCAGTTGCTAGAAGCTGTACAAACCTTCGGTGCAGAGGTAGTATACCTATATGATGCCCTGAATGGCGTAGCGATTAGCATTCCAGACGACAAGCCCATGGAAGATGCCATCGGTTATTTCGAAAAAATTGCGGGAGTTACTTCCGTAGATAGAGACGGCATGATGTCTATCCAAAATCAAATGGAGAAATAGGGCTTTTTCGCAATCAAATTTTCCTGATTTAATTTTCACAAATGTTTGAATACAATTACATTTGTGAAAATTAAAATTTCGGGTGTCATACATCTACCTTTCTCTCCTGTACCGATCTTTTATCGACGCTTTACAGCACTCGGAATGCAGGCCTATGGGGAGTAATGATCTATGCTCCGAATCCACAGCAAATCTGCCTACCTGATGAATACGCTTCGCTATAGAGATAGTACAATAGAAGATCTACCTACTATTGTTTCCATTTACAATTCGACTATTGCTTCTCGATTAGTCACTGCCGACGTAGATCCTGTTTCGGTAGAAAGCAGATTACCCTGGTTTCACGATCATTCAACAGATAAAAGGCCATTATGGATCATTGAGAAAGCAAGCGACGGAACAATAGTGGGATGGGCAAGTTTCCAATCTTTTTATGGTAGACCGGCTTACGATGGCACGGTGGAAATTAGCATTTATTTGCAGGAAGCGCAACGCGGACAAAAATTTGGCAATGCCATACTACAATACTGTATTGATCGAGCGCCCGATTTCGGAATAGATGTCTTATTGGCTTATATCTTCGCGCACAATACGCCAAGTATTGGCTTGTTCGAAAAATTTAAATTTTCCGAATGGGCAAATCTTCCTGATATCGCCGTGTTGGATGGACAGCGACGTAGCCTCAAGATTTTAGGTTTGCACCTTTAGTCCTAAACAAACCTCCACTGTTCTCCAAATCGTAACTTTTTAAGTACATATCGGGATTGATAACATACTTCAATCTTTATTCACCTGAACGTAGGTGACAAATATCCATATCGCATACCAAACCTCTAGTAATTCATAAAAGCCTATGGGTTAACTGATTAACAACGTAGGTTAGTTGAATAAATCAGATCATCCAACCACCATCCATTTTTAATTAAAAGAACATTTTTTGTGCTTTCCATTCTGCACCAACTCAACTGAATTATTAATAATTAAATAAAAATATTCTTAATAGTTAATTATTTACATTTTATTTAACTTAATTTGTAGTAGAAACGCTACAATATCATTCTTGCAGCTATTTATTTTGTTCATGAAAACACCCTTATAGCTTCAAGAACACATAGTTACTAATACAAGCCGATACTACTAGATTCGCTGAATCAATTCGAGATGCTAAACATTAAAATTATCTATTATGAAATATTTAAACAAAAAGAATATTATGGAAAATTTATCAAAAAAGACCAATTATGAGTCACCATCATTAGAAATTTCATTTATTAAGATGGAAGCTGCCATCGCAGCTGGATCTGTTGTGAGAAGAAACCCAGATCCTCTCTTATCGGAATGGCAGGACGTAGAGACGGTGGATATTTGGAATTTTTAGTAAACACCGCGATTATGAATAATAAAGCAGGTATTTTTGCGATGGTTCTCCTGAGCATTCTTACTTTATCTGGATGTTCTGACAAATTGGTAGAAACTCCGGGAGAGTTACTACGGTTACAAATTGGTGTCGAGGGAATAACAGCATCCGTGGACAATGTTAGTACCTCGACATCACAGCGGAGTGTGCAAAATTCGGATAATATCTCCTCTGCATTTTCGGGTGACGAATCGGGATTTGTAGCTAGTCTTACAACCATCCAAGATGGATTGGTAGGCACTTATGATGAAGATTATATCAATAGCTCTACCATTCCAAACGCAACAAAAAACACCATCAGTCGTGCTACGATCGATATGCCACAAGGTTACACTTATCGTGTGATACTTTACAATAGAAATACGGGTGAATTTTGGAGAACAATACATGCGAGATCAGGCACGCCAGCAACAGTAGATGGACAGAGAGGAGTAACCTATACGTGGTACGCATACTCTTACAACAATATGGAAGAAATACCCGCACCCACAAATCTGTCGAATCCTTCCATAGAAACTCCAACCGACAAAGCGCTGATGTATGCGACAGGCGAGATCAACATACCTACCACGGGCGAAGCAGAAGCTAATATCATAGGAATTTTATTTGAGCACAAAGTAGCGCAATTACGTATTAGAATTGATGCAACATCGCTAGCCACCTATGCGACCATAAATAATTTGAATGCTACATTTGATAATCCTTCGTACATCAAAAAAGGCCAATTTAATATCCGAGGAAATCGTATAAGTCAGATCGAAGCGGCACCTATTGAAACTATCTTTAATACCCGTTCGGCGACAAACATATGGGATAGAAGTTTCTTCACAGTAGATCCGCAAGTATTGAGTACCTACAGAATCACGATAAATGATCTACCCGTAAGATTTACGGGCGTACCTGATGCTTTGGCAAATCGCAATCTTGCAACCTACTTTGGGATGGCTAATCGACCCGTGTTTACTTCGAGTTTCAGAAATCCTGTGATCGGGCAGCGCTTAACCTCCAACATTTTTCTCAACTATCAGCCATCTTCTTTGCGCGTACTACACATATCAAGTGGCTCAAGCGATGGATTTGCACTGGAGCAAGGGCCATCTTGGCAGTTTATCAATTCGAAGGAGAATTTTGGTGATTTGCCTCAAAGTGTGGTAAAAATAGGATCTTGGACAAATGGCGGCGGAGCTTGGGAAGGCGGAACTGCAACCAGTAACTCTGCTCAGAACAGAATGACCTTTAGCACGAGTAATGCTTTTGATACTCAAATTCGTACTAGGCTAGCAGCAGGCGCACCAAATAGACCTGATGTGGTGATTATTGGTTTCAACGTCAGTTCTATCTCACCCATTTTTGGCACTGCATTGAATGATTTTATCAATGATAGAGGCGTTGTTGTCATGATGCTGCAAAGCGTTTCTAATAATGATCAAAATAGCGCAAACTTCTTCAACAATCTGTTCGGTGTCAATAATATTGGTTTTTTCAATAATACTGGCGCATCAGGCGCGATGTATCCCATTGATGGAAACAATCCTACAGATGTAATATTGAATGGACCATTTGGAGATGTGCGTAATCAGTATTGGGGCGACGATCGTGGTCCATCGACATTGGGTATCGTGAATGCACCTGCTAATCAAATCACCATCTATTCTCGAGAGCAAGCCATCAACAGAGGAGTGGCAGGAACCAGAGGTGCAACCATGTTTATACACAATACTAAAAGTATATTTTTCGTTGGCGATGGTGGATTTGTGGCTTATAGTGCTGGAGGTGCTAACAATATGACGGCCTTTCCATTTTTATACGATGCAACGACGACTCGTCCGCTTCCAAAGCCCTTCGGAAACTCGAGTAATGGGTATGTCGCCGGAAGTAGAAGCGCATACAATAGCATCGTGATGGCGAATGTAATGGCATGGGCCGTACTTAAGGCTGAATTAGAAGGAATCAGACCATGGCGGTATGCCGCACCACCAAGACCATAATTATGCAGAAGAGTATAACACAAATTTGTAAGTGCAAATAAGTACATGTAAAAAAAGGTTCAGCGCATATTTCCTTTGCGCTGAACCTTATACTTTATCGCTAGTCTTTGTGGCGACATCTAAACGTGTCTATTAGCAAAATCGATATAAGCGTTTAGCGCTTTTGTTAAAAAGCGACCACTATCTTCTTTTAGCAGCGAGCCATCTTCATCAAAACACGCTTGTACATTAGCGATATACACTTCCGGTTGTGCCAGAGTGGGCATATTTAGATAGGCCAATGACTGTCTTAAATGATGATTTGCCCCAAATCCACTTTGATTACTAATGGACGAAGAAATTACCATAGCTGGCTTTCCATCCCAAACACTGCTACCATAAGGACGAGATCCGACATCTATAGCATTTTTCAAAACGCCGGGCACCGAACGATTGTATTCAGGCGTGATAAAGATGATACCATCAAAAGATTTGATTTTTTGCCGAAAAGGCGCATATTCTGCCGGTTCATCATTTTCGTCGTAGTCTTGATTGTAAAGAGACAAACCACCAATCTCCACCATTTCCAATGATACGCCTTGCGGAGCCTGTTCTCTCAGATACTGACCGATTGCTTTGTTATAAGAACCCTTGCGTAATGATCCTACCACGATTCCAATATTTTTAACTGCCATAATGTTATTCAATTTGATGTACAATAAACAACACCTAGCGTACTAATTTGGTTTTTTGCTTGGGCATAGTTATTGTCTTCTATGTAGTGATTTGTGAACAAGAAAGGACAATAATGATTAAACCAAGGTATTTTGTAAAGGCTTTAGCACTATATAAGGTGTTTAGAACCTATCAATTGAACAGAAAGGATTTGGATAAAGCAGACAGCTTGTCAGCTAATCTAAAAGCGCATGGGGAGGATTTTAAGTTGATGGTTAGTATGGCGAAAGATACGTTGACCGGCAAGCACAAGATGAATAAGTGGAATATGTCTATCATTGTAGGTACAATAGTTTATGTGATATCTCCTTTAGATGCTGTGCCCGATATTATTCCGGTACTTGGCTGGCTGGATGATGTCGCTATTGTGAGCTACGCACTAAGCAAATTGCAAAAGGAAATGGAGCGATACAAAAAAGAGCAGCAACTACAGCCTGCGAAGATTTAGCAAAATTAGTTACATGAAGAAAGCCTCTTGTAAACCAAAAAGAGTTCGCAAGAGGCTTTCTTCTGTATAATCAACCTCAAATATGGAGGAGTGCATCTTCTTTTATGCCGATGGATGCGATTCAATCCATTTGCGTGCATTTACAAATGCTTCTAACCAAGGCGACACCTCATCTTGGCGACCAGCAGGATAGTTTGCCCAGTTCCATTGGAAGATAGAACGTTCGATGTGCGGCATAGTCACCAAATGGCGACCAGTTTCATCGCACAACATCGCTGTATTATAATCCGATCCGTTTGGATTATGCGGATAAGATTCATAACCATATTTACCGACAATCTGATATTGGTTTTCTGCCTCCGGCAAATAGAATTTACCCTCGCCATGCGAAATCCAAACACCTAATGTACTACCAGCAAGCGTAGAAAGCATGACCGATTTGTTTTCTTCGATACGAACAGATACGAAGTTTGATTCGTGTTTACCAGAAGTATTGTGATGCATCTTGCCGTGCTCGGCATGTGAAGGATTGATTAACTCCAGCTCCATAAACAACTGACAGCCATTACATATACCGACTGATAACGTATCTGGTCTGGCAAAAAAGTTGTCCAATGCTTTTTTTGCTTTTTCATTATATAAAAAGGCACCGGCCCAACCTTTGGCAGATCCTAATACATCCGAATTGGAGAAGCCACCAACGGCACCGATAAACTGAATATCTTCTAGCGTTTCACGACCGCTAATCAAGTCGGTCATGTGCACATCCTTGACATCAAATCCTGCTAAGTACATCGCATGCGCCATCTCGCGCTCCGAGTTAGATCCTTTCTCGCGAATGATGGCAGCCTTTGGTCTTGCTACAGTTTTATCAATCTGTGGCAACTTGCCATCAAAATTTGCAGGTAATACGAAGTTTAATGGTTGCTGCTTATAGTTCTCATAACGCAACTCAGCCGTACCATTTTTAGATTGTTTCTGATCCAGTAGGAAAGAGGTTTTGAACCAAGTATCACGCAAGGTCGCTACACTAAATTCAAATTTATCGCTGTTGTTAGCGAAGGTGATCTGATCACCCACTTGCGGTGCTCCGATTTTCGCCAACTCAATTCCTGCTGCTGCAAATGCCGATTCGAAAGCGGCATCGTCCGTAGCCTGTAGCACCACAGCGATATTCTCATTAAACAATGCTTTGACGCTGTCTTGTTCACCCAAGGAGGTCAAATCATATTGTGCACCTAAGTTGATAGAAGAGAACGACAACTCTAATAAGGTAGTTATTAAACCGCCAGAACCGATATCGTGCCCAGCTGCGACCAAACCTGATCCGATCGCATCTTGAATAGCATTAAATGCTTGCTTGAAGAAAGCAGCATCTTTAATGTCCGGAACTTCCTGTCCTACTTTGTTTAAAATCTGCGCGAAAGATGATCCGCCTAATTTTAACTGATCTTGAGATAGTGATATATAATAAATTGATCCTGCATCGGCTTTCAACACCGGCTCTATTACTTTAGATATATCATTACAGTTGCCTGCTGCCGAGATAATTACCGTTCCCGGCGCGATAACCGATTCACCGTTAGGATATTTCTGCTTCATAGAAAGCGAATCCTTTCCAGTAGGAATATTGATACCTAATGCAATCGCAAATTCAGAACAAGCTTCCACTGCTTGATATAAGCGTGCATCCTCACCTTCATTATTACAAGCCCACATCCAGTTCGCAGAAAGAGAAAGACCTTTCATACCGTCTTTAATTGGCGCGAATACGATATTGGATAAAGCTTCGGCAATAGCCGTACGGCTCGCAGCAGCCGGATTTACGATAGCGGCTACGGGAGAATGACCGACCGTGGTGGCAATTCCTTCTTTTCCTTTGAAATCCAAAGCCATGACACCAACATTGTTTAGAGGCAATTGCAATTCACCAACACATTGTTGTTTAGCAACACGTCCGCCAACACAACGATCGACTTTATTCGTTAACCAATCTTTGGCTGCGACTGCTTCCAATTGTAGTACTTGATCAAGGTAAGTTGGAATTTGATCAGCACTATATGCTAAATCAGCATAATCACGCGCTACCGTCTGATCACGCATGATCGTTTTTGGCGAAGAGCCAAAGAAATCTTCCAACGCGTAATCCATTGGCTTAGCGCCTGTAGTTTGCGAAGCGAAGGTAAAACGATGATCTCCGGTCACATCACCCACCGTGTACATCGGTGCACGCTCGCGATCAGCAATGGTTTTTAAACCTGTAATATCTTGTTCACCAATCACCAAGCCCATACGTTCTTGGGATTCATTACCAATAATTTCTTTGGCCGAAAGGGTAGGATCACCTACAGGTAATTTGTCCAGATCAATCAAGCCGCCCGTATCTTCTACCAATTCTGACAAGCAGTTTAAGTGGCCACCAGCACCATGATCATGAATAGATACAATGGGATTGTGATCTGATTCAACCATAGCACGTACCGCATTGGCAGCACGTTTTTGCATTTCGGGATTAGAACGCTGAATCGCATTTAATTCAATTCCTGAACCAAAAGCGCCCGTATCCGCAGAAGATACCGCAGCACCACCCATACCAATGCGGTAGTTTTCACCGCCCAGAATGACAATTTTATCACCAGTTTTTGGCGTATGTTTTTTTGCTTGATCTAATTTTCCATAACCTACACCACCGGCTTGCATAATTACTTTGTCGTAACCTAAAGTGCGACCAGCTTCTGCATGCTCGAAGGTAAGCACAGAACCGGTAATTAACGGTTGACCAAATTTATTCCCGAAATCAGAAGCACCGTTCGATGCTTTGATCAGAATATCCACCGGACTTTGATACAGCCAAGGACGCTCAGGAACCGCTTGTTCCCAAGGGCGATCTGCTAATAAACGAGAATAAGCCGTCATGTAAATCGCCGTTCCGGCCAATGGAATCGATCCTTGGCCACCGGCCAAACGATCACGAATCTCACCACCAGAACCAGTGGCAGCTCCTGCAAAAGGTTCTACCGTGGTAGGAAAGTTATGTGTTTCCGCTTTCACCGAAAGCACCGAATCGAAGACTTTCTCTTCGTAAAAATCGGGCTTATCAGCAGATTTTGGCGCGAATTGTACCAATTGCGGACCAGCAACAAACGCCACATTATCTTTGTATGCAGAAACAATACTGTTAGGATTCGTTTCCGAAGTTTTCTTTATTAATTTAAATAGGGAAGTGGGTTTTTCTTCTTCATCAATGATGAACGTACCATTAAAGATCTTGTGACGGCAATGCTCTGAATTAGCTTGTGAGAAGGCGAACACTTCCGCATCCGTCAATTTGCGATCAAGCTTTTCCGAAAGGCCGTTTAAATAAGCGACTTCTTCGGCATTCAATGCCAAACCTTCGGAATCATTGTATGCTGCGATATCATCTATGTCTAAAATAGGTTCTGGCGCAATGTCGATCGTATACAAGTCTTGCTTCAAGGCCGGATATCGTTGCGAAATCATCGGATCGAAGTCCGCAAAATCTGCTGCAACCGGCGTAAACTCTTCGATGCGAATAATGCCTTCGATGCCCATATTCTGGGTAATCTCTACGGCATTGGTACTCCAAGGCGTCAACATGGCCGCACGCGGACCAACGTAGGTTTGTGCTATTTCTGTCGCTTCTAGAATAGACGCGTTGCCAAAAAGCCAGTTGAGTTTACTAATAGTTTCAGCGGAAAATGCCGTTTGAGCTTGCACCGCATACACGATACCTTGTTGGTTACGAAAGAAATGGATCATTAGAAATACTGCGTAAGAAATTCTTCAAAATCAAACACAAAATTAGCTAATTTTAGTGTAAAACGTACACAGAAATACCGTTGTTAGTAATTTCTGTGTTTATCCACAGCTGATCAATCTATTTCATGATCCGCCCATACCAATTGATCGGTGGCATACCCAGCACGTACCGCGTATTGCACATATTTTTGTCTGATATGTTCCGGTACTTTTTTGTCGCGGGAAAGTATCCACATGTAGTCTGTATTTTCGCCAAATACCAGTGCATATTTATAATCTTGATCAATATGCATGATATTGTAACCCGAGTAGAATGGCCCGAAAAAAGATACTTTTAAGGCGCCAATATGATCTTTACCCAAAAATTTTGCTTTTCCTCTGCTCTCTTTCCATTTCTTTTTGACCGTATCAAAGCCGCGATTCAGCACGGTGATCGCACCATCTAGGCGTAAATCGTATGTAGCAGTCACTTCTTGCAGATTTTTCTCCCAGAAAAAATCCAACCGTGCCACCTCATGCCATGTGCCCATATATTTCGTTTTATCAAAATCATCGACGACCGGTACATTTGAACGCACCGGTTTCAAAATCTGGTATGCTGCCGTTCCTATGGCTATTGCAGAAAGTGCTAATAGCGATTGTTTCTTATCCATCCTGTAACATTTTGTATTAAAAACAGTCTAAGATTCCAAAAGTTTCTGCGGAATTGATAATTTTACATACTACAAAAAGCAAAAGTATTGTACGGAAAAGACGAGGTAAAGAGAACAAAGGAAGCATTTTGGACTGCGTATGGGCAATACATGCGCGTTATTCCTTTTGAAGATGGGGAAAAGCAGAGCTGGATCAATTATAAAACAGGCGTTAAGCACTTATTTTTCCGAATGGAAGCTCACCACCAATCTGCTCGCATCGCGATCGAATTAGATCATCCTGATGAAGGCATACGTACATTAATGTATTCTCAATTAGAACAGTATCGCCACATTTTGCACGCGGAATTGGGCGAAGACTGGGATTGGCTACCTAATACACAGAACGAATACGGAAAAGAATTCGCGGTGGTACAAACAACCATCCGAGCCAATATCATGGAAAAGGCCGATTGGCCTACTTTGATCTCCTTTTTCAAACCCAGAATGATCGCCTTAGATAGTTTTTGGTCATCCGCAAAATACGCTTTCGAAATATTCAAATAAACAACACTATAATAACAACATCAACACATGAACAACTTTTTTAAATCCGTCGTTATTTTGCTATTAGTTAGCAGCAGCAACGCGGTTTTTGGCTGGGGAATGACCGGACACCGTGTCATCTCGGAAATTGCGGAAGCACATTTGAGTAAAAAAGCGAAGAAAAACATTTACCAATTGATCGGCAACCAAAAGCTTGCCTATTGGTCCAATTGGGCAGATTTTATCAAATCTGATCCCGATCCGGAACTACAAAAAACGGGTTCTTGGCATTTTGTGAACACCACTGGCAACCTTTCTTATTCAGATTTCGTAACAGAACTTGAGGCTTCGCCAGAAGATAACCTATATAAGGCGTACGCAGCATTACGTAACGATGCTAAAAACCGTCAAGGAGATCTAGCTAGAAGACAGCAACAATTGTACTTTATCATTCACTTACTTGCTGATGCACACCAGCCGATGCATGTTAGTCGCAAAGAAGATCTTGGGGGCAATAAGATCGATATTACATTCTTCGGGAGAAAAGGTAATATTCACCGCGTTTGGGATAGTGATTTGGTAGATAATGAAAAATACAGCTACACCGAATATGCGCGTGTACTGGACTATGACAAAAACAATTACGCGAAATATACGCAATCAAGTATGGAAGAATGGTTGTATGAATCACATCAAATAGCCAACCAGATTTATGACGATGTAGCTAAAGACACGGACCTAAGCTACCAATATATATACCGCTATAAGTATACGATGGAAGCTTGCTTGCTAAAAGCAGGATTACGCTTAGCGAAAGAATTGAATGATATCTACGGTTAAGAATAAATCGTAGATTAGTACAAAAACACAAACAACTAAACAATAAGAATACATGAAGAAAACGTTAATCTTCGCTGGGATGATGCTTGCTGCCGGAATGGCCAGCGCGCAAGACAGCCCGGCAATTAATCAAGCTCACATGGACAAGACTGTACGTCCGCAGGACGACTTTTACCAATTTGTAAACGGTAACTGGATGAAAACCGTAGAAATTCCTTCCGACAGAGCGCGTTGGGGAAGTTTTGATGAGCTCCGGGAAATGACCGATGTCAATACGCAAAAACTACTGGAAGAGGCTTTAGGTAAAGATTTTGCCAAAGGTACTGACGGACAGAAAATAGCAGATCTATATCGTTCGTATGTAGATATGGAAGCTCGTAATAAGCATGGCATTGAGCCAGTTAAAAAACAATTAGCAGACATCCAATCGGTCAAAAATCTGAAAGGTTTGTATGATTATTTCGTGAAATATGGTGCCGTTGGCGGTAATCCATTCTTTGGCGGTTACGTAGGCACACACATGAAAAACTCAGCGATCAACACCGTTTATCTTGGTGGCGGCGGGTTGGGTTTAGGTCGTACTTACTACCAAAAAGAAGATGCTAAAAACACCGAAACATTAGCAGATTACCAACAATTTATCAATAGCTTGTTTCCAGCTTTCGGACAAAAAACGCGCGATCTGAAAGGACCAGGTATCGTAGCATTCGAAAAATCGATCGCGGCGAAGCTAAAAACCGTAGAAGAGCAACGTGATGCGAATAAACGCTACAATCCAGTTGCAGTTAAGGATTTGGGTGGCCTAGTAAAAAATATGGATGTCGCTGCTTACTTGAAAACGATGGGTTTCAAAGCAGACACCGTAATCATTGGTGAATTGAAATACTACCAAGAATTGGATGAAATCCTCCATGAAAAAAACCTTCCTATCATCAAAGAATACCTAAGCTTCCATGTAATGGACGGTGCTACAGGTTACTTGACTAAAGATTTAGAAGATTTGTCTTTTGACTTTTATGGCAAGAAATTGCGTGGCCAGAAGGAACAACGCGCCTTAGACAAAAGAGGTTTGGAGTTTGTTAATGGCAACGTGGGTGAATTGTTGGGTAAGTTGTATGTAGCTGCTTATTTCCCTGAAGAAGCCAAGCAAACATGTGAAGAATTAGTCGGATATCTACGTAAATCATTTGATGCACATATTCGTGGTTTAGCGTGGATGTCTCCAGCTACGCAGGAGAAAGCATTGGAGAAATTATCGAAATTCACAGTCAAAATTGGATACCCAGACAAGTGGAAGGATTATTCTAACCTAACGGTTGGTACTTCATTATTTGAAAACATCAACGAAATCAAAAGGTGGCGTTTTGCTGAAAACTTAGCAAAACAAGGTAAACCAGTCGATAAAGAGGAGTGGGGCATGTCGCCACAAACGGTGAATGCATACTACAGCCCGTTGAACAACGAAATCGTATTCCCTGCGGCAATTCTTCAACCGCCGTTTTACGATTACAAAGCAGATGCTGCGGTCAACTTTGGCGGTATCGGCGCGGTGATTGGTCACGAACTTTCACACGGATTTGATGATTCTGGTTCACAGTACGATGGCGATGGTAATCTGAATAACTGGTGGACAGATCAAGATCGCGAGAAATTCGAAAAGGCGGCTGATGCCTTGGTAGCTCAATTCGAAACCTACGAACCCGTACCGGGCGTATTTGTAAACGGTCGTTTTACCTTAGGTGAAAACATCGGTGACTTAGGTGGTTCTTCTGTGGCATTTGATGCGTTGCAAATGTACTTGAAAGACAAAGGAAATCCAGGATTGATCGATGGTTATACGCAAAACCAACGTTTCTTCTTGTCATGGGCTACCATTTGGCGCACGAAAACTACCGACGAATTTGTAGTAAACCAAGTGAAGACAGATCCGCACTCGCCGGCACAATATCGCGCATTTGCTCCGATCATCAATTTAGATGCTTTTCACGAGGCTTTTGATACCAAACCTGGTGACAAAATGTATGTTCCTAAAGAAGATCGTATTGTAATCTGGTAATACTAGTTTCTCATCAATTCATTTTATAAAAAAATGAATCGGCGAAACGTCAAGAAGTCCTTGTTGATCCAAATCAGCAAGGACTTTTTTTATGCTTGCGGTTTTTCGATAACGTTTGCGTAAATATTATCCCTGATTTTCTCTGTTGGCGTGGCTCAATCACTTATCTTGCAGCTAATAAAGAAAAAACAACAACCGCAATACCCGCATAAATACCACGCTGATAGACCGTGGATTAAGCGAACAGCTGTTGCTATTAAAATATTAGTAACCAATATTTCTAAAATTACGATACCCTACCTACTACCTATGGGATGGTAACAATAGCAAGATGGTGCGTTGTCGTATGGACACTCGACACGCACCATACATGCGATAAGAAGCAATAAACACTATAGGATAAAGAAAATAGCGCAATGAAGAAATTTTTAGATGACAACTTTTTGCTACGCACCCAGACCGCGCAAGACCTGTATCATCAAGTTGCCAAGCATTACCCCATTATAGATTATCATAATCATTTAGTGCCACAGCAGGTGGCAGAGAATAGTAGATTCGAGAATATTACACAAGTGTGGTTGAATGGCGATCATTATAAGTGGCGTGCCATGCGCACCAACGGTGTGGCAGAGAAATACATTACCGGAGACGCTACGGACAAAGAGAAGTTCTTGAAATGGGCCGAGACGGTACCGTATACCTTACGAAACCCACTTTACCATTGGACACATCTAGAGTTGCAGCGTTATTTCGGTATAAAGGATTTACTATCGCACAAAACGGCCGAAAAGATTTACGAGGAAACGGCCGCAAAATTACAAACACCTGCTTTCTCGGTGCATGGATTGCTGGAGCGCATGAATGTCGAAGTAATCTGTACCACAGACGACCCAACAGATTCGCTGGAGTATCACCAGCAATTTGCCCAGCAACGGGCGAATTTTAAGATGCTTCCCGCATTTCGGCCGGATAAAGCTATGCAAGTAGACGATGCTGGTGCGTTCAATCAATACGTGAACCTTTTAGAATCAGTAACGAATACCTCAATTGGTAATTTCACCGATTACCTCGACGCATTGAAGCAGCGTCACGATTTCTTTGCAGCGAATGGTTGCAAAGTGTCAGATCATGGTTTGGAGCACATCTACGCTGAAGATTATACCGATCAGGAAATCTACGCTATCTTTAATAAGATTCGTCAGAATCAAGGTATCAGCTTATTGGAGAATCACCAATTCAAATCAGCTATGCTGGTTTATTTTGCCCAGTGGGATCACGAAAAGGGTTGGGTACAACAATATCATCTGGGCGCGCTGCGCAACAATAATTCGCGCATGCACCGCCTGATTGGGCCAGATACCGGCTGGGATTCTATGGGTGATTTTAGTCAAGCTCGTGCATTGTCCAAGTTTCTGAATCGATTGGATAAAAATGATCAACTAACAAAGACGATCATTTACAATTTGAATCCGGCCGACAATGAGTTGATCGCTACGATGGTGGGGAATTTTAATGATGGTTCGATTGCCGGCAAGGTGCAATTTGGCTCCGCCTGGTGGTTTTTAGATCAAAAAGACGGAATGACCAAACAAATCAACACTTTGTCTAACATGGGTTTGTTGAGTAGGTTGGTGGGCATGTTGACCGATTCACGCAGCTTCTTATCATTTCCTCGGCACGAGTATTTCCGTCGATTGCTTTGTGATATTTTGGGCGAAGATGTCGAGCAAGGTGAGTTGCCAGATGATGTAGAATGGATCGGAAAGATCGTTTCCGACATCTGTTACCATAATGCAAAGAATTATTTTAATTTTTAATGGCGTTTACGCGCATTTAAAGTGGCATTTTACTATTATTTTCATACAATTGTTAATGAATTGTTATTAATATTCTTATTTAATTGTAAAAATCATATATTTGATAAGCCAAGAATGATGAATCGGCATTCCATTTTATTATTGATACAAGTTATACGTCTCTGAGGGAGATGTACACATATCTTAGTTTTTGTTGTAAGCGTTTTCGCTTAGTTTGTGTTGGGTAGCAGCCTTCGGGCTGCTATTTTTTTTGATAAAAAATTGAGTAAATTTAAATCATTACTCTCCATAAAAATGGCGGGCAATATGATCAAAAGTTCATTTTTTGGAATAGGTCAGATACTTGTTCACAAATAGGGGGAATCTTGAATATTACTGGTCTACGAGTCGGGTTAGATAGCGTATTTATTCGGGTTAGATGGTCGTCTACTTAACCTTTTGTCGGGTGTAAATGTACTGAGACAGTACTAAGTATGTAGTATAGCACCTGCATTAGCGGTGTATGAATACCTTACGATCATAAGCTCATCGGTGAAGTAGTAGCCAATACATAGGCAGGATGATCATCAAAAGAACGACTTACTCATATCAGAGATAGCAATAGAACACCGCAATTTTATCTTGGTTTTTGATGTCACATGCCGCAAACTGTAGACACAATCAGCCTGTAACCCACAAATTATGAGAAACTTAAAAAGGATCAGCGACCTCAAAAACCAACTGTTCATTGGAGTCCGGATGTCGAAATGAGATATATCCGGCATGCAAATGCAAGCGATCCGCTTTACTGCCATACAGATCATCGCCTACAATCGGCGTATGTAAACCTAAGCTGTGCGCGGCGTGTACACGCAGTTGATGCGTACGCCCTGTGAGCGGAAAGAAATGAATTCTTGTTTTTTCATTCACGACTTCTACTACTTGATACTTTGTTTGCGCATGCTTTCCGTAGGTATAACAAGCCATTTGACGCGGGCGGTCATCGAGATCGCCACGAAGTGGCAGCGTGATCATCCCTTTCTCGCTTGGAATGCGCCCATCCAACAATGCCGTATAACGCTTGGATACCTGATGTTTAATAAATTGATCCTGAACGATGCGATGCGCTTCTTTGTGTTTAGCCAAGACGATAATACCAGAGGTAGACATATCCAATCGGTGAATAATCACCGGACCGGTAATATCTGGCCGTAAGGCCAAAATCCGGCTGTACACCGAATCTTTAATTTGTATTCCCGGGACAGAAAGTAATTCTGCCGGCTTATTGACAACGACGAGATGTGCATCTTCGAATAGGATTTGTAATCCAGCGGGAGTTTCGGGCGTTTGCAAGAGTGGATTGGGCTCTACACGCAGTCCCTGCATCATAAAGTTCAGAATCGGCTCACATTTGCCGCGACAAGAAGGGTAAAATTGTTCGTGGCGGCGCACTTCCTGCGAAGGCGATGTGCCCCACCAAAACTCCGCCATACAAATCGGCGTCAATTGATGCTGATATGCATATTGAAACAATTTGGGGGCAGCACATTCTCCGGCGCCAGCAGGAGGGACGCCATTGGCTTCATTTCGAAATATGTCTAAGACATTTCGTGTATTACCTTTGGCATTTAGAAATTGATATTGATCAAAGATCTTTTGCTGCAGCGCAGCGGAGCGCTGTCTGCGTTCGTCTCTCAGCGTGCGCATCGCTAGCTGCCAATGTTCTTCGTTTTCCTGTGCTTCGACCAAACGCTGTTGACAGGCGCGCTTCACCAGATCATATTCGTGCTGGTCGCGGTAACTTTGCTTCACCAAATCTGCTAAGATCTCGGCAGTTTCCCAATGATTTGCATCCAACGTGGCACGAACACGCTTTCTTTCGCTTTTCAACTGTTTTTGCTTCGTGCGCGCCGCTTGCAAAAGCTGCTCATTATGCAACTGCACGGCGCTCAACTGCTCTTTGGCCATTTTCCAAGTATCCGATTGCTCCAGCACCTCGATTTCACGGTTGATTTCATTGATCCGCTGCTCTTCTTTCAAAAAGAATCCTCCTTCTTCCAGCATATCGTAGATGGGCGGTACAAAATAAGCGTGTTGGTTGCTATTGGCTAATTTGCCCGATACCGCTGCCAAAAAACCCAGTTGCCCATCCCGATCTTTCACCACCATCACACCAAACATCTTTCCAATTGCCAAGCCAGCGTCCTGATCCGTCAGCCCAAAGTTGTGCACGAAATCTTGTTGCTGTGACAGATAAGATTTCACTTCGTTTGCGGCGCGTACACTTAACGGATGTGGATCGTAGCTAAATGGAAAAGTGAATAAAGGTGGTAGCGACTCGGATGTCGCTGGCAAAGGATGGAAATATGGTGGCTTTTCTGACATAAGATTTCTGCAAAATTACGGAATTGTATGCTATGTAAAAAGGCTGCTTGAAACCACCTTAATTCGCTCGAACATTTGGTTTACGCGCCTATTTTTATATTTTTGCTGAAATAAGGTTAAACCACCACATTACATGCAAAAATCAAAAATTGCTTTTGTAACACTTATAACCATTGCATTAGCTTCTATTATCACCTTACTTTCGGAGTTCGAAATTGTTCCTATTTCTACCACTGGAATGATGGCCGTTCGCTGGATTACTGCCGTTGTGCTCATCGCCAATGCATTGGTTAGACGCAATTTAACTACGTGGATCTTAACTAGTATGGCACTTGGCGTGTTTATTGGTGTCGACTTTCCCAACGTCGCTCGCGCGTTGCAACCACTAAGTCAAGGATTCATCAAATTAGTGAAAACCATCGTCGGTCCGATCTTATTTGCCACGCTCGTGTATGGTATTGCGGGGCATTCCGACTTGAAGCAAGTCGGTCGTATGGCTTGGAAATCATTATTGTATTTCTTCTGTGCCACGACTTGTGCTATTTTTATCGGATTAGCCGCTATTAATATTACACAAGCGGGAGTAGGCATAGATGTAGAGAATATGCCACACGAAGAATTGCCTCAGTCTACTTCCACCGTTTCTGCCTCTGATCTAGCCGCCTTGGAACATATCGATGAGTCTGCACACGGCATCTATAAGTTCGCGGCATTCTTTCGGGATACTTTCCCAGAAAACATCGTCAAGTCTGTCTATGAAAATAAGGTTTTGCAGATCGTGGTATTTGCCGTGATATTCGGTATTGGGCTAGCGATGGTGCCCGAAGAGAAGCGTAAACCAATGGTTGATTTTACAGAAAGTCTCTCCGAAGCGATGTTCAAGTTCACCAACCTCATTATGTACTTTGCACCGATTGGTGTGGGTGCAGCGATGGCTTATACCGTAGGTCATTTAGGGGTTGATATTCTGAAGAACTTATTCATGTTATTGGCCACACTTTATATAGCATTGATTTTCTTTATCTTACTGGTGTTATTTCCAGTAATGCTATATCTAAAAATACCTATTAAGAAATTCTTGGCTGCTGTTAAAGAACCGGTGTCTATTGCCTTTGCCACGACGAGTTCGGATGCGGCTTTGCCAAAAGCAATGAGCGCGATGGAACGTTTCGGCGTACCACGCAAAATTGTTTCTTTCGTGATCCCCACCGGATATAGTTTCAATCTCGACGGCACTTCCTTATACCTTTCTTTGGCTTCCATCTTTGTGGCGCAAGCCGCTGGTATGGATCTGAGCTTCGGACAACAATTGATGATTGCTTTCACCTTGATGATTACCTCTAAAGGTGTAGCAGCTGTACCCCGAGCTTCATTAATCATCTTGATCGCCACAGCCGATCAGTTTGGTTTGCCGACATTCGTCATTGCTGCTATTCTAGGAATTGACGAGCTGATGGATATGGCGCGTACTTCTGTGAATGTCATTGGAAACTGTTTAGCTACGGTCGTAGTCGCTAAATGGGAAGGTGAGTTCGATGCCGAAGCGCCATTTCGCCAGGATGAGATTGCAGAATAACCTGGTCTTTCAGAAGATTTAGCAAGAAAGCTAATAATACAGAAGCGGGGCTTACATGGATGTAAGCCCCGCTTCTGTATTATTAGGATATAAAACCTTTGACATATTGCTTAGTGAGTTCCTGCTGCGGATTAAACAAGATATCCTCGGTCTTGCCAAACTCTACTACTTCACCTTGGTATACGAATAAAATGTAATCCGATACGCGACGCGCTTGCCGCAAAATATGCGTGACCAATACAATCGTGTAGTCCTTCTTCAATTCAATCAAAAGATTTTCAATAGTCTGCGTGGATATAGGATCCAAAGCAGAGGTTGATTCGTCGCCAAGGATAATCTCCGGTTGTACGGCTAAACCTCTCGCCAGACATAAGCGCTGTTGCTGTCCGATGGATAGGCGCGTAGCTGATGTCCCTAAACGATCTTTTACTTCATCCCACAAGCCTACATTACGCAACTGTGTCTCCACAATCTGCTTGAGTTTACTCTTATCCCGTTCGCCATGAATACGCGGCCCGTATACGATATTATCATAAATAGACATCGGCAGTGGAAATGGTTTTTGCGAGAGCAAACCCATCTTTTTGCGAATATGCGTGACCTCTGCATTTTTACCATAAATATCCTCGCCATCGACGATTACAGATCCCGTAACCTGTACATCTTTGCTATCATCCAACAGGCGATTCAAGGTTTTCAACAAGGTCGTCTTGCCACAACCCGAAGGGCCGATGATAGAGGTAATCGAGTTATTGGGAATATCTAAACTCACGTTTTTCAAAATCTGCTTTCCCTCAATATGTACGTTCAGATCCTTGATCTGAATTAAAGGTTTTGTCGCTGTTTCGATCACAGTTTGTGTTTCTTTTGTTTCGCTGCTAGTAAGTGTGTGCATAGAACGATGAATAAAATGATGAAAGTCAATACCAAAGCAGAGGCGTACGCTCGACCTTGTACTTCGGGAATCGGGCTGCTTAGTTGAAAGAAAATAGCTAATGGCAACGTGGCCGCCGGTTCGTCTATGTATTTGGGCATATTATCGCTGAATCCAGTGGTGAGCAGTACGCCGGCCACATCGCCAATGGCACGCCCAAAAGCCAAGAGAATGGCGGTAAAAATACCGGGTTTAATGTATTTAAGCACCACGCGCGCGGCTTCCCAGCGTGTAGCACCGAGCGAAAATGTCACTTGCGTTAAGTCAATTGGAACAGTCTTGAGCAATTCATCAATCGTGCGCACCACAATTGGAATCGTCAACAACGTAATCGTAATGATACCACCTAGTAGTGAAGCACGAATACCTAACCAAATCATAATGCTGAACGCAATGGCGCCATACACAATGGAAGGAATGCCAAACAAGACATCAAACAGTAATTTGGCGCTGCGCGCAATGAAGGAGTCTTTTGGCACGTAAAGATTGAGGTACAGCGAAATTGGAATACCAATAAGTGTTGCAATTCCAGTGGAAGCTAATGCTAGATACAAAGAACCAAGAATTGCATTCAGAATACCGCCACCCTTACCAATGTAAAAACCGCCTTGTGGAGATTGCGAAATCATTTCCCAAGACAAGTAGGGCAAACCTTTGTATAAGATGGTCCCCACAATAAAGAACAAAGAACCAGTGATGGAAATGCCTGATAACTGCATCAGGATCTTGGCGATCTTTTCCTTGCGTAAGCGGTTTCTTACTATTTTACTAGTTGTATGTTTAGCCATGATCCTCCAATCTATTTAATACGACTCGAGAGATGAGGTTGAATCCGAAAATTATAACGAAAAGGAGCAATGCCGCGAACATCAACGCAGAATCGTACATAGGAATCGACATCATCTCGCCAAAATTATTGGCAATTAACGCAGGAATCGGATACCCGGCATCAAACCACGAAGTCGGGATCTGTGGTACATTGCCACAAACCATCAGCACAGCAATCGTCTCGCCAATAGCTCGTGAAATACCTAATACAATCGCTGCCACGATTCCTGGTCTAGCTTTCCGCAAATTGACCGATACAATGGTTTCCCACTGTGTCGCCCCTAAAGACAAGGATGCATCTTTCAGTTCCTGTGGTACAGTTTGCATCACTTCCACCATAATGCTGATGAGGATGGGGAAAATCATCACAGCCAGCACAATTCCGCCAGCAAACACTGAAAAACCGGTAGTTTCGACACCGAAGATCGGCGCGATATAATTACTTAGAATAGGCACAACGAACAAAATGCCCCAGACGCCATACAATACCGGAGGAATAGCCGCCAGCACATTCATCAATGGTAAAACTGACTTACGAAGACGATCCGACGCAAACTCTACCAGATAAATGGACGCCATCACACATAACGGCACGGATATAATAAGCGCAATAAGCGTGACCCAAACAGTTCCCAGAATAAAGGGTAAAAATCCAAAGTTGCCCTTCAGAGGCGACCAAACACTGCTACTTAAAATAGTCCACAAATTCTCGTTCTGTAATAATGGTAAAGATTTGAAGGTAAGCCCCACAGCAATCAGCACCACAACTAAGATCTTTGTGACTAACAAAAATGCCGAGCCATACTGCACGATCTTATCTATCCATAATCTAAACTTCATTTCTTCAAAAGTTTTATATTTTCAATAGCAATAGCATCATCATTCAAAGGAACATAGCCATTTTCTAATAAATATCCCTGCTGTTCTTTCTCCAATACAAATTCAATAAAGGTTTTTAACAACACATTATTTTGTTGCCCTTCATGAATGACAAACATCAAGTCACGCGCTGGCGGCGAGGGATATCGATTGTCGGCTACCGCTTCCGTAAGTTCAGGAAGCGTACCGTAAAAATCTTCCTCCGGATCGATTTGCCCGTTCTGATTAATATCGATAGGAATCACAGCCAAACCTGCGCTAACTTGTTTCGTTTTTAGATCATACAGGTAATTGATATTGTTGAAGCCAATCGAAAGCGGACGATCTTTGATCGCTTGCGCGATGCCTGGGTCTCCAAAAATTCCAATGCCTTTTAGATCTTCTTGATTGACCCCTAAAAATTTTGCCCAAGTTTCAGCAGCACCTGCTGCATCAGATCGGGTATACACCTCAATAGGTTCGGACACGAAACGAGCGTCGATATCATTCCAGTTTCTATGTTTCCGAGTCACAAAAACATCGATCAATTCCTGTCTGGTCAGTCCACGCGTCGCAATCAATTCAAAATTGGGATGAGCATTACTAATCGTACCAATCACAGCATCTTTTGCTACAAAAATAGGGTAGGCGCCTTTATCGATTTCTTGCTGATGCAAATCACGCGATACTAAACCGATATCTACCATATTGGTCAACACATCGGTGATACCTTTGCCTGCTCCTCCTGCCGAAATATTAAATCGCACATTAGGATGAATCGTTTTAAAATCCTCGCTCCACAAGACAGCAATAGGATATAGTGCAAATGCCCCTGAAATCGAAATATTACCTACCAGTTCACCATTTTCATCCACTCCGTTCTTTGTCTGTGGCGCGCACGAATTTAAGAATACCAAAAAAACCAAACTAAGTAACTGAGCTACATAGTGTTTGGCATACACTCTTCTCTTTTTACTCATAACGATAAAAACAAATATATAGTAAATTGGTAGATATTATGGGTTTTGTCTATATTTTTTTTAGATTTGTATTACGGCAGTTGTTGTACTTGAACGACTGTAGAGATAACGTACTGAAATTTAGATGAGATTATGCAAAGTTTTCGAACAGAACTGGAAAACCCAGTCGTTGAACAAGAGATCATTGCGTTAGCGCAAAAAATACGTGATTTCCACGCAGGGACGCTTCCTGAGGAGAAATTTCGTTCGTTGCGTTTAGCGCGCGGTGTCTATGGACAGCGGCAAGCCGGAGTGCAGATGGTGCGCATTAAGTTACCTTTTGGCCGGCTGACTTTCCAGCAGATATTAAAAATTGCCGATGTATCAGATGAGTATGCTAGTAAAAACCTGCATTTAACGACGCGACAAGATATACAGATCCATTATGTGAGTCTAGACAAAACACCGGAACTGTGGTCTAAACTGGCCGAAGATGATATTACGCTGCGCGAAGCTTGTGGTAACACCGTTCGTAATGTAACTGCATCGGCTACCGCCGGAATTGATCCAAAGGAACCATTTGATGTATCTCCGTATGCGCACGCCACCTTTTTGTATTTCCTCAGAAATCCAATTTGTGCCGAGATGGGGCGCAAGATTAAGATATCTTTCTCCTCCAGTGAGGATGATACTGCCTTCTCTTACATTCATGATTTCGGTTTTATTCCAAAAGTGAAGGTGATTGATGGGAAAGAGGTGCGTGGTTTTAAAGTGATGATGGGGGGCGGATTAGGAGCTCAACCCATTTTAGCCCATGCGATTTTCGACTTTTTGCCTTCCAATGAGATCATTCCTTACATGGAAGCTACGCTTCGCGTGTTTGACAGGCATGGTGAGCGCAATAACCGCAATAAAGCTCGATTCAAGTACTTGATCCAAAAACTAGGCTTGGAGGAAGTATTGAGCTTAATCGAAACGGAAAAAACGGCGATAAAATCCAAAAAGTTTGAAATCGATCTCGATGCCGTCGTACAGCCTGAGCCTCCAACAGCCATTGTAGAGCCAGTTGCTCCGGTAGATGCTTTAGCGTATGAGATATGGAGGCAAACGAATGTATTTGAGCAGAAGCAAGAAGGCTATTTTGGTGTATATGTAAAAGTGCTTACGGGCGATATTCCGACCGACAAAGCACGCATCTTGGTGGATGGCATCAGAGATCATATCGCCGATGATATCCGTATTACCCAAGATCAGAACTTATTATTCAAATACGTACGCGAAGAATCTTTGCCACATATCTATAATGTATTGCATAGCGTAGGTTATGCCCGCGCTGGATATGATAGCACATCCGACGTGACGACCTGTCCCGGTACCGATACCTGTAATTTAGGTATTTCTAATTCTACGGAAATGGCGCGTGTCATTGAGCAATATATTCATGAGTTTCATGCGGATTTTGTACACGAAAAGCAGTTGAAAATCAAGATTTCTGGCTGTATGAATTCTTGTGGACAGCATGGGTTAGCACATATTGGCTTCCACGGTAGTTCCGTCAAAGCAGATGGCAAAGTTGTTCCAGCAGCACAAGTGATGCTGGGAGGCGGTACATTGGGCGACGGATTGGGTCGTGTGGCAGAACGCGTGATCAAAGTTCCGACGAAGCGCGTGTTGCAAGTCGTTGACGTGTTATTAATTGATTATAAAAATAACCGCGAAGCGGAAGAAAAATTCCATGCGTATTACGAGCGGCAGACCAAGGATTATTTCTATCGATTGCTGAAGCCCTTAGCAGATCTGACCACGCTTACGGATGATGAATTCGTAGATTGGGGTCACGAAGGTACTTTCTCAACGGCCATTGGTGTGGGTGAATGTGCAGGCGTCGTGATTGATTTGGTGGCTACTTTGCTATTTGAATCTGAGGAGAAGATAGATTGGGCGAGACAGGCTTTAGAAAAAGGACAATATGCAGATGCGATCTACCATAGTTATAGCTCATTCGTCAATACCGCTAAAGCATTATTATTGGACAAAGGTGTAAACGCCAGCACACAAGCGCAAGTAATTGCCGAATTTGAAACCAGATTTGTAGAGGAAGAGTTGTTCTCATTCCCTAACTCATTTACAGAAAGAGTATTGCAGATCAACAAATATGAACCTTCCAAAGAATTTGCAGAAGCGTATCTGACACAAGCGACAGCCTTTTATCTGGAAGGTGTAGAAAGAAGAGAAGAGCTTCGTGTCGTAAATTCCTAATTAAAAAACAGGACGAGAAAGAGAATCGGATGAAAGAAATAAAACCATTTATCACGTTGGTGGGAGCAGGACCTGGAGATGCGGAACTGATCACTTTAAAGGGCATTAAGGCCATTCGCGAAGCGGATGTGATCTTGTACGATGCCTTGGTCAATGACGAGCTACTGGATTACGCCAAGCCCAACTGTGTGAAAGTATATGTCGGTAAACGTGCGGAGCGGTTGTCCACTTCACAAGATGAGATCAATAAATTATTGGTTGATTATGCCATGAACTTCGGTCATGTGGTACGCCTCAAAGGTGGCGATCCATTTGTATTTGGTAGAGGTGGTGAAGAGCTGGATTACGCACATGCACATCAAATTGAAACGGCTGTAGTACCAGGAATATCTTCCTCGATTTCGTTAACAGGTCTTCAACAGATTCCATTAACCTATCGCAATATTGCAGAAAGTTTCTGGGTGATTACAGGATCTACTTCCGATACACAACTATCCAAAGATCTACAATTGGCCGTAAAAAGCACTGCTACCGTGGTGGTGTTAATGGGATTTGCGAAACTATCGCAGATCGTAGCGCAATACCAGCAAGAAGGTAAGCATGAATTGCCTATCGCGGTTATACAAAACGGATCTACGCAAGAAGAACGTATCGTATTAGGTACTGTAGATACGATTGTAGGACAAGTCCAGTCAGCAGGAATTGGTGCACCAGCTATCATTGTCTTAGGCGAAGTCGTGGCAAAACACCGAGAATTTGCTCAGGTAATGGAAAGCGTAAAAACAACGGTACTTTCATCATGAATACCTTATTCCCAATCTACATAAAGATGCACCAGATTCAAACGTTGGTGGTTGGCGCTGGGCCAGTAGGTTTGGAAAAGTTGCAGGCAATTTTCAATAATTCGCCCGAAGCAAAGGTACGTGTCGTGGCCGAAGTAATTAGTGCGGAGTTCAAAGAATTTGTTCGTGATCTTACAACGGTAACCGTGGCGGAAAGATCATTTAAAGCAAGTGATTTAGACGGTATTGATGTCGCTATATTGGCTACGGACAACGAATCTTTGAATAACTGGGTGCGCGAACTCGCTACTGAAAAACACATCCTATTAAATGTCGCGGACAAGCCAAGCTTATGCGATTTCTATTTGGGATCTGTGGTGCAAAAAGGTGATTTAAAAATTGGCATATCGACCAACGGAAAATCACCGACAATCGCCAAACGGGTGAAAGAGCTCTTGCAAGAGCTCATTCCAGAAGAGATCGATGAGACGCTGGCACTGATGCAAGAGATGCGCAATGGACTGAAAGGTGATTTGCAACAGAAAATAACCGTGCTCAATGCACATACAAAGGAGTTGTTAGACAAATGATAGCAGAGATTAGAAGAGATATTGCGGGGTTGGATGCCAAAGAAATATTGGCGTATCTGCAGCAACATCATGCGGCAGAAACTATCTTCTCGACCTCATTTGGGATAGAAGATCAAGTGCTGACGCATTTATTATACGAGGTGCAAAGCCACATCAATATGTTTACTTTGGATACCGGTAGGCTTTTTCCAGAAACCTATTACGTGTGGAACAGAACGCTGGAAACTTATGGTTTTCCGATCCGTCCATACTATCCACAAACGCACGAAGTTGAGCAAATGGTAGCGTTGAAAGGACCTTCCAGTTTTTACGAGAGCGTTGAAAATCGGAAAGAATGCTGCTACATACGCAAGATAGAACCTTTGCAACGTGCGATTCAAGGGTATAAAATATGGATTACAGGAATCCGAGCCGATCAGTCGGCCAATCGTCACGATATGGAACAAGTGGAGTGGGATGAGGCCAATCAGATGATTAAGATTCATCCGCTATTTCACTGGACCTTGGAAGAAGTGGAATCTTTTCTAAAGAAGAATTTCGTGCCGTACAATCCACTACACGATAAAGGATTCCCCAGCATCGGTTGCCAGCCTTGTACCAGAGCGGTCGCGCCAGGTCAGGATTTCAGAGCTGGACGATGGTGGTGGGAGGATCAAAGTAAAAAAGAATGTGGTTTACATGCTACGAGTAAATAAGAAAAACGAATGGATTATTTAGATCATTTAGAGGCGGAGGCCATTTATATATTGCGTGAGGTAGCTGGTCAGTTTGAGAATCCTGCCTTGTTATTTTCTGGCGGAAAAGATTCGATCACACTGGTTCACTTAGCTAAAAAAGCTTTTAGACCGGGAAAATTTCCCTTTCCATTAGTACATATTGATACGGGGCATAATTTTCCGGAAACCATCAGCTTTCGTGATCAACTCGTTGCAGAGTTGGGCGAGCAGTTGATCGTTGGTTATGTGCAAGATAGTATCGACCAAGGAAAAGTAGTCGAACAAACAGGCAAGAATGCAAGCAGAAATGCCTTACAGACTGTCACGCTCTTAGATACCATCGAGCAATATGGTTTTGATGCTTGTATCGGTGGTGCACGCCGTGATGAGGAGAAAGCACGTGCCAAAGAACGCATCTTTTCCGTGCGTGATGAGTTTGGCCAATGGGATCCGAAGCGTCAACGTCCTGAATTATGGAATATCTTGAACGGCAAGATCAATAAAGGAGAAAATGTACGTGTATTCCCGATATCCAATTGGACGGAATTAGATGTATGGAACTACATCAAACGTGAAAATATTGCTTTACCATCGATCTACTTTAGCCATCAGCGTGATGTCGTATTACGCAATGGGCAGTGGATGGCGGCAGCTCCATTTTTGCAAATTGATGGAACTGATACCGTAGATCATAAATCCGTGCGTTTTAGAACCGTAGGGGATATGACCTGTACGGCGGCAGTAGATTCAGAAGCGGTCGAATTAGATGATATTATAGAAGAAATTCGCTCTTCGACAATTAGTGAGCGTGGCGCTCGCTTAGACGATAAAGTGTCGGAAGCGGCGATGGAAGAACGTAAAAAACAAGGTTATTTTTAATTTGCACTTCGTAGTAAGTCGCGCGTGCAGAGGTGATCAACATGCGCATTACGCAATACGCATTACTCAGTACTAATCATAATGGATATATTAAAGTTTATAACAGCAGGTTCGGTAGATGATGGAAAAAGCACGTTGATTGGTCGCTTGTTATACGACACCAATTCCGTACTCGACGATCAGCTCGAAGCGATTAAGAAAGCGAATCGCAAGAATAACGATGGTACCGTGGATTTGGCGATTCTGACGGATGGCTTGAAAGCAGAACGGGAGCAAGGCATTACCATCGATGTGGCCTATAAATATTTCCAAACGGAGCGTCGCAAATTCATCATTGCGGATGCGCCTGGACATATACAATATACCCGTAACATGGTGACTGGCGCGTCGAATTCTGATCTCATTGTGATCTTGGTAGATGCGCGCAAAGGGGTGATCGAACAGACCAAAAGACATTCTTTCTTGGCTAAATTGCTATCCATGAAGAAAGTGCTAGTCTGTGTGAATAAAATGGATATGGTCGACTACGATCAACAGGTTTTTACTAACATAAAAGCAGATTATGAGCAATTAGCAGACAGATTGGGTTTAGAAAATGTGGATTATATTCCAGTTTCCGCCTTGAAGGGCGATAATATCGTCCACAAATCAGTGCGCATGACTTGGTTTGAAGGTGAAGCGTTGCTAGATTACTTGGAAAAGGTAGAATTTCCCGAAGCAAAACTATCGAAAGGTTGGCGTTTTCCAGTACAATGGGTCGTTCGGCCACAAACGGAGGATTTACACGATTACCGAGGTTACGCAGGTCGCGTTTTAGGATCAGGCTTGCGTGTCGGTGAAGAAGTCATCATCTTACCAAGCGGCGTACAAAGTATTGTAGACCGTATTGAGATTAATCAGCAAGCTTTTACCGAAGCAGAAAATGGGCAATCCGTTATTGTGCATTTAAGCACGGACGTGGATATTTCACGCGGTGATACAATTATTAGCGCTGCACATCCAACACATAGCGATCGTAGTTTTGAAGCCAACATTAGTTGGTTTGACAGCAAACCGCTGGATACAGCGCAATTATACTTATTGCAACATCACAGCAAAACGGTCAAAATTAAAGTTCCTGAAGTGTTGTACAAATACGACGTAAATACACAGGAACAACACTACGGTTCGGATATTAAGCTGAATGATATTGGCAAAGTTTTCATTAAAGCTGCGGATGAAATTCCTTTTGATCTACAAGTAGATTTTCCAGAAAATGGTCGTGCCATTATAATTGATCCACGCACAAATATTACCGTCGGAGCTATCACCATCGAACAGGTAGCGTAAAGCGAAAAGCAGAAGAAATTAATATTTTATTTAAGCAACACATAATAGGTGTGTTGCTTGAACACTCTATTTAACATAATATATATTATAATGTAATTAAATTGATAAATTCCACTATCTCGTTTTCCCAGCAACCAATAGCAAAGTTTTTTTTTTCAAACTATTATTTATCTGCCTACGGATGATCACATTCGTGATATAAAATAAGGTGTTTTTCGCCTTATTTACAGATCTACCTTTTTAAAGATCTTCGACATCGTTAATGTATCCATAGCGTCCATATCCAATATGTTCAACGAAATTACCATTTTAGCCGTCGCTGTTTTATAGTGCTCGAAATGAGCGGTTTTTAAATGGCTTAGGTATGCTTCTTCATTCGCATAGATTTCCAAAATTCTTACTTGAGTTGGATTTTCAATTTCAAACATTGGAAAAATCGAAATTACGCCTGGTTCCAATCGTACGGAAGCTTCCGCTTCTTCGATGAGAATCGCTTTATATTCCTCAAAATGGCTAGGTTCTATTTCAAGTTCTGCAATTCGTACCATCATGTCGCTTGCAATGGACTCAGGTTTTTTCGGATCACATGACACACACATCAGCATGGTTAACACCAACAGACACAAAGCAAGATTAGTTTTCATTACTAAGATATATTTTCCACTAATCTAAATAAAACCAATGGCAATGATGGTGTACGAGATTTGCAAATATAGATTTTACTGGAAGAAGTTATTTTGCAAGCAACCGCAAGTACGATAAATAACTGGGACGGCTAGACCATCTAAACAACTATCGCAACTTGGTGGATTTACCTATTACGAATTGAGATTAGAAGAGATGGTATTAAAAGATTAATCCCAACACTCCACTTTTCTTATTTCTGTTTTAAATATTCCTCACTCGTTTTGATGTCTGCGTACAAACCGCCCAGTGCATTAAGACCAGCGAGGTGCGCTTCTGTGATTTGTTGTGCCGGAATTACTTTACCATTCAACTCCCGATCTCTGGTGGTCACGGCATCGGAGATAATCGTATTACTAAAACCATAATCCATAGCTGCCCTTGTCGTCGCGTCCACACAGACATCCGTCATCATACCTACAATGACTAAATTTGAAATATCCTTTTGATTCAGATAATCTAGCAATTCCGTATCTCTAAAACTATTAGGATAGTTTTTGGTAATCACCTTCTCTCCTTCCAATGGTGCAACACTGCTGTGAATTTTAACTCCTTCTGTATTGGGCAAGAAAAAGCCAGCGCTTGCATCAGTAGCTATATGTTGAATGTGAATTACCGCAAAATTACTATCTCTAAAATGTTTCAATAATTTGGACGCTTTCTGCGCTCTTTCATTAGCATTATAGAGCTCCATGGCTCCATTAGTGAAATAATCATTCTGAATATCGATAATTACTAATGCCGTTTTGGAAGGATTAGTAATGCTTCTTAGTTTTTCTTTTTGCTGTTGGTTACTAACCTGTCCGTGCGAAGTGGATACCAATCCAAATGCGATCACTAATGCTGAAATTGTCTTTTTCATACCACTTATTTTTTAATAATTAAATATACATTTTTTAAAATATTTTCTTTATAATATATTTTATAAACCAATATAGTTATTAAATGTTTTTCAGCAGATAAATAATCTTCGTAAACAGATTAGTAAAGCGGTATGGAAGATCCTTTAACTATTAATTGCGTTAACAATATCGGAATAGCATTAACGATTCCTACTAAAGCTTACATTAAGTACCTGTTTTAAGAAAGCTAAATACCTGTATATGATATTACGCCACGCTTGGCATTAGCTTTGAACAGGCATCCATAGTTTGCTTATTGATTACCACGCACACTGCATCATCTATCCACCTTAGACAGTTTTTCACCACAACATTTGTCTAGGTTTAACACGACGAAAACACGATCAAATGAAAATTGGAATAATCGCACACTTGAAACATCCTATACGTAAACCTTTTATGGGGGGATTAGAAGCATTTACGCACGACATCACCAGCTTACTGATGCGCCGAGGGCATGATGTCACTTTATTTGCTAGTGAGCACTCCGACCCCGCCCTCCCCTTACAATCTATCATGAGTGATATGGACTATGATAGAGAAACTTTCAGTCGGTTTAGAGCACATGAGCTTTCAGAAGATTTCATATCCACGCATCACGCCTATCTGGAACTTATGCAAGACATCGACAATCAAGGATTTGATTTGATCTTCAATAACAGTTTGAACTATGTCCCAATCACCATGTCTACTATCGTGAATACTCCTATGGTGACCGTTTTGCATACTCCACCAATATTTGAGATGAAGCGTGCAATTGGTAAAATAAGAGATAAAAACAAGATGCATTATGTATCAGTATCCCAATCCAATGCGCAATCTTGGAAGCCATATATGCCCTCAGGATGCCATGTTATCAATAATGGAATTGATGTGAAGAAATGGACTTTCTCTGCCCAAAATGATCGTGAATACGTCATTTGGTTCGGCCGCATTCATCCAGATAAAGGTACACATTACGCGATTGAGGCAGCTCGATTAGCAGGTAAACGCATTAAGATCGCCGGTTCAATTGCAGATCGTCACTACTTTGATACCAATGTAGCACCTCTACTGGGTGAAGATGCGGAATGGGTAGACTTGTGTACACACGACCAGCTCAATCAGCTAATTGGTCAAGCAGAAGTAAGTATTATCACACCGTGCTGGGATGAGCCTTTTGGTCTAGTTGTAGCAGAAAGTTTGGCATGCGGCACACCGGTCGCTGGATTTGCGCGAGGCGCATTGCCTCATATCCTCACTAAGGATATTGGATCGTTAACAGCGTCTTGTAATACGCATGAGTTAGCGGAATGTATCGTGAAGGCGAGTCAACTTTCCAGATCTGCATGCCGATCGTACGCCGAAAAGGAATTGGGTATGGATAAGATGGTGTCTGCTTACGAAGCATTATTTCATGATATAGTAGATACCAAATATTTGCCTCATGCCATTTAGATATTGCTATTATGTGCATCACCACGGCTCGGGGCACATCATGCGCGCTATTGCCATTGCAAAAGGACTTCCGAATCAGAACATCACTTTCTTAGGTAGCGACTTACTACCCTATTGTAAGCTAATACCAGAAAATGTAAATTGTGTCCATCTACCGATTGATACAGCTAGCGCAGAAGATGTTCACCATATTTTAGATCCCGTGTCATTTTTGCACTACGCGCCACTACGTGTTTCAGGTTTACTACATAGAAATGCTTTAATGATTGATTTCTTTCGGCGAAATCCAGAAACCATCCTATTGATTGATGTTTCTGCAGAAGTTGCTTTGTTGGCTCGGCTTTGTGGTATACCCACTGTACTTATCAGGCAAAATGGTGTACGGAATGATACCGCGCATCATCTTGCCTATGAGAGTGCGCAGCTAATTATTGCGCCATTTCCTTCATTTTTGGATTCGAAGTTTGACAATCCAGCCTACCACAAAACATTATATGCTGGCGGCTTTTCACGCTACACGCATGTAAAAGATCTAGTTCAGTTGGGAAATGATGTCGCCGTATTTTTGGGACAAGGTGGAACGAATATAGATCTATTTTTTATTCGACATTTACGCACATGTCTGCGTACGGAGATGCATTTGCATATTATTGGAGCGGTAGAGTCCGATGCCAGCATTGACGGAGTAACTTTTCATGGCGTTTTGGATCAACCAAATGCTGTTTTAAGATCTTGTGACGTGGTTATTTGCAATGCTGGACACAATACAATCATGGAATTGGTGGATCTAAACAAATCCATCATTTGCATACCAGCTAGCCGCCCTTTTGACGAACAACTACAGAAAGCTTATTATCTAAGCCAATCCGGTTGTGCGATCACCGTACTGGAAGAAGATATATATCACACCGATTGGAATGATAGAATTGAGGAAGCTCTTAAATTAGATAAAGCAGTACTTGAGCATGTCACAGATGTTGAAGCCGTCACGAATATTGTGCATCATTTAGAAGAGCTTCGGAAAAGATTACTCGAGATACCATTAACACCTTATGCATATGATTCGTAAAACTGAAAATATCGCGGTACTCACTCTTGTCCATCAACGTGGCAAAGCTTTGGTCAATATGTTGAATGGTATCGCTACGGGATCTACTTGGCCGCAAGAGGTTTTGATCATATTCATGAACGAACAACCTTTGGTATTGGATATCGAATATCCATTTTCTATAAGAAGTATCGTATTGGAGACTGACACAGGTCTTAATTTAGGAGCTGCGCGTAACCTAGCGATGAGAGAATCGTCTGTGAATTACAATGTATTTCTTGATGTTGATTGTATACCTGATAAAGACTTTTTAGAAACCTATTATAATCAGCTTGAAAACAATTCCGATGTCTTATACACTGGTCGTGTACGCTACCTACCAGCAGCTTTCGATCAAACGGAAAACTGGACAAACCGTTTGGAAGAGATTAGTGCTCCAGATCCTGTGCGTCATGCCATAAAAAACTACCCATACGAATTGTTTTGGTCGCTAAATTTTGGCTGTTCGAAAGAGGTATTTAACAAAATTGGTGGTTTTGATATGCAATATTTAGGCTACGGTGCCGAAGATACAGATTTTGCCTTTCAGGCAAGGCATAATGGTATAGCGCTGCAAACAATTGATGCGCTAGCATTTCACCAGTACCATGCTTCTTATCAACCACCCTTGAATCATTTGGAAAGTATATGTCGTAACGCTAATCGCTTCTTTTCAAAATGGCAATTTTGGCCCATGCAAGGATGGATAGATGCCTTTGAAAAGGCAGGCTATGTAAAAAAGGCTGATGACAATCTGGAAATCAGATCACTGCCTTCAGACGAGGACATCATGGCTGCGCTAAAGCGCTAGAAAACAATGAAACCATAAAAAAGTCCATTCTTAATAGAGAATGGACTTTTTTGACAGTAGTCAAAACCGTTTTACAAAGCATAAAATGATTCTGGTTTTATCGGGTCTGGTTTATCGGTTTTACCCAACATCTCCAACGTATTGATATGAATATTGCGTGCAATCGTGGTCATCGGTGTATCGTGTGCCCGATTGCTAAACGGATCTTGCATGTGTGTGGCCGTGCGCTCTAATAGAAAGAAACAACTTGAGCTCACCACCAACAGTGGCAACTCAAATAAGCTAGCTATCTCTCCTAAAGAAATGGATAAGGTCACTACAAAGACATAAATCATAAAATGCAAAAAGAGCCGATAGGTTACTGGAAACACCGTATTTTTGATTCGTTCTGCCATACCCATATGATCTGAAAATCGAACGAATGAGGTGTTGATCTGAACATGACTAAATTCAGTAAGATCACCAGTTTTACGTAATTCGGCCACTTGCAATGCGCCTTGTTGCATCAATGTTAGCGGCACATTGGACTGATCTTCTAGCCCCTGCATATCTTGCTCACTAATCAGATCTTCGATGTGTTTTTTGGGGTTTTGACCGCGAAGATTTTGACCCAAACTATAACACCATGCGACATGCCGCATAGCGATTTGCTCAATTACCTCTTTCTGATCGGGTGATATGAATGATTGCAGCTGCAAGACCATACTCCGGCTATCGTTGACAATGCCGCCCCAAATTTTACGTGCCTCCCACCAGCGATCGTATGATTGATTTAGATTGAATGATAACAATACAGATATCGCTGTACCAATAAATGCTGGTATCGAGATGTGCATTGGCGGTATATAGTCAATAAATGTGATGGTTAAGTATTTAACCACGGATCCTATTATAATTACATACAGGAGTTCCAAGCGGATTTTGTTAAAAATATACCGCATTGGAATCTTTTTGCTAATTAACATATATTAAGTAATATTAAAATGTCGTCCTTCCACAGATGATTATAAGGCATATAATGATAACGAGTCGAAAAACAGGTTTCGCCTTCAGACCGTCACACTGTAATTTCTTACCTTATACCTTCAGCAAGAACAATTATGTACTTCAAATGTTTTTTGGTAGATGATGGTGAGGCAGATATTATAGGATTTGAACAAATTTGTTCGCCTTCACACCGTAATAGGGTAAGTTTTCCAACACAAAGGTATATCCAGCTTGCGGTTGATCTGCCAGTTCTTCCTCGGAAAGTTCCTTTGCCGCGGTTGTAATGTAGAGATCATTGTACTGTTTTCCTCCAAAAACGCAACTGGTAACTTGTTTAACAGGCAATTCAATTTTTGCTAAAATCTCACCTGTATCCGGGTTTCTTCTTGTCACACATCCACCACCAAAATGTGCCACCCAAATCATTCCTTCGCTATCTAAGGTCATACCATCAGGCACTCCCTCTTCTTCATCAAAAGTAACCACAGTGTGTATATCGGTGATACCTACTTGAATACTGTCATAGGTAAATCGCCGTATACTGGCTTTATCACTTTCTACATGATAAAATCTGCTTTTCGACTCATCCCAATCCAATCCGTTAGATATGGTGGTCTCGTCTAACACTTTCTTGAAGGTCAAATCTGGATAAAGCACATACATCGCACCGCGATGCTCTTTTTCATCTGTATGCATACTGGCAATCCAAAATCGCCCACTCGGATCCACCTTACCATCATTATACCGATTTTCGGGTGCATGCGGTTCTGGTTGCGCCAAGAATTTGGCCTCGCCTTGCGGCAAGGTCATAGTATAAATTCCGCTAGACATGGCCGCAAGAAAGCGACCATCTTGGCACGGCGCGATCGCTCCAACAGGATTATCAACAGTGGTAATTTTCAACGATTTATCAGCTGGATAATAAGAATAAATATCTGCTGAAAGTATGTCTACAAAATGTAGACATTCTTGGCGATCGTCCCATACCGGTGATTCGCCCAATTGGCATGGAACCGCGACCACCACTTTTAAAGATTTTTCTATCATGTTATGTTATCTTATTCCCTTAAGACGGTTTTTTAAGACTTTCTGTTTGCCTTCCAATTTGTTTATTCAATTCCAGCGCCGCGCTGATGAGACCGAGATGCGTAAAGGCTTGTGGGAAATTCCCTAAATGCTCGCCCTTTTTGCTGATTTGCTCCGCAAACAAGCCTAAATGGTTACCATAACTTAGCATTTTCTCGAAATTCTCGACGGCTTCATCTACGCGCCCCATCTTCGCCAGTACCTCAATATACCAGAACGAACACATGGTAAAGGTGCCCTCCTCACCTTCTAAACCATCAATTCCTTCATCGTTTAGGTAACGGTAGACTAGAACATCAATACGTAATTCTTCATCTAATGCTTTCATCGTATCTTCCCAGCGAGGCTCTTCGGGTGTTATAAAATGAACCAATGGCATCAGCAACACACTAGCATCCATTCGTTTTGATGTCTTTGCACCATCCTTGTGCTGTACCCAAGCCTTGATATCATCATTCCAGAAATTTTCATAAATATCTTTGTAGATATCATTTCGCAAGCGATGCCAACGATCTGCATCGTATGGGAAAGAACGATCTTGACCTATTTTAATAGCCCGATCTATGGCCACCCAGCACATCAATCGACTATGTAAAAATTCGTGTTTTTCATTTCGAATCTCCCAAATACCGTGATCCGGCTCATTCCATCGCTTCTCTACCTGAGCCACTTCTTTAACGATGATCTCCCATAGCTCGTAAGTTATAGGCTTGTACATATTATTATAAATATAGATCGTATCAAGTAACTCGCCATAAATATCCAATTGCAACTGATTATTGGCTTCGTTACCAATGCGGACAGGCTTACTTTGTTTATAGCCTTCTAAGTGGTTTAAATCTTGTTCCTCCATCTCCGATGTACCATCTACTCGATATAATAGATGTAGATCGCGATCTCTATCTTGGGTAATAATCCAATCTAAGAATGCTTTTGCCTCATCCTTAAAGCCTAACTTCAAAAATGCATACATCGAGAATGCGGCATCGCGAATCCATGTAAAACGATAATCCCAATTGCGATCACCACCGATTTCTTCCGGTAGGCCAAAGGTAATCGCGGCCACCGTAGATCCATACTGCATAGATGTCATTAGCTTCAAGGTAATAGCAGAACGATGAATAATCTCTTGCCAACGACCTTGATAAGTAGATTGCTTCAACCAATCACGCCAGTATTTAATGGTAGCAAAATAGTTCTCAATACCATATTTCTCAATACTTTTAAAATTAGTCGTGTCACCATCTTTGGCTGTTTCTAATACAAAAATATGCTTCTTCCCCTCTTCAAGAGTAAAGGACGCATAGGCATCATTTTCGCGTAGCGTCATATCGCAGGAGGCGGATAAACGTACAGTGGATTGACCGTTATCTTTCGTACTAAAGTGTATGCTATCTTCGCTTCGTTCTGCCGTATGTTTTACTTTGGCGTAACCAAATCTTGGTTTACATTGCATCTTGAATTTAATATTACCTCGAATGGCTTTTACTTTCCGCACGATAGCGTTAAATGTAAAACAAGAATCCTCTACCACGGGCATGTAATCGGTGATTTCTACAATTCCATCTTCCGAAAAGAATCGAGTAATCAATACAGCCGTTCCTGGAATATAAATCTGCTTCACATTTACATCGCGCATCTCGGGCGTAATACTAAAGTAGCCGCCTTTATCTTTGTCTAAGAGCGCTCCGAAAATGGTTGGAGAATCAAATTTGGGAAAACACATGAAATCGATGGTACCATCCAAAGCTACTAAGGCCGCGGTATGCATGTTTCCAATAACGCCATGATCTTCAATAGCGGGGTAACCAGAATTTTTTCGCATAAATAATTTGCAACAAGGGATTTTTTTTAACCTGTTAGTTGAAAAACAAAAAGTGAGATTACTTGTTTTTTTTCTAAATAATTATTTTACAAATGGGAAAACTAGACAATAAGGTAGCCATCATTACTGGATCTGACTCTGGTATTGGACGTGCCATTGCAGAAGCTTTAGGAGAAGAAGGTGCTAAAGTCATCATCACATACCATTCTGATGAAGATAGTGCTAAAGAAACATCTGAATATCTGACGTCCCAGAAGGTGGTTCATACCACACATAAGCTTGATGTAAGCGATGAAAAAAGTGTAAATAGCGTATTTGAAAAAGTAATTGAAGAGTACGGTCAGATAGATATTTTGGTAAACAACGCCGGTGTAAACGGCAGCAATATCAAGGTCATAGATATGGATAATGATACATTCGATACCTGTATCAAAACCAATCTGTACGGTCCTTTTTATTGCACACGCAAATACTTGCGCCTACGTAAACCTGCTCAAAAAGGCGGAAAGATTATCAATGTGAGCTCGATACATGAAGAAGTTGTCACGGCAGGTAATAGCGACTATAATGCTTCTAAAGGTGGCTTAAAAAATTTCAGCCGTAGCTTGGCTTTGGAGTTGGCAGAAGAGGAAATCCAAGTAAACAACATCGCTCCAGGTATGATCTTGACGAGTATGAATCAAGAAGCCATGGATGATAAAAAGGTGAAAAAGGAAAAGGAACAAAATATTCCGATGAAGCGTGCTGGCGAGACGAAGGACATCAAAGCTGCAGCCATATTTTTGGCCTCTGCAGATAGTGATTACGTCACCGGATCTACCATTACAATAGATGGTGGACTGAGTATCAACTTAGGGCAAGGTGCGTAGTCCATTTTTCTAAGGCATCAACATTAACAAGAAGAGAGCGATTATCTATTATCGCTCTCTTCTTGTTTACCTTCTTCGATCAGCTCTTCTACATCCTCTTTTTCCTCTTCTTCCAATTCTTTCACTTCTTTTTGCTGCACCTCACTTTGCAGGTTGATGTGAAACGTGCATCCAATTGGAAAATGATCTGATCCTACCGATGGATAGATAAACAATTTATCAATAAAGACAGCCTTGCAGTGGAATAATAAATCTAATGGAACACGGAAAAACCAGTATTTCGCATGAAATGTAGCCAATATACCACGACCAATGCGTGCATCAATCAATTCACTGGTTTTCTTGAATAAGATGGAAGCGCGTGCCCACGCCACATTATTAAAATCTCCCACGACAACAACAGGCAATTCATAATCTCTAACTTTCTTCGCCACGCTCAGTAGATCACCATCCCGCTCTTTAGAATTGTCTTCCTCCGTCGGGCTCGGCGGTGGTGGATGCACGGCAAAAAATACAAATCGATGTCCATCCGCAGTTTCGAGCTCCGCTTCTATGCTCGGCAAATCATCGGCTACGAAATAATGCGTTTCTACGCGATTCATCTTAAGCTTGGTATACAGATGCATCCCATAGGTATTTTCCAACGTTACTTTTTGATAGTGTGGATACGCCTGTTCTAACGGGCGCATGGCTTCTTCCCAAGCAGCATTACTCTCCATCGTAACGAACACATCGGGGTCTTCGTTTTCGATCAGATCAATAAATCGTTGAAATTCGGTGTTATATTGATAAATATTGCAAGCGATAACACGCACTTGTTCAGACTTTTCGCCATCAACATCCTTGCTTCGTTGGCTTCGCCAAAACTTGGTATAACGCACAAAAATGTATAAGTGAAAAACGATTAGTGCAGCTTGAGCACCTTGCAATACCCACATCCAGCCATTGATCTGCACGTAGAAAAAAGTAAGTGGAAACACGATTAGCTGTAAGAAGAGCAGCTGCAAACGCATAAACTCCGGTACGCGAAATACCCAATGTTGATGTTGGATAAAGGGCAATGTGCTCAAAACGATCAAAAGAACCGACAGAACAAGTAATAGGATAAACATCGTATAATTAAATTAACAACTCACTGCAAATAAACCATCTTCATAGATGGCATAACAAAACGCCCCTTCGGGCACACAACTCGTATCTAACCCACTGAAAAGACTAAAAGCGGGCAATATTAACTGTGTATCGGATACGACAAAACAAGGGAAACGCATGGTACTTTTGCGACCAACAGCAACATGTATACCGGGATGTAGATGACCACTGATACTGTGGATACCAGCAGAAAACTGCCGATCGCCATGCGTAAAATGAATATTCCCAATAGCATAACCATCTGCTAAGATGCGAATTCCCAATTCTTCAAATGCGCGATCCGATAGGCGATCATGATTTCCTTTTACTAATAGGAACTTACATGAATCGTTTTCTTGAATAATATCTTTAAGTAAGGCAACTTCCGAATTCATCCCAGCATGCAGGAGATCGCCGGTTATTAATACCTTCTCGGGATGGTAATGAGTGATCAGATCGCGCAAACGTTCCATATCGCGCGTAGCAACCTGTTGCGGCAGCGCA
The DNA here is from genome assembly GCF_011316935.1 of Sphingobacterium chungjuense. Classification (GTDB taxonomy): domain Bacteria; phylum Bacteroidota; class Bacteroidia; order Sphingobacteriales; family Sphingobacteriaceae; genus Sphingobacterium; species Sphingobacterium chungjuense. The sequence goes on from NZ_WLYS01000003.1 coordinate 169,024, forward strand.
ATACCAGATTTACGAAAGTGCGCCGCTTTGCCCACGTGCAGATCCGAAAGGATAATGGTGTTTTCGGCAGGCCAATACAGGGCACGCTGATTCGTCAGCACTAACTTTTCACCTGCAAAATCAATTTCCTGTTCTTGTATGTTCTTCATCGCCTCTTTCCGGGTCGACCTCCACTCTCTTGCATCCGACGAATTCGTGTCGCCAGATCTTCGCTAGAAAGTGATTGCCGCATACTATCCACCTTGATCGGGAAACTAAGCGGCGTAAACCCAGTGGCAAATCTAAAGATAATCTTGCTGGTATTTATACGTTTGAACGCGCTTTGTAAGCGGGGCTCTTCCAACTGCTGATTGAACACTTCGGTGTAAGCCTGTCGGAGCAATAGATTCTGTGGATCGTGATCTTCTAATACCTGAAAAATAATTCCGGAGGAAGATTGCAGCGACTTATTATTCTTCTGAGCTCCTGGAAATGTTTGTACAACCATGCCAGCGATAACAGCTATATCTCGAAACTTTCGCTTAGCCATCTCCGTCGAGTTAATACTGGATAATACATCTTCCATCAAATTTTCCGCGCTTAATATCGATTGCAGTTGATCCTCATTAAGTGAAATCTCCGTATCAGAGAATAACTCAAAACCATAATCATTCATAGCCATAGAAAAGCTAATTGGTGAAAACCGGCTAATGCGATACGCCATCAGAGCCGCCATCACTTCGTGAATCAGGCGACCTTCGAAAGGATACATAAATAAGTGGTATCCTTCTTTGGTGACAATCAATTCGACTAAGAATTCATCTTCGGCCGGAATATGGGAGAAACTTTGCTGTCGCGCGAAGAGTGGATGCAAGAAACGTAGTTCTTGTTCTTTGGCCGATGGATGAACAGATCGCGCTAATTTCTGCCGTAGGAAATGACTTAGATTAGAACTTAAAGGCAGCCTACCGCCCAACCAGCTGGGCGTAATGGCTTTGCCAGAAGACAGTCGCACGTAGGTTGTCATTTCCTTGATGCGCACTAATTCCAATACGCGACCAGCCAAAATAAATTTATCTCCTGCTTTTAGTTTTGAAATGAAATATTCCTCAATCATACCGACGTAACCACCAGAGGTGAATCGTACCCGCATCATGGCTTCGCTGACAATCACGCCGAGATTCATGCGGTGCAACATGGCAATACGTCGCTTGGTGACCACCATCAATCCTTCCTCATTCTCTACGACTTTATGAAACTCTTCGTAGTTCGCGCCGATCTGTCCGCCACGCGTGATGAAAAACAAACACCAAGACCACTCCTCTTCGGTGAGGTAAGAGAAAGCATGTGTATCCTTCATAGTGGTCATCAATTCTGCTGGGCGAAATCCGCCGCCTAGAGCAATCGTCACTAAAAATTGTACGAGCACATCAAAGGTTTGCACCATCGGATCGCGCGATTCTATCGTATTATTCTTGACCGCTTCTTTCAAAGCCGCGACTTCGATCAATTCCAATGAATGTGTCGGCACCACGTATATTTTAGACACCTCAAAAGGCGAATGACCACTCCGACCAGCGCGTTGCATAAATCGCGCTACGCCCTTGCTCGAACCAATTTGTATGACGGTATCTACCGGTTTAAAATCTACTCCCAAATCCAACGACGAGGTAGAAACTACGGCCTTTAATTTCCCTTCGCTCAGCGCGTCTTCAATCCATTCGCGAATTGCGCCATCGATCGAGCCGTGGTGCAACGCGATTTGACCTGCAAAATCAGGATACGCTTCCAAAAGCAACTGATACCACATCTCACTTTGACCGCGCGTATTGGTGAATAAAATGGTCGATTTACTAGCCAAAATGATGGGCACGACTTGTTCTACGAGCTTACCGCCCATATGCCCAGCCCAAGGCAGCACTTCGACTTCGTCGGGATAGACTGGTTGAATATCGATCTTTTTCTTTTCGGTCGCCACGATTTTCACACCTTTCATCGGTGCCGGAATCAACACTTCCAGCGCTTGATCTAGATTGCCAATTGTAGCCGTAATTCCCCAAATTCGGAGCTTTGCATAGTTATGGCGCAAATAGGCAAGCGCCAATTCGATCATCACACCTCGTTTCGTGCCGAGCAGTTCATGCCACTCATCAACGGCCACACAGCGCAATGATTTGAAAAATTTGTTTCGCGCTTTTTGTGCCAACAGCAAATGCAGACTTTCTGGCGTTACGAGCAAGACATCAGGCATTTGCTTGCTTTGCTGCTGTTTGCGCTTCACATCGGTATCGCCATTGCGCACATCCACCACCCAATCCAGACCAATCTCATTAATGGCTTCTTGCATGGCGCGCGCCAAATCTTTGGCCAAACTGCGGATCGGCGTCACCCAAATCAATTTTAATCCAGCACGGTATTTTTCGGGCTGATTCATAAAATCTTGCAATACGGCTAGAAATACTGAAAAAGTCTTTCCAAAACCGGTTGGTGCCACCACCATACCGCTTTTTCCGCTGGCGTACGCCGCCCAGGTTTTCTCCTGAAAACTGAATGGTTGGTTTCCCTTGTCGGCCATCCAACGCGTGATAATCGCGTAACCATCGGTCTGACTACTTTTCTTGACAGATATACTCATGCGATCAGGTGCTGGCAGGGATTAGCTTCTTGACTTCTTCAATATCATCAATCTCTGCCACTGTTTTATCCTTTCGCCAGCGCAAAATTCGGGGAAAACGTAGTGCTACACCCGATTTGTGACGATTACTCAAGGCGATTCCTTCGAAAGCAATCTCAAAAACCAATTCGGGTTTTACGGTGCGTACTGGGCCAAATTTTTCGGTTGCATTGCGGTTCACAAATCGGCTGACTTCTTGTATTTCTTTATCCGTCAAGCCCGAATACGCTTTCGCAATCGTCACTAATTCATCGTCTCGGCGTACCGCAAAAGTGTAATCTGTGTAATAAGCACTTCGCCGTCCACTACCCTTTTGTGCATAAATAAGTACGGCGTCAATAGTTAAAGGATCAACTTTCCACTTCCACCAGTCGCCTTTTTTGCGACCGCTATGATAGGGCGAAGCCAAATGTTTGAGCATTAAACCTTCACTATTGCGCGAACGCGCATCTTCACGAATTGCAGGAAGGTCTTCCCAACCGCTACTGGCAATTACCTCTGATAATCGTAAAGAAGTTTCGGGATTTTGTGCTACAAGTTTTTCTAATTGTGCTCGTCTTTCAGATAATGGCCGAGCGCGCCAGTCTTCCGCTTCGTATTCTAGTAAATCGTACAAAAATACAGATACAGGAACATCGGAAAGCATTTTTTTGGAGATTATCTTTCGGTTAAGCCGTTTCTGTAATTCACTAAACGGAAGCACTTGCTCCTCTCGAACGGCAAGAATCTCTCCGTCGATCACAAAATTCCCATTCCACGCAGCAAGCGCTTCGGCAATCTCGGGGAATTGCTCGGTGACGAGCTCCTCACCTCTGGACCAGATAAAGACTTCGCCATTGCGTTTAATAAACTGCCCACGGATGCCATCCCACTTGTATTCTGCTTGCCACTGCGAGCGATCGCCTAAATCAGGTAATTCCTTTTCTAATGCATATGCGAGACAAAAAGGATATGGTTTCGATAATTCCGTGTCGCTATAATGGCCTTTTACCAAAAGATCAAAAACGACATCTTCCCTATTCCAATGCCCCATAATGCTGTGTGCTACGGCACTTTCTTCCATAGCATAAAAACGCGCTAAGGCATTGATGAGCGTTTTGGAAGATACCCCAATCCGAAAGCTACCACCCAGCAGCTTATTGAAAATGAAACGTTCTTGCGCTGGCAAGGTATCCCAAGCTTGTATTACAAAGGCTTTCTTATCTGCTTCGGATTGATCTTTTAATTGTAAAATATCCGTCATCCATTCCGACAGGGTACGCTCAACGGTTTGCGATGGCGGCGGCAATACCAAAGCAATGGTTTCGCCAAGGTCGCCTACGGCCGAGTACGATTCTAAAAACAGCCATTCTGGAATTTGGGAGACCTCCATCGCCCATAGCTTTAACAAAGTCGTGGTCAAAGGTCGTTTGGGCCGCTTACCAGTAAACAAAGCTAAAAACCACAATTTATCTTTCTCCTCGCCATCGCGCAAAAATTGCTGAATAGCCTCCAATTTTGCGGTCGTTTTGTTGGTGCTATCTAAAGCAAATATTAAGTCTGCAAATGCTTTCATGACTGCGCCTCCTTATGTTCCAGACTTTCGTCCTCTTCATCTTGTCCATATTCGGTAGGCACTACATCTGCTGCGATGCCAATATCGTTGAGGTATTTCGCAAAGACCGCCGTCTGTCCGTGCGTTACATGCACTTGTTCGGCGCCAGTGGCTTTTACCGCTTGAATCAATCCTTCCCAATCCGCATGATCGCTAATCGGAAAACCTGCGTCTGCGCTGCGCCATCTTCTTGCACCACGCACTTGCATCCATCCGGAGCAGATGGCGTGCGCCATATGTGGTATTTTCTTGATCACCTTCGATTCTAATAAGGAGGGCGGCACGATCACAATTCCCTGATCCAAATGTTTTACGTCTTCCCGTAAATCAACAATTTCATATTTCGGAAGTTGCACGCCAATCTGTTCGAAGGCCAGATTCAATTTACCAATCGAATAATGCACATATAGTGGTCCGGCTTCTTTCAGCGCCTGCATGATGCGCTGTGCTTTACCCAGCGAATAACCCACGAATACCGAAGTCTTTTGCTGTTCTTGATTATGCTTTACCCATTGTTGTAGCTGTTCATTCTGTGTAGCAACAGATTGCCAACGGTAAATCGGCAAACCAAAAGTACTTTCGGTCACGAATTCATGGCATTTAACCGGTTCAAACGGTGTAGAAAGACCATCTTCCTGAATTTTATAATCACCCGAGACGACCGAAACTTTGCCTTTATATTCTAAACGGATCTGAGCAGATCCAATGATATGCCCTGCTGGATGCAATGAAATCTTTACGCCATTGCGCGAAATTGTCTCATTGTATCCAATGCCTTGCACCGAGATATCAGGACTAATTCTGCTTTGTAAGATGGGAACGGTAAAGTGATGACATAGGTAATTTTTCATACCCCACTTCGCGTGATCCGCATGTCCATGCGTGATAATGGCGTAATCTACCGGCTTCCACGGATCGATATAAAATTGGCCCGGCTCACAATAGATTCCTTTATCGGTAAATGTCAACATAGTACAAGAAGCAACATGGTATTGCTGCGTTTTGTTTGCTTCTTACGTATAGCAGCTGCTTATATAAATTTCATCTCGGTAGCCCGATGAATGAGCGATGCGACATTGTTGACTTTGAACTTTTGTAAAAGATTACGACGGTGACTTTCGACGGTGAGCGGGCTGATGAACATATTCTCGGCAATATTGCCCGTGGTCAATCCTTGCGCCAGCAATAATAGAATTTCCTGCTCACGCCGCGTCACGATCGGCACGGTATGATCGGCTTGTTTCAGCATTTCTTGCATTTCTTGTGCAATGATCTTTTCACCTCGGCAAACTGCTTGAATGGCGTCAATCAACTCTTCGGCCGATACATTTTTGAGTAGATAACCTGCTGCACCATGTTGCAGCATACGCGTAGCGACGCTGGCTTCATTGAGATTGCTAATCGCAATAACCTGTATATTAGGATGTTGCTTTTGTAAGATTTGTATCGCTTCAAATCCATCCATATTAGGCATATTGATATCCAATAGCACGACATCCACGTCGGCAGTTTCCAGATAAGCGATGGCTTCATTTGCGTCCTCAAAAGACTGACTTAACTGTATTTCGTCGGCACCAGCCAAGATATACTCGAAGCCACGCAAAACTAAAGGATGATCGTCTACTACGATAACTTGAATGTTTTCAGACATGTGTATTGAATGTTATGTGTATAGAAACACCTTGATCCGGTGCAGTATCAATGTCCAACTCGCCATTGAGCATATCGACTCGGTTTTGAATATTTTGTAATCCAATTCCTTTGGATCTGACTTTTGCTTTGTCGAATCCGCGCCCATTATCTTCAATGGATAAGTAAAATTGTCCATCATCTTCGCTGCATTGCAACAATACGTGCGAAGCTTGACTATGACGCACCGTGTTCGTCAATAATTCTTGTGCGATGCGGTATACGCCGGTTAGGAATCGTTGATCATGATGGCCTGACAAATTGATGGCACTAAAATCGACCTTCAGAGCGGCATGTTGCATGCTTCGGCACAAGTCACTAAGTGCAGCTTCCAACCCCATCGTACGCAAAGATTCGGGCATCATATTCCGCGCTACACGACGCACCTCGTCTACCGAATAATCAACCTGCTGTATTAACTCCTGCAAAGGATCATCTTGTTTTTTATAGTCAGTTTTGCCATTTGCTGCTGCTTGTACAACCAGAGCGGAAAGCTTGAGCTTGATACCTGCTAAGATACCGCCTAATCCGTCGTGCAGATCTCGTGCAATACGACTACGCTCCTGCTCTTCGCCATGTGCCATCGCATTAAAGATTTGTAACTTTTCCTGCTGCGCGTTTAGCTGCTTGCGGTTACGCATGCTGCTGTAGCCGATGAAAACAAACATGAGCAACAAGATCAGACAAAATAGTAAACTAACGATCCATCCGCGTGTGCGGATTAGCGTGATTTGCTGTGCTTGATTTTTTTCTTGCGTAAGTAAAAGTTCTCTTTCTTTTTCTGCTGTTTGGTACTTCTTTTCCAGTTCTAATATGCGCGTTTCATTCGCATCTACCGCCATGGTATCTACCACAGCGGCGTACTTTTTGTACCAAGCTGCAGATGCTTCGTATTGCTGCAAATCGCTTTCTATCGTAGCCAAATTATAATAGATCCGCTGTTTGTTTCGCAAAATGGCGGTACGCTCTACATAGGGTAGCACTTGCATCAGTGCTTGTTTGGCTTCTGGCAATTTGCCAGCATCTCGAAAAGCTTCATACTGATCAAACAAGACTGTTGCAGCTAGCGATTCGCTTTTCAGTGCGCGCGCTGATGCCAAACCTTTATCAAATTGGGCAAAAGCTTTGTCAAATTTTCCTTTTTTCTTCCAATAACTACCATAAACAGTGTAATACATGGGTCCGTAGGTCGAATGCGGAATTAACTGCAGTGTTTTGGCAGCTTGTTGCAATAATACTTCGGCCTGATCTAGATGGGATTGAAAAATGGCATTGCGTGCCGCATTTACATAAGCCGTCAAGCGATGTTCATCGAGTGCCGAATCGTAACGCAGCAGATCAATCGCTCGCTTATAATAGCGATCTGCTTGCTTGTAATCCTGCATATTCATTAATGCCATGGCTACATTTTGGTAATTACTACCTAATAATGTCGTGTCGCGAATGGCTGTCGCCATCGGAATCACACGGTGAATCAGCGCTTCTACATATTCGCGAGCGCGTCCTTCCCGTTGCAATAGCGCACCGTAGCTAGACCACAAGCGGATGCGGTAACGAGTCGCTCGTTCATTATTGATTTTACTCAGGTTTTTTTCTGCGGCCATATACAGCTGTTTGGCCTTGTCTGAGTCGGCATCAAAATAGGCGGAAGCTTTATAAAAGTCGATCACTCCTAATTGAAATGCTTGATCTTTGTCTTTCGGAAACAGTTTTTGCGCCTGAGCGATATACAAAAATGCTTGAGCGGTATCGTAATCGCCCCAAAAAAAGCTAAGATCTAATAGTGCAAATGCTTTCTCTTCATGATCTGGAAGTAACTTTATTGTCTGGTAAATGCTATCGCCATAGTGCTTAATATCCCGCATAGACTGGGCTGATGCTGAATAGTACGAAAGCATATATACGAGAAAAGAGATATGCCAGAGGCAAGTGCGCATAGGATGAGATGTGATGGACAAGTAGTTAAGTTACGCAATTCGATTAACAATCCGTAGGTTTTAACGCCAAATCACCTGTCCACCAGCAGACTCTATTTTATCGTTTCTCCAAATCACTGGAATCACGCCTGGCGAATTCGCAGCTACCGGATCCACATTATACACTTTGCCATCGTTTGGAATTATTTTTAGATCCCATACAAAACCAAACGGTCCTGTCTGTCTATAATTTGAACCCACCAAAATATGCTTTCCATCGGGCGAGAAGATACTTTTTGCTTCCTTGAAATTACTTTCTGTAATTTTCACAGGCTCCGAACCATTCATATCCATGGTATGTAGATGGTTTCCAATTCGTACTAAGAGTTGTGTTCCGGCAGGATTAACATCCAGATCTCCCCAGTCATCATACGTCATCTCTTTTACCAATTGACCGGATGTATACGGCGGATCTAGACGAATAATGTAATTTTTGTGCGTAAGCAATAGGCTGTTACCTGGCAGCCAAAGTCGTGTCGCATTAAAATCGAATGGTTCGCCATTGATATCTAGCAAACGGGTTACAAATTCGCCATTTCTGCGCACGATGGTAACGCCATCTTCTTCGTCATTGGACGTAATTAAGATATGACTTTTGTCGTGCGACAAATATCCTTTACAATACGCATTCAATCCGGGGCTGTTGTATACGAAGTTTTCTAGCATGGTATTGTCAGACATCTTGCTAATCATAAATCGAATCGGATAGACACCTAAGGTGCTCTCATCCATCACTGTCAACCTTTCTTGACCATCGCGCGAGACATCAAAACTATTTAGATCGCTATTATCTGGAATAAACGCACCACCAGAACCAGCTGGCATGGCAAACCGCATAATGCCATCGCTAGCCCAATCATAGTAAATCGTACCAGAAAGACCATCTACTCCACCACCATTGTCGCCACCTCCAATGTTATCATCTTTTGAACAGCTTGCAAGAATAAGCGATATCAAAAGGATTATGCCATAGTATTTTATGGATACAAAGTATGTTTTCATGAGTAATAGTTTTTAAGTGTGCTATCTAAAGTTAAATTTCTGACTATAAGTTGTACTCAGCAATCCCTAGAAACCAGTATTTTTGTACGAAAGCGATTTGCAATGTCAGAAACTGAACGCCCGAAAAAAGTATATACGCCCATGCAAGCCCGCGCTAAGGCGGAGCACTACTGCGCTTTTCAAGAGCGAGCACAGCAAGAAGTACGTGATAAGTTGTATAGTTGGGGTTTGCATATGCAGGATGTGGAAGCAATTATCAGTCAACTCATCGAAGACAACTTCTTGAATGAGGAACGATTCGCCAGAGCCTATGCCCGTGGTAAATTCAAAATGAAAGGTTGGGGCAAAATAAAGATCAAACAAGGCTTAAAACTGAAACAAATATCTGCTCCTTTGATCCGTATAGCTATGAGCGAAATCGATGGTAATGAGTACTTTGCGACACTAGAATCTCTAATCAACAAAAAGCATCTCCTGATTCGGGAAGAGAACGATTTTAAAAGAAAGCACAAGCTTTTTCAATACGCACTCGGTCGCGGTTACGAGTCCAACCTGATTGCCGAAGTGCTGGAAAGTAATCACTATTGAATTTCAGACGTTTGATAATTCATATTTCTTGCTCGTTTATAATTTTACATACAGCTTATATTATCCTCATTTTTATGCGTTATATTTGAGTTTATGATTATAATAGATGGAGTATTTTGTAGCCATCTATAAAATATAAAGGTATGAAAGTAGAAATCTGGAGTGACATCATGTGTCCGTTTTGTTATATCGGTAAGCGTAGTTTCGACTCCGCTTTAGCACAATTTGAGCATCAAGATCAATTGGAAATAGTTTGGAAAAGCTTTCAATTAGATCCAAATCTACCTGAAACACCACTACCTGATCAAATTGCCTACTTCGAAGAATATAAAGGCTTAAGTAGAGAGCAGATGGAGGGTATGGCTGCTCACGTCTCTAATTATGCTAAAAGCGTGGGGCTAGACTTTAATTTTGAACAGGTTCAAATAGTCAATACATTCAAAGCACATCGCTTCATACAAATAGCTAAAGAGCAAGGACTAGGCAACAAAGCTGAAGAAGTACTATTTAGAGCTCATTTTGTAGAAGGAAAAAATATCGGCGATGTCACGACATTACAAGATTTAGCGCAGGATATTGGTCTTAACAGGGAAGATGTAGATAATGCTCTGAATGACGATAAATACGCTTATCAAACAAGGCAAGAAATTCAAGAAGCGCGAAGCGTGGGTGTGCGTGGGGTTCCTTTTTTTGTTTTCGACCGGAAGTATGCCATTTCTGGAGCTCAAGCCTCTGATCAATTCTTACAAACTTTAGAAAAAACATTTACCGAATGGCGAGCAGCTAATCCTAGCTCTAAATTTGTAGTGAATGATGGCGATAGTTGTGCTGCGGATGGTTCGGGATGCTAAATAAAATCATAAAGGATTATTGATAATGCGATAGCCATATGACAATATACGCATTAAAATTAAACGGCATCGCGAAGCTCAAATTCAGCGTATAATGCTTCACTATACTCCTGCCATCGCAGGAGTTTAGTATCTTTTTGTCTAATCTTCGACGATTCGAGCTCATTTGTAATCAAGCTATTGAAAAACATATAAATCGAACCTAGAGAATAGTCTCCAGCATAGCCTTCTTCGGAAAGCATACCCTGTAAGTAAATTCGATAGTATTTGCATGCAAATTCAATGGGATTTGATAAAGAGATATTTTTCCCAATCAATTCACCATAGAAGCTGCATAAAGCATGTAGATACTCTGCAACAATATCTGCATTATCTGACTTATTATATTCCGGATTATATTCAATCTTCACTAAGCCCAGTGTGTCCCCTATACGCTTATTGAGTTTCATAATAACTTAGTTTTTGGTATAAACATTACAAATATATCATAATAATAAACATATTTTCATATTTAAGCGACTTATTTTTAAAATTGTATTTAAAATAATATTTCCAATACACAGGAAAAATAAACTTCTCGATTATTTTTATTTTATAATATTCTATAAAAAAAAGGGTTTAAACAACTTATTTTTAGCAATTAACATTTTTTAAACTTTCTTTGATATAGTATGAGGGCACGGTAATTTTTATAGATTATTTGATCATCATACCATTAGCTTCAGTATGTATTATAAGAATACCGATACGAGCTAGAAAACTTGTTTATCAAGTAGAAATAGTAAAGCAGGTAAAGGTCTTAATAGTTCAGAAGATTATAGAGATATCGATTACCATTTAAATCATCGCTGCCAGCACAAGAAGTAGATCAGTTATTTATACTAATCATTTTTCGCTAAATTAAATAGTACACTTTGTATTTCACGATCTAACTTATTTGCTGCCTGAATAATCATATCTATTTCTTCGTTGCGAGGTGTACTTCCCAACTCCTTCCAAATTTGTGTAATTCCCAAAATCGAAGAAAGTGGCCCTCTAAAACGATGCGATTGCAGATCATTCAGCCATTGCAACTGTTGATCACTTTGTTCAGAGATGTTTTCTTCCATATTCTCAGGAAATATCGGCATCGCATGGTATGATACTCCTACCAAATCACCTTCTACGCTATAGGCAGGACTGAAATGACAATATGAATTGACCCCGCCCCAACAGATACCTGATTTGGTTTGCACAGAAATACTTTGTCCTGCTAAAGCACGATTATAATTATTTATAAATTCGGGCATAGTACTATCTCCAAGGTAATCCCGAATATCATCACCTATCTGGATTTCCCGATGCAGATTTTCACTAATTAATTTAGAGAGGTACGGATGACATTTTAATACAGAGAAATTTTTACCCAACAAAAGAGTTACCATTTTTGTCCTATTAAACAATGATTCCCGACGTATAAGGTGGTCATCCCAATGATTATATTTTCCATCTACAGACGGAATAGCATCTTTATCTTCTACCAGCAAAACAATTTGAGACGCTAAAGTACGTAACAATAAGCGTTGTACATCTGTAATCTTAGTAGGCTTATCATGATAAATACAGAGATAACCTAATACTTCTTTTCTTTTATTTTGAAGTGGAATCCCAGCGTAAAATTGTATTTGGGGACATACATTACCTAATGATAAGTTACAAAACTGCTGTGTCAAAGCTAAATCTTCGACAATCACTAAATCACTTCCCTGTTTTAATCTATAAATTATTGAATCTTGTATCGGTATACGGTTTAACTCAAATCCATGGCTATAGATATTGTATTGGTGCTTACCATCCAAAAAGGCTAAAGTCGCAAATTTCGTGGAGCACACATCGGTTGCAGCTGTAATGACATCACGCACAGCTTGCTCGATACTTGCTGGAAAGGTCAACATTGGTAGAGGCGGGGCAAAATTAATAGATTCTTGATCTGGCATAGTACGCTTGTTAGTTTTCGTTATACGAATTGTATACAGTTAAAATCCTGCATTTAATTTTGACCCATTTCATTTGTATTTCCGCAAATAACTTCAAAATTTTCTTTGAGTAATGGTTTTGTAACGTAACTAGTTACTTCTTTCTTGGATAAACTTCTAAAACTATCTTCGGGCGATACCGACGAACTAACAATATACAATTTGGTTGTATGAAGCAATTTCTTATGGCTTAAATGATCTACTAATTCCCAACCATTCATTAGCGGCATATTAATATCCACCAACAATATATCAGGTAGTGATTGACCTCGTTCAGATTGCGCGATATAGTAATCGTAAGCTTGCTGTCCGTCAAAAAAGGCAATAAATTCCAAATCTTTACACAACAACGAAAAATTCACTTTACATACGTAGTGAAATATAGGGTCATCGTCTACAACGCATATTACCATTCTTGTCTTTTTAACCATAATATGTACTGCACACTATAAAATAGAATACCTAAAAATTGAAAATAGATTTATTAGTACTTTGTATTCTTTAAAGATTAGAAAATAAAAAAACCTATTAATGATATATTTTTGTTTTTTTTCCACATCGTGATCAATACTCAGTATGTGGAATAAGATTGATACTGTCATTTAGGCAATGTAAAAAAAACGGTAGTGCCATGGCCTAGCTGTGACTCTATCCAGACCTCTCCTCCATGAAGTGCCACGATTTTTCTGCAAGTCGCTAAACCTATGCCACTACCTGCATATGATGATTCGGAATGAAGCCGCTGAAATAGCGTAAAAATTTTTTCCGAATCTTTCTCTGGGATACCAATACCATTATCGCTCACACTTAAAAGCCAAGAAGTATCTTTCTCGACGGATTTTATCTGAATATCTGGTATACCATCTTTTTGATGAAATTTAAGTGCGTTGCTTAATAAATTTTGAAATAATTGATAAAGAAATGATGCGTAGCCTAATACTTTAGGTAATTTCTCACATGTAATTACGGCCTTCGAATCTAAAATCTGAACACGCAAATCCATCTTGACAAATTCCACTATTTCTTCAAGGTTACAATACTCTTTAATGGATTTTCCATCTAATTTCAGGTGATCCAATAGTGACTTAAGCATTTGAATAATGCGACCTGCAGAATCCTCTATTGCTTGGAAATAATAACGATCTTCTGCACCCAATTTTTCGCCGAGAGTTTTTCGCAAAAGATCTGTTACACTGATGATGGAATGTGCGGGGCTTAACAAATCATGTGAAGCTGCAAACGTAAATTCCTCAACATCGCGTGTTTTGCTAAGTAATTGTCGATGTAGCTCTTTCATTGCTAACTCGACACTTCGCTCTTCCGTTAAGTCGCGAGTTACTTTCGAAAAACCAATAACAGCGCCCGCTACATCGTGGATGGCAGTTATGGTGACATTACCCCAGAACTCTCTACCATCTTTTCTTAATCGCCATCCTGTCGTGTTTGCACTTCCTAAATTCTTAGCACGCTCTAATAGCAACGATGGTAAACCTGCCTGACGATCCTCTTCGGTGTAAAACACCGAAAAGTTCTTACCCACGATCTCTTCTGCCAAATAACCTTTAATACGCTTGGCACCTTTATTCCAATTTTTCACGTTGCCTTCGGAATCTAGTCTAAATATAGCGTAGTCTCTAATTTCGCTAATCATATCAACGACTTGCTCATCATCCATATTTGGAGATGGTACGATCTGCATTGCAAAACCACTAACATTATATTCACCATCTCGCAGTGATGCGATGCTTGCAGAAAAAGAGGATGTCTCTTTATGTTTATTTTTTAAATGAATGCGATGACTGCTCCGGTCACAACGTATTAGTTCTTTGACTATCTCCGCCATCGTCTCAATAGAGGGACTATCTACTCCGATTAGTTCCAAAAAATGCATTCCAATAGGATTATTCATTCCTTCTGGAAGAAATCTATTTATATCACCATTGTATGAGGTAACAAAACCAGAAGAATCTAAGAAAAACAAAGTATGATCCGAATATGCTGCAGATGCATTCTGTGTATCATTTTTTAAAATAAAATTGTCTTCGAAATGCATTTGATATGCCTTTTTCTCTTGTTCTCTGATAAGGTGACGATAATCATAACAAGGCCTATCCTTTGGATTATACACACCTCTGTTGCACACAAACATAGAAAATAAAGCCGCAGCAGATAATTATAAACGTATAGAATTATCTTTTTTGCGTGCATTTACCTATTATTTGTTATACAAAAAGCTCCCGTACAATCTTCTATAAAATGTGTACATTTACCCCGCACAATCCACATTTATATGGCGCTAAATTACGTTTGGGTATCATTTTTTCTGATCACCTTTGTCGTGGCACTGATTAAACTAATCGGAGGAGACACCGAAGTTTTCCAACAGATTGTAGATTCATTATTTAAAAGTGCAGAAACCAGCGTCACCATCAGTATCGGTCTTGTTGGCATGATGACTTTCGCTTTAGGGATTATGAAGATCGGTGAACGTGGCGGTATGATTACTATTTTTGCGCGTATAGTTGGTCCATTTTTTCATAAACTATTTCCAGAAATACCCAAAAATCATCCAGCGCTGGGATCAATCTTAATGAATTTCTCCGCCAATGCTTTAGGGTTAGATAATGCCGCTACACCGTTAGGTTTGAAAGCGATGAAGGAGTTACAGGAGCTTAATCCGAAGAAGGATACCGCTTCTAATGCCCAAATTATGTTTATTGTGCTCAATGCCTCAAGTCTAACGCTTTTGCCATTTTCTGTCATGGCTTATAGACAAGCAGCTGGTGCGGCGCAACCTTCCGACGTATTCCTTCCGATATTAATTGCCACTTTCTTTTCTACACTCGCCGCCTTGATATTGGTATCTATTTATCAACGCATCAATCTCTTTAACAGGGTTGTACTAGCTTATTTGGGCGGCTTGTCTCTGTTCGTCTTTGGAATGTTGTTTTATTTCAACACGCTGAGTCCAGAAGAGATCGGTGTGATTTCTCGCGTGGTTGGCAATGTTACTTTGATGAGTATTTTTGTTTCTTTTATAGCCCTTGCCTTTATCAAGGGAATAAATGTTTACGATGCGTTTATAGATGGTGCTAAGGAAGGTTTTGATGTGGCGGTAAAGATTATCCCTTATCTCGTAGCTATTCTTGTTGGCATTGCTATATTCCGCGCTTCAGGCACGATGGACTACATCATTAACGGAGTCGCTTACGCGGTGGCGCTTGTAGGTCTGGACACAAGCTTTGTAAATGCCTTGCCAGTGGCTTTGATGAAACCATTAAGTGGCAGCGGCGCCCGCGGATTGATGATCGACCTTATGAATGCCAAAGGCGCAGATGATTTTGCTGCACGTGTAGCTTGTGTGATTCAGGGATCTACAGAAACTACATTTTATGTTTTAGCGGTTTATTTCGGATCGGTCTCGATAAAGAATACGCGACATGCTCTACCTTGTGCCCTCCTAGCCGAATTGGTCGGCGTCATCGCAGCAATCGTGGTTTCTTATCTGTTTTTTGGATAGCCGCTGCTAAAATAGTATCTTGTAGTAATCTCCAGATATTCACAGATTCTACAAATAAGTCAGAGATAAATTATAATTCCTACTCCATAATAGAATGAAGACAATCGCTCTCGTAGCACACGATGGAAAAAAAGCCGAAATGGTGGCTTTTGTAAAAGATCACAAAGATTCGCTTTCCAAAGCACATATCGTAGCCACTGGTACGACAGGTACTTATGTCAGACAGACGGGTTTAGAAGTTGAACTGAAACTTAGCGGCCCCAAAGGTGGCGACGCCCAGATTGCAGCATTAGCTGCTGAAGGAAAAGTTGATGGAATTATTTTCTTTCGTGATCCACTTGGAAAACATCCGCACGAGCCAGATATTCAAATGCTTATGCGCATTTGCGACTTATATAATGTGCCGTTGGCTACCAACCCTGCCACAGGTGGATTGATTTTGGATGGCTTATTAGCATCTATTTGATTTAAATGTTAGGAAAAATATAGATCTATAGGTTTATATTTGTGCCAGCAAAACACGTAAATCATGTCTTCGATACAAGAGCAAACGTTTACCAATCCATTTCGCACCTTCACCAAAGAGGAGTGGAAAAAACTTAATGGTAAACGATCACATAATATGGCTGCGTCCGACTTGGATAATCTCCGAGCGCTAGGTGAGCCGCTGAACATTGCCGAGATCGAAGATATTTACTTTCCGCTATCGAGTCTCATTGAGCTGCATATTCAACAATATCGATCTTTACATACACTCAGCAATGATTACTTTCATCGTGAAGAAAAACGTTTACCATTTATCATTGGCATAGCCGGTTCGGTGGCCGTGGGCAAAAGTACAACAGCCAGAGTTTTGCAGAAGGTATTATCCTTATTACCAGAAAAACCAAAGGTAGATTTAGTAACAACGGATGGCTTTTTGTACCCCAATGCCGAACTAATTGCAAAAGGTATCCTTAATCGTAAAGGTTTTCCAGAAAGTTATGACACACGCTTGCTATTAAGCTTTCTATCAGAGATGAAGTCTGAGAATAGAACTTACAAATTGCCTTTGTACTCACATCTGGTGTATGATATTGTACCTAATGAATATCAGACCATTGAGCAGCCCGATATCTTGATTGTGGAAGGAATCAATGTATTGCAGGTAAACTCGCAAAAACAATCCGGCAACGGGGTTTTCGTATCCGATTTTTTCGATTTATCTATTTACGTGGATGCGGCAGAGGAAGATATTGTTAGTTGGTACATTGATCGGTTTGAGTCGCTCCGTGCAACAGCTTTTCAAGATAATACCTCCTACTTTCATAAATATGCCGATATGTCGCCGGAGGAAAGTCAAAAAATGGCCAGCGGAATTTGGAATGAAATAAACAAACCAAATTTACATGAGAATATTCTTCCGACACGCTATCGCGCAGATCTCATTCTTACGAAAGATGCGCAGCACTTTGTAAAAGAGGTAAAAGTTAGACGGATTTAGCTGCGGTCGCACTCTGCTCGAACTTCAGCACTTCTTTCAATATTTCGTTTTCGAGTCGCCTGTGTAATTTATTGCTGTTGCTCACGGCATGCAAATCGATACGATATTTCACGTAATCTTTACCAATCTCCACGACTTTGAGCTCCATCTCTTCACCGTCTTGCAGATTGGGATGCGCTTGCAAACTTTCTCGCAAGGCTGATTCTAATAGCTCCACCTCCAAAGCAACATCTAGTGGCAACTCAAATTTCACCGCAAATAAACTGGATGGATGCGCCGAATGGTTCGTCAACGTAGATGTAAATACCATATTGTTGGGCACCATCACCATATCGTCTTCTTCGTCTTGAAATACAATATTGGCTAAAGTAATATCAATAATTCGCCCCTGCTGATTACCTACTCGTATGCGATCTCCTATAGATAATTGATCGGAGAACATGATGATCAGGCCACTGATCATATTGGTAATATAATCGCGAAAAGTAACCGCAATGGCCATTGCAACTATTGTTAAGCTGGTTACGAACTCTAGGGGATTGATCCCAAAAAAGATCATCATGGCAATGATGGCGCAAATAGCATTGGCTACGGCGGTCAACCGGTTTACTCCCAAAACGAAATTACCTCGCACTGCTCTATTGGCGTTTCGTGCGTGATAAATAGCAATAAAACTGTATCGAATGATCGAGAAAATAATACTGGGTATCAAGAACGTATACGCGGCAAGCAGCATCTGCATCGGAAAACTCCGAGCCCGCTTGGATTCTGGACTCAATGCATATATTTCTTCAAACTGCACCTGACTCCAAATCAAAATTCCTGCTATCACGATCTTCAATATAAAAATCATGATCTGCCTAGAGCGCCGTTTATTATTCGAATAATCCGTATTCATAGTCGACTAAAGTAGCTAATTTTCCATTTATTTTTATCGCTGCTGTACTTTTTCCTGCAAAACAAATGCCCATCTGTGATTGGATGGGCATTTGTATCCTAAGTAGCATTCGTGTGCTACAGTGGTCGGTAATGGTATGACTATCGACTTAACGGTCTTTCGCGATTCATTTCCACCATATCCACCTCATCCATTTTTGAATCACCGATCAGATGTTGGGAAAAATAGTCGGCCATTTTCCAAAAGAAATATTCGGTCATATCGCCAAAAGCGTGTCTTTGCCCTGGCAATAACAAGAAATCAAATCGTTTATTGGCTTTGATCAGGGCTTCCGCCATACGAATAGAATTGGCAGGGTGCACGTTATTATCAATATCGCCGGTGGCGATCAATAATTTACCTTTCAAGTTCTTAGCCAAGACCGAATTGCGGTCAATGTCGTACGTAAACGTAGTATCGCCTTTTGTAGAGATCTTCTCGCCTACGCCATGATGGCGTTCGCTCCACCAACGGTTGTAAATATTATTTTCGTGATTACCAGCTCCAGATACAGCTACTTTGAAGAAATCTGGATATACGAGCATGGCGGCGGTAGACATAAATCCTCCACCCGAATGACCGGTGATGCCAACTCTATTGACATCGATAAATGGATGGCGATCGGCCAACTGCTCGGCAGCTACTTTTTTGTCTTCCAAACCATAATCGCGCAAATTGCCATAACCATAAGTATGATACCATTGCGAACGCGCAGGGTGTCCACCACGATTACCAACTGTGATCACGATAAAACCCATTTGCGCCAACCGATCAATACGATCCATGCTACGACCAAAGGATTTGTTTACCGCTTCTGTTTGTGGACCTGGATATACATATTCTACTACCGGATAAGTCTTAGTCGAATCAAAATCAAAAGGTTTGTACATCACGCCGTACAAATCGGTAATGCCATCACCGGCTTTGACCGTGAATGGCTCTGGGAATTTGTATCCAGCAGCAAACAAAGCGGACAAATCTGCTTTTTCCAGCTTCATCACCAAACGACCATTAGCAGCGTATAGATTAGATTCTGGTGTGGTATTTACGCGTGATGAATTATTGACGAAATAGTTACCGCTTTCGCTTGTGGTGATTTGATGATCAAAATCACCCGAGTTTAATAACTTAGGCGTACCACCGTTTAAAGACACACTGTAATAATGTAAGAAATAAGGATCTTCTCCACTTTCCTTGCCATTGGCCGTAAATAGAATGGTATTTCCTGCCGATTGATAAGCTTGCACATCATCCACATTGTACGTCCCGGAAGTCAACTGGCGTTGAAGATTTCCTTGATTATCGTACAGGTACAAGTGCCCCCAACCATCACGTTGCGACCAATGTACAAACTGTTTGCCATCATTCACCAAATACGGTTTGTGAATGTCTTGGTACACATTCGAACGTTCTTCTACCAGTGTACGCACGTTGCCATTGATATCTACGGCTAATACATCAATGCGTTTTAAATCGCGACTTGATCGCGAAATGTAAAACTCTTCGTTGTTGCCATGCCAATAGCCCACATAACGCTTGCCCGTATAGCTGCTTTTATCTCGGTCTTTTCTCCAAATACCGATCGTCTGATTTTTATAAGCATTTACGCCCACACGTTTTGGCGACAAAGTTTGTGCGTTGAAGATATACAGTTCCGTTTCGGTAGAATCTACCTCACCGGGCATTTGATATTTGTACGTTTCGAGCGTTGGGCGCTTCGCTCCTACATTATTAATAACCCACAATGGACTTAAATGGCGCCCATCCTTGCGTGTTAAAACGAAATGCTGACCATTGGGCGACCAGCTTAAGTAAACTGCTTTGCGCTTTTCTTCCTCGTCTTTATCGCCGCCAGTAGTAATGCTATATTCATCACCACCCCAAGCATAATTCAGCACGCCATCCGTAGTGAATTGATGTTCTACAATCGTGCTATCTTTCTCATCCTTCACCGCTTTATCGTAATCGGCCTTGCTCATCCAATACAGATTGAACTTTTTGGCAAAGTATACGCGCGTGGTATCCGGATTGAAGTTAGCCCACGAAAGGGTGTTTTTTTCTTTCGTTTGGTCACTGATTTCGCGCAATGCACCCGATGCTAGATCGTATTCTAGGTGAAATACTTTTTTCTTAATCGTATCCGATTTGTTTTTCAACTTCGCGATCTCTTCCTTGCTCTTGATCGTATCTTTTGTGCTTTGCACTTCAAATTGGATGCGTTTCTCGTCGTCGGTGAACCGTAAATCTTTTAAATCCAAATGCTGGCCATCAAAAGGATTGCGCACGATGCGCGTGATCTTTGCAGCCAAATCGTCGTGATCAAAAAGTAATGATTTCCGCTTTGCGGCAGGATCTACCAAATACCAGTTTTTGCCAGCTGGTGAGCTGTACTCGTACCAAAAGCGATCGGAATGATTAATCCAATTAGGAGACACGCTGGTAGAATGTATCAATTTCTTTAACTTCTCAGGAGAGAATTTGGCAGCTAATGCATAATTTGCTTTCTGCTTCGTTTTTTCTTTCTCTTGCGCAAAGGCAAAAGTAGCGAAGCAAACTAAACAAGCTATAAAAAGTTGTTTCATGGGATGAACTTGCAGTTAATTAGTAATAGATGTGGTCGAAATTACTTTATTTTAATACATTTTCATTCTTCGGTATGTAATATTTTAGTGTGAATAGCGCCAATTACGAAAGTTTTGAGCTTTTCTTCGAATAATTTCGTGAATTGAATTAAAGCAACTTCATACGAAGCTCTATTGGCTTTAAAATAGCAGCTTCGTCCAACTGTTCTGCATCTATCGTAATTACTTGATGTCTGCTGGTAGATTTTACCAGAAAAGATTCAATCAATTGCATCATGTATTCATTGCCGTGATGCCGTTGCAGTTCGCTTTTGTAATCCGCCCAGCTAGTGGATTGGCTTTCCGATGGAATGTAGCCCATACCGTAAAACTTCCCTTTTTCGATCCAAATACAACTTTTCTCTTGCTCATCGCGGCCGCGATCGACAATAAAATAGCTTGATGTATCGGCCTGTGCCAATTCGACAGCGGCAGCCACTTTCCCATTATACAATTCCTGATCTGGCAGATCTTGAATTCGGCGTACGAGATCATTAGCTGTTTGTGGTAGCCGCACTTCTAAAGGAAAATGGCAGAAGCGAATATCCAGACCAAGATCGTTGATCATTTTTCGAAACACAGCGGCACCTTCACGCAGACTATAAAAAGATTGGATGCAGGTTTGGTGTTTGAGAAGCTTCGTCAAGCTGAGATGTTGATACCCGTCCATTCCGATGTAACTCACCAATCCAAACTTAGGTTCTACTCGCTTCAATGCACGGTTATATTTCGGCCACAGCCGATTGATTTCCAAACATTCCAACAATAAGGCCATAAGCTCCGTACCGCAGCGTTCGTACGAAATATCATAAATCTCCTGCAGGAAACCTTGCCGTTTTGCTTGTATATTGTGCCCACTGAAATGCCCGGCAACTCGTTTTTTTATATTAATAGCTTTACCAATATAGATGACTTTGCCCGATCGATCATGGAAATAATATACTCCGGCCGTGATTGGTAAATTATCGAAGGTATTTTGTGAAAGATTTGCTGGCAAACGTTGTTCAGAACCATTTTTGCGGAGCATTTGCGAAAATACCATTTCGCTATCTGCTGCTAGAAGCAGATCGAAAAGTGCGACTGTCGCGGTGACATCACCACCAGCGCGATGTCGATCTTGTACGCGAATGTTTAACACATCGCATAGGCGACCTAAACTGTACGATGGCAATCCAGGCTTGATCTTGCGAGCCAATCGCACCGTACACAGCTTAGGAGCCTGCCATTGCCATCCAGCTTCGCCGAGCTGATGTTTGATGAAGGAATAGTCGAAATTTACATTATGCGCCACGAAGATGCGATCTTTCAACAACGTATAAATAGTTTCTGCTATTTCGGAGAAAAGTGGTGCAGCAGACACCATATCGTCCGAAATGCCAGTAAGACCAAAAATAGCTGGTGGAATAGGCTGCTGCGGATTGACTAAGATTTCCCAACGTTCGATCTCCTCTACGCCATTATGAATAGCAATAGCTATCTCCGTGATTTTACTTCGTTCTGCACTCCCACCCGTCGTCTCAATATCGACAATAGCATATTCCCGCAATCCTTTTGACATGTTTTCCAAATTGACGCTCAAATATACTAATTTATTTAGCATTTATAAGTGGGCCATATCCGTGGAATAAAGTAAAAATAAATTTTCTTTACCAAACTTTGTGTTTGCTTATAATTTTTGCAATAAATGAAGCAGGCAATTTATATTTCAAACGAACTATTTTAAAATATATAAAAGTCTGTTAACGGGGTCTCTGATACGATTTATTCGAATTTAATTAACTTACCCTAACTATACTTTAAACCGAGATATGATGATTAATAATGCCCTAACTCCAGAACACCATGCTTTTCGCGATAGCTTACGCGCCTTCATCAAAAAAGAAATTATTCCCCATATTGACTCTTGGGAGAAGAACGGACAAATTGAGCGTAGCATCTGGAAAAAGATGGGCGAAATGGGTTTTTTAGGTTTGAATTTTCCGGAAGAACTGGGAGGGTTGCAACTCGACTTTTATTATTCCATGATATTCTGCGAAGAGCTTTCCAAATGCTTTTCTGGTGGATTTACCATATCTGCGTTAGTAATTCAGTACATGTCTGCTCCTTATTTGTGGAAGTATGGGTCTTCCGAACTACAAAAACGTTATTTG
This sequence comes from Sphingobacterium chungjuense, assembly GCF_011316935.1. Lineage (GTDB taxonomy): Bacteria > Bacteroidota > Bacteroidia > Sphingobacteriales > Sphingobacteriaceae > Sphingobacterium > Sphingobacterium chungjuense. The sequence goes on from NZ_WLYS01000003.1 coordinate 192,103, forward strand.
GAAGGCATTATTAGCGGTGATTTGATCAGTGCTATTGCCATCACGGAGCCAGGTGCGGGTTCTGACGTCAAGAATATAAAAACTACGGCCCTACGCGATGGTGACGATTATATCATCAACGGGTCTAAGACTTTTATCACCAACGGCTACTATGGAGATTTTTTTATTACGGCAGTAAAGACGAATCCTAAAGCTGGCATTAAGGGAATTAGCTTAATAGTGATTGACCGAAACGCAGAAGGCGTATCTGCTCAAAAGATTAATAAAATGGGTTGGCATGCATCAGACACAGCAGAATTGCATTTTGATCAAGTTCGCGTTCCAGCAAAAAACTTAGTGGGACAAGAGAATAGCGGCTTCACCTATCTCATGGGCGGTCTGCAATTAGAACGACTCACGGCCGCGATCCACAGTTTATCTACCGCGGAATCGGCTTTGGAATATGCCTTGGACTATATTCAAAACAGAAGTGCATTCAATCGTAAGCTGAAAGATTTCCAAGTGTTGAGGCATAATATCGCACAGATGGAGGCGGATATTCTCGTTCAAAAAGCATTTTTAAAACATTGTTGCGACCTCCAACAAGAGCAAGTTTACGCGGTCAAAGAATGCTCGGTCGCCAAATTGCAAGCTAGTGAACTAGCCAATCGTGTGGTGAGTCAGTGCTTGCAATTGTTTGGCGGATACGGCTTTACAGAAGATTACAAAATCGCCCGATTGTATCGCGATGTGCGTGTAGGTACAATTATTGGTGGTACATCAGAGATCATGTTGGAGATCATCGCAAAGATGACGATTGATCAAGTAGAGTACAACACAACTGCTTCTCAAAACCAGCCTCAAAAAATTTCATATGACGAATAGTTCTAACCTTGACGGATTTAACATTCTGCAACATCCGCAAGGTGTTGTAGAGATAGCTGTCAACCTACCATCCAATCAAGCGCTTTCTTTAGCGCATATCAAAAACTTCTTTAGCTTGGCTGATTCTTGGATTAGCCGTGATCATGTTAGTGCGCTATGCTACTCCATCGATGGTAAAAATGCCGCTATAAATCCAGACTACATTACATTAGTCGAACAAGCAAAAGACGAACAATCCTTTCGAAGTGATCTGGATAGAATAGATCAACTTATTCAGAAAATCCGAATCTATAATAAGCCATTAATCGCCATTCTACGCGGAGATTGTGTAGGCATTTATTTCGCTTGGACATTAATTGCCGATTATCGTTTGGCACTAGGCGAAAATGTTCGGGTTGGATTTCCGGAAACTGCCTTTGGCATGTTACCTTCATTAGGTAGTGTTACTCGCATGATACAGCTCTGGGGCGAAGATTTTGCTTTTCGAATTGCCACACAATCTACGCTACAAACGATACCCGAAGCTGTATCGCTTGGTATTATTGATAGACAGGTAGAAAATAAGGAAGATGCGTTAATTATTCTTGTCGACTACGTACAACATTTAAAAGCCATTCCACAACAAACGGCATCCGCTATTCAAGAGCACCAAAAAATACTTGCTACGCCGCGCATTAATCCACTTTTTGCTGGAGTTGAGGCCTATCAGGCGCTTATCCTAAAATCTCAAGATGGTCTTGATGATTATGCACTGCGCCAACTAGAGCATGATATGTACATCAATACTACCTTATCTGATCAGGTGGTTACCATGCTACGTACGAACTATTATGGCATGCGCTCGGCCAAAGAAAGGATCAAGCAAATTGCTGAAAATACATCGCGAGAAATGACAAAAATTGGGGTCATTGGTGCAGGTATGATGGGCTCTGGCATCGCTTACGAAGGCGCTCGTGCTGGTCTGGATGTGACTTTAGTAGACACTGATCTTGACAAGGCCGAGCACGGCAAAAATTATGCGCAAAAGGTGACCGACAAGCTCGTATGTCTAAACAAAATGACGGTTAGCGAGCAAAAAGCATTAGTACAAAGGATTCATGCTTCAGAGCAGTTTGAAGATTTAAAATCGGCCGATATCTTGATAGAGGCCGTTTTTGAAGATATCGCACTGAAAACGAAACTTATTGCAGACATATCACCAAATTTGGCCGCGCAAACGGTGTTTGCTTCGAATACAACTTCTTTACCCATTGGTCAATTGGCGCAATCCAGCCAAAATCCAGCGTCCTTTATTGGTTTGCACTTCTTCTCACCCGTAGATCGGATGCCGCTAGTGGAAGTCATCTTGGGTAAAAAAACGGATCAAAGCACGATAAATGCCGCGCTAAAAATCATTCATTTACTAAATAAAATACCGATCGTTGTCCAGGACGGGCCGGGATTTTATACTTCTCGTATTTTCTTTAATTATTTGTTGGAAGGAATAACGATGGTGCTCGAGGGAATACCAGCTTCAATGGTAGAGAAAGCCGCAAAAAAAGCAGGGTTTCCAGTTGGTCCCTTGTTGGTATTGGATGAAATATCTTTGCCACTGATGCTGCACGTGTACGATCAACTGCCCGCTTTGCATGAAGCGCAAGAAGCGGCTTACGCTCATCTTAAAAAGATGATAGCGGCAGGGAAAACTGGGCGCAAAGGAAAGGCAGGTTTTTATCCCTACGACGAAAACGGAAAACGCGGTGAAGTGGTCGATGAAACGACAGCAAGTAATGCAGCAAATATTGATCTAGATATTCTGGGCAAACGACTGCTCCATGTCGTTGCACTTGATGCGTTTCGCTGTTTGTCAGACGGTATTATTGCTCAACCAATCGATGGTGATATAGGTTCCGTATTGGGAATTGGGTATGCGCCGCATACAGGCGGTGTATTTGCACACATAGACCAAGTGGGATTAGCAAAATTTGTCTCGGAATGCGATGAATTTGCGTCGCATGGCGCGCAATGGCAAATACCGAATGCTTTAAGAGATCTAGCTGCGCAAGATTATCGGTTTTACGACGGATTCCAAAGCAATTGGAATCCGTCGTAAAACCGATTTTAAAATTACTAGCGTACCGGATAAGGTACGGCTAATAAATCTGTCAATTCGTTAACGGCCAAATTTCGGAATGTTTCGTAATCCAGCGTGTTCTCCAGTAACTGCGTTTGCTGTTTCCCTGCATATACCCTATAGAGGTTGACTTTATATTTAGCAATCAGTTTTGGAATGCCTTCATCACGACGGCGGCGGTGGCCAATCGGATATTCTACCACCACTTCTGGTAGTGTGCTCCCATCTTGAAAAGTAACTTTCAACGCATTGGAAATGGCTCTTTTCTCTGGATCATGGTAATCGGCTGTGAATTGCGGATCTTCCACACAAGTCATTTTGTCGCGCAGCACATCAATACTTGCATCTGATGCGATAGCGTCTTCATAATCCGATGCCGTTAGTCGGCCAAAAATTAATGGAATAGCAATCATATATTGCATGGCGTGATCGCGATCAGCAGGATTATGCAGCGGACCTTTCTTATCAATGATGCGAATAGCGGCTTCGTGCGTGCGAACAGTGATAGCTTTTATATCGTCAATCGTTTTGTCCGCTTCTTTTAACTGCTGATGAATAGTCATGGCTGCTTCTACCGCTGTTTGGGCATGAAATTCTGCTGGGAACGAAATTTTAAACAATACGTTCTCCATCACGTAAGATTCGTAAGCGCGCTGGAACTGAAATGGCTTTCCTTTAAAAGAAACATCGTAAAACCCCCAGATTGGTGCGCTTAAAACCGAAGGATAACCCATCTCTCCAGTTTGCGCGATCAATGCCAGTCGTACTGCGCGCGAGGTGGCATCGCCAGCAGCCCAAGATTTCCGACTTCCGGTATTTGGCGCATGGCGATAGGTACGCAAGGATTGTCCATCGACAAAGGCTAAAGACAAAGCATTTATAATTTCATCCTGCGTTAGCCCCAACAATTTTCCAGCTACCGCCGTAGATGCTACTTTTACTAATAGTACATGATCTAGTCCAACTTTGTTGAACGAGTTTTCCAATGCCAACACGCCTTGTATTTCATGCGCCATCACCATCGCTTCTAAGACCGCATGCATTTTTAGCGGTGCTTTGCCGGCCGCAACGGCAGTTCGGCTAATCCAATCAGAAACAGCCAATATCGCACCTAGATTATCCGATGGATGTCCCCATTCTGCGGCCAACCACGTGTCGTTGAAATCCAACCAACGTACTAAAGCGCCAATGTTAAAAGCTGCTTGCACGGGATCAAGTTGATACGAAGTGCCCGGAACTTTAGCACCGTGCGGCACGAGCGTACCTGGAATAATCGGACCGAGTAATTTCGTACAGGCTGGATAACTTAAGGCTTCCAGTCCGCACCCAACCGTATCTAAAAAACAATAATGAGCGGTCTGTAATGCGAGATCACTTTTTATTTCATAGTTTAACACATAGTGAGCAATATCTATCAGCACCTGATCTGGCTGAGGTCTGTCATTAGAAATATGAGACATAGAGAATAGTTAAATTTTGTTGTGTTGTTGTTTAAAGAGAAGCTTATCCGCGCTTGTCTAAAGGCACATACGCACGATTTTCTGGCCCGGTATAATGGGCACTTGGTCTTATTATTTTGCCATCCAAGCGTTGCTCGATAATATGTGCTCCCCATCCTGTTAAGCGCGCTAATACAAAGAGCGGCGTAAACATATCCGTGGGAACGCCCATTCGGTGGTACGATACGGCCGAGAACCAGTCCAAATTGGGAAACATTTTCTTTTCCGCCCACATCACGCTTTCTAAGCGTTCAGCAATTTCATACAAAATCGGCTCATTTGCTTCCGCACTTAATGATTTTGCTACTTGCTTGATGACCTCATTTCGCGGATCGGAAGTCACATACACCGGATGGCCAAATCCGATGATCACTTCCTTATTGGCTAGGCGTTGGCGGATATTATCTTCTGCTTCATCTGCTGATGTGTAGCTATTTTGAATCTCAAAAGCCACTTCATTTGCACCGCCGTGTTTTGGTCCGCGTAGTGCACCAATTGCTCCCGCAATAGCCGAATACACATCAGATCCTGTCCCAGCGATCACACGTGCGGTAAATGTTGACGCATTAAATTCATGCTCCGCATACAGATTCAATGATATTTGCATCGCTCTTGTCCAGCTATCGCTGGGCGATTCTCCATGTAGTACATGTAGAAAATGTGCGCCTACCGTTTTATCATCGGTCACTACATGCACTTCCTTGCCATGATACGCAAAATGATACCAATACAATAAGGCAGAACCTAAGCATGCGATCAAACGATCAATAATGTGCTGCGTTTGTTCTATTGTTGGTTTGGCTGGCTCTGGCTCCAAACTTCCTAAAACAGATACCGCAGTGCGCATGACATCCATCGGATGGCTTCTTCGTGGTAAGCGTTGTAGTACTTCCTTTAATTCCTGTGGCAAATCCCGTTTAGATTGCAATTCAGATTGATAAGCAGCCAGTTCCTTCGCGGTCGGTAATTCGCCATATATCAAGAGATAAGCAACTTCCTCAAAACTAGCTTGTTCAGCTAATTCTAATATATCGTAGCCACGATAGTGCAAGTCATTACCATTCTTACCTACGGTAGACAAACTGGTATTGCCTGCCGCTACACCCGATAGCGCAACACTTTTTTTGGGTTTAAATGCGTGTTCATTACTTTCCTTCATCCTGCTTTTGATTTAAGTAGTCTTCGTATGCGTAATAATTAATGCTTTGATAGAGTTCTTCTCGTGTTTGCATGCTGGATATAGCATTGGCCTGAGAACCATCACGGCGAATGGTTTCGAATACATTTAAGGCCGCTTTATTGGCTGCACGAAAGGCAGAAAGTGGATACAAAACCATATCGACGCCTACTTCCGATAGTTGTTGTGTGGTAAATAATGGCGTTTGTCCGAACTCGGTAATATTCGCTAAAATCGGTATGGATAATGCATCGGCGAAGCGTTGGTAATCGTGCAATTCGGTGACTGCTTCGGCGAATATAAAATCGGCGCCGGCCTCCTGATAAGCCACCGCCCGTGCAATAGCGGCATCTACTCCTTCAACTGCTACAGCATCAGTACGCGCCCCTATAACAAATTGCGGATCTGCTTCTTTAGCATCAACAGCTGCTTGAATCCGTTCGACCATCTCCTGCGTAGATACGACTTCCTTTCTCGGGCGATGCCCGCAACGCTTGGCGGCTACCTGATCTTCCATATGTACGCCTGCCGCTCCAGCTTTCAACACACTACGAATTGTACGTGCAATATTGAAAGCGCTGGCACCGAAACCCGTGTCGATATCTACCAACAGTGGAAGATCACACACTGCCGTAATACGTTCAATATCGGTAAGTACATCCTGTAGCGTAGTGATGCCTAAATCGGGAATACCTAAAGAACCAGCGGCTACACCACCGCCAGAAAGATAGATCACGCGAAAACCTGCTTGCTTAGCTAAAAGTGCGTGGTTCGCGTTTATAGTTCCTACAATTTGTAACGGATTTTCTTTTGTGAGTATCTGTCGCAACTGAGCACCGGCGGAATTTGCCATCTTAAAAAATTGTTAATGCGTACGCGTTTATAATTTGGCTGCGCATGGCTTGTGAGACAAGCGCGAAGCTTTTTAAAGATAAACATTATCTCACAACTAGCAAAACGACGGAATAAATGAGTTTGAAGAATCTCGCGATCTATGTTTGTTTGCGCGATTTATACGTATTACACGGGTCAAACCACGTGTTTTTCGAGTTAGCTACAACTGCCAGTAAGCAGTATCTCCACTTAGGTAATAAATCATAAAAATATGATTTACAGATAGTTAAATAAACAAAAGTTTCTTAACACCATTAATAATACGTATTTTACACACACGATAACATAATCCCAAAAAGGATAGTGTGAGTTATCGGTAGCATGGTATTTGTAACCAAAAGAGCAATACGATTGATATAAAATCATTTCACATTTTAATAAAGGTTCACATGAAGATGCAATTGTCCACCACAGTAATTAAAATGAACACCTTACAGATTACAATCAAAAGAGCGCTTGACCACAGTGTTGGTTTTTTATCACGTCATTTATTAAGGGCAGTACCATTTCCAACAGACGGTATGCCAATCGAACCTTTAGCACAAATTATGTCTAATAAGCAGGTGCCATTGCCCAATAATTCACAACCAAAACCAGAAAATACAACAAACGAAACAGATCGTTTACGTTCTTTTGAGGCAGGTTTGAATGCAATAGATGCGGATTCGTATACACCATTTATGATGCATATAGAAGGTTATAAAAACTGTGAAATTGCAGATTACTTAGGCTTAACAGAAAACCAAGTTACCTTAACGATCAACAAAGTACGTACATTTCTACAAACACACGATTACTCTATAGATAATTAATCTAAGAAGAATTTAAGAAGTCCGTATAAATTGGAGAAGAGGCTAATCAATCAACTGATGATTGATAGCAAACCGGATGAGTTCTACGTAATTCTTGGAAGTTGTTTTATCAAGTAGTTTCTGACGATGGCCTTCTACGGTGCGCTTGCTAATAAATAGCTTTTCGGCAATATCCTTGGTCGTGAATCCATTTACCAACAACTGCAATACATCGTATTCTCGCGACGATAAATCTAAGTCACGCAACACTTGCTCGGGCTCTGGTTTTACTTGCTTGCTCCCAAGGGATTGTAACATCCGGATACTAATTTCGGACGATAAATATTGACCACCTTTACCCACGTGCGAAAGCGCAAATAATAACTCATCATAATCGGCATTCTTAAGCATGTAAGCTTTAGCGCCAAGAGACATTACTTCTTTCACTTCCTGATCACTATCAATCATGCTTAGGAACACAACCTTAATATCAGGGAAACTAGTACACATAGCTCGCATCAATTCTGAACCGCCGATACCATTCATGTTCATATCCGTGAGCAGAATATCCACCTCAGAATTATTGCTAAGTAGCGCAAGCACTTCTTCACCACTCTCAGCCTCTGCAACGATGTTAATATCCGGTTGAGTCTCCAGAAGCAACCGTATGCCATTTCTAACTACTTTGTGGTCGTCAGCTAATATAATACGCATCATGTTATACAATAATACTAAAAATTGATCTAAAAAGCCATAGCTTTATGAGTAAGATATTAGCTACGCATGGAAATATTTTCAGAACGAGTATGACAGATTACGAGTGCTTTTCCAACACTTGTTTGACCATCTCTTCAAGGTCAAAAATATTGAATGGTTTAGACAAATAAGCCTCTGCCCCAGCTTTCTCGGCCAGAAGATGCACTTCATTATTAGCAGAGCAATAAATAACAGGAATGCTTTTATACACGGGATGTTGTTTCAATAATTGGGTTGCTTTCATACCACCAATTTCTGGGATCCAATTATCCATGAGTATCGCGTCTGGTTTGGTCTCCTCTACGCGTTCTATAATATCATGCGATGTTTCGGAGACGGCAACATTATAGCCGGCGTCCGTCAATATAATATTACAGACATCTAAAATATGTTTATCGTCGTCAAAAATTAAAATAGTCTTGTTATGCATGTTGGTATTTTACTGATTATTTGTCTTATTTGCAAGCGTATTAATTAATTTTGCCATATCGGCTGGCTTTATGATATAGTCCGGATTTACTTGCGTCATGGCTTCTCGTGGCATCAAGTCAACTTCGGCGGTTTCAGGATCCTGAATGATGACCAACCCTCCGGCAGTTTGTACATACTTTAACCCTAATGCACCATCATGATTCGCGCCAGAAAGTAATATAGCAACTGCCTTTTCGCCAAATATCTCTGCACCAGATTGAAAAGTGACATCAATAGATGGGCGTGAATAATGCAATTTTTCGGAGTAATCCAGTGCTAGTTCCGTAGGCGTTTCCAACAACACATGATAGTCTGCAGGTGCTAAATAAATGGTGTTAGGCTCCAGAGACATTTTATCCTCGATCTCGAAAACCTTTAATTTTGTATGCTTTTCAAAGACAGACTCCAGTTGCGAATCTGCAGCCGCTTTACGATGTACTACTATGATGATGGGAAATCCGAGATTTTCATCTAAATCTGGCAATAGATCAAAAAGTACTTTAAGACTGCCGGCAGAGCCACCAATCAATAAAACACCTGTATCCCTGTTTCCATTTTTTCTCATCATCTTTTATTGCAGTTTGCGCCATACTTTGTCTGATCCAAGCTTTTTATACGTGTTTTCTAAATTAGAAAAACGAATACTTTCTTTGGATCCCAAGGCTAGATAGCCTAACTTCTCTAAACTATTGTCGAACAAGTTAAACACCTTATGCTGTAATTCCTTCTCAAAGTAAATCAAGACATTGCGGCACATAATAAGTTGAAACTCATTGAAAGACGCATCCGACACCAGATTGTGTGTGGAGAATACAACCCTTTCTTTGAGTTTATCGTGAAACTTTGCAACATCATAATTCGCCATGTAATAGGACGAAAGCTCTTTCTTGCCTCCTGATATAATATAATTTTCAGAATATTGTTTCATGTGGCGAATGGAAAAAACGCCATTTCGAGCTTTCTCCAATACTGTTGGATTTAAATCCGTGGCATAGATCAAAGAGCGATCGTACAAGTTAGCTTCTTGCAGCATGATGGCCACTGAATACACTTCTTCTCCAGTAGCACAACCTGCAATCCAAATGCGAATGAACGGATAGGTCGCCAACTGCGGCAATACGTCTTCACGCAGTGTTTTATAAAAATGCGGATCGCGATACATTTCTGTCACATTCACCGTGATTTCTTCCACAAATCGCTGTAGGTAATCAGGATGATGCATGACTCGATACCGCAATTCTGCGAAGCTATACAACTTATCCATCATACAAATACGGCTTACCCGCCTTTTCAGTGAAGCCTTGCTATACAGCGTGAAATCATAGCCGTATTTCTCGGCGATCTCCTCGAAGAGTAAATCGAGTTCATCATCTCGTAATATGGCGTGCTCCATGAATTATATGATCTTGGATAAGATGAGCAATAATTTATCCAAATCCACTGGCTTCGAAATATAATCATCCGCCCCAGCTGCCAAACATTTTTCGCGATCCCCGACCATGGCTTGTGCTGTAACCGCAATGATCGGCAACGACTCAAAACCACGTGTACTGCGAATCATGCGAATCGCCTGATAACCATCTAAATCTGGCATCATCATATCCATCAGTACGACCGCGATATCATCGCTGTTATGCAGCAAATCAATTCCTTCGGTAGCACTGGCACTCGAAACCGACTTATAGCCCTTCACACGTAATGTCAATTCAAGTGCGTAGATATTACGCGGATCATCGTCGATGATTAGAATCTTGTTTTTATTATTCATAACCTATATTGAGCGCTTTTTTAACCCTCGTATAACCATACACGTAACAATGATAAGAGCTGATCGGCATCCACCGGTTTTGAGATATAATCCGATGCGCCTGCCTGTATACATTTCTCTCGATCACCTATCATCGCTTTTGCAGTAACCGCAATAATAGGCAAGCGCGAAAATTGTGGCATTTCGCGCACGCGACGAATGCTTTCATAGCCATCCATTTCGGGCATCATCATATCCATCAATATCACCGAGATATCTGGGTTTTCCTGCATCTGCTGTAGTGCTTCTTTGCCATTCATGGCAGAATACACTTTCATCTGGTATTGTTCTAAAGATTTGGTCAGTGAGAAAATATTTCGCACATCGTCGTCGGCAATCAATACTTTTTTGTCTCGCAGTACATCATTCAACGCACCCAAGCCATTATTTTTCGAACTTTGCTCCTGCTGATCTGAGCCTGACACCAAATGAAGAAACAGGCCGACCTCATCCAATATGCGTTGGTAAGAGTGTGCTGTTTTCAGTACGATAGAATCTGCATATTGCTTGATCTTGTTCTCTTCCGCATGCGATAGGTTTTTGCCTGTGAAAATAATTATCGGCAGGTTTTCTAATCCATCTTTTGTTTTGATGGCTTCCAAGGTTTCGTATCCAGAGCGATCTGGCACGCCCATATCCAATATCACACAGTTCACGTCCGACGAGGATAGCGCATCCACACTTTCTTCTACCGAATTTTTGATTTCAGAGGCAATGTTAAAATTGCTCAGATAGTATGCTAATGCTTGGGCATGTTTAGGATTCTCTTCTACGATCAATACCTTTTTAGGATAACGCTCCAAAGCATCTTCAATCTTCTTAAACATACCACCAATCTGCTCTGATAGCAGTGGTTTACGAATAAAGTCGATGGCACCTTTTAACAAGCTTTCCTTCTTTACCTCCAGTGAAGACATGATGTGCACTGGGATATGCTTGGTGGCGGCATGCCCTTTGAGTTCGCTCATTACTTGCCAACCATCTTTGATCGGCAACTGAATATCTAATAAAATAGCCTTCGGCTGATAAGTCTTTGCATAGTCAAGCGCGACATCTCCACGAACCGCTACCACGCCTTTGTAATTTTGCTGACGGGTATATTGTAATAATGCTTTGGCAAAATGAATATCGTCCTCCACGATTAGAATCACCTTATCATCGACTGTAATATGATCACGATCATCTTCTACATCGGCAGGGATATCTGGCAGAGCAAAGGTATTTGCGGAATCACTTACCAGTGATTCGATTTCTTTCACATCATCGGAGATACTGCTTAGCAAATCTTCTGTTACGGGGTTTACCTCGGCCACATTTCGATCGATGGGAACGATCAAGGTAAATGTGCTTCCTTGATTCTGTTCACTTTTCAAACGAATCTCACCACCTAATAATCTAGCGATCTCTCGGCTGATGGATAAGCCCAATCCTGTGCCGCCGAACTTGCGTTGCGTCGAGCCATCGGCTTGTTGAAAGGCTTCGAAGATGAGCTGTTGTTTGTCTTCGGCGATGCCAATTCCTGTATCTTGTATCTCGAACAATACGTGATGATTTGCCTCAGGATCTCGCTTGATCGTCAGCGTAATGCTGCCTTCGGCCGTAAATTTAATCGCATTAGATAGCAAATTCCGTAGTACCTGATCTAGTCGTTGACGATCTATCTCAATGCTATTTGGCAAGTCCGAATCTAATTGAATATTAAATTGCAACGATTTTTCGGTCACCACGGGTAAGAAAAGACTTCTTAAATCATCTACTATGTCGCTGATCTGTACCGAATGGTATTCTAATTCCATCTTCCCAGCTTCTATCTTGGATAGATCAAGTATCTCATCAATTAGTGTGAGCAAACTTGTACCAGAACTGTGAATCACGCGTGCAGATTCTGCATGATCATCGTCCATTTTGCCATCTGCATTCTCACCCATCAAGCGAGACAAAAGCAGAATTGAGTTGAGTGGTGTGCGCAGTTCATGCGACATATTTGCTAAGAACTCTGTTTTATATTTGGTACTTAGCGCTAACTCCTCTGCTTTTTGTTGTATTTCTACGTTTCGCTCCGCGATCAGAAGATTTTTCTCTTCCAAGAGTTTGGATCTTTCTTCCATCTCTTGGTTAGATTGCAAGAGCTCTTCCTGCTGTACGCGAAGCTCCTCTTCCGAAGCCTGTAGCTTTTGCGTTTGTGCTTCCAGCTCCACATTCAGATTTTGCATCTCGTTGTGCTGCACTTGCAGTTCTTCGGCTTGTGCTTGACTTTCTTCGAGCAAAGTTTGTACTTGTTTGCGACTTTTTGCCGAGATTAAGGCATTGGCCAATGTAAAACAAGCTTCGGCAAAGAAATCTAACTTGGTTTTACTAAAGGCATCTAATGCACCAAATTCGATGACGCCCAAGCATTTGGAATCTGATATAATGGGCATCCAGAGTACGGCATTCAATTTAATCGTGCCATGTGCAAAATTCACGACATATTCTTGCTGTTCGAGCTCTTCAAACAATTTGGGCTGACGATCGACAAATACCTGACCAACCATGCCTTCGCCTGGTTTCAGTATCTTGGGAAGACCATCTTTCAAACCATAAGTACTGGTCAATACCAAATCCCCGTCTTCAAAAAGATAACAAGCACCATTGACTAATCCGCTATAGCTTATTAAGTAGTTCAAGGCATCATTTGCTAACTCTACGTTTTCTTTGTTGCCAGTAAGCACTTCGTGAAACTGTGCCATACCTTTTTGTTCCCACTCATTATTGTTGAGTATCTCAAATGATTTGCGAAGTGCTGCACTCATTTCATTGAGCGAATGCGAGAGATTACCCAGTAAGTCATCATGCTGCTCATCGATCTTCACACTGTAATTGCCATGTGCGATCTGATCGGCCATTCTCTCAACACTCGCCAATCTACCTTGTAGCTCCCGATCAATATCAGCTAATTCCTGTTGTAATCGCTCTCGATCTTGTAGTTCTTTTTGAATGCGGGTATAGAAGTAGAATGTGATAAGAAGAGAGATTAATCCCGCGGCGATAATCAACATAGTGGTATTGTCCGACGCCGAATAAACACTGGCTGTCCGCACCTCCAGTAATTGATTTTCGGTATCTACAATACGATCGATCACTGCACGGCAGCTGTCCATAAAACGCCGACCTTCTTCTAATTGCTCTAAAGTAATCGTTTCGTTTGCTCGCTTTGTACGTACCAAACGCTTTAGAATGCTCAAACGTGTGTCGATCAGTTTGTACAATGTATCTGATCGTTGCACTTGCGCGTCATTGTCAGCAATTAGATCTTGTAAATTTGTGATCGCCATCGGCAACGTGACCATACTTTGGTTGTATGGCTCTAAAAAGCGTTCGTCGCCGGTGAGGATATAGCCACGCTGTCCAGTTTCTGCGTCTTGTAGATTCGTCCACACTGCATTAGAAGCATTAATGACTTGGTAGGTGTGCTCTACGCTTGCCTTATTATCAATCAGGTTAGAAATACTGATGTAGGAAGCAATGGAGCTGGTAACCAGAATAATAAACGAGACTCCAAAACCTACTTGTAAATTTCGGATAATCTTTTTAGGCATAATATTAATTTGATGGTAAGGTAAAATAAAATGTAGAACCCTCGCCGACTGTGCTCTGCAAGCCGTAAGTGCCCTGATGCTGATTGATGATCTCTGCACAGATATACAGTCCGATGCCTAAACCTTGAAAACGTTCTGACGACTCTTCTACGCGATAAAATTTATCGAAAATATTTTTGTGCTTATGCTCTGGAATACCGATTCCAAAATCGGTAACGCTGACTTTGATTTCATCTTTTGATTTTTCCGTCTTGATAACTACACGCGCCGAATTGGGCGAATATTTGATCGCATTGGTAAGGTAATTGGTCAATACTTGTTCGACTCGGATTTCATCTCCAATCAATTCCTGATCGATCGGATCACCAATACGTTCTAGCGTCAACTCACCTGTACCAAAAGTTTGGTACATCGTGTCGATCACATTGCTAATCATTGGCTCTAGCAGAAAAGGAACTTTATTGATCTTAAGACGGCCATTTTCCATTTTTGAGATATCCAGCAGATCTACGATTAAGCCATTTAATTTGTTGAGCTGGTTGTGTACACGCTGAATGTAATTATGCGCGTTTTTCTGATCCTGTGGCTCCAGTATTCTCTCTAGTAATTGTACGTAAGCTTTAATGCTCGTTAATGGTGTTTTTAGTTCATGACTCGCGATACTCAAAAATTCGTCTTTCTTCTTCTCAATATGTTTCCGATCGTCGATATCGGTGAAAGTCCCTACCCATTTCGCAACTGAATCGTTTTCTTTGATCGGAATAATTCGTAATAAATGAAAGCGGTACGTATCAGATCCTAATTCACGGATGCGCGTTTCCGATTCGAATGGAGTCGCGGTAAGCAGATGTGGCTGCCATGAATCTAATAAATAAGGATCTTCAGGGTGTGTTTCGGGAAATAATTTTGACGTAACCGAATAGTTGAACCACTTATTATTAACGAACTCTACTTCGCCCTTAGCATCGGCCATAAAAGCAATTTGGGGCAACGATTCCAGTATAGAGCGCAGATGATCTACTCGCTCCTTTAACATATACTGCGTTCTTTTTCGCTCTTCTATCTCCAAACGCAACGCTTTCTCCGTACGATTGAGTGCTAATGTCTGCTCGTACAAACGGTAAAACGTCTTCACCTTCAGGATCAAGATGTCAGGATCTACCGGTTTAGTGACGTAATCTATACCACCAGAAGCATACCCTTGCGTTATGAATTTTTTGTCGGTATTTACAGCAGACAGGAAGATGATTGGGATTTCTTTGGTTTTATTAAAGCCGGAAAGAGATTCAGCCACTTCAAAACCATCCATTCCAGGCATTTGAACATCCAAGATGATCAGTGCATAATCCGTTTTCAACACCTTCTTCAAGGCTTCTTCGCCCGACGTGGCAGAATCTACTTCGAAACCCTTACTCGTAAGTAATCGCTCCAGCGAATATATATTCTCTATGGTATCGTCAACAATCAGAATCATGTAAGTCTTCTAAGACAAGTTTTTACACTAACAGGCTATTAATGCTCTCATTAATCTTTCTAAAATAGCATTTTTTTGCGATTAGGTAGCTGCGCAGTGAAGTTAGCAAAAATCGCTCCATTTCGGCATTAGAATTACATTTGACGGGAAATTATTTTTAAAACACACGCTACAATAATAGCTTTGTTCCCATTTGACACTGGGCAATAAAAAAAACAGGCAAGAACAATAATATTGTTCCTGCCTGTTTTTCAGATCTTTTTATACTTTTATGCTTGCGTTATTGGATTATCATCGCCATCGGCGTCATCCTTTTTTGGATATCCTTCGGCATCTAAATCATCCGAAAAATCTTCAGGTTGTGCGCTGAGCGCTTCATCAATTGGATCAACTTGTAGTTCTTCACTGCCTACAACTTGATCTAACTCTTCTAATCGGCCATCTAACTCATTTTGCTTTTCCTGATACTCACCTTGAGCATAAGGATTTGCTTCGTCGTAAAGTGCACCATCTTCTTGCCCTTCGGGTGCAGCCGTATCATACGGCAACGGATGATCGTACTCGCTATCGCCCGATTCAGTATCCAGCTCAAAACTATCTTGCTCTTCGTTGTACTTCAGCGTTTCTCCGGTAGCTTCCGCTTCATCGCGGATTTCATCATTATCAAATGGCAGCTGTTCTGCGTCGTTTTGTCTATTATTTTCTTCTGACATGCTAACTCCTCTTCTATAGATAGTAAAATTAATTGTTTCTCTACTTTAATAACAAAGGAGTGCCGATACCGTTTGCCAGAACTGAAAATATCGCTTTTCTAAAAATTCAATTGCGCCTGTAGCCTCAGCAGATTCCCGGTCTGCAAATTTTCGGGAAGTTGCTGATCTTCATAACGACGCGAAGACATGGTGTACATCGCGACTAACTCGAAATATTTGGAAGGTTGCCATTCTACGCCTAACTCCCATTCTTTTACATCATAACTGCGCGCATCTTGCTCGTGTTTTTTTCCTCCTTTGTATTGTTGCAAACGAGTGAACGGGATTAATATTTGATTTTTGAGACGCGTCATATACGATAATGTTACGTAACCGCCAGACAGCGATTTGGTATCAATGGCTTGCTGCAATCCATCGTATTCTGGTCCACGACCAATGTTATATTCTGCTTGAATACCGAAAGGTTGTGGGTATAACACGAATGAAGCCGCCACGCGCTGGTCTAAATAATCTCGATCCGCATCTACACTTACCCCTTCACTAATACGGTCTTGTGATATAATGTACCGACCAGTATAACCTTGCAAACCTGCTTCCACGATCTGATTGCCAATCTCAAATGGATAACTAAATCTGGAAACTATGTGCATACCTTTGTTACCTTCCGGATTATTGGCAGTTTGCCCATTATAAACGCCAAAAGCAAATACACCATAATCTCCCGAACCTTTCAGTCCTCGGGCTATCAAATCAGCAAATAGTTTTCTCTTTTCTTGGGGTGCCCAATAGAAGAATACTCCCAAATCCCGTTCGTTGCGCAACGCGCTATTCGTACCATCTGCGCGATCTAAAGGCAATCTGTTTTGACTGGATTGCATATTTTCAAAACCAAATGGCACCTTACTCTGTCCAATACGCAGTCTAAATTCATTTTTACTGTCCAATCCCAAATCAAAATAGGCATCTCGAAGCTGCCCATAGTGCAAACCTCCTTGCGCCGAACTAGCAAAGTCTGGTTGTAAGTAAAAATAAATTCTATCATTGAGCTGCCCGGAAAAGATAAGTCGTACACGTCGCAACATAAAGCCACCGCCTTCTCCCCAACTTGCGTCACATTGCTCACAGCCCAAGTTGGGATTTGTCTCCAACAAACGGTTGTAGCGCGCCTGTACATAACCACGCATATTGATTGACTGATACCAAGGTTTTTCTTGCGCAATCGCGCTTGAAACAGTCATAAGCAGCACAAAACAGATAATTCGAAATAAATACATTTAAACTCAAGATCAATTTAATGTTAAAAGATGTGCCGAAAATAATTACTTAATAATATCCTAACATCAAGCATTATGTTAATTAATGATATCATAATATTGAGTTTATCATTGCATAATAATCGCTTAACATTTTGTTAATACTGAGTGGCGAATTGGACATTTATTACCTAATAAAGAAGAAATTGCGCAATACCTAGGCTGGTTTGGCAACGTTTTTGGAAATGCTTTGGTAAACACATCAACTATGAGATATTCCGTATACCTATTTTTCGTCGCTGCCCTTCTATTCTCCGCATGTAGTTCACAACGTGCAGGCAGGATCGAAAATGCAAATCAAATCAGTATGATTACAATTTCAAGAACTCCATGCTTTGGCACCTGCCCAGTCTATACGATGCAAATTGATAAAAATTGTGTCGTCACTTTGGATGCGGTGGATCATTTGCCTAACAAAATGAAGGGTTGGTATAAGGCTAATCTTCCAGAAAAAGAATGGATGGTTTTGGTGAATAAGTTGGAGAAAATGAATTTCAAAGATATGCAGGATGATTATGGCAATCGCCAAATTACTGATTTACCTTCGGTAAATACCGCGATCACTTTTGCAGATGGCAACGCCAAAAAGATAAACGATTATGGAGCGCGTGGTACGCAAGAACTAAGTGAATTATATACATACGTAGATGCGCTTATTGGATCATTAGATTGGGAGTCGACAGATCAAAAATAAATACTTCTGTATTCAAATAGCTTGTTGGGCATCACTCGGAAGGGATGATGCCTTTTTCTTTGTCCATCATTCACGAAGACACAGCGTTACAGATTGTAAATTTATCTTAAATGGTTAAAATTCATTTATTGGCACTAAAATATTATGTATTTTTAGAAAAAAAAACCAAAAAAAACACTGATAATCAAATAAATACTAAATCAATTAGATATCCTATGAAATTATTAAAAAGAATGTTGATGACGATAGCAACCTCTTCTCTGATGGCGCAAGCGATACCTTGCACCAGAGTGGTGTATAAAGGTCCGAATGAGACCATCATTACCGCGAGAAGTATGGATTGGCGTGATGAAATTCCTGCTAATTTGTGGGTTTTCCCGAGAGGAATAAAACGCAGTGGCGAAGTTGGACCAACTTCTATCCAGTGGACATCAAAATATGGAAGTGTTGCGGCTAGCGCTTGGGATATTGCCACTGCCGACGGCATGAACGAAAAAGGTTTGGTAGCGAACGTTTTGTGGTTGGCGGAGTCAAAATATCCATCTTTCAACCCAATAGCGGGCGAAAAAGGGCTTACTATCGCAGCTTGGGCACAATACGTATTAGATAATTTTGCTACAGTAAATGAAGCGGTTGAAGCATTGGAACAAGAAAAATTTGTCGTTGTAAGTGATGTGATACCGGGTACAGACAAGTTTACTACGTTGCATTTATCTATATCGGATAAAACGGGTGATAACGCTATTTTCGAGTACATCGATGGTAAATTGATGATACATCACGATCCGAGCTATACGGTAATGACGAACTCTCCCGTTTTTGATCAGCAACTTGCTTTAAATGCTTACTGGCAAGGTATCCCGGGTACGATCATGCTACCGGGAACCAATCGTGCGGCAGATCGATTCGTGCGAGCGTCCTATTACATCAATGCCATCCCACAAACGGATGATACCAGAAACTCGTTAGCGAGTGTGTTTAGCGTGATTCGCAATTGTTCCGTACCTTTTGGTATATCTTCTCCAGCAGAACCAAACATATCATCCACCCGATGGAGATCTGTTTCTGACCACAAAAATCTCACTTATTATTTTGAGACGGTCAACGCACCGAGCGCATTCTGGATCGATCTTAAAACTCTTGATTTTAGCGAGCAGGGTAAAGTGTACAAGCTACAAGTCGATGGCAATTTTAACCTTGCTGGATTGAGCAATGAACAGCTGGTACCGAAAGAACCATTTCGATTTATGGGGTTAAATCAGGATAAGTAATTCAATCTATGCCATATTTACTTTTTGCCATTACGTTAGTTGTTTTTGTTCCAATCATTCTGTTATCCTATAGATTCAAGAAACCCGTTATCGCACACTATATTTTAGGGTTTATCAATATCGGAATTGTAGCTCATATGCTTTCTACGATGGAAGAAGCTAGTAAATCTTTCGATCCACAGACGGGAATGGGCTTAGGTTTTTATTTGATGTCGGCACTAGTAACCTTTGCCCTATTGACTTTAGCCGGCATCGTGCGCTTTATTTATCAAATGAAATTTAAATAGTCGATCTCGTAAAGATGATAGGCTATTTGATTGCGGTATGCTGAATTTACAACGGCCGGCTCCGTACTGTACACTTGTTCATGGAAGATATACCCGTTTTGTAATTATAAGAAACGTTATGCCACACGAGCTGTTGTAGTAGTACAGAAAATAGAAAAATACATCTTAAAATTACATTATGGCTATTGAAACAGGAAACGAAGGACAAGTAACAAAACAAATTGAGAAGGTTACTTCTAAAGTGCCTTCCGCCACATTTTTGATTGCTGCTGTCGCAGCAATGGGCGTATCACTTACTTTAAAATGTCTGTGTAAGGACAAAAATGCATTATTCGTCGGCCAATGGGCAGCGCCGTTTTTGCTACTTGGCGTGTACAACAAAATTGTAAAAACAGAAGGACACGATTAAAGCAAGTAAAAAGTAAGATCTATAATGAAATTATGTATTGCACGTACTATGCCTCTCCCTTGAGAGGCATAGCTATTTATACATTATCATGGTTACTCAAATTTATCCTGCCCCTAAAAAATCATCCAAACAGTTCGCTTATAATGATGACTGCAAAAACCATAACACTCATTAAAAGGTTATAGTGGTAATACATCACCTTCGGCCATGTCAAACATTCTCACACTTCTAAATCACGAAAAATTTTTCAGCGATGTTTTTTTGTACGACCTCGACTTTAGCTATGCGATAGAGATCATCTTTCGCACGACCGTAATGTTTTCCATAATTTTGATATTTCTGCGATTAACGGGAAAGAAAGGTATTCGCCAGCTAAGCATCTTTGAAGTGGCTATTATTATAGCGCTTGGATCGGCAGCGGGCGATCCAATGATTGATCAAGAAATGGCCATTATCCCTTCCCTTATTGCCTTTATCTCTACCCTAATATTGTACCGAAGTATTACCTATTTTGCAGCTAAGTATAGTAAAGTAGAATCCTTGATAGAAGGCCAACCTATCTATGTTATTGAAGATGGAAAATTCAGTTTAAATGTAAAAGAGGCACAAACGCTAGGCAAAGATGAATTTTTTGCAGAAATGAGAGAATCTAATATATCACATGTAGGGCAAGTGAAAACAGCCATTCTAGAAACAAATGGTAAGCTGAGCATCTTTTACTTCGAACAAGACCAAGTCAAATATGGTCTTCCCATTCTACCGAAAGAGTATAATAAAAAAACAATAGATATTACAGTGCCAAATCATTACGCATGCACAACATGCGGAGAAACCGCTTACCTACACTATTCTACTTCCTGCTCACGTTGCCAGGGTGTAGAATGGGTCCTTGCTGCAAAGGATTGCCGAGTAACATAAAAAACGATTGTTAAGACAGAACAAATCCTAATTGATATCAAGAACTAGATTAATACCTTAAAGCCCGCTTATCACCTTTTTCCAACCCGTCAATATACTCGAAATTATAGTCCTAAAAAACATCTTTGAACACTGTTTGTCTTACTACTCGTAGAAGTAGTGAACGAAAGGACAACCGATGATACCAAGACAAGAAAAAGGTATGCGAATTGATTGCTCGTCTTCCAATAGTTTTTCCACTGTAAAAGAGGCAGAGCAATTTTTTACAGTGGCAAAAAAACGCCTGTTCAATATAAACAAATGGAATAAGGTGGCCGTCCTACCTTCATCGGTATTTCGACTAGCTAGTAGCGACGGGACGCCGCTCGACCGACAAGCGCAAGAAGGAGATCTAGTACGAATAGACATTTTAGGGCCAGGCTTGCCTAGTAGCAATGGCTATGATTGGGTTCGTATTGAAGAAATTTCAGAACAAACAACTTCTGAAATGCAACAGGTCGCTATTACCTTGAGACCATATATCGATCCCACAAGTACGAGTCATGACATTGCACATTTTTTTAAAAATATTGCCACCTCAACCATTTTATTAAAACAAACGGACCGTGAGGTTTCGGTACAATACGCGGGGAGAAACGAAGTGATAAACGATCAAAATGAGAAAATAGCGGATAATATTCGAAATACTTTGATCGGATTAACTGCTAAATTAGGAGGATCGTACCCTCAATGGAAGGCTTTGATCGCCGGAATTTTAAAAGAAGTTTAACACAACAATTTTACTTAAAAAACCGTGTAATTATGTGCAACTGGCAGTACTTCTAATCAGTTTTTTACGATAAAAGTCCTATCAACACCAGAGGTGGATAGGACTTTTAGATAAGGGTTATATAGTACTTATTTATTTCACGAAATAGCGATGCTCAATGACTGTAGTATCTGGCTTTTCTTCTTCTTTATTCAGAGCACTTGTAAGACGGCACTTCCCGGTAACTCCGCGATAAACTAACGAACCACCCAAGGCAATACCCGAGAAAGAAGTCAATGGACTGCGGAATAAGTTTTTAACTCCTACACCTAAGATAAATCCTCCCGCGATTACAGACAATATACGCTCCGATCCGCCGACATTTGCATCTGTACACTCGGCGTCGAATTTATCTTTCAGCGTTTCCAATGTTTTATTTAAAATACTCATAGCTTTTCTTGTTTACTCATAGCATAAACATTTTGGGATGTAAAAAGTTTGAAAAATTTAGCCCAAAAAAACGGTTCCGAAAGATTGCAATTTTCGAAGGTCTGGAGCGGAATCAAACAGGCCATAAACTGCCGAACCAGAGCCCGACATAGAAGCATATAAGCAACCTGAATCATACAAGGCAGATTTCAATTCTTGTATCTCCGAATGATGACGAAAAAGTCCTTCCTCAAAATCATTTTTAATATGATATTTCCACTCCTGCACCGGCAGTTGGATCGCTTCTCGTAGATCTACCTGTGCCGTACGAATGGATACATTTTGGTATGCTTCGGCGGTCGAGATATGAATCGGCGGCTTTACAACGACGATATGATAGGCAGAAAGATCGATTGCTATCTCTTCAAAAGTAGTCCCGATTCCAGTCGCGTATACCGGCTTATTGCGAATGAAAAACGGACAGTCTGCGCCCAATTGACTGGCATAAGATTCCAATTGCTGCTGCGTCAAATCTAATTTGTATTGCTGATTTAGCATTATTAAAGCCCGACTTGCGTCGGCCGAGCCACCGCCCAAACCCGCACCAACAGGAATGCCTTTCAATAAATGGATCTGTACTGGAGGCAGATCATGATCTGCCGCAAGCAGACGATATGCTTTTGTACAAAGATTGTCTTCGCCTACCGGAAATGCATGGTTATAAACTTGCATAGATAGCGCCTGGGAAGGCAATATCTCAATACCATCATATATTTTGACCGGATAGAAAATCGATTCCAGATCATGATAGCCATCTGGTCTTTTGCCAGTAATATGTAGCCCGATATTTATTTTTGCGTTGGCGAATTGTAGCATACTTACTGCTTAGATAATTGAATAATTAACGATCTACCTCCCCAAGTACGATATCGATCGATCCCAATATAGCGATCAAATCAGCAATCAACACATCCTTTCCCAACGCAGGCAACACTGAAAGGTTATTGAAACTTGGGCCACGTGCTTTCACACGTCTTGGGATATCGCTACGCTCTTGCGTTACGAAGTAAAAACCGAGTTCTCCTTTCGGATTTTCAGCGCGTACATAGTAATCCTGCGGTTTTAAATTCACTTTTTTGGGCACCAGTGCACGCGGATCAAAGTCCGGCGTCCGTTTAAAATCGGAGGTCAGTCGGGCAAGACACTGTTCTATGATACGAATCGATTCCCGCACTTCGTCTACACGAACCTTGTACCGATCCCAACAATCACCTTTTTGTCCCATTTTCCCTTCTCCTACCGGAATGTCAAATTCCAATTCAGGATACACAGAATAACCATCCACTCTGCGCAAATCCCACTTGATACCCGAACCACGCAACATAGGACCGCTACAACCGTAATTGATCGCTACGTCTGCAGGCAATACACCAATATTTGCCGTTCTTGCGATGAAAATTTGATTGTTGGTCAGAATTTCATCTAATTCATCCAATTTGGGTTTGAAATAATCCACAAGTTCGCGACAGCGCTCTTCAAAACCGACGGGCAAATCATAAAAGAGACCACCAACCCAGATATAATTATAAAGCATGCGCGAACCAGAAGCCCATTCTAACATGGCCATAATATGTTCGCGATCGCGAAAACACCACATAAAAGGAGTAAATGCGCCAATGTCTATTCCATACGTACCGATCGCAATCAGATGGGAAGCTATGCGATTCAGCTCACAGACCAACACCCGGATGTATTCTACACGCTTCGGTATGGATTGTTCCATTCCGAGCATGCGCTCTACTCCCATCACAAATGCATGGCTATTATTCATAGAAGATAAATAATCCAATCGGTCTGTGAATGGTATGCTCTTTCCAAAATTCATGGATTCGGCGTGCTTATCAAAGCAGCGGTGTAGGTAACCCAGATGCGGTATTACTTCTTTGACAATCTCCCCATCGGTAATCAATTCCAAGCGCAAGACACCGTGCGTAGACGGGTGTTGTGGCCCCATATTGATGACCATTTCCTGCGATTGGATAGAATTTATCTTTTCTTGATAACGTGCTAAAGCTTCGTTGTATCGACTCATGGTTAATCTTTTACCGGTATACCGTGATAGATTTCTGGATCTTGATAATCTTTTCGAAGGGGAAATCCTTCCCAATCATCGGGCATCAGAATACGACGCAGATCGGGATGATCGGTAAAAAAAACACCCATTAGATCGTACGCTTCCCGCTCATGCCATTCTGCCGTGCGCCATACCGAGGATACCGACGGCAGCTCTGGAAGCAAATCAGTAGAACGATCGTGCTCTAAGCGTACTTTCAACGTGAGCTGGCTTTGATGCGGAATAGACGCTAACTGGTATACCACTTCGAAATACGATTCTGGAAAATAATCTACTGCGGCGATATCAGACAGGAAATCCACATAAAAAGCGGGATCGTTCCGTAAGAATAAGCATACCGCCAGTAAATAATCAGGATGTATGTATAATGCAGGCTGCAAACCTGCTAACTGTACGTCTTGCACAGCGTCTGCATGGACTTGCTCCAACAGTACAGTGCGTAAATGCGCTATTTGTTCGCTCATGATTATTATGGGGCTAAACGTTGCATCTTCCAAACTTGGTTTTCTTTCACATAAGCTATTCGATCATGCAATCGGCTTGCTCTGCCCTGCCAGAATTCCATTTCTACTGGGCTTACCAGATATCCGCCCCAATGTGCAGGTCTTGGTATAGTAAGATCGCCAGCGTATTCGGCATCTATTTTAGCCACCCGCTCTTCTAAAAAAGATCGATCAGGAATAATCTGGCTTTGAGGCGACGCTGTAGCACCGATCTGACTACCACGCGGTCGAGATTGAAAATATTGGTCTGACTCCGTTTCTGGAAGTTGTTCGATATTGCCAACAATACGCACTTGTCTTTGTAATTCTGGCCAAAAGAAAAGTAAAGATACAGCAGGATGCTGTGCAATCTGATGTCCTTTAGCACTATGGTAATTGGTATAAAAGCTAAATCCAGTAGATTTGATATCCTTTAAAAGCACCACGCGAGCTTGGGGCATTTGCCGTTCATCGATAGTAGATAATACCATGGCTGTCGGCTCCATTACTTCAGCACGCAATGCCTCATCCAACCAAGCAGAAAACTGCTGAATAGGATCAGCCAGTGCGTTTTCGTAATCGAATGATCCTTTAACGTAATCCTCTCGAAGGTCTGCTAATTCTTGTCTTATAATCGCCATCAAAACATCTGTTGATATGCACAAACTTAATCAAAAGCACCTTGTTTTACCCATAAGGATGTTAAATTTATTGTCAAAAACTAGGGATTACTAGACACAATCGATAAATTTGGTCTACGAAAGGAGGATCATGTATGTTTAGCGAATACGAACCAAAGCAAGGGAGCTTATTGGTGTCAGAGCCTTTCATGCTCGACCAGAACTTTGAACGTTCTGTCATTTTGTTGTGTGAGCACGATGCCGACGATGGTACCGTCGGATTAATTTTAAACCACCGATCGTTCATGGTATTATCCGATATTGTCGATGGTGTAGAAAACCCTAACTTCCCGGTTTACTTAGGAGGTCCAGTAGAACAAAACACACTCTATTTTGTTCATGAGGCGTATGATCGCCTACAAAGCGGCACGCATGTAGTTGATAACTTGTATTGGGGCGGCGATTTCGAGCAGCTCATAGCGCTCATTAATCGAGGTGAAATATCTTCTGACGAAGTGAAGTTATTTCTTGGATACTCGGGCTGGAGTCCCGATCAATTAGAACGTGAAATACAGCAAAACTGTTGGGCAGTACACAATTCATACAGTACAGATTTAGCTTTCATAATTGATGGTGAAGATCTGTGGAAACATACCTTGGTTAGCTTAGGACCGAAATACGCACACGTTGCCAATTTCCCTAAAAGACCAGAATACAATTAATTGCATATATCACTATATCATATTATGAAAAACGTAAAATTTATGATTCCTACAGCCTTAGCTGTGGCCTTAATGACTTCTGCATCATGCAGTGGTACAAATTCAACTGCAGAAAATCCCGACAATGTTAGCGACACGACTTCGTATCCTCCCGTCGAAAAAAATAAAGCAAATACAGATTACAAACCTGCATTTGAGGGACAAACTCGAATCGCTGGGGTGAAAACTAGCACCGCATTTGAAGGCAAAATGATTACTGATGCATTGACGTCACCTTGGGGAATCGTTGAATTGCCAGATGGCCGATTATTAGTCGCGGAAAAAGCAGGTAATATGCGTATCGTAGATGCAGAAACGGCGAAAGTTAGCGAGCCAATCACCGGCTTACCAAAAGTAGATGATAATGGGCAAGGTGGATTATTGGGCTTAACGCTTGATCCATCTTTTGAATCGAACAGAATGGTATATTGGGTATTTTCTGAGCCTGCGGCGAATGGAAATCATACTGCTGTAGCAAAAGGTAAATTGGCGGCAGATGATAGCAAAATCGAAAATGCACAAGTCATCTACCGCGCGCTGCCAACTTATGATGGCAAATTGCACTACGGCGGTCGTGTGGTGTTTGACAAAGACGGAAACTTATTCGTAAGCACCGGTGAGCGTTCTGATTTAGAAACTCGTCCACAGTCACAAGATTTGAAATCTGCACTAGGAAAGATTCTTCGCATTACGACAGATGGTAAAGCAGTAGCCGGTAATCCATTTGAAGGACAGGCAGATGCTTTGCCTGAAATCTATTCTTACGGACATCGCAATACACAAGGTTTGGCATTCCATCCTGAAACAAGCGAATTGTGGAACAGTGAATTTGGTCCACGTGGCGGTGATGAAATCAACTTGATCAAAGCGGGTAACAACTACGGCTGGCCAGTGATTACTTATGGCTTGGAATATAGCGGTGATCAAATTGGCACACCTGTCATTCAACAAAAAGAAGGCATGGAACAGCCGGTGTATTACTGGGATCCAGTATTGTCTCCTAGCGGAATGACTTTCTACAAAGGAAGCAACGTGCCTGAGTGGAAAAACAACCTATTCATCAGCGGGTTAAGTTCGACGCACATCGCACGTATCGTCATCAAAGACAACAAAGTGGTTGGCGAGGAGCGTTTGCTGGCTAGCGAAGGGCAACGCTTCCGCGATATCACCCAAGGTAAAGGTGGTGCATTGTACACGGTTACGGATAGCGGTCGCTTATATAAAATAGATAAGAAATAAAAAAGTAAGTTGTTGTCGGTAAAACGACGATGATTTCTCAGATCCCTTTTAAAGAAATCTTATATAAGATTACTTTAAAAGGGATTTTTTGCTGAAATATGATAA
The DNA here is from genome assembly GCF_011316935.1 of Sphingobacterium chungjuense. GTDB lineage: Bacteria > Bacteroidota > Bacteroidia > Sphingobacteriales > Sphingobacteriaceae > Sphingobacterium > Sphingobacterium chungjuense. The sequence goes on from NZ_WLYS01000003.1 coordinate 219,650, forward strand.
GCCACCGGGATGATCATCAGATAAAACGTATTACTACGCGTTTTTTGAGATTAAATTAGGTTCTTTGAGGTCTGTAGCTATTTCACTATCAGATTGATCAATACTATTATGAATATTTGATTCCCAAATCACGAATATTATATAAATTAGGCTCACTTTTTACATCATCAAAATGAGAACAACAGTATTGCTTGCGGGCGCCGTTTTTGGCTTTTTAGGAATCGTTTTCGGCGCTTTTGGTGCGCATGCATTGAAGAAAATACTGTCGGAAGAAAAAGTAGCCTCTTTTGAAGTTGGTGTGCGATATCAGATGTATAGCGCGATCACATTGCTTGTTATCGGCTTTGGTCTTGATTTTGAGTTACGGATAGCGCGCTTGGCATTTTTTGGAATTTTCTACGGAACTATGGTCTTTTCTGGCAGCATCTATCTGCTATCTTTCAAAGAATACTGGAAAGCCGAAGGATTGAAGTTTTTAGGTCCAATTACTCCTCTTGGCGGCTTGCTACTACTCTTTGGTTGGGCTTGTATCTTTCTTAGTATTATTTAGATAATAACTCAGCTATTTATAAAGTCTGATATAGCTCCAAATATCGCGCTATCGCTAGCCTTTTTTCATCTGTAAGATGAAAGTCTAATTTATTTTTCAGGTAATCTTCGAAATCAAAATTTGGAAGCACAGGCAATGCTGCGATTACCTCATCCATTTTTGTCAACCCATAAGCTATAGCGTCGTTAAACTCTGTTTCAAATGCAGCTGGTAATTCTTTATTGGCAGCCCAAACGGCAAAAGCAAATGGAAGGCCCGTAAATTCTTTCCAGCAAGCACCTAGATCATACGCATAGGCATGCTCGCTTTTTTGTCCAAAGGTACGGTCACCGATCAGTACTTCTGCATCAGCATCTCCGGCTAAGACTACGTCCACATCTTTACGCCAAAAGTATTTAAATAATATACGAGCTAGGCCATTTGATGTTTTAGATTGCGGATCCAGACGTAAGACCTTCACTTCATCCATAGGAACTTTTGAAAAAACAAAAACCGAATCCACCGCACCATCACTACCAATACAGTAATCTCCCACAATATGATAGTTGGGAATATCGAGCAATGCTTGTATTGGAATAATGCCGAGGTCAGCTTCATTTCGAATTACTTTTTCTGCACAGGCACTGGGGTAATCCATCAACAATTCTGCATCACTACTTATCGCTGATGATGCTTGTAAACCTTTTAGAAATGGTAAAGTATTGGTATAGGTTGCGACCGCAATCCTTATTTTATCAGACATTTATCTATAATTCGTCTAAGTGTTTGGTATTGTAGTAATCTAATATGCTGTATTTTCCATCTTCATACTTGACAACGTACAACGCGGTATTAGTATGTGGAAAATCATCCATCTGGGAAATGGCTATTCCGGTAAGGTGACAAAGCAAAATACGCAAAGCACGTCCATGCAAACATACAAGCACCAGTTCTTCGTCTTCTTGTGCAAGCATATGATGCATGGCTTCCTGCTGTCTTTTAACCAATGCATTGGGTGATTCGCCATTTTCCACGGCTACATCCAGCAAATTGTTTCGCCACTGATCGACCAAAGCTTTAAAACCAGCCATAATCGTTTCATCCTGCTCTCTTCCCTCGTAGATTCCCCAACTAATCTCGTCCAAACCAACCAACTGCTCGGTTGGAATTCCCTTTTTAATAAAAGAGGCGACAGTCTCGTGTGTACGGAGCAAGGTAGAGGTATATATTTTATCAAAAGGAACGTGCTTATAAGCTTGATAGAAAGCTTCTGCTTGCTTTCTTCCCATTTCGTTTAATGGAGAGTTCACGCCACGTCCTTGTACAATTCCGCGCAGGTTGAGGTCGGTCTGTCCGTGTCTAATGAAATAAAATGTTTTCTTCAATATCGCTTAGTTTACTACAGGTAATGCGTAATAGTTTTTCTTCGTGTCATTGTCAAATGTCACATCCTTAAAATCGGTGACTACATTATACACGGTATCACGCTCCACAGGATGGCGACCTACGTTACGAATTAGTTCTACTAATTCTTGTGTGGACATTGCTGGAGTTTGTTCCTCCGCACCTGCCATGCTGTAGATTTTAGTGGTATCATCCAATGTACCGTCAATATCATCTACGCCAAAACTCAATGACATCTGTGCCGTATCGCGCGATATCATCGCCCAGTAAGCTTTGATGTGTGCAAAATTATCCATATATATTCTGGCAATAGCATAATTGCGCAAATCTTCAATTACAGAAACCTCTGGAACATGCTCCATCTGATTGTCTTTATTTCGAAATTTTAATGGGATAAAAGTTTGAAAACCTTGCGTTCGATCTTGCAGTTGGCGTAATCGCTCCATGTGATCTACACGATGCCAATATTGTTCGATATGTCCGTACAACATCGTAGCATTAGTATGCATGCCAAGCTTATGTGCTTGCTCGTGAATATCCAACCATTGGTCGGCAGTACATTTGTCGTGTGCGATCTTTTCCCGAATCTCTGGATGAAAAATCTCAGCTCCACCACCAGGCATGGAATCCAAGCCAGCTTCTTTCAAATATTTCATGCCATCGTAATGCGACAGCTTTGCTTTTTTGAATATATAGTAATATTCTACGGGTGTTAATGCTTTAATATGCAAGTCAGGACGGTGTGCCTTGCAACGTTGGAAAAACTCTGCGTAAAATGCTAAGTTTTGCTTAGGAACTACACCGCCAGTAATATGCACTTCCGTCACAGGCTCTCCATCGTACTTCTTGACCACATCAAGCATGCCATCCACATCCATCTCCCATCCTTCTTCGCGTTGCTTGATCATGCGTGAATACGAACAGAATTTGCAATCGTACACGCAGACGTTAGTAGGCTCTATGTGAAAGTTTCGATTGAAATAGGTGATATCGCCATGTTTCGCTTCGCGAATGTAATTAGCCAATACACCAAGATAGGATAACTCCCCATGCTCATATAAGTACACACCTTCATCGAAGCTGATCCGCTCGCTATCGCGCACCTTCAGCGCTATCGCTTTGAGCTGCGGATCCAAGTTGGCGTTATTGATCAAAAAATCTAGTTTCTGCTGTGCGTCCATGCCACCCTCCTAAATATCTAACAGATACAAATGTATCAAAAAATCCCCTAAAAATAGTTGTGCCAACAGCATATTAACTACATAAGAATGCTATTATAACCCCGTTAATACAGTTTCTTTTAATTATTGTTTTACCTGTGGATAGAACTCTTGAATAGCATGCGTATACACAGCTGTATTGAGTCGCATCATCTTCTGAAAATATGCTGGTTGCGCTGCACCTATCGGATATAAAGTCAATTGACGCTTATTTCCAACAATTCTATCCCAGATTGTCGTAGGGCCATTTTGCAGGGATACGGTGAAATAATACAAGTATGGAGCAATCCATCGTTTGTAATCTTCTTTGCTTATGGAATTATTTGGATTCAATAATTCAAAATCCCGACCTTCAGCGATGCAAGCCTGCAGCTCTACGGCATTTAATGGCGTACCATCTCGTACGGTAATTACATCGTATTGCGGATCTATAAAAATCCACTTGTTGATGTCGGCAATATATACTTCATTGGCCACATGACCACCACCCCATTTCACTTCAGAAATATCGCGAGTCATCAAACTCAATTGCCTCGTCGCGAAACCTAAAGATGCTAAACACTGTTGAGCCACGGTCGCATATTCGACGCAGCGAAATCGGCGTCCTTTCTTCGCTTCTTGCAAGATATAAGCAGCATCATGGTATTCTGGTATATTTTCGCCATCATGCTCCCACCGACTTTGTACCCAACTCTGAATAGCTGTAATTTTATCGAAATCGCTTTCGCAATGTTGTACGATACTATCCAAATTGTATGTTTCACGCAAATAGGTATAAGCTTTGCCATGAGACAAATCGGGATATTGAAGCGTTACAGAAGATGGTTGCTCGTAATCAAATGTCAATGAATGTATTGTCGAGTCTACACGATCCTTACCAATAGGAATAATACCGCCCAACCTCGGCGACATCCAGAATATAAACAATACAACGCAACCAATAAGTCCGAGTACTATTTTCCATGCGATACCCCAGACTTTTCTCATCAAAGCACTTAATTAGAAAATTGCTGCATTTCGATCAAACGATTATACAATCCGTTTTGTGCGATCAATTCAGGGTGTGTACCCACTTCTCGAATAGACCCACCTTCTAATACGATAATCTTATCCGCATTGTGTATAGTGCTTAATCGATGTGCGATTACCACCGTGGTACGGTTCTTCATCAAAGCATATAATGCATCTTGCACCAATTTTTCGGATTCCGTATCCAAAGCAGATGTAGCCTCGTCTAAGAGCATTATCGGCGGGTTTTTCAGCACGGCGCGAGCGATACAAATCCGTTGGCGCTGTCCACCCGACAACTTAGAACCGCGGTCTCCAATATTGGTTTGATAGCCGTCTTCCGTCTTCAAGATAAACTCATGCGCATTGGCAATACGTGCAGCCGCTTCGACCTGCTCTGGTGTCGCATCTGTATTAGCAAAGGCAATATTATTATAAATAGTATCATTGAACAAGACAGACTCTTGATTGACCACGCCAATCATGGCACGTAAATCTTCCTGTTTCAAATCTCGCAAATCTGTACCATCAAAACGAATAGCCCCACTCGTAACATCCATAAACCTTGGTATAAGATCTACCAAAGTAGATTTGCCGCCACCAGAAGGTCCTACCAAAGCGACCGTGCCACCTTTGGGAATATCTAGATTTATATCACGTAAGACTTCATGCTCACCATAAGCAAAATGCACCTTTTCGAAAGAAATGCCTTGCTTAAAGTCGGTCACCGCTTTTGCATCTGGAGCATCTTTCACTTCATTCTTCTCATCAATCAACGCTAATACACGCTCACCAGCGGCAATACCATTATGGACACTACTAAATGCATCAGTAAGTGCTTTTGCTGGTCGCATTACTTGAGAGAATATTGCAATATAGGCGATGAACTCAGAAGCGCCCAACTCTCCGCTTCCACTCAACACCAAATGACCACCATATACCAAAATAACGGCCACCATCACCACGCCTAGCAATTCGGATACAGGCGAACCCATTTGCTGGCGGCGAACCATTCTACGCATGATATTGGCATAACGATGATTCTCTCTGTTGAAACGATCTTTCACAAAGAAATTGGCGTTGAATGATTTTATAATTTTGACACCAGAAAGCGCTTCATCCAAATAGGTGATCATATTCGCATAAGATTGTTGCGCTTCTGTTGCTTGCGATTTAAGTGTTTTTACAATTCGTGAAATAAAAAATGCTGAAACAGGAATAACCAAAAGAGAAAACAACGTGAGTTTTACCGAAAACACAAAAAGCATAATCATATAAGCGATTAGCTGTAATGGTTCTTTAAATGCAACCTGCAAGGTACCAGTTACTGAAAATTGCACCACCTGCACATCTGATGCTATCTTTGAGATCACATCTCCCTTTCGTTGATTGGTGAAATAACCTAAATGCAAACTCATTACATTATCAAATACAGCCCTACGAAGATTTAACAAAGTATGAATCCGGAGATTTTCCATGATACGTTGGGAAAAATATCGAAATATATTGCTGATGAGCACCGAGATTACAATCACAATACACACATACTTCAATGCTTCGTACGGACCAAGATCGTAATACAGCCTATCGGCATAATAGGTAAACCAACCACCTATATCAGTCAATTCTGATGGTTTGGCTATCACCTCTGTAGCAATCATTCCTTCGTCGCCCGTCCCTTTAAAAAGCACTTGTAGCAATGGCGCCAACAAAGCTAGGTTCAATGTGCCAAATATCACTGTAATAAGTGTACAGATGATGTATGGTATAGCATATTTTGCAATGGGATTAGCAAAAGATAATAGTCTAAAATATGTCTTCATTCAGTATTTTAATTGTACAAATGTAGCAAAATTTGACCTACTGCATTGGTTTTATGCGAATAGCAACAACATTGTGTCATTATTTTGATATTTAACTAAATTGGAAGAATAGTCAAATATTTAATTATCGTAACTGCTGCGCATTTCAAAAACGGTCACTAGATTAACGTAAAAAATTAATACATTCGTGCTTCAAGCACAAATTTGAGAGACATTATTACCATATACACATGCAGATAGCCGTAGCAAAACGCCTTGAACAGACGCAAGAATACTACTTTTCGAAAAAGCTTCGTGAGATAGAATCCTTAAATAAGGCGGGCAAAAACATCATCAATCTGGCTATAGGAAGTCCAGATCTACCACCTCACCCTACCGTTGTACAAGAATTAGTAAAAACTGCTTCTTTAAACAATGTGCACGGCTATCAAAGCTATAAGGGTAGTCCTATTTTGCGGGAAGCTATCGCAAACTGGTATAAAAAATATTACGTCGTAACAGTAGATCCGGCAACCGAAGTATTACCTCTCATGGGATCAAAAGAGGGCATCATGCATATTTGCATGACGTATCTACAGGCTGGAGATAAAGTCTTGATTCCAAATCCCGGATATCCCACCTATGCTTCGGCTGTGCGCCTTAGCGAAGCTACTGCTATTCCATACAAGCTTTCGGAAACCAACAATTGGTTGCCAGATTTGCAAGCCTTGGAAGCAAATGGCTTGCAAGGAGTGAAAATGATGTGGATCAATTATCCACACATGCCAACTGGAGCCAAAGCAACTACGGCATTTTTTCAAGATATTATTGCCTTTGGCAAAAAACACAATATCCTGATTTGCCACGATAATCCGTACAGCTTTATACTCAATGAAGAGCCTATGAGTATTATGCGTGTAGACGGTGCGATGGATGTGGCTATAGAGCTTAATTCCTTAAGCAAGTCTGTTAATATGGCCGGATGGCGTGTCGGTATGATGATAGCAAAAGCGGATCGAATTGACGAGATTTTACGCTTTAAATCCAATATGGATTCCGGCATGTTTTTCCCTGTTCAAGCTGCTGCTGCCAAAGCATTATCACTCGATCAATCATGGTACGACGAATTGAATACTATTTACAAAAAACGTCGTGAAAAGGTTTTTGCGATTATGAATCTGCTCGGATGTAGCTATCAAAAAGAACAGGTTGGGCTATTCGTGTGGGCTAAAGTATCAGATCAATACAAAGATTCTTACGAATTAACTGACAGCATCTTATATGAAGCCAATGTATTTATTACTCCTGGCGGAATATTCGGTGACGCCGGCACGCAATACATCCGCATTAGCTTGTGCGCGACGGAGGAAACATTCGACCGTGCCTTCGAAAGAATACAAAAATTATCTACTAATACATAACCGATATCAATATGCAAAATACTATGAATATTGCTATTGTCGGGGTCGGTCTTATTGGTGGATCGATCGCTATGCGGTTACGGGAAACCCATTTTGCTACGCGCATTTATGGAGTTGACAAAAGTGAAAGCAACCAGAAAAAGGCACTGCAACTGGGATTGGTAGACGAGATTGTAGACTTAGAAACCGCAATCGCTAAATGCAAAGTGTTGGTTTTAACCGTACCTGTGGATGCGATTATGCAACTTGCTCCTTACATCTTAGATAGAGTCGACCAACAAGTGGTGATCGACATGGGATCTACTAAGATCAATATATTGCAACATATAGAACAACATCCTAATCGTGGCCGTTATATTGCAGCACACCCGATGGCTGGTACCGAATACTCGGGACCTGAAGCCGCCATTCCAGATCTATTTCGAGATAAAGTAATGGTTTATGTAGAGGCGTTTAAAACCGATGAAGATGCGTTCGATATCGCCGAGAGCATTAGCGAACAATTGGAAATGCGATCTGTCTTCATGAACGCTGAAGAGCATGATATGCATACGGCATATGTATCGCATATTTCGCATATTACTTCCTTTGCATTGGCACTAACTGTGCTACAAAAAGAAAAATCGCAAGGAAGAATCTTCGAATTAGCGGGTTCTGGTTTTGAATCTACCGTGCGTTTGGCGAAATCTTCCCCAGATATGTGGACTCCTATCTTAAAGCAAAACCGAGAAAACGTCTTGGAGGTCTTAGAAGAACACATCAAGCAATTGCAAAAGATCTACAACAATCTCGAAGAAGAAGATTACGAATCTCTGTATAAGCTAATTAAGCGTTCCAATAAAATTAAGCGGATTATACGGTAAGAGGCTATTGTTTCGCCAAGACGAAATTGCGAAGCCAAGGGGTGCGAGACTAAAGCAATCTATAGAAAACCAAAAAAGCCCTTGAACAATTTGTTCAAGGGCTTTTTGATGAAATAAGGTATTCTTAGTTCTGCTCAGCAGGAACTACAGAAACGTATGATTTATCGTTCGCTTTTTTGCGGAAAACAACTGTTCCAGCAGTCAAAGCGTACAATGTATGGTCTTTACCGATACCTACGTTAGCATCAGGGTTGTGTTTTGTACCACGCTGACGAACGATGATGTTACCAGCGATCGCTTGTTGACCACCAAAGATTTTAATACCTAGTCTCTTGCTATGTGACTCACGGCCGTTCTTGGAACTACCCGCACCTTTTTTGTGTGCCATTTTCTTATCTTAATTTATGACGTTAAGTCAGATTAAAAATTCAATTATTTTCAAAGTCTCTTCGACTTCTCTACTTACAAACTAATACCAGTGATCTGGATTTTAGTGAAACTTTGACGGTGACCGTTTTTCTTTTTGTAGCCTTTACGACGTTTTTTCTTGAAAACGATTACTTTATCACCTTTCAAATGAGACAAAATCGTAGCTGAAACTTTAGCACCTGAAATACTAGGTGTACCTACAGTGAATTTACCACCGTCTTCTGCTAACAATATGTTGTCAAATTCAATACTAGCGCCTTCATCTCCCTGCAAACGGTGCACGAAAAGATATTGGTCTTTTGCAACCTTGAATTGCTGTCCTGCTATATTTACTATTGCGTACATTGTTATTTAATTAATTTGTTTGTATTTATTGATCGGCAAAGATAGAAATTACGATCTATAAATACAAACAAATTATGGCGCTAAATTCTATTGTTTTTAGCGCCCTAGTAACGCTAGCTCACTATCTGTATACATTTTTGCTCCGTCCAAATAATTATATATTAATTGCTTTGCGTGTTTATCCGACATCTTGTGCAAATTATTCATAACAAATGTTTTATCGTTTTCCACTTCGCTATGATATCCTAAATATTTTGGTGAATAGTACTGTATACACAAGCGGATGAATCGTAGCTCTACTTCTTGCGGATTGGCTTCTATTAGATCTTCCAACATACTCTTAGCATTTTTGAAGTAGCTCATCTTCTTGATCGGATTGGCTGTGTGCTTGGCCATAAACATATGAAAAGCAGCCTCATAACCTTTTTCTACCGGTGTACGAGCCGTTTCCTGCAAATGCTCATGATATTTTTCACATAGGTCTTTGTTTTTCACACCTTGATTGAAATTTTTTCTGGCACCGTTCAAATCAGCCTTTTGTGCATGGCACAAACACACTTGTAATAGCAGGAGGCAAAGGATGTATATACGCATAATCAGTTTATTTTGACACTTATCTGATGGAAGTTACAAAAAACAGACCAACTATTTCAAATACAAATGATTAACACAACAAAAATTGACGGACTTAAACATATTCGCTACAACAAATTCTCACGCGCATATTTTAGCAACACACCTAGGAGCAACGCTATTGTAAAACTTAAAAAAGTACCCAACAAGATGTATTCTGTAAATTTTGTGTTCTTCGCATTGGTTAGATCGCCAAAACGAAAGATAGATTTTGCTGCAAGCAGAAACCCTATTCCTGGCAAAAAATTTAGTTGAATAAAAATGACCACCATCAGCCGTTCTAAAATACCAATAACTAAACCGGCATCCAGCAATGTTTCCGTTTTCTTTCCCGTAAACGCCTGCTCTGTATCCCATCTGCTAAAAAACACACGCATGATTATCGGTGTTACAAATACTAATACCAGTAATGTGAGTAAGTATAGCACATTGGTTGGCGACCATAACTGTAATTGTTGAAAATAGTTAGGATAGTAAAAAATCATGACTACGGAGATCATGAGCAAATGCAGGATTTGATCGAAAACAAAAGCTTTAAATGGCTTGGTAGGCCACTGATCCTCATACCAAATCTTTAAGCTATCAATTGCCAGATGCGTCGCGACAATAAATATGATCCCTTGCCAATGATCAACAAGTGTTGCAGAAAAAATCAGTAGTAATGCAAGTGCATGTATGCCTACATGCAACAGCAAGTACTTAATGTGTACCCTCCTTTTCTCGACCAAAGACTTTGGCTGCAACACAAAATCCCCCAATACATGCGCTAGCAAAAATTGCAGTAAGACTATTAACATTGTTTCATAATTAATTGTGTACAATAATTGGCACTCTCTTGAATCTTAGCAAATCCTGCTTTCGTCAATTCGGTACTTAGTTGGCTTTGATGTTTACGATTCAGTAGCTTAGCAAGCTGCACTTGGCTTTTATCAGGGTTTTCTATTGCTGCCGCAAAAGATTCGGCCATATTGACTGTCCATCGCCCCATAATTTCAGTGCATAATCCCATAATAATATTAACGATCTTATCCACTTCTGGCCAAGGGCTACTCATCTTAAAAAGATTGCGCCTCAGATCGTCAAATGCTTCACCAGATCTAATATACGCTTCTCCTGTTGATTCTCTGACTGTATTTGCCGCTTGATTTATTTCACCAATGCCCAATCCGAGACGCACGCGTATGCCATCTATCGTCTGTAACCGAGCCATCAAGACGACAGCACACACGATCGCTTTGTCTAGGGGCATGATCGCCTGAAAACTATCACCGCGATAAATGTCGTAGTTATCTGAATAGACAGATAGCACTAACCTCAGCTGTTCGCCCCATAATTGGCTATCGACCATTCGCGAGTTTACAATATCTCCTGTTAGTATAGCGTATTTCATAGCAATAAGTTGTAAAATCAAATATAATAAATTATCATCAAAATTAGTGATAATTTGATTTATCACTAATATCAATGATATTTTGATTTATCAGCAATATTAATGATAATTTGATTTATCACAAATAGGAGTGATATATGCGCAGCACCGAAACCTGTATACAAACCATTATAGCGTTCTATTGTTAACTATAATGTAAAAACCTAATACACAAACTAATGAGTCTATACAATAATAAATACCAAGCCACGAACGATTTTTTGATTGATGAAGCACCAACCAAGATAAAACCAAAAATCAAAAAGAAAGAGGCGAAGTCTCGTTTAAAGAAAATCCGTAAAGAATTAGCCCACTTACAAGACGTGATGTACGCACACGACCGATACAGTGTATTGATCTGTATACAAGGGATGGATACTTCCGGAAAAGATTCATTGATTCGCAGAGTTTTCGAAAAGTTCAATGCGCGCGGCGTAACGGTTCACAGCTTCAAAGTGCCCACATCCATAGAGCATCAACACGATTATCTATGGCGACACTATATCGCGCTACCTGGAAGAGGCAAATTCAGCGTATTTAATCGTACACACTATGAGAACGTCTTGGTGTCACGCGTGCATCAACATAATTTAGCCGATGAACACCTTCCCGATGTGGTAGATACGGATCATCTGCCGACCGATTTCTGGAACAAACGTTTCGAACAGATCAACAATTTCGAGAAGCATTTGGTAGAAAATGGCACGATCATCTTCAAGTATTTCTTACACATCAGTAAAGAGGAACAGAAAAACCGCATCTTAAGAAGATTGAATAATGAAGATAAAAATTGGAAATTCTCTCCAAGTGACCTTTCCGAACGAAAGAAATGGGACGAATACATGCAGTATTATGAAGATGCTATCAGAAATACAAGTACAGATAGCGCACCTTGGTACATCGTTCCCTCCGATAATAAATGGGTAGCTCGTTACGTAGTAGCTAAAATTTTGTTGGAGATACTCTCGGAACGTAAAGACATCAAATACCCTGAATTACCAGAGAAGATCATGAACAACATCCAATCGTACAAAAAAGAACTAGAAAACGAATAATCACAAAAGAGCATCATTATAGTGCTGATTTGGAATATTTTACTAAATTTACAGTAATATAAACCTATCATTATGCAGACAAAAACAGAGTTCCTAATCTGGGACAAGATTGTATGCAGCGCTAAGAAGAGATTTGACAACACTGTATATGTCAATAAATTAAGCGGAATAGATCCGGAGGTCTATGATAAATTGGTGCTACATATTATATTAGGATTCGCGTGTGGAGAGGATCACAACAGCATATCGACCAACTTACACAATGAGCTGGAACATATCGGTGTGAAAGTTCGTGAAGATTCACTAGATAAAGTGCTAGCCGATAAGCACGAAGTATTTAACAGCGAGATTTATGCCGCTTACATCGCATTCAGCATGCTCGAAAACGGAGCCAGCGAGCATGAGGTCTTAGGTTGCGTTACAGATCTTTTGGAAAATCCTGAAACGACATAAATACAGAATCTATAATTTATAGCGCATAGCCAAACATCCAATCGTAAATCGCATCCTGATGGAAAAGGTTTTCTACACTGCCATGTGTACCTCCGGGTATCACAGTTAGTGTGGCGTCTGATTCTGGATTGCACGACTTAATGGCTTTATATATTTTCTGCGACTCGGAGAGCGGCACGACCCGATCACTATTGCCATGTTGAATCCATAAAGGCACTTGCGTAAGCCCACAAGCGAGCGTCAACGTGCCACCTCCACATATGGCCACTGCTGCCGCAATTCTATCTGGATATTTCCCCGCCACATCCATCGTACCATACGCTCCCATACTCATTCCACAAACATAAATACGATTTGGATCGCCACCATGGTTTTCCAACACCTCGTCCACGATATTCATCACTTTATCAGCATCCCACCCATTCGATGTTTGCGGAGCGACTACAATCGCATCGATTGAACGCCCTTTTTCCATCGCGCGCAAAACGCCATAACGCTTTACACGGTTGATATCAGAGCCAGACAAACTTCTACCATGTAAGAAAACGAGGATAGGTAATTTATCAGCTTTCAGATCGGTTTGAGATGGCGTGTTTACCCAATACGAATAACTACCTTTTTTATGGACAGCTTTGAGCTGAGCATGTGCTATAGAGATGGTGACAAAGAAGAACACCAGCAAATAGATAAAACGCATAAATACTGACTGTTGACGATTAATAACGATTTCGAAGATAGCAAAAATAGTCCGACAAAAATAAAATCAGTAATTTTAACGTCTTACACGGAAAGAAGCTTTAACTATGCGCATATTACATACAGCAGACTGGCATTTGGGCAAACGATTAGATTTCTTTTCCCGAATACAAGAACAACAGGACGTACTAAATGAAATCTGCGAAATAGCAGATAAAGAAGATGTAGATGTAGTACTGGTGGCTGGCGATCTATTTGACACATTTAGCCCTCCCGTAGACGCGATCGAATTGCTATATGGCTCGCTAAAACGGCTAACGAATAACGGTAAACGTCCGGTTATTGCCATTGCTGGCAACCACGATTCTGCGGATAGAATTGACGCTCCCGATCCATTAGCACGTGCTTGCGGAATTATATTTGTAGGTTATCCCAATGCGCAGCTTAATGCATCAGCTACTTCCCAAGGATTTAGCATCACACACACCGATAAGGGTTTTATAGAATTACTTCTTCCTCGTTTTAATTACCCACTGCGCATCATTGCTACCCCGTATGCCAATGAGCTTCGCTTAAAGCAATATCTCGGAGAAGGTGATGATCGAGACATCAAACTGCATGAAATATTAGCGACGCATTGGCATGATCTTGCCGGTCGGTATTGCGATGCACATGGTGTTAATCTATTAATAACACATTTATACATGATGAAGCGCGGTGGCGAAATGCTGGAAGAACCAGAAGGCGAAAAACCACTCAAAATAGGAAACGCAGATCTGATCTACACCGATGCGATTCCATCGCAGATACAATATACCGCATTAGGTCATTTACATCGCCATCACCAGCTCGGCACAGCATCGTCGCCCATTGTATACTCTGGTAGCCCTCTCGCCTATTCATTCTCCGAAGCAGGACAAGAAAAGAAAATAATCCTAGTCGATCTAGCGCCCAACGAAAATGCCCAATATGCGCAGCAACGTTTACATGGCGGCCGAACGCTGGTGCGCAAACGATTTGATGATATCAATACAGCGGTAGCATGGTTGCAGAATAATCCGAATACCTTGGTAGAATTGACGATGGTGAGCGACACATTCATGACCTCAGCGGAATTAAAAAGTTTGCAAGAAGCACACGATGGCATCATCCATATCATACCGATCGTACAAAGTAATAGCAGTTCGCTTGCCACCGAAAAACCTCTAGCCGACTTGGAGAAAGATGTAAAATCACTCTTTGTAGATTACTTTCAAAGTCGCTACGGTCAACAGCCTAACGATGAACTACTCTCGCTGTTTGAAGAAATCAATGGTGAACTAGACACGTCAGAATCTTAACACCCCAAAATTGCTTACATGTTACCTATATATTTAAGTATTGAAGGATTTTACTCCTATCAGGAAAAGCAAGAAATCGATTTTACGGCGCTAACCGAGGGAGGTCTGTTTGGTATTTTCGGAAGTGTTGGATCGGGAAAATCATCTATTCTAGAAGCAATTAGTCTCGCACTATACGGCGATACCGAACGCTTAAATAAGACGGATAAGCGTGGCTACAACATGCTTAATCTCAAATCTGCACAGGCAAAAATTGTATTTGATTTTCTAAATTTTGAAGGTGAAAAATTTAGATTTACAGCACAATGGCGACGTAGACCCAACAAATTTGAAGACACCAGCACCATCGAACGTGCTGCTTATATATCCGAGCAAGATCGTTGGATTCCATTGGAGTCTGCCGATGGTTCATTGGTCACCAACCTTTCGTACGCTAACTTCCGACGTACTATTATCATTCCACAAGGCCAATTCAAAGAATTTTTAGAGCTGAAAGGCAAAGAACGTTCGGAGATGTTGAAAGAAATATTTCAGCTAAACCGCTACGATTTAGGGCCAAAGGTCTCTACCCTGCAAAGCGCAAATAACCAGAAACTCGAAAATCTAAAAGGAGCTCTGTCTGGTTTTGAAGGCATATCTGCAGAAGTGCTGCAAGAGAAAGAACGACAACTGAACACAAATAGAGAGCAGCTCACAAAATCTAAAACGGAATTAGATCGATTGCAAACGCAGGTTCAAATCTTAAAAGAAGCCGCGGAGCGTCACCAAGAGCTTGCCGATAAAAAAAGAGATCTCGATAATGTGTTACAGCAAAAGGAAAAGATTGATCAACTGCGTTATGAATTGAAGATCTACGAGCAAACAGCCAATCTATTTCGTGAGCCCATGGCTTCTCGCCAACGTCTGGAAAGAGAAAAAGAAGCTGTAGGCATGCGAGTAGAGCAACTTCAAGGACAGCGCAAAACCCTTTCAGAACAGATCGATGTATTACAAGAAAATTTGCGCGTCGTTGAGCTGAATTACAAACAGATCGAACGCATGCGTCAGGAACAAATTGACCTGCAAAACCTAATCCACATCCGTAAAAATGAAACCATACTACAGCAAGAGCAAGCCAATTTAAAGAAAGGAGAACCTTTCGTAGAAAAGTCAAAGCAGGAACTGGCAGAAAACAACGAGTTATTAGCCAAAACAGAGCTAAAGTTAGAGGATCTAAAGTCGAATAGATTTGAGGCTTCCGAACTCTTAGAAATCGAAGCTTGGTATTTGGGTAAAGATAATTTAGATAACCAAATCGAGTCCTTTGATCTGCAGAAAAAACAATTGCAAGATGAGTTAACGGCTATCCGACAGCAATTTCAGGCCAAAGGCTTTAAAGAAGCAAGCTGGGAAGAGGAGATCAAAGCACAGGAAAACCTGTTGCAAGAAGCCATGTCGCAATTACGAGAGCAAGAAACACATTTGCAGGTTCAAGTACGCTTAGGCGATTTTGCACACAGCTTGCAGGATGGAGAAGCATGCCCATTATGCGGTGCATTAGAGCATCCACAACCTATGTCGGGCGAGCAAGCGACTCGGGAAATGGAGAATGTTTTAGCAGAAAAAACTAAGCATACAGTACAGCAAGCTGCTATCCAGCAACTAACTACCGAACTAGCACGACTTTCCAATACAGCACAGCACAAGATAGAAAATTTGGAAAAGCTAGAAAGTGATCTTAGCACTTTGCAGACGCAAATGACCAAGCATAAAGAAACTTTCCGCTGGGATCTGTACTCTCCTGAAGATAAGTCCTTATTTGGCGAGCAAAAACTGAAAAATAAAAAAACCGAGGAAGCAATTCAAAATCTAGAATCCGAAATAAAACAGCTTCGTACGGTATCTACCCAGAAAACAGATGAAGTAGCAAGATTTGAAAAAAGATTACAAACCATTATCGAACAGATTGCGGTAGCCAAAAGATTGATTGCGCAATACAACGA
This sequence comes from Sphingobacterium chungjuense, assembly GCF_011316935.1. Classification (GTDB taxonomy): domain Bacteria; phylum Bacteroidota; class Bacteroidia; order Sphingobacteriales; family Sphingobacteriaceae; genus Sphingobacterium; species Sphingobacterium chungjuense. The sequence continues at coordinate 236,259 of NZ_WLYS01000003.1, forward strand.
GCAGCTACATACGCTAGACGAAGCCTTGTATAAAAGCTACAGCGAAGCAGACTTAATCAACCTCAAGCAGCAAACAGAGTTAAACATAGCTCGTACCATCGAAGATTACGAACTGCTAACTAAGCGTGTTAATCAAAAAAAGAATGAATTTGCAGACATTGCCGGTCAATATCAACTATCAAAAGAGCAATTTGGTACTTTACGAGAAACACTGGCCGCTAGTCGTGCAGAGATTGCACAATTATTGGCTAGCAACCAATACGATGACTTAGCACAGGTACAGCAAATTTTAGACAAAGATCTCCCCGTCAGTCAAATACGTAGCGAGATTCAAGAATTTGATATCCAGCAGCAGGTGCTGGAGCGTCAAGTGGAAAATCTGACCATCCGTACACAAAACGACAATTATACGCCAGAAAAGTTTATAGAAACTCGCGATCGCTATGTTGCACAACATTCGGCTTACGAAGAAGAGTTGGCAGGTTTTGGTGGATTAGAGCGCGAGTTAGGTCATCTCACGGTAGAATTTGCCAAGAAAGAAAGGCTCCATGAGCAATTTGAAGCGCTCAGCAAACGGGCAGATCATCTCAAAATAATGGACAACTTATTCCGAGGCAACGGTTTTGTCAATTATATTTCTACCATTCACATGCAACGCTTGTGCGAGATTGCAAATCTGCGATTCCATCGACTCACGAAGAACCAACTTAGTTTGAGTGTGAGTGATACGAATGATTTCGAAGTAATCGATAACTTGAACAATGGTCACCACCGATCCGTCAAAACTTTATCAGGTGGCCAAAGTTTTCAAGCATCGCTTTGCTTGGCGCTTGCTTTAGCAGAAAATATCCAGTCCCTTAACAAAGCGGATAAAAACTTCTTTTTCATCGATGAAGGATTTGGTACGCAAGATCACGAAAGTATCAATACCGTATTCGACACGTTACAGTATTTGCATCAGGAAAATCGAGTAGTAGGCATTATATCGCATGTAGAAGAACTCAAGGAACGTATGCCGCGTGCGGTCACGGTCACTAAAGATTTTGAGCGTGGTAGCATCGTGAGTCACAGCTTTTAGTCAATAAAGAGTATACATGTTGCTGGCAAGAACCACCAACATGTATATTTAATATTTCTTCGGATAGTCGGTCATGAACTCAAAGTTGTAATCCGGGTGTTGTTTCAAGCTATCAATAAGTGCACCCAACTGCTTCTGTGCTTTCGGTAATTGAAACATATCGTCATGCATCAGCAAAACCACATTATTAGGATACAAGCCCATATTCTTGTCTAAGAATTTTTTCATGGCTTTATAGGTCATGTCTACGGTTTGTTCCGACTCGCCAGTTTTCCCATTTATCCGCCACTCTACATCCCAACCAAAAATCTGGAAACCATCTTCGTGCAACATTTCGGCAGTAGTACCACCATTGCGTCCATCCAAACGTTTCACATCACCAAACATCCAGATATTTCTTCCAGGTAAACGAGCAACCTTGTGTTTCAAGCCCAAATCCTCTTGCGCGCGGATAAAATCGGTATACGCCACTGTCGGATCGGCATAAAAAGTTTGATAACGATGATTGGCATGTGTATAGCTATGATTGTAAGCTTCTACCAGCGGGTTATCTAAATACTTTTGCAAAGAACTAGTCAGTTTTTTGCTCATTTTGGCATGTTTTCCAATAAGAAACACACTGCTCTTCACACCTTTAGCAGTTACAATCGAATCGATCGCCTTACTACCTAATAACGGTCCATCATCAAAAGTGAGGTAGATGTGTTTAGGTTTTTTCTTAAGCTCGCGATAAATGGAATCTTTCAACATGTTTCGTGCTACCTTTGGATCAATTTTATTGATTGAATCTACCGGCGCAAAATACAACAGCCCTTTCTTAAGGGAATCCAGCTTATCCATCAGCAGACTCGGATTCGCTAAGCGAACTTGGTCAGTCCCCACAGTATCATAAGGTGCCGATGTGAGCACTTTACTAGACGTAGAATTGCAAGCATTTAATAGAACCGCGCTGCTAAAAATAGCAACACTCAAAAACAAAAACCTACTGCGCATAATCATAACACCAACCAAAAAACATAAGACCAGCTTTTGATGGTCAAACATGTGATAATTTTAATCGCAAAAGTACAAAAAAAGGATGACCGAAATATAATAATAAACAGCTATTTATCGGTTATAGACTATCAGCATCCCACAATCTCTTTCAAATTATTATCTTTGCACAAATTTTTAGGACTTTTATGGCATTACAATGTGGAATCGTCGGTTTACCAAACGTAGGTAAATCTACCTTATTTAACTGCTTATCAAATGCGAAGGCACAAGCTGCCAATTTCCCATTTTGTACGATAGAACCCAATGTGGGCGTAATTACCGTTCCGGATGATCGCTTAAAAACGTTGACAGAATTAGTAAATCCGCAACGTGTAGTACCCAACACGATCGAGATCGTAGACATCGCGGGTTTGGTAAAAGGTGCATCGAAAGGTGAAGGACTTGGCAATCAGTTTTTAGGAAATATCCGCACTACCAATGCCATTATTCATGTTCTTCGTTGTTTTGACGATGGCAATGTGATCCACGTGGATGGATCTGTTGACCCAATTCGCGACAAAGAGATCATCGACACGGAATTGCAGCTAAAAGATTTGGATACGGTAGTAAAACGCATCCAAAAAGTAGAAAAGATGGCGAAGACGGGTGGTGATAAAGATGCGAAGAAAACGTATGAAATCCTTTCTATAATCAAAACACATCTGGAATCGGGCAAATCGGCTCGCACTGCGCCTTTGCAAGAGGAAGATTTGGAATTCGTAGAAGAGCTATCTTTATTGACTAGCAAACCCGTTTTATATGTATGTAACGTGGAAGAAGCATCTGTCAATACAGGCAATGCCTATGTAGAGCGTGTCAAAGAAGCTGTAAAAGATGAGAACGCTAGTGTTTTAGTGATCTCGGCTCAGATTGAGTCCGAAATTGCACAATTAGAAGATTACGAAGAGCGCCAAATGTTCTTAGACGACCTTGGTTTGACGGAATCAGGAGTCAATAAATTGATCCGCGCGGCATACGATCTATTGGATTTGGCTACCTATTTCACCGCCGGTGTACAAGAAGTACGCGCTTGGACGATTGAAAAAGGATATACGGCACCACAAGCGGCAGGCGTTATTCATACCGATTTCGAGAAAGGTTTTATCCGTGCCGAAGTGATCAAATTTGATGATTTCGTGAATTTGGGATCAGAAGCAGCTGTCAAAGAAGCAGGAAAACTTTCGGTAGAAGGCAAGACCTATGTGGTACAGGATGGTGATATCATGCACTTCCGTTTCAACGTATAAACCCTCATTCAATACTAATCTAAAATCACTATCTTAGCCTTTTGCCTAGCATAGTAAATACACAATATGGAGACAACATTTGATTTTGAAAAGCCAATAGCAGATTTGCAGACTCAGATTGAGAAAGTTAATCAAGTGGCCGAAAAGACGAAGGTAGACATGAGCGCTACCGTTCGTGAACTCGAAGAAAAGTTGGCGAAAACAAAAATCGAGGTCTATCAAAATATGACCGGATGGCAGAAGGTACAGATGTCTCGCCACCCAGGTCGCCCACAGACATTTGATTATATAGAAATGATCAGTACCGATTTTGTGGAGCTCCACGGAGATCGTACGGTACGTGATGACAAAGCTATCGTAGGCGGATTTGCCAAGATCAACGGTGAATCGGTCATGATTATCGGTCATCAAAAAGGTAAAAACACCAAAGAACGCCAATTCCGCAATTTCGGAATGGCTAACCCTGAAGGTTATCGCAAAGCGCTGCGTTTGATGAAAATGGCAGAAAAATTTGGCAAGCCAATTATTACGTTGATCGATACGATGGGAGCATATCCTGGCTTGGAAGCGGAAGAGCGCGGACAAGGTGAGGCGATAGCACGTAACTTACTGGAAATGTCGGTACTTAAAGTTCCTGTCATCTGTATCGTTATTGGTGAAGGTGCCTCTGGTGGTGCATTGGGTATTGGTATTGGCGATCGTGTATACATGATGCAAAATACGTGGTATTCCGTCATTTCTCCTGAGTCTTGCTCATCCATTTTATGGAGAAGCTGGGATCACAAAGAAAGAGCAGCAGAAGTATTGAAATTGCGAGCAGAAGATATGTTGCAAAATGGTTTGATTGATGGTATTATCGAAGAACCAGTGGGTGGAGCACATCAAGATCCTTTAGCAGCGGCAGAAGAGTTGAAATCAAAAATTATAAGCGATCTTGCTGAGCTAAAAGCTAAAGATGTGGATACTTTGGTCAACGAACGGATCGACAAATTTAGCAATATGGGTGTGGTGGTCGAATAAAACCTTTTTAACTTCCAATTGTTCTATTGTTAAGAAACAACAGAATATATTATGGACAAGTTGAAAAAGTTTGAGTTGATGGAAAAGATTTCCAGAGAGCTTGAGGATGTGAGACACAGTCAGCAAGCAGTTTTGGAAAAGATTGGAAAAATTGAAGTCGATAACATCGAACTCGGCGACAAAACAATCGAAGAGAAAATACCTGAGATCTATGAGCGCACCGCGCATAACGCAGATGCTATTCAGGCTATCTTAGATTCGTTCCAACAAAAAACGGAAGAATTTGGTGACAAAAACAATATCGCTAAATTGAAAGAACAGCAGGAAATCAATAATTTGAAATAATATCAAATCAATCCTGTATAGAGAAAGTCCGATAGATACATTCTGTCGGACTTTCTTTTTTATTGAAGATTGTGAAAATAATAATCTAATGAAAAAGCAAGGGCAATTTGCTTATTACAAATTGCCCTTGCTTTTTTACCTTTCAAGTGATAGAGAATTAATCTTCCTTCTCCTCTGGATCTACATTGGCATCTGCATTCCCTGCTAGTGGCCCTTGTGGTCCATCTAATTCATCTTCGTCCTGCGTTTCTTCAATATCGGGATCATCGTCTCTTTGTGTTCCTTCTACATCGTCGTTTTCAGGGGGAAAGTTCGAATAATTTGCTTTTTCATTTTCTGCCTGTCCACGCTCTTCCGCATTTTTCGGCTTTTTATCATTATCGTTCATACCTATTTTCAGTTTAATGTATTTCTATAAGTACTAACAGGGTACATTATAAAAAGTTTTGGACGAATGGTGCGTTTTGGAGTGGAATTTGCCCCATATATGGGAATACATACCTACCGGAATATGATTATAAAAGATACAGAGACTATTGGCAAAGAAATTCCTAATGTAATACGTAATGAAATAATTACCGCACTCGCGCACTACCCAGAGTTAAAGTCGACACACATTCGATTTAAGTTTACCAGATCATTAAACGGTTCAATTATGGCAGCCAGACCGCAAATTAGTACGCTGTTTGGTAAGCGCAAAAACCGTAAGTATGATATTCTGATGAGCCCTGTTTTTAAATTGAAGAATAGCATAGAACCTCTGCATCAAGTCGATCCAAATGTATTAATTGGCTGGATTGGTCATGAGTTGGGTCATATTATGGATTACGAACAGCGTAGCACATTTGGCATCGCTAGGTTCGGATTATTGTATTGGCTTTCTAAGACTTATATCCGGAAAGCAGAGCGCGTGGCCGATACATTTGCTGTACATCGTGGCATGGCGTCGTATATACTAGCTACCAAAGACTTTATCCTAAGTCATAGTGGCCTTTCCCAAAAATACAAGGACAAGATCACACGTTTGTACCTTTCTCCCGATGACATTGTCCAAGTGGTAGAAGAAATGCAGCAGAGCAATAATAGAGAAGGTATTTTAGTTGAAGAAGCAGAGATATCCACGAACCTAGATCATCAGGAACAAGAAAGCCGGTAATTACCGGCTTTCTTGTTCTTCCATTATAGGGTTGCGATATGAGCTTCGAATTCCAAAAATTCATCTTCTTTCATGACGCGCGGTATCTTCGTTTGCCCACCCAACTTTTTAAAATTAGCGCTCCAATCATGAAAATGAGCTACAGGAACTACACGCACCTGTACATCAGATAGTGATTGATTGCGTGCCACTTTGTAATTCTTATTACTATTACTCAGCTCTGTATCCAGAAACGTGTTTAAGTCTGCTATTTCCAAATGATTATCTGCACCCAAATACCACTTAGATACATACTTTCCATCGACGGAAACGGTTGCGACAGTAAATTCATGAACTGGTAAATCGAATTTCTCTTGCACCCGCTGAATAGCCATATTCATTTGATTTACTGATAGTTGCTCCCCTACTACATTTAAAAAGTGCTTCGTACGGCCGCTAATGGTAATTTCACCGAGTTCTTTATTAGCAATAATAACCGTATCGCCAATCATATAGCGCCAAGCACCTGAAACGGTTGAAATTAATAGTACATATTCTTCCCCTTCCTGCACATCTTGCAGAGTCAATACTTTCGCATCTTGGCGCACACGCCCTTCATCGTCCATATTTTCGGTCGTGAATGGTACAAACTCAAAAAACACGCCGTTATCAACGATTAACGACATAGCATCGGTATCCGGCCGTTTTTGTGTCGCCAGATAACCTTCGGATGATAAATAGGTATCGATGTAGATAACTGGTTTGGCAAATAGCTTTTCAAAACTTTTGCGGTAAGGGCCAAAAGCCACGCCGCCCGTAGTATATACTTGTAAATTGGGCCAGATATCGTGAATTGTCTCTAATTTATGATAGCTGATGATTTCTTTCAACATCAGTTCCGCCCACGATGGAATACCACTAATCGTACCTACATCCCATTTAGGTGCTGCTTTCACAATACGCTTCACGCGCTGCTCCCAACTATCACTTGCTGCGATTTTCTTTCCGGGTTTGTAGAATTTACGAAACCACATGGGCAAGTTGGCCGCTGTAATTCCACTAATTTCTCCTGCTAAAAATCCATGAAAATCTTTCAGATTCGTACTACTACCCAACATCATGATATTTTTCTCAAAAAATTCTGCTGGTATATCAAAGTTTTTCATGCTCAGGACTTGCTGAATACCGGACTTACGAATAGCATCCAACATATCGTCGGTGACCGGAATAGCTTTACTATTGCTCGTCGTACCACTGCTCAGGGCAAAATACTTTTGCCCACCTGGCCACGTTACATTCTCGTGTCCTTCTTCCAGATAATGCCACCATTCAGCGTGTAATTTATCGTAATCAAAGATGGGAACTTGCCGTTGAAATGCTTCAATAGGATTTTCTGACTGTAGTATTTCTTCAAATCCAAACTGCCTACCGAATGCGGTTTGCTGTGCGCGGGTCAGTAAATTTTTTAAAACTTCTAATTGTGCTTCTTGTGGACTGGTGTCTCCTTTTAGCAATCCATTAACCTTTATTGCTCTTTTTATGATCTCTCCAATTATTGCCATAGGTACAGCTATATTTATGTTCTCTAGATAAAAAAGATGTGATATACATTCACATCTTTTCAACTTAGATAACGTCAAATCTTGATTATTGTTGAGCTTGCTATCGCAATAATTAGCTATTTTATATATCTTAGGAGAGAAAATTAATGCGCTAAAGCATTTAACACTATTATCCCAATATGTTCGTAAAATTTCTGACTTTGGAGTGGAAAAGTCTCTTCCGCTCTGCACACGTCGGTCATAGCATCTTGATCAAGATAGTACTCGCCATTTTTGGCTTGCTATTAGCCTTTGGTCTTTGGTCTATAGGACATAATATGTACGATATACTGGACGAAAGCTCAGACAGTTTGTTTCCTATGCAGCAAGTAAATCGCTTTTTGCTGTTTTATTTTGTTGCAGAATTGGGTCTACGTTTCTTTATGCAGCAACTGCCAATCTTGAATGTAAAACCTTTCTTAATTCAGCGAATTTCGCGTAGCTCGATCACGCATTATCTCTTAAGTAAAAGTGTCTTTAGCTTCTACAACCTCCTCGCCCCTTTACTGTTTATCCCTTTTGCATTGGCTTGCTGGTCTGTTGGAGATTATGCTACGGTGCCAATACTCGGTTGGCTTGCGGCGGTATTGGGGACTTCCTTATCACTGCATTTCTTCAACTTCTCTGCGCAACACACGCTGTCTGCCAATTGGCGATTAACAAGCGTTGCTTTGATTATAGTCGCCGTACTGATCTTGTTGGATTACTCGCATTTGTTATCTGTTTCAGACCAGATGGCTTCTTTCTTCGAATTGATTCTACTTCGTCCGCTCTTGTGTATCCTACCGCTCGCTATGGTTGCAGCAGCATATTTATGGATACATCGCTCCTTACGGCAGCGACTATATTTGGAAAGTAATACGAATAAACAGAAACGATCAATAGCCTTCGCAGATTTACGTTGGCTTGATCAGTTGGGCCGTTATGCACCGCTAATCCGTTTAGATCTTAAATTGTTGTGGCGAAATAAACGGACTAAAACTATGTTAGTGACAGGCATAATAGGATTACTTTATGGATTGATATTTTATCCTAATCAACATGCAAATAGTCAAGGAATGCTTGTATTTGTAGGAATATTTATGACAGGTCTTTTCATGTTTAACTTTGGTCAATTTGTTCCCGCATGGGATAGCTCTTATTATCCACTCATCCACACGCAACGGATTGGTATCACAGATTATCTCGGTGCGAAATCACTATTGTTTTACGCCAGCATTATTTTGGCCACGATCTTGACGATTCCTTATCTCTATTTTGGCAGAGAGATTCTGTTGATCAACCTCGTGACTGCTGTATACAATATCGGTATCAATGTGCCTATCATCCTATTTTTTGGTACTTATAATAAGAAACGGGTAGATTTAGACAAGTCTCAATTTTTTAATTATCAGGGTATGGGCGCTACACAATGGATCATCATGTTACCCGCCATGCTCATTCCTGTACTTCTTTGGTCAATTATCCACGCTTTTGTTAGTTTTGAAATAACATGTTTAATTTTTGGAACAATAGGTATAATTGGATTATGTTTAAGGGCTGTTTTCTTGAAAAGCATTGCTCAACGATACCAAGCACGTAAGTATGCTATGTTGGAAGGCTTTAAGCAGGTAAGTGAATAAGATATAAGCAAAACGTACAATGCTCAGAAGGTTTTTGCAAATACCTAATTAATAAATAACAGAATTACCTCTTTAAGCTAAGTGTCAATCTCAGTTTATCATTATTTGCTACTTCTTGCATGAAATTTTCGTAGGATTCGTAATCTTCTGCTGGAAAAATACCGTCCTTAATAAGGAGTTTCCGGCAATAAAAGAGTTTGCCCTCTACTAATTTTGCTATTAATTTATAGCTTCCAAATTTACTTTCTAGGTTTACTTGCTTTGGGATAATGAGTGGAACAATCTCCTCATCGAAAGTGATATATATACTATCCGTATCGATGTAACCACGTTTTATTTCAAAAGGCAAGCTGCGATTGCGTACTGATGGAATAGTACGTTGCACATTGAATAAATTTGGAAAAAAGGAAATCCGATCATCTGTTATATTGCCATAGTTTTCAATACTTATCCCTAGTTTCTCAATGAAAAGAGGTACATCGTTATCCGCCGATAAATCTATCGAAGTAAACTCCAAATTATTAATATCGTACAGGTATTTTAAGTGTTTTTCTTTTTCTGTCGGCGATTTTTTCACTAGCGAGAAGTGATTATCGAATTGTGCACCTTGAAAATTAGTGGTAAGATTACCACTAATTCTTCCATTTTTAGATAAAATCAATTCGGCGTCCCGTACTTGCGTACTCATTTCAGCATCAAATTTTGGTGTTTTCAACAATTTGCCGCCCTCTTTTGTGTAGGCGAAAACCCATCTATCATCCGTAAAAGAACCCAAATAACCGAACGGCGCATCTTGACTGGTGCATTCTAACCAAGTGGTATCATTTTCTAAAGGCAAACATAAAATAGCATGATTGCCTTGTTCCATACTGGCAAACGACTGCAGTAAATCGTTTTTTTCATCTCCAGCTTCCACCACGCAATAATAAGATGGTATATCTACAACTTCTAATAGAGCTTGCATATAGTTGACTAAAGCTTTGCAATCACCATAACCAAGCCGGTCTACCTCGCTAGCTTTGATGGGCTGAAAGCCACCGATACCTATTTGCACGCTGATGTACCGAGTCTTTTTTTGAAAATAGTCATATATTTTTTTGGCTTTTTCCTTTTCACTAGTCTCCTTCTCCACTAAGTTTAGAATAGTCTTAATGGTTTCTGGTGGCAGTACACGTTTATCCTTTAACAGATAATCGTAACAGAGTTGACCTAAACCTTGCCAATCATCATAAGCGCCTCTAAAATTATAGTAGGTAAAATTCTTTGGTGCTACCTTGATGGAAGTGAAGTATGTATCCCGATTTGGCGCGTATACTTCGTTGCGAATAGCCCATGTATTTTCTATTTCCCACGTTAAACTCTTTTGCTTCTCATTTTTAACCTCTTCTACGACACCCGTATAATTTCTGGTATGAACGCGGACTTCATCCGATGGATTACAGACAAATTGATAGCTACTTTTCGCTACAGCCACACCAAAATCGGGAACGGGTTTCCACTCTGGAATGATTAAATTCTGTTTATTTCTAACTTCGTAGTTGTAGACAATGGTATAGGGATAACTAGTCACCTGAGGCGTATAATATTTTACACGACTATCCTCAAAGAGTGAAAAGTCACTAACAGCACTTTCATCTTTGAAATTATTCAGAGAAAACTTCGTGATCAATTTTCCAAACTCATCATAGATTTCGCCTTTAGCCGATTTGATAGCCGTATTTTTATCGTAAAATAGTGCTAATGCGCCATACTTATCGCCATTTTTATTTAAAACAGTGATTGTTTTTTGGATAGTTATCGATACGTCTTTAGCAGATCGCATATCAATAACCGTTTTGCTATCTCTAATAATGGCATGTGCTCGATTCTTTAAAGATGCAGATATATGCTCTGCCGAATAGTCTTGCGGCAGAGCCGTTGAAATGCTATACAGGAAAATAGAAACTAATAACAATACCCTCATTAATTCTCTTGTGAGATCAATACTTCAGCTTGTTGCGCTTGAATAATTTGATTATAAAACTCTTTTAAATAATGATACTCATCGGCAGAATAGATTGCTTTATTGAATGCAAGCAGCTGATTTACCGCTAAAGTTCGGTCTGCTATTTCACTTTGCAAAAAATATCGACCACCCTTATCAGGTAACGCAATAGCTAAATCTTTCGGTCGTTCTGTTACTGCAAATTGCTCTGGCAGGGTAAGCTTTATAGTCACTCTTTCTTCACTTGCAGCACCTAGATCTACAGGGAAATTTCTTTCATTCAATTTAAATGGATTCTTTTTAACACCATTGATAAAGAAGGGATTAAAATGACGAATGGCATTTTCTGGATCTTGCGCTGCAAACTCTACTTCGTAGACTTCACTTAATGATCTTTCCACACTGTCAACATAGTTTATTTTGAAATTTTTAATTTTGATGTTAACCATTCGTTCGGCTAGCTGATCCACGTAGTCATCTAAAGAGGAAGCGCTCGCGATTGCTTTCCGTTTATTCAGCGCATCATAACCGTTTAAATAGGTGATTAACTTTGCGGTAATTTTTCCATCAGCATGCATTTCGCCAATTAAACTATAGGTGGACAAACTTTTTTTACCGGCTGTTAGGTCAATCCAATAAGAAGGTTTTTTGAGATGAACGACGCGACCTTGATCGTTAATACATCGTAATGGCAACAGGCCAAATGGCAGCAATGGATCAGTGGCATCCAACAAATAATTTTCTGTTCCGATATTGAGCTTCGCAATGACATAATTAAAATCACTCATAACTGGATAAAGCTTATTTGGAATAGGATTGTCTCTGGTCGATAGGATCACCGCCTCCACATCCAAATCGGCAGCAGAAAGTGCCGAAATAAGCGCAAAATTAATATCAGCCACATTGCCAGATCGTTTTTCTATTACCTCCTTGACGCTGGTTTCGCTGTACTTGCCATAGTAATTATTCCATTTTACTTGTTTTTTTATATAATCAAAAATGGCTTTAGCTTTCTCTAGTTCATCTGTTTTTCCTTGAATAAGATCAGGGACAATGTATTTAAAAACATCTTTCCGCTTCATCTGTCCACCAAACTCCTTATTATTAGCTAACTCTCTATCAACATCTTTCCAATTTTGAGTATATTTTTTTGTTGTACCATTAAATAAAACAACGTCAGAAAGCTCAAAATGTGCCGCAGATATATAATTGCTTGGCGAGATCATATATTCTTCTTCCACAAAAGCAGGTACATCTTTCAACGTGTAGGTCAATTTGGAGCAATCTAGGTCTTTGCCAGCGACACGTAGACAGTCTTTGGCTAATTCTGCTTTGTTTTCAGTAAGCTTCAAATATCCTCTCAAAGATACGTTGTACGTATAGTTTCCAGGTATAAATGCTACATAAGTACTATTTAGCTTCGGATACTCACCTTGAAAATTCCAACTTTTGAAATTAAATAAATAAGGACTTTCGATCGTATATTCGTACTCAATGATGGAGTTATCTTTAATGTTTGGTAAGGTAAATTTGGTTAAGACTTGATATTTAGATTTATCTTCCGTGAATATTGCTTTATTGGTCATTATGGTTTCTTCCAATTTACCATTTTCAAGGTTAAAGGTCGCTGCCTTTATTTCGGAGACACGCTCTTTTTCATCATATGCATCTCCGTTTTTATGCAATGGAATTAAGATGTTTGCAGCACTAAACCCTTCTTTATTAAAAATCTTTATACGAGCATGGTATTTGTGCCTCAACTTCATCGTTCCAGTTTCCGATTCGTAAGAAAGGCGTGTAGTACCGTATTCATTCAAAAAAACGGCATTAGCATTACTATCGATCTTATTTCTATCGAAATGTATATCATCGTAGGTAGGTTTGCCAAAATCGAAGTCTTGCGAAACAGCCCACAAAGGAAGCAATAAAAGGGCAACTATGACACTTTTACACATATAAAGAATTTCAGGTTAATATTGATGCAATAATAATCAACTTGTTTTAGTATTGGATTTATTATTGGAAAAATATTTTATTCTCCTAGAGAATATCGAATTAGCATAAATTCAGCTTTGTGTTAAAATCCTATTTGATTACCAAATGATAAACGATCACACGCTGTAAATCCCTACTTAACTCCGAAAAAAATGCTAACTTACAACTGCAAAAACTTCGAAATATCACTTTGATGGCTTGAACAAGCGACTATATGATTTTAAAGAAATATTCTTATTCGCACTCTCCTTTTTCAAGTACGCAGTCGTAGTTTTTCTGGAGATTCTTAGATAGCAAGTGAAAAATACGATACAACACATGATTGACATTATTGATATAAGCAAAACATACAACGGTCAGACGGTTTTGCAAATCCCAACTTTACAGATTCACCAAGGAGATTGCATAGGTTTGGTAGGCAATAATGGCGCAGGAAAAACAACGTTGTTCAGCATCTTGCTAGATCTTATTCCTGTCACCACTGGTTCTGTCCTACATCAGGGATTGCCTGCTTCGGAATCCGACGAATGGAAAAGTTGGACTACTGCTTTTTTGGACGAAAGTTTCTTGATTGGTTACCTCACGCCAGAAGAATTTTTGTATTTCATTGCTGAAGTACGCCAAGTGAAACATAATCAAGTGGATTTCTTATTGGAGCGTTACCAAGATTTTTTTCAAGGCGAAGTATTGAATCGTGGCACCTACATCCGCGATTTATCCAAAGGAAACCAAAAGAAGGTCGGCATCATCTCTACGTTAATTGGTGATCCGCAGGTCATTATCTGGGACGAACCTTTTGCTAATCTGGATCCGAGCACACAGATTCGCCTCAAGCAGATCATTAAAGATCTGACGACGAAGGGTGAAAAAACCATGCTGATATCCAGTCACGACTTATCGCACACGGTTGATGTCTCGAGCAGAATTATCGCTCTGGAACGTGGTACAATCGTAAAAGATATGGCGAAATCAGATGAAACCTTGCCAGAACTGGAACAATTTTTCACAGTTTAAGATCATTTTACAGCGTGAGATTACCTGACGGCACGTACCAACTGCAAGCTATATCATTTGACGAATTGAGCGATTTAATGCTGCTAAAGCATTATCCTTCGATAGATACGGCATTCGCCAAAACAGCAATGTATCAGTTGCGGGTATCGGAGATAATGCTCCATGGTATTGAGTTTGTGGCTGCTATGGATCTTGGACAAGATCTCATCATTCGCCTTTGGGAAAGTAATGCTGGTATCAGCGTACGTACATCTTCACCAGTTTACGATCAAGACAGTCTTACTAGATATGAATATTTAGCAATCTACGCAGTGATGCATATCACTGCTTACCGCGTATTCTTCCAGACCGATGCGCGGCGCGAAATGATGATTCCTTATGCGAAGCCATATGGACTAGAGTCAGAATCTGATTTAGATTTGTATTTTGATTTGGTGTATGATAAAGGATCGATTGCAGTACGACCAGCTAATGAAGCTATTCTGCGAGCAGATCTGCAGGAAGGAATGGCTGATGGACTCCCACTTCCAGCTACTACTGACCGGGAAATAGAAACAACTATAGCGAACCAAAATATTCTTGTACTAGGATTGCACAAGTTTTACGCGCAATTGCGCTTTGTTTTGGTAAACGTAGGTACGACGCAATCCGGCAAACCTAAAGCACCTTTCCAATTCCTTGACACTTCTAGCATGCTTTGGAAAGAACAAAGTACGTCGGCGGTCAAGTTTTACGCAGCATTAGGCACTTTTGCGAGTGCTTACGAGGAAAAAGAAGAGGAACAAGACCTAGCAGCATTGATCGCGATACAACGCAATCCACTCTCACTTCCTGTTTACATACACGATCGTGGTATTTCAGACAATATTACCGCAAAATCCATTCGGCCGATCGCCGTGGAAATACTCCAAGCTACGATGGTGCTCCGCGTATTCAAGCGGCAACCATTTTATGAACTTACGGCCACCTTGCGTTGGCATGAACAGGAATTACCTGTAAAAACACTGCCTATCAAGCATCGTTATTTCTTGCACAGAGATCAGGTGTTTTCGCTGATTGACAATGTGCATATGTTGCGCTTGATCGAATATTTTCGAAAGCGACCCGAGATCTTGCTGATCCACGAATCAAAGTACGCTGCTTTCGAAAAATCAGTGTTGGAGCCGTTAGAAGATGCTATTGAGATCCAGTATGCAACGATTCGACCAGCTACCAAAGAGGAAAAACAAGTCATCCGCAACGATACGGAGAAAATCATTTATTTGGCGCAGCGTGGCAACTACGTATATCTAACGCCTGTGGTACGCTATGGAACAGTCGAGATTCCGCTTGTGACCAAAAAGCAAATCAAAGGATTAGATGCCAACGGAAATGCGTATCTCGTGGAGCGAAATGAAGACTTAGAGAGTAAGTTCAAAGCACTTTTGAGTGCGCAGCATCCCTACTTTGCGGAGCAATGGCACGAACGCGATTTCTTCTACCTGCATCACGAAGCATTTGTCGCTAATGAATGGTTTTTGTCCGTCTTTGAACGATTGCGTCAAGAAGGAATCCGTATTCTCGGGGCACAAAATCTAAAACTCGATAAGCTCAACATACACACGCCAAAGATCGACATAAAGATACTGAGCGGCACCGATTGGTTCAACGCCAAAATTGCAGCAACTTATGGCGATCAACAAGCATCGATAAAGCAACTGTACCGAGCTATTCGCAATAAGCAACGCTATGTCGCTTTAGACGATGGCACACGCGGTATTTTACCCGAAGAATGGATCGCAAAATTATCAAACTTCTTTGCACTGGGTGCTGTGCGAGGAGAACAAATCGACATTCCCAAAGCACGATTTGTCGAGTTGCAAGATTTAAATGACGAGGTCGAATGGTCGCCAGAAACCAAAAGTGAAGTTGACCTTTTTGTCAAGCGACTACATCATCGAAAAGAGTTTCCGACAGTTGAAGTTCCTGAAGCATTACAAGCAAAGCTCCGCCGCTACCAAATCCAAGGATTGGCCTGGTTGTCTGCCTTAGACAATTTTAATTTTGGTGGTTGCTTGGCGGATGATATGGGTTTGGGCAAAACTTTGCAAATCATCGCATTGTTGCTTGCTCAACGCAATCAAGGAGATCGACGTACGGCGCTGGTAGTTTTGCCGACTTCGCTCCTATTCAATTGGGAGAGCGAAATACAAACGTATGCACCTTCCCTATCCATACATATTCTTTATGGCAAAGGAAGAGATCTTCCGCCCGCCGAGTGGTCGGATTTCGATGTCTTAATTACTACTTATGGTGTCATGGTTTCGGATATTTCGAGGTTAAAGAAATTCTCTTTCGACACGATCATTTTAGATGAATCGCAAGCGATTAAAAATCCTTCTTCGATACGCTATAAATCGGCTTTACAATTAAAAAGTCGAAATCGCTTTGTGCTGACAGGTACTCCAATAGAAAATAGCACCTATGATCTGTATGGTCAGCTTTCCTTCGCGTGTCCCGGTCTGCTCGGTAGTATGACTTATTTCAGAGATACCTATTCTACACCAATTGATCGTTTTGACGATCATAAACGTGCAGCAGAATTGCAGAAATATACAGCTCCATTTATATTGCGACGCACAAAGAAGCAAGTGGCCACCGAGTTACCGGAGAAAACCGAGATGATCATCTACTGCGAATTGGGTGAACAGCAACGTACCATTTACAATGCTTACGAAGCCGAATTACGCCATTACGTCGATCAATTTGACGAAGACGAATTAGAGCAAAACAGCATGAATGTACTTGCCGGATTGACGCGCTTAAGACAGATTGCCAATGCGCCGGCTTTGCTTAAAGAAGGTTACGAAACAACTATTTCTGCTAAAATTGATGCAATGTTGGAGCAATTAGATAGTATTATTGAGCAACATAAAGTCATCATTTTTTCTCAGTTTGTGGGTATGCTGAATTTAATCCGTGGTCGATTAGATGATCGTAAATTAGCGTATTCGTATCTCACCGGACAAACGGCTGATCGGGCAAACGAGGTGGAGCAGTTTCAAACTAGCGATGATCGGCGGGTATTTTTGGTCAGCTTAAAAGCGGGTGGTACAGGCTTGAATCTGACCGCAGCAGATTATGTCTTTTTGATGGACCCGTGGTGGAATCCAGCGGTTGAAAATCAAGCAATCGATCGTAGCTATCGGATCGGACAAGAGAAACGTGTCACGGCGGTAAGATTTATCGCTGTAGATACGGTAGAACAAAAGATGATGACGTTGCAGCAAAAAAAACGTGATCTCGCCGGTTCATTAATTTCACCTGCTGCCTCGAAAATCCCAAGAATAGGCAAAGACGACTTGTTAAACTTACTTGCCTAAGTATAAATTTCCCTTTTGACAGTTTCTGTAAGCTAATCGTTTATTACGCAATAACAAAAACTAAAAACTACCTCGGCATAGGTCTGTTATACGATTGTACCTTAATAAAAAAAGATATGACAATCGACCTGACTGAACTTGCGTTCAAAATGCCCGCATGGACTTGGAATGTACTCGTCATTATTTTCTCGGTGGTTTTGGGTTTTGTGATCCGTGCTATACTTCTACCTATCGTACGCCAACAGGCAAACAATGGTAGCTCTTATTCTGCCATAAAATCCATTATTAGGCATCTCAATAAAATTTTATCCGTTTTTATTCCACTTTTGGTATTCAATGGATTATTGCCTTTCACCCGATTTACCGTACAAGCGCATGCTTTGGTCGAAAAAATCACGGAAATTTTAATCACTTTAGCATTCGCGATTGTCGTGATTCGTTTCATCCGCATTTTCGAAGATTACCTCTATCACCGCTTCGATATCAACAAGGAAAACAACCTACGAGAGCGTAAGATTCGTACGCAAATCGAGTTTATTCGCAAATTGCTGATTACACTTATTGTCATCATCACCATCGCTATTGTGCTGTTGAGCTTTGAGAATATGCGTAAGATCGGTGCCGGATTACTTACGGGTGTGGGTGTAGGTGGTATAATTATAGGTTTTGCGGCGCAAAAGTCCTTAGGAAATCTGTTGGCTGGTTTACAAATCGCATTCACACAACCCATCCGTATGGATGATGTGCTGATTGTAGAAGGCGAATGGGGCAAGGTAGAAGAAATCAATCTTACCTATGTGGTGGTCAATATTTGGGACAAACGACGGCTCGTATTACCAATCAATTATTTTATCGAGAAACCATTTCAAAACTGGACTAGAAATACTGCGGAGATCTTGGGTACAGTTTTTCTTTACGTCGATTTTACAATTCCTGTTGATAAACTACGGGGAAAATTGACCGAACTATTGGAAAGCAATATACTTTGGGATGGTAAAGTGAATGTCTTGCAGGTCACCGATTTTAAGGAGAAAACAATGGAATTACGCTGTTTGATGAGCTGTCGCAATTCTGGACATGCGTTTGAACTACGTTGTTATGTGCGAGAGCACATGATTGCCTATATCAGCGAAAATTTCCCCACTGCACTCAGCCAAACGCGTGTTTCTATGTCGCCACCTATCACTCCAGATGGTATGAATACTGCGCCGGATATTATTTAATAAAAGTCATATCGTCATTGCTGGAAAGAAGGCTGATGTGATCTGTTTTTTTAATTGAGAGAGTTAATAAGGTAAATAAAGTTTATAGCTCAGATTGCCGCAGCCTCGTGCCACGGCTTCGCTAAGACGAAAAGTTAGGAGTAACGCGCAACTCTAAAACACTAGGTCCTTGCAATACCGAACGAAGAGCAACTAATAGCCATCTCCGAAAGAAACTGAACTTAATAATCATAAAAAAATCGGTGTGCAGGTCAACTGCACACCGATTTGAGTTACTGACTCGTTTTTCTATTGATACAGTTTGTTAAAGGCTTGCTCTTTTTGAATATCTCCTAACAATTCTTTGGTCGTTTTGAAGATTTTCTCATAAAGCTTTGCCCCGTGACTGATACGTTTAACACCTAGTGCCGTCAAAGTTTTGTAATCAGGAATGTTTGGTGTAGCAAACACGTTCAAAGGCAATTTGATTTCTTGGATGAAATGCTTGATGTCTTCTTCTTTTTCAATCACCGGAAGAAAGATACCATCGGCCCCAGCATCCGCATAGATCTGCGCTCTTTTGATCGATTCTGCCAAGGCATCAGGATGTTTGGTAGTATATGTATCTGCTCGTGCATTGATAAAAATATTTGTCACCGCTTTGATCGCTTTGATCTTATGCGCCAACACTTGTGGATCTTCCATGCCGCGTTTACCGTCTTTCACGACGCCATCTTCTAGATTGATCCCAACGACACCAACTTCCACCAATTGCTTGACGTTTGCGGCCACTTCTTCTGGATCAGATGAATAGCCTGCCTCGAAATCAACAGAAACCGGAATGTTAACAGCTTTTACGATACGCTCGACAACGAACAAAATCTCGTCTACGCTGATGTTTTGCCCATCTTCGTAACCCAAAATATTGGCAATCGCATGGCTAGAACTTCCCAATCCTTGAAAACCTAATTCTTCGGCCACTTTGGCCGTATGTGCATCCCAAACATTTCCTAGTACAAATGGCTTGTCCTGCTCGTGCAGTGTTTTGAATTTTTCTACTGACATATTTGCTTGATTATAATTGTTATGAACTTCGTTCGATTTCTATTCCTTTACGCTTATAAATGTGCCGAGGTCAAGGTACAGCACACTCCTTAAAAACAGGGTATCTGTAAAAATGTTTTAGCATCAAAATCACTATAAATGCAAAAAAGGTGCTCCGAAGAACACCTTTTACAAAATATATTGCTAGATGATTAAATCATCTCCACACTGCGCTTCACAAAGGAAGTCAACTCTGCTCCGGTCAACAAACCTCTGGAAAGCAATGCCAAGTCAAAAGCTTGCTTCGCTAAGCGCGCACCTTCTTCATCCGAACTTTCCAAAATACGCTTCACCAAAGGGTGATTACCATTCACAGTCACTTTGTACTGATCTGGCAATTCGCCGTAGAATCCCATACCGCCACCACCAGTTTTGGCCATATCTTTCATACGACGCATAAATTCATCGATGGTTACAGAAACAGGTAGATCTCCAGCACTCAATGCCGCCACTTCAACTTTCATATCGGTGCGTGTGATGGCTTTTTCAAATAACTCTGTCGCTTGCTTGCTCTCATCTTCTGACAATACGGCTTCGATCTGCTCGTCTTTCTCAATCAATTTTTCCGCAACATCCGCATCCACACGTTTCAATTTCACTTTTTCACCGCCTTTTTGCTCTAGGTAAGAAGTGATATGCGTATCCAAAGGACCATCCAATACTAATACATCGTATCCTTTGGCTTTTGCTCCGCTGATAAAGCCATCTTGCTGAGCAGTATCATGCGTATATAAGTAAACGATATTACCATCTTTATCTACTTGAATATCTTTAACTTTCTCATAGTATTCTTTGATGGTGTAATGCTCGCCATCGGTATTTTTCAACAAGCAAAACTCATTCGCTTTCTCCGCAAATTTGTCATCGCTCAACATACCGTATTTGATAAAAAGACCGATGTCATTCCATTTTTCTTCAAATCCTTTGCGGTCAGATTTGTAGATCTCCTGCAATTTATCCGCTACTTTCTTAGTAATGTAGGTATTGATTTTCTTCACATTACCATCAGCCTGCAAGAAAGAACGCGATACGTTCAATGGAATATCTGGTGAATCTATCACACCGTGTAGCAACATCAAGAATTCTGGAACGATATCTTTTACTTCATCTGTAATGAATACCTGACGAGAATATAACTTGATCTTATTGCGTTGAATTTCTAGATCATTCTTAATTTTTGGGAAGTAAAGAATACCCGTCAAATTGAAAGGATAATCTACGTTCAGGTGAATCCAGAATAATGGTTCATCCATTGAGTATGGATACAACTCGCGGTAGAATGCTAAATAATCCTCATCCGTTAATTCAGAAGGAGATTTGGTCCATGCTGGATTGGTGTTGTTGATGAAATTATCAACCTCAACAGTTTTGTATTTAGGTTTGCCTTCTTCGTCTTCACCATCTGGCTCGCTGCTAGATTTCGTACCGAAGCGAACTGGAATCGGTAAGAATTTAGCGTATTTGTTTAAAATCTCTTCTAAACGGCTTTTGTTCAAAAACTCTTCTGAATCTGCATTTACGTGCAAAATCACATCGGTACCACGCTCCGTACGGGTACCTTCCGAGATCTCATAAGATGTACTACCATCACAGGTCCAGTGCGCTGGTTCTGCTCCTTCTTGGTATGACAATGATTGGATCTCTACGCGATCGGCCACCATAAAAGCGGAGTAAAAACCCAAACCAAAGCGACCAATGATTTCGTTGGCATCGTTTGCTTCTTTGAATTTCTCCATGAACTCGGTCGCTCCTGAGAATGCAATTTGGTTGATGTATTTTTTGATCTCATCAGCCGTCATTCCTAATCCCTTATCAGAGATCGTAATGGTCTTTGCTGCTTCGTTGAATTTGACATCTACCGTCAAATCGCCCACTTCACCGCCAAACTGACCTAATGACGAAAGTCGTTTAATCTTCTGCGAAGCATCCACTGCATTGGACACCAACTCTCTTAAAAAAATCTCGTTATCAGAATACAAAAATTTCTTGATCACTGGGAAGATGTTTTCCGTGTGAATCGAAATCGTACCTTTCTCTGCCATATCTATTATAGTTTCTATTGTGTGTTTATAATCTATCTATAACTACTTTATTCTGATTCTATCCCAGCAAGGAATATTCCATTCGAAAAATGTAGCCAATATGACAGCGTGGCGCTGAAAAAATAACAGTCAATGTGTACTTTTGCGGGCACAGTCCTTACAAAACGTCATGTCATTGTTTAAAAAGCCTTATTTTATGCGTTCCGGTGTGGAGCGCTTTAGAGATCTTTTAGAAAAGGAAATTGGTCAGCGATGCGAGGTGTATCGGCACCCTTCGACCAGTCGCAAATTGCCCGCGGTATTTGTATTGATGTTCAAAAACTTCCCAGATCCGGAATACATGACGGCTTACAGCTATGGTTTATCAGCATCAAATGGAAAAGACCAAGGATTTGCTGGACGAGAACTGGTGATTCAGATCAAAAGCAATTTAGATAACTGGGGACATGTGCTGGGATTTCTAATTAGCCATTTACGAGGTGATTGCCCATTCGATGTGGGACAGATTATACGTTTTGGGCAGCCGATCGCAGGAGATTCTAGTATGGAGCATTTCTTAGTGCACGATGCAGATGAAGACTTGGGTACCTCAACGAACTTCATCTTGAGCAAAAATTATGGCGTATCGCTAGTACAACTGAGTCCTATCTACGGCAATGAATTAGCTGTTATCAATAAGATGGGCTGGACTGCTTTCTATTCTCGCCTGCAATCGGTTAAGAGCGATATAAATCGCAATCCGCTATAAATAACCTAATAGATAATAGATCACGATAAAGGCGATAATAGTTCCAAAACAACCAAAACCTAATTTACGAGCGCCCCATCCGGCAATCAATGTCTTAAATAATTTGTTCATCTGCTTCTCTAGTATAGTTGCATTAGAAAACACGAAGTGTGAGTGAATTGTTTTGGTGACCTAAAGTGGGGATGGGTTTTCGGATGGACAGATTGTAGATCGAGGACGGCTTAAATCTTTCGTTTTGTCGGATTTTGCCTGTTAGAGAAGAGAAAGTATCTCAATGTTATTTTCATTCACTCTATAGTAAAGCGTATTATATTTTAAGACAATAGCTTTATAAATGAGTTTTAATTCTGATTTAGGGAAAATATTTGGGTTGTGAGAAATCAATGCTATTGTTTTCTCAATCTGTAAAACCAGCCTCCGAATTTCTTTATCTGCAAAATTTTCTTCGAGGTAAGTTATAGTATTGGCAAGTTCAGCAAGGGCATTAGCCGTCCAATAAACTTTATAGCCACTTTTCATACAACCTTCTTGCAGTAGCATGTGGCTTTACATTACCACTATCAGCATCCGAAATACCTTTCTCAACTGATAATTGTTCTTCGCTTGAGATAACATCCCACCAATCCTTCGTTTCCTGTTCTTTGAATTTCATTAATTTTTCAATGATTTCCTGATCTTCTAATGTGGATAACCATTGAATTAACTCAACTTTCTTATCTGATGTTAGAACTCCCATTTCTGAATTGATTTAATCATTGTTCAACCTAAAGATACAAATTTTTGCGGCGAAACTGTTTACCACATCATCTTCCAATGTTTGCGACTTTAATTCATTGGAACGCTAAAAACTTCGTTCTACAAACTAACTCCCCAACCCCCGATAATAATCGAGTGCAGCTTTAATTCCTGCTTCATCCACGTATTTGTTGTACGTGCAGTCGCCAATTGCATTCAGCAAAGCAAAACCAATCTGATTTGCTTCGTTCTTTTTGTCATTGCGCATCAAGCGGAATAATTCTTCATCGATAGATGGGGAAATGTTGTAATACGGATAGGTGCGCAAAAGATATTGTTCAATCTCTTTCAGTTCTTCTGCAGACAGCGTACCTGATTGTGTAGACAGATAGGCTTCGCATAGCATACCAATTGCTACGGCTTCGCCGTGCAATAAAGGATTCTGATCGTTCGCGAGAGAATAACCTTCTACCGCATGGCCAATAGTATGACCGAAGTTCAAAATCTTACGGATACTATTTTCTGTTGGGTCTTCTTTTACAATCTTATTTTTGATCATCACCGAATCGTACACGATCTGTGTGTCGATATCGTCAATATTGATTTGCTGGCAACGCTGAAAGAGCGCTTTATCCTGTATCAAACCGTGTTTGATGATTTCGGCGAAGCCGGACAAAAGTTGTCTTGAATCCAGTGATTCTAAGAATTTGCCACTAATAAAAACCGCTTTAGGTTGCGTAAAAGTCCCGATGATATTTTTGAAGTTATCCAAATCGATTCCTGTTTTACCACCTACGGAAGCATCTACTTGCGCGAGTAATGTCGTTGGAATTTGGATAAAATCGACACCACGTTTGTAAGTAGAAGCCGCGAAGCCGCCCATATCGGTTACAACGCCACCACCCAAATTGATCATCAAGGCTTTGCGATCAGCACCAAAATCGAGCATGGTTTTCCAAATACCGATACAGTAATCGATATTCTTATTTTCTTCACCAGGATCTACTTCGATGATATCATAATCCACGATTTCTGGAATAGCAGCCTGTAAAATCGGTAAGCAGTGGTCATTGGTATTGATATCTACCAAGATCAGTACATTGGAATATCCACCATCGGTGATAAAGGATTGTAAACTCGACAGGTCATCTTCAAAGTACACCTTATAACCCAAACTTTCTATCTGTTGCATAACTATTAATCAATCATAATGTACTTAGACGACCTCTACGATCTGTCCTTCGAATTCTACTTGGTCACCTCGCTTTACCTTCAATCTCTTGCGGTAATCTACGGTACCATTGTACTGAACCATCCCCTCCTCAACTACATATTGCGCCATCGCACCGTGCTCCACCCAGTTCATTGCTTTAAGCAATTGGATAAGGTGAATAAATTCGCCTTTCAATACAAATTTTTGCATAGCCAAAATTAAATAAATTACGTGCATATCCAGCTTTTAATTCAACAATTACTTAGTTTTGCAGGAATAAACACAACACGACATTGATGGAAACCTTAGGAGCGCCTATTAAGTTGGATTTCAACGATACGGCGACAGCTTTCAGAACGAAAAGTGATGCTGATCTGAACAAAGCTTATTGGCTATTTAAAATGGTATCGAGCAGTGCTCTGATTAAGGTAGGAACCCCCATAACCAACTTCTCTTTGCAGATTGGCTTACCTATTCAGGGTATTATCAAAAACACGATTTACAAACAATTTTGCGGAGGCGAAAGTATTGAAGATTGTACCCGTTCTATTCGCGAATTGGGCGAAGGAAATGTGACCACGATCTTAGACTATTCGGTAGAAGGTGAAGAATCTGAAAGTAGCTTTGAAGATACGTGTGCAGAAATCGTAAATACGGTCGCATTTGCTAAGCATGAAAAACTCATTTCTTTCTGCGTTTTTAAACCAACAGGTTTAGGTCGATTTGATTTATTCGCGAAGCGCGATGCCAAACAATCGCTCACTGATCTGGAGAAAATCGAATTTACACGAGTACTAGAACGTTGCGAACGTATATGCGCTGCTTGTCATGAAGCAGGGATTCCGGTTTTGATCGATGGTGAGCATTCGTGGATACAAGACACGATCGACGATATCTCGCGTGATATGATGGAGAAATTCAATCAAGAAAAACCAATCGTATACAATACATATCAGCTTTACCGTCATGATAAGTTGGCTTCGCTAAAAGCGGATTTTGCGTATGCTTCTGTACGTAACTTTCATTTAGGTGCAAAATTAGTACGTGGTGCATATATGGAAATTGAGCGCGATCGCGCCAAGTCAGAAGGCTATCCTTCGCCGATACAACCCAATAAAGCAGGTAGTGATACAGATTATAATGATGCAATTCTATTCTGCCTAGATCATATTGATAAAATGGGTTTGATGGCGGGTACACACAATGAAGATAGCTCTCGCTTACTAGCAGAAGAAATGCATAAGCGCGATATTGCACATCATCATCCCAACATTTGGTTTGCACAATTGCTGGGCATGTCAGACAATTTGTCTTTCAATTTAGCAGCGGCAGGTTATAACGTGGCCAAATACATGCCTTACGGACCTGTAAAATCGGTGATGCCGTATTTATTTCGCCGTGCTCAGGAGAATACTTCTGTAGGCGGACAAACGACTCGCGAGCTAGGTTTGATTATCGCGGAAAAAGAAAGACGTAAAAAAGTAAAAAAAGGTTAATGACTATAGCGGACAAAACACAAAAGCTCTTGGAACTATCAGCCTCGTACGATGCGTTATTGTACGATGTAGACGGCACATTAGCGGACAATATGTCCGCGCACAAAGCGGCTTACGCTGCCGCAGCATTGGAGTACGGTATCCACTTGGATACCGACCTTATTGACGAAACGGCTGGCTGGCCAACGATAGCTGTTGCGGAATTGATTGCCCAGCGTTATGATAAGACCTTTGACTTTGACGAGTTTGCCTTACGCAAATCCACGATTTTCCGGACGGAATATATTCAACAAACCAAACCAGTGGAGCATGTGATGCAGCATCTGCGTCAAGAATTAGGCAACAAGAAGATTGGGTTGGTATCTGGCGGCACCAGAAAGACTTTAGAGATTACGCTCGAAGTGATCGGTGTGAAAGGATTATACGAAACACTTGTTTGTGCAGGCGATACGCCAAACGGCAAGCCCTCACCAGAACCTTTTTTATTAGCTGCAAAACAATTGAATGTTGATCCAGAGCGCTGTTTCGTTTTAGAAGATGGTGATCCAGGCGTGCAAGGTGCGATTGCTGCTGGCATGGGTTGGGTGCGTATCGATCAGCTGTAGATTAGATACGTCACCTATTATTTTTTCTTGTTTCGAATTTTTAGAAGTTGGTAATAACGCGCAGACCTCCATTAGTATAATTCATATCTGCTCTTTTGAAGTTACCGACAGGCAACTTCACATAAGGTTCTAAAGAAACGGATGGTCCACGCCTAATTTTCAACTCTTTACCAACCGACATATTTACAAACCCACCAAAACCGGATGAATTCACATTCGTATTAGCCGACTCCATGGTACGTACCACGGGCTGCACGGCCGCTCTCATTTCACTTTCATTGCTCGGCAATCCCGCGGCATACGGATTAGCATTCACATTTTCAATATAGTGTGCAAAACGTTGCTGTCCTAGCACGGCCGCATAAGAAACACCAACACCGGCATACAGACCTTTGTAAAAAGAATATTTGGCTTCTACAGGAATATCTATGGTGCGCACCATGCCCGTCACGGAGTTTACATTGGGAATCAATGGCATACGCGCCATTAAACTTTTGCTGGAAAGCCCCACATCGTTTTGTAATGGTCGCTCTGGTGCCGCAGCTACTTCCATCGAAGCGACTTGAGATGGATCTCGCAGCGCGCCCACTTCGTATTGCTGAAATGATGCACCGGTTCGCACGCTTAATTGTTTTGTAACATTATAGGACAGCATTAGTCCACCACCAAAGTTAACTTTTTGATCGGTAGATGAAGGTGCTACTACCAAACCCACATTGAACTTATCACTGAATCTAAAACGCTTGCTTTCGCCCACCACTTCTTTCATTGCAGCAGTAGTGACGCCTTTACTATCTGCAAAAACAGATGGGAACACACCGTCTTCTCTCGCAAACACTTCTGAATCATCCGTATCTGGCAGAAAAGACAATCTACTTTCTGATAACTTAATATCATTATGTATATCTCCAGATTGCGCCACTAAAACAGGTTGCGTAGGCATCAGCCAAGATTCTACCACATGGATGGCAGACAAGCGACTGTCTGGCGCTGCGCTCAAAACAGGTTGATATGATTCCATCAGCTGTGTTGCTGCCGAATTAGGCACAATGACCGATTTTTGCGCTGCTCGAGGTGTTGGAACTTGATCAATAGTTGAAGGTGCAATTTGCTCTGTAGATTGCGAACTTAAAGTAGGTCGATCAAGATCAGACTGCGAATTGAAATACCACATGCCTAACACGGCCAATGCCGCACAAGCAGCAGCACTGCGCACCCAAAGCGGTATTACGCGTTGGCGCGTAGTTTTACCTAAGTGATCTTTTCGAAAGTGTTCCCAAGCTCCCTCTTCATAAGGCAATTCGGTAGACGCTTTGAGCTGTTCGACTATACGGTCAACAATGTCCTTTTCTTGACTGTTCTTCTTTTCCTTCATGTTAAACCCGATACTAGGATTTTATATTTTCTTGATCCATAAATTTGCTATACAGTATGCGTAGCTTTTGCTTTGCTCTGGTGAGATAAGTTCTCGATGTACTTTCGGGTACATCAAGCATTTTACTAATCTCTTCGTGTGAATAGCCTTCTATCTCATACAAATTAAAGATTGCTTTCTGAATGGGAGGTAGACCATCTAATAGCTTTAAAATATCATTTGCTTCTAGACTTGACGTCATGTTGACGGAAAGATTTCCAATCTCGGTGCCCTCTTCGTCATCAATGAATTGCATCTGCTTCTTTACTCGCAACATGTCAATCGCCGTATTGACCGAAATACGCGCCATCCAGGATCGAAAAGTTTTTTCCAATACTTCATCATCCGGATGCTGTTCGAAGCTATGTAGTTTGCGAAACACCTTCACAAAACTTTCATTGATAATTTCTTCGGACTCCACTTCCACCTTCACATATCGCAAAACCACCGCCTTCACATACCCGTAATACTTTTTATAGATAAATGCTTTGCTGTGCTCCGAATCAGACACCACACAACCCTCCAGCGCGACTCTTAATGTCGGTGGATGCTTACGCATGACATATTTCCGTATAATTTCCAAGCGAGCTAAATCAATATCTTTAAGTTACGCCTATTCTTCGATTTATCTCTGTCCGCTTGTACAGATTCTGTTGACTGCATATTCCATCTGTAGAGCAAAACGATCAAAGTATGTTTGGCGCTACAAGCATAGGTAAATAATAAAGTCTTTGCAACACCTCTATTTAAAACAGAAAAATAATGTAAATTTAAAATAACATTTATAAACCGCTTCATATGAGAACCATATTATTCCCCACTGATTTTTCAGCATTGGCAGATAATGCTTTTATATATGCTATCCATTTGGCCAAAAGTGTCGACGCTAACCTGAAAGTACTACATAGTTATATGTCGCCTGTCTTTGCTTCTGTACATCCCGGGCAACCGGAGATATTAGGTGAAATGTATGCGAACGTAGAAAGCACAGAGCGAGAGAAGTTTCTGAATAATACCCCTCACCTGATGCAAAAGGCAATGGATTATGGTTTTCCAGAAGATCGCATCTCGTTTCTATTCGAGGAAGGGCCTGTTGCTTCTGTGGTACGAGAGTTATCCAAAAAACAGAAATTTCATCTTATCGTGATGGGTACGCATGGTCAATCGGGTTTTCTGGATAGGATAATTGGCTCCAACACAGTTTCGGTTATTGATTCGGTCAAAACGCCAGTCATTGCCGTGCCGCCACATGCGCGTTTTTGTGGTATCAATCGCGTCGTATTTACCACATTATTCAGAGAAACGGATAAGATTGCATTGCGCGAAGCGTTGATTATGGCGAGAGAAGTTGGCGCAGAAACCACCTGTATCCACGTCGTGACGCAATCTGACCTAACCACTGTCGGTAGACACATGGAGCAATGGTGCGAAGATCATAAGCGGTATACCGTACAGTTTAAATTGTTGGATAAAGTAGAAAGTGTAGAGCACACCATTACCAATTATATATTGGATAACAATGTTGATATGCTTGCGGTGATTAAAAGAAATCGAAATTTCTTTGACCGATTATTTAAAGATAGCACCACGCACAATCTCACCTTTCATACTAAAGTACCTATTATTGTATACCACGAGGAATAAGGAAAAACGCTATTCGTATTTGAGAAAGAGTGTCGCTTTGAACGTTTGGGAATTGCTATTGACAAACAGCTCATGCCTGTCTGGGTGGAACAATTGCAGGCGTTCGCGGTAATACGTGATGAGTTCGTCTTCGCCCTGATTCTCTACATAATGGTTTACACGATTACTCACTTCAAGCAGAATACCACCTTCGGAAGCACTTATACGTACTTTGATCGGAAACTTGGCCATAGAGGCATAGCCATTTTTCACCGCATTCTGTATCAAAGGAAATAGCATGAGCGGTTCTATATGTGCTGGATGATCAGACACCTTTGCATTAAATTGTAAATAAAACTCCTCGGTCTGAATATCTTGCATATGCTCTACATAATGCTGCAGCATCTGCACTTCCTTCGCTACGGACCAAGGCGTGTACATTGAGCAGCTTGCTATTTCTTTCTGAAAATTGCCTAATTCACCTAACCGATTAGCCTGAGCATAACCGAGCAGAAGCGACGTATCGCTTTGACTTAACTGAAAGCTCAGCCGAGCTTGCAACTCCATCCTGAGGACATCCACCTCTGTTTTATTTCCAAAAAAACGCGCTATGAATTTGCTCATTTTAAATCTCTTTAAAAGGTGTTAATCCAGACTACTCACACCACCAGACACGACTAGTTTCATCGCTTCAGTGGCCGACATATGCAATTTAGAAACGCGTTCTGCCTTGACCACTACCACTTGCCCAGCAAATGAATATGAATAGGGAAAATAAACCAACACCTCACCTTCCAAATGAATAGCTTTGAGATTACGCTGTGTCAGAAACCCGATTTTCTTCAATCCTGTCTCATTGATTTCGACCAAAACCGGCTCGTTAAACTTTTTAGCATCGCCTACAAAAGCTTCTGTAAAATCTTTAATAGAGGAATACAAGGTATTAAAAATCGGAATCCGATTTACCATTCGGGCCATCCATTGCTGAATAGGCACCGTAACTAATGTTGTAAAAACAAATCCTACTAACACCAGTACTACAATGACGGTCACAATGCCCATTCCTGGAATATAACGTGGCGCTCCGTGCTCGTCTTCGATCAGATGTGTCAGGTTCAGCGCATTATCTAAAGTTGCTACTAACCAGATAATCAAAAAAACCGCTCCCGCTAATGGAATCACTACTAAAGTACCTTTGATGAGGTAATACAAGAAACGTTGGAAAAACTTTCTAAACATAATATGTTATTGATAATAATAGACACGCTTTACGCGCGCAGAGATATTGACTAATAATTCGTACGGTATCGCACCAATGTTGCGCGCCATGGTTTTGATATCAGGAAAAACGAGTACTTCATCACCTTCCGCTACATTTAGATCGGTCACATCAAGCATACACATATCCATACAGATATTGCCGATGGTACGCACTTCTTGTCCGCGGATCAGCATATACCCAATTCCATTCCCAAAACGCCGATCGTAACCGTCGGCATAGCCGATTTTGACCGTCGCAATCTGACCATCTTTTTCTAGCACACCCCGTCGGTCATATCCTACCGTATCGCCTTTTTTCAAACTTTTGATCTGTGTAATCGTTGTCTTTAACTGACTTGTGGGCCAGATATCCAATCCGCTGGCATTCAAATCCACACCGTACAAACCAATCCCCAATCGCACCATATCAAAATAAGCGGATGGCCAGCGCACAATACCGGCAGTATTGCACATGTGCTTGATCACTTCATAACCTAGCTCCTGCTCCAATCTATTCACTGCGATTTCGTATTCTGCGATCTGCTGCTCGGTAAAAGTCGTTTGTGTACGACTTCCTGCAGCTACCATATGCGAGAATATAGAGAGCACCTTCAGTGCTTTAGCCGCTTTCAGCTCCGAGATTAATTGTGGAATTTCTACACTTAAAAAACCCAATCGGTGCATCCCGGTATCCAGCTTGATATGTATCGGATAATTGACGATGTTTCTTTGATCAAGATAATTCGTAAAAGCTCTTAAAATTCTAAAACTATAAATCTCCGGTTCTAAATGATGACTGACTAATCGATCGAACGTAGATTCATCGGGGCTCAACACCATAATAGGCAAAGAAATACCGCCCTGTCGCAGCTCTACACCTTCATCCACGAAAGCAACCGTAAGGTAATCGACGCCATTATATTGCAACATATTGGCTACCTCAAAACTACCGCTTCCATACGAGAATGCCTTCACCATTGCCATCAATTTTACGTCTGTTGGCAGCAGTGAACGATATTGCCTCAAATTATGCTCTATGGCATTGAGATTAATTTCTAAGACGGTACCGTGCGATTTCGCGGTAAGGCGCTTCACAATCGTTTCGAAATGAAATGCGCGACCACCTTTCACCAAAATAGTTTCGTCCGAAAAGACTAAAGTAGGCCAATGCCTATCCAGATCCTCGGTATCAGCAAAAGTGAGCACCTCACAATCTAAACTTTCCAGCGCGTTCACCGTCGTCCCCACCCAGATAAGTCTGTTCAAGGTATAGGCAGATAACAGTTCACGCAGCTTGTCGATATATTTGGGCGCCTCTGGTAATCCCATGATTTCCGACAAAATTAGCGTCCGCTTTGGATGTTGATGTTGGCGCTCCAGAAAATCTAATGCAATCTTCAACGCACCCAAATCATTGGAATACGAATCGTCTATTACTGAACAATTATTGATGCCAGACTTTAATTGCAAGCGCATCTCCACAGCTTCCAGATTGCCGATACGTAGCGCAATCATAGACCAATCATAATCCAGATGCCGCATCACGAAGACGCAAGTCAAACAATTCTCAATAGACGCTTGATCTACAAATGGGAGCGTTACCGCTATTCGTTCTTGTTGCTCTCGGATAATGACATCCGTAGAAGAAGCACCAATTACTATGGATTCGATCTGCCAATGATTGGCGGGCGCAACACCCCAAGATAATGGTTTATCGCTAGTTATAAGTTGCTCGTTCGCCACATACTTGGCTGGATAAATCAGCACTTCGCTATGTCGAAACAGCTTTAATTTTTGTTCCAATTTTGCCTGCTTAGTTGAGAATCCATCTGCATGTGCCACACCAATATTGGTAAGCACACCGATATCTGGCTGGATCATATCGGCCAAGCGTTGCATCTCTCCTTCTAGACTGATTCCGGCTTCGATGAGCGCAATATCATATTGATCGCTCAAATGCCAAAGAGAAAGAGAGACTCCCAACTGGGAGTTGTAGCTCTTCGGACTTTGATAAACCTTCTTATCGGGAGATAATAGTTGATAAAGCCATTCTTTCACGATCGTTTTGCCGTTACTCCCCGTAATACCAATAATTGGATAATGATATCGACCTCTATGATAGCTAGCCAAAGCCTGTAAAGCACAGATAACATCCTCCACCCAAAGAAAGTTAGCCATAGGGAACAGGGAAATATCAAGATCGCTCTTAGATACTACAAAACTACGGACTCCTCGCTCGTAAGCTGCCGCAATGTACCGATGACCATCTCGAACAGCACGTATGGCAAAGAATAAAGATTTTTCCCCTTGATATACTTGCCGACTATCATAAACGAGCTCGGTAATAGTATGATCAGCAACAGGAAGGATAGTCTTCTGCGCAGCGATAATACTAGCGATGTCGGAAACCAAATACATAGGATCTAAATTGAGAAACGAAGTTCACTATTTTTTCGAACAATCTAAAAGAATACGCAAATATAATGCGTCCGATAAAAATCAACATTTCACAGATATTATTATGATAAAAAAACAAATAGAGACCCTGTAAGAGGTAATAAATTGAATAAATAATTATATAACCATAAAATTTAGAAAAACCACAAAACTATAAAGCCTTAAAATCATAAAACAAATTTTATTATACCATTTTATTGCTAAAAACACACAAAAACAAAATATTTATTAAAAAATATACATGATTTATTATTAATAATTGAAAATTTCAAATATATTTGATCATTAATCAATTAATTCAATACAAAAAATATGGATCTATTAAGAAAAATCACTAAAATCATTGCAATCATTGTAGCTTTTACAAATTTAACTACAGTTCAGGCGCAAACCGACGATGTAACCGCCTCATTTGGACTAACCAGCGATCAATTCTTTGGATTCGCACCCAATTTCACATTAGAATACAAGCTAAGTGACAAAATTGGTCTATCGACCTACGGAATTTTCTGGGGAGCTGGAACTGGAGCAGCTTGGGGAAACTGGACGGAGTTCGGTGGTGGTGTCAACCTTTATCTAAGTGAAGGAATTACCCTAAACCCAAACTTGGGCTTTACTTTCGGAAACTTATTGTCTAAAGGAGCAGCCGATGGACAGCTTGGTGGTATCGCAGGTGATGGTATCGTACCCAATGTCTTCTTTAATGTAGATATACCAAAATTCGAATCAGAGATTTACGCAGGTTATTATGCGCCACTTACGGACAAAGCGCCAGTTGGTGGATCTACTTTGGCTTATTTGCATTACTGGGCAAATGCTGGATACAAGGTAAGTCCTGCTTTCTCCTTCGGAGCACACTTCGAACATCTGCGTAGAACAAAAGATGATATCGGCGGTAAGCTAGATTACTACCAATGGCTTGGACCGTATGTACAATTCAATGTTCCAAAATTTGCAAGCTTTGTACGGTTGTCAGCGGGTGCAGACTTCGTGAAGACAGGTGATATCGCCGAGAACTCAGAATCGTTCTATAAGTTATCGACCGGATTTTCTTTCTAAACTATTATTACCCAACACAAACAACAAACAAAGTACTGCATTCGCGGTACTTTTTTATTTTTTCCTTTGCGTAGCCGCAATATTCCTATATATTTGCAGCACCAAAAGCGAAAGTAGCTCAGTTGGTAGAGCACGACCTTGCCAAGGTCGGGGTCGCGAGTTCGAATCTCGTCTTTCGCTCCACAATTGCCTAGGTGGTGAAACTGGTAGACACGCAGGACTTAAAATCCTGTTCCCGTTAAGGGAGTGCGGGTTCGATTCCCGCCCTAGGTACAAAACCCTCTTTATCAGCAAGATAAAGAGGGTTTTGTTGTTTATAAACCTTACAAATCAATGCGTCAACATCTCAAATAGAAGTCAACTTGTAACGAATCGAAAGAATCCCGTGGAAAGTTGAAACATGAATCGTACTAACATATAACCGGAATTCTATTTAATTACATAAAAAAGAGCATAACTACAACGGCAACTTCACCTTAAACGCCCGATACGGATATTCCGTCTTGTCTTCACCATTATTCCACTGTGGTAAACGTTGTAATTGTGCGCAGGTAAAATACAGATAATCGTCTGAGCTGATGCCGAAAGAATCGGACCATATCAGGTTGGGATCTTCGATTAAGATTTTTCTTACACCGTCGGGTGTTATGTACGCAATAGCATATTCTTCCGATGAAGCGAAGTATACATTACCTCTCTTATCCGCTATCATCCCATGGGTAATACCGACTTTACCTAGATCTTCCACCTTATCCTGCAAGTCCGCATCACTAAGCTGCGGATTAGCTAGATAATTGGTCTCGATACGATATAAATTTTGCTTATTGATGGGTTTGAAATAAAAGTATTTGAAATCTTGTGTTAGTGCGATACTATTGATGTTTGAGGAAAACGGCTTACCATCGTTATCTTGCATTTTGACCCCGTCATATTCTAAGACTATATCTTCAGCTCGAGTGAATGCCGTATGCGACAGTACACTTCGGGACTGCTTTGTCTGTAAATCTAAAACTACGATAGATGCGAGACCTGGATCTGATAGGTAAGCCAGACTCCTGTCCGTATCTATACGCACATCATTGAGCGCAGATTTGGACTTATCTAAGTCGTCAAAGAAGAAGACATCTTCTACTTGATTGTTTTTAGTATTGATCTTCACTAATTTAAATAGACCTTCCTCCTCTACTACACTATTGGCAAAAATATTGCCCGCAGGTGCAGGCCGAGAATCTAAAACCCATAAAAAATCATTTGCATCAACGAACAAATCCTGCACTCGTAAAAAATGATTTTCGTACGCTCCTTTTTGATTCCACTTTGCATTTGGATATGGCACTAGCTCACCACCTATCAATTCTGCTAATGCTAGATTGCCTGCACCATCATAGTTAGGAAACGACACAAAAATCCGATTACTATGATTGACACTCAATCCAATAGCCATACTTTTATCAAATTGTGCTACTTCGATCAGTTCATCATCGGGCGCTATGCCCACACAACTTTGTATCAACAGCACCACTGTACTTAGTAGGATTAGGAACGCTTTCATACGGATTTAGTTTAGTACTTCTTTTAGAAACAATAAGGTATGATTCCACGCTCGCTGCGCCATGATAGGATTATAATCCTTAGAAGCCGGATCTGTAAAAGTGTGTTCTGAATTGGCATAGGTGATGATTTGCCAATCTGCTTTGCCGTCCTTCAGTTCCTGCACGAGGTTATCATAATCTTCTTTAGAAATGGATTTATCATCTGCAGCATGTTCCACTAATACTTTTGTACGAATGGGTTTATTTTCTCTCGCTGCATCTTTCGCATAACCACCATGTATGCATACCACTCCTTCCACTTTCATATTTGCGCGGGCGACTTCTAGCGTACCTGTACCTCCGAAGCAATATCCGATGACTGCTATCTTTTGACCATTTGCTCCAGTCCTCTCTAGCTCGGCTAGCGCAAGCGCTATACGATGCTGATAAGTTTGGAAATCGTTTTTATATTGGGACGCTATCTTACTAGCTGCCTCATTATCCTCTGGAATATTTCCTTCGCCATATATGTCGGCAATGAGTGCAATGTAACCTTGCTTCTCTAGTGCTAGAGCTGCAGTTTTTGCTTCTTGATCAATCCCTTTCCATGCCGGCAATATGAGCACACCCGGTAGTTTCTTATTAGCATTAGACGTGACTAAGCCAGAGAGTTTCTGATTTTCGTCTTGGTAATTCACAGCTTTCAATTCCTGTGCTTGAACATATAATGGACCACTAACCAGCAGAGCGATTACAAAAAGGTATTTTATCATAACTTTACTATCCTTAAATGAATTTTTAACCTAAACTACCAAAATTACACAATAAGTATACCAGTAGTAAGACATTATATAAACCTAACGAATAAATGCCTGTTTTCAGACCAAAGGCACAACCAATATGCCATTGTTACACGAGGCCATTGGCGATAATTTAAAGAATACGGCAAGCCAATTTCCTGACTGTAACGCTAGAGTTTCTACATAGCAAAATTACCGCGTTAACTACCTTGACTTATGGTAACAAACGACACAGAAGGAAAAAGCAATTTTGGCATCTGGCGTGAAAAATAGAGACAGGCTCGCCATTTGGGGGATGAATGGCTACGAATGAGTACTTTTTAAAGTGCAAGCTAGAGAATTGATATTCGCAAATTATGTGCGTTGGGATCAAAACATTACGGATCGTACTGCCGTCTTTCTGGGTGCACGTTTAGAATGGACAAAGCTTCAATACACGGGCAACTACGTACAAGACGAACAAGATCTTTTAGAAACCATCACCAACAGAAATCGTTATGTGACGGTGCTGCCTAGCATCACTATAAAGCATCAGGTCACTGATGATTTTATCTTACGCGCAGCTGTTACGACCAGCTTGGCTCGTCCCAATTATTATGCTTTAGCTCCGTTTGTCAACAGCCTTCCCGAAGATAGAAACATCGAAGCCGGCAACCCAAATCTGAAAGCGACCTACTCCAGCAACTACGATCTGATGGCTGAAAATTATTTCAAAAACATTGGTCTAGTCTCTGGCGGAATATTCTACAAGCGTTTACGCAACTTTGTATACCAATATCGCGATCTCAGCTATACTGAAGACAAATTTGCTATTGATTTCCCAGATTTGCCCAATCCTATTAGCGGCAACAACGCGGATCGATGGACTTTTAGACAAGCGCGGAATGGCCGCGCTGTGGATTTATATGGCACGGAGATCGCCATCCAGCGGCAATTGGATTTTCTTCCAGGCAAGTTCTTCAAAGGTTTTGCGGTATACACGAACTATACTTATATAAAATCTATTGCCAGAGGTATTACCATTGTAGATGGCGAAGATCGTACTGGTCTTTCTTTGCCAAAAACAGCTCCTCATATGTTCAACGGATCGGTATCTTGGGAAAACCAACGATTCCTAGCACGCGTGTCGAGCAATTTTGCGGCAGCATATCTGGATGGCATCGGCGGAACATATTTTGAAGATGTATATTATGACAAGCAGTTTTTCTTAGATGCGAATGCAGCGTTAAAAATAAGCCCACAACTCCGGATTTTTGCAGAAGCGACCAACCTGACTAATCAACCGTTGCGATATTACCAAGGAAGCAGAGAACGAATGATGCAATTAGAATATTATCGTGCCCGCTATACATTGGGTATCAAACTCGATTTGTGATTCTTCACGTCTAGAAATTATATAAGCTAACTATTTGTTCACGCTGA
This sequence comes from Sphingobacterium chungjuense, assembly GCF_011316935.1. Classification (GTDB taxonomy): domain Bacteria; phylum Bacteroidota; class Bacteroidia; order Sphingobacteriales; family Sphingobacteriaceae; genus Sphingobacterium; species Sphingobacterium chungjuense. The sequence continues at coordinate 274,409 of NZ_WLYS01000003.1, forward strand.
CCACATAAAAACGTAAATAAAAAAGATACAGATACGAAATGAGTCTTGAAGACAGTTCATCTACGTTATGCTTAACCTAAGCTTAACATGCCAATAACTCACACTTATTGTAGAGGTAATAGTTTTGTGGAAAATCAGATACCTACATGAAATTATTCTACACGTTTGCCTTGTTACTATTGTGTTCCAACACTTTTGCGCAAACCACCATCTTAAAAGGAAAAGTCCTTGATGCCAGTGATAGCTTCTCCTTACCAGGTGCTACACTTCGTTTAGAAGAAACGAACCGACACACTGTTTCAGACGCAACAGGATCATTCGAGTTTTTGGGTGTACCTGTTGGCACCTACACTATTACAGTCAATTACATGGGTTACCAAGTGTACAGAAAAGAAGTGACGACCAATGGTAAACAAGAAAATTTGCAGATCTTACTCCAGCCATTGAGCCACTCTTTGGATGAAATCAGCGTGATTGGTGATATCGCTAAAGGGCAGGCAAAAGCTTTAAATCAACAAAAAAATAATAGCAACATTACCAATATCATATCTTCTGATCAGGTAGGTCGCTTCCCCGATCAAAATATTGGAGATGCGCTAAAACGTGTACCAGGCATTACGATGCAAAATGATCAGGGCGAAGCACGGAATATTATTATTCGTGGTCTTTCGCCTGAGTTGAACTCCGTAACGATCAATGGCGACCGTATTCCATCCGCCGAAGGCGATAACCGCAACGTACAGATGGACTTGATTCCGGCGGATATGATTTCGACTATTGAAGTCAACAAAACACTCACGCCAGATATGGATGCCGATGCGATTGGTGGATCGGTGAACTTGGTGACTCGTGCTGTACCAAACAAACAACGTTTTTCGGCAACGATGAGTGGTGGCTATGCGCCTATCCGCGGGAAAGGTTTGTACAATGGCGCACTTGTTTACGGAAATCGCTTTATGGATAATAAGCTTGGCGTCGTAGTAAGTGGTACTTTACAAGCGCAACACTTCGGCTCTGACAACGTGGAAGCAACTTGGAGAGAACAAGACGGACGCATTGCGATGAGCGAAATGGATATCCGCAAGTACGATGTACAACGGATTCGCCGAAGCGTATCCTTAGCGACGGATTATGAGATTAACTCCCGCAACCGCATCGAGTTGAATGCTATTTATAATTGGCGTGATGACCGGGAGAACCGTTACCGTACGAGATACACTGGACTGACTTGGAATGATGATATTCAAAGTTATACGGGACGTGTTCGTAGACAGACTAAAGGCGGTATCGGAAATAGCTTGAATGATAATACGCGATTAGAAACACAGAAGGTGATGAATTTCTCTGTCAAAGGAGAGCACTTGCTAAGCTCTGTGGTAGATTTGGACTGGGCAGCTAGTTATTCCAAAGCACTGGAAGATCGTCCGAACGAACGCTACATACAGTATCAATCGCCAAACAGTATTCGTTTAGATCAGGATCTGAGCGATACTTACAGACCATTAGTGGTCGATCCATACCAGGATAATTCGATCTTCAACCTGCACCAATTAACAGAAAACCATAACTACACGGCCGAAGATGAATTTGGTTTTAAAGCCAATGTACGTTTCCCTTTCAGTGTTATATCCGATCAAAAGGGTCGTATTCGTGTTGGTACGCGACTTCGTGCTAAAACAAAATCGCGAGACAATATCTTTTATAGCTATACGCCTACCACACCGTTTGGAAATATGAGCACGCTTCCGCTGGAGAATTGGAGCGGTGACAACTACGCTGCTGGTAGCAAGTACACACCGGGATCGTTTGTAGACAAGCGTTTTTTAGGTGGATTAGATTTCACTAACTCTAGCTTATTTACACAAGAAGCTGATCCATCGGAATACTTAGCCGTAAATTACAGTGCAAAAGAGCTGATCTTTGCCAATTATGTACGATGGGATCAAAATATAACCGAACGTACTTCTATGATTATTGGAGCACGTATGGAACTGACCAAAATCAACTATACAGGTAATTATGTTGAAGGTGAAGAAGATTTGCTGGGTGCAGTAAACAACAAAAACAATTACATCAATATTCTACCAAGCATCTCTTTCAAACATGATGTCACCAATGATTTTATCTTGCGCGCGGCTTATACAACTAGTTTAGCTAGACCAAACTACTACGCCTTAGCTCCCTATGTAAATAGTGTTCCAGAGGACAGAGAGATCACAGCTGGTAACCCGAACTTGAAAGCGACCTACTCGCACAACTTCGACTTTATGGCGGAAAATTACTTCCAAAACGTCGGTTTGGTATCTGGAGGTGTTTTTTATAAGCGAATGAAAAACTTCATTTACAATTATAGTGATGTGAATTATACCAATGCGAAGTTTGCTAGTGCATTTCCAGGGATATCAAATCCTATTCCTGTAAACGCTACTGATCAATGGACTTTCGTGCAAGCGCGTAATGGTGAAAATGTAGATGTATACGGATTGGAAGTTGCCTTCCAACGTCAATTGGATTTCTTACCGGGTAAGTTTTTGAAGGGATTTGGTGTATATGCGAACTATACGTACATTAAGTCGGTTGCCAAGGGCATTACCAACGATGATGGTGAAGAACGTACTGGTCTTGGATTGCCTAGAACAGCACCGCACATGTTCAATGCTTCTATCTCTTGGGAAAACAGCCGCTTTTCAGCACGCTTATCCAGTAATTTTGCAGCAGCCTATCTAGATGAAATTGGTGCATCGGAGTTTAATGATGCATATTATGACAAGCAGTTTTTCTTAGATGCGAATGCTTCTTATAAGATTACACCTAAACTGCGTATTTTCGCTGAAGCCAATAATTTGACTAACCAACCATTGCGTTACTACCAAGGTAGCACAGAGCGCATGATGCAATTAGAATATTACCGTGCGAGATATACACTTGGTCTTAAGTTTGACCTCTAGTACTCTGCTAATATCATCACTCAACAACATGCAACAAAACTTCGGTTTTGTTGCATTTGCTTTAAACACGATAACAAACATGAAACAACTACTAATTACATTCTTAACGGTCGGCATATGCATTTCGAGCCTTGCGCAAGAGCAGGTAACTCCTTTTGAGTACGAAAAGCAGACGGGCTATTCTGGAAAAAATATTCCAGGCATCACCTACCAGGAAGATAGCTTTAACTTCGTCGTAGTTGGCGATTTTGGCCGTGTGGGAGATTATTACCAACGCGACGTGGCCCGTGAAATGGGACATGCTACAGTTGTACTTGATGCAGATTTTATTTTATCTGTAGGTGACAACTTTTACCCAGATGGCGTGCAAAGCACACAAGATTATCATTGGATATCTTCTTTCGAAGAGATTTATAAAGATCCCAGCTTGTACCGACCTTGGTATGTCGCATTAGGTAATCATGATTACCGCGGGAATGTGCAGGCACAGATCGATTACACTGAAGTGAGTAGAAGATGGAATATGCCGGATCGCTATTATAGCAAAACATTTGAATTGGAAAATGGCAAGAAAATGCAAATGCTCGTAATCGACACCAACCCATTCATCAAAAGCTATCACAAAAACCCTGAAAAATACCTTCAAATTGCGGAGCAGGATACGGCCGCGCAACGCCAATGGTTGGAACGTGAACTCGCTAAGAATGATCCTTCGATCGCTTGGAAAGTCGTGGTAGGCCATCATCCTCTGTATAGCGGTGGCGTGCGCAAAGAAAATGCAGACACAAAACTTTTCGAGCAGCAGTTTGCAGATCTTTTCGACAAATATAAGGTGGATGCATATATCTGCGGCCATGAACACGATCTCCAAATCATCAAACCAGCTGGCCGATATACGACGCAATATCTTTCTGGAGCAGGTAGCGAGGTGCGCCAATCCGGTGAACGGGAAGGTACTATCTTCGCAGCTACAGAGCCTGGTTTTATGACATTTTCTATCGTGAACAACAAATTGACGGTGCACGTCGTCAAAGCAGATCCAAAAGGTGCTGCTGTACTCTATAAACACAATACGGATAAATAACTCTACTGACACAAATGAAACATATAATCAACCTTAGTTTAGCAATTTGTTTACTAACTTCTTGTGGCGATCGCTTAGCCAGCGTCGCTCCCAACGCATTAAAACCAACGATCATCACTGAACCAACGGAGCACGACACAGACGATCCTGCGTTTTGGATACATCCTACTGATCCAACCAAAAGTTTGGTTATTGGCACGGATAAGGAAGTTGGCGGAGGTCTATATCTCTACGATTTAGAAGGAAAAATTGTCAACAAATTCTTGGACATGCAGCGCCCTAATAATGTGGACGTAGCCTATGGATTGGACATTAACGGCGTAAAGACCGATATTGCTGTCATTACAGAGCGCAAAGCAAATACAATCCGAATCTTCTCTTTACCAGATCTGAAACCGATTGATAACGGTGGCATACCAATTTTTGAAGGCGAGCAAGGCGAAGACGAGCGTGATGGCATGGGCATCGCTTTATACACGCAAAAAATCGATTCAACAAGCAGCACTATTTACGCGATCGTTGGTCGTAAGACTGGTCCTTCGGGCACTTACCTTTGGCAATACAAACTTGCTGCAGATCAAAATGGCATCGTGCACGGTGAAGTGGTCCGTAAATTTGGCACGTATAGTGGCAAAAAAGAGATTGAAGCCATCGCAGTCGATAATGAGTTGGGCTATGTCTATTGTTCGGACGAAACGGCTGGTATTCGCAAATATTACGCTGATCCTGCGCACGGCAATGAGGAATTGGCATTCTTTGGTCAGCAAGACGCCTTACGCGATCACGAAGGTATTGCGATTTATAAAAAAGAAAATGGTGCTGGATATATCTTGGTATCAGACCAACAGAAAAATTCTTTTTTGGTGTACGACAGAGCAGGAACAGCATCTGATCCACATGCGCATATCTTGCTTTCCGAAATCCCAGTTTCTGCTGTAGAGTGTGATGGCGCCGATGCAATCAACTTGAATCTTGGACCAAAATTCCCAGAAGGCATGTTGGTAGCTATGAGCAATAGCCGCATATTCCATTACTATGATTGGCGCATCATACAGGAATGGATTGATCACAATCCGGTAAAAAAATAAAAGTACAATCATTACAAAATTGGCTTATCAAAAAAGATAAGCCGATTCTTTTTATAACTGTAGAAGATAATTTAAAATATGCTACAGTGACGAAGTATTAAGCTTGACACGGAGCAGATAATTTGAAGCGGTAATGTACAACCAGTCGTCAGCACCAAAAGCACAATTCGCCGTTGCTACACCAGTGTAAATACGACCAAGGAGTTTTCCTTCTTTGCTAAGCACAGCGATTCCCTTGCCCGCTCCAACAAAAATATTACCCTGACCATCCACTTTAAAACCATCTGGCACCGCTCCTTCGTCTGCCAAACTCTTACTAAAATCGTACAAAACTTTTCCCTTACCAACGATCTTGCCATCGCGAAATGAATAGGCCAATAAGTGTGGTCTTTTAGGATCACTCAAGGCTACATACAAGACAGACTCATCTGGCGAAAATGCAATACCATTTGGTTTCTGTAAATCTGATAAGATCTGTTCAACGGTACCATTCGGTGTGATCTTATAAACGCCGTCTTCCGCTATCCCTCGGTGAAGGGTATCTTTTTCGCGATCGGGCAAACCATAAGGCGGATCTGTGAAGAAGTAAGAACCGTCACTATGTTGACATAGGTCATTGGGAGAATTCAGTCGTTCGCCATTCCACGAATCTGCGAGCGTAACCTTACCGCCCCTGCTCAAAGACATCTTGGAGATACGCCGATCTCCGTGTTCGCACGCTACAAGTTCGCCTGCCTTATTAATCAACAAACCATTAGAACCCGGCTCACTACTGTAAGGATGCAAACCTGTATAACCAGATGGCATTAAAAAAGGTTGAAAACCATCTTCTACACGCCATTTATAGATGGTATTTCGTGTTGGGTCACTGCATAACAAAAAGCCATGCTCTGGCACCCAAACTGGACCTTCTGCCCACTTCATACTATCTGCTAGTATTTCTATAACTTGATCAGGATCAACGATATTTTTGAAGGAGACATCAATGCTCTCTATTCTTCCGAGAGTAGGGTAAGTCTGACCTTTACTTATAAAGGAAAGGAGAACGAAAAAACTGAAAAATAGGTTTCTAATCAACATCATATGTATCAAATATAACTTTCAGGACTAATGCACACAAGTCTTACGTACTGATAAAGGGAGGATAGTGGAATAATAATTGTTATTACAAAAATTCACTATCTATTGTTAAATATATGAAACAAACGTTTGTATTAATCTTTGTGCTTGCATTATCGAGCATTCTAAGTTCTAATGGCTTTGCCCAACAAAGTGACAATCGCACCAAAATACAGTTGACAATTACTTTTGAAGGGAAAGAGATTGTAACAGATCTGACAGGTGTCAGCACGTCATTCTCTCGAAACCCAGAGAATGTGGAGACCTTGCCGTCTACGGCGAAAGATACGGTCAAACCGACGACTACTGATTATTATGTTGGCAACATATACCTCGGTGTAGATGCTCATCAAATCAGTGATGATATGTTGCGCATTTTCTCTAAGAAACAGACGCGCTTCGATGGGAAGATCACTGTCGTAGATACTTATGCGCGCACACCCGACCGTACCATTACATTCAAAGACGCTGCTGTACTAAGTTTTTCCCAGCAAATGTCTACCTACGGCGAATCATATGGCAATTCTGCGATGACATTTAGCTGTAAAGAGATTGCTGTTAATGGTATAGACATCGAGCAGTAAAACCTCTATGAAACGTTTCTATCAAACGCGTTGGGAAATCACGCCTGACCGTATTGTGCTATATCCTCAACGGACGTTCAGCATGATAGCCATCTTCTTATTGATCATGGGGATTGGCTTGTTCGTTCTGCTATATAATCAGGATGAAAACTTAAAGTCGCTTTGGCCAATCGCTTTAATATGGTTACTATTTACCATCTTTTTCGGCGCATCGGCTCGAAATTGCATCGTCTTCGATAATCAATCGGGTACGCTGTACCATAAATGGTTAGGAGTACTTACGACTAGAAGCATTCCTTTTAACGAATTACACAGTATTAATGTAGTTAGTCAGAGTGGATTAGGTGGCTATAGCTACAAACTGTTTCGTAAGAAGGCGCGCTATGGCCGAGGCATTGCCGTCTCATCCGGTTACAGCAAAGCAAATGATGAAAATGCATTAGCCTTTGTGACCGAAGTGATTCCTAAAATACATGCATTCTTCGATCAGCATGACAAACTATCAAATCCAGAGATCGTACCGTTGACTTCGCTACGATATTTCCGGCAAGATGGAGATCAATATGTGGTGCGAGGTGCTAAGTTGTCGCATGTATTGTATGGGTTATTATTCATCACCATGTCCATCTGGATTGCGTTAGGCGTGCCGGAGAAAACCATCGGCATCCATATTGCACAAGTGTTTGTCTTGTTATTGGTCGTTGTCTTCGTGAATAGTGTTTTTATCAAATTCATCTTTGATCCTCAACAACGCACTTTGAAAAGGACAGCACTCTTTTCTTACATGAATAAGGAATACAGTTTTGAGCACTTTTTAGGAGTACAGGCTGTACGTCACACTACCAATATGATCTACACGGGTACTTCGGTACATCTACATTTCGTGGATGTATCAAAAAATAATAAAGCGATAGAATTAGAAGTTGCCTCTTATTATCGTGTAAAGAATGTGGATCGCTTTATCCAAGAGTTTCATCAAGTGATGCAAGTGCAACATCCACTACCATCTATAGAGGAGCAGATCTAAATCCTGTAAGTCATCTTATTTGTACCGAAATAGGATGACTTACAATATTTGATGAAGTTTGATGTATTGCAGTAGCATGATGGTTTTAGCATCTTTATGTTTTGATAACTATGTTATTTCAAATGATCAAATATAAGAGATTGTCCTTTTCATCCTGTTACACGAAAGTTAAAAGGTGCGAGTTTTTATCCCACCTAAAAAGCTTTTCATAAGTCTTTCTTTGTCAGTAAAAATTTTTCTATTGTTAGCGTAAACAATGACACAGAAAAATTGTATATTGGACTAAGGATTAGACAGTTGGCATTGTTTCCATATTGCCTATCACGTACATCATCTTAAAAAGATAAACATGAATTCTAAAACCCAATCAATTTTAAGTTATCTCGGTATTTTATGGTTAATCGCTTATTTCTTGGGCAAGGATCAGCGTGACAGTTTGAGCCTCTATCACTTGAGGCAAGGTTTCGGTCTATTATTAACAGGTGTGATCATCAACGCTGTCGGATATATATTGGTTAGCGTTGTTGCTGCCTTATCATTTGTCATCAACATTATCGGTATTATCTTCCTTATTTTTATCGTGCTCGGCGTACTGAACGCTGTCAATGAAGTTCGCAAACCGTTACCTCTGATCGGACATCTATTCGAAAATCAGTTTTCATTTCTAGATTAATCTCTTGGTGATTCACTCAGCTTTCGCGATGTATCACGCGAGCTAGCAGAGGCATTTACTATCATATTTCGATGCAAAAGAAGAATTCTCTTTTGCATCGTTTATTTAATAAACACTAAAGAACTGGATTGAAAATCCGTCTTAAAGGTATAAAATCAATTTTTCGGAATCGCATGATCTAAGCTTTTGACAATGTACGCTTTTGATTACCTTTGCGGTACATCTATAAAACATCATGACGGTATCCAATGTGAACCAAGATACGGTAGACATTTCTGTGAACAAAAGTAGAATTCGTCTAGCCGTTGCTGCTTTCTATTTTTGTCAAGGGCTTGCTTTTGCCTCTTGGGCCAGTAGAATTCCTACGATCAAACAGCATCTTGGACTTTCTGAGGCACAGCTTGGAACTGTGCTGCTGATGTTGCCGATTGGTCAATTATTAACCATGCCTCTGTCAGGACGTCTCGTTTCTAAATACGGAAGTCATCGCTTGCTTCCCATCGTTGGATTTTTATATGTAGCCAACCTTTTTACGATTGCACTAGCACCGAATATGTGGGCTTTGGGCGCGGCACTCCTGTTCTTCGGCATCATTGGCAATATGTGCAACATCTCGGTAAACACGCAGGGTGTATTGGCAGAAGGAATTTATGAACGTTCGATCATGTCATCTTTTCACGGCACATGGAGCATTGCAGGCTTTACCGGTGCCTTGATTGGCTTGATCTGCATGACGCTAAAGCTCTCCATAGAAACACATTTTCTAATCATTACCGGTATCGTATGGACACTGAATCTGTTGAACAGGAAATATTTGGCACTGCCATCGGGTATACAAACTAAAAAAGGCGGTTTTGCTTTTAAGCCCGATAAATTATTGATTTCCTTAGGCGTCGTTGGCTTTTGTAGCATGGCGACCGAAGGCGCTATGTTCGATTGGTCTGGCGTGTATTTCGATGAAGTAGTGCACGCGCCAAAGAGTCTTATTGTGTTGGGCTATGCGGCATTTATGGTGATGATGGCTTTGGCTCGATTTGTAGGCGATAAAGCACTTTCTAGATTTGGAAGACAAAGAATGTTGCAAGGAAGTGGTATTTTAATGTTTTTGGGAATGGCACTCGCCGTCTCCTATCCTAGCCTAATTGCAAGTACTTTGGGTTTTATGCTAGTTGGGCTTGGTGTTGCTTGTAACGTGCCTGTTGTGTATTCGGTAGCGGGCAAACATCCAACCATTTCTTCTGGCATGGCATTAGCGATGGTTTCAAGTTTGAGTTACCTTGGCTTTTTGATCGGTCCACCGTTGATTGGTTATATCGCCGAACTGTCGAGCTTGCGCTTTTCTTACGGCGTATTTTCCCTGTTCGGAATTGTCTTGTGTACCATGTGTACTATCCTACCAGTCTTTAAAAATTCGTAGTAAGACTTAGTAACGATCTAACAATTGCTTGATCGGATGCAGTTTTGCGTCTTTAAATTGGACTGTACCTGATATATTTATCACAGTTTCTGCATCACGCGTTCCTTTGACAGTTGCTTCTTGAATTATTTCGAACCATGCAGGCAACGGTATTGGTGCTTCCCATATCTCTGGTTGTCGATACCGTAAATAAAATAGATCTGTTTGCGGTGCTAACTCCGCTGAACTAATAGCTTGTTGGCTATCGGTACTTAATAAAAGTAATTGTCCAGCTTGCTGCTTATAAAACTTGTAAAACATCTTTTCTGGCAAGTATGATAACAGATGTGGTGATGCCATGAATGACAGTTTTATAGCAGGCACGGTCTCATTTCGTAGCTCGCGCTTTTCCACCATTTCAAAGTTATCATCATAATCGTATGTAATGATGGTATCGGCTTGTATTACTGCTTCGTTCTTCCATTGCAACTCCCAGTAATTTCCTAAATAGGGTTCAATATCTTGCCAAGGCAGTCCCTGCGCAGATAGCATTTCTTGATGTTGTGCTAGCCAAGGGCGAACGTCGGCTTGAAGCCGTATAGACAGAATATTATCCTCCGGAAAAGTTGTACCTATCGCTTTTTTGCTGAATCGTCTTTCTGTATCATCCAATAAACCTGCTACACTTAGTTGACCAGCAATAAAATCCAATGACCCAAAGTTTTCCTTTTCTAGCTGCCAAAAAACAACATCTCCCTTAGCGGATTTAGGCCTTTTATCCTTCAGCGTGGCGAACTCTACAAGGTCGTCTTGTGAAGTCAGTATTTGTGTCATCAGTTCGACAACTTCATCGGTCTTTTTTGGATTCCACGCCAAGACCACCTGTTGCTCGTTGCCAACGATATAGAAGCGCTTGTTTGCGGTATTAGCAGACCAAAGATTTGAATTATCGGATGGCAGATCGATCTGCCATTCGATAATGGGTAATACCTGTTGAAGTCGCGACAAATTATCTATCGTTAGAATAGTGAAATAAGCATTACTTCCGGCAGGCATATCAAAAAAATACAGGTTCGCAGGCATCGAAACACCTAAATTCCACGGCCGTAGTTTGTGCAGATCGGCATTAGCCGATGTATCACTGACGCCTCCAAAATAGGCGGCTGGATTCCACAAAGCATTTCCTGCCAACTCGCGAATAATCTGATCAGATCTGACCTCCAAAATTGCGGTCGCGTCGCGATGCACCCACTGTGATTGCGAACGCATTTGCCTGTACGAGAAAAAGAGAACCAAACCTAAAGCAACAATGCCAAAGGGCAATAAAATCCATCCTATTACTCGTACAAATCTTTTCATCGCTTTTATTTTACTGTAGGAACAAATTCATTCAACAAATCGAATAAAAAGACCAATGCATTGCCTTTGCGATCTGGAAAATCAAGAGATAGCTCGGCAGAAACTTTGTTTCCTTTCATACCCGGAGACCGCACGGTGAAATCGCCGTATTGTCCGAGTTCCTCTACTGTAGAACGTAATTGGCGTTCTACAGGTATATCCATTCGATCAAACAGTTCTGGTGCCTTTTTTGTGTTGAACAAAACTGAAAATGCATCTTTTTTAGCGATATCTACGTAAGGCTTATGTCCTTTTCCTGGATACTTATTTGTATTGATCTCTTGCATTTTGACTTGGTTACTACCCACGAATACGATTCCGTCTTTGATCAAGAAATATAGCTGCAAAGCCGATCCGTATGACTTCGGTAGTGCATATACGCCATTGAGATTCTCTATCTTTAGTTCACCCTGTCCTGCTTCGAGCAATCTTTCGAAGATGCGTGTATCGTCCGAAGAAAACATCCATAAGAAGTCTGGTACCTGCTCGGTCTTGGTTTTCTCTACTTCCTGATAATTATAATCTTCATCATACACATAGTCCGTGTAACTTACCTCTACCGGCGTTACACCGTGTAAGACCAAGAGGTTATCACCTTTGAAGACTTTGCCAATGGCCTTTTCGTCGAGAATCACATCGAAGAATAATGCTGTAAGGTCGACATATTTATCGTACCTACCGGCCATCGGCCCGTAATATCGTTGAAAGATGTGTGGCATGTATTTGATATAGGCTTCGGTATCCATCGCAAAAGACATAAATCCAAGAATATCTTCGCTTAGATGTGGAAGGAATTTCTTATTCATCTTTCTAGAATAGATCGCTTTGAAGTAGCGGCTCATTTCTTTGTCTAACGTCGCATCACCACGAATGACCAACTTATTTCCCTCCACGACCATTTGTCCGCTCACCATCTCAATACCATAATCTATTTTTGGCATCTTCCCTATGCCGACGACACTATACAGTAAGTGTGCTGGCAGATAAGATTGATATATCGCACCAATATCTTGCAAACGTAAGTCGGCGATCACATCATCTCCCATCTTTCCAACCTTGTGTTTCTTCGTATAAGAGGAAAGCGTACCCGTCGTGATTTCTTGCATACGCTGATCAATCCATTGGCTCAATAACATATTGATCATAGAATCACGTGTAGTCGTGTAACTGCGATAGTTTAGGTAATAATCATCGGCATATTCTTCTTGGCCCAGTACAGAATCGACTTCATCATACATCTCTGGTAATTGAGGTGGTGCTATGGTAATGATATCCGAAGTATCTGATAAGACAGCGACAGAATCGGCCATATCCATATCATCCCAATAATCTACCGCTACGACGGTATCAGCAGCCCAATCATCGTATTCTATATATACCGAATCCGCCGGCATAGCTACATCGTATGCATACTCATCATACTCCGGCACATAATCATATGATGGGTAAGCTTCTGCTACGGGCTCAGGCAGCATATAGCGTTCGCGCACCTCTGGCAATTCGAAATAGTGCTCAAAGAAGCTTGCACCTAAGACGTAAGCGGTGTTTTTATCCCAGCTTACGCGAATGGTACGATCTTTATTATAAATACTTTTCAAGCCATTGATCAGTTCTATCTTACGATTGGGACCGATAAGTGATTCAAACTTGTTCGCATCTACTAGTGGTAACAATCCGCCAAAGAACTGCACACTATCGGTAGATTGCATATAGAAATATGCTTTTGAGTCGTAATCGATACCGACATCTTCGAGTTTATTAAATGTGCCGCGTCCGGTAGCACTGATCGAATCAAACACACCTACTTTTTGAAAAAATGTATTGACATCTGCAATATCTAGATGCTTAAAGACTGCTTTTGTATTTACTGTAATAAGCACATTGGCCTCGGCCGGAACCTTACTGATCAAATCCTGTGCTTGCACGTACAGGATGGTTTGAAACAGCAGAAATGCTGTTATGATAGATTTAATTTTCATATGAAATTGTACTACTTATATCAATTACTTAGTTGAATCTTATTGGATAGATTGACGCGGCCATCTATCACTTGCAGTGCGGGCACTTTTAGCATGGTAGCCTTTTTGTTAGGTGAAATTTTGGCTTGCGGATTGGATACAGATATGATGGTTTTATCAAACCGATAGATCGCGGAGTAATAGGCATCATCAAAGCTTTTTTTACTTTCAGGGCTTAATGCGTCGAGCTTCTTTTTGGCTTCTGGGCTCTGCTTAGATATACGCTCAAACACACCACTTTTGGTTTGATAAGCATAACTCGAATAACCGCTTATATTGGTTTTAAATTGCTTTGATAAGGTTTGCGTAAAAGCATTGAGCGCTTCGACTGAGGTAAAATTACACGACAACGTGCCTATAAAATTGTTGAAATCCAACGAATGTTGCACATTGGATATGCCTGGCGTTTTTTGCAAGATGGAAACGATAGCGGCCATTTCTCGACGAATGTCTCCCTGTGTTGGTATCTTCATTCCGTCAACTTTATCCAATTTCATTAATGATGCCACCTTGGTTTTACTCTTACTGAGGTTGATTGTGGCCTTGATCGTTCCGGCACCATTATTATGCATTGTTACTTCCTCAACAATATCGAAGCAACCGGTAAAGAGACAACTAGCGAGCAGTAAGGTGAGCATACGCGCCAAATGTGTGATCATAGTATTCATAGTAGACTGCCTGTATTGAAATTGTGTGAGATACAAAATAACGAATATACTGAAGTTTTTATATTTTCACTCACACTAAGTGGAATCTACGACGTTATACGACACCCTATCATGGCCATAAATAATTAGTAACATTAGGAGCAGATGGGCATGAGAATATCGAAACGAATCAATACGTGTAATCAATGCGGCACCATCAGATCGCCAATTCAAAACATCCTACGCCGGATGTAAAATCAAAAAGACCCCATACCGTAAAGTATGAGGTCTTTTTGATTTTCTAAGGTTTTGAAACGGTGCTGAGCACTATATCGCCCAAGCTTTATCACCTTTCTTATATGGGAATTCTCCGTCATAACGACCAGGAATCTTCACATAATTCAATGCTTGTTTCATACCTACTTCTGAAGTGAAGAATCCAGTAAGCGTCAGTTGCTTCAACATCGTGAAGAAATGATTAGGATCATCCTCTTTCTTATTGGTCTGGTATTCCTTCGCCTCCTTGTCGTATTCATTCACAAAAGTAAGCTGCTCTTCAGGCGTTAGCTGTTGGAAATCTTTGCCGTGCTTTTCATTGGCACGATCATCGATTTTGCCAAGGCCTTCTAGGAAAGCTTTTTGATCTTCTGGCGAATAACAATCACGAATCATGACCGGGATGAACTCTCCTACGCCCGCCTCTTTGGCTCCTGGTGTAGAAGTTTTAGGCAAGATCGCTTCCGCTAGATCTCCTAACAAGTTCATCGTGTCTTTTTCAAAGAGTGAAGCGACTTCCTTGGACGCTGTTCTGGTACAGCCCTCTAAAAACAGGCTGCTTCCGATGACGGCGCCGCCCATCAGTAGTGCTACACGTTGAATGGCTTCTCTTCTATTCATGTTTTTTAATGCTTAAAACTTATACTTCATTTCCCAGCCCGAGCGGTATTCACGCTTCACGAATTGGTTGACCATATCAAAGTTCGTCACTTTCATATTGTCATTATCCCACAACAATTTCAGGTTACGACCTGGATATTTACCATCAACATTCATATCGGCACCGCGGATAGCTAAGTTAGCCATTAACAAACATTCTGTCAGTGGACCAGAGATTTCAAAAGGTGCACTCACCTCTTTTTGCCCGTATCCAGCGATACATGCTTCTACCCATTGTGCGTAGTGACCTGACGCTTGTCCCGGTACGCGCTCGTATTTCAAGGCAACTTGCTCTTTACGTGAAGTAGGCAACAAACGGGCGTTTTCACCATACGTATCCGCCAAGATTTTACCTTTTGTACCGATCATCAAGATACCATTACCACCATCTCCGAAGATTTCGTTTGCTTCTAGTTCTTCTGGACGTGCTGGTTGAATACCACCATCCATCCAATGCAAAGTAACTGGTCCAGCAGTACGATCTGTTTTCGGGAAAGTCATCGTAGCGTGGCTAGATGGCGGACAACTTTCTGGGAATACCCCACGTTTGAACTCATCAACATATACTGTACCCACACTAGCGTGTACATCTTGTACATATTGCAAGCCTAATACGCTGAAAGGAACTTCTACTAAGTGACATCCCATATCACCTAAAGCTCCTGTACCGTAATCCCACCATCCGCGCCAGTTAAATGGCACTAAATGATCTACGTAATCTTTTTGTGGCGCAGTACCTAACCAAAGATCCCAATCCAATTCTTTAGGAATCTCGGCTTTACCTGCTGGCCATTTGATACCTTGAGGCCATACTGGTCTGTCTGTCCAACAATATACGGTATGTACATCGCCAACCAAACCCGCTTCGTACCACTCTTTGACTTGACGCGTACCATCATTTGATGATCCTTGGTTACCCATTTGAGTCACGACTTTATAGCGCTTTGCTGCATCGGTAAGCACACGTGCTTCCCAGATATCGTGTGTCAGAGGTTTTTGAACATACACGTGCTTGCCTAATTCCATAGCTGCCAAGGCGTGTATTGCGTGGTTGTGATCTGGTCCAGAAACGGAGACAGCATCAATATGTTTGTGCTCTTTGTCGAGCATCTCACGATAATCTTTATAATATTTGGCTTTCGGGAAGCGACCTCTAGTTTTTGCAGAACGGCGATCATCTACATCACAAAGGAATGCAATCTCTGCTTTTCCACTGTCGTAAAACGATTTGATATCGCTTTCGCCTTTTCCGCCCACACCGATACCTGCAACCATTAGCTTATCGCTTGGTGCTACAAATCCCGATCCGCCCAAGACATGACGAGGAACAATCGTAAAAGCTGCAGCTGCAACAGCCGCTTGCTTTATGAAACTTCTTCTTGAATTCTTATCACTCATGTTTTTTAGTGTTTATTAGGTGTTTTGTTTTTATAGGTTTCCTTTTTTCAATTCGCTTACTGCATAGTCTACTGCACGAGCGGTTAATGCCATGTACGTTAGTGAAGGGTTGACACAAGCTCCAGAAGCCATAGCCGCACCATCGGTCACAAAAACATTCTTCGCATCCCAAACTTGATTATGCTTGTTCAATACCGAATTTTTAGGATCTGTACCCATACGTGCTGTTCCCATCTCATGGATACCTTGACCGAAGCCATATCCACTATCATAAGTATGCACATCTTTGGCACCGACAGATTCCAACATTTCTTGCATTTCAGACATCATGTCTGGTCTCATTTTCTTCTCATTGTCTTTGATCTCCATGTCCATTTTCAAGACTGGCAGTCCCCACTTATCTTTCACGGATTTGTCTAGAGAGATCTTGTTTTCATGGTATGGCAATATTTCGCCAAATGCGGTAAAACCGACACTCCAATTACCCGGTTCGGTCATCGCATCTTTCCATGCACCACCGACCGACATTTCAGCCACCTCGCCAGACCAACGGCCACGACTAGCGGCACCTTGATATCCAAATCCACGTACATAATCGCGCTTCTTATCGTCGCCCGGTACATTTTGGAAACGTGGCACGTATAGTCCTGTCGGACGACGCCCATAGAAATACTTATCTTCGAATCCTTCAATTCGTCCACCAGCACCTAAGCGAAAATGGTGATCCATCGCATTGTGACCTAGCTCGCCACTGCTGCTTCCCAATCCGCCTTCCCAAATATCGGTAGCGGAGTTCATCAATACCCATGTAGAGTTGAATGCCGACGCACAGACAAATACCACTTTTGCATAGTATTCGTATGTTTTTCCTGTTTCTGCATCTACAATCTCTACTCCGGTAGCTTTCTGTGTGTCTTTATCGTACAAGATACGCGTCACGATAGAGAAAGGGCGCAAGGTCAGATTTCCAGTTTTCATAGCTGGCGGCAATGTGGATGATTGCGTACTAAAGTATGCACCGAAGTTACAACCTAACCAACATTGATTTTGATACTGACAATTAACCCTTCCATGATGAGGAACGGTGATATTGGCGGTACGCCCCATGATAAAGTGACGTTTGCCACCATAGTTTTTCTTAATACGCTCTACGATATCTTTCTCCACCGCGTTGAAAGGCATCGCTGGCATAAAATCACCATCTGGCAATACATCCAGACCATCTCTATTTCCTGATATCCCAGCCCATTTCTCTGCATAGCTATACCAAGGTGCAATATCTTTATAACGAATCGGCCAATCGGTACCGTGACCATCCTTCAAGTTAGCTTCGAAATCCAGATCAGAAAAACGGTAACTTTGACGTCCCCACATTAGAGAGCGACCACCAACGTGATAACCTCTGTACCAGTCAAAACGTTTCTCTTCGGTATACGGGCTTTCTTTTTCGTTTACCCAGAAATCAAGATTTTTTTCATTTAAAGCGTAGTCGCGACGCAGTACTGGATAGTCTTCTTCCATCTGTTGGGTACGACCTCCACGGTGCTCATATTCCCAAGTATCTTTATTAGCATGATAGTCTTTTACGTGTTCTACATTACGTCCACGTTCTAGCATGATAGTTTTTAGGCCTTTTTCCGTCAACTCTTTAGCGGCCCATCCGCCACTGATTCCGGAACCTATAACAATTGCGTCATACGTATTACTTTGTACCATTATCTCGTGTTTTATAATTTCCCAAATACTATTTATTCTGCATTAGCTACGTTTCTTGTTGTCGTGTCTTTAAACATCAACAAGAAGATCACTAATACGGCAAATGCAATTCCGGCCGGAATTAACCAGATGGTCTCCCAATTATGACCACCATCAGCCGTTACATAACTTTCTACAATCTTACCCGACAACAAGGATCCAATCAACATACCTACACCATAAGTTGCTAAAGAGATGAAACCCTGTGCCGCACTTTTAATTTTTGGCCCGGCCAATTTGTCTGTATAAATCTGACCTGTAACGAAGAAAAAGTCGTAACAGATACCATGTAAGACAATACCCATTACCAACATCCAATATCCCTGACCGGCATCGCCGAATGCAAAAAATGCATATCGCAAGACCCAAGCCAACATACCGATACCCAACATCTTCTTAACGCCCAAACGCACAAATAAGAAAGGCATTACTAAGAGAAATAAAGTCTCAGATACTTGGCCTAATGACTGTATCGCTGCAGCAGATTGCATACCGATCTCATTCAGATAGATATTGGTAAAGTTATAATAGAAGGTAAGCGGAACGCAGATCGCTATGGATGACAAGAAGAACAACAAGAATGACTTGTTTTTCAACAAAGCAAAAGCTTCCAAACCAAGAATCTCGCCGATCGTTGTTTTCTCATTTTTCTTTGTTGGAGGTGTATCAGGCAAGAATAGACTGAAAATCGCCAAGATACCAGATGCAGCCGCTGCCAGAATAAAGGTTAGCTGCAAAGAATTTGTTTTCTCCCATGATAACCAGCCAATCACTAATCCGGCAATGATCCATCCTATTGTACCAAAAACACGAATACCGGGAAACTGTCTTTCGGTATCGGTCAATTGGCGAAAGGAAACAGAATTAGCCAATGCCAAAGTAGGCATAAAGCAAACCATGTACGCCATGACGATGGGTAAAAAGTCATCGAAGGAAGTCAACGTAGAAGCGTAATACAATAGACCAGCACCGATAAGGTGCAATAGACCTAAAATACGCTGTGCTGCAAAGTATTTATCGGCGATCATACCGATAATAAAGGGCGCTATGATCGCCCCAATGGACTGCGAAAGAAACGCAAGACCTACATCGCTATCGGAAGCGAGTAAATTATTTTTGACAAAAGTGCCTAAAGTGACAAACCATGCTCCCCAAATGAAAAATTCGAGAAACATCATGAAAGACAACTTAAATCTAGTAGCGAAGGACATACAAATGGTTTATAAATTTGTTTTTTAAAAATAGTGAAAAATTCGAGATTCTAAAGATCTATAACAATGTGTTAACAATTCAATTTTACGGTTTACCGAAAGGAGTCTACCGCGCGGTAAGCCTGGACCAAGCGCTCCTCGCCTTCTTTACCAGACTGAGACATACCATGTTCCATACCGACGACGCCTTTGTACTCTTTTTGGTGCAACCACTTAAAAATATTTAAAAAATTAATTTCACCAGTGGTCGGTTCATTACGCCCAGGATTGTCACCGACTTGCACATATGCAATTTCACTCCAGCATAGTTCCATCAGTTTGATGAGATTACCTTCGTTTTTCTGCTGATGATACACATCGTATAAAATCTTACAGGACGGGCTATCGACAGCTTTGCAGATCTCATAGGTCTGATCGGTAAAACGCAAAAATAAATCTGGTGTATCACTTAATGGTTCCAGCACCATGCTAATACCGTGTGGTTCGAAGATCTCTGCGCCACGTTTTAGGCTTTCGATTACATTGGCCGTTTGTACACCAATTGGAAGTCTGCGGTCGTAATCACCGGGAACGACAGTGACCCATTTGGCATTGACGCGCTTAGCCACTTCGACAGATTCTCTACAGCCTTTCAAGAAAATATCAAGATGTTCCTGTTTTCCAGCAGCTAAAGTATTTTGTCCGTTCCCCCCTTTTGGCACTACAAACACCCCCATTCGCATTCCGAGTTTGGCTAGCAGTTCTCCAATTTGCGTTTGCTCGCGCTCGGAGCGAGAAGGCATACCATTATCTTCAATACTGCGAAACCCAAGGTCATGCATATATTGAATCTCATCTAAAAAGTTTTTGCCAGCACTGGCAGCAAACATACCTTGATGTGGAGCGTAGTCGAGATTAAAAGTAGCGTTGGAGTTAGGAGATGTGGTTGCCCAAGCATTTCCGTGAGGCAATACGGTAGATGCACCTACAGCGAGGGCACTTTTTTTAAGAAAATCCATTCTATTCATAACACAGCTTTATACAATTCGATCCGCAATGCACGGACCAGTCAGAAGCTAGTAAGTGTTTACTCATGAATTGTTTTATATTGGTAAATGACTCGAAAGATAGGAAATTCGAACCATAACATCGATAACAAATCGGTTACAAAATAAAAAAATCATCCTCTGATAATCTGGAAACGAACTCAAAAATTCTTTCCAAATCGTAAGAAGATGATTTTTTATAGCGCAGTAAGTGTACGCTAATGCTCGAGCTTATATTGCTTCAATCTACTATCCAACTCGGATGCAGACAAGCCAACAGCCTGTGCCACAAGATCCCTGCGACCATTGTATTTAGCCAACTGAAAATCGAGATACAAAGTTTCTACATGTTGTTGGTATTCTTCTATAGACTCGAATGCATCCAAGTCTACCATCTTGCGGCTTTTAGAATTGGGTTGTGAAGGGTTTGCAAAAGATTCAACTTCTTTCGCAGTAATATTTTTGCCACTTAAGATGATGAGACGCTCTACCATATTGCGCAATTCGCGAATATTTCCCGTCCAAGGCAAAGCTTGCAATGCTTTCATCGCGTCGCTCGTAAACTCTTTGACAGGCATGCTATACTCTCCGCAAATTTCTTCACAGAAAGCGCGTGCAATAATAGGAATATCTCCTTTGCGTTCGTTCAATGGAGGTACATGGATCAAGATCACACTTAAACGGTGGTACAAGTCCATTCGGAAATTGCCTTCCTCGATCTCACGTAGCAAATCTTTGTTGGTCGCGGCGATCACACGCACATTTACTGAAATCTCTTTATCACCACCGACGCGAGTAATCTTATGCTCTTGCAAAGCGCGCAACACTTTGGCTTGTGCCGACAGGCTCATGTCGCCAATCTCGTCCAAGAAAAGCGTACCGCCGCTGGCTTGCTCAAATTTACCAATTCGTTGTTTTACAGCTGACGTAAATGATCCTTTTTCGTGCCCGAATAATTCGGATTCAATGAGTTCGGAAGGGATTGCAGCACAGTTTACCTCAATTAATGGTGCCGAGGACCGTTCTGATTTTTCATGCAACCAACGAGCTACCAATTCTTTACCCGCACCGTTTGCGCCGGTAACCAGTACACGAGCATCTGTAGGTGCTACCTTGTCAATGGTATCTTTGATTAAGGTAATGCCGCTTGATTCGCCTAAGATCTCTTTGGTTTTAGAAACTCTTTTCTTTAGAACTTTGGTTTCCTTTACCAAAGAGCCTTTCTCCAACGCATTGCGCACGGTAATCAAAAGGCGGTTCAGATCCAACGGTTTCTCTAAAAAGTCAAAAGCTCCTTTTCGAGCTGCTTCTACGGCAGTCTCAATAGTACCATGACCGGAAATCATGATAAAAGGCGTATCCGTAAACGTCTTAGAAGTACTAAGCACTTCCATGCCATCCATCTTATTCATCTTGATATCACATAATACCAAGTCGATTTTTTCTTTTTTTAGAATATCTAGAGCGTCGCTACCATTATCTACATCGAGGACTTTATAATCTTCGTATTCTAAAATATCCCGTAGCGAGCTACGGATTGGTCTTTCATCGTCAATAATTAGTACTGTAGTCATCTATGACAAATATTTAAAGTATCGTCAATATATAGGAAACTTTCTTATATACTATGCAATATGCAAAAAAGAAGCAAACCTTATAAGCCGGGTTCTGTGCCCAACTTACGTTGAGCCTCTATCATTTATCTACGCTTGCATTCGCACGCAAGCTGTATCAACCTACCCATTGCAGATGTCCGAAGACAAAAGGCGAGCCACCTTTTCCGAAGTCTGCAACCTATTTGGTTTTTCAACACACGAGGTTTACCGCGATGCATATCACTATACAAAGCCGTGAGCTCTTACCTCACGTTTTCACCCTTACCTCTTTCCAGAGGCGGTCTATTTTCTGTGGCACTTTCTATCGCATTCCGAAAAATGCGCCTTCCCGTTAGGAAGCGTGTTGCTCTGCGTTGCCCGGACTTTCCTCTCCTCTAATAATAGAGCAGCGATAGAACCAGTTTGCTTCCGCAGGCAAAAGTAAACAATAATTCATAAACGTTTACGACGAAAGCCCACAAAGCAAGAAAAACACTTACCTTCGTCATCCAAATGATGAAATCCCACACTCCTTATATTGTAATGTTTCTTTTTTTACTAGCTGGCTCTTGTAAATACCTAGCTCGTATCAATGAATCAGCATATGATCCAAAAGCTCCTGACGCGATAACTACGCAGAATTTAGATCAAAAATTAGTGGACGACGCACCTCCAGCGACAGGTGAAAACAGCAATATGTATTTGGGAAATCCCTCCAACGCACAACCAAATTACATTTTAAAAAACAACTTCTTAATTAATCTCCCTTATTACAGCCTTTCTTACGATGCAGATCGAGGAATTGCGAACTGGGTCAGTTGGCATTTAAACCAAGACGGCCTCGTGAGTAACACTTCGCGACGCGATAATTATGCGGAATACCAGGGCCTGCCCGAAAGTTGGCACATGGTACATCCTAAAAATTATAGTGGTTCTGGCTTTGACCGTGGACATCATTGTCCTTCTGCTGACCGGCTTACGTCAGAAAACGCCAATGCAGCGACTTTTTTAATGATTAACATACTTCCACAAGCGCCCAACAACAATCAAGGTGTGTGGAATAATTTTGAAATGTACCTACGACGCCGCGTCGCAGAAGGCAATGAGATTTATGTAATTATGGGATCTTACGGCCAAGGTGGCATAGGCAAACAAGGATATGCCACGCGGATAGACAGTGGTCGAGTGGCTGTTCCTTCCCATATCTGGAAGATCGCCGTTATTCTACCAGAAGGTGACAACGATATACAGCGTATAGCAGCTGGTGAAGCAGAAATTATAGCTATAAACACGCCAAACAGTGAATCGGTTAGCTCTTCATGGAGGAAATATTTGGTTACAATTCGCGATCTAGAAAAGGCTACAGGACATAATTTCTTATCGGAATTGAGCATAGAAATTCAAGATAAACTGGAAATAGAATTGTCCAAAGCAGCATAATCACGGTTGAATCAACTGAAATTACCAATCCAAGCTATAAATCGAGACTAGGCACTAATAATTAACAATTTGGCAATATACCACTCAAGGGATATTTCTTATATTCACCGTATGAAATTCTCACATTTACCGCTACTTCTTATCACAGCGCTTATTTTTCTATCATCATGCGCTGCTATGTTCTCTCGCTATAACACCTACATGGAAGAATGGAAAGGTCAAGATGAGGAACTTGTATACTTGGTATACGGTCCACCTATGAGAAATCAGGAATTAAGAGATGGACGTAAACTCATTGCCTATGATTTCCAATCTACAGGAACAGAACAGTCGCTGTACTGCTCGATCAATTTTGAATTGCAAGATAGCATTGTCATGTCTGCTAAATACACTGGAAACATTGGCGCTATAAGACGACATATCAAAGGCCCCAACGGTCCTAAGCTGGTAGAGTAACGTATTTTGCACGTACACCTAATCCATACAGAACTCAATAATACGTTTTAAACTAAGGATTGATAGATTCTTGATCTGCGTTGGCTAGACAAAATCAAATTAAATGCTCGCTCACTGAACGTTGCCAAATCTTTGGTAAAGCTCATTTTGCCTTTGAACACTTTGGTACAATAGGATAAGATATTATGCAATGTATTCTTGTCCAAATCTGACGAAATTATATTATAAAGAAATTTACGAAGTAGTTCTACATCACCTAAATCTAATGTCTGGATAACCTTATTAGACATAAGGTATTGATCTATTGTGGTCACTAAATTAATATTCATATCCGCTCCTCCTTACCGTTACTTAAAATTTTGGTTTACAATTAACCAATCATTAATAATAACGTCATAGTAGCTAAAGATGTTTCATAAGCTACTAGAAATGATATACTGGAAATGACGAAGTATTAATCCGACAGCAACCTGTGTTTAGTACATGCTATTGCAGTTAATACGTTAACCGAGTTAGAATACTAGGCTTTCTTCACGAATTCTGATTTCAACGCCATCGCACCGAAACCTTCAATTTTGCAATCAATATTGTGATCACTATCCACTAAACGAATATTCTTCACCTTGGTACCTGCTTTAATACCTTTTGGTGCACCTTTTACGGGTAAATTTTTAATAATGACAATACTATCACCATTTTGCAGGATATTTCCATTACTATCTTTAACGACCAACGCGTTGGTATCAGATGTATTTTCATCATTATTCCACTCATGTCCACATTCTGGGCATATCATTAAAGCATCCATTTCATAGACATAAACGGATTGGCACTTTGGGCAAGGAGGTATAGTACTCAATGTAATTTCTTTTTAGATCGCCAAAGATACGATATATTGACATAACCGGCTCAGATTAATCGGTACAATGTGAATCATAACATGCCCGCTATAGCTATCTACTTTTCCATACGCACTAACAAGAATTTTACAAAAGAACAGGAGCTATAATTGCTAGCATCTTTATCAGTTTTTTGACCAAAAAAGGACTAGTGTGAGCTATCAGAAGCCTTTAAAGTATCATTATAGACATCAGACTATAGTGAGAAAGCTATGCTTTATTTGATCGTCATGCGACATTTTATAATTCAAAAAATCCTATTTTGCAACGAATAACTATCTACCGTACAATTCGCGCACAGTGATACTATTTAACCGAACATCTACATCATGCTTAGTCGACTCCAAATTTCTCCAAATGACGAACATCGTATCCTTGATAAAAAGGTGTACGATACGCTTCATTCATCACAAGAAAAAGAGTTTAACCGTATTACGGAAATTGCCCGTCTATTATGTGAAACGCCAGTAGCTGTCATAAAGCTGACAGACGAAAATGAGATTTGGAGTCAGTCCAATTTCGCACTGGATGAAGGAAGTATCGCGCTAGCTAATTCATTCTGCAAGCATACTATGAAGGGCACAACTCTCTTCGAGATACAAGATACATTGTTAGATCCGCGATTTGCAGACCAGATAATGAGTAATGATTCAACGATACGTTTTTATGCTGGTTATCCACTTATTGACGGTCATGGTAATAAGCTGGGCACTTTGTGTGTAATGGATCATACTGCTCGCGCATTGAACGAAAGTCAAAAACGTGCTTTAGCACTTTTAGTGGAAAACATCGTTGATCTTACGATAGAAAAGAAAAAACAAGATGAATTTAGTTCATTCGAACGGATGTTTCGTCTATCTCCTCATCTTATCTGTATTTTTCGCCCTGAGGTGCCGTTTTTAAAGCTTAATCCAGCCTTGTGCAAATTGACCGGATTGGAGGATAACACATTCAGATGCGAAAATTGGCGCGATGTTATTCACCCTGAAGATTGGGAAAACGTGCTCCATGCATTCAACACCGTTTCTGCAGATGATTCAGAAGTAGTGATCACGACACGCACGAAGTCTGCTTCTGGAAATTACAGAAATATTGAATGGGTAATATCATTAGAACATTCAATAGGTCATTTGTACGCATTAGGGCGCGACATTACAGATGAACAGGTGCTAAACAAGGAATTGCAACATACCACGCAGCTATTATCCGAGACGAATCAAGTAGCTCGCATAGGTAGTTGGGAAATCGACTTAGATAACAACAAGCATCGCTGGACATCGGTCACGAAGCAGATTCATGCTGTACCCGACAATTATGAACCTGATATTGACACTGCGATCGAATTCTATAAGGATGAGGAGGTAAGACAACAAGTAAGAGAAGCAATAGCAAATGGAATAGCCTTTGGCAAACCTTGGTCATTAGAAGTTCAAATCGTTGATGCTACAGGCAAGACAATTTGGGTAAACTCATTGGGTAAAGCCGAGATGCGAGACGGTCGTTGTCATCGTTTGTATGGTACTTTTCAAGATATAGACGAAAGGAAGAAAATCCAGTTAGAAAATGAAAATTCGCGTGCAATATTGCAAGCTTTCGTACAGCACAATCCAGCCGCTGTAGCGATGCTTAATCGAGAAATGGAATACATTGCTGTAAGTGATGCTTGGCTGCGAGACTATAGATTGGCAGACAAAAACGTGCTTGGCAAATCGTATTATGAGTTGTTCCCTTTCATTACCGCAAAGGGCAAAGCGCGCCACCAACGCATACTCGCTGGCGCCATTGAGCAGCATCTTGAAGACAACACCCTATTTGATGGCAGCGAATTTACCGGTTTCTCAGCTTGGGAAATGCGTCCTTGGCATCTAATCGATGGCAGCATTGGTGGTATAATGATTTTCACACAAGACGTCACGCATCGTATTGAGCAACGCCAAAAACTCATAGCCGCAAAAATAGAGGCCGAAGCAGCGAGCAATGCTAAGTCTGAATTTCTTGCTAATATGAGTCATGAATTGCGCACACCACTGAATGGTATCTTAGGTTTTGCGCAGCTAGCTTTACATGCCGCTAATGAAGTGGATAGAAAGCAATTTATTGACTTGATTACCGAATCAGGGCACACATTATTAAAAGTAATCAACAACATCCTTGATTATAGCCAACTGAAATCCGACAAGATGATCTCGGTTACCGAGCGAACAGATCTGCACCAGCTTATCGAAGAATCTATCGAGGAGATGATGCCAGATGCCACTTCTAAAGACTTAGCATTAAAAAGTCATGTGGGAGTAGATATTCAACGTTTTATTTGGACGGATTCGGTTCGTCTGCGCCAAGTTTTGCGCAACTTACTCAGCAATGCCTTGAAGTTTACCGATGTAGGCAATGTATTACTACAAGTTGATCGATTGGAAGAGAGCAATGACTTTGTAACTTTACGATTTTCAGTATCAGATACGGGGATAGGCATATTGCCAGAAAATCAAAAGTCGATCTTCGAAGCATTTACGCAGGAAGACAGCTCTCTGACGCGAAAATATGGTGGAACTGGATTGGGACTCACTGTGTCGAACAAATTGCTACATAGCATGGATAGCACACTACAACTGCAAAGCAGTCCCTATGTAGGAAGTACCTTTCACTTTGATCTGCGCGTGAAAGGTATGCATCATTAATCGGATACTATCCAACCATTAGATACTATTAAGATAGGAACTTAATGATATCTGCGTGTCCACATTCAATTTTTTACGAATGCGATAGCGATGCACTTCTACACCACGTACGGATATACTTTGCAATTGCGCAATTTGTTTTGTGGTAAAATGCAAGCGTAAATAGGCACACACTTTCAAATCATTTCGCGAAAGCGATGGATGTTTGTCGGTTAATCTTTGCAGGAAACCATCATTTAACTCATCGAAATGCACCGCAAACTGATCCCAGTGCAGCGTATTCTTATCCACATCTTTTAGCAAAGCAGTGATGCGCTTCAAGTCAGACTCGTCTGCTGTGCCAGACTCGATCTTACCTAACTCTGCACGGAGTTTATGGAGTGCATCCGCATTCTCCATGAGTTGCATACTCGTACTTGCCAACTCCTTTGTCTTGATTAACACTTCGTCTTCCAGGTGTTCTTTCTGCAATTTGATAATCTCTCGTTCATTTTTATCCAGTTCTAATTGGTAAATGTACCGCATTCTATTAATTTCTTCTTCGTGCTTCCTTTGTCGGTTAAGCCATGCCGCCCGCTGCCATCGCACGGCTAGAAAGAATGCACAAAGCAATAATATCGTGTAGATAACCCAAGCTAATCGCGTAGCATACCACGGAGCCAAAATGCTAAATTGATAACTGACCACATCGGATTCTATTCCCAAATTGCTCTTCACCTTGACCCTAAAAAAATAATCTCCACTAGGCAAATTGGTGTATGCCTTTTGTCTTTCGGAGGTCCAAGCCGACCATTGATTATCATATCCCTCTAGCTGAAAACTATACAATAGATTAGCATGCGCGCCATAGCTTGGGGAAGAATAGTGAAAATGAAAATTATTGTAATCTGCTGCCAATGTGGGAATATGGTATTTATCTCTCGGCGTATGATCTCCAAATCCTGCATACAACAGGGAGTCCTTGTCTCCTACAACCCGTACTTGTGAAAAGACTAACTCTGGCTTTTCACTATTTTCTAAATACTTTTCGAGATTGATATGTAACATACCGCGCTCGGCGCCCACGTAAGTATTGTTAGCATTGTATGGATAAATATTCTCAAAACCAGTCGTGTGTAGCCCTTCAATCTCGGGAAAGTAGATGAGTTGATAACCGTGAGGGCGCGATTGATACGTGGCTACGCCTACTCTCTTTGCACTAGAGAACCAAATATTACCAGCCTCATCCTGCTTAATGTATCGGATAGGTAGACCAGAAAAGATATTCAACCCATGGTGTGGTTTAAATACTTTTTCTTTTCGATCAAACGCGTAGATCCCTGCCTCTGTAGCAAAGATGGCTTTGCCATTCCAACGAAAGACATAATTCTGATAGGAAGAAGGTAAACCATCTCTATCCGTAAAAAGCTGTGTAGTATAGCTTTCCCTGTCCGAACTGACGAGTATTTGGTAAATTCCACGGTAAGGATGTGATGCCCAAATATAATCCAGCGTATCTGGCATCAAAAAACGATAAGAATCAAGATGTCCTTCTAACGCACCTTGGTATCTACTTCCAGTCGGATCATGTGTAAAAAGATCTAAACCTTGGTAAGTCCCCATCAGCGTACTGGGAGCATTTCCCGAATCTTGATTCAAACTGGGCCATGGGAGAAAGTTCCAAGTTCCGGTTCGCGTAGCGATGGGCATTGCTTTCAAATTATCAATGCTGAAAACTCCGCGGTTATGTCCTAGCCATAGGTTTTTATTCACTTCGTCTAGATGCCATGCTTCGCCACCATCAGTGCCAGGTATCATGCTGAACTGTGCACGTACTTGGCTGTGATCTTGAACAGTATTTGATAGCGGTGCAGCAAATAACCCATTAGAGGAAGCGATGTACAGTCGCTCATTCTTGACATAGCTCGAATAACCGGTCACATCGGCATCCATACCTGGCCGGATGTATTTGATAGCACTTCCATAACTAATCAATGCAATGGCATTGTCTAATCCAGCCCATATATTCTGCTGCTTATCTACAAAAACAGAGGATACATTATTATTTGGAAGGCCTTCGGCTGTACTGATGCGTTGCAAAATATTTCCACGCGCATCCCGAATCAGACAGCCCTCCATCGCTGACGCAAATACATACTCTCCATCATTGATCTTGGCAACGGATGGCGTATACACATCTTTTGCATCGGAAGGACGCGTTGGTAAGCTTTGATATGATTCACCTTTCAGAATATACATCTTATCAGTAGAGGTGGTAATGATTACTTCATCTTCGTCGCCAGATAATACGCCCGTTACCAACTGTTTTCTGAGGCTGGGATCGCCCTGTAGTAAATGCCATTTACCATCAATAAATTCTGACAATCCCAAATGGATATCTTGCGCAAATAGACGACCGGCAGCAGTGCCCAAAAATTCCCAACGATTTTTGGCTGGATAAACGTGCATCTTTCCGTTCAAAAGTCTAAAAATGGCGGCATGTGCGCGAAAAAAGATCGCTTTTTGATAGCCGACAGTATTCCATACATCAGCAAATCCAGCATAATTGTGGCCTAATTTCTGACTTAATGAGGTATAAGCCAAAGACTGCCTTTGATCAGCTTGAAAATAGCCAAATTCACCTTGTCCACCCACGTACACACGATCGTGCTGATCAATAAATAGCGAACGAACGATCGTCTGATTAGACAAACTATGTTTAGACCATGCATGACCATCGAAGACGATCAAGCCTTCATTGTTGGCAAAATACATCAGACCTCGGCTATCTTGTCCTATCTGCCACGTACGACTGCCGCCTTCAAAATCAGCTTTTGAATAACTATATAGCAGTGGTGTACCCAACTTATTCTGAGCAGCAACTGGCACACACCAGCCATACATCATAGCAAAAAAGCAATAAAAGATATACTTCATCTAAATTTATAATTACGCATCAGAATACGTAGGTAGCGCTACAAATATAGCAATTAAGCCCATTTTCAGCACATGATGTAGTAATGAAGTAGTACGTTTCTTCGTGGCTATTCCGTGGTTTTTCTACATTTGACTTTCTACTTATAAACCAAAACCAAAAACTAAATCTTAACACATGAAACATCGTGTACTAATTTTTGTTGTGGTTACCTTTCAGTGCCTGCTGTCGTCGATGGTGTTCGCACAGAGCCGTGAGGTAACAGGAAGGATTACGGATCCAAATGGCCATCCGTTAACTGCTTCCATTATGATCAAAGGCGCGTCTGGAAGCGGAACCAGCTCCGGCGCAAATGGTATTTATCGCCTTCAAGTGCCAGAATCTGCGGATTCACTGATTGTCACGTCTGTAGGATATCTACGTCAGGCAGTATCTGTGAAAACCAATACGGTGAACGTACAAATGATTGCTGATGCAGGCTTCAACGTAGAAGAAGTCGTGGTTATCGGTTATGGTACACAACGTAAAGGTGATTTGACTGCTCCGGTCGCTACAGTAGATATGGAAGAGGCGATAAAACGTACTGTGGCAACGCCAATGGATGCGATTCAAGGATCTGTACCAGGCGTGCAAGTGGTGAGTGGCGGTGCGCCAGGCTCCACACCTACTGTACGTATTCGCGGTGTCGGTTCGTTCAACAATGAAAGTCCGCTGTACGTGGTGGATGGAATGTTTATGGACAATATCGACTTCCTGAATCCGAATGATATCGAAGATATGTCGGTATTGAAAGATGCATCTGGAGCTGCTATCTACGGGGTGCGTGCAGCCAACGGTGTCGTAATCGTCACGACCAAACGTGGAAAGCTGAACACCAAAGCACGCGTAACGTACAATGGCTACGCAGGTATTCAGACGCCGACCAACATGCTCAAAATGGGTAGCGGACAGCAATATGCTGATTTTGCAGCCGCAATCGGTAGGCAAGATATCGTGGATGCTTCTATCTCACGATTCAACGAACCCGGAAACACCACGGTGATGAATACCGACTGGTACGGCGAATTGCTGCGTTCACAAGCATTAATTCACAACCACAATGTAGATGTACAAGGCGGTAGCGACAAAATTACGTACGCCTTCGGCCTGAACTACATTGATCAGGATGGTATCATGGATGCCGAAAACTTCCACCGCAAGTACAACATTCGCATGCAAACGGAAGCGCGTGTAACGGACTGGTTGAAAGTTGGTTTCACCGCTCATATCAATAACTTTCACAACTTCCAGCCAAACAATGCTGCTTTCAGACAAGCTTACTTTGCTTCACCATTGTATCCTGTGTATGATGAGCGAATAGAGTTAGCAGATCCGATCAAATTTGGTTCTAGTGATCCTATTGGTATCCCTACGGGCTTTTGGTTCAACAACCCTATTGCTACAGCGTATTATAATCACAACGAAACCAAAGGTTTCCAAGTATTACCAAGTGCGTATGTAGAGGCTAATTTTTGGGATAATAAGATTACTTTCCGTTCGCAATTAAGCCAACGCTACCAGTCTACGCACAACATTCAGTACAATCCTGTTTATTACATCGATAATAATCAACGTGCTGACCGTTCGTACTTACGTTCGGGACAAGGTCGCAATTCCAACTACATCCTAGACAATTTACTGACGTATCGTGATGCGGCAGAAAAACACCATTGGAGTGTATTGTTAGGTCAATCGACACGTGAAGAGCGCTGGAGAGATACGTGGGTATCGGCCAATGATGTGCCTGCTTCACAAGAATTCTGGTATGCTGGTCAAGGTGCACAAGGCCTTGGCTCTGCCACTGGATACGGCGAGAATGGTTTCCGCAATGCCGGAGTTTCTGTATTCGCTCGCGGTACGTACGATTATGACAACAAATATTTGTTGACCGCGACTTTCCGTGCAGACGGAAGTTCTAAATATCAAACTAAATGGGGGTATTTCCCATCAGTAGGTTTGGGTTGGGTGTTGAGTCGTGAGAATTTCATGCAAGAGCAAAACCTATTTGATCTATTGAAAATACGCGGTAGCTGGGGTCTGTTGGGTAATGATGGTATTCAGCCCAATGCAGGTTACGCGATCGTTAACTCCGGAAATAACTTCTCTGGTATTTTTGGCAGTGTAGGCACTACGAATGGTGTCCGCGTACCGGGATACCGTGTTGGCCGTTTCTTCACGCAAGTAGGCTGGGAAATGGTTGAAGAATGGGATGCTGGTCTTGACTTTGCCTTATTCAACAATCGCTTGAACGGTACGGTAGATTATTATCACCGTGAAACGAAAGACTTAGCATTTAGCCGTCCGATTCCGTTCATGTGGGATCGCGTATATGGTAACTGGGGAACAGTGGCCAACAGCGGTTGGGAATTTGGATTGAATTGGGCAGATAAAAAAGGCGATTGGGGATATCGTATTGGCGCAAACGCGACGACATTGAAGAACCGGGTGACCGATTTGGGTGGTTTAGCTAATATTATGAATGGTTTCCCAGAATGGGCTGCCGAATTCCCATCTCGTATCGAGGTTGGTCAGCCGATCAACTATTTCTATGGTTACGAAGTGCAAGGAGTATATCAAAACCAAGCAGAGATCAATGCTGATCCAATCGCAAGCCGTTATAACGAACAAAATCCAGGTTCTCCTATCCTACCAGGCTATTTGCGTTACAAGGATCAAAATGGCAATGGTGAATTGGATGAGTCGGATCGTATCAACTTGGGCAATTATTTACCAACGCTGAGCTATGGTTTCAATGTTGGTATTGAGTACAAAGGATTTGACTTAGGCGTTGTACTGCAAGGCGTAGCTGGCAATAAAATTCATAATTTAAATAGAGCGATGCGTCGTAAATATCCGCAGATGAATGCCGATGCTGCGTTTATGGAAGGATTATGGACAGGCGAAGGAAGTAGCAATACTTATCCGTCGGCGGCAGGAAGCGTAGCAGCGTGGAACTTACAGGCGAGTTCATTCTTTGTAGAAAGTGGTGCTTACTTGCGTGTACAAAACGTGCAGCTAGGCTACAGCTTTAACTTGACGCCGTCTATCCCATTCCGCGTATTTGCGACAGCAGATCGTCCATTGATCTTTACGAATTATAATGGATTCTCACCAGAAGTATCTGGAATGGGCTTCGATGCCAATGTGTATCCGGTAGCGGCCACATACAGTTTAGGAATAAGAGCTAGTTTTTAATGATGACTTTCTTTAGCAATACAACCATGAAAAAATATAATCAAATGCTATTGGCGGGATGCTTGAGCACGGCACTTCTATTGAGTGGCTGCGAAAAATTCCTTGACAAACCATTAGAAAACCAACAACGATCGGAAGAGATCAATTATGGCAACGTGCAATTAATGTATGCGCCTGTATCGGGCGTGTACCGCGCCGCTTCGGATGATAATCTCGTGCACTGGATCGATTTGTCGATACGTGCCATTCGAGATGATGACTACCAACAGGCAGCACCTAATCCAAATGACAACCCAGAATTAATGGCCATCAAGAATTTCCAAAATGATGTGACCATCCAATCGTATTGGGGATTGAATCAGTCTTGGATTAGCTATTATAGCTTGGCCATCAGCGCCAATAATGCCTTGTTGGAGTTAGCGCAATTTGCAGAGCGTATTGATCCGAATAATGCCGAACTACAAGGATTAAATAGACAATATCAAGCAGAAGTGCGTTTCCTGAGAGCCTATGCGCACCTGATGGTATCTCGCCTTTTTGGCGATGTGCCCATTCTATCAGACAGTGGTGATATTGCACGTTTGACGACTATCGGAAAAAGCAGCCGTGCAGAAGTACGCCAATGGATCATCGAAGAGATGGATTTCTGTGCTGCCAATTTGAAGAAAGAACGTCCAAATCAATCAGCCACTCATAAAGGTGCAGTTACCGCTTATTCAGCACTTTTGTTGAAAGCAAAAGCAGCGGCCGATTTAGCCGGTAACGATAATGGCAGCCCGCAGTGGGACGTAGTTTTAGAGGCGACTAATGAGATCATCAATAGTAACCTATTTATCCTATATGCGGACTTCTACGAATTATGGAAAGTACCAGGCAAACTATCCAATGAGTCGTTGTTTGAATTGCAATATTCAGATTTTGGCTTACCAACTGGCGATATTGTACGTCCGGGCGTAGATTGGGGAACATTCTTCCGTTGGCAAGGTCCTTCGGGCGATCAGCGCGGAAGCGCAATCTCCGGAGCAGGTTGGATTCCACCATCACAGAACATCGTAGATTTCTTGACCGCGCGTGGCGACGAGACACGTTTGAAAACGACCATTTTAGAATATGGCACAAACACGCAACCTGCTGTTACCCCAAGTGGTGATAATGTATATGGGAATCCATTCAACATCAAATATTTCAATGGAAAAGCCTATTTACCAGCTTCGCAAATGACCGAAGGTCGTCTAGAATATGGCGCAAACAACAACGTGCGCATCTTGCGCTATGCCGATGTGTTGTTATTGAATGCAGAAGCCAAAGTGCGTAAGGGACAAAATGGTGATGAGCCATTCCGCTTGATTCGCGAACGCGTGAATATGCCTGCGATCACCGGCGTCACACTCGATCAAATCCTCGACGAACGTCGTGCTGAGTTTGCCTGCGAATGGTGGGGCGAGCGTTTCAATGACTTGGTGCGTACTGGTCGCGCTGCACAAGTATTCGGATCGCGATTCGTACCGGGCGTGAGTGAATCGGTTCCGATTCCACAAACGCAGATTGATGCTAATCCAAACTTTAGATAAGCATAACCAATAATCAGCCTGTGGCCTACCGACGCGTAATCGTCATCCAGCCACAGGCTGTTTTTTACAAATACTGTTTACGTAGCATACTGTTACGTTATCTTTTTCAACACACACACGATATGAAGATCCGTAAATTATTATCCATACTGTGCCTCAGTATTTTTGCAACAAGCCAAGGATCATACGCGCAAAACCCAATTCCTGTAAAGATTGTAGACAAGAATGGAAAGTTTGAAATACAACGCGAAGGTCAACCTTATTTTATCTTAGGCGCCGGCGGCACCGGAAAGCTAGAATTATTAAAAGCAACGGGTGGCAATTCCATCCGAACATGGAGTACCGATGGCGCTCAAAAAATCTTAGATGAAGCACAAAAATTAGGATTAACCGTCACCATGGGCTTACGCGTCGGCACGGAAAGACACGGTTTTGATTACAATGATCCGGCAGCGGTAAGCAAACAATTAGAAAGACTCCGCGCAGAAATCAACACTTTCAAAAACCATCCTGCCCTATTAGCTTGGGGAATCGGCAACGAACTGAACCTGCATTACAGCAACGAAAAAGTGTGGGATGCCGTCGAAGGAATTGCTTCGATGATTCACCAAGAAGATCCGCATCACCTAGTTACGACGATGCTCGCTGGCGTGAATAAGAAAGAAATCGACTTGATAAAAGCAAAATGCCCTTCATTAGATCTTATCGCGGTGCAAACGTATGGTACGCTGGCTGCTGTACCGCAGCAATTAAAAGAGTTTGGTTGGGACAAAGCGTATATGGTAACCGAATGGGGGCCGACCGGACATTGGGAAGGTTTGCAAACGCCTTGGAAAGCGTCGATCGAAGAAACGAGCAGTGAGAAAGCTGCAGTTTACAAAAAACGCTACGAAGCGTCCATCGCAAAAGATCCACATTGTGTTGGTTCTTATGTATTTCTCTGGGGACAAAAACAAGAACGCACACCCACGTGGTATGGTCTATTCACAGAAGATGGCGAGCAATCTGAAGTGATCGACGTGATGCAATACTTATGGACTGGCACATGGCCGGCGAAACGTGCACCACACATTAAATCATTCACCATTAATAAAAAGGAAGCGGCTGATCACATCTATCTAAAACCGGGCGCTACGTATCCCGTACAAGCAAACGTAACCGATCCAGCTGGTCAACCACTGACCGCACGTTGGGAATTGTTGGCAGAAAGCACCGATTTGAAAGAAGGTGGCGACAGAGAAAATAGACCACATGCTATTGAAGGATTAGTACAGGAAAAATCTTTTGACAAAGCGGTACTAACCGCTCCGGAGAAAGAAGGCGCTTACCGTTTGTTTTATTATTCATCGGACGGGAAAAATAAAGTCGCAACTGCCAATATTCCATTTTTTGTCCAGAAATAAAGTCATAATTTAAGATTATACCTATTCGCTATGAAATTAATCCACGTTTTATATGCCACATCGCTAGCCTGCGTGGCTTTTGGAGCATGCCAATCGGTTACGAACCATCAGGAAGTCGCGCCCAAAGGCAATACAGATAGTACTAAAAATTACAAATTCACCGCTCAGCCAACTTGGGCAGATGAATTTGACAATATCGGATTGCCTGACACCAATAAATGGTCGTACGATGTAGGGTCGCAACACAACGGTTGGGGCAATCAAGAATTACAATACTATACAGAAGCTGATCCTAAAAATGTGGAAGTCAAAGATGGACATCTATACATCCATGCATTACCCGAGCAAAAAGAAGGACTAGATTATACTTCTGCACGCTTAGTGAGCAAAGGGAAAGGAGATTTCCTGTACGGACGATTTGAAGTACGTGCCAAAGTACCAGCTGGCAAAGGTACTTGGCCAGCAGTGTGGATGCTCCCGACTGATTGGACGTATGGCGGATGGCCAAATTCCGGCGAAATCGATATTCTCGAGCATGTAGGTTATGATCCAGATGTGGTACATATTAGTGTGCACACCAAAGATTATCATCACTCGATCGGCACACAAAAAACGGCTTTCCGTAAGATTGAAAATGCCCGTGAGCAATTTCATCTCTACCGCATCGATTGGACACCAGATTACATCAAAGGTTTTGTAGACGACCAAGAATTGTTCTCTTTCGCTAACGAAGGATCTGGCTTTAAGACCTGGCCATTCGACCAAAAGTTTCATTGGCTGATCAACTTGGCGGTCGGTGGATTTTGGGGTGGTGCCGAAGGGGTTGACCGCGAAGCCTTTCCAGCTACCTTTACCGTGGACTATGTGCGCGTATACGATTTGGTGAAGTCGCAGTAATGAATTAGGGATTTATATGTTATTGTAGCGATATACTCCCAGTACTTCCAAAATTGTTAAAAAGTGTAAAATATACACAGCGTAAATCTTTTGGCACGAGTATTGAAGATGTACAAGTATTCATAATTTAGGTTAATAATTGGTTAGTTAGTGAAACACCTGAAGTTCCCCACTTCAGGTGTTTCTTTTTTATAATCAAATCTCGACACAGCTGAAAACTGAAAAAAAGCCCTATATTTAGCAGTATAATTAACCTTATCGCCCATTTTTGACTATTCAGAATGCCTAATCTTATAGATGTTAGCAAAAAGCTTCGTTATAAACAGATGGCTTTACTGCCACTTTTTGCCTTTTGCATGCTCACCAACCTCTTAGCGCAAAAACAAGTACAACCAGAAACGGTGCTTCTTATTCAGAATTTAAAGGAAAAAGAAGAAATGGAATTGGACTCGCTTTGGAAAACCATTGACCAAGACGATCCACAATTCAAGGCGCTGGATTACGATGATAGTGCGTGGGCACCCCGTGGATCTGCGGTAACTAAGTTAAATGAAAATGGGGTCGCGTGGTTACGATTGTCATTTCGACTGACACCAGACTTACTAAAAATGCCACTCTGTCTGGACATCGCACAAAATGGTGCATCCGAGATATATTTGGATGGCGTATTGCTCGACTCTGTCGGCGTTATTGGAGCCGGCGAACCTGCATTGAACGTATTGAGCAAGCGTTTTCCAAAGTCATTCTCCGTGGCAGATACGGGCATTCATGTTATTGCAGTACGTTATCAAAGTCATCCCGTCGTAAACACGATAAACGATATGGATGGCAGCTTCCGAGCAGGATTACTAAGTTCTTACAAGACCTTTAATATCAATTTTAGAGATGCCAATGCCTATTATGCAAAAGGGATTGCCAAGAATGCTCAGTTGACCACCATACTCATGTCGTTAGGCGGTATTTTCTGTGCATTAGCTGTTGTTCACCTGCTACTGTTTTGCTTCTATTACAAAGGTTGGTACAATCTGTATTTCGGAATCTATAACTTATCTATTGGTTTGTTTTGCATCTTCATCTTCAAGATACAAAACAGCTACGAGATCGACCTTTACCTTTTCTACGTCAAAGCTTCCGTATTCACACTCATTCTGTTTTCTGTATCGCTTACTGGATTTACCAATACCTTATTTGGTCGCAGCCGAATACGTCGTATTATCATGTTAGGAATCGGAGCATTATGTTTTGCCTCAGCACTTATTTCACCATTGATTATGGTTCTGCTGTTGCCTTTCTATCTCATCACGGTATTGGTAGAATCCTTTTACATCATCGTGCGCGCTATGTTGCGTCGGGAGCGACCTGCATTTATCGTGGGTGGCGGCATTTTGGCCTGTTTTGCGTACATCGTCATACTATTCCTAGTTTCCTTTTTAAGCAAAAGCAATCCCATCAACAATTTTATAGATAGCAATAACCGCAATGCACTTTTAATCATTTTAATTACGTTTCCACTTTCCATATCGGGCTATTTGGCTTATCAATTTGGCAGAACCAATACCAGTCTGCAGTTGCAGTTAGCAGAAGTAAAGCGCCTTTCGGCTAAGACCTTGGAGCAAGAGCATGAGAAACAACATATTTTGCAAAACCAAAATGTATTATTGGAGGAGCAAGTTCGTACTCGCACAGAGGACCTACAATTAGAAAAGCAAAAATCCGACGAACTGCTGCTGAACATCCTGCCGCAGGAAATCGCCGAGGAGCTCAAAGAGCGGGGCGAAACCCAAACCCGCTATCATGAGGAAGTGACTGTGATCTTCACAGACTTTGTCAACTTCACCGAAAACTCCGAGCGCTGGGGCGCAGAGCGAATGATTGCCGAGTTGCACGAAGATTTCACCGCTTTTGATCAAATCATGGAAAAACACGGTTTAGAGAAAATCAAAACTATCGGTGATGCGTACCTCGCTGTGTGTGGATTACCTTTGAAAACGAATAATCACGCCCATCAGACCGTATTAGCGGCGCTAGATATCTTACAATACGTCCGCGAAAAAGCGCAGCGTAATGAAGGTAATGCACTCGATATTCGTATTGGTATACATTCCGGTTCTTTAGTCGCCGGCATCGTCGGTGTCAAGAAATTCGCGTATGATATCTGGGGTGATACCGTCAATACAGCGGCACGCCTAGAACAAAATAGCCTACCGGGCAAAATCAATATCTCTGAATCCACTTATCAATTGGTGAAAGATTATTATATATTTGAAGACCGGGGATTAGTAGAAGCCAAAGGTAAAGGTGAAATACCGATGTACTTCGTTAAATCTACCAAAGAAAAATACCAAGCATAATTCGACCAGAATGGAATACTATAAGTTGCATGACATAATTATTCAGAAATTGCGCGATGAGCTCCCCGGTCATCTCTCTTATCACAGCGTGACCCATGTGAAAGATGTGATTCAAGCGGCTGAAAGCATTGCAAAGAATGAGGGTATCACTGGCGACACACTGACCTTAATCATGACTGCAGCACTTTTTCACGATACCGGATTTATATACGGATCTAAAAACCATGAAGAGCGTTCCTGTGAAATCGCAGCATCCTACCTCCCAGATTATGGTTATAGTGATGATGACATCACCTTGATTCAAGGGATGATTATGGCCACCAAAATCCCACAATCACCTCAAAACCATCTCGAAGAAATTCTCGCAGATGCTGATTTGGATTACCTCGGGCGGAATGATTTTTTTGTGATCGGCGATAAGCTGTACGAAGAATTAGCCATGTTTGGCATCGTACAAACCGAAAACGATTGGAATAGCTTGCAAAAGAAGTTTTTGGAAAATCATCATTACTTTACCCACACGGCAATCTCCATGCGGCAGCAAAAAAAGGACGAGAATCTTGCTATCATTAAGCATAAATTAGCGCAGAAGTAACTAGGAACAGTATTTCAGCTACTTACCAAACCACTTTATCAATCATCGTTCTTAAGGCTCGCTAAGGACGATGAGACTATTTAGCAATATTTTGATACGATATGGCAACCCCTGCCCTATCTGAATTCCTACTTTTGATCCATACCTCATATAAATTTGATGATTTCGAGGTCAATCCAACTTTTCTAGGCGCACAATAGCTTCTATTACCGTTGGTCAGTCACACTAACTGGATTATAAACATAAAATTCTACTCCTATGATGATGCTATCTAGGCGGCACCCTGGTTGGGCGTCTGTCGCATGCAAACTACTGCTCCTGTTTGTTTTCTTTTCTTTCCTATCTACGCACGCAAAGGCGCAAAACGGGATACAAGTGCAAGGGGCAGTCCGCGAAGCGGAAACCAACAATCCCTTAGAAAATGTTACCGTCGAGGTAAAAGGCACCAACATCGGCACCAGTACCGACAGCGAAGGACGATACACACTGGAAGACGTAGCGCCCGACGCGATTCTGGTTTTTTCTTTAATTGGTTATCCCAATGTAGAACGCAGCGTGCAAAATCAAGCCAATGTAGACGTTACGATGGGCGCTGTGGCCGCCGATTTGGATGAAGTCGTTGTCGTTGGTTATGGTACGATGCGCAAGCGCGATGTGACCGGCGCCGTTTCTTCGTTGAATGCGAAGAAAATAGAGAATGAAGCACCTACTCAATTAACTGATGCACTACGGGGCAATGTAGCCGGTTTGAATGTCGGTTTTAGCTCACGCGCCAAAGGCGGCGGTTCGCTGCAAATTCGTGGTCGAACTTCCCTCAACGCCGGAACTAGTCCGTTAATCGTATTGGATGGCGCTATTTATTACGGCGCTTGGGAAGACATTAATCCGGCTGATATTGAAACGGTGGATGTGCTAAAAGATGCGAGTGCTGCCGCCGTCTTTGGTGCCAAATCAGCTTCTGGCGTGATCTTAGTCACCACCAAAAAAGGAACGGAAGGCAAACCCTTGATCAACTACAATACGACGATTGGCGTAGCGACAATGGCCATCAATCAGCCCGTGCATCAGGGACAAGATTTCGTCAATTGGCGATCCGATGTATTTAAAAGCATCAATGAAAATGCACAACCTTTTCAGTTTGATGATCCACGCAATCTGCCGAGCGATATCAGTATGGATACTTGGCTGGGTTACGATCAATCCTCGGGCGATCCCGTGCGCGTTTGGCTACGTCGGCTCAACCTGCAACCCAACGAGGTAGACAATTACATGAATGGGAACGTGACAGACTGGTACAGCCAAGTATTTCAAAACGGCTTGCGACAGGATCACAACCTCAGCGTATCGGGCAAAAACAAAGATATTTCTTATTACGTTGGCGCAGGCTACCTAGATAACGAAGGCATTATCGTCGGCGATCGGTTCAAAACCTTGCGCACCAGAGTCAACTTAGAAGCCAATGTGACCAACTTTCTATCGATCGGCATGAATTTACAAGCCGTTTCGAGAGATGACAGCGCTATTCCACACGCCTGGGGAGAGATCACGGCGCTATCGCCCTATGGCGATCAATTTGATGCAGATGGCAACTTGACGTGGCGACCGAACAACGAAGTTTCTGGTGGCGTCAACCCGGGTTACGATGCCTTTCATACCGATCGCAAGGATCGCACAAACTCGTTGAACAGCACTATTTTTGCGAAACTGAAATTACCGCTCGGTTTTACCTTTACCACCAATTTCACACCACGCCTAGAGCTGTACGAACGCTACAATCACGAGCGCTCCTCGCACGAAAGCTGGGCCACTTTTGGAGGAAGAGCGAGCCGCCAGCAACGCACGACCTACTTCTGGCAAGTCGATAATATCCTAAATTGGAATAAGGAATTTGACGGCATGCACCGCTTTGACGTGACTTTATTGGCCAATGCCGAGAAGCTACAACGCTGGGACAACAATATGTCGAACGACAATTTTGACCCGAACGATGATCTGGGATATCACGGTATCGGCAATGGGATCAATCCCATCATCGGAAGTTATGACAGCTACAGCACAGGCGATGCCTTGATGGCGCGTATGGTCTACACCTTGAAAGATCGCTACACCATTACCGGAACCTATCGCCGCGACGGATATTCTGCCTTCGGGCAGCGTCATCCAAGAGCGGGCTTCGGTTCCATCGCCGGGGCATGGACATTCTCCGAAGAATCCTTTTTCAATGTCGATTGGTTTAATTATGGAAAGCTGCGTGCCTCTTGGGGTAGCAACGGCAATCGAGATGTGGGCTCAGGTCGTGATATGTACGTAGCATTAGCCGATCTCACCACGGGTAAATATTTGTATGTACGACCTGATGGCACCGTGATCCAAGCGAATCAACTCTGGGTGAATCGCATGCAAAATCCCAACTTCCGTTGGGAAAGAAACACGTCCTACAACTTCGGGTTAGATTTCTCCTTATTCAACGACCGCTTGTCGGGTAACCTCGAATATTACCAGATGAATTCTACCGACTTATTGGTGTTGCGTAGTCTACCCAACGTAATTGGTTTTGACAATGTGATGGACAATCTGGGCGAAGTGCGCAATCGTGGTTTTGAGGTCACGTTGAATTCCTTAAACATTTCTAAAGAGAACTTTAGCTGGCGCTCCACCGCATTATTTCAACTAAATCGCAACGCGATCAAACATATTTACCGCGATTACGGACCGGATGGTCAGGAACTCAATGACATTCAAAACCGTTGGTTTATCGGACAACCGATTGATGCCATCTGGGATTGGAAAGCGCAAGGCATTTATCAGTTGGGGCAGGAAGAAGAAGCGGCACGTTACGGCTTACAACCGGGCGATTATCGCTTAGAAGATGTGAATAATGATGGACGATTTAGCAATGCCGACCGACAGTTTTTAGGATTCAGCGAGCCCAGATATCGTTGGTCGTTCCGCAATGATTTTCAATTCCTCAAAAACTTCTCTGCTTCCATCTCTATGTATGCACTATTCGGACATCAGTCGCCTTTCAACTCCTTGAAAAGTCGTGATGGCTTTCCAGACCGCAGAAACAGTTATGCATTCCCTTATTGGACACCAGAAAACCCTTCGAACGAATGGGCGCGAATCAACTCCAACGAAGGGAGCGCCACTGGCTTCAATGTGTATCGCAAGCGTTCTTTTGTGCGGATAGACAATATTTCTTTGGCCTACAGCTTTGATGCTGAAAAGTTGGAGCGCCTGCGTCTGCGCGGATTGCGTGTATTTGCCAACGTGCGAAATGCAGGCATGTGGGCGCCAGAATGGTCGTTCTGGGATCCAGAATGGGATCCAGCTAATGGCCCGGGTCCAACACCAAGATTTTACACCATCGGACTAGACATCACTTTATAACGAAACGATTTATTTAAAGATCCACATCGTATGAACACGTTTTCAAAAT
The DNA here is from genome assembly GCF_011316935.1 of Sphingobacterium chungjuense. Lineage (GTDB taxonomy): Bacteria > Bacteroidota > Bacteroidia > Sphingobacteriales > Sphingobacteriaceae > Sphingobacterium > Sphingobacterium chungjuense. The sequence goes on from NZ_WLYS01000003.1 coordinate 318,188, forward strand.
ATACAGTATACGCGATCCTTTTGCTGGCGGCAAGCACGCAAGGCTGCAAACGCTCCTTCTTAGAGCCCAAGCCACTATCTATCTACACCCCCGACGAAACCTTTCAAAGTTCCGCCGCCTTATGGGCTACGCTTGTTGCTTGCGAGCGCAATGCGCGTATTGAATTTATGGGCGATGGCGCTCCTATCGTGACCGAAATGATTTATTCGGATATCGCCGTATCGGGCAGTACCGACAAACCTGGGCCAGCGATCGACCTCAATCAAGCCATCACGCCAGACGGCGATCTCGACAATATCGAATACGAAAATCGGATCGAATGGTATTGGAAAGAAGGCTATCGGGGTATTCGCTATGCGAATACAGCCATTCATTATATCGATGCACCGCAGGATTATGCCAATGAAGCAGAAAAGAATCACCTTTTAGGTGCGGCTTATTTCCATCGCGCCCTGCGCTATTATCGCTTAGTACATCAGTTTGGCGATGTGCCTGCGGTATTCTTTATGGCGACCGAGCCGAAGTTGGACTTCTATAGCACCAAGCGCGAAGTGATCTTGGAACAGCTCAAAGAAGATTTGGAATTTGCGCAAGAATGGGTGCCCGACAATGTCAATAAAGGGCAAGTAACCAAAGGTGCAGTCAGTCATTTATTGACGAAAGTAAATCTAGCGCTGGGTTACTTTGACGACGCCATTGCATCCGCCAACAATGTGATTAATGGTGGCACTTATAGCTTGATGACGTCGCGATTTGGAACTACGGCAAACGATGCCAATCGCAATGTAATCTGGGATTTGCACCGGCCGGAGAATAAATCTCTTTCCAACAACCGCGAAGCCTTATTTTTAGTGATCGATCGCATTAATCTAGATGGCAATCAATCGGGCGGCGTACAATCCATGCGAAATGGTTTACCTTTTTGGAGCAATGCCGGCATTGTGACGCCGTCGGGCAATCGTGCGATGTCAGATCTACACAATATCGAGCTGCCGCAAGTATTGCAATACGGACGTGGAATCGGACGCGTACGCCCGACTTGGTACAGCCAGCACACTTTGTGGACGGATGACACCGACCTGCGACACGCGCCAGGAAACTGGATGCGCATGGAAGACTTGGTATACAATTCGCCCAACTTAAAAGGCAGCGATCCGAGCTACGGAAAACCGCTACAGAAACGCAACGCCACAGGCGGTTTGCTGACCACCGATACGATTCGATTCTGGTTTGATTGGCCACATTACAAACTATTTGTAGAAGATCCGCAACGCGTACAACCCGCTGGTGGTAATTCCGATTGGTACGTGTTCCGCCTAGCAGAAACATTGTTATTGCGGGCAGAAGCGTACGTTTGGAAAGGCGACTTGGCCAGCGCCGCTGCAGATATCAATGCCGTGCGCACGCGTGCTAACGCCCAGCCCATCACCACCGCGGAAGTAAATATCGGTACCGTACTTGACGAGCGCGCGCGGGAATTGTACTATGAAGAACCGCGGAAGACGGAAGTAACGCGGGTTGCGTATATATTTGCCAAAACAGGTGCTACATCGGAAGAAGGCAAAACGTACAGCGTAGCCAATTTCTCCGAAAACAACTATTTCTACGATCGCGTGATGGCCAAAAGTGATTTTTATAACAAAGGCGTGCGTACCAACTTTGGGATCAATTATCGGATGAGTCCTTATCACGTCCTATGGCCTGTTCCGATCAGTGCCATTAACGGAAATCCGCAAGGAAATATCAACCAGAATAAGGGCTATGTAGGCGCCGAAAGCAACGTAGAACCGTTGGATTATGTGATTGATCAGATCAGCGAAGGCGACTAGCATTCACGCAGAAAAAAAGGCTAGTGTATCATCCCTAGGAAACACTAGCCTTTTTCAAATAACAGATCTATGCGGTTATCTGATTAAAATAACAGCAGCAATCGGTAATAGAATTTCATCTGGATGAAATTTAAAAACTAGTTCGTCGGTCTTTCGATATCGATCAACTCGACTCTTTTGCCCATTTTTTTCTGAATGACTTCAAAATGCTGTAGTTCAAGGTGTGTTAACAGTGTTATGGCTTCTCCAGATTGCGCTGCCCGCCCCGTTCTCCCGATGCGATGAATATAATCTTTAGGCGATCGAGGCAATTCATAGTTGATCACGAAGGGCAGGAAGTGGATATCTATTCCTCGCGCCATTAAATCCGTTGCTACCAAGACACGAAGTTTTCCCGATTTGAACTGAGACAATGCTTCCGTCCGAGCACCTTGACTTTTCTTACTGTGGATCGCTCGTGCATCGATACCATTCTTTTTCAACTTGTTGACCACGGCATCCACCTGATATACCGAAGAGGCAAAAATCAGGACCTGACTCATTTCCTTTTGCTGAATCAGCTCGCGCAAATATGGACCTTTTTTCTCTGGCGGCATCAGATAAGCCGTCTGTTTGATCAGTTCTATAGAATCCTCTTCCTCTTCAATCTGAATCACCGTTGGGTTAGATAACACGATCTGCTGGATGCTTTGCAGATCCGTGCTTAGTGTTGCAGACAACAATATATTTTGTCGTTTCGCAGGCAGATGGTTTAAAATCTGATCCATTTGCTCTTTGAATCCTAGATTCAACATTTTATCGGCCTCATCTAGCACCAAAGCACTAATGCTAGAAAGATGTACCGCATTGTTGTCCAACAGTTCTAATAGCCTGCCCGGCGTCGCAATAAGTACGTTTACGCCCTGCATACCCATCATCTGCGGATTGATAGAAACACCGCCGTAAACCGCAACCGTCTTTACAGGATGTGTTAAAGCTGGGCTAAAGGTTTTAAATACGGTATTTACTTGCTCCGCCAATTCCCGAGTAGGCACCAATATGAGCATATTCGCATGGCGGTTCTTGACGCCCACATTATCTTGCAGATGCATCAAGAGTGGCAATACATACGCCATCGTCTTTCCAGATCCTGTTTTAGCAATTCCTAATACGTCCTCTCTATTTAGAATAGCTGGAATAGCCGCTTGCTGGATCGCAGTCGGGTTTGTATATTGTTGATTTGTCAGTGATTTTACTAATGCAGGCGACAAACCCAAAGATTCAAAAGACATATAGTTTTTTTATAAAAAATACAATTAAGATCGATGTAACCGCCACAAATAGCTTGAAGAAAATCTCCGCTAAAACAGATCTTCCTGAATAGCTACCCCATTTCATCCCGATAAAATTCAAGAAAAAATTACTGCTTTCGATTTTTCAAGACGCGACCAGCATCCGTCACAAAGATATAATTATAACGGGGAAATGCCTTCATGAGCACTTTCCCTCTTTTTGCCCCCAAAACCATGATGGAGGTGCTGAGCGCATTGGCCATTTCGGCCGATGGACCGTAAATACTGACGCTGGTGAGCCCAGTAGATGGATAGCCTGTTTTTGGGTTAATGATATGCGCATAGCGAATGCCGGCGATTTCGGCATACTTTTCATAACTGCCCGATGTAGTCACCGCTTCCTCTCCCAATTGTAAAACCTGCATGATTTTGTGTTGGCGAAACGGATGATTCAATCCTATTTTCCAATGGCGCTCACTAGGCGGTTTTCCCCAAGTGGCCAAATCCCCCGAAGCATTCACGATGCCTCCTTTCACCCCTTCTTGCTGCATCAATTCCCGGCCTTTATCCGCAGCGTATCCTTTGCCAATCGATCCAAAACCGATCTTCATGCCTTTTTTACGCAGATAAATGCTGGATGCAGCGCTGTCCAATACGATGTATTGGTATCCGACATGTTGCACGCTACGTTGCACCATTTCCCGATCGGGCAATTCGGTCATACTCCCATCAAATTGCCAAACCTGATCCAGCCCAGCAACGCTAATATCAAATGCGCCTTCCGATAACTCGGAGTAAGCTAATGCACGCTTAGTCAGATCAAATACTTCGCGATCGACCACCACGGGTCGAATACCAGCTTGTTGATTTACTTGTGAAATTTGCGTTTGCGGTTGCCATTCCGAAATCAGGTTTTCGATCCGACTTACTTCGGCGACAACCTGATCGATATGTTGATTTGCTACTGCAGAATCGGTATCCACCACCGTGATCGTAAAAACCGAACCCATCAAAGTGGCTTGTCGGGTGAGCATGACATCCTGTGCCAGTGACGTACCTACCGACAAGAGTAAAGCACCAAATGCTAGCGTGAGCCGACCAATGTGAATCCGCGCAAACTGCATTAGTAACAATCCGTTAAAAGTTGACCCTTGCTTCGGTAATATTCGAGATTGTTCGCCCCGGCGTTTGCCAAAATGGTTTCCAGAATCGCTTCTACATCCCGTTGCATCTGCAATGCCCCACAAATCATGATGACACCACCATTGCGCAGCAACGCGCCAAAGTACGACGAGTCCCGACGGATTAAATCCAATACATATTGACTGTTTTCCTCGCGGGAATAGGCTACCTGATAGCCAGCTAATCGTTGTTGTGCAATCTGCTCATGGGCAAAGGCCGCATAACCTTCATTTGATAGCGTTTTATAGCGAAAACCTGCATACAATTGAATAGCTCGCTTCTTTTTATTAGCCGCCACCATCCCTAGGAAAGGAGCGATTCCTGTCCCATTGGCAATCATCGCCACATGCTTGGCTTTCTTTGGCAAATGGAAATGCGCATTCGCCAACAGGCGAGCTGCAATCTGCTCTCCCACTTGCAACTGATGGAGATAGCCAGAGCCTAATCCGTTGGGGTGCAGTTTCACGATGAGCTGTATATTCCCCTCAATACAGGCAATGGAATAAAACCGTTCCTTCGCGTCATTGTCGGGATAGATGGCCAAAAGATCGCCCGAAGTAATGCGGCTTCGTTTTTTAGGTTTCAATACCACTTGAAAGACAGGGTCTTGATCGCCAGTGATATCTGTTTTGGAGATCACTTCCAGCTCTTGCAGACGGGGCTGCGCAGCAGCATAAATACTTTCGGCTGTCGCCAAAGTCAGCAAGGTTTCCTTGCTCCACGCCTGTGCCCAAGCAGCTACATCCGCAGTGGATTTATCATTCACCGTGTGCAATGCTACCGTACGACCTGCCCACGGCTGCGCTGCAAGCATTGTATCAACTTGATGGGCATAGGCACAAAAATCGGGATAAGAGGTAGATCCAAATCCCAAAACGGAAAAACCTACTTGCTGCCGTTGCGGATAATCCACTAAGCGTTGTTCGAATTTCTTCGCGTTGCTCGGTGCTTCGCCCAAACCATACGTACAGGTAAAAATGACCAGTTCACGCGCATTCGGAAAAATGCCGTATTGATCGATATTGGTCAGGAAAGCACGTTCGCCTTGATCCAACAATTGCTTGTGCACCCGATTGGCCATGGCCAAGGTGCTACCATTCTCCGATCCGTATAGCAGAATGATTTCGGCATTATCGGCGCGGTATTTATTTTTGATCTTCGTACCGGTGCGGCGAAAGGTAATGACAAAACCAGAATAGATAAAGAAGAGGATATTAAGCGCGCCCAATCCCAACACGATTGCCCAGACGCGATTAGTCTGCCCGGTATGTAAATCCAGACTCAGTTTTTCCCAGACAGCGGCATAGGCATAGCGCGTTTCTGAAACCAGCTCACCACTTAGCTGATGTACCGTGATCTGCCGATCGGCTAAGGTGAGTATAAAATATTCTTCTGGATCATCTTCTAAGAATGGGAATTCTATTCGTTCGACTTCGTCGAGCATAATATCTTGAAAGATGGGAAAGTCGGCTGGCGCAAGCTGATTATCGATCCATTCCTCCTCCGTTCGCTCTTCCAGATCATACTCCTGTACGGCTTCTGTTTTATTTAAAATGCCCGTGCGCGACAAGAAAAGATAGGTACCCGTCAGCGAGATCATCAAGACCGGAATAAGCATCACCCTTCCGCTCACCACATGAAAATACTGCGCGAAGAAATCACGATGCACTTTTTTGAAAAAGTGCCGCCAACCTTGCTGTCTTTTTACGATCAACAAGATTCCCGTCAGGGTGATGAGCAATAATAGAAAGGAAACTACGCCCACTACAATACGCCCTGTTTCGTGCAGAAAGAGGGAGCGATGTAAGGTGGTTGTCCATTGGATGAAATCACTTTTTTTGGCCACTGGCCCAAGAAGCATTCCGCTTCGCGGATCAATGTAGCCTTTCACAGATTCGCTTTCGGCATCCAGCGCATCCAGGTATACTCTAGATTGTTTGTCTATCGAAAGTTCGATAATCTCCGGATAGAGATCTTTGATGATGCGGATGGTCTGCGCAACAGAAACAGTGTCTAATCCGTCTGAGCGGTACGAGCTGCTGCTTTCGTCTACCGCATCGTACGCTAATATGACGCCGGTAAGGGATAGTATAAGCAAAAATAAGGAGGATATGAGCGCCAATAAAAGGTGCGCATATCTCCAAATCGATAATGTCATTGTGGGTAATCTATTGGGCTTTCGTCAGTTTTACAAATCGAATATACCCTTTTCCGTTGGTGCGTGCGGTGATGCCGTCTGTCGTCAGTGCGACTTCCGCATCGGTCGTATGGTATTTCTGTTCTTCTACCGCCGACTCAAAACGCAACTTATAGCCTTTGTTCAATTTATCGTTATCGATTTCCAATACCTTAATGGCGCGGTCACCACCACCCACCGATGCGCCTGTCACAGCGTGCAACTTTTCCTTGGTTTTAGTTTGGAATTTGTACCACTCTTTCAAGGTGTTGTACCATTGCTTGTCTGGCCCCAATACCGACAAGGTTTTTTCATAACCACCTTGTGGATTGATTAGAGAGATGATCACGTAGGCTGCTTCGCCCTCGTACGCATTCATCTGAATCATGCATTTGTATTTGCTGGACTGCGCCACAGCGGAAGCGATAAAACCGACACCCAAAGCCAAAGCTAAGCCTGTTTTTGTAACTATATTCATGCGTTTATTTTAAGAAATCTGTAGAAACTAGGTTGTTAGACAAAAAGTCATTTTCTTGTGCTAGATCGTAGGCTGTCTCGTCAAATTCCGTTTTCAAAGATTTATCCGCGCCTAATGCGACCAATGCTTTCAGCATCCTGTCATCTTTGGCAATCAGGGCAGCTTTGTGCAAAGCCGTTACGCCTTCCTTATCTTGTGCATTGATATTGGCACCTAATTTCGAAGCCTGTTCTACTAATGCAATGTTCTCTTTTGCTACTGCCAAGTGGAATAGTGAGCTACCATCTGTTTGTGGCGCAGACACGTCCACTCCTTTGCCTTTCAGCAATGTTAATTTTTCTTCGAACGGACTCGCTCCAATCGGCGCCGCACCTTCGCGATTTGCTCCACGCTCTGCACCGCCACGGTACGAGTTGAACCAGTAATACGCCAAATTGTATCCGTCTTTGTTTAATAAAGTCACATCAGCACCTTTGGCTAACAATTGCTTCACGATTTCTGGTGAGCCATTGCTAATTGCTAAGGTCAATGCCGACTCTCCTTTTTCATTTGTGGCATTCACCTCGCTACCAGCACTTAATAGCGCTTCTACCGTAGCCGCATTTTGACCAGCCGAAGCCAACATCAATGCCGTTGTACCATCGTTGTTGGCTTTAGTAACCGCAACGCCTTTGCCTAAGAAATAATTAATGATTTCCATATTGCCACCGCGTACGACACCATGCAATACGGTACTACCATCGTGACTAATGGCTTGTGGATTTAGTCCTTTGGTTTCTACTAAGAATTGGTACGTAGCCAAGCCATTGGATTCACCACGACGAAATCCTTGGCTAGCGAAAAATAAGGCATTATCCGTCAACTCAGATCCACGTTGAATCAATTTTTCTATTAAATCGGTCTTACCAGATTTGGTGGCATAATCTGCTACGGTACGTCCGTGTGCATCTTTATCTTTAATGGATAGTCCTTTGGATTCGAAATATTTCACTAAGGCTAGATCATCATCACTTGGCGCAGCCAACATCATAAGCGTTGCACCATCTGCATAGGTTTTCTTCGGATCGACGCCTTTGGCAAACAACGCATCATAAATAGCGGTGTTGGTATTGCCACCACCTGCTGCATAGGCTGCGATGGGTACGCCGTAACTGTCTGCATAATTTACATCAGCGCCTTTTTGCAATAGATAGTCTACTACTTCCTTATTGCCATTTGCTGCAGCCCAGTGTAGGTAATGGCGACTGTGGTGTGTTTTCTTATCAACCGGATTGCCTTCTTGCTCTAATAAATAAAAGATGATATCATTAGATGCACCGCTATTGATGGCCATCGTGGTCACATCAAAAGAAGCTGCGTTCGACTCAGACGGACTATTTCCTGCTGCCGTTAAGGTCTTAACCTCGGTGAGATTAGGATTCTTCCCCCAAAAATCACGGCTCAAAAAAACGTTCTGGCTCTGCGCGGAGGCTACACCTGTACCCAGACCGAAAAGTAGTAGGGCTAATTGATAAGTCTTCATACAACTGTCTTTATTTATTATAAGTCTAAATTAATACCAAACATAAGTAAATTATCATTATAAAAGATGTTGAAACAGGAATTTTTACTTGATAATCAGAAAAAAATACATCGTCATCAGTTAATGTTAATGAATATCAACGTTGGAAAAAGGTGCTTATCAAAATACTGTTATGTTATCAAGAATTGCGTTACGAAATACCGTTAGTACTATATTACAATTGGTTTTTCATAAACAGTATGTATAGGTAGTACAGTGCGACTATTGGATATTACTTAGCCATTGATTCACCATTAATTCACGTTAGATTCACGTCTCCTTAACCTTTCCCGTATCGTTAGTGTATTGTTAGTGTAACTGACATAGGCATTTTATGTATTGTTACTGTATTAGAACTGTATTGAAACTATACTTAGAAACCTGAATCAATGCCGAATGTAAGGCGAGACTCGAGTGACGCAATGGTTGATGTATGGGCGAGTAATGATTTAGATCACAGTTAACCCGAATTCCGCTGCAAAGGATATTGCAATAGCCGGAATTTCTTACAGCGAATACGTGAAGTTAGGCCAGTTTTTAAATTGCCAATTGTACATCTTGAGCCGATTAAAAGATATATTCAACTCAAATATATCGAAATAATGAGCCGATTAATAATGTTATTCGGCTCAAACAGCGAAAATAAATAAAGACTATGATACTAAAATTGTGAATCTGTGCCAATAGAATAGCAACCATTGTGGCAAGGATATCTAAAAGCATATCGCTCCAAAACCTAAACCACAAAAAAGCACTGAAAATAGTACATTTCCAGTGCTCTATATCTATTTACTAATATCTACTCTTATCTAACTACTCCCAAACTACTTCCCAATACAGAACTTTCCGAAAATAGTACCCAGTATATCTCGATCTACATCAATCTGCCCGGTAATCGTACCGATATGGCGGAGCGCATCGCGCAGATGCGATGCCAGCAAATCGCCAGAAAGACCGATTTGAAAACCGCGATCCACATCTTCCATCGATTGAAAAGCTAATTTCAGTGCTTCCACATGGCGAATATTGGTAATCACCTGTTGATTATCGGATACGAGACCACGAATTCTTTCGACCAAAGAACTCGTTAAGCGAGCGACAGAAGCCGGATCTTTGGCCGACAGCGCCACAATCTCATCTGCATAGCCGCCGCCGATAAGTGCTGCTTTAATCTGATCGTCAAAATCATTGGCAAAATATCCGCCTTCTAAATCAATCTTATTGCGCACCAAGATGGTGATCAAACCGTCACGGTGAAATGCTTTCACCTGTTCGATTACTTCCTCCGCGGTATTGTTCAAAGAATCGTATAAGTATAATAAAAGCTTCGCTGCAGCCACCTTTTCTTTGGCTCGTGCCACACCGATCGCTTCAATCGTATCCAGCGTTTCTCGTAATCCCGCCGTATCAATAAAGCGAAACGTCACGCCATCAATCGTCATCATCTCTTCGATGGTGTCGCGCGTAGTACCTGCAATATCACTCACAATAGCACGCTCTTCATTGAGCAAGGTATTGAGCAAGGTCGATTTACCGGCATTTGGCTTTCCAATGATCGCTACGGGCACGCCGTTCTTAATGGCATTACCATATTCAAAAGAATTAATTAACTGCGTGACATGCTCTTTAAGCGTGCCAATTAACGCCAAGAACTCCGAGCGATCAGCAAACTCTACATCCTCTTCCCCGAAATCCAACTCCAGCTCCAGCAAGGCCGTGAAGTTGATCAATTGCTCGCGCATGCGTTGCAGTTCGCTACTGATACCGCCACGCAATTGATTCATCGCAATCTCATGCGATGCTTTATTTTCCGAAGCAATCAGATCGGCTACCGCTTCTGCCTGCGACAGATCCAAGCCACCGTTGAGGTAAGCGCGTAAGGTAAACTCTCCTGCCTTAGCTGCGCGAGCACCGTGGCGTATTAATAAGCTCAAGATACGCTCGATAATATAATTGGAGTTGTGCGTCGAGATTTCGACGACATGCTCCTTGGTATAGGAGTTTGGCCCTTTGAACAAGGAAATCACCACCTCATCAATAATCACATCGCCATCTCGGATCGTACCAAAATGCAAAGTATGCGTTTCCTGTTTTGACAGATCCTTTCCCTTAAATACCGAATTGGCAATAGCTATTGCATCTGCACCCGAAAGTCGGATGACCGCGATTGCGCCATTGGCACCGGGAGACGTGGCCAACGCCACAATAGTATCTGAAGAAATAATATCGGAGGTAGTCATGCCCGCAAAATTAAGGAATAAATGTGAATGCGCAGACCGGCATGAGCCGCAAAAAGAAAGCGTGTAGGAAATCCTACACGCTTCGTGATATATCTGTAAAAGCTAGAGCTAGCCTAAAACTTCTTTCAATCGAGCTACTTGATGATCCACCAGTTTCTGCAAAGGACCAGAAGCCATCATTTTCATCATCATGTTCAATTGCGCTTCGATGATGAAGGTTGCTTTAGTTTGTCCCTCTCCAGCCTCTTCTACCTTCCAATGAAGTGATACTTCAAAAGGCGTATCATTAGTCGGTACACAGGTCAATTCTTTATTCTCCACACGCTGACTGATTTTCAACGCTAACTTCGCCATATTTTTGATGGTGAATTGTGCTTCATCGGCAGTGGATGACCAGTTGTAAATATTGTCTGGCATCAATTGCTCATGATTGTTTAGATCAGACAAGAACGTATACACATCGCCAACTGGCTTTTGTATTACGGTGGAATTTTGAATAATAGTCATATCAAGTGTTTTTTACGAATACCAGAACAACTAACAGGCCAAAATTATTTCCCCCAAGTAGAAGGATTTTTGCGCCAGTCTTGTAGTACCTCCATATCGGCCTCCATGATGTAACCGTTTTGCAAGGCTACATGGATCAATGCATCGTAGTTACACAAGCTGTGCAACTTACATTTAGCTTCTTTGAAGTTTTCTTCAGCAGCATCTAGTCCATAGGTAAAGATAGAAACCAATCCGACCACGTTGCATTCCGCTTCGCGTAATGCCTGAACCGCAGCTAAGCTACTTTTTCCGGTAGAAACCAAATCTTCAATCACCACCACGCGCTGTCCGCCGCTTACTTCACCTTCGATCAGGTTTTGACGACCGTGTTCTTTTGCGCTACCGCGAACATACGTAAATGGAAGACCCAAATCTTGTGCTACCAACGCTCCCTGAGGGATTCCGGCAGTCGCTACACCCGAGATCATATCTACCGTACCGTACTCTTCTTGAATCAGTTGCGATAGATTTTGTCTGATGTAGGTTCGGATAGATGGATGAGATAGTGTGATCCGATTGTCACAATAAATAGGCGATTTCCAACCCGATGCCCAAGTAAAAGGGTTTTTAGGTTGCAATTTAATTGCTTTAATTTGCAGAAGCGATTCAGCAATTTTTTGTTCAACCTCATTGTAGTTATTCATGCCGCAAATTTATAAAATTTATATGAACCAGAACCTGCTAATTTTAGCAGATTTCGTACCACAGCACTCCGTCAATCCTCAAACGATTGGTTTACAAGAAATTGATCTAGAAAAACTTTTTAAAGCAAGCGCGACTAATGCTGATCCTGTCACATACTTAGCAATCCTCTCCGACCCCGGCACCTACTTCAAAAACCTATTGGAAGATACAAAAGTGATAAAGGCGGCAGGCGGCATTGTGAAGAACGGACATGGCGAATACCTATTTATCCATCGCTTGGGCAAATGGGATCTACCCAAAGGCAAATTAGAGGAAGATGAAAAAACACGCTCTGCTGCAAAACGGGAAGTGGAAGAAGAATGTGGTGTGAAGATAGATTACTTGGGTGCAAAATATTGCACCACCTATCATACGTATACAATGCGTGGCCGAATGGTGCTCAAGCAAACGAATTGGTACGAGATGGGCATCAACAAATCGCCCGACCTGATCCCGCAACTAGAAGAAGACATTGATGAAGCGGCGTGGATTGACGTGGAAGATTTTGACACCATCCTTGGAAATACTTATCCCCTCATAGCAGATATCGCCAAAAAGATCCTGCATCAGCATACAGATCCACAGTAATCTTTTCAATACAGCACTTAACGCAATCAGGCTTATTCTACAGGAATGATATTCATACCCGTAAAATAAGCCTGATTTGATCGTATAAAGCTTGTCTAAGCTTAGATATTGGCCAACTCCAATTGACCTTCACTCGCATAGCAATAGCGCACCTCGTCGCGTAGATTATAGCGAGAAGCCATCACTTCCGCATACGCACCAGCGGTACGAATGGCGATCAAGTCGCCACGCTCGCTAACGGGCAATGGAACTTCCTTACCAAATGCGTCTGTACTTTCGCAGATGGGTCCAACGACATCATAGTTCGTCGTATCCTCCGCTCCCGCTCCTACTTTTTCAATCTTATGGTACGCTTGGTACAGCATGGGGCGCATTAGCTCCGTCATACCTGCATCGAGGATCAAGAAATGTTTCTTTACGCCATTTTTGGTATAGAGCACTTTGCTGATCAATGATCCACATTGTGCGACCAAAGCGCGACCTAGTTCGAAATGTACTTCTTGGTTGGGTGTACGCTCTAGAAAACGATCAAAAATATCAAAATAGGTCTCGAAGTCTGCAATCGGATGTTCATCTGGCGCGTAATAATCCACCCCAAGTCCGCCACCCACATTGAGTACGCGGATAGTCGTTCCACGTTCTTCGAACCAGTTTTTCCATTCGTTCACCTTTACGCAAAGGCTTTTGAATACATTCATATCCGTAATCTGCGATCCAATATGAAAGTGAAGACCTACCAGATCGACATTCGTACAGTTACGGAGAACAGCAGCAGCGCGCTCCAATTCCGAATTGGGCAAGCCAAATTTGTTTTCGTCCAATCCGGTGGTGATGTATTGATGCGTTTTGGCATCTACATTGGGGTTTATGCGCAGCGAAACATTGGCACGCACGCCCATCTCGGCAGCTAAACCGTCAATGATTTCCATCTCTTGGATGGATTCAACATTGAACGCAAAGATGCCGTGTTGCAAAGCCGTACGAATCTCTTTGTCGGATTTACCGACACCGGCAAAGGTAATCTGAGAAGCAGGAAAACCAACTTCAATGGCTTTCTGAACTTCATTGCCACTCACACAGTCTGCTCCAAATCCTACAGCTTGAACTGTAGAAAGTACGCGCGGATTGAAGTTAGCTTTTAGCGCATAATGCACGTGAAAACCACGCTTGTCTGCCGCCGCTTTGGCTTCCGACAAGGTTTGTTGTAACAGATCTAAATTATAATAATAGAAGGGCGTTTCCATCCCTTCGAATTGTGCTAATAGCTTGGAATCAAAATATGACATCAAACGGGTTGTGTTGTTAAAATAAACGGTGATGTAAAGAACGTAGCGCTTCGGTTTTGTGCTCGGTATCTAATAAGACAGATACGTTAAAATCCGACCCACCATAAGACACCATACGCACAGGCAGGTGTTTTACCGCTTCGAGCACTCTTCCTACGTAACCATGTGCATTGGAGCTGAAATCGCCCACCACGCAAACGATGGTTTGCTCACGATCTACTGATACGGAGCCAAAATCTTCTACTTCTTTGATGATATCTTCTAGATTGGTGGTATCGTCAATGGTAAGCGACACGGCAACTTCAGAAGTCGTGATCATATCGATCGGCGTCTTGTAGCGTTCGAAGATTTCGAAAATACGACGTAAGAAACCATACGCCAACAACATCCGTGACGACTGGATATGAATTGCCGTGATACCGTCTTTGGCGGCTACGGCACGAATCACGCCTTTTTGCGCGCCTTCTTTACTGATTAATGTGCCTGGAGCTTGCGGATCCATGGTATTTAATAGACGTACGGGCACATTATAGCGTTGTGCTGGGAATACGCTTTGCGGATGCAAAATCTTCGCCCCAAAGTAGGCCAACTCGGCCGCTTCGTCGAAACTTAGGTGACGAATCGGTGTGGTACCGTGTACTACACGCGGATCATTATTGTGCATGCCGTCTATATCCGTCCAGATTTGTACTTCTTCGGCACGGATAGCCGAGCCAATGAGCGAAGCGGTATAATCTGATCCACCACGACGCAAATTATCAATCTCGCCAAATGAATTGCGACAGATAAATCCTTGCGTAATAAATAAGGTATTGTCTGGATGCTGATTCAGAATTGCGCCTAATTTCTCTGCGGTAAACTCGATCATCGGTTCATTATCTTCATCGATTTTCATGAAGTCCAATGCGGGAAGCAATACCGAAGCAATGCCCAATTCTTCGAGATAATAATGCCACAAGGTGGTCGATAACAATTCGCCTTGCGCCAATATAATCTTCTCCTCCGATGGCGTAAACAAATCGCTTGCGAAAGATGAAATACTTTCGAAATGATGATCGATCAAATCCTTTCCCTTCTTATAGCCTTCCTCGGTAGCGAAAAGCTCCTTAATCAGTTCTTCGTACTTATCCTTATGCTTCTTAATCAGCTGTTTGGCCTCCTCTGTCTTTGCGCCAGCAAAAGCGTGTGCAATTTCCACCAATGCGTTGGTCGTGCCCGAAACGGCCGACAACACTACAATCTGACGTTCCGCAGGTGCTACAATTTCGAGCAACCCTTGAATACGCGCCGCACTCCCTACCGAAGTGCCACCGAATTTTAGAATTTTCATTAGAATATATACTTATTATGGATACTAATTAACGTACACTTGCGTGCTACATCACTGCGCACGCAAGCGTAAATTGGGTGAAGATAGCACTTTAAAGGCTATTTCAATCGTTTTATGATTATTTCTTGAGATTTGCGATCAGCAAGTTAGCGAGTTCTTCGCCAATGCGCTCTTGTGCTTCATTAGTCGCCGCACCAATATGTGGTGTCAAGGAGATCTTCGGATGCTGTAGCAATTCTACGCGTGGCGTAGGTTCGCTATCGTACACATCTAAGCCAGCGAAAGACACTTTACCTGAATTTAGCGCGTCTACTAAAGCCAACTCATCAATCACGCCACCGCGTGACGCATTGACAATACCAACACCATCTTTTACTTTCGTAAACTCTTCTGCACCGAGCACTGCCTTATCTGTGAATGGCACGTGAAGGGAGATAAAATCTGCTACAGGCAAAAGCTCCTCAAAGGAAAGTTGCTTCACCGGTACTTCAACTTCAATATTACCAGATAGAGACAATGGTAAAGTGAATGGGCCTTCGAATAGATCAGAATAGACCACATCCATTCCCAGACCCAATGCTACCTTGGCCGTTTCGCGACCAATACGACCAAAACCGACCACACCTAGGGTTTTGCCTTTTAGCTCTACACCTTTTGCATACGCTTTCTTCAAACCACCGAATTTGGTATTTCCTTCTACCGGCATTTTGCGATTAGAATCGTACAAAAAGCGAACGCCATTCAAGAAGTGCGCAAAAACCAATTCTGCTACCGAGTGCGAAGAAGCTGCCGGTGTATTGATGACGATTACGCCTTTAGATTGGGCATAATCGACGTCTATATTGTCCATACCGACACCACCGCGTCCAATAACTTTTAAGTTTGGACAAGCATCAATTAATTCCTGACGAACTAAAGTGGCACTACGCACGGTAATCGCATCGTATGCTTGCAGTTTTTCTGCTAATTCGGCTTGTGGTATGTGTACGGTATCTACGGTAAATCCTGCCTCTTCCAACAAGCGCTGTCCGATCGGATCTATCCCGTCATTTGCTAATATTCTCATGCTAAAATAAATACTTAAATGTCACTTAATTATGGGTTTCTTCAAACTCACGCATCAAATCAGTTAAGGCATTGATAGATGATATACCTAATGCATTGTAGATCGACGCACGGAAACCGCCAACTGAACGGTGTCCTTTTAGGCCGACCATACCGCGTTCTTTGGCTAGCGCCAAAAACTCCTCTTCTAATGCTGGATTGGTCATCACGAAAGTCACATTCATGCGTGAACGGTCTTCTACCTCTGCCGTACCACGGAAGAATGGATTGCGATCAATCTCTTCGTACAATTGACGGGCTTTGATGATATTCTCTTGTTCCATCACACTCACCCCACCTTTGGCTTTCAACCAACGCAGATTGAGCACAGACACGTATATAGAGAATACCGGCGGAGTATTGTACATGGAATCTGCTTTAGCATGCTGCTGATAGTCGAAAATTGAAGGAATGGTGCGACCAGTTTTACCCAGCAACTCATCTTTCACCACAACTAACGTAACGCCAGCAGGCCCCATATTCTTCTGTGCACCGGCATAGATCAATCCATGATCAGCTACATTGACCACGCGGCTAAAAATATCAGACGACATATCAGATACCAATGGTACATCTGCCTGCGGCAAATCAAAGATCTCTGTACCAAAAATGGTATTATTTGATGTATAATGTAGGTACGCAGCATCTGCTGGCACGGCATATGATTTTGGTATATAACTATAATTACGATCCGAAGAAGACGCTACTACATCGATCGCTCCGAAGTTTTTCGCTTCTTTAAGCGCTTTGGACGACCACGTACCTGTATCGAGGTAAGCCGCACGACCGTATGTAGGAAGCAAGTTAAAAGGTACCATGGCAAATTGTTGGCTAGCACCTCCTTGCAAAAACAGAATGCTATATCCTGCTGGCACTTCTAACAGCTCGCGAACCAGACTTTCTGCTTCAGCGATCACTGCTTCGAACTCCTTCGAACGGTGCGAAATCTCCAAAATAGACAAACCTGTTCCATTAAAATCTAAAACTGCCTGCGAAGCTTCCGCAAAGACATCCTTTGGTAAGATACAAGGTCCGGCACCGAAATTATGTTTCATATGCTTATAATGCTTAATTGTATGGATAACGTGAATTAAAATTAATGCGACAAATGTACTAGATTTATAATTGAGTTCACAACAGAATTTTGATTATAGTTTATTTTTTACAAAAAACTTACTCATTCATTGAAAATGAATCAACTAATCAGATGATTTATTATTAATAATACATTCAAAAGGGAAATTATTAATTAGCATTTATAAACAAGCATTATTTGAGGGGGTATTTATTCATAGGATAGCAAAAAAAATCCGTATCTTCGCACGATTGCGCCCACACTATTTAGAGCGTTAATATTAGTTAGTATGTAACCCAATAATATGGCTGAAGAAACAGAAAACGAAAATAATTTAGTACCTGCTAACGACAGGATCATCCCCATAAATATTGAGGATCAGATGAAATCAGCGTACATCGATTATTCGATGTCGGTGATTGTATCCCGTGCATTACCCGATGCTAGAGACGGATTGAAACCCGTTCACCGTCGTGTGTTGTATGGCATGCTAGACTTGGGCGTTACCAGCAGTAAGCCGTACAAGAAATCAGCGCGTATCGTTGGTGATGTACTGGGTAAATATCACCCGCATGGCGATACCTCAGTGTATGATGCGATGGTACGTATGGCTCAATTTTGGTCTTTGCGTTATCCGATGGTCGACGGACAAGGTAACTACGGTTCTATCGATGGTGATCCACCAGCAGCGATGCGTTATACAGAAGCGCGCTTGCGGAAGATTGCCGAAGAGATGCTTTCTGACATCAACAAAGACACGGTTGATTTCCAACTGAACTTTGACGACTCGTTGCAAGAGCCTACGGTATTACCTACGCGTATTCCAAATCTTTTGGTCAATGGTGCTTCGGGTATTGCTGTTGGTATGGCTACGAATATGGCGCCGCACAACCTTACAGAAGTGCTAAACGGTACGGTCGCTTATATCGACAACCGTGATATTGAAATCAGCGAATTGATGCAACACATCAAAGCGCCTGACTTCCCTACCGGCGGATTGATTTACGGCTATACTGGGGTAAAGGATGCTTTTGAAACGGGACGTGGACGTATTGTGATGCGTGCCGTAGCGGAGATTGAAGCAACTAGCAGCGGTAGAGAAATTATCGTAGTTACTGAGATCCCATATCAGGTCAACAAGTCCGATATGATTAAGCGGACAGTAGACCTGATCAATGAAAAGAAATTAGAAGGTATCTCGGAGATTCGCGACGAATCCACGAAAGATATCCGTATTATATACGAAGTAAAACGGGATGCCAATGCAAACGTCGTATTGAACAACTTGTTTAAATATACGTCTTTGCAAACTTCTTTCTCTGTCAATAACATCGCCCTTGTAAAAGGTCGCCCGGTATTGATGAATCTGAAAGACATGATTCACGAATTTGTGGAGCACCGTCATGACGTGGTGGTACGCCGCACCAAATTCGAGTTGGCAGAAGCAGAAAAACGGGCTCATATCCTAGAAGGATATTTGATCGCGCTAGATCACTTAGATGAAGTGATCAAATTGATTCGTGCTTCGGATACGCCAGAAGATGCACGCGTAGGTTTGATGGAGAAATTTGGCTTATCCGACCTACAAGCGAGAGCGATTTTGGATATGACCTTGCGCCGTCTGACAGGACTAGAACGCGACAAGATCAAAGAGGAATATGCCGAATTGATGAAAACGATCGAATATTTGAAACAAGTATTGGCAGACGAAGGTCTGCGGATGACGATCATCAAAGACGAGATCATTGAAATCCGTGAAAAATATGGCGACGAACGTCGTTCCGCGATTGTGCATTCTGCAGAAGATATGCGCATGGAAGATTTCATCGATGATGAAGAGATTGTCATTACTATTTCGCACAATAGCTATGTGAAACGTACGCCATTGTCGGAATACCGTCGTCAAAGTCGTGGTGGCCGCGGTTCGAAAGGATCCAGCACCCGCGAAGAAGATTTCACCGAGCACATTATTACGGCATCGGCGCATAATTACTTGTTACTATTTACCGAAGCTGGACGCTGTTTCTGGCTACGTGCATTCGAGATTCCTGAGGGTTCGAGAACATCTAAAGGTCGCGCGTTGCAAAATATCATCAACGTACCAAAAGACGAGAAGATCAAGGCATTCATCAAAGTCAAAAACCTGAAAGATCAGGAGTACTTGGAGAACAACTTCATCATCATGTGTACGAAGAAAGGTACGATCAAGAAAACCTCTCTGGAGGCCTACTCTCGTCCGCGTGCTAATGGTATCAATGCCATCAACATCAACGAAGGTGATCAATTGATCGAAGCTAACCTAACCAATGGCAACAGCGAAATCGTCATGGCATTGCGCTCTGGTCGCGCGATCCGCTTCAACGAATCGACTGTAAGACCAATGGGTAGAACCGCTACAGGTGTACGTGGTGTACGCTTAGCACACGATAACGACGAAGTTGTTGGCATGATTAGTGTTGATAATAGCGAAGAATCAACCATCTTAGTAGTCTCTGAAAAAGGATACGGTAAACGTACCGATGTAGAAGATTACCGCGTAACGAATCGTGGCGGTAAAGGGGTAAAAACCTTGAACGTAACGGACAAAACCGGAGAACTTGTCGCGATCAAAGATGTGAACGATCAGGATGATTTGATGATCATCAATAAATCGGGCATCGTGATACGGATTGGTGTAGATACCCTTCGTGTGATGGGTAGAGCTACACAAGGAGTGAAATTGATCCGCTTAAATGAGAACGACGAAATTGCTTCGATTACTAAAGTAGCTCGTGAAGAGGAACTAGAAGAAGGAGAAGAGCTCGGCGAAGGATTCGTAGCAGATCAGGATGGTGTAGCAACTCCAGACAATGAAAATAATGCTGTTTCAGACGAAAATGATGAAGAAAGCGAATAACATCAGCAAATACATACTCACCTTTGGCCTAGCCATCGGTGGGTTATCTGCTTTTGGGCAGTCTGCTGTCAAAGAAGCGACGAATAACTTCGCTTTGTACACGCAAACTGGTGAGCTCAAACATTTGGAAAACGCCAAAAAATTTATTGATGGCGTATACAAAACTAGAAGAGATTCTTCTAACACGCGTATCAATTTGACGCGGGTGATGATTTATAGTTCTATCGCGTATGCGGATTCTACACGTAAGATAAAGACCGAAAGAGATCCCATCGATCTGACCCTCGCTACCCTAGCGCGCTTAAGTGATCGCGAAAAGAACACACGCGAAAGTGAAATGGCTTATGTAACGCAGAATCTTGCGGCTGCCTATACGTACAAGGCAAATCAGGCTCTCCAAGCTCAGGAGTACGATTTGGCCTACAATAATTTTTTACGCGTTAAAGAATTACAGCCCAAAAACGAAGATATCATCTACAACTTAGGGTTGTTGGCCAACCAGACCAATCGTATCGATGAAGCCATTGCATACTATCAGCAGGCTATCACACTTTCTTCGCGCCAACCCATCCAATATTTGGAACTGGCTCGGATATACGAGAAGAATAACCAACCAACAGAGCGTCGCAAAATACTGGAAAAAGGAAGTGCTAACTATCCTGAAAACAAGGAAATCTTGTTTAAACTCATTGAAACGTATTCTCAGCAAGGTAACTATAACGCTATTGTGCCAATTGCCGAACATGCGGTTAAAATGGAACCAGAAAATGTTGATCTGAATTACTTGGCTGGATTCTCATTCGAAAATGTCGGTAATATCGACAAAGCGAAGCAATTTTATGAGCGTACGGTACAATTGAATGATAATAATTATGAGGCAAATTTGGCTTTAGGATTATTGTATCTACAACAGTTTATGGAGAATCAAGATGATCAAGAAGCACAGAATAATGCACAGAATTATCTCTTGAAAGCCAATGAAATACGTCCTCATGAAGTCAATGCCTTGCGTTCGCTAGCGATGTATTATGAGAATGCAGAGGACGACATGCAACTGGATCGTGTAAACCTCCTTCTGAATAGATTGCAAAACTACTAGGCACGTTCTTTGTTAACCTAGATCATAGAATTGAAAACTTGAAGAACATTAAACAAACAAAAGCGTAATATGAATATCAAGAAAAGTCTAATAATAACCGGAGTCTTAGCGATTTCGATGAGTACAGTCTTCGCACAAAGCGGTAATCTTAGAAAAGCGAAATCTGCCTATACTAAATATGAAGAGTTGGGAGGAGCAGAAGCAGGTGAGCTTTCTGCAAAAATGTTGAAAGACGGTATTGCGCCGATTGAGGAAGCTATTGCACACGAAAAAACAAAGGATAACCCAGAAACTTGGACGGTGTATTCTTTGATCTATTCTAACTTGGCATTTGCAGAAAAAAATGGTGAATACGCCGACAAAGCAATCACTGGTTTAGCGAAAGCAACAGAATTAGATGCAGACAAAAAGAATGAAGAAAACATCAATGCTGTAAAAGTGAACCTTCGCAACTTCTACCAAACAACAGGTTACGAGGAGTGGAAAGTAGAGAATTACAAAGGCGCAGCAGAAGAGTTTGACAAAGGTTTGGCTTTGATGCCAGGCGATACGACGTTAATTTACTTTGGTGCATTAGCAGCAATCCAAACACAGGATTACCCAACTGCGATCAAAAAGTATGAAGCGTTGCTTCCACACGAAGATCACTCCGAATATAGAATGATCAGAGCAGATCTGCCAAAATTGTACTTATCTACAGGTGATACAACCAAAGCGCTGGAGTATGCTGATGCGGCTGCAAAAGCCTTCCCAGAGGATAATGATATCGTGATGCAAAACATCGAGCTGAACCTGATCACAGGCAACGAGGAAAAAATTATTTCAGGTATCGAGAGTCAATTAGAGCGTGATGCAGGCAACAAAACATTGCACTACTATTTAGGTACAGCTTATGCATCGAATGATAACGATGAGAAAGCGTTAGCATCTTACAAAAAAGCGTTAGAAATTGATCCTGAGTACGTAGAAGCTAACTTGAACACAGCGGCAATCATCATGAACATGGCTAATCAAGCGCTTATGGATCTTAACGGTGACAAATCGGTATCTGATACGGACTACAATACGCGCGTAGAAACGATCAAAGCGGATATGGGTAAAGCGGTTCCTTATTTGGAGAAAGCGTTGAGCAAAGACCCGAACAACACGAACGCGTTGAGTAACTTGAAAAGTTATTATAACTTCATCCAAGATGAAGATAAAGCCAACGAGATTCAAGCTAAATTAGAAGCTGCTCGCTAGTTTTAATAACAACATAAAGTCATCATCATAGATGATGCAAATAGAAAGAGGTATTTACGATGTAAATACCTCTTTTTTTATGGAAATATCTCCGTTTAGAGCGCTATAACTTGAATTACTGGAATTCTCAAAAGGCGCAGCCACCAGCGTAATAAGTAATCGTCGCTGATTCATACGAAGGTGTGTTATTTGGTATGGTCTGGTCGCCTATTCGAACGGTGACTGTGTAATGTTTGCCTACAATCTTAGCCGCACCATCATTTTTTGTTGCTCTATAATAAATTAGCGTATCTCTAAAGCCAGTTTCCGTGTCAGACAATAATATCCTTACATCTGTCGCATCAATGGGCTGCTCCATCACTTGATAATCAAACTCTGCTGCGCCGAAAGTTTCAACCGGAAGTCCGGGTAATGCTGCATTTGCTCGTACTTTTCCATGCATAAGTGTCTTGGCGCGTTTGTTTTTCAAAAATTCGATTTGGTACTTGTAATCACTTTTTTCGTCAGACAGCGTGGCACACCATCTGGTGCCAGCGATTGGAATTACATTGTTATCATCCTTTTGGCATGCACCCAGTAAGAAGAAAGCAACAAGCCCAACAAAGACGAATCGATTATTTTTCATAGAAAATTAGGTCAATACAAGGCGCAAAAATACAAATTTTATCGATTTACGATGTGTTGACTTTATATTACTGCCTCCTACTCGATCGGCTTTCACAAAAAAAACCACTTGCTGTTGCAAGTGGCTCTCGGGTAATAGATAGGTTAGTTAGTTATGCTGTTGATTAGTGAATGAACAATAGCTCACGCAACTTCGGCAATGGCCATTTGTTATCATCTACTATTTTCTCTAGTTTATTCACGTGGTAACGAATCTCATCGAAGTAAGGTTTTACCAACTCGTCGTATGCGATAGCACGATCGCGGATATCCTCGATTTCGTTCGCTTTCTTACGCTCCTGGCGCATGGCTTCCGATTTCTCCAAAGCGATATTGATGTGTGAAGAGATACGCTCGATGAAGTTACGCTGTGAGCTATATGCTTCTGCCGATAGACCAATCTCTTTCAACCCTTTTACGTTTTCGATCAATTGATTTTGGTACGCGAAACAAGCTGGAGCGATTAAGCTGTTGGTCAACTCGGTGATCACACGCGCTTCGATTTGTAATTTCTTGTAGAAATTCTCTAACAAAATCTCATGTCTTGCTTCCGATTCGCGCTTCGAATAGATGCCCAATTTCTCGAAAAGTGCTAACGACTCTTCACTTACGTATACATCTAATGCTTTAGGCGTAGACTTGATATTAGACAATCCACGAGTAGCTGCTTCTTCTGCCCACTCATCACTATAACCGTTTCCTTCGAAACGAATCGCTCTAGATTCTTTGATGTAACGACGAACGACATTCAATAAAGCTAGGTCTTTTTTGATGCCTTTTTTGATTTGCTTATCTACCTCGATCTTGAATTCGATCAATTGATTTGCCACGATAGCATTCAAGATAGTCATTGGCAACGCCGAGTTGGCAGAAGATCCAACTGCGCGGAATTCAAATTTGTTTCCAGTAAAGGCAAAAGGTGATGTACGGTTACGATCCGTATTATCCATTTTCAAATCTGGAATTTTAGGAATACCGTGCCATAGGTTGGCTTCATTTCTTACCTTTTTCGCTACGCGAGCTGATTCTACTTCGTCTAAGATATCATCTAATTGAGACCCCAAGAAGATAGAGATAATCGCTGGCGGCGCCTCATTCGCACCTAAACGGTGATCGTTCGAGTGACTTGCAATAGATGCCCGTAACAAATCTGCATGTGCAGATACCGCCTTGATGGTGTTCACAAAGAATGTCAAGAACATCAAGTTGTTTTTAGGTGTTTTGCCCGGTGCTAATAGATTAACCCCTGTATTGGTGATCAATGACCAGTTATTGTGTTTACCAGATCCATTGATACCACTATACGGCTTCTCGTGCAACAATACTTTGAAGTGATGACGTTTAGCCACTTGCTCCATCAAGTTCATCAACAATTGGTTGTGATCAATCGCTAAGTTGATCTCTTCGAACATCGGTGCACACTCAAACTGTGTCGGTGCTACCTCGTTGTGACGAGTTTTCAAAGGAATACCCAATTTCAACGCTTCATTTTCCAAATCCACCATAAACGCTAATACGCGCTCTGGAATAGCTCCGAAGTAATGATCGTCTAACTGTTGTCCTTTTGCAGCCATGTGGCCAAATAAGGTACGACCAGTCAATTGCAAATCCGGACGCGCATTATACAACGAAAGATCGACCAAAAAGTATTCTTGCTCAATACCTAAAGAAGCAGTTACTTTATTAACTGACTTATCAAAGAATTGTGCTACATCTGTAGCTGCTTTATCAATCGCAGAAACTGCTTTTAATAAAGGTGCCTTATAATCTAATGATTCGCCTGTGTATGATACAAAAACTGTTGGGATGCATAAAGTCTTTCCACCGCCAGTTTCGAACAAGAAAGCGGGTGAAGACGGATCCCAAGCTGTATATCCACGTGCTTCGAACGTGTTGCGAATACCACCATTTGGAAAAGAAGACGCATCTGGCTCTTGTTGTACCAAGGCATCAGCAGTAAATTTTTCAATGGCCATTCCGTTACCATCTGGTTCGAAAAATGCATCGTGCTTCTCTGCCGTTGAACCTGTCAATGGTTGAAACCAGTGTGTATAGTGCGAAGCGCCATTGGATAAAGCCCATGATTTCATTGCCTGCGCAATATCTTCTGCTAATTCGCGAGAAATGCGTTTTGACCCTTCAACAGACTCCTTGAGTTCTACAAAAGTTGTCTTTGGCAGGTAGTCACGCATTTTGTCTATCGTGAATACATTTTTACCATAAATCGCTATGGCTTTTTTGGACTCAGCATATCCCTCATGATTAATTTCTCTTGAACCCGCTGAATTTACAGATTGAAACCGTAAGAATGACATATATTTTGAAAGTTAATTTTGCAATAAATTGCTAAACAGCATAAAAAAAATGCTTTCACATCACATTTTCTTTTGTAAATATGGCTCTTTTCTCGAAAAAAACAAAAAATTATTTTTTTTAAAACTAAAAATGGGGAAAATTACTTTTCCCCATTTATAATATTCGAATCAAAATACGTTACATGCTCAATCCCCAATCGATTCCTTTATGGATTGCAGGCACACCCGAGGTGATCCAAACGGGAGCAGGCTTACCTTTTAAGAAATGGTCGAAAAATTGTGCTTCGCGCTGCTGAATATCTTTTCTATTCTGACGTTGTATCAAATTATGGTCGTCGCCATTGTAATTCAATAACCACACCGGCTTCTGCAAGCGACGCAATGCCGTAAACATTTCGATACCTTGGTACCATGGCACAGCGCCATCTTGGTCATTGTGCATAATCACGACAGGAGTATTTACACGATCCATGAAGAATAAAGGCGAGTTCTCAATGTATAGATCACGCGCTTCCCACAAATTCTGACCGATACGACTTTGTGTATTCTCGTATTGAAACTGACGTGACATCCCCGATCCCCAACGAATACCGCCGTACGCAGAAGTCATATTTACGACAGGCGCACCTGTCCAAGCCGCAGCATACATATTGGTGCGCGTAATCAAATGCGCTACTTGATAACCGCCCCAACTTTGTCCTTGGATTCCCATTTTTGTCGAATCGACAAAACTATTGGTACGTGCCAAGTGCTGCATTCCCGAATTGATGTATTCTTCCGCCGCTTGGCCTGGATAGCCAGTCTCGTACGAAATATCTGGCGCAAACACCAAATAACCATTGCTCACGAAATAGGGAATATTCAAGCGTGAAGGCGTAGGTGCAGGAGCTTGATAGGTATATAAACCTTGTGATAGTTTTTCGTAGAAATAAGCAATTATTGGATATTTTTTATTCGGATCAAAATCTTCTGGCTTATACAAAATGCCGGAAGCATCATGCCCATTTGGTGTAGTCCAATGCACTAGCTCTGCTGTTCCCCAATTATAACCTGCCTGTTGCGTGTTGATATCGGTTAATCTGCGTTCCTGATCCATCTTCGCACTGTTAATATACAGATCTGGTGAATGCTGGTAATCTTCTTTCGTATAAATCACCTGTGCCAAATCCTCGCTTGCCTCCACCTTACGATATGTTTTTGGCTGCATGAAGATCTTTTTAGGGTTTGACTTTCCTGCGTTGACACTATAAAAACCGTTTTCTTTTGTTGTCTCATCAAAAGCCGCCAAGAATTGATCTTTATCAAAAAGATAGGTCGTGCGGTATCTTGGATTCTCCTCGCGCGACAAATTGACGGCGCGGAATGTGATTTTTTGATCCCGCCCATAACCATTTGTAATCGTATACGGTTTCTGTTTGCCTGCTAAGTCAAAAGCCCAGATATCATAACGATCATTAATATATACCGTTTGACCATCCTTGGACCAGCCTGCCACACCGTATGCGCCTGGCAATGCCGGCATATCATTCTCCTCGTCCACAAAACTTACGGCAATACCTTCGTGCAACGATTTTTTCGAATCGTTTGCCAAGTCATAACTCGACCAGCTTGCCGTAGCACGGTCAAAGAAAACAGCATAGTCTGCCTTTGGAGACAGATAGGCTTGCCCATTAAGATCGGAAGCGATCAATTTATGCTGACCGGTTTTGGTCGATACTTTATAGATATTCGACTTCGTGCCCAGATCCCACTGCGAAGAAATACGATTTCCAAAATCAGATGTTACCAATACCCACTCTTCGTTACCCGAATCTGTCGTGATGACTCGATTGAAAGTTTCATCACTCAAAGGAATAATCGTCGCAGATGATTGCGGATACACCACGGCAGAGAAGCTTTTGGTTTGATCGCGTTTCAGATTGACCAATTGCTGGGGTTGCAAGTAATCATCTTTCCAATGCCAAATATCTAATTTAGCATGCTCAAATTCTACTAGCGTGGTATCCTTGACCAATGGAATTGGCGCCAAACCGATGTATAATTTTTGCCCGTTTTCACTAAACCTAAGCGGTGCATCGCCGCTTACCCACCAATTTTGCGGAACACCAGCAGTAGCTTGTTGCCCGATCAATCGTGCGGAATCCTGATCGGCTGTGTAATAATATAATTTGTATTCTTTGGACAAGGTTTTGTCATCCCCTTTGAAGGCTACAAAAGAAAGTTGCGATTGATCTTCCGAAAAACTAAACTGCTTATACGTGCCTTTACCATGACTAATTTTCTTCAAGGATTTGTCACCAACAGAATAGATGTACAATCCTGCATCTCTCGCAGCAACACTATCCTTCTCCTCTCCTTTCTTACTCAATAATAGCTGCCGTTCATCTGCGCTCCACTCATATTGATCCACACCAACAAAGTTGGTCGTATCACCTGTAGGCAAATGCAATAGATGCAATATGGTTTTCGTCTTACTCTTTGCCGGAGTTTTTTTGGCTAGGGCTGTGCTATCCTTGGAAGCGATGGTATCAAGCGGTGCAGATGCTTTGCTTTCTGCAAGAAATGCGACATACTCGCGACTATTTCGCGCCATTTTAAAAGACTTCACGTCGGCATATTTTAGTGGAGCAGCTTTGCTTTTCAGATTATATACCAACAAAGAATCTTTGGGCATTTCTTCTGATTTCTTCTTTTTGATCTTCGCTTCTCTAACTGCGGAGAAATATGGCTTGATCCCTGCCACAAAAAATGCGTCATTACTGGTTAGACTCGCACCATCACCGCGTGGCACGCTTAGCAAAAGCGTATTTTTCTGATCTTTTAATTCTAAAACAGCATCACCTTCCTGCGGGGTGATCGTATAGTAAACCAATTTGCCCGATTTACTCAAGTTGGCTGTACCGATGCTCTTCCAATTATCGTATACATCGTGATTCAAAGGTGGTTTTTGCGCTACGGCTTGCACACTCACAAAAGTGCTGAGTGCAAGACATAATTTACTCCAATTATTCATAGTGAATGTTAAGTTGACCGTTTGTGAAGCCCAATAATAGCATTTTTTGTTTAACTTGCTTATGATTGCAATGCAACAAGTTTGGCACAATTAAAAACATGCTTATGAAAAACACCCCCATTATTGTCAGTATTATTGGCGCCATTGCGCTCATTTGTGTGGCTTGGATCTTCGGCTCGTCATACCGGTATAAATACAATAACAGTAATACAATCAACGTGACCGGCAATGCTAAAATGGACTTCGAATCCGACATCGTAAAATGGTCTGCGTCTTACAGTCGCAAATCTACGGATTTGAGTGGAGCGTCTGAACAGCTTGGTAGAGACCGGGATTTAGTCAAAAATTTTCTGCTGCAGCGTGGCATTCAGGAAAAGGAAATCCGCTTCAATGCGGTCAATATCAGTCGAGAATTTAACTACTACACCGATAGCCAAGGAAATAGTTCCAATACCTTCACCGGATACAATCTTTCGCAACAAGTGAGTATAGAATCTAAAGATTTAGAAAAGGTAGATAATGCTTCTCGAGAAATTTCCAGTTTAATTTCACAAGGAGTTGAATTAAGTTCTAACGCTCCCAACTACTATTTTTCTGGATTGGAAGATCTAAAATTGCAACTCATTTCTCAGGCGTCAGAAAACGCCAAATTGCGCGCTCAAAATATTGCGACGGAATCGGCCACTTCTCTAGGACAATTGGTAAAAGCGGATCTTGGAATTTTCCAGATAACGGGTCAGAATGACAATGAAGAGTATTCTTACGGAGGTGCATTCAATACCAGTTCACGTAGCAAAACAGCAAATATTACCGTCAAAGCCAGTTATTTAGCACGTTAGTTGTAGTCTGTTCTGTAAAAACGTAGAGTTATGAACTTATATACCATCGATACCGGATTTTTCAAACTGGATGGCGGCGCTATGTTTGGCGTCGTTCCCAAATCCTTGTGGTCGCGCACCAATCCACCCGATGCTAAAAATCTGTGCACTTGGGCAACGCGCTTGCTCCTGATGGAAGATGGAAACCAACTCACGCTCATCGATACCGGATTGGGCGATAAGCAAGATGCGAAGTTTTTTGGACATTATGATTTGCATGGAGACGCCACCTTGGATTCTTCATTGGCAAAACACGGCTTCCATCGCGATGATATTACCGATATCATCTTGACACATCTGCACTTTGATCATTGTGGTGGCGCGATCAAGCGAGAAAATGAACAATTGATTCCAGCCTTTAAAAATGCGAAATACTGGTCCAATGAAAAGCACTGGGATTGGGCCACTGTAGATCCAAATCCGAGGGAGAGAGCTTCGTTTCTAAAAGAAAACATCTTGCCGATTCAGGAATCCGGTCAGCTTAATTTCTTGGCCGAAGGCCAATCATTCAACGAAAAAGTTGGTATTCGCTACGCGAATGGCCACACCGAGGCAATGATGCTGCCGCAGATTCAGTACAAAGGCAAAACCATCTTGTATATGGCCGATTTATTACCATCGGTTGGTCACATTCCGATTCCATATGTCATGAGTTATGATGTGCGACCGTTAGTGACCATGGATGAACGGAAAGATTATTGGCAAGAAATCGTGGATAATGAATACATCCTCTATTTAGAGCATGATCCAGAACACGAATGTTGCACCCTGCAACACACGGAAAAAGGCATCCGACTGAAGGAAACGTTTAAGTTAAGTGAAATTTACTTTTAGATGACCTCAGAATCCTCCGCTTCATAATGATGATACAACACAAAAAAGGCGAGCTCGCGCTCGCCTTTTTACTGCATAAATTTTATCGTAACAAAAGATATCTACTCGATTCTTTCCTTAGAATTGGAAACCAACTCCGAACGACCAAACGCGGTTGGCAGCAGTCGTATTGCTATTGTTCGGAATCATATTGGTCAGACCTAGACCGTATCCAGCATTGATTAAAAACCCGCTGCTTAAACGGTAGCCTGCCAAAAAGTTGACACCGGCATCTAGTCTGTTCATATTCTTATCGTCTCCGCTAAAGTTGATGTCTCTGTCAACAGAACCCTCATTACCGCCTACTCTGGCAGAAATTTTGTCTTTACCACTTAGATTTAGACCAACATACGGACCAGCTCCTAAGAAAATACTTCCAGAATATCCTGTAGGGATATAGTAAACCGCATTTACAGGAATTTCTAATGACATCGTATTACGTGTTGTCGTCAGACCTGTGGTTTCGTTTCCAGTATCAAATTTTGTACCCTTACCCTGCAATGATAATCCAGGTTGGATGGAGAAATTTGGTGCTACCGGAAGATCCGCATAACCCGTTACGTTGAATGAGGTATTGTTTGATTGATTGTCTCCAAGATTTGAAATCTTTCCTAAGTTCACACCTGCGCGCAATCCATAAGAAACCTGTGCTTGTGCAGCACCAGCTAATAACATAGCTACACCGAATGATAGTAAAACTTTTTTCATCACTTTATTCTTTAAGTTTTGGACGCAGACTTATTATCTAGCGCCTCATACTTGGGTACATTGCAAAGTTCAGACCAAAAACGGATCTCGACATGCATGGTGAATTCAAAACACAGTTATTCAACACTTTAATAACACCACCATCGAATTGATATGACGCAGTACCGACAATGCATCAAATAAAATATCATCATGACCGCTATTGAACTATAGATAATGGCATGGGATCTATAGGTAAGAAAGCAATATATTTAGCAAGCAGATTCAAAAAAAACTTTATTATATCAAAGTAAAAGTATATTTTTGCAAGCCGAAAGGGCAATGGTCGGATGGCCGAGTGGCTAGGCTGAGGTCTGCAAAACCTCCTACAGCGGTTCGAATCCGCTTCCGACCTCGTACTTAAATAACAAAAGGTAAAAAATTAAATTAAGCACAAAATGGGAGTTACTCGTTTAAAAAGAAAAGATAGAAGAAACAAAACTGTTTCTCGTGTTGAAGTTCAGTTCTTGAAATTAGGTCGTAACATCGAGTTAGGTTCTAAAAGCAAAATGTCTGACAAAGACCAAATCTCAAAAAACAACGCGGTCTTAGATCAATTATCTAAAAGCGCAAACTAATCTTTACGATCAGAGATCGTAATTGTCACATAAAAAAAGGAAAGATTAAATAATCTTTCCTTTTTTTATGTGACATGGTATACAATTGGGAATCTTTACATCTTCCCAACCACCACCTTCACCATATCCTCGTATTGCAAGTATTTTTGTGCCATCGTTTGCACCTGTTCGGCATCCATATCGTGTAATACCTTCGTGTAATAGGCGTAATAGCTCAGATCCAAGCCAGACAAATGTACCGCCTTAAATTTGTCTGCGTGCGAGAATATAGATTCTAAACTTCCCAGCATGGCGCCCAGCATATAATTCTTCACTAATTTGATTTCTGCCGCATCGACAAGCTCTGTTTGTAGTAAGTTCATTTCTTTTTGAATCTCTTGCAACGTTGCCGTAGTCACATCGGTGCCTACTTGTGTCGAAATGACAAGCATACCAGTATGCTCAAAGGTCACTGCCGACGAACCGATTCCATAAGTATATCCTTTATCCTCTCGAATATTGCGCATCAATCGAGATCCGAAATATCCTCCAAACAAGGTATTCACAAACTGTATGGCTGGAAAATCTGCATCGGTGCGGCGCAAACTTTGTCTGCCTATACGAATCGACGATTGCACCGCATCGGCACGCTCTTGAAATTGCAATTCCGTGTGGTACGCACTAGAAATATGAATCTCACTTTCTACCGATTTAGAAGCTGTCGTATTTTTCCATTTGCTGCCGCAATAGTCGGACACTTCTCGAATCACATCAGCCGTAATATTTCCCGATAAGAATAAGGTGCAATTCTCCGGTTGGATTTGCTGCGTATATAATTCCGCTAGCTCTCCACGATTCAATGCTGACAACCCCTCATCAGTCACCACAGCGCCATATCTATTACGACCAAACAAGGTTTTATAGAATAATTGCTTGGCAACAAAATCATTTTTCTCCAAAGAGATCTGTAGACTTTGACGATTAGTACGTTTGAAATTATCTAGTTCATGATCTGGTAATTGTGCATCTACCAAAATATCATAAACCAAAGGAAATATTTGCGGCACGTATTTATTAAGCGTATACAGTGTGTATGAGGTGTGATCAAAACTAAACTCGGGCATTAGAAATGCGCCGTAGTAATCCACCGTTTCTGCAATCTGTGCGCAAGTCATACGGCTCGTCCCCTCTTTCATCAAGGCGCTTAACGCGGTATTACGCAATGGATCTTCTGATTTTGCACCAAATTTGTTTTTAAATACAAATTCGGCCTTCACCAAAGGTTGGTCTTGCGATCTAAATATGTAAACAGGCAAGCCATTATCCAATACCATATGTTCTGGATGAACCAACGTCATCCCCTGAATATCGTGCGACTGCGGTGCTTGTGCTCTATTCAACATGTGATTCCTGATTTTTTGCGTGGTAAATTAAGGTAGATGAGTTCTCTGCCCTAAAAATTTCGGCTGAGACTCGCTGAATATCCGAGTTGGTGATAGCGGCATATTTTGCGACTTCGGTATTGTATGCATTCGCATCGCCCAACAACTCAAAATAGGCTAGATTCATCGCTTTGTCCAAGACAGAAAGTTCTGCAAAGACCATGGTCGATTCTACTTTATTTTTGACTTTATCTAGCTCCTTTCCAGCAACCAATTCCGTCTTCAATTGATCCAGTTGCTCCCAAAGCGCTTCCTCTGCCTGGGCTAAATTAATACCTTCCGAAGGCTTACCTTCTACGACAAATAAATTAGTATCTACACTTCCCATCAAGTATGCATTCACATCGACAAACAATTGCTGTTCTTTTACCAAAGCACGGTACAAGCGAGACGAGCTTCCGCGCGAAAGCAGATCAGAAACTAAATCTAGTGTATAATAATCATCATGATGCCGATCCGGCCCATGAAATGCAATATATATACTATCGACAGGTACATCTGCTTCGACCGATTCACGCCGAGCAGCTTGCTGGGGCGACTCCTGTGGCAAAGATCTTTTTTTCACAGGATGATCCGGGATCGTAGCAAACCATTTTTCAACCAGCGCTTTGACCTCCTCGACTTTTACATCTCCTGCTATCACCATAATAGCATTGGAAGGATGGTAAAATGTCGCAAAGAACTGCTTCACTTCATCCATCGTTGCTTGTTCGATGTGCTCGATGTTTTTACCAATCGTAGCCCAACGATATGGGTGTGCTTTATAGGCAAGAGGCCGCAGTTTCAACCACACATCGCCATAGGGTTGATTCAGATAGCGTTGCTTAAATTCTTCGATAACCACTTGTCTTTGCACTTCCAAACTTTGCTCGCTAAAGGCCAAACTCAGCATCCGATCACTTTCCAGCCATAGCGCCGTTTCTAGGTTGACTGCAGGAAGCGTGATATAGTAATTGGTGATATCATTACTGGTAAAGGCATTGTTCTCGCCACCCACTTGTTGCAAAACTTCATCATAATTGGGAATGTTGACTGAACCGCCAAACATCAGATGCTCGAACAAATGCGCAAAACCCGTACGTTCGGGATCCTCATCGCGAGCACCTACATCGTACAAAACATTTACACAGGCCATCGGCGTGGTATGATCTTCATGCACCAATACACGAAGTCCGTTTGCTAACACAAACTTTTTATAATTTACCATCTAAATATTGAAATGATTATACCCACGCAATATCTTGCTTGAGTAACGAAAGTGTTTGTTCTTCACGAGAACCTGGCTCCGCTTGGTAGTTATAAAACCAATTGGCCTGTTCTGGTAAGCTCATCAATATGGACTCTATGCGCCCATTGGTCTCCAAACCAAATTTGGTGCCCGAATCATACACTAGATTAAATTCTACATAACGACCGCGACGCAATAATTGCCAGTTTTTTTCCTGTTCGGTGAATGTTTTGTGCCGCGATTTATTGACCAATCCGCTGTATACTTTGGGGAATAAACGGCCTAAATCACAAGAAAAATCAAAGATTTCTTCGTAACTCAATTCTGTATTCTGTGGCGTGATTTTATCGTAAAATATGCCGCCAATTCCACGTGTTTCCTGTCGGTGCTTGATATAAAAATAGCGATCCGCCCAAGCCTTGTACTTCGCATAAAACTCCGGATGGTGCTTATCACAAACATCTTTCAAGCTTTGGTGAAAATATTGGGCCTCTTCTTGATCAACATAATGCGGCGTGAGATCGATGCCTCCGCCAAACCATTTCACCTGATCATTCAACTCAAAATAGCGTATGTTCATATGAATAATGGGTACCCAAGGATTATTAGGATGAATTACAATAGACACACCCGTCGCAAAGAACTCATCTTCTTCCACACCGAAAGATTTACGAATGGGTTCGGGCAATTTACCATGCACTTCAGAGAAGTTTACACCACCTTTCTCGAAGATAGCACCATGCTGAATCACACGTGTGCGCCCTCCACCACCTCCATCACGTTGCCAGTTTTCTTCTACAAACCGAGCGCCGCCATCCAATTGCTCTAAAGCATCGGTGATTTCTTGTTGAATTTGTTTATAGGTATTTGCGATGTGTTCTCTCGTCATGTTTTTCATTAAGTAAGGGAATCTGCTAATTTTTTGATCTCCTGCATAGGCTGTGCTCCTTGATACAATATTTGATATACCGTATCACAGATGGGCATGTGCAGTTTATTCTTCTTGATAATGGATTGGATACAAGCCGAAGCATAATAGCCTTCGGCAACCATATTCATCTCCACTTGCGCAGATTTCACACTATATCCTTTACCAATCATCGCACCAAAAGTGCGATTGCGACTATATTGTGAATAAGCAGTTACTAATAAATCTCCTAAATAGGCCGAATGGTTAATATCACGATCACTCGGGTCGAGCGCTTTCACAAAATAATCGATTTCACGTATCGCATTGGATATCAATACCGCTTGAAAATTGTCGCCAAAACCTAATCCATGACAAATACCTCCGGCTAAGGCAAAGATATTTTTTAATACTGCCGCATATTCAATACCGATAATATCGGAGGAAATGATGGTCTTGATATAACGCGTTTCTAGCAAACTGGCCACCGTCTTGGCGTGATCCACCGTACGCGAAGCAATGGTCAAGTAAGACAATCGCTCGGAAGAAACTTCCTCCGCATGACAAGGTCCGCCTACGACGACAATTTGCTCCAAAGGAACTTGGTAAGCATAGGGCAGGTAATCGCCTACGACCATATTTTCGTCGGGTACAATGCCTTTGATAGCAGAAACCACTACTTTTCCTTCAAAATCCACTGCTGATAATGGTGCTAACACCGCTTTTAGGTAAGCTGCTGGTGTGTTAAGGATAATAATATCAGATTGTGCGACGACTTCGCGGAGATTGGAAGTGACGAATTCGTCTGCGAAATCCACTTCTACCGAGCTGAGGTAGCTCGGATTATGTTTGTATGCACGAATGTGGGCGACATCTTCTTCTTTGCGGACCCACCAGTAAACTTGCTTTGGCTGTTTGTTGTCGGAAAGCATTTTGATCATGGCTGTTGCCCAACTTCCGCTACCAATTACGCCTATCTTCATACTTTATATTTGCTGCATTTGATAATCTGGTAAAGGTACGTAATCCGAGGCAATACTCGAACGATTAAACCGCTATCGAATCGCAGGTCGCAGGACATACTTTGCAGTGCAATTCGTATATTACTTATCAATTACCAATGTATTAACCTCAAATAGTAACAGTGCCTTAACATGAAGCGCATATCTTTGCAAAAAAAGCAACCCATGAGAAAACAGATTTTTTACGTTATTTTATTATTTGTCCTGCAAATTAGCGCATCATTTGCGCAAAATAAGCCCAAATATATCTTCTATATGATTGGAGATGGCATGGGATTGAACCAAGTACATATTGCTGAATCCTATCAGGCAGCTTTGGAAAACCGCAATACCGTATTTCCACTGACTTTCACCAAATTTCCGTTTAGCACTTTCGCCACTTCCTTTTCTTTATCGCATGGTGTGACGGATTCTGCTGCGGCGGGTACAGCATTGGCCGTAGGCCACAAAACCAAAAATGGGGTGATCGGTATGGATTCTAGCCGTACAGAAACGTACAAAAGCATTGCTTACTTTGCTAAAGAGCAAGGTATGAAAGTAGGAATCACCACGAGTGTAAGTATCGACCACGCGACGCCGGCCTCCTTTTACGCGAACCAAGCAGACCGCAATATGTATTACGAGATTGGTCAGGATTTAATTAAGTCTGGGTTTGATTTCTTCGGCGGAGCCGGCTTCCTTAGTCCTGAAAAAACGTACAAGAAAGAAGCTGCTCCTTCCCTGTTCCCACAATTTGAAAAAGCGGGCTATACGCTGGCTTATGGATTGAAAGAGTATAATAAGATCGCAAAATCGGCCGATAAGGTGATTTTGATGGCCGACAAAGGCACTCCTGCTGATGCGCTCACGTATGCGATAGATCGTACACCAGAAGAATTGACCTTGCAACAAATCACGGCATCGGCCATTCAGACTTTGCAAAAAGATAACGACAAAGGATTCTTCCTCATGGTGGAAGGCGGCAAAATTGATTGGGCTTGCCATAGCAATGATGGCGCTACAGCGATCCAAGAAACGAAGGATTTTGACGCAGCAGTAGCCGAGGCTTTCCGTTTTTATGAGCAACATCCCGAAGAAACTTTGATCTTGGTAACCGCCGATCATGAAACGGGTGGTATGGTATTGGGCAATGGAAGCTCGACCTTGCAACTTGGCCGCATCCAGCATCAGAAAGTATCGCAAGGTGTACTCAGCACCAAGATTTCTGATTTGCGCAAATCTACCCCGAATGCTTCTTGGGATGTCGTAAAGCAATTGTTGGAAGAAAACACAGGATTGTGGAAGTCGGTAAAAGTCAGTGAAACGGAAGAAAATGAGATCAAAGAAGCCTACAACCGCAGCTTTGTGCAACACCAGAGTGAAACTGAGAAAAGTCTATACGCGATCGACGATCGTATTGCGGCATTAGCAGTGAAAGCATTGAATAGAGCAGCTAGCATTTCGTGGGCATCTGGCAATCACTCGGCGGCATATATCCCAATCTACGCGATTGGACAAGGCGCAGATCTATTCCACCAAAAGATGGACAACATCGATATTCCACGCAAAATTGCGGAAGCTGCAGGATTGCCGATGGCACCCCGAGCTACCGCAACTCGTTAAACGCTTATCGCCAACCTCCGCCAAGGGAGCGATATAAATCAATATAAGAGGCTAAGTATTGCTGACGCAATTCTACCAAAGCCAAATCACTGTCCAGCGCGTTGCTCTGGGCAGTGATTACTTCTAAATAGGAAGCATAACCACTTTTGAATAACAAACCTGCATTGCGCACCGCTAAAGCCGAATTGCTAACGCGCTGCTCCGCAAATTCCAATTGCTCACGCTGCTTACCTACCGTAATCACGGCATCCGAAACTTCACCAACGGCTTCTAGCACTTTTTGCTGCAAACCAATTTCAGCCTGATCTCGCTCCAATCGCGCGATTTCATATTGCGTTTTGAGCTGTCTATTTTGGAAGATAGGTGCTGTGATATCGCCTGCAATGCCGCCGAGTAAAGCGCCAGGAATATTAAACCAATTTTTGGGCAACATCGCATTCACTCCCAATGTACCGCCAATCGTAAGCGCTGGATAGCGCATCGCTTGTTGCACATTAGCATTGGCATTAGCAGAGATCAATTGCAACTCGGCGCTACGAATATCGGGTCGATTGCGGATTACCTCGACCGGAGTTCCCAACGAGATATCATTAGCATCGTCTAACAGCTCATTAAAGCTATTACCGCGTCCAATACGAGCAGGCATCTCACCCGCTAGCACACGCAAGGCGTTTTCTTGCAAGGCGATCTCCTGTTCCAATTCTGGCACCAGCGAAGCGGCTAATAATCGCTGCGACTCCGTTTGTTGAATCGCTAATGCGGTGATCTCTCCGGCTTCGTATTGTAGCTTGATAATCTGCAATGTACTATCATTAAGTTGTACATTTCGTTTAGCCACTTCAATCTTCGCATCCAGCATCAGCAAATTGAAATATCCCATGGCCACGCGCGCAATCAAATCAGTTTGTACCGCTTTGCGGGCTTCATGCGTTTCTAGATAATCGGCCACCACCATATCTTGGCGATTGCGGATTTTGCCCCAGATATCCAACTCCCAACTGAAGCTGATATCAGTACCAAATTGTGAAAGCAATACGTACATGTTCTCGGGCAACTCCCGACCGCCATCACCATAATACTTGGAAGGCGGTGCCGAAATGAAATCCCGTGAACGCCATTGCCGATTGGCACTAGCGATGCGCGCTTCTGCCGAAGGCAAAAAGTTCGCCCGGTTCTGACGTACTTGCTGATCGGCGATTTCGATATTGAGCAAAGCCGTCCGCATATCGTTATTGTTCACCAAAGCCGAATCGATCAGATCCTTCAAGATGGTATCCTGAAAAAACGTACGCCAATCAATTCGTCCAATGCTGATGGTGTCTGCAAAGTAAGCGATCGTGTCGCCACGATAGGTTTCTGGCAGATCTAACTCAGGTTGTACATATTTCTTCCCGACCTTGCATCCTTGTATACCAAAGAATATCCATAAGGTTAGACCGAAGAAACCAAATAAAAACTTGCTACGCATAATTTAGTCCTCCTCCTCTTTAAATTTATCCCTCATTTTTTCGTCCAATGTCTTGAAGACAATAAATAGCATCGGGATCACAAAAATACCAAAGGCTACACCAGAGAGCATGCCGCCGGCGGCACTAAAACTGATGGAATGATTACCAATCGCAGACGGGCCAACCGACCACATCAACGGCACCAAACCGGCTACAAAAGCCAAACTCGTCATTAGAATCGGGCGAAGTCGCAAACGCGCACCCATAATGGCGGCATCCACAATCGTCAACCCCTTATCCCGTTCCTGCACGGCAAACTCGATAATCAAAATGGCATTCTTCGCCAGCAAACCGATCAACATAATCAATCCAACCTGCACATAGATATTGTTTTGCAAGCCCACTAAACCAATGGTAGCGTATACGCCGACCAAACCTACGGGAATGGAAAGTAGCACAGCGAATGGTAGAATATAGCTTTCATACTGCGCAGACAATAAAAAGTAAACGAAGAGAATACTCAGCGCAAAGATCAAAACCATCTGACCGCCAGATTGACTTTCTTCAAAGCTCATCCCTGTCCATTCGAAACCATAGTTACCCGGTAATTCTGCATCGGCCAAAGTTTCGATCGCTTCCATCACGTCACCCGAGCTGTAGCCTGGCGCAGGCGTCGCATTGACAGCAATCGCATTGTACAAATTGTAGCGAGTGATTGTCTCTGGGCCAACTTCTTTCTCTAATGTGAGCAAGGTATTGATCGGCACCATCTCGCCGGCTTTGTTGCGCACAAAGATCGAATTGAAGGATTCAGGATCTTTCCGATAATCGAAATCTGATTGGATATATACGCGATACTGTCTGCCGAATCGACTAAAATCTCCAGCCTGCACACGCGCATAATACGATCGAATGGTCGACATCAAATCGCGCACATCTACACCCAAAGATTTTGCTTTCACCACATCGATGTTCACTTCGTACTGAGGAAAGTTGGATTTAAAGGTGGTGTAGGCATTGTCGATCTCCGGCAAGGTATTAAGCTGATTGATAAACGTATCTGCGATCATATTGAAGTCGCGAATATCGCCACCCATACGATCCTGTAGTACTAATTCCGTACCGGCAAAGTCACCAAATCCCTGCACCGTTGGCCGTGCAAACACGGTAAATTGTGCTTCGTGAATCTGAGCAAGATCTTTGCGAATGGTATCCATAAATGCTTCGATCTTTTTAATCCCTAGGCGCTTGGCATGCGGATGCATATTGATGTAGCCTGCGGCGAATGCCGGACTGGCGCTCGCGTCGAGTGCGTTGAAACCAGAAACAGTCGTCATCCCCAGCACATCTTCTCGCTTTCTTAAAATACTATCTGCTTTGCGCAACACTTCTGTTGTACGCGCCAGTGAAGCACCTGGAGGCATAGCCAAGTTGTAGGTAATAAATCCATCATCCTCCGTAGGAATAAAACTTTGAGGAGAACGTGACATCAGCACTAATCCTATTACGGTGATCAATGCTAAACCAACCCAAGCTACTGTTTTATGTGTGATTAGAAACTTAACCGCCCCGATGTATTTCTCCGTAAAACGATCGAATGCCGTATTGAAAGCTGTAAAGAAGCGATCGCGGTACAAGGCAAATTTCTTTTTCCTCACTACCGGATGTTCGCCTTCGGCGTCTTCATGCTTTGGTGCTTTGAGTAATAAGGCACAGAGCGCCGGACTTAAGGTCAGCGCGTTCAGCGCGGAGATTAAGATGGCGGTGGCCAATGTATAGGCAAACTGTCGATAGAAAATACCGGCAGGCCCTTCCATAAAACCGACTGGCAAGAACACCGCAGCCATCACCATCGTGATGGACAAAATCGCTCCGGTAATCTCTGACATCGTCCGGATCGTTGCTGCTTTGGGCTTCAAACCCGTACTATGCATCTTCTGGTGAATGGCCTCCACAACCACAATGGCATCATCCACGACGATACCGATGGCGAGCACGAGTGCAAACATCGTGAGTACATTGAGCGAAAAGCCAAACATCTGCAAGAAAAAGAATGTACCCACCAACGAAACCGGAATAGCAATCGCTGGGATTAGCGTAGAACGTAAATCTTGCAGGAAGATAAATACAATGATAAATACTAAGATAAATGCCTCGAAAAGCGTATGCTGCACTTGGCTAATGGATTCATCAATCTGCTCCCGAACCGAATAGGTAATCTCGTATTTGATACCATTGGGGAAAGAGCGCGCTTGCTCCTCTAATACTTCGCGAACCGCCACATCAATGTCGTGCGCGTTGGATCCACTGGTTTGCGTGAGGTTGAGCGTCAGACCCGGATTACCATCCACCTTATTATCTGAATTGAGGTTGGTTGCGCCAAACTCAATGCGCGCCAAATCTTTTAGATATAGAACAGATCCATCGTTATTGGTCTTGATGACCATGTTTTCGAATTGCTCTGGCTGTGAGAATCGTCCCTTGTGGCGTATCACCGTTTCAAATACTTCCTCGGATGTCTCCCCAAACTTGCCGGGTGCCATTTCAAAGTTTTGATCGCTGATGGCTTTCGTCACATCCTGCGGCACGAGATTGTATAAGGCGAGTTTTTCTGGATTCAACCAAAGACGCATCGCATAATCACGCGCTCCTAATCTAGATACCTGCGCTACACCATCCACCCGCAAAAGCGGACGCATCAGATTGATCTGTGCATAGGCTTGTAAGAACGTTTCGTCGTACACCGTATCGCGATGATCGGAGTACAAATTGATCGTCATGATTACACCACTCTGCCGCGGCATAGTAGTAATACCCGCTTCATTTACTTCGGCAGGAATCGAGCTGATAGCGCGCGAGATACGCGTCTGCACGTTCACCGATGCTACATCTGGATTTGTTCCGGTTTTGAAGAATACAGTAACTGTTCCAGCTCCAGAATTGGAAGCCGTAGATCGGATATAGGTCATATCCTCTACACCGTTGATTGCTTCCTCTATCGGAAGCAAAACGCTTTTAGCAACGGTTTCCGCATCCGCACCGGGATAACTTAACGACACCACCACACTCGGTGGTGCAATTTCCGGAAAGCGTGTAACCGGCAATAATTTCATTCCTACTAATCCGAGGATGACTAATACGATGGATACCACCGTAGCCAACACCGGACGTTCGACAAATACTTTCAGCATAGATAGATCTTAATGTAAAAAATAGGACAAGAGAATCAACCGTTCTCCTTACTTCTGAATCGGGATGATCGTCGAACCGTCCGTCAGCTTATCAAAGCCACTCAATACGACACGATCTCCTTCTTCAACACCTTCAGAGATAATATAATTGTCCTTACTTTTTCCGCTCACGACCACATTTCGGCGCTGTACTTGGTTGGAGCTGTTTACTACATAGACAAACGTACGGTCTTGCAACTCATTGGTGGCCAATTGAGGAATTTGCAAAACAGCTTCTTTGACTTCGGCAATTTTGAGCGTACCGCTACTACCCGAGCGCAGTATATTGTCTTGATTGGCAAAAGTGGCTCGTAGTGAAATCGCACCGGTACTACGATCAACTTGCCCGTTTACAGCGTCTACAACACCTTTAATCGGGTATTCTTCGCCATCTGCCAACATTAAGGTCACCTTTGGAAAGGTGAGTTTATTGTTTCTATTGTATTCGCGGCCTGCAATACTATCCTTCTTCGCTTGCGCTTTAGAGAAATACAGGAAATCCGATTCATTCATGGCAAAATAAACATAAACCTCCTGTATATCAGACAAGAAGGTCAGCGGCTCTTTATCACCTTTGGAAACCAAGTTACCAATGCGTTTTGGAATACGACCAATATAGCCGCTCACAGGCGCCGTAATGAGTGTAAAGTCTTTATTGATCTCAGCGCTTCGCACCGCAGCCTGTGCTTGTTGTAAGGTGGCTTGTGCCACCTCGTAATCGGACTGCGCTGCGGATAATCGTACATCGGAAATCACATCATTGGCGACTAAGGGTTTGAGTCGATCAATCTCTAGCTGCGCATTCTTTAATTGCGCTTTGGCTACTTCAGCCGTAGCCAGCATATTATTCAGACTCTCTTGGTAGGCTGATTGATCAACCTTAAAGAGCTTTTGGCCTTTTTGCACGTATGCACCTTCGTCAATGTAGATCTCTTGTAATAGGCCTTCTACTTGCGGCCTTACTTCGACGTTTACCTTACCTTCTATGGTACCTAGGTACGTCTTCACGGTGACGGCGTCACTCCGTTTTACTTCATACACGGGCAGAGCAAGGGCTTTCTCCCCTTTTTCTTTTTCTTTGGACTCGCTGTGGGTACAGCTATCCAATAAAAAAATCGCACTGAAGAGTACGACAATCCATTGTGGTTGGAACCAGTTGTTTTTCTTTATTAGCATAGATGTCCTTAAGAAGTAACGTTTTTATTACAATTCAATCTACTAAACGTTAAAATGAGGCGAAATTATATGTTAAAACGAAAATTAACGTCAATTTAACGCATAAAACTGCTATTTTTAAACTCGCTAAATGGAGTTAAATCCATTGTAAATCAGCCATCTAATGTAACCGCTAAATTCCAATAGAAATTCTTCCAATGCAGCTGTCTTTCGTTAGTAGATCATTTTGTGGCAACAATATACGAATATCACGTAATAATTGGTCGGCTTTTTGTTTCTTGATCTAAATATATATTTCCCTCGAGAAATCGTCTACCGCTTTGTGAATAGGGCTTTTCTCTTTCTTTTAAATGGATAAAATGATTAAAAACGTCTACACGATACGATTACTATTTTGCGCCTTAATGTCGATGACA
The DNA here is from genome assembly GCF_011316935.1 of Sphingobacterium chungjuense. Taxonomy (GTDB): domain Bacteria; phylum Bacteroidota; class Bacteroidia; order Sphingobacteriales; family Sphingobacteriaceae; genus Sphingobacterium; species Sphingobacterium chungjuense. The sequence goes on from NZ_WLYS01000003.1 coordinate 362,295, forward strand.
CTTATCTTCTCCTGCCAAAATAAAACGGCAGAGGAAAAGGCAATATCTGATGCGGAAAAAAGAACCGCCGATTCGCTAGCACAGATAAAAGCGGCAGAAGAAGAGGTACGCAAACAACCTGTTAAGGCAGCCGATATCAACTTGACAAAAGATCTCGAGTACGATAAACATACTTTGGAAGATAGCTACGCGTATGAAGATACCACCAGAGTATTCCAATGGGACAAAATCAAAGAACGCTTGGCGGATGTGGAGAATTTCCAACGCATGCCACATCAATACGGCGTGTTGCAAAATCATCGCAATAAAAATAAGGAAGCACCTTTAGTGAAAAACTGGAAACGAAATGCCTACAAGCGCGTGGCCGATTCGTTGGGAACTGAACGCTGGCAAGGTGTGCCGTTGTATGCAGCGGGTCAGCATGACGCACCAGAATTGTACGGTCGTGATGGATATCTCGTGATTATAACCAAAAATGACACCACCGCAGATATGATGGAAGTAGAGGGCATCTCACTACCTGGTAAATTCGATGTGCCGGATCGTTATGTCAAAGTCTTAGGAGATACTGTTGTATTTGATCGTGTCGCCATAGTCGATGTAACAAACCAAAATATCGCCACCTTCCAAAAAACAGATAAAGGAGCTTGGAAAGTATTAAGTATGAATCCAGCCACCAGCGGCATGCACAAACCGCCATTTTCTACCGAGACGCCTTTAGGAGTTTATGTGGTACAAGAGAAGAAAAAGAAAATGATGTTCTTAAAAGATGGCACTTCAAGCATTCAGGGATATGCGCCATTTGCGACCAGATTCAGTAATGGTGGCTATATTCACGGTGTACCGGTCAACAATCCTAACGGAAAAATTGTAGAATACAGTTGGTCGCTCGGTACAGTACCTCGCTCCCATATGTGTGTTAGAAATGCTTCTTCTCACGCAGAATTTGTGTACAATTTGACTAAAACGCTATCTTCTTTGATTATTGTAATCGAATAGTTTTACATAATTTAACATTTTCGTAACACCTTTATTACTAGATTTGTGGATTCACAAAAAAGGGAAGTAGGGATTATGAGGAAGATTTTTTTTGGAATTTTGGCTTCAGTATGTTTAGTATTTATTGCATTCGCCAGCTTTAAAGACAGATATGTTGACCAACCTGCCGAAAAAATAACGGCTATTGATATCGCAAAACCAGATCCATTTTTTCAGATTCGAGCCATATATGACAGCTTGCATGTCGATAGCATCTTGAACTATCAGGCATTCGAAGAGGCGATGTACGGTTATGAATCGATGCAACACCGCACAAAAAAGGAACTGATCACGGTGATTGATTTTACATTACCATCTACCGAGAAACGGCTTTACGTTATTGATCTAAAGAACAAAAAGCTACTACATCATAGTGTGGTGGCTCACGGTCGTAATACGGGCGAAAACTATGCCACAAATTTTTCAAATAGACACGGATCTTTTCAAAGCTCCTTAGGTTTTTATGTCACGGCCGAAACTTATCAAGGTGGAAATGGCTATTCCCTGCGCCTTGATGGCTTGGAAAAAGGCATTAATGATCAAGCAAGAGCGCGTGCTATTGTGATGCACGGCGCAGATTACTGCAATGTCAATCTAGCAAAGAGTATGGGAAGATTGGGGCGCTCTTATGGTTGTCCAGCGCTTCCGCGCGAAATTAATGCGGCTGTCATTAACACGATCAAAGGCGGTTCTATGATGTACATCTATGCGAACAATAAAAATTACATGGCGAGTAGCAACATCTTAAAAACCAAAACAACCTCTAAAACTATGCTCGCTCAGCACGATGAGGTCGAAAATACCGCTGCGCCGACCGTGGTATTGAATTAATACTATCTGTTAGATTTCAATCTGCAGACCATCATAAGCTAGAGATACATGCGGAGGCAACTCCGCATGTATCTCTGTATGTCGGCCAAAACGATGACTGATGTGCGTAAAATAAGTTTGCTTCGGCTGTACCCGATCTACCACTTCTAGCGCTTCCGCCAGCGTAAGATGAGAAATGTGCGCTTCGCGTTGCAACGCATTTAATACCAACACCTCCACTCCTTCTAATAAACTGTAAGATTCTTCAGATATGGTCTTCGCATCGGTGATATAAGCAAAATCGTCGATACGGAAGCCCAAAACGGGCATACGATAGTGCAGCACCTCGATGGGCATCACTTCTTTGCCAAATAAATCAAAAGCTTGTGCGGCATGAACCTCTTCTAATTCTAACTGTGGAACGCCAGGATATTTATGATCTGCAAAAGCATAGTAAAACTCTCGCCGAAGCGCATCATGCGATACATCTGTACCATAAATAGGAATGGATTCTCGTTGGAGATAGTTGAATGCGCGCACGTCATCCAATCCAGCGATATGATCTTTGTGCGAATGTGTGATGAGCACTGCATCTAATCGCGGCACTTCTTCGCGCAACATTTGCGCGCGAAAGTCGGGTCCTGTATCCACCACAATCTGGCGACCACCGTACGAAATTAGGATCGATGAGCGTAAACGTTTGTCTTTATGATCTGGAGATGTGCATACGTAGCAATGGCAACCGATCATCGGCACACCTTGGGAGGTACCTGTTCCTAAAAATGTAACTTTCAAATTATTGATCGATTATTGTGATGTACACCGCTAATTTCGCTTCTCCACACCGACAAATAGGAAATCTATTGATCGAAATAGCTCGTCCTTAACAGTTGTTAACAGACGGTCGGCAATGAGATAAATTGCCGACTTCAAGTTAAGAAGGATTCTGCTAAGATACAAGCTCCGAGCTTATTTCTGAAAGCAGATTTTATCCATATAATTTTGGATGAAGCCTGATCCATAGGCTACCAGTTGTACGTAAGCGGCTGGTACTGCATTTAGTGCAACTAATAGATCTTTTGTCGTGTTTAAAGCGTGGAAAAATAGCGCGATGGTATATAGGGATAAGAAGGCATAGCCTAGATAGGCGATTTGTACAAACAACGTAATACCTCCATAGGTCAACACATTCAACAATGTGAGCATCGCTATAACAACTAATCCGACCACGAAAACTGCCGGCAAGGCATGGACCCATTTTAACTCTTTTGGATAGATTTTGTAGATATCTATTCTACCTTTTCCGAAAAGGTAGGTTTGTCTGAAGAATTGGGATAGATCCGTACGTCTTTTGTGGTATACAAATGCTTCTGGTATTAATCCAACCTGGAAGCCTTCGGCAATCATTCGGATGCTAAACTCAATATCTTCCGATCTTCTGGAAAGACGAAAACCTTTCGTACGCTCCCATACAGCACGCGAAATGCCCATATTGAAACTGCGCGGATGAAAAGGTCCGATATGTTTTTTGTTTCCACGTATTCCACCAGTCGTCAGTGGAGAAGTCATGCTATAGCTGATCGCTTTTTGCATATCGGAGAAGGAAGCGTGCGCCGCATCTGGCCCACCAAATGCATCGAGCTGCTGTGCTTTGATGCCAGCAGCAACCTGTCGCAAGTACTGCGGTGGCACGATGACGTCAGAATCTAATACGATAAAAAAGTCGCCTTTCGCTTTTCCGAAACCATAATTACGTGCAAAACCTTGCCCCGTATTTTCGGTCAGGTAGTAATGCACATCTAAGCGATCGGCAAATGCTTGAACAATATCTTTTGCCTGAATGCGCGAACCATCTTCTACGATAATGATTTCGAAATCGGAATACTGCTGCTCGGTCAATGATTGCAACAGCTCGTGAATCTCCTGCGGCCTATTATAGAGCGGTATAATGATCGAGAAAAACATCTAAATAACTTGCTCGATATGATATTTATTGCGGTCGGATCCATTGCGGGATACCAGTTCTGCGATGAAACCCGTCAGGAAAAGTTGTGTACCCAATATAATCGCCACTAAAGACAAGTAAAATAATGGTTGATCCGTCACATTGCGATAGGGCGTGGCATTGGCTATGCTAGCTAATTTATCGAAGATCAGATATAGGGTAATCACGAAGCCAATTAAGAAACTCAGCACGCCAATCGGCCCAAAGAAATGCATCGGACGCTTGGCAAACTTGCCCACAAAAAAGATAGATGCGAGATCCAAAAATCCTTTGATAAAGCGACCTGGACCAAACTTGGTCGTGCCATATTTCCGGGGATAATGTTGTACGACCTGTTCTTGAATCTTGCTAAACCCCGCCCACTTGGCCAATACAGGAATATAGCGATGCATTTCCCCATATACTTCGATGCTTTTGACTACATCTTTGCGATAAGCTTTCAATCCACAATTGAAATCATGCAGATTGTGTATGCCCGACATACTTCGTGTCACAGAGTTAAACAATTTGGTAGGAATCGTTTTTGAAAGCGGATCATGGCGTTTCTGTTTCCAACCTGAAACGAGATCTGCCTGCTGATTGGTGATGCGATCGTATAGTTCTGGAATCTCATCCGGGCTATCCTGCAAATCGGCGTCCATCGTAATCACAACTTCTCCCTCTGCTGCTGCAAAGCCAACGTTGAGGGCAGCCGATTTACCATAATTACGCCGGAATCGGATTCCTGTAATCTTCGGATTTGATTCTTTTAGCTGTACGATGGTTTTCCAAGAGCGATCTGTACTCCCATCATCTACTAAGATCACCTCATAAGTAAATCCATGTTGCACCATCACGCGATCTATCCAAGCGGTAAGCTCAGGTAGCGACTCTTCCTCATTATACAATGGTACTACCACCGAAATATCTATGCTTACAGGCTGTAACATCTAGCAGAATAAATTATTTAAATACAAGAACAAAAGACCTTAATTTGTAGGACCTTGTGGAGCTTGCCAAGGGTGAGCATTATCCGCCGAATCATCTACAAATATGGGTTGCTCTTTTTTGAAGATGGCCGCTAAGATCAGCGCTAAAATAAAATACATGATTAGCGATACTGCCAAAGCTTGGATGAGATTAGCGAAAGAAAAAGTATACAATCCTTCTTTTTGCACCTCAAGTTGCTCCACGGTAGAATCGATCTGCTCATCCGGAAAACCCATAGATTCTAGTGATTCAATGGATAGGTTCATCATATTATCGATAGCGCGCTCTTCCAATGCAGGCATTACACGACTTACAATTTTCGAACCTACGGTGGATAACACCACAGATACTGCCAATACGATAAAGATATGGCTCAACGCGGTACGAAAATCCCAATAACCTCCCGCCTGACGACGCAATCTCACAGCAAGTAGGCAAGTGATCACCAAAGGAACGACATACACCAATAATATGCTCACGAAAGAAACGGTCATAATACCAGTCGCATTAGCACCGATAATCAGGGTGATAATACCTAATACGAAACTGATCACACCAAGAATCACTCCGTAGATAGCGGCTTGTTTCTTTAGATCTGTTGACTCTACGGGTATACTGCTCATAAAAATTGTTTTAGTTGTTGAATTGAATAATTAGTTGGTAAATAGCCAAATCTAATGATTTGCGATCACTTTGTTCTAAAAATTCTTCGATAGCGGCTTGATCCGGACGTGGCTCTGCGAAAAACGACATCAATGGATAGAAGATATCTTTAATCTCTTCTTCTATGTCAATCTTAGCGCCTACTTTCGCAATTTCTCCAAAGCTGCTTTCTACCAAAATTTGGTTTTTGATCACTTCTTCGTAAATGCGGTGTTCATCTTGGAATTCATCTTCCTCGACCAGTAAAAACTCCTTTAAGTAGTCATCCAAAGATGGCTCAACATCAGCATCTTCACACTCCTTTAGGTAAAGCAATACATTAAGCAATTCGCTACCGCGATCCAATGTATCTTCTTCAATAGCTTCCCATTCCTCAGAGTCTAAATAATCCTCTTCTAACTTCTGTACATCTTCGGCAAAGAAGTTAATCATCAACAAATCGAAGACGTACTCGCGCAGCTCTTCAAAGCGGGGATGATTGTCAAAAGCTTCATCCGACTTCGAAACTTTATCCATAAATGGAAGGTCCGCGTCAAAAGTTGCCCGAAGTTCGGTTTCAATACCGCTAAAATCTTGTTCTTCTACCGTAGCAAAATACTGTAGCGCATTGTGCAAGGCATTATTTACATGTGCATCCATATCGATGTATTATTTTGTGTTGCGTGTAAGTTGTTTATTATTGGCTGTTAGCAATACTTTACCAACGAGTTCTTGACCAAACCAAGGATTATTAGTTCCTTTTGATTGGTTGCTTTTCTGATCGTAACTCCATTTTGCTGTCGGATCGAATAGTACGAAGTTAGCGACCGCGCCTTCTTCAATAGTTGGCAAAGCCAATCCTACCACCTGACGTGGTCGAATAGCTAAAAATTCTACAATTTCTTCGGCCGATAGGCCAGCGGATAGTAACGTTGGCAACACGGTCTGCAACGAAGCAATTCCATCTGCTGCGATGTGAAACTCCACTTGCTTGAATTCGATCTCATGCGGTGTATGTTGTGATACCACGGCATCGATCGTACCATCACGTAAACCATCGCGTAGCGCATCTACATCTTGCTGTGTACGTAGAGGCGGACTAACTTTATAATTACTATCGAAGCTTGTGATAGATTCATCCGTCAGCAACAGATGATGTGCTGCTACATCGCAAGTTACGCGTAACCCATTTTCTTTCGCCTGGCGAATCAAGTCGACGCTTCCAGCGGTAGAGATTGTCGAGAAGTGAATGCGGGCATCGTGGTAAGCGGCTAATTTGATATTGCGCGATACCATTAGTTCTTCTGCAAGATTTGGAATACCTTTCATGCCGAGGTAAGTACTCACCTCACCTTCATTCATTTTGTTGCCACCGGCAATAGACTCATCTTGCGCAAAAGCCATGATTAAGCCATCAAATCCTTTAGAATACAACAATGCGCGGCTCATCAAACCTGCCTGTTGCACACTGCGATCACCATCGCTAAAAGCGATCGCACCAGCCAGCTTCATATCGTAAAGTTCTGCTAACTCTTCTCCTTGGCGTTTTTTGCTGATTGCCCCAACAGGATGTACATCGACTACTGCGCCACGACTTTGATTGACTATTAAAGCCACCTCGGAGCGTGTATAAATAGCTGGGTTTGTATTTGGATGGATCGCGACGCCGGTAAAACCACCTGCCGATGCGGATGCAATACCCGTCTGCAAATCTTCTTTGGTTTCTAACCCAGGCTCGCCAAAATTAGCATTCAAATCAAAAAAACCTGGTGCTATGTAGCTACCCTTGGCATCGATCACTTCGATGTCAGCACGATCAATGCTATTTTGCTTACCAATAAATTTGATGATACCATCCTCCAGCAATACATCCACCTCCGAAAGGTGATGCGCATGCTCGGGCGATAGCAACACTGCTGAAGTAATTAGAACAGTAGCCATGTATGTTTGTACGTGAATAGGTAATGTGGATACAACAATTTATTCACCATTTGATTAACTTGTATCAAACGGCTTCCAGATGTGATCTGGCTGCACTCAGGTAGATTTTCCAACTTCAAATATCTAAGTAGTGTCATTGGAGAACAAATGTACAAAATAGGATCAGATTTGCCTATAGCTATGCCAAATCAATTCCCCCACTGATAACCATTACTCGGCAAGTCGACTAAATTCAGTACGCGGTCAGTCACTGTTTTAATCAATTGCTCTAACGATTGCGGGTTGCTGTAAAACGATGGACTTGCAGGACAAATGATTCCTCCGGACTGCGTAATCGTTGTCATATTATTCAGATGAATCAGACTGTACGGAGTTTCGCGCGCTACCAATACTAGTTTTCGACGTTCTTTTAGGATCACGTCGGCAGCACGTGTAGTCAGGTCGTTAGAAATTCCTTGTGCAATACGCGCCATCGTTCCCATAGAGCAGGGACAAATAATCATCGTATCATAACCGGCCGAACCGGAAGCAAATGGCGCATAAAAATCATTGCGATCGTAAAATGTCACGGGATAATCCTGATAAGACTCATCGCCCAGCTCCACTTTCCATACGTCCTTGGCATTTTGCGACATGACCACACCAATAGCACTTACGTGCTCTTTCATCTGTACCAGACTATTTAATAAGACTTTGGCATACAATGCACCGCTGGCGCCAGTAATCGCAACAACTATTTTCCTGCTCATTCGTTTGATTTTGTATATCTTGGGATCAAAAATAAAAAAAAGGGCCGAATAAGAACTTAATCGACCCTACATCTACCTATGAAAAACATGCCCTTGGGAGGGGCATAACAAAAGTAGCTATTTTATAATAATAAACAATACGAATAACGACATTACATTACTTTTGTGGCGAAAAAACCACAATTTCAGTTAAAAAACATGGATTTATAATTTAAGTTATTATATCAAGCAATCGTTGCACTAATAACACATTTTCAACACTTAAAACAAATAGTTACGATATATTCATTATATTTAGTAAAAAATGAATTTTTCGTAAAAATTAATTTTTATTGCCATGAGCATCATTATTTTGGAGGAATATGTCGAAACAGGGAATATTCAAGACCTAGATATGCTATTATCTCGGCAGCCTGAACTACTTGATATGCTAACAAGTCACCAGGTTTCGGCTCTTTTACTAGCTTGCTATTACCGCAAAAACCAAATCATACAAGTCATTCTTAAATACCTCAAGAATATCAACATCCACGAAGTATGTGCATTAAACTATGCCGAACAATTGGAATTAATGATCGCTCAGAAACCTGATGTCGTCAATGAGATATCTACAAATGGTTTTTCCCCTTTAGGTATTGCGGCACATTTTGGCCACGAAACTATGGTAAGGCTTCTATTGAAACATCATGCCGACCCTAATATTTCGTCGCAAAATGGTTTCCATGTATTCCCTATACATGCCGCACTAAGCACTAACAATACAGCCATCGCAAAACTCCTTATCGAAGCAGGCACGGAGGTAAACGTTTCCCAACAAGGTGGCATTACGCCATTACATCTGGCGGCGCAACATGGCAATATCGAGATCATAATTATTCTTTTGGAGCAAGGTGCGGATGTGGCATCGCGCACAGGTCAAGGCCTGACTGCAGCAGACATTGCTTTTGATAAAGGTTTTAAAGAATTAGGAGAAATCTTGACCTTATGATCTAGGCCGACTCAACAAATGAATGCCAATAGCACAAGATAAACATTGCTTGGGCTCACAATATGCGCGATGCAACTGAATCAATGCTTGGCTATCCGCTGCATGTTGCGCTGATAAGCCAATTTTTAAAAAATGAGACGTGATGGTGTTTTGCTCCAAAGGTATTTGATTGAGCCAGTCTACGGCGCGCATCTGCATTAATTCATCGCCATGACGGTGCCCATAAGCATACAAAATTGGAACGAAGCAATTAATAGCAATGTGGTCTAGAAAAGTCGAAGTGATGCGCACCGCACGTTTTTTGATGCTTTTCCCAAAGTTATTATGCGTTAACCAATATGCCGAAGTGGATATACCTGAAAAATGCTGTTGCAAGGCACGAAGATCTTCTATGGATACGATCAACTGACAAATGCGCGTCATTTCCGAGAAAAAGGAAGCTAACTGTGCAATACGAACCGTCGGAAAGTTGGCTGGTCGCATACGCAAGAAGCGCCACTCCTGCGAAGACATTGGCGTGAGTTGATAAAGCTGCTGCAAATAAACATATTGATCACTTAACTTGGCGGCATAGCTGTCCGGAGGATCTTGCGAAAGCAAACCAGCTTGCCCAAAGAGTAATGCTTCTATTTCTTTTTGTTTTCCTTGATACCGATCCAAGATATTTGCTGGCAATGAAGCGATCAATTGTGAAAATGCATGCTTATTGACCCGCATACCGAATGATTCCGCAAATAACTGCTGCGTTACTTTCTCCCAATCATTTTTGTAGTGCACCAATAGCTGCGCTATTTCAGCTGCTTTCGCTTCAAGACGACTCTTCGCCATACGGTCCAGCATTTGGAGCTTAACAAGTAATGGGACGTCTTTTAGTTGATCGGCGCAAGGAATCCAAGCACGTGACTGCTGAAGAACGTGATGTTGCTTTAAAACATCTGTAGAGACATAATTTTTTAGTTGAAGCGTAGGAATGATACTACCGTCTTTCCGGCGTATTTCGCATTCATTTTCCCAAACTACGTGAAGGATTACATTGTCGTATCGCAGATCATCTTGATGCCGATGTGCAAACCAACTTTTTGCATCCCAGTGAATCTCTACATGACCCACCCACAAAAGATTATTGATGCGGAGCTTAGCGTGTAGAAAGTCAGGACCCGCGTCTCGATTGTAGATTCCCGGAGATAGAATTCGCACCTGTTCACCACCAACACATTGGATATCTGTATTGGCATAAAGCTGGCATTTCCACAAAACCTGTATTAATTCCTCCGGATATTTCACCTTTAAAATTAAACAAATTAATCAAAAAGAAATCAGGCTCTGCATATAATTTCCAAACTGTCGTTACCCACCTGCATTTTCTCTACAAGTCTGCCATTTACAGTTGGTGCCGGTAAGCCATTTTCCCATTCAAAATCAGCAGAAAATATCCGTGCCTCATCCCACAGCCCTGCATCGATAAACATTTGATGGGTCTTCGAGCCACCTTCGATAATGATGGATTGCACATCCATCAGATGCAGTTGATAGAGGATATTATGAGGCAAATAAAGATCAAAATTCTCTAATTCGATATACTTGACATGCGTGCTCCAATCGGTCTTCTTCGCATTGAATACCAAGGTCTCTACCTCTGCATTAAGAATCGAAGCATCAGCCGCCACGGAAAGATTTTTATCGATCAATACTCTCTTCGGATGACTTCCGACCCAATCACGTACGGTAAGGGACGGATTATCAATCAACGCGGTTCTAGTACCGACCAAGATCGCATCTTCTTCTGCACGCCATTTGTGCACCAACTGTTGGCTGGCACTATTAGAGATCCATTGTTGTTTGGGTTCGAGCGAAGCCAAAAAACCATTACTTGTCTGCGCCCATTTAAGAATCACATACGGTCGTTGCTGCTCCAAGCGTGTGAAAAATCGCCTATTCAACCATTGAGCCTCTTGCTCCAAAAGGCCTAATACAACTTCTATTCCGGCGTCCTGCAAGCGTTGCACTCCTGCCCCATTCACTTTAGCAAATGGATCTTGACAAGCGATAACGACCTTTTGCAATTGATAACGCGCCAACATATCGGCGCAGGGCGGTGTTTTCCCAAAATGAGCACATGGCTCAAGACTCACATAAATCGTACTGTTTTTGAGCATCTTTGCCGCATCAGTCTCACCGTATTTTGTGATTACTTCTTGAACGGCATTAACCTCTGCATGCGGACCACCATAAGGAGAGGTATAACCTTCCCCAACAATCTGCTGATCGTGCACAATCACAGCGCCCACCATCGGATTCGGACTTACCGTGCCGGCGCCCATTTCGGCCAATTGCAAACAGCGACGCATGTATAACTCATCCAGTATCATCCAGCAAATCTATCAAATACGCATCAATAATAATAAAAGAATCGGCTTTCGTAAGTTTGCATATGCAAACGCTACACTCCTTACGTACCATATTCGGTCAACGGCTCGCTGAGATTTATCCAGCTGAGGAAATAGACAGTCTTTTCTATATTGCCGCCGCCGAGACATTGTCTATCTCGAGACTTCAAGTGAAGATGAATTTGCACCATCCAGTGAATGATGCACAACTGGCCGAGTTTCATCGTGTGCTGAATGCGTTAAGGGAGCAGATGCCCATACAACATATTTTAGGTCACGCGCCTTTTTATGGATTCGTGTTTGAGGTAAATGAACACACCTTGATTCCGCGCCCGGAGACCGAAGAATTAGTAGACCTCATCACCAGGCAAGAAAAATACAGAAAGCGAGCACAAGTGCTAGATATTGGCACCGGAAGTGGATGTATTGCCATTAGCTTAGCAAAAAAATTCCCATATGCTAAGGTCGAAGCTATGGATATTTCGACCGAAGCCTTAGCCGTAGCGCAGCGCAATGCGGAGAAGCTGGATGCAAACGTTGTTTTCACGCATGGTGACATACTAAATCGGTGCAAATGGGAAGGTGAAAGTAAAAGTTATGATGTGATCGTGAGTAATCCTCCTTACATCACGCCTATGGAGAAATTGGAGATGAGTAACCAAGTGCTTGACCATGAACCGCACAGCGCTTTATTTGTGGAGGAATCCGATCCCTTGATTTTCTACCGCGAGATTGCAGCTTTTGCAGCACAGCATTTAGCGCCTGATGGTGTACTGTATTTTGAGATCAATCAATACCTTGCCGCCGAGACAAAAGCGATTGTAGAAACACGAGGATTTTCTCAAGTAAAGATTTTGGAAGATATTAATGGGGCCAAAAGGATGTTGTACTGCCGTAGATAGTACATTTCCGATGATCTTGAGTATTAGGATCAAAATAATTGATATTTTTTTCCAGCTGATAAACAATGATTTATTGCATAATAGCAGATTTTTTATGCTAATAATTTGGACTGAATGCATGATTTTTCTACTTTTGCATCACTTCAAACAACGAAGGTTACTTCGAAAATGAGAAGTTCGATTCCGTAGCTCAGCTGGTAGAGCATTACACTTTTAATGTAGTGGTCCTGGGTTCGAATCCCAGCGGGATCACCAAGAGTAACACTAAAAATCATTAAAACCCTGCAAATCAACAGATTGCAGGGTTTTTTATTTGGTATAAAGCACCAAAATATGCACTAAATAGCATATTCGTGGTGAGTCATTCGGTGAGTCATTGCTATTTTTAAAAAGACTCACCGAATAAGGGGCTAACTAATTGATTTCAAACAGGTTCAAATCGAAAACATCTTGTTAAAATAGTACTGCAAAGCTAATTTTGTTTCACCTTAACTCATCAGTTATGAAGACTAATTTTAGTGTACTCTTCTTTTTGAAGAAGTCAAAAAATCAAAAATTACAGAATCCATCCTTCATTTATTGGCGTGTCACGCTGAATGGAAAGCGCTGGGAATGTCCAACCGGAAAAAGAGCGTTTCCTGAACAGTGGAATGTTGAAGCTGGAAGGTTCTTAGGAAAGTCCCGACAAAGCAAAACAATAAACGCTTTTCTGGACAACTTGAATGCTAGATTGCATGCTATCAATCATGACCTTCGCATGGATGCAATCGATTTTGACATTACTACTTTCAAAAATCGATATTTAGGCATTTCAAATGCTGGTTACACATTATGTTACGCCATCGAGCTACACAATGAAAAAATGCAAACGTTGGTGCAACATGGTGAATATGCTATGGGTACGCTCAAAAGATATCAAGTACTTTTTAGGCATATCAAGAGTTTCTTAGAGCTAACTTACCAGAAATCCGATGTTGATCTGAAAGATCTAGATCAAACTTTTATCGATGACTTTGAATTCTATCTCAGGTCTATTAAGCTCAATGACATCAATACCTCCAATAAGCACCTAAAGAATCTTAAAAAGATCATCTTGATCTGCATTCGTTATAAGTGGATAGATGGCGATCCTTTTGATGGTCGCAAGCTTCAATCAAAACCTGTTAATAGAACTTTTTTAACGGCAGATGAATTACGCAGCATCGTCGATAAGGAACTTACGACACAAAGATTGGAACAGGTGCGCGATTTCTTCCTTTTTAGCTGTTATACGGGACTCTCCTACGCCGATGTACACAAACTGCAGTTGACAGATATTGGCGTTGGCGTAGATGGAGGAAGATGGATTTTCACCTACCGTCAGAAAACGGATACTCGGGTTTCGATTCCCCTACTACCTGTAGCATCAAGTATACTTGAAAAATATGCTGATAATCCTTGGTGTGTCAATAACAATCGCGCCTTGCCAATCTCCAGCAATCAAAAGATGAATGAATATCTAGTAGAAATTGCTGCTATATGCGGCATCAATAAGACTTTGGGTAACCGCGTAGCCAAAAGAACTTTTGCGACCACAGTAACACTCATGAATGGTGTACCTATAGAAAGCGTATCCAAAATGCTTGGTCATACTAATATTCGAACTACTCAGCTGTATGCAAAAGTTTTAGATAAGAAAGTGAGTGAGGATATGGCTCCACTGATGAAAAAGTTCGCAGTGCTAGCTGAAAAATAACGTCAGATTTCAAAATTAGTATATAGTTATTACTGTTCAACTTTGTTGCGATTAATAGGATAATCATTTACAATTAGCTTAGCAAGATTAATTGAAAATATTAGTATTTCGGTATTGAGTTTCAATTTAAACACAGGGGATACGATAACTTGAGATCTACGAATCGTTTATTGAGTTTGTCTTTTAAATAGGGTTTCCTTTCTAACATTCTTTTAACCTCATGTATTAGTTTATTAGGTGTAAAGTTGTCTTTAACAAAATTGTTATAAAGTATGACAATAGATTCGTCATGCCAATCAAAAAATTCTAGATATTGAACATACAGTGTAGACTTTTCATTAAGAAACATCCAGAATTTAATTCTTTGTGGACCGGAATACTTGAATAGAGTATCGTTTAAAACTTCTCCGTATCCAAAATATTTTAATGTTTCCTGATCTAGCTCGTTTAAATTGCTTCTACCCAAATTAACCACCAATTTATGCGCTTCCAAAATTTCGTCGGGGGGAATCAGTTGGTTCCGTAACAAGTATGCGTATACCGATATAACATCTCGACAACGCTTTAAATTTGTTTGCCAAAAGTTCCTAATTTTATAAGGTTGATCATAGAATATTTGGATATAGTTTGGGAAGGATGACATTATGCTGTATATTAAGTCATCTTTTCTAATCAAATATTTTACTAGTTCTAAAGTAATGTCATTTATATCCAGCTTCAAAATGCATATACACAAGTTAGTTTCCAAATCCCAGTCGAATGGATTCCATGCAAGTTTGAATATATCTTCTAAAAATTTTTCTAAATCAGGTTTATCAACTGCCAGGGGAATTTCTTTTACCAAATCGTCGACATCTGATCCATACTTAGTGTATCTTGTATCATAGTGTCTTGAAAATTTATTCAGCAAACTACCTACGCTTCCTTCTACACTTATTTTGTGGTAATTAGATTGAAGAAATGCCCAGAATAGTTCAACATGTCCGGAAGTTATTTCATTATCTTTGTTATGGGCACAATCATTTCTCCTATCTTTCCAATATCTTATCTGACTTCTCAGGCTATCGCTTATTTGGAAAATGGGAGGTCTTGAATCTGTTGGTTCTTTACCATTATTGCCTTTCATCATTAATGTATCAAATACAGTATTCTCCCAATTGTCCTCATTGGCGAGTTTCTTCAAAATATCTATCCATAGCCGCTCAGGAAAATTTTCTGGTTTGTTACAAACCATTAATCTTTCTTTAATAGCAATCATAAACCCTAGGTAACTCATAATCATGGCCGCATTATAAACAGAGGCTTTATAACATGTCACGCCTGAATTAAATAAGTGTTTTGCATGCAAGTTAGTAATTTGACCGCTGAGCCACTCTTCGTATTTTAACTTCATAAAAAAATATTTAGCTAAAATAAGGTATTGATTGCATATTATCTATTTCTGAACATTTGATCACGGCTCTTTCCGATTGTGTTTCAGTTGATCATTGAGGTTAACCAGTTAATTCCGAAATTACCGTACGCCGAAGGCTCTTTTTGGCTCTTTCTTTTGTGATTATCACTTTTTGGTTCGTTTCTGATTTCTGTATAGCAACCAGTTGTTTATCTGAGGTCTGTGCACCTCACATGCTTTTTAACGAGCAGCATATATCTACCCTTTTCTTAACATCTTAAATTCATTCGGTTGCGACTAATATGTATTTAAAATGTAATAACTCATATATGCCTTTCCTAGAAACTTTATTTTTAAATCATTTGGATAAATGATAGATCGCAAATATTTGCGATCATTTTGCCAATTATTTGCGACGTTTTCCCAAAAAATTGCGATCGCATGTCCCTAATTTTGAAATGTGAAGCGATAGGGATATCGCCCATATGAATCTAACCCTGTCAAATAACATGGATTATGACCACATTCAAAATATATCACAGAAGAAAGTTCGCGGTATTCCCGATCTAGGTCTACTGGACACTTCCGACCAGTAGGCCTTTTCAATATGAATTATATTTATGCTTACACAAAGTAAGCGATTGACAAACATTCAAAATTTTAAAAAATGAAAAATACATTTGTAGTGAAGACATCACTCTTCACATTAATATTAGCGTTAATTGCAATCGGAACGTTTGCATTTACCGCAGTGATGAATAAAACAGTTGCTTCTGCTACCATCCAAAACACCTTCCATTACATTGGAGATAGCGAGGCACCCAATGCATTTTCTGATGTGAGTAATTGGGAGCAAGGTGGTGGAGATGCCTGCGGATTCGAAGGTAATAAACCTTGCCAAATCACCGTCGAGGCGAACGACCTGAGTGAATTACAGGATTATCTAAGCGGCATGGACAATAATACCGTTTTGTCGCTTGATGATTCACGAAGACCGTAAGTTAATCATATAAATAGGTAGCATAAGGTCAGTACAAAATTGTGCTGACCTTATGTGTTTTTAAGTACACCTGTTCTAGATTTGGATCAATTCACTACTGGTTGACACAATATTTAACTTTCTCTGAATTCGAAGCTAGTAAAATTATTATGGCCAATAGCATGGATAACCTCCACTAGTCCTGCTCCTTTTTCCAGCTCCTTACTGATGGTCGATAGCATCCTAGCCACTTTTTCAATAAAGCACTGATCATCTACCGCGATCTCAACGCGCAGCAAACGCTCCAATAAATCCCGCTCCATAGAGTTCCACACCCTTAGCTCCGATTTATTCTCCAAGTAATGTATTACCACATTTTCTTTCTTTATAAAAAGCATATCTTCAATTTTATTAGCGTGGATTTTGCTGCATGCCTGAAAGCATAATCACTTCCTCAGGGATAGCAATAGCATACCGCGGATCATTTGGTGGTAAGCTGTGGCGCTGCCCATCCGCAAATCTCTCGAGTGTAATGTTAGCACCATCGCGGTTATATCTCTTAATGTCTGGCCATCTCAGTCCACGCATTACAAGCTCCTTTCTACGCTCACTTTTGATAATATCTATAGCGTGCTGCTGCTGGGAAAAGCTATATGGCACAAAACTACCCTGCTTATAACGTTTAACTAGCAGTTGGTTTAGCACATTTGCAGCTTGCTCCAGATTGTTGACTTGCGCGTAACATTCAGCCTTCATCAATAACACCTCACCTGAGCTTAATCCCGGAGTAATAGTCATTGAGCCGGTATGTGCTCCTCGAAAAAAGTAGGTACCGCTGGGGTTAGGTCGGAAGTAAACTGTTTTCCTTAAATCGTTTTCATCATACGATTCATAAAGGGTAGTATCTATTTTAGCAACCGTTGTATTTAGTGGCGCCGCCAGCAGTGCGTTTGTTCTAAGCAAGATCTCTTGGCTAGTATTTGCTGTTACAGGGATTGGATACAGCCTGCTGGCATCAATGGTATTGAAATCGATCAAATTTAGCATGGAGGCATCGATCTTCTCTAGGTACGCCAGCGCTGCTTCATAGTTACCCATATACAGATGTACTCTGGCAAGCATTCCCAGCGCTACGGTCTTAGTAGGCTGGGTCTTACCCAGCTGCCGCTCAGCAAGAAGCCCAAGCGCCTGCTGCATATCTTCTAAGATCTTTTGATAGGTTTGCCCTAGCGTGGATCGCGACGAGGGAATATTTGGATCAGGATCCAGTTTTAGTACAATCCCTAGATCACTGCTGGCTGTAGCCGCTGAGTATGCTACGCACCAAGTTTGAGCAGCATCTAGAAAACGTACCGCACGCATCATCAGTGCCTGCCCACGCACATTGTCGACCTCTGAGCCCGAGAGATCGTTATCCGCGATTCCCTTAAGCACCAAATTGCAGATGTTCACCCCGCGGTAACAGTTGTACCACTCATCCCCTGCTGAGCTTTGTGGCCTAGCCACAAAGTCTGGCTGCCAGGTGTATAATCTTCGATCAGTCTCGTAGTAAAGTCTTCGTAGATCAGCGTCCGTTAAGTAGAAATCATCTGAGCTTACTTCTCCCGCTGAGGCGAATTCATTGTTAAGCTGAGAAAAATTATCCATCATCGCCTGAAAATCTTCTACAGTTGTGGGAACCGTGAGCCTCCCATCTGCCTTTTGCTCTAAAAAGCTGGAGCACCCCACCAGTATACTGATGATAAGTATTGCTAGTATTGAGGCTAATCCTTTTGCTGAAAATTGGCTTTTAAAGGGATTATGGAAAGTACCCCTTTTACGTACTGTCTGGCTATTGTGGTTTTTAGTGCGCTCACTATTTAATAAAGCTTTATTATGTCTCATTGTCGTGCTGCTTTTAAAAGTTTGTTCGAAGTCCCAAGGTGTAGCCTGCTGGGCGTATTAGTCTTGGCGAATTTGGCGAATGAAAGTCTGGATCAATGCTCTGCTTGTTTGCCCGCCATAGTACTCCCAGGTTATTGGCGTTTAAGTAGATCTGGATATTCTTCTGTTTACCCCCTATATTTAAGGGAATGAGATAGCCTAGGTTTATAAACTGCAGGCGGATATGGTCTGCTTTCTCTACCAGCACGCTGGAGCCTGCATAAAAACTGTCTCGCTGTGAATTTGTCGTATAGGTGTTGCCAGGAATATGAGTATGTAGTTCATCGCCGGGCTGCCGCCAGCGATCCGCGTAATCGCTATGTCCACGCCAACTATTCATTAGATCGGTATAATGTATGGATCCTTGCCTAAACCAGTAACCAAACTTGTAGGATAAGCCTATTTGCAGACTAACCGATTTATAAGTAAATGAGTTAATAAATGAACCAAAGGTCGTCGGGATTGATGATCCGAAATACTCCAGCTCATCGATACTTGTGCCTGCTCCGATCATATTGCGGTAGTCTGTACTAATCTGGCCATCAAGATATCCCTGAGGCTGTCCGTTTTCACTATCCAGCCCTGCCCACGAGTAGCCGAACATGGCATAGACGGGCTTGCCAGCAATGCCTGAGATCGGCACCGATGCTGGATTGACATATTCGCTGGCCAGCGTACGGTTAACCATGTACTCCTGTATGCGATCCTTAAACATGGTGAAGTTTAAAATGCTCGACCATTGCAAATCAGTCGATCTGATGTTATCCGTTTTTAGTTCAATATCTAAACCATCTCCCGACATGCTGGCTACATTGCGCAGCGTGGCAGGTGGTATGCCCGTGGTATAATCAATAGGTGCTGCGCCAAAAAGATCCCGCCCCTGCTTACGGAAATATTCCACGCTGGCGCTGATCCGATCATTTTTACTACGCAGATCTACCGCCACATTGATCATGCGCGAGGTTTCCCAGCGTAGTGAAGGGTTATGGTAGTTCGCGATCTGAGCATTTGGTCTTCCGGTAAATGGCGAGTTGTTTTGAAAGAAGCTGATCGTATTAACCGCGACCATTGCTGGATCAATATTACCACTAAAGCCATAGGTTGCCCGGATGTTTAGATAGCTCAGCAGATCTGTTTTAAAGAATCTTTCATTTGACACTTTCCAAGCCATACCCACCGACCAGAAAGGATTCCACTGCTCATTGGTAGTTAGACCAAACAAATTACTGGCATCTCTTCGCGCACTTGCCGATAGCGTATAGCGCGCACGGTAGGTGTATGCAGCATTAGCATATTGCGATAAAAAGCGCGTATCAGATGCCGAGGCGAAGCTGCCATACTGAATAAAATTGTTCCCAGTAATAAATCCTGCATATGAGCGCGTATAGTCTACTCTACCGCTGGTCAAATTATTGGGATTGTAGCCATATAGCCTATCTTGAGCAGAATTGCGCGCCGTGCTACGCATCTCACTTCCGGCAATCGCGCTGATGTGATGATCACCAAAGTCTCGATCAAAGCTCAGCTGTCCGCGCAAGCTACTGGCATTAAGAACGCCGCTTCTACGATCCAGTATTCCTCCTCTGGGCACTGGAAAGCTTGCCTGTCCGCCAGAGATATTGGTAAAGCGGTTAATGTAGTCTCTGGTAGAATAACTCTGCTCATCTGCCAGAGATTCACTTCGGTTGTTCTGACGCTCGTACTGATAGTTTACCGAGCCGCTCAGTCCGGGGAGAATCTCGTAGTCTAGCCCCGCAGTAGCCAGCATACTGGATGAACTGCCTGAATTGGTATTGTACCGCCAGTCATCTAGCGGGTAGTAGTTCCAGTCTAAAAGCTGCCCCTGTCCTACCGAATTGATATAGGTATTGTTCAGATTATAGAACACAGGCCGTGCATTACCCTGCTGATCTGCTAGTTCCATGTAAGGCACGATATTACCTGCATGCATGGATACATTATCATAGCCGAGCCGGCCGGAATGGGTGCTGCTCTGGGTATAGTAAGCGCCCGTACGTAGCGATAGCGAAGGCATAGGACGGTACGTGTTTTCAAAGCGTAGGTTTACCCGATCGTAGCTTTCGCCTAGATTATCTATTGTGCGATCCCAACCTGCTGCCGAAGACCAGGAGAAAGTTTCACTACCACCTCTAGCCCCTAGGTAATACTGCTGGTTTGTACCATGCTTATACATGTATCGATTGAAGTCATTCCTTGCATCAATGCCGCGCAGACGGTTAATCTCCTGCTCCGCCTGCTGCTCGCTGAGTGAACCATTGCGTACTTTTTCGAGCAGATCTACCACGGGTGAGATCACTGGGCTCGATGCTGAGCCAATGCGGCTATCATAAAACCCGCGACCAAATAGTTCTATTTCCTGATCGATATAATCGCTGCTAGACATTTGTGGTAAGTAATCCAGATTGGGCTTGCCTATAACAGTCAGCTGGCTATTAAACTCTAAGGCGATAGGTCGGTTAAACTGTCCTTTTTTGGTGGTGATGACAATGACCCCATTGGCCGCTCGTGCTCCCCAGATACTTGAGGCGGCGGCATCCTTTAAGATCGTGATACTTTCCACGATATTGGGATTGATGTTTTGGATATCGCCTTCGTATGGAAAATTGTCCAGCACAATTAGCGGATCCTTTGGCCCTTGAATGGTGCTCAGTCCTCTCACCATAAGTCTTGGGGTCATGGAACTATTATCGGTCGTCAAGCTGCTGGCAATAGCGGGCAAGCGAGATAGGATATCTGGGCCGACCTGTTGGTTAAAGAGCTCGCGGTTCACGGTAGAAAATGATCCTGTAGCTCGCTCTCGAGGTAGCTGCTGGTAGCCTGTTGATACGACAGTAACCGAATCCACCACTTTATCGAGCTGCTCTAATTGAATGACTAGAGTGTCGGATATGGAAGTAGGCGTTGTTTGGTAGGTTTTATACCCTACATGCTCGATAACGAATTCCTGAGAACTACCTGTGTGCACGCCGATACTGAACCATCCCTCCCGGTCGGTGTTCACGATATTATTAATTCCTTTTTGTTTTACTGTAGCACCGATAATTGGTTTTTGGTCACTAGCGGAGAGCACTTTGCCACGCAGCTGTTGGGCGCCGAGCGAATGGTAGATAAACCCGAGTAGTATTAAAGTAAAGTATATTTGTTTCATCATATCGCGCTTATAAACTGTGTTGATTGATTTGGTGTTCAATGGTTTGGCTAAGCACGCCACCGCTACCGGTGAATCCTCTAATAAAACCTCCTTTTGATATCCATACATAGTTTGGGATCAGCTTATGAGGAAACTGATCGATCAATGTTTCATCTAAGATGATCGAAGGTAATTCAGCACCGCCGATTTCCACTAAGACTTCATTGTAGCATCGGTCGATCTTTTTGAATGTATCTTTGTAACGAGCCGGGTTAACCAGTATAATGGCTAGATCATGTGGATACTGGTATTGCAATGAGTCTAGCTTTGGAAAGCTGCTTCTGCAAGCCCCGCACCAGCTCGCCCAAAAGTCCAGTAACACGAGCTTTCCCTTGAACTGTTCTAGTGTGCCGCGAATCGTATCGCCT
Organism: Sphingobacterium chungjuense; assembly: GCF_011316935.1. GTDB lineage: Bacteria > Bacteroidota > Bacteroidia > Sphingobacteriales > Sphingobacteriaceae > Sphingobacterium > Sphingobacterium chungjuense. Next base: position 384,335 of record NZ_WLYS01000003.1, read on the forward strand.
TGGTGGTAAAATAGGTGCTTCTGGTTCCAGAACTCTTCGGGCACCTTCTCCCCCATAATAAATGGGCTTACTTCTTTGGCCTTTACTCCAGCCTCGCCATCCGAACGAGACTGGGAAAAGGCACTATTAACAAACACGTATGAACTTAGAATAAGAAAAATGTAAAGCGGTAAAGCTTTACTGGTATATTTTGATTTAGGCCAAAGCGCGGCCAAGGCATTGGAAAATGTCATAATTTTTTGGGATTAAATGAATTAAAGGTTAGGCTATCGCAAATATCAATTGTTTAATACCTGCGAGATCGAAATCTCAAGTAGTAGCAGGAATCGATCAAGTTTCCAGCAGACAAGAATATTAACTTGGAGAGCGTATTATATTTTTGAAGAGTTGTTTTTTTGAAGGTATCATATCTATTTCTGCTGTTACACGAAAATCTGGAGCAGAAGATATATTCCCATTAAGACTGGTGATGGGATACCTCTCTATATATGCGCTGAAGCTTGTAGGAAAGCTGAACAACATACAAGAGAGGGCCCACCATGTCTTTTTTTACAAAGATATGTAATGGGCACCGAACTCTTGCAACTTGCTGTTCAGAAAGGTTCCTACATTTTCAGCGCAAGTGCCGATTTCCAAGTGCCTTGGACATTTAATTACTAATTGCGTGTCGCAAATTCGATCTGCGACACACAAATATAATAAACAATAGAAAATTCTCCAAATTAATATACTCTTAATTAAGAGTAATATATAAATCTGATTCTGTTGAGATTTATGCTTTAGGACAAAGCATGAGTAAAAAAGTATCGAAAGACCTTCCCAAGGAAGTAAAAAAAATTGGGTTAAGACTACGGCAAGTTCGCAAAGAACTGGGATTTTCTAATTCAGATGATTTTGCATATAAATATGAACTTAACCGATCGCAATACGGAAAATACGAAGCCGGTTCAGAAGATTTAAGGATTAGTTCTTTAATTAATATTCTGGAAAAGATAGATATGTCACTGAACGATTTTTTTAATAAAGACTTTGATAGCCTATAACTTAAAATACAGTATATCCCAATCTATTTTTAATCTGCGAATATGCCCTTCACCTTCAAAAATAACGATTTTGGTAAACGCAGGATTTTTTGTTAAGTTACTTGCAAGTTGTGTCTTTGTACGTACAGTTTTCCTGCGTCAAACCTGCCATACAAAAAACGAACTTGCCTTAATTATTTGCAAGATCTGATCTCGCAAATAATTAAGGGGAAATAAAAAGTTCGCAACTCACTTTTTTGTATGTTTGGAAAATACACTTATTATAAGTTGCATAGAAGTATTCTGAAGAACTATCCAGCATATCTATATAGCCAGATATATTCACATCCTGATGTCTAGATATCTAGGTATATATTGAATTTTCTATTGCCCTTTGCTACTTCATGCGCCCCTCGGGAGCAGAAAGAAAGTGCCCCTGTTCTGCTGGCTTAAGGGAGTTTTTGTGTAACAGAAAACACAAACTTACTTCCTACAGACCGCATAAGTTAGCTTGCTAGGCTCTTGGCTTTTATCTCTGCAGTTTGCGTTATCAGATCGTTTCTAAAAGTAGTTTCTCGTGTAATACTCTGTGTGGATCTGTCTGCACTAATTTGATGGTGTATTGGCTCAGCTCATTCACGCGGCCAATAAACAAGGCTGCCCATCTTGGGATGGTAGGATGGCTTGTAGTGGATATACCCAAATGCATCCAGTTCACGGATGCATTTGTGATAGGTTGCGATGGATGCAATTCGGCTGTGTGCCATGAGCTTTCTACGAGTAACAGCGAAGGGGTTGTTAAAACCTCCATGCTGCCAGCAGACAAAAAGTGCAGCAAATAAACTTACATGAGTGGACATTATCCGCCTATCTGAACTCATTCTTCCAACCCACTTGCTGTACTCCATCATTTTATTTTGAATACTGACTTTGGTCATGATTTCCCTCCTTCCATCATTTTCTGAATATCTTCTATGGCATAGAACATAATTCCGCCAACTTTGCGGTATGGTAAAACGCCATTAATTCGGAGGTTTTGGAGTGTCCCTGGCGAGATACTCATAAGCTTTCTAACTTCAGCACTGCGTAGCCAGCGTGATTTGTTTGAAACGGAGTTGTCACAATTCGAAAGTAGTTGTTTAAACTCCTGAATTAGTTCTGTCTTGAATTGGTTTAGGTCTTCTTTAGTCAAGATGTTTACTTGCATAATGAATTGAATAGTTAAGCGTTCAATTGCAATAGGACTCTCCTACGCATTGATAGCAAAATTCGCAAATACGATCTATCAGCGGATGACCACTGGGAACCCTTGGTCACACCAAAAGAATATAGATTAGATCAATCCTTTACCATTCTTGGAATAATGGAAAACAACTTTTTATCTTCTGGGATTTTAGACCCTTTAGTAGCATCTCTTGCAGACTTTTGGACGAAATAATTACGTGCTGTATTAATAGGAATTTCTTTACCCTGATGCGAGAAGTATTTTGAAATAAGTTTATAGTAAGGGCTATCATAATCTGATTTCAAAAGCTTTCTGCCAGACCTTGGTAATGACAAATCTTTGATCTGGTGAATCAGATCTATAAACGTTGGTAAATGATCATCCTGAATCATAATCTTAAGCGACACTTCGTACTCCTCCAGTGTTTTTAATCTCCTCTCTCTGTCTTCAAGTTTTTTATGAAGTTCGGCTATAATAGTATCCTTTTTCTTGATTAATTCTGCCTGTGGAAGCATATTATCATGATCGTAATTAGAAAGGAAGTCTCTAAACTCTGTTAGTTTATGGATATTGGAGACATACCGTGGATGCTTGGCCGAAAAGGGATCTCTAGTTTCAAAGTAGCTAACTCGAGCATTGACAATAGACCAAACGTGTGAAAAGAAATCTTTCTCCCCTTGGGAAGGATTTCGGTTTGAAAAGTATTCCAGATGAAAACTATAATAGCTCTTGAAATCAGAATGGTCGATACTATACAATTTCAATAAAAAGTGATTATCATCATAACCTTTTTTCAATCCCAATATATTGCCAAGCTCATAGGGATGAGCATTTATTTGGAAAGGCTTTCTGCATTTAAAATATCTAACCGGCATATATCAAATTTAAGAAGTTCATTGCTAAAAAGTGATTTGAGAGATCAACATCGTGTATAAAGCTATTTACATAGGATAAACTACCATTTGATAGGAGGATATTTATTTAAATGACATAAAAATATGGTAACGAACAGGCGATCTTAGTGATTTCTACATGACTGGACATACATATATCGAAATGCTCAGATAAGGAGATGAATAGATATCCAGATCTACAGATATTTAGATATACGAATAGACAAATCTATAAGCTCACGGATAACATGCTAGTGATTTTTCGCCCTGCCACACCGAATGTATTACTAATGAAGAAACTCTTTACTCTAATCCTTACTACCAACATTTTGGAAAGAAAAAACAAAATCGAATCAGTAAGGGATATAACGAAAACACGTTTTAATGGCTAACTATCAAATAAGGTATTTCAATGTGCAGTAATATTAAACCTTCGTTTTGTGAGACAAATTTTGACTTCGCATAGCATATTGATATATTTGCATCTACCAAATAACAATCGTAATATTGCGATATAATTATGGGGCTTACAAAAACTGAAATATTTACTGAGGAGCAGAATCTGCTGGCTAGCTTATTTAAAGCGATGGCTCATCCGGCAAGAATTGCGATCCTTCAGAGGATCATTTTATCGAATACTTGTATTTGTGGAGATTTGGTAGGTGAGCTTGGATTGGCACAAGCAACTATTTCCCAACATTTGAAAGAGCTTAAGTCGGCTGGACTTATCCAAGGGACAATTGAAGGAGTGAGCGTATGTTACTGCATCAATCCAGAGGTATGGAAACTACTTGAAAATAGGCTTGGAGAATTTCTAGGCTCCTATAAAAGTACAACCGAATGTTGTTAACTTTTTTTCGCAGCTATTAATCGTAAAATTGCAATAATACTATATAATATGAATATATCGAAAGTAAAGTCTATCCTTTCCACTGCGGAGGTTGTAAATTTCAAGTTAGAAAGCGGACAATACGTGCCCGATCACTTTCATGTGACTGAAGTTGGCGTTATAACTAGGGATTTTATTGATTGTGGCGGCACTGTCCGTCACGAAAGAGTAGCGAACTTTCAGCTTTGGGATGCGGATGATTATGAGCATCGTTTAAAACCTGGAAAACTCATGGATATTATCTCACTATCAGAAAAGGTACTGGGTATGGAAGATTTTGAGGTTGAGGTTGAATACCAGTCAGAGACGATTGGCAAATATGAACTCGGATTTGATGGCAAAGATTTTATTTTGCTATCCAAAAAGACAGCCTGCTTGGCACTGGATAAATGTGGTGTTCCAACTGAAAAACAAAAAGTTAAATTGGTAAACCTCGCTAAGGGAGCATCAGAATGCACACCTGGAGGTGGATGTTGTTAATCATTATATGATGAAAAAAGTATTGGTTCTCTGTACCGGTAACAGTTGCCGCAGTCAGATTGCAGAAGGCTACCTGAGATATTTCGGCGGGGATAAAGCGCATATTTATAGCGCGGGAATTGAGACCCATGGTGTCAATCCCAGAGCCGTTCAGGTTATGAAGGAGGAAGGGATAGATCTCTCTGGTCATACCTCCAATCATATTGACGAATACACGGGAGTTGATTTTGATTATGTTATCACGGTCTGTGATAACGCCAAGGAGAGCTGTCCCTACTTCCCGACAAATGCACTAAAATTCCACTATAATTTTCCAGATCCCGCTAAAGCGCAAGGTTCTGCGGAAGAAATAATTTACCAATTCAGAGCAGTTCGCCAGTTGATCAGAGATTACTGCTCGGATTTTGTCAGCAAAAACCTAGCCTAGTAGTTTATAAGGTATTTATAGATAAGCATATGTCAGTAACGAATTGCGCTCCTGTAGCGCAAAGAAAGAAATTAGGATTTTTGGATAGATACCTCACGCTATGGATCTTCATTGCTATGGCTATGGGTGTGTCCATAGGCACCTTTGTTCCTTCAACCTCGTCTTTTATAGGATCGTTTTCCAGTGGTACAACTAACATCCCGCTGGCCATCGGTTTAATCCTGATGATGTATCCTCCCCTGGCCAAGGTTAAGTATGAGAATATAGGTAAGGTCTTTAAAGACGTACGTATACTCAGCGTATCCCTTGTGCTCAACTGGATAGTAGGCCCGCTACTGATGTTCTTTCTTGCTATTACCTTTTTACATGACTACCCTGAATATATGGTAGGTCTTATTCTTATCGGTCTGGCGAGATGTATCGCTATGGTGGTGGTGTGGAATGAGCTCGCTGAAGGTAACAGAGAATATGCTGCCGGATTAATCGCGCTTAATAGTCTATTCCAAGTACTGTTGTACGGAGTCTTTGCCTATATTTTTATTTCGTTACTTCCTCCATATTTCGGCGTACAAGGATTAGAGATTGACATTACCGTTGCTGAAATTGCTACTAGTGTTGGAATATATCTTGGTATTCCTTTCGCTATGGGGATACTAAGTAGATATGCTCTAATTAAATTAAAGGGAGAAAAGTGGTTTGAAGATAAGTTTATACCTGCTGTATCTCCCTTGACCTTAGTAGCGCTGATCTTTACGATCATCATTATGTTTAGCATAAAAGGTAAACTGATCGTTCAGATCCCAATGGATGTTTTGCGTATCGCTGTTCCGCTAATACTATATTTCTGCATCATGTTTGTTATCAGCTTTTTTGCTGGTCGTTATTTTGGAGCGGATTACTCTAAGAGTACGTCGATCGCTTTTACTGCTACTGGAAATAATTTCGAACTAGCTATTGCTGTAGCTATCGGCGTATTCGGAATAAATTCCGGCCAAGCATTTGCAGGTGTTATAGGTCCTTTGGTAGAAGTTCCTGCACTGATTGTCCTTGTTAATCTGGCATTCTGGTTTAGAAAGAGATATTACGGTGCATCGACCTTATCTGAGGAATCTAAGTATTGATAAAGAACGACTCATATGAAAATCGCTTTCTTTTCTGATATTCATGCAAACCTACATGCTTTTAAGGCTATGCTAGAAGATTTGGACAGCCAGAAACCTGATACTGCTTATTGTCTGGGCGATCTAGTAGGATATCACATCTATCCGAATGAGATTATCGGTGAAATACGCAAACGGGGTATTGCTACGCTAAAGGGAAATCATGATGAAAAAGTCGATAGCATCGACTCTACACCGGTATCTTTGAATGAGAAAGGTGAGAACTATGCATATCACCTAATAAGCGAAGATAATCGAGGCTATCTTAAAAAACTTCCAGCCCTCATAAATATCGAGTTTACATTCGTGGAAGCGACTTTCAAGATTGCTTTGGCTCATGGAAGCACAAGACGTATCGATGAATATATTCTGATTGATACTGACGAAAATTATGTGCTGGAACTCTTGGATGAAGCAGATGCAGACATACTTATTGTTGGTCATTCCCACAAGCCCTACCATCGGATTATACAGACCGTACAAGGAGTTTTTAAACATGTAATAAATTTGGGTTCGGTAGGAAAGCCCAAGGATGGCGATCTCAGGGGATGCTATGCACTGCTTACCATAGATAATAACAGTTCATTATTACTTCGCAACAGCATCAACGTTGAATTTAGAAGGATTAGCTATGATTTGGAAGCATCCGCCAAAGCTATAGAAGAAAGTCCATTACCTGCAGAATTTGCCCTAGCTCTAAGATCAGGGCGATAGTCAGTCTAGTTATTCTTCGTTTTGCGAGACAAATATCTAATACGCCATGTTATAATTTTCTAATTTATAGCTACAAATTGTTGGTGAGATTACGGTAAATTTAATGCCAATAACCATTAATGGTTTGTTAAAGAGAAAGCGTTCGATAGATTTATCCTATCGAATGCTTTTTTTATAAATGTTATTAATAGCTTTCAAGCTATCGAACCACAGTATCTATACCTTCTTTTTCCCGGCTAAGCCCGTTAGCTACGCAGATAATTATAAGTTTTACTAAATTCCCAGATTATTTACTAGATGTCAATCTTTTAACGCCATTTCGCACAATTTCTGAAAGTTCATCTTTTAAAACCTTTGGCTCTAAGATATCTGCAATGTCTATAAACCTCAGAAACCAACGTACAAATGCTGTAGGATGCGCCGCACATCTAAAATACATCCTTGCATGGTCAGATGTTATTTCCTCTTTATAAAAACCGTATGTGTCTCTCTCGAATGATAAAAAATGGGCAAATTCTTTATCGGATTCAATAACGATATTTACAGTAGGAACTTCGGACAATGTAGACCGTAAAATCTGTATTGACTGGTGTTTACGGGTGAAGGGTATATGGGTAATTTTAACCCGCTTAATTCTATCTAATCTGAAGTTTCGATACGCCAAACGTGTGAGACAAAATGCTAATACATACCAAAAACCACGCTCGAAGAATATGCCTACTGGTTCCATTTCACGAGTGTGCTTCGCCATATTGCCAACTTTTAAATAATCAATCTGTAGAATACTTCGCTCTGAAACACTTTCCAGAATAGTATTGATGATAGTTGGTAAATATGAAGTAGCCTTGGTATCAGGCATGATATGTAGCTTATCTTCCAATTCGTCAAACGCTACTTTCTGCTGATACTGAAAAGAACTTTTCACCTTAACTAATAACGAATCAAACTGTTGCCGAATAAAATTTGTTTGATGTTGCTTCATCATCTTTTCGGCCACTAGAAGGCTAAGCATTTCCTCATCTGTAAATCTAGAGGCGTGTATTCTATAGCCTTCTAAAATACCAAAGGAACCGTTCTTGGACAAAATCGGAATACCAGCAAGTTCCAAAGACTTTATGTCTCGATATATGGTCCTTTTGCTAGTTCCAAAAACTTGCTGTAGATCTTGTATAGATACTGACACCTTGGATTGTAATAAAAAGTATAATCGCAAGATGCGATCAAAACGTTTGAGTGTATCCATAATTACCTTGTTTAGCTTCCTGATTTTGGCGGTAACGTATTGATGCCTAGTGACTGCACGATTTCGGCTATTCGCTTTGCGCGCGTTTTAGGGGTTTTAGCTTTCTGAAGACGCAGCAATATTATTTTTTTTGCAGAGTTACTCAGACTATTGTAATAGGTATACACACATTTTTCGCTGTTGATAGCTGCTTTCAGATCCGATGGAATAACCAGTGCTTCTACATCATCCAGTGAACTCCACGATCCATTTTGTTTCGCTAGCTGTACAGCATCCAGACCAGCCTGAAACATCATTTTACAGTCTATTAAAATTCGTACTTTTTCTTTATTAATCTTAGACCAAGCACTATTGGTTTTACGTTTGCAAAAAAATTGCATATACCTTTCTTCGTCGATCGCCTTTCGTCGGCCATCGATCCAGCCAAAACACAAGGCTTCATCAACAGATTCCTGCCAAGTAAGGTTATGCTTTTCAGATTCTTTTTTGTAGAAAACTACCCATACAGAGGAAGTGGAAAGATGGTTTCCTATTAACCATTCTCTCCACTCCGCACGGTTGGAAGGTGTATATCCGGTTCCAGGATCCATATCAGTGTATTATCGCATATATACTAACACAAAGCTAATGATATAAATACCTAATAAGTGGTAAGACCCTGTTATAAAACTATAGTGTAACGGATTAGGTATGTTTGGATTTATCGCAATATTGACGGTGTTGGCCACCAAATAACCAATACCGACAACGCTCGCAAATTCAATCGTGCTAAACAGCGAAGATATGTCTAAGACATTAATTAAGATAGCCGTCGCGAACGTGATAATAAATGTACAAATGGCCGGTCCGATAACAAAGATTGGTTTGGGTCTATCAGGGAGCTGCCCTACTTTGCCTAAAGCTTCCTCGTAGGATTTCTTGAAGATCGTGGTAAACCATAAAGCGCCTAATACGAAGTAAATGATAAACGCAAGGGCAATGCTTCCCCAGTTTAAAGTGTTTATATAATTGATCATCTAGTTTGTCTTATAAGGTTATTACTGATTCAATAGGCAAATATTCATCATACCTGCCTATTGAATTTACTATTTTACAACAGTCGCTTCCAGCTCTATAGTCAATGTAGAAAATAGTGCTTTCACTTCTACCAGCGTCGTAGCCTGCTTTATTTCATACTTTTTAAGAAATTCGCTATAGATATCCATACTGGTTGAAAAGAGCTCATTAATAGATGTGGTGTATACATTCAACCGAACGATGTTTTTCATCTCATAACCTGCTTGCGTGATGAGGTGTTCCAAATTCGCAATGGTTTGCTTGAGCTGGGTCCGCATGTCTTCAGAGCTTGGCTGGCCCTGATGGTCTATAGCCACTTGTCCTGAACAGTACAGCGTTCCAGTTACGTTTTTTACTTCTACTGCCTGAGCCGAATTTGTGTACTCACCCCACTTCCAAGGATCAATAGTAATTTTTTCCATTTTCTTTGCTTTTAAGATTTAGAACAAAGGTCTTCAAAGCTGTGACAGCTGTCTGTCACAGTGGAATGAAATAGTATTTAAACAGGTAATGGTTAAGAGTTCAGGTGTAAGTTTTGTAGCTCATTCAAACATAAGACCAACAATAGTATTCAATCGAGCAAATAATTACCTTAAGATATATAATTAGTTCTTAGTTCGTTTTGTGAGACACTTTTATAGTGTCCATCCTTCTATAAACATGATGATGTAGGCACCTAAATCTTTCATCAATTTTGTCACAAACCTTTATGGAAAATACACCTTTTTTTCATCATACAATGAAACTATTTAAGCATATCTATGAAATTTATTACTACTATTACTTTTTCAGCATTCATACTGCCTTTTCTATTTGAAATCTGTACTGCTCAGACATTATCTCAAAAGGATTATAATAAGATACTTAATAAAACAAACAATCACACAATAATTGGGCTGGGCGAAGCTGAGCATTTTTACAAGGGATATTATAATACAAAAGTAGAAGTTGTTAAATATCTGATTAATAATGAATCAATTGATATTATAGCCCTTGAAGCATCTGTAAACGCGACAGCTCTTTTAAATAATTATATCAATGGGAACATTACAATTGATCTACCACAAGCATTGACTGCGCTTAATGAGCCATATGCTTTACAAGAAGCAGGGCTATATAATTGTTCGGAAATAGTAGAATTTATTGAATGGCTTAAAGATTATAATCATTCGCATAACAAAACAATCAAATTGGTGGGCATAGATTTTCAAAATTATTCCTTACCGCTTGAGAAGCTAAAAGTATATTCTTCAAAACATCAAATCGAAAAAATTGATCAAACTAAAGCCTTACTTGATAGTTCAATGCGCTCTGTGATAGATAGTAATATCATGATTATAACTTCCCAACCATGGATTAAGCGTTTACAACTTGCACAGAATTATATAAAAAATTTGAAGGACGAAATTTATAATGGTGCAAACCAAAGACTATTCAGTGAACTTGAACAGTTTACTACTTTGTGGGATAACCCGATGTTTCCTAGGGATTCTATCATGTATGAAAACTTGACTCCTTACATCGATGGAAAATCAAGAGTTTTAATTTGGGCAGCTAATTTTCATCTTGAAAAAGATCCATTTTTTAAAGGACCAAAGAAACTGGGAGTTTTCTTGAATGAAAAATACGGGGAAAAGTATTGTGTGATTGGTGTTTCTGATCAAATTCACGAATATAGTAAAAACTTGATTCACCCTCCAATGGATCAATTATCTGACAAATACGAGATGATCATTAATGTACCAAAAGGGGATAAATGTGTTATAATAAATTAGTAATTTAAGGGAGAACTAATTAAGGCGTCAGACGACACTTAAATTTTCTAAGGACTTTAAAAGCTCTGGGCGTTCTTTTGATTTTCCTAAAATCTTCTCATCTAAAATGATTTCGCAACCAGCATATTTCAACGCATCGATCTGCATATTTAAGTTTTGATCTTGGGTACTGAACATGGCAAATCCTATTTTCATAAAAACGTATGATATGCTTATTTATGAAACATAGATTTGTGAAACAACATTTTGAGACAATATATAGTGTTGGAAATAGATCATCGGTGAACCAAATATTTTTGTCGCATAAAACGACGGTATACTTGTAAGTATACCTCAAATGATCCCCAAATCAACTTAACACAAAAGAAGTATCCCTGGAGGATACTTGAAAGCACGATTGCAAGGCATGGAGCTATAAAAGTGAGGCCCTGCCCTACTTCGGCTTGCTAAGCTAACTAGCTTGATTCTTAGATAAGTCCTGATCTTGGTGTATTTCATTAAGATATTCTGCAAGGTGCTTTCATTCATGTCCAGAAGTCGGAGATGTTTGGATCACTGATAAAATAATCAGAATTATGACTCCTAAACTCTTTGAAAGGAAAATACCCAAACTTATTCATCAGTTCAAATCAACTGGCATTCTTGGCTAAATGAATTGTTCGTTTTTGAATGAAAGGCGTCTTCATATCGTTATAGATATCTTCGGAATAGGGACTGAAATTTTTGAGATGATAGAAAAAATATGCTCGTCCTTTAGAATTCATATCGTCTACTATAATCTGAAACTGCTCAATTTACAGATGTTTTCCAATATGACCAATAAGAATTTTGCCATCTTGTATTTGCTTAATTCCCTCATGAAAATAAATTCTTCGGTCATTACTAAAGACATTTCTATCGTCATGACTTATCTTAAGATGTAATTCACAATAGACATTCTCACTACAATTTTCCTTATTTAAAAATACAAAAGTTAAGTCTCTTTTTTTTCTAATATCTCCTTGAGGTGATGCTGCTTGCCCATCATGCACATATTGCACATTGAAATTATCTAGCGTATTCAATCGATTGTATGGACTTGTTTTAGAGTTTGGAAACTTATCATTTAATTCTGAAAGATGATGAATTATCTTTTTTACACAACTTGGAAATATTCTTTTTACAGAATTTTTATTATCCTCGTGGAAATATAAAAATTCAAAATAGATTTTACACTCGTCTATGAAAAAGTCCGCATTTTGTGGGTAAATTCCTAAGAAATACCTTTTAAATTTGAACCATCCGTCGATGCCGTATATTAATTGATATTCTGGAGAGATATCTTCTATCTGATTAAAAGCGATCAAACCATAGCATTCCTCTTCGTTATGGCTAGGTAGATAAACTTTACATATATCATCTATTGAATCGCTAGTTTCCTGTAATTCCCAAATGATTCTTAATTGCTGAATAATATCTCTATCAAGAGAACTTGAATTTGGGTCATTCAAGATATCACTAATAGTTTCACTATCAATAATTTCTACACCATATACGTCAATATGGCAAAAAATATGATTTCCAGAAATTCCCTTTATTCTTTGAAGATCAATTGCAAAGTTCTTAAGCTTATCTTCGATATTACATTGCGAATCACCACTATACTTAAAGCTTTCTGGTATAATGAAAAAATTAGCTTTCATATTATCAGCGAGACCACTTAAAAATTGAGGAAATATCGATATCCTGTTGATCAAAAAAACCAGTTGGCCAATTATCTATCTTACCTTTTTCGTTAATCTGTATTTCATGATGCTCAAATCCTTCATTAAAATACAAAATGTTAATGTCGGAATGATCAATAAATACATTTTGATTTAGGGATGCTACCCGAAGTCCGTTTAAAATGTGCTCACTATGAGATTCAATAAAGACCTGAACTCCTGTAGATGCTACCTTAGCAAAAAATTCACTAATCCTAGACTGTGCTCTTGGATGTAAATGCGCCTCAGGATTTTCTAAAATAACTACCTCTCCAGGTTTAGCTATCAATCCTGTGACAATTAGTGGTAAAATATAACTGTACCCAAACCCGATGTTGACTGATTTGTATGTCTTGCCATCGTTCTTATTATTCATTAATAGCGTTAATACGCTACTTTCCTCTTCTTTCCCAATTAAGTTCAAATTTGCACCATCCAATATATAATTTAACCATTCTTCTGTTTGTATTACAATTGAATAGGAATCATTACCTAAATATAAGTTTTCATGTACAGTTAGATCTAATTTCTCTGAGTAATAGAGGACGTTAATTGTATATTCACCTTTAGCTCCAGTGTGGATACTTTTTGGAATAGAAATTTTTTCGAAATATTTTTTTGGCCCAATTCTATCTGCGGACACGTAATGGATATTTCTGAAAAAGGTTGAAATTTCCTTGACACTCAAGTCTTCATTCTCAAGATGCAATTTGGCATTTAAGGTTAGGTTATCCTGTTCATTTTCTTCTATTACGTAACGAATATTCGTTTCTTCTCTTATCGCTAAATCAAATCCAACACTTATGTCTCTCTGAGTCGTATAGCTATTCTTAATGTCCTTATAGCCACCTAGTTCTAAATAGGAACTATTAGGGTAAATCGGATTTTCATTTTTGTCCCAAATATTCCAGTTGGATTGAGTAATCAGCAATATGGACTGTAATAAAGATGACTTTCCTCGTCCATTGATACCTGTTAACAGGTTCAATCTATTAGTTTTGAAAATAGTTTCATCTTTAAAACATTTAAAATTTTTAAGAATGACATTTTTAAGCATGAGTACCTTGTTTTAATATGTTCTCTGATAAGCGGAACCGATCATCGACTTTCGTTTTGCTATTCGTAGATCTTGTAACCGCATCATAGTATATTTCATTACTTATTAAATGGCTATAGTTTTCATGAAGAATTGCTTTATTTTTTTCGATGAAATCATCCGACATTTTGGATACAGTGTGACAGATCGTTTCAAAAATAGCCATATTGATAGTCCCACGAGTTTTTTCCGTTCGAATTCTAAAATTGTTGTCTCCCCATATGTTATGTGTCCACTCCATTACTCTTTTAAATTCAGTCCTCACATCATTTAATTTTTCGTCATCCCACATATTAATTTCTTTCATCCCATTTTCAATAAATGCACTTAAATTACCATCATAGGTTTTCTTGAAATCGAAGTAATTGAAAGCTATAAATCGCAAAATTAATTCCCTATCTTTCATTCTAATTGGACTTACACCATTAAAAATTGCTTTTTTGAAGTAATCTTGTTCTGAAAGTTCTTTTAACAATTTCGTCGATTTGCCTATATAGATGCAATTCCGAACTTCTTGTCTATTTAATTGAGTTCCTCCTGTATTAATTCTATTAAATAGATCGTAAACAACTTCCATCGGAGTAGATGGTTTTAGCACAAAAATATTTAACTTTTTATCCTCGAATTTTGTACGTAAAATTTCAGGTAGCGTCTCGAAGGTACAATTATTATACTGTGGAATAGCATCTAACTCAGTCAACTGAAATTCATTCTTGTAAAAAGATTCCAAGGTTGAAGTTCTTTGAAGTCCATCAATAATCATATACTTTGATTCTGCTGTATTTCCTTTTTTTTCAACTATTTCGTTCAAGTAAATAAAAGGAATAGGGAAATTAAGCAATATAGATTCAATGAATTTTGATTTTGATTTATCTTTCCACACCAAGTTTCTCTGAAAATCTGGTTGTGTTATGATCTTACCCTTACCTTTTTGACGCAAATATTCATATACTGAAAATTGTTCCGCACTCATATCTAAATCATTTAGCGTAGGTTCGTATGGATAGAGACTAGATCGAGAGCCCTCAGAAACATCGTCGCCATCTAATAAAATTACTCTATCATTTATTTCTTCGTTATCAGCCATAAATAATGTATGTTACAAATTTGTCGTCGTAAATTTAATAAGAAAATAAGGATATATGCTAAGTTCCAATCTAAACTGTAATTATACGAGAGGTGCTTTGACAGTATCAAAACTGGGTAATTTCAATAAATATAAATTTACTGATCTCTAAAGCTGAGAAACAATGAAAGTTAACAAACTCGATCCCCGCAAAGCATTGTATCCTGCATATAAAAATTAAAGCTTTTACGTAAGGATTTAGAGTCCATCTTAAAAATTAGAGGATTGCATATAAACTATAAAATCAATTGATGAACGCAATAAGAGTGATGAACAGTTACCCACCCTATAAAGCAATTTCTGGGAGGTTGTCCCCCATCACCATGCTCTATATATCTTTGTCTTTTCTGCTTGAACAAATCTGTATGAAGACTTACCAGAGCCTTCCCCGAATTATATTATGGTTTACCATAAAACAAGGAGAAAGGAATACCTATTTTTGCTATAGTAAGTTCAATACGCGAACCTATCAAAAGGAAATAAATAAAATAATCACCTAATATTTTGGTAATTACAAAAATCAAAACTAATTTTGAGAAATAATATTACCTAAAAAAGGTAATAAAATAAAAAAATGAAGATCACGTATTCTAATAAAATCAAAAAGAAATTCGGATCCCCTGCAAATCTACAGCGCGCCTTCGGGTCAATGGCGAAAAAGGTGCAGCAACGCATCGACGATATAGAGGCTTCCCCCAATCTCAAGGTGCTTCAACAGATTCCTGCTGCAAATTGTCATCCGCTAAGTGGTAACAGGAAATACGAATGGGCAGTTGATATATCTGGAAACCATCGTCTAATCTTTGAATTGGAACACGATCCAATTCCAAAGATTGAAAATGGCGAAATTGATAGCATTAATGTGACAGATATTCGAATTATTGAGACGACAGATTATCATTAATTCCACATTTAAGAGAGTAAAATGAAGAAGGACTTGCATATTGAAAAAGAATTATTAACTAAACCTGGAGATACCATCCTAGAGACCTTGGAGTTTTTAAAAATGTCCCAGGTCGAACTTTCTGAAAGACTCGGAAAGACACCAGGTAAAGTTAATGATATTATCTCCGGTAAGGTACCAATTACTGTGAATACGGCGCTACAGCTGGAAAAAGTACTAGGGATAGAGACACAGTTTTGGTTAAACAGAGAATCGAACTATCGGGAAAAGTTAGCTCGCTTGGAACAGCAGGAACAACTTGACGAATCAATTGACTGGCTTAGAGAGCAACCTGTCAAAGAATTGTTTGAACAAGGTTATATAAGTACAAAGAAAGTACGTGCAGATCTTGCACAAGAATTACTACAATTTTATGGAGTAGCTTCACCCGTGCAATGGAAAAACTTATATGTAAACAGTTACGTTCATACAAATTTTCGTAAAAGCGAAAAACAAAGCGAAAAATTGAGTTGCATGGCGGCTTGGCTTCGTATTGGCGAATTAAAGCTAAGACAAAAACAGTACAATTCCTACAGCAAAGAGGAATTTAAATCTGCCCTACATCAGATAAAAAAACTTGTCCAACGTCAACCAGAAGATTATGCAGAGAAACTTGCATCAATCTGTGCCCGTGCTGGAGTTGCATTGATATATTCCAAGAGCATGAAAAAGGCGCCAATCAGCGGAGCTACCCGGTGGGTTGCTAATATCCCTTTGATACAGATTACGGACAGATACAAGACTAATGACAGTTTTTGGTTCACATTTTATCATGAAGCAGGGCATATATTACTTCATGGCAAGAAGGATACATTTATCGAGGAATTTGAAGAAGTTGAAATTGATAACGAAAAAGAAGCTGAAGCCAATTCCTTTGCTAGGGACTGGCTTCTTCCTGATAGCTTTTTAGATCAATTATCGAAGCCGATTACTGAAGGACAGATTCGTCGAATAGCAAATGATTATAATGTTCACCCTGCGATTGTAGTCGGCAGACTTCAACATCTTAAAATCGTACCGCATCACTTTGGTACTAATTTAAAAGTCAAGATTAACCTAACACATTTTATAAATTTATAATTATTGTATGATGTTTTCACCTACTTACGTCCCTATTTTTAGACTTAGACAAGAAGAAAAAAAAGTACTCGTGTCTTTTAATTTTCAAAATGAAATATATCCTTATATAGAAATTTTTAAACACAGAGAAAGAAAACTAACAATCTCCAAAAGGAATCGTTCTAAAATGGAGAAAACCTTCGATCAGGAATATCTTCCAACTCTAGAGCGCATTAAGAGCGAAAAAATATTTTTAGACCTACCTGTTCATCTAAAATCGAGTAGAAAAATGACCCCGGAAGTCTTAAATTTCCTAAGGGGAGTCATAGAGAAACGGGAAGAACGAACAAAGTATATTATACTCCTACAGAAGTTGAGTGATAAAATTATTCCAGTTATCAGCACCTACAGTCAGCTAACTGCTGAACAAAATTCAATTATATCCCAGTCGAATGATCTAAGATCGATTTACAAGACGTTAAGTTTTAGAACTTCATCGACAACATTTTATAATGATATGGAGCAAATTAAAAAAGTTATTGAACCCCAAGACTATCTTTTCGTCGATCTTGAAGAATATTGCCTTTCTAACGAAGACGATTTGTATTCCATCGAATTCATGTTAAACGAGATAGAGAATTTCAAGCAATGCCACGTTGTATACATTAATAGCCCTATAGCCCGAAGCACCACAAACTCAGGTCTAGATCATGGAAAAAGATTAGCTCATGCCGACAATTCGCTTATGGATATTGTATGGGGGTACGGCGGAAAAAGCTTTAGTGATTACGTAGGTATAAAAAAGGACGTTGTGGAATCAGGGGGAGCTATAAGTCCCGGTTATATCATGTATGATGCGGTAGAGAACAGTTTTTACGGATTTAAAGGGCGATATAAAAAAATAGAGGATTTCGAAGATATCATTGTACCGGCGGTAATGAACTCCATTCCTGTCGAAAGGATGAGAAATACTGATGCGGAATATTTGAGTCGAGATAATGTCGGCTGGCGAATGTTAGAAGATATTGTATCAGGCGTAGAGAAACCTAAAAGTCAATCTAAGTTTAAGCGTATATCCATGGAACACTACCTTTACTGCATCCGAAAAAAGATTCAAGATGGATACTTCTTGCTTTAGCTATAAATAATTTCCGGACAAACATTTTTAGTAAAAAAAAATTGGATATCGATAGGGAATATACTATTTGCATGCTGCTTGATAAACCCCCAACGCTTGGCATACCTAATCTTTAGCAAATTTTTAAATATCATATTTATTTGCGAAGCGTCAAATGCTTCTAAAATTGTATCTGGTACATTCATATTGAATCCCTTCAAAAGTTCTTTCTTTGAAAGTAAACTTATTTGGGTTCGAGCGTCGAAACCTCTATTGAAAATAGGCTTCCTAATAACTTGATGACTATCCTTTGTTACAGCAATCACTCCGAAATTTTTCGGAATAATTTCTAGACATTTTGCCAAATGTTTTTCGTGAACAACAATATTGTTTAGCTCGAAAGCACTGAGATAGTCGGAAGACTGCTTTGCCAGTTTATATAGATTATCTAAGCTCGATTTTATCTCGTAGCTGGTCGTGTGACCGTTCACAGTCAGAAAATCTACACGACTATTTCGTACTTTCATTTCGTAGGCAGCAACTAAATCCTTTTTTTTAAATTCTTGAAAAAGACGATACTTCAAAACCTGTTCGCCCTCATAACTTTCCAACAAGAGCCTGTTAATTTCTTTATGCAGACCACGCTTGGATAACTTCTTAATCTTTTTCTCTGAGATAACCGACGACAGCAACGTGCGCAATTGTGGTACATAGTCAAGTGTGTTATACGTCTTGGCTATATCTCTAATCATTTTTAATTCGATTATCTTTCTTTCAGAAGTACGCATTAAATGAAAAATTTAAAAAATAAAAAAAGAAGCTGCTTGGGCTACCTCATTAATGAGCGACGGATCGCTATTAGCGATAGATTTTTTATTACAAAAAGTATTAAACGCAAATATAATAAAAAGGCCTCACCATTGAAGTTTGAAAGGTCAAAAAACATCAATCCGTATTCTAGTGCAAGACGCAGTTGAAACTTGGTATTAAACCGGTACCCTTACCTGTTTTTTTTCCTTAAAAATGCTAAAATGCAGACCTTTCTGGGATTTTATCGTTAGTTTTAATATGATGTTATATATAATATTTTATAGCGTTTTAGTGTAGCATATCCAAGGTATCTTCTACGAACATTGTAGTACTTTCTCTGTAATCCTGATCTTTTTCGATTCTTACCTCTTTTCTATATCGCCTATTACTTGGCCGTAATCATTTAAGAAACTCTTCAAAACTTCAGCCTTCACTTTAATAATCTGTAATATAAAATAATTTCGTAGATTTAAGATATAGCATTTGCAGCTAAAATTAAGGTGAGCTTTTCGGTGAGTCGCTTTTTAAAATATGGCTTTAATCATTATTAGACATCGATTTTATACTCAAAATATGATCCCAGCGGGATCACAAAGAAAGCAACTCTTTTAGAGTTGCTTTCTTTGTTTCCGCCCGATTCGAACAGAAACGTGGGGATGGGTTCGAACATATTCTTTGCGGCCTCGCGTATGGGGCATAGCGACGCAAAATATCCCAGCGGGATGAAAACCCAAAGAGTTCGATTCACAGAAGGCACAGGGTAAGCGTTCGGGAACTGTGCGACTGAGCCACTCCCAGCGGGATCACCAAGGCTATTTTACATTCATTACATTATTTGTACTAGAAGCAATGTAGAGCTCGCGCTTGCACACTCGGTGTTGTTTCACCTTAACTCATTAGTTATGAAAGCTAATTTTAGCGTGCTCTCCTGTTAAAGAAGCCAAAAAATTGGCAGTGATTGTTTCATCTACCATCGCATAACCTTAAATGGTAGGCGCTGGGAAGATCGCCACCTTTCCTACTTTTTCAAACCAAAGATATATAAGCCAAATTTAATTTTACCATACGCTGTATTATAGATCTATCAGAGTGGCATTCGTACCAAAAAACTTCAACAAATCTAAAATTGAAAGGATATTGTGAATATCATAAATTACTTAACTCGTGTAAATTTCACTAATAGGTGGTAATTATTGCACATCACGCGTTATTATACGGTCAAAATTATTTTCATTATGAGCTTAATTTAGTGTAATATTTACGAATAAATTTTAAGAAGTATACTTCTTAAAAAATTAACCTCAATTAATCTATAAAAATGAAAAAAACTCGGCATGCTAGCCGTATTGGGTATCCTTTCCCTTACAATTCTTACGCTAGAAAATGAAAGTAATCAAAATGGAATTTTGGGTATTTCCCCAAGTTTAAATGCACAAAACAATAGGGGTAATATTCTATTCGATGATTATTTCAAAGAAAGCTCTTATTGTTTTGTGATTAATTAAAACTTGATAACACGCAAATACTTTATCCTAAATGACCAGTTTCCGAATCATGTGAATAGGCACATTGATGATATCACGGCGAATAATATCTATCATATTTATTAGACATGGATTTTATGAAAACAATTTTAATGAAAATATACCTTTTAACCTTTCTGTTTTTTACAATAGTATCCTATTGTCATTGCCAAGTGGGCACAGTCGACTCTTCAGAAGTCAAATCCATTAGGATTGATCCCGGTCAGGCAATTGGGAAAAGTGTATCTGAGGTATTCGATCATGTACAGTATATCCCATTGGAGACGACGAAGGAAAGTAGCTTTGGAGAAATAAGCAAGCTAGAATTCTCACAAAACAGGCTGGTGATTTTCGATATAGATACTTGGGCTATCTATATATTTGACATGTCGGGAAAATTCATCAATAAGATATCAGAAAGCCAAATCAGCAAATTAAATAGCTCAATTCAGCAGAATATCGGAAGCGCCTTCAATACTTTTACTGTAAGAAAGTACCAAGGAAAAGATGTCATTGACGTCACATCGCGTAATTCTATATTACGGTTTGATATGGATGGACAATATCTTAACAAAATTAAGATAGAGCATGTTCATTACGGATTCGTATTAGCGTCGGGAACAAAAATCCTGAATGGTTATATGGATGACGCGAAGAGGTATTATGAGTTTGCTGTGGTAAGTAATGTTGGTGATACAACGCTATATTTTCCATTTGATATCATGAGTTACGATGTGGACGATTTGTTCTCTGGTAATAGAATGTCCTTTAGTAAAGACTTCCAAAGTGTTTTATACTCTAATTATTACTCTTATGATATATTTGAGGTCAATAGTACGAAGGTGTTGTATAAATATAAACTAATTCTACCTGGCGATATATCATTACCTAAAGATTTCTTAACTAACCCAGAATATAACCTTAAGAGATGGCCTTATATGGTGAAAAACAAGGCGATGGTGTACGGTTTGTCGAATATGCGTTCTATAGGTGATTATCTCTATCTTAAGTTTGACTCTTTCAGCCAACTTAAAGCTAGTCGAAAAAATATCGCCTACAACTTGCGGACTAATACTCCTATCTCTTTACAGGATCTTACCCCAGATACGCTCTCCTATTATTTACCAATCGAGGATAGTTCATGTGGCAGTAATTTTATGTCCAAAGGATTTATAAATTTTGACGGTAAGAATCTTTATACGTCGATGTCATTCCTTTGCATGAAGGCTTTTACGCAGCAAAATGTACAAAAAGAAGTCACGTATCCTAAAGAGCTTAACGACATACTCCGCACTAAACTACACAATCAAAATCCTATTCTAGTGGTATTAACACCGAAAACAAACTGATGCGTAGTACGGTACGGCGATTTCTCACACTACTGTTTTTTTTGCTATCATCATTGTCTGCACATAACCTCCTTGCTACTGTGCAACAAAGCAAGCAACTTCTCAAAGGTAGGGTTAAAAATGAGGCCAAGAACTATTTCCTAACTTCTGCAACCGCTACGCTATTCAAAGCCGATTCTACCTTGGTCAGTTTTCAGATTACCGATGCTTACGGTAGTTTTTCATTTGGTAATATCATTCTTGATCAAGAATATTTTGTACAGATTTCTAGTATGGGTTACGCACAGTTTTCTAAACCTTTTAGGATTGAAAAGGCTGGATCTACACTTGATTTGGGCATTATACACCTAGAAGAAAGCTCAATAGCAATTGATGAAGTTGCTATCCAACTATCTCCAGTAAGGATGAACGGAGATACATTAGAATTTGATCCCAGAGGGCTGAAGATGGATGCTAATGCGGTAGCCGAAGACTTCCTGCGAAAAATACCCAACATCACGATCTGGAACGATGGCCAAATTACAGTTAACGGCAGAGAAATCAGCACGCTCTTGGTCAACGGTAAACCTTTCTTTGGTGGTGACTTTAAAATCGCGACCCAAAATTTGCCCACCGATGTAATCGATAAGGTTCAGGTATACAAAAAAGAGGAAAATAAATCAAACTCTTTAGACAGTATAATGGAAATGAACATTAAACTGAAAAAAGATGCTGGCGCAGGATATTTTGGTAAAGTTTCAATCGGTAAGGGAAACCTTGATAGGATTGATGTGGAAGGTACTTTAAATTATTACACTAAGCGGACGCAAACTTCTGTGGCCTTGGCAGGAAACAATACCAATAAGATTGCAGCGGATCTGGAAACAGTCCTGTCTCAAGGAACGTATAAGAGTCCGACGAATTATTTGGATTACCAGTCCGACTCGCGCTTACCAGGCATCAATACAACTTATCTGGGCGGTGTACGTTTCAATTACAATTTTATTGAGGATCCCCAGTTTAATCAGCAAAGCGCTATTACCGCTGATCATTTTTATCAAGATCGAGCTACTTTTGAAGTGATCGACAATAGAACGATAATGCCCCTGACAGATGATTCGCAGAATTTAGAGTCGGGCACAAATACCAGTGATCGTTCTGTACGATCTAATAAATTCAACTTAAAATATAACTGGATCCAACCTGATCATACCCTCTCTCTACGCTCCGCTATTAAATATCAGGATGAAGAAGTCGCTAATCTAAACTCACGTTCTATTTCTGATGAACTGGGTCAAGAGCTAAGCAATAGCCAAGGAGTATATAACAGCAATACATCATCTCAAAGCTACCTAGTTAGTCTCGATTATAACTATAATCCGCAACATTATCTAATGAAAAAGCGGCCTCCATTTAGTTTTTCCTATTCAGGTACGTTTGATGACAGTAAGAACAATGCTGATCTTGTTAATACTTTTACCTCATTTATCGATCCGAGCTCGAATATGATTTTCGATAGAAATTACCACATAATACTTCAAGAGAATCGTCAAAATGCAAGTGTAGTACTTCCTAATTTTGAAAGAGTTATTTTAGGATACCCTACAAGATTTTTGAACATTGACCTAGTAGCCAATTACGCAAGATTCGGTAAAAAATTGAACTCTGTTGTATCTGATTCTGATATGGGAGTTTACGATATCAATGATAACTTAAGTGATCAAAATACAGAGGAAGAACAAAAGTTTCACTATGGCACAAGACTGAACAAATCTTGGGGAAAGAGACTCAGCGAAAGATATGAAAAAAACACGCGCATCTCTTTGGGGCTGTTATTCGCAAATATAGGCTATAAAAACAAGTCTCTTTTTGATTTTCGAAATATCCAGAGACAATATGCTGATTTTGTTCCAGAAGTCAGCATATCAAGATTAAACAATAATTTTGGACGTTTTATGACGTCCTTCAGTTCTGAAATTAAAACAGAGCTAAATCTTCCATATATCGATCAGCTAGCCCCACTCGTGGACAGTGCACAGGTTTTTTTTATTCGACGGGGCAATTTAAACGTAGACAGGGAGAAGGTTTATACCTCCAACACGTCATTTGAATACGTCGATCTGAAGACAAAGAATGCATTCAGGTACAAATTGGGAGTGGGATTCGATTACTCTAACAATAAAATTATAGACAGCATTTTTATTACTCCAGACAATAGGCAGCAAGCTTTTGCGGTCAATGGTTTTTCTTACAGAAAGTTTAGAGCATCTGTAGAGGTTCGTAAATCCGTCAAGTTCGCTGGTTCGGATTTTAATTTTTTTGTGGGAGCAAACTTTGACCAAACCGCTACGCCCACCTATATCAACGAAGTTTTCTTAAAGAATAATAGCAAGGATTTATCACTAACCTCGACGCTGGGTTACGGTATAAATGATGTGTTGAATATTGAATTTCGGGAAAGAATATTTTTTAATGAGCTAAAACAGGAAGTACTGAATTCGCAATTTAATGGCACTACCTTATCTCATACACTGAGCATCAATTATGCAATCGATAAAAATCTCTCAGTGAATACCAATCTGACCTATAATAGCAATAGATCGACTTGGGCATCACCTGTAAATTTTACGATTTGGAATACTTACGTAGCATATAGGATGCTGAGAAATAAAACTGCTGAAATTAAGCTTTCGGCAGTTGATCTTCTGAGACAAAACAGAAATGTTTCCAATATTTTTAACAATGGGAATTTCACTACTATCTATAGCAATAATCTGCAACAGTATTTTATGTTATCGCTTGCGTACTATCCTAGACGATTCTAAAAAAATACATCGTTATGCCATAGGAAAATAGTGAAGCTTTCAAATACATACCTACTTGCTTACGTATTGAAGATTAATTCATACATTTACTTAACGGCATTTGCAGCTAAAAAACAAGGTGAGATTTTCGGCGAGTCGCTTTTCTACACATGGCTTAAGCCATGTGAAAGCAGATTTCACCCTCAAATATGATCCCAGCGGGATCACGAAAGCCTCCGGGATCACGAAAGCCTCAACAAAAGTTGGGGCTTTTGTCGTTTATAGCCGGGATGAAAACCCAAAGAGTTCGATTCACAGAAGGCACAGGGTAAGCGTGCGGGAATTGTGCGACTGAGCCACTCCCAACGGGATCACCAAAAGTGATATTAAAAAGTAGCAAAACCACACAAACAATCAACGCATACACCGACAAGCATATTTCTGGCGCACTATTTACGCCTTTAATGGAACTGTCTATAGTGATAATAATCCGTCATGAATCGCAAGCCAAAACTCGTCCCAATGTCGCGATTGACGAACCAAACCCGATCATTGCGAAAACGCGTACGCGTTTCTAATACCTGTCCCCGAAGATTTTTATCTGCATGATCCTGTGCAAACCGATTATTCACTAACCAACGAGCCGATAATTCGATATTTGGAACAAACTCCTGATAACCCAATTCTGCTAAACGCATCCAAACAATGCCGGCGAACGCAACCGCCGAACCTGTAATCGACCCTTTGTCTGGCGCCCTCCCATCAGTGTAGTTGTCATAAAGAATCGTTCCGTCTTTCAATTGTGCCTTGGCATGTGTACGGGCGGTCTTGGCTGCTGCCTCAACGTATTTTTTATCTTTGGTGAGCGCATGAGCCTCCAAAAGCGACTCGGCATACCAAAGATTGAATCGCGGGTGAAAAGAATGATTGATGGCAGAATTGGGCATGAACTGTGGCCAAACACCATGCTCGTCCTGCAGCTCTACAAGTTTGTCGCATAAGCGTAGAAAGGCGTCGCGGAAGGCCTCATTACCTGTGAACTCGTAGGCATCTTTGAAAAGTGATCCTTCGGTATTCGGCCGAGATACATCGTATAAAGTCTGCTCACCCAATGCCTTATTTTTCCAAAAAGGACTATACTCCTTCTGAACCTCGCCAGTCTCTGCGTCTACGTTGTCATAACAGATACCCTTTTCGGCATCGTACATATGATCGAGCATCCATTGCGCTGCTTCACTGGCAATACGTGCATAACGTTGGTCACCTGTGGCATGGCTGAGCGCATAAATACCTGGAGTACCATCAGAAATCGTAGCAAACACAATCAAGTCATCTCCAATAAAATCACCATGTGTAGCTCGAATCATCCCGTTTAGCACAGGATGCTCCTTAATTTGCAATGCAGTCCAATAATCACCACCACGACGTGCGACATTCAACCATTTCTTATTGCCTACCACCTCATAAGCACCTACTAAAGCATTGATCGCTTGCCCTGTATGCCAAGGTACTTCGTAGGGATACCATTCGCTCAGCGTAAGGTTATAATCGCAAAGCGATCGCCCTTGTTTGTCCATAATAACAGTCGCTACGGTATTGGCCATTTCATTGATCGTCTTTGAAGTCTCCTGCTTCGTCAATTGGGCATAGCCCGTGAACCATGCGGACAACTGAAAAAATACGATAACCCATCTAATCTGCTTCATGTTTATTCGGATTTGGATTTAAGGTGTATTTATGTTTGTGGTTTATAACTGGCAATGGAGTGGCTAGCCGAAAGGTAAAGCGGTCGGTCTCGGCAACAGCATGCATCTCCAATAAAATATCGTTGTAACCGCGTTTCAACCGTAGCGTGTACGCAAATTCGGGCAACACCCCTTCTTCCGTGCTAGGATTACCCGTTAACCACACGCCATTCAAATTCAATCGACCGGCATGCCCCCAATGTGCCACGATACTGGTATCTTCATCGACATGGATTTTCGCATAGGCATACCATCGGCTTCCTTTTCCGTTGATCGGCATGAATCCACCGACCGATGAATTTACCTTGGTCCATCGCAGCGTCTTGTCTCCCCTACGTGTAAAATCGCCTGGCTTGGGTGGATGATTCTGATCGACATCATCACTGTACACACCACTAATCTGTGGTGAAGCTGAAAATGGGCCGGATAAGAGCCAATACCCGAAATAATAATGCGGAGATACGTGCACCCGATTTAATGCTACACGGTCGTCGCCCAGCAATCTATCTAAATCCGCTATACGACTTTGATAAGGTTTGAGCGCGTAATCTAGACTATACTGCTGGTTCTCACGATGCCACAAGCGTACGAACCGGCTTTGAAGATCTTCATACTCTTTTCTGAGGGATTGGATTTTATGAGGAATTACCTGACCTTTCTCAGCCTGTGAGGCAATGATTAACCTTGTCTTCAATAGCAACTTGTAGCGGTCAATGATATACTGCAAAACTAACAGATCAGTCTGATTTCGAACGGCGGTTGACTTGCTCAGTAGAGAATCTGCTTTAGACACGTAATCTAATGCGCTCGGCACGTCCGTATTGTTGAGTAACAGCTCATCCACACCAGATGGAAGCAAATCTTGCCACCAGACAGCATCAGACATATTGTAGGTCAAAGGTAGATTGCTTAATTCCACGAGTTGGCGTATGGCGGGTACCACAGATGGTAGGTCTGTGCCATACACAACGCGTTCGAAGTGCTCATCCTGCTTTGCATCTAAAGTCTGTTCAGCATTCCAGCTCTTGGCCGCTGCCATTGATACCGGATACCAATCCATTGAAAACAACTGATCTTGTCCACCTTCGTCCCAAATAGTGGTAAATACACCACGCGCGCCAGCTTGGTGGCCTGCGGCGGTAAACCCATCGATGTTTGCGATAGCGGTAGCCACATCTGGGAAAAGACGCAAGGAATTCAATACGCCCGGGCAAACCATATAGGGCAATCCACGGCTGGCGAATGGCTTGATCCATTTGTCATAAGAGTCGTGGTTGCTGTATTCCCAAGTCATGTATATGATATCCTTTGGTAACATATCCAGAATCTCCTCATGTTCCAATACAATATCTCCCCAGATCATGAGCTGCTTGCCATGGGACTTGACTACATCGTACAAAAACCGGATGTGATCCGCGTAGTATGTGGCTATACCCACGCTGTCTACATAGGCTTTGGACTTGCCTTTGCCAAGATCAAATGTCTCGTCGCAGTTGACATGAAAATAGGGAGAATTGAAAGCGGTACACAGTTCTCCGAGCACAGTTTCTAAAAATTGCTTGGCTTTGGGATTGTTTGGCGATATCAAATTGATGGTCTCTCCGAGATCAGCATAGGCGGGTTGCGAAAGAATATTCCGAAAGTGGCCAAAGGATTGAAAATTACCAATGAGCTTAATGTGATGTTTTTCGGCATAGGCTGATAGTTCTCGAATATCCTCCACGGTGAAATGACCATCGTCTGGCGAAAAATCCGGATAAGCTTCCGAACGGAAAACGTGCTCAATATAGCATGAAAATCCATTGACTTTGAGCTCTGCAAGTCGCCTAATCTGTTCCTTCGCATACGCAACGGTGGATATAGGCCCGCGGCTGATATCATCAAACACCACGCGATCTTTAAACGATGGCCAATCGGCTATCAGCACATCTCGGTCATATCCCGCACGGAGCAGTTGCTTATACGTCTGTAGACCATAGAAAAGCCCTGCTTCGGTATGTGCTACCAATCGCTTATCTGCGTTGGTAATCTCCAGAATATAGCCCTCTGTACCGATACTGTCCAGCCAAGGTTTTGCAGCGTCGGGAATTATCGCGATATCACTATCTGCGATCAGTGCAAGGCGTAGCCCTTCTTCTGCTAAACGCCCGCCAGCGACCTCAAGTAGACGGGACAGCACCGCCGTATCCAGACCGTCTAGACTGATCGTAAAACTAGTATCCGCTTGCGCAACCTGATCTCCGACCACAACGTATTGAGGATAGGGAAATAATACCGGCAAAGGTGCAACATGCCGTGTACATCCAGAAAGATACAAAATGGCTATAATCGCCGTAAAGAGTATAGCATATCGCTTATTCATCACCGATAAAATTTCCTACGCTTTGTATTTTCTTAGCTGATCCGGTGAGTTGTATCTGCCGCTTTTTATCCTTGGGCAACCAACTATTCGTCATAAACAGTCCATCTACCGCAGCCGCCTGAATCATCGGTGCCGTCTTCGACAGTGCAGCATCCAGTTGGGAGATATGCACGCGTCTAGCGTCCTTCAATACAATAGCTGCCCGATTGTCTGCAGTTAACGACGAGAACCTGACCTGATGGAGCGATAAGCCATCAACGTGACGTGCAAATAATCCATACGCAGGCAATAGTCCGAACATGGTCGCTTCGGGATAATGTTCTGCCAACTCTTCGATCTCGCGATGTCGCAGAGTATCAGAGCCTCCCCCAGCGAAACTAATATCAACACGATTTAGCGTCACATTCTCAATGACACCTCCCGGAACACCGACTATGGAACAACCCGTTTGTCCGGCACGAGTAGCGGTAATATCCGATAGGTGGATGTTGCGGGCAATCCCAATAGAAGGGCTATCGGCGCCATCATAATATTTTCTGGCACGGTTACCCAGTCGCACGAAAATGGGAACTTCCGTCCCTTCCATAATGATTCCCTGCACTTGAATATTCTCCATCACTCCGCCATCGACCATCTCCAACGATATGCCACTGCTGCCGTCGGGCTTACCATAAATGACGGTACGCTGAGCCGAAGGTCGTATAATACAATTGCTGATCCGGATATTTCGAAAACCACCAGTCGACTCTGTCCCCAATTTGATCGCATTGCAGTGGCTACTGATGATACATTGATCGATCACGATGTTTTCAGAGACAAATGGAGAAGTACTTTTTATCGTAATTCCATCGTCATCGGCATCGCCCACGAGATTACGAACTAGTACATCTCGGCAGCCGTCAAGGTCGAGCATATCGTTGTTTTTGTTGGAATGATTCCAGACGGTGATGCCGTCTATCACCAATCGCTCGCATCCGAGGTAATGTTGCATCCAAAACGCGGAATTGCGTAAGGTAACTCCGCTCACGCGAATATCTTTGCACTGTACAAACCATAGCAAATACGGACGATCTCGATAGCGATCTGGCTTTTTCAGCGTATTGGATATGAATTGCGCTCCTTGACCATCCAGTGTACCACTTCCTTCAATAGATACATTGGTCACGCCATTAGCGTAGATCAATGCCTGCTTAGCCCAATCACCTCCATAGAAAGTGACACCGGGATCCTGATACGGATAATCGCTAGCCCGATCACTGCCTAGCAGAACGGACTTCGCCGAAAAATGTAAGGTAACGTCACTTTTGAGCACGAGGGTCGCGGAACGAAATACACCTGTTGGAAAAAACACCTTGCCTCCGCGCATCGCACAGCTATCAATAGCGAGCTGTATGGCTTTTGTATCGTCAGTAGTGCCATCTCCTACTGCTCCGAATTGTCGGATGTCCCAGTGATGAGCATACATATTCGTCCCTAACAGCGACAAGAATGCTATTAACAAGGTGTGTATCCTAAGTAACTTAATCATAATAACGTTTATTTTATTCGTACACGTTCCAATCTTGGCGTGAGCCAATGAATCAGTAACCAAGCAATCAAGAATGAACAACCACAAACCATGAAAATAATATTATACCCTGCGACGATATTATCTGCTGCTTTGTAAAAATCAAGCACCCAGCCAATGAATAGCGGAAATAGAAATCCTCCTATCGCACCGGCCATGCCACCCATTCCCACCACCGAGCTTACCGCCTTCTTGGGAAACATGTCGGAAACCATCGTGAATATGTTGGCACTCCACGCTTGGTTGGCAGCAACGGACAGACTGATCAATCCGATGATGACCCACATCTCGTGGAAAAACCGCGTGGTCATAATCGGGATGACACAGATCGCAGCAATGAGCAACGCCCTTTTTCGAGCTTTGTGCACTGCCCAACCTCTACCAATAAGCCAAGAAGACAGGTATCCGCCGCCGATGCTGCCGACCATGGTACCCAAATAGATCACAGCCAAAGGAAGGTTGGGCTCGCGAGGATTCAGCTCAAAATAGGACGAAAAGTATGAGGGCAACCAAAAGAGAAAAAAATACCAAATCGGATCCGTAAAAAACTTACCGACGATGAATGCCCAAGTCTGACGCATCCGGATTAGCTTAGCCCAAGTAAAGTCATTCGCAGTAGTGTGATCGTCACCATCGTCATCAGCCAAAATGAGATTGCGTTCGGCTTCGCCTAGTCGCTTGGATTTGGCGGGCAGCTGATAAGCAATCATCCACACAACAAGCCAGATCAAACCCAGTGCACCAGTAAGCACGAATGCCATCTTCCACCCAAACAACAGTGAAATCAACGGTACAATAAGAGGTGCAATGCAAGCACCGATATTCGCACCAGAATCCACCAAACCCATAGCTAGAGCGCGTTCTTTGCGGGGAAACCATTCGGCAACGGTTTTGACTGCTGCCGGATAGTTGCCCGATTCGCCAATACCTAATAAGGCGCGCATGAAGCCAAATCCAAAAGTAGATCTTGCAAGAGCATGTAACATAGCGGCCACACTCCATAAGGTGATGGATATCGAATACCCCAGCTTGGTGCCGATACGATCGATTACCCGACCATATAGCAGCTGTCCCAAAGCATACGTAGCTGTAAATGCCATCACAATATAGCTGTAGTCGGTCTCTGTCCAATCAAACTCGCCTTCCAACTGCGGCTTCAACAAGCCCAGAATCTGCCTATCTAAATAATTGATGGTGGTCGCGAGAAACAGCAGAAAACAGATGAACCATCTATAATTTCCAACTGAGGTATGCTTCGTATCCATAAGTCTACTGGTTAATAATTGATTATGTAGGCACTTTCTCTATCCGTGATGCGCTATCCCTATCCAGAAACAGCCTGGCGTGAGGCAACGTGCGTAGGATGGTTGAGGGATAAACCTCCGAAATCTCACTATAGAAGGTATGGAATACTGCTTCCGCTTTGCGAATACCAGGTACCATACAATACCCAAAATTAGCCGCTAGCAATGATGGAATAGTCAACGTAAAAGCCATTGTCGGCACCTCGGCAATAGTGCTAAAGCAACCTTCATTGACCTGCTGTTGGCGGCTGCGGTCGTCGATATGAACGACCTTGACCTTTGCGTCGTCACCAAATTTAGCAACGTGAGGATCATTGAATGCCAAATGCGTGTTCTCCCCGATCCCGAAGAATACCAAATCTGGCTTATACTGATCCAGCAAGGTGCTATAGCGACTGCATTCAGCCGAAAGATCTTCTGGAGTGCTGTTGAGAAGATGCACCTGCTTAAACGGGACAAGGTCAAAAATACGTTCTCCTAAAAAGCGGCCAAATGTTTTGTCTGAATCTGCCGATAGGCCAATATACTCATCCATGTGGAAAGCGTGAATGCGTGTCCATGGAATATCCAGTTGCACCAACTCCACCAGAAAATCATGTTGTGAATCTGCCGCGGCGAATATAATACCTATCTCCTCCTTTTCCTTCAATAGTTCATTGATCTTGTCTGCAGCCAATCGAGCCGACCGTTTTCCCAATTCTTTCCGGTCTTCAAAAATCTCCACAACCAACTCTCCCGCTTTAGCGGTTTTAAAATCTGCCATTTAACGTAAATATATAATAGATGATAAACTTATAATCTCATTTTAATACCAGCTCGTCCCCAGAAAGAGTAAAACTGATTTTGATAAATCCGATTCCGCTGTCCGAAATAATCGATCTGCGGCGCGCCAGTCAGGTTGACGCCTTCTGCGTAAAGGGATATTTTGGGTGTAATCTTGAAAGCCATATTGGCATCCAATTGAAGCCTGCTGTGTCGGATGACATCCGTAGCATCCTGATCACCGAGAAGTTCGGTATAAGCGCCGTTGTAATTAACATTGCCCTGTATGGAGAAACGTTTGTAGGTAAATGAAAGAGATGCATTCCCCGTATGTGCCGCTTGCCCAGGCAGTCGAAGATCCTCGCGGAACTGTGCATCTGCATTGGAATAGGTATAGGTGTAGTTGGCCATCACCGATAGTCCACTCAGAATACCTGGAAGAAAGGTCAGATTGCTTTGCACATTCACCTCCACACCTGCCACATGTGCCACATCGCCATTTAAGGTGCGAAACCAACGCCATCCGGTGTAAGCGTCCGCTCCGTCAAACTCATTGCCTGTAAGGGCAAATACGCTGTTGTACTGAAATTGATCGATGCGCTTGTAAAATGTTCCTGCGGAAATAATTCCTAGATTAGATAGGTACTTCTCGTACATCAAATCCAAATTCATCGACGTGGCGGGCTGCAAATCAGGATTACCATCGGTGATCGCTTCACCCAATAAATTGATCAATCTGCCCGGAACAAGATCTACGAAGTTGGCGCGACTGTAGCCATAAGTCCACGCTAACCGCAACAGCGATGAACGATCCAAATCATATTTGAATTGAACGTTGGGCAACACTTTGACATAAGAATTGGATTGAAAATTGGGCGTAGTCGATACCCACTGTTCGGTGTCATCCGTTTCGATGATGTTTCCAGCATAATCCACTTGATTGTGCTCTAGACGCACACCTGCTAAAAACATCAGCTTATTGATTTGTACCCGATTCATGAGATACCCCGATTTGATCGTTTCTTCTGAATTGTAGAAATAGGAATCGATACTACTGCGTGTAGCTCTTTCATTGATTGGAAAAAGATCAGTTCCTAAGTTTTGATCTAGAAAAGAAATGGTCTTGTCGCGATCAACAGCTAACCCAAAGTTGGTATGACCATCAAGTAGATCGTCTGAAAGCTCGGCTACTCCCGCAAAATTGCTTAAGTTGCCCGTGGCAGCGTCGCCAGCATAGGTCGTAACAAGGGTATTATCAGGCCGCCAGCGTTGATTATTCATCCGCTTGTATTTGACGCCGGCTTTGAACAGGGCATCATTACCCCAAAGGGAATAACTGTAACTTCCATTGAGTCTGGCCGTATAATTCTGTCCTTTGGTATTCCAATAATTGCGCTCTACCGCATTGTAGGTATACAGTGATGCGTCATTTTTCCAATCTGCCCCAGAAGCCTCTAAAAAATCGGTTTCAATATCGTCGATCTGCAAATTGATATTTCCGGTGATAAAATTATACGTTCCACCGCGGTATACCATCTCTGATTGACTATAGAAGCCGGCAGCATCCAACATGACACCACCAATCTTAGTTTCACCTTCCAGACTGAATGTCAGCACATCATTATCTTCCGTTCCCGCCATCACTTCATTGTATCCTCGCCCCCGAGTATTAACAAATGATCCCGACTCCGCATCATACGTAGTACGTGCTGATTGCATACGGGTACGCTTACGGTATCGCGTCAGATCGTTGTTGTGACTACTATAAAGCATGTTTGCGACCAAGGTAGTAGATGGATTTACGACGTAGTCCACTGTAGCAGAAGTACCAAATCTTTTCCTATCATTCTGCATATACAAATAGCGAATATCCGTAGGGAAATAGATCTCTCCAAAACCATAATCTTTGGCTTCCCAGACCTGAGCACGCAGATCATCATATCCATTTTGGGTACGAAAGTAGCTCCCAGTGGCGATCACCCCCAAGCGTCCGTTCGGAACAGCATCACTAGGTAAAAATCGCTTTCCTAAACCTCCATTAACGATATTATTAATTTTAGACCGCAAATCATTGTACCCCACTCCCACATCAAGTGTAGCAACAGTTTTCATCGAAGCAGCGGTAGGAGTTTTCATATTGATCGTCCCTGCGATGGCATCGCCATCTAAATCGGGTGTCAGGGTTTTGATCACTTCCATGGAAGACAACACATTGACAGGAATAACATCCAACGATGGATTGCGCGCACCATTTTCATCACTCCCCATCATCTGTTCCCCATTAATATTGATGTTAGTAAAGTTGCCAGGTGTACCGCGCAATTGTACTTTGGCACCTTCGCCACTGCTATTGCGACCAATGGTGACACCAGGAAGGCGCTGTAGTGACTCAGCGACATTGAGATCAGGATAACGCCCCATTACATCAGCCGAAATCACTTGCTTAATATTGTCAGCCATGCGCTGCTGGTTCAACGCCTTCTGTTGTCCTTCCATCACTGCTGTGATCTCGACCACACCGAGCTTTTCGGCATTAAGGGTCAAGACTACGTTGCCTAACAATACGTTTTCATTGGCCACCTGAACTGTACGTTCTAACGTTTCGTACCCCATATAGTTGAACACCAATGTACGTTCCCCCGTCGGTACATTGTTTAATACAAATCTTCCGTTCAGATCGGTAGCCACGGTAATCGAAGCACCTTGCACCGAAACCGACGCACCAGGAAGAGGGCGCATTTCGGCATTAAAAACTTGCCCTTGTATAGAGCGCCTAACTTGGGCTTGGGTGTCTTTCATACTGAAAAGAGCACACATTATTAAACACATCATGCTTAATAAGGAAGAATATCGAGCTGTTATCATTTTTTAGGTTATTTTGGTCAATAAAATCGCTACATTCTTATTAAAAATTTGATACTATTATCTTTACGTGCACGTGCACGTAACTGGTTAAAAAAAATCTCTAGCTAAGAATTTTCAGGAACCGCATAAAGGCATGTATTCATAATATGTATAATTAGGTAAAAGAAATATGTGTCGGGCACGTACACGAAAGTACGAATCCAAATTTCTAAAACAAATTTTTTAACAAAAAAAATTAAAATCAGTTTCGATAGTACACCAAGTTTGTTCTCGTAATGATATCAATCGGTGTAAAGTAGTCGCCAGACATTTCCTTTTTATGGACGGCCAACTGGAAAATGGCCATAATCCCGCGATATCCCTGTTCGTTAGGTCTTTCGCAGAGCAGGAAGTTGATGAATCCATCCTCAAGGTATCTCAAATTGTCCGTCAAATGGTCATTGCCAATAATCAAGATATCCTGCATGCCGCGTTCTTTCGCCCAGCGTGCCACTAGCGATGATCTGGAATTGGTCACGTATAGCAATCCTATATCATGGGACTTAGCGAACACGTCGTCCAATTTAGTACGGACACTTTCATACCCAGTCTCCGTACAACTAAATGTAAATACCTGATCAGCCGCTTTGCGATCCTGAAAATAAGATCTAAAACCTTCTTCCTTTTCAAGCACCGCGTTATTTCCTACGATCTCTTTTGCAATGTGAATAATGCCTGCTTTTTGCTTCTCTTGCAGTGCAACGTAGGCAAGCTCTCCAGCTAAACGACCACTATCAAATAGTTTAGGGCCAATATAAGAGAGCCTTTGTGTACTTGGCAAATCGGAGTTGATGAAGACATAAGGTATTTGGTGCTTATCGCAATACGAAGCAAGTTCCTTCGCTTCCTGTTCAAAAGTGGGTGTCAAGAGAATACCATCTACCGCTTTTTCATGTGCTATTGCTGAAACGGCTTTGGCAAAGGAGGATTGCTCATTTTGATCGAAAAAATACCGTTTAACGACCACGCCATACTGTGCGATTTCGGATAAAGCCTGATCTACTCCATCTTGGGGTGCCTGCCAAAACTCGGACTCTTCCGAAACCGAAGGTAATAAAACAATGATCTTGAAAGTCTCACGCGCACTTTTAGCCAACCGTTGAGCCAATACATTCGGCTTGTAGTCTACCTCTTTGATGATCGCATTCACGCGTGCTCTGGTTTCTTCCGAAACTCCCGTTCGATTGTGAATCACCCGATCTACCGTACCTTTAGATACGTTCGCGCGACGAGCTATTTCTTTTACTCCGATCAATTCCTTCGATGCTGGCATGAGATGTATTGAGTTGACAGATACAAAGACAAACTTACGACAAAATTCTCTTAGGAGATTATATAACTAACGTATCTGGGGAAGTAGCCAAAAACTCAAGATACATATTGAGCGAAACCCTTCAAGAAGTGTTCCGCTCAATTTGCACATAAGCCTCAAATTTAGCTCGAAGATAATACTAGAATGGAAATGGTAAAAATTGCTGCCGTTTCAAATTGGGCATTGAAATCTCTTAATTGTTGCAATTGACATCCAATATTACCTCGCCTTCAGGACCTTCTACGTATATGACACCTGTGAAACAACCAGAATTTACACGCCCCGGCGATGGAGTCCAGTTAAAAAATGCTGGCGTATTAGGTCCTCCGATCGTGACTTCGATACCAGTTACCATCGAGCCTTCATAGAAAACCTGTACATGAAAACCATCTTTGATGAATCTAATATCGTTCGTGGTAATATGCTGATCGCTTGAAAAGCTGAATGCAGTGAATGATGATACTACAACTAGAAGTGCAATTACATTTTTTTTCATAGTTAGTTTTTTAGAAAAAGGTTAGAGAATAGGAGTAAATTTTAGATGGAAACACCTTGGTTATTATTATTCATAAAGCTCACTGGACCATAAGTAAGTCAAGTATCGGTGTACCAACTGCTTAAATATACAAATAAAATAATCATGAATTGTGATCAAAATATATTTTTTTCTTTCCAACGCGACTTTATATAATAATCATTAAGTCTAAAAATCAAATACATAGCTATTTCGAAGCACGTCAATAAGTGATCTTCAATGCATAATTCTCAATTCTTACCCATTTTCATTAAATTTACTATTTTTGTATGATCACATTCATTATCACTTTCTAATTCAAGATAATGAAAGTGCACCTAACTACCCTTCAAATGAACGGTAAAAACAACCCAATCAACCTCATTAAGCGTCAACTTCCATGAGTTTATTATCAAGAAGCATCACAACACTCAAGATCCTGATAACCGCCTTTGCAGGCGCTCTAGCTATCGCAAACGCTTCCATTGCGCAATCTAAATTTACCATCAGAGGAATTGTTGAAGATGTAAACAGTGGAGATAGTATCTTTTTATCTTATAGAGAAAATGACCAACACATAGTACACAAGGTCGTAGCTAGCAATAAATTTTTCACTATAGAAGGATACGTTCAAGAACCGATTAAAGCATCGCTTTATAGAAATGAAAATCCGCAGCTAATAGATTATACTACTGACTACATTAAATTATATCTTGAGTCCGGTGATATTACCATTAAAGGATCGAAAAGTCTATCCTCTGCGCGTGTTTCCGGCACTGCGTTAAACGACAGTTTTAATCTGCTACAAACTAAAATCGATCAAATTAGATCTCGGTACGATTCGATAAAAGAACCTCACTTGCTAACAGAGCAAGAAAAAAAAGATACTGCTTTTATCAATCGCAATTCCTACGCACTAAACAAGCTACATTTTGAAATTGTGGATGAAGAATTAGCATTTGCGGAGGCAAACACGGATTCTAAGATAAGTCTTGATATTTTAGACAACCGCTCAAGAATCAATAACTACGTTGATAAAGTTGCATCAATCTATGAAAAGCTGTCAGAGCAACTAAAACAAACACCGCAAGGAAATGAAATAGAGAGTCGAATATGTAAAAAAAGAATGGTTACTGTAGGAACACAGGCGCCCAACTTTGTTCTGCCCGATTCAACTAAAAAACCTATCAGCTTATCTTCTTTACGAGGTGGCTACGTATTACTGGATTTTTGGGCCTCATGGTGTCTACCGTGTCGTGAGGGACATCCGAATTTGATTTCTCTATATGATACCTACAAAGATTCCAATTTTCAGATCGTAAGTGTATCTATAGATAAAGATTATAATAATTGGATTTCTGCAATCTCTGAAGATAACCTATCATGGCCACAGGTATCGGATCTGAAAGCAAATAAGAGCGAGGTGTATCTGAGATATGGCATCACATCCATACCGTCAAATTTTTTGCTTGACCCCGATGGCATAGTGATCGCAAAGGATTTAAAGGGAGAGGATTTAAAATTAAAATTAGAGGAGCTACTTTCGAAATAGGTCATAATCGTGCTGTGTAAACTTAATTACTCAATCCAAAAAACCTCAGCCCGACTCTACTCATTACCTGACTATTCCCCACCACTCATAAGGTTTCTTTATTCAGCATCGCCAAATGCGCTCTCACAAAATAACATAACATTATCTCCGCTGAGTAGCAAATACATGCTAAATGTGTAGGGAAAAGAACAAATCACCGCATTCGGAGTTCTTACTATGCTATGGGTCTACATGTAGATGCATTAGCGCTTACTAGAAATTAGTCAATATGCATTTGTCAAAAAGTTCTCATCAAGTCGTCGATGCTAAAAGCAGGGCAGCTTATGATCTATTTTTTGATGAATATGCAGCAGTTATCTATGGTCTAATTAACCATACCTCCTATTGCCAAAAGGAGAAAGAAGAGATTTTTGCCCAAGCAGTGCATGTGCTGTGGAGCGAGCGCTGCCATACCGTATCTCCCGAAAGATTAGGTAATCTAGCCATCATCAAGGCAATAGCAAAAATCGCAATTAGTTTACGTACCGTAAATGATATGTCCATTAGCACACTCAGCAATACCAAAGATAGGCTACAGTGGGCCAAGGATTTTATCCATCACTTGCTAACCAAAAGTGCTGAGCTAGGCAGCCAAAATAAGACAGCATAGTTCAATCGCGCTGTCTCCCCAACATTGTTTTCAAGTAGTATTTCTTCGATGTAAATTATTATGGATACGGTCAAACATTCGGACTCCATACTAGGTTTTATTTCTATGAAATGCATCAATACCTCTACCAAGAAAAAGTCTGCAAGTAGGACACCTTATTATTTTCAGCAGAATGATATTGATCTGCTATTTGGCAAATTGGCAGCCGATACGCGCGACAAACGCCGCATCCTGTACCAACTGCCTACCGGTGGTGGCAAGACCTTAATATTTTCTGAAATAGCGAAGCGTTATATTGAAGAGCATCAAAAGAAAGTAATTGTACTGACGCACCGAACGGAATTGTGTGCACAGACCACACGCGCGCTGAAAGAGAGCGGCGTAGTCAATAAGGTGATTAATAGTAAAGTGAAACGCATTCCTAAAAAGGATCTATTTCACTGTTTTGTGGCGATGGTAGAAACCTTGAATAACCGCATCGATGAAGGTATGATCAATACTCACGAAGTCGGTTTGATCATTGTAGATGAAGCACACCACAACTCCTTTCAAAAATTATTGGATCGATTCGAAAATGCTACCGTGATCGGTGTAACGGCAACACCATTCTCATCCGATGTTAATCTACCGATGAACGGCTTTTATGAAGAATTGGTGGTCGGCGCTCCTATTGCTCAGTTGATTAATGAGGGATTTTTAGCAAAACCCAAGTACCACGGTTACGATGTCGAACTAAACAGTCTCCAAACAGGTAGCAACGGGGATTTTACCATTAGCACATCCGACATGCTCTTCGGTTCGGATGCTATGCTCGATTTACTATTGCACGCCTATCAGTCACATGCACTTAAAAAGAAGACGTTAATATTTAATAACGGCATTTTCACCTCTCGCCGAGTGCTGGAAGTATTCGAAGCTGCGGGATACCCGATACGTCATTTGGACAACAAAACGTCCAGCGCCGAGAGAGAAGAAATTCTAAAATGGTATCGTAAAACAAAGGGCGCCATCCTGACTTCGGTATCGATCTTGACGACCGGTTTTGATGAACCAAAGACGCA
The DNA here is from genome assembly GCF_011316935.1 of Sphingobacterium chungjuense. GTDB lineage: Bacteria > Bacteroidota > Bacteroidia > Sphingobacteriales > Sphingobacteriaceae > Sphingobacterium > Sphingobacterium chungjuense. The sequence continues at coordinate 424,499 of NZ_WLYS01000003.1, forward strand.
AGCCGTGATCCTGTATAGAGCCACGACTTCGATCACGCTGTACCATCAAATGGTGGGGCGTGGAGCCCGGCGTTTGCCAAAGAAAGCAACCTTTACTTTGGTCGATTTAGGAAATAATGCGGATCGATTTGGCAATTGGGATGCAGAGATTGATTGGCAGCATGTGTTTGAAAATCCTGACATCTACCATGAAAGCATGAAACATACGGTAAGCAATATCCGTCAGATCGATCCGGAGATGCGTACACGCTTTCCCAACAGTCTGGAAACTTCCTTCGATATGCTTTCCGCCTATCAGGCATTGATCGCAGCGGACGAAAAACCGAAGAATGCCATACGCGACTCCATCCGGCAACATGCCAGCATGTGTCTAGAAAATAGCGAAAACACCACCGAAGCTTTGCAGCTGGTGGAATACTTGCACGCAGAAATCAATATCCGTATTAGAGAATATGCAAAATGCTTAGGCAACGTCACGAAGAATTATCGGGAATGGCTGCGGGAAGATTATCTGAATCGGCTGCAACAGATGATTCGCCGGTTGAAAGGAAAATTGGCGGGTTAATACGTATCGTATGGCCTTTCTCAGCTTAGGTTAATTGCTCGTCAATCTATAAAAACACCAAAGCCTCTTGTTGTTCAAGAGGCTTTGGTGTTAAAAGAGGCAGTGGCTAGATTGCCGCTACGTCTACCCTTTCAAATTCGGTAAAGGTCACATTTGGATATTGGATCTTGCAATAATCTGCAAAATTACCCAGTACCATTTGCTCATTGTCGATCCGTAAGGATTTGTTGACGAAAAATTTGCCCTCTGTTTTGTCTACCTCACACCAAGCGCCCACTTCTTGTCCGCCGTTTACATACACGCCCGAACCGTTAAGATTCGTTTTATCAGAATGTACATCATAGTATTCGTAGCTCGTGTCGCCAGCTTGCTCAGCCTTCAAACTTGTTTGATTTGTTTTATGTATCATCGCTTATTTCTTTCTACCTAAAAGAGATCTACGCTCGTTTTGTTTTCCCGCTATATGTAATAGACTGAGCAATAGTGGCATTCAGTTTAATAGGATGATACAGGGATAAACAATTGCGCTGTACGCTTGTTGTCTTAGCACATATGACCTGGTGAGAAGCATGCTATGAGTACGCGTGCTATTCGAGAAATAGTCATCACCATAAAACGCATACCATGAAAAAAACATTGGGAAACCTCGTAGGCGGCCTTGTTGGCGCTGCCGTTCTTAATATCGTACATCAAGCAGTTGCACAATTTAGTGAGGATGCGCCGCGCGTAGACAAGGTGGGCGAAGAAGCACTTTCCAAAGGGCTCGGCAAAGTCGGCGTACAGCCACCGCAAGGGGAGAAATTATTCTTGACGACGCTTGCTGCAGATGTGATTAGCAATGCCGCTTATTACAGCCTTATCGGCATGGCGCGTCGCAAAAATATCATTGGTCTTGGGTTGGCATCTGGTCTTATCGCCGGAGCAGGCGCATTGGCCTTAACCAAGCCTATGGGTTTGGATGACAAACCTATCACGCGCACCACAAAAACAAAATACATGACGGTTGCTTGGTATGCCATCGGCGGACTAGCAGCTGGTTTGGTGATCAAATCATTAAGAAAGTAGGTGAAAAACTAACAAAGCCCCGCTATATAGCGAGGCTTTAAAGTATATCGTTTTTATACGAATGACTTATTTCATGTCAGCGTGCATCTTCTTCACCATCTCTAGGTGTTGTTTTACGACAGGCTCTGTTTTCGCAGCAAAATCACGCAGTTGCTGATCCAGATTGTTTTTTGCACCATCTTCCATCACTTTATGCGCATCTTCATGTCCTTTGACCATCGCCTCGATATAAGCCTTATCGAATTCCACACCTTCTTTCTTCATCAAATCTTGTTTCTTCTGCTCGTGCGCAGCATCTAGTGAGGTCGGTACCATCACATTCTTTTGATCGGCGATGGATTTCAATTCCTCATTTACTTTTGTATGATCGTTGACCATCATCGTCGCAAACTCCTTGACTTTTGAATTGCTGCTTTTGTCGACGGCCAGTTTGCTCATCTCTACCTCAGCCATACCTCCTATTGCTGCTTTTCGTACAAAAGCAGTATCCGCCTGGGCATTACTCATGGCCTCGTCGTTAACCGCAGGTGGTGTAGTCGCCACACCCATCGTAGTATCAGAAGTTCCATCGGTCTTGTTCGCACTGTTGTTACAAGCGGTCGCCGCTAATATAGCCGAAACTGCCAGTGGATAAATTACATTTTTCATAGTTATCAATTTTATATGTTTATAAATGTTTTTCTTCTGTTGTACAACGATTTATATGTCTTTTAGTTTTAAAAGGTTTAGAAAGACTGTCTTGAGGAATGATAATTTAATGATTACATAACCACAGCTAACTCTCCATTCCCTAACGCACCATTCACCATACATTCAGGGAAGATTAACCTTTAATAGGCGTCTCCTTGTCGTTTGTAAGTACAGTTCTAATACAGTACCAATACAGTACCAATACTCAAAATGACTATGTTAGTTACACTAACGATACACTAACAATACGGGAAAGGTGAAGCAATGCCGAATCAGTGGGCGATCTATCTCCAATTAATTTGGCCTTTCAAGGCAGTTGAAAAGAGCTATAACCCAAAATTGAATTAATCATCACAGCGTTAATAAACTGTTAATCAGCGGCCAACTACCGGAATAAAAATACAAATAAGATTAAATTACTTAACTTGCAGTTATGCGTTAATTTATACCCATGGTATTCTGATTTTTTTTTAGAACCGCTCGCACACAGCTAGAAAAAAGCGACAGGTAATGGCAAAACAAATAGACATATCGAAATTGATCCAAATGGTCAACCATCTTTCCTCATCGGAAAGTGGCATCAACCGCTTTGCCTTCGGCAAGAAAAAGGGCGTGAGTGGCAAACGTGTCTTGAAAGATCCGAAGTTTCAGCGTACACGCGAAAATGCTTATGAATTCGGCCGTGCCTCCAAAAAAGCCAAGCAAATACGTCAGCAGCTCCACTATGTCACGAGAGAAATGGCCGATAAATCGCTAAGGACTAGATTGGTTTCCTTGGTACACCGCATACAGAAAAGCGACAGCAAAAGCTTGCGGGGCGATCGCATGTTACGAGACGAAAACACGCCCCAATTGCGCGGATTTGAATTTAATATCAATAGCAGCCTATCCCACCTCTTGGCAGAGCGGCTGATCACAAAGTTCGATCGCATTTCTGGAATGGCGACACTTAAAATCCCGCCTTTCGAACCTGAAATCGGCATGAAAAAAACATAAGGGTGCTACACATATAAAATTTCGATTTGCAGTTGCTGCGCTTCCAAACACTGAAGAGCGATTGCCTCGGCCGATCATGACGGAGACGGATTACATTCCGCTCATGGGCTATTACGAAGGGGATGAACTGCGGGCAACACTTCCTGCTCCCACATCGGAAGTGGTGTACTGCATTGCGGGTATATCGATACATCAAATCATCCACGGCACGTATTATCCACTAGTGAATGGACTACATAATGCGCTTACCATTACACTAGTAGATGTGTCGAAAGAAGTAGAATAAGCATTGTAATGCTTGTTCTATTTCTTCTTTAATCAATGTTCTCGCACTATTTTTTACGTCCGTAATCCAACCATTGTTCCTCTACAAAATTTAGTTGTCCATTATGCTTTAGGTAAAATCTGAAAAGTAGCGGTTCATAAACCATAGCATATTCACTCTCCTGCACACCAAAATCAATTTCCTTAGAAATGTTCATCTTCTCAAATATTCCGACCTGATCAAACACGATAATCTCGACACTATCTAATGTTAGGAAACCGATGCTTGCCGCGCTATAATCCTTCGAATGCAATTCAAAGAATCTAGGTTCGACAATTGAAAAGTCAAAAAACACGCTATCCTGTCTGTTCTTGACATTTAAAATATTGATATCTTCGAATCCCAAGTCACCAATACCGTATTCTTTCTTTAGTATATCAACGGCTTTTCTAAGAGAAGAAGTATCACCCTGATAGGCGAATTCAGATAATTCCTTCACGTAACTATTTTCCTTGCTATCAGCCGTCGTGGCGGATTTATCATTAATACAAGCGATTATGACTATGGAAGTGATACAAATAAATACGAATAGCTTCATCAAAACAGATTTTGTAGCGATATTATTAAAGTTCTATATAACAGATGTGCAATCGATACTTTTTACATAAAATAAGAGTGAATTATTAGCTATACACTTTCCTTATGTCTAGAACTTATCACTTGCTTTAAGTTTCACCTTTGAATACAACACATCATCAATAGCGTCGTAGGCTTTAAAATGATAGTTATAATTTATCAGCGATTTTATCACAGAAGCTAGCTGAGCGTTATTATACAAATATTGCCCTCGTGCGTTAAAAAAATCATCATTACTATTGAAATAAACACTATTCCGATTTTCTACGATAATAAATATATTTTCAGAATAGCCATCTAAAGAATTCTTCGCGACTCCAAGAGATGAATTGTCTGTTAAACTGGAAGAAATGACTTTTTCTATCGAATCAAATTTTTCAGGCGTTACAGTAACATCCTTTAGACTCCTTATTGTTGCTGGCACTAATTCCTCATAGCTCCCAAAATCTGGCCATGTATTCGGACCATCATCAAAAAAACCATTTGAAAAATAGATTAAAATTTCTTTCTCTTCGGTGTTACAAGCACTTAAAAGTATCATTGTAATTAATAAACAAGCTAACTTCATAACTCAAAAATTTATTCATCCATTTTCATCAAGCAGCGAAAGCTAATCAACACACCCCTCTCAAAGCTTTTTTCACAGTATCTTTATTTGGTTTAGAAATTGGAATTTTCTGGCCGGATAGTAAAAGTAACACACCACCATCTTCTTTCAGCCAGCTTTTCACGAATTGTGGGTTGATGAGGTGACTTTGGTGCGTTCTCAGAAAACCATTCGGAGAGAGCATATCCGCATATTCTTTGAGCGATTTGGACACCATGATCTGCTCACCATTGGATAGGAAAAACTGCGTATAGGTATTGTCTGCTTCACAACGAACAATGTCGGACAAGCTGACATAGCGTATCTCTTGCTGCATTTGCAATGCAATTTTGCTTAGGCTAGTATCTGGTTTTTGCAATTGCTGTAGAAAAAAATCAAGTTGCGCGGTCTGTTTTTGCGTCGCGAGCTTCGCTCCTGCTTTATCGACCGCCTGCACCAATTCTTCGATATCGATTGGCTTCAACAAATAATCTAAGGCAGCACATTTGACCGCTCGTATGGCATAATGGTCGTAAGCAGTCACGAAGATGACTTCGAAATCGCGGGCAGGCAGCTGTTGCAATACATCAAATCCCGTCTTATCGCCGAGCTGAATATCTAGAAACAACAGATCGGGGGCATATCTCTGCACCACCTCAATAGCAGTGGATACCGTTTGCGCTGTCGCAACGATGCTCATCTGCGGGCAACGCTTTTCGAGTAAAGTCCGCAGGTTTTCCAGATTAGAAATTTCGTCATCAATTAATACTGCTCTCATTATGCTAAAGCCAATCGGTTAAGGTCATGCTAACTACGGTTCCGCTGGTAGTCGAGCGGATATCTAAGATAACTTGATTTTCTTTATAAATACTATTTAATAGTGCTACCCTGCGTTGGCTCAACAGCAGCCCCAAGCCATCACTTTTCTGTTGGGTATCGAAGCCATGTCCATTATCGGTGATGGTGAATAGTAAATCATTGTTGCGCCGTAAAAACTCAATCGTGATCATGCCATCAGCGCCTTTTTGCGCTATACCATGCTTCACGGCATTCTCTACGAAAGGCTGTAGCAGCATACTGGGAATTTCAATATTGGCAAGATCGACCTCATCAGCAACTTTGATGTCGTATTGGAAGCCAAACCGCAACTGCTCCATCTGCAAGTAATCGTCGAGCAATGCTTTTTCTTGTGCCAAGGTAATCCGTTCGCGATCATTGAGCACATTACGGGTTAGTCGGGCAAATTTCGCCAAGTATTGATTAGCATGATCTATCTCATTTTTGTTCATGAGATTTTGAATACCAGCCAATGCATTGAATAGAAAATGCGGATTCAATTGCGAACGTATGGTACTGAGTTGCAACTTAACAGTATTCTTTTGTTGTTCTTTTTCTTCCAGCACCTTTCTATTTCTTCTTTTTATGATAGTAAGCACCATTAAAAATAGGAAACCAAGAATTAGAATTACCAGGAAGGTGTACGTTAACAATTCCTTCTGACTGTAGATCTCCTGATCTAAAGTAATAGCGAGTGTATGTCTGGCCGTATATTTTTCAATATCTGCTGGGGTCATATTACAATCTAGACAATTTTTCCAGTCTATCGATGGCTGAATGATGATCTCATAATCGCCTGATTTTTTGAAAATGCTTTTATCAAGGTTTACGTTAGGTAAATGCTGACCATCTTCGTCCATATAACCCAAATAGAGCCACGCAGAAGATTCAAAGATAATTTTATCACTATGTTTATCTTTTACAGAAATGCCGTATGCATAGTCAATATCTGACCGTTCTCTTACAATCGTTAACTGGGAATCATTCTTCGTAAAAGTAAAGGTGGTCTTGTCCTTTCCTAAATCTATGAAGTCAGCATGATAGCCATTATCATTTTTTGACTGTTTTGTAAGGAGTTTGATCTTAGCTTTCGGAATTGGTTTCCCGTAAAACACATTTTTGTAGATATTGGCAGGTCTTTGGATATCATAGGTGAGTATGGTAATGGTTTGATTTTTAATAGGGAATACACCCAATGACATAAAGTCAAATATTTCTTCATCACCTCTACTGCCTTCTTTAAGCTGCGCCATGTCAATCGATTTATTGACTATTAATGGCTTGTCATCGACCAAGATGGTGTAACGGTAATTCTGTACAGTCTCTGTTTTCTTAAAGTAAATTTCAATATTTACAGCATTGACATCTGGCAGGAAATTAAAGTAAGTGTTGGGTTGATTTGGAAAAATATTAGCATAGTACACGTTCTTGGCAGCACTATCAACCTGCATATTCAATCTTCCTCCTGCGGCGTAATTGTAATTAAAGTCAATGCCTTTTTGTGCATATACTGTGCTGAGCGCGACAATAAAACTGAGGATGGTGTAGATGAGCTTTATCATAATGTTTAAGTTTGATTTTTCTCAAACTTGTCACAATTATAATAAATCTAAAACCCGAAAACAGCAAAGACCGCTATGGAATTAGTAAAGTTGCTATTGGGTGCAGTATTTGAATATTGAATCAGCAGACTGATGCGATTAACTCAACTACTGTCAAGTTGCTTGAAATATGGGAACCTCTATGTCTAAGCTTCTTCCACACTTACACTATTTTGTGATCGCTCAAAATACAATTCCAGCGCCCTGTTCGCGATTCGTGCAATAGCGGGTTCTGGCCACTCATAACTCGTGAGCTCTTGATTACAATAGGCAAATAATGCTGAGATATTATATAAATGATCTTCATTATGCTGAACCGCAAAACTCATAAACACGCTCCGAAGCATTTGAATATGATGCTCTTCTAAGTTACGTGCAACCTCATGATTTATAAGATAATCTTCAATAAGTTTTTCAGTCATATTGTTTGTCGTTTTATGTACTAACTCGTACGGACTTTGCATCATTGGTCGATGATAATAGCATACTTCCCAAAACTATAATCTTTAAAAAATCTCTCCTGTGATAATTACCTAATGACGCTATAAAGGCAGCAAAAATACAGTCTTATTTGTAATTAAAATATAATTAGTAGTAAATGTCCCGTATTTGTCCCGTCGACATGGTTTTGATATTTTCTTTGATATGGCATATAGTGACTTTTATCGTTTTTAGGATGATTTTAACGAAAAGGGGTTGGAGATTTGGAGGTTGCATGATCGTTTTTGTTGCGCGCCATAAACTTGATTGATGACTTTCAAATCATGATTACGGGTCACTACATGAGCGTAGATTTGTCAACGTGTACGACTATCAGAGCTAGATACATTAAAAACGCACCATTACAGTGCGTTTTCTATTGTGACCTTTCAAGAAAGGTATAATTTAGTCTGGACATGAACACGTTTTTAATCAAATAACGCTCACGAACAGACAAAGAAGGTAGATCATTACACTTCCTTCAACAATCGCATCCCAAAGCCAGGCAATGCTGGAGGTATCAATTTTCCATCTTTCAATTGATAACCAGACAGATCCACATCTTCAGACGTACTCGATACGCCTTCAATAGTCACGACATTACCCAGACCACCAGCCAGATGAGCGGTGTAGTATGATTTCAACAATGATCCCCAGGCGTGTGGTGAAGCCGACGTATTGGTTTTCTTTAATTCCGGAATCAATTTGCGCCAATTGGTAAATCCCAACTCTTCAATATCGGTGAGGTGTACATCCAGCAATTTCTTCTCAATCAAGGTGTTTAAGAATTGTTGATCGGCATCGGCTTCGCCATCAGCGAGCAAAGGATTTAGTCCTTGTCCTTTTAGGTAAGCTCTTAGCTTCTCATACTCTGGTACCGTTTCGTGGAAAGGCTCTTCAATCCAAAATAACTTGACGCCAGCAATTCCTTCTAGGTATTGAATAAATTCCTCAACCGAGAACCCATTGTTGCCATCCACCAAGATTCCACAATCTGGAAATGCGCTGGCAACTGCTTTGGTGACTTCTATATCGCGCTTCAGCCCTTGTTCGAATGGCATCCAACGGTGACCACGACCAATCTTCAACTTAAACTGCCGATAACCCAGATGGTAATCATACTTACACTCTTCCAAAATCTTCTCAATACCACCCGGTTGATGCGATGGCTCCAGATCATCAAAGTAAATCATACCGCTATAGCAATCCGTAATGATTGGCTCCGATTGTCCCAACAGTGCATAAACGGGTTTGTTGAGAATGACGCCGGCGAGATCATGCAACGCAAAATCGAAGGCAATATGACTTGGGGTGGTAATGCCCAACTCTGGCTTAAACAAGTCAGACACCTTCTTGCCGACTAATTGTGTACTGAGGTTTTCCGCATCACGCCGGCTTCCGCGCAGCGAGCCCCAACCCATCGCGCCTTGATTGGTATCGATCATACAAATCTCAACACGCGGGCCATAGCCATGTAGATCCAATCGGGCATTTTTACCGACCAACCTTGGGTATTGTAACCTCACATTCGAAAATCGTATCCGCTGAATGGTGTGATGGGATAAGTCGTCGGCTGGGCGATCGGCTAGACGTTCCATCAGTGATTGACCATAGGAGCTCTGCCCTAGCGTGGTCGATAAAGCCCCAATACCCAGAGCCTGCAAGAAATTGCTGCGTTTCATAGTGTAGAATTTATAGTTAGCGGCACTTGAGTGCCTAAGTTTATATCATCGTCCCACTCTAGACAAATCAATATTATGACTTGCTATAACGATTTATCTTTTTGAGCTAATAATTGACATAGCTAAGCTCATATCAGGAAAAATCGATCTACTGGAACGGGGCGTTTAGTTTATAATGTGTTGTAAATATAGCATTTATACCAAACTACGGTCAAGAAAAACAGGAAAATAAGTGAGGCGTTCAGATGACTCAGCTTAATGATTGTTATAATCGATATCTAGATTGTATTTCAATAGCAGACCACTTAAGTTCATAGCAGAGAATTTCGCTTTCTTCATTTTATTACGATCGGGATCTATCGCAAAGTTGACTGCCGTACTAAAATCTACTTTTTCTAGATTGGTATTGGAAAAACGAGTCGCGGAAAGATCACAGTTTTGAAATGATGAACTAGTCAGGTCGGCTTCGGTAAATTCTACCTCCTTGAGCTTACAGTTGGTAAAAATGGTTTTCCGCAACTTCGTACCGAAGAAATTGCTATAATCTAGATAGCAGTCGGTAAAAGAAAATGAAAAGGCAAACATATTGCAGCGGGTAAAATCCAGACCCAGCATCTTGCAAGCGATGAATTCCGCATTTCTAAAACCGACACCATCGATCAGCGCCATCGTAAGATCACATAGTTGGAATGTACAGTCTTCGAAAGCATTGCCCATCAAGTCACTTTTATTAAAATTGCAACTCACAAAGGTGCAGTTCACAAATTCTCGATTCCTCAATTTCTTCTCTGAATAATCGACTCCTGTAAATGTTTTATCTTGATGTACTACCGTTTCTTCCATGCTTTCCAGTGTAAGCGAAGATGCGAAAACGACATAGATAACGCAAAAAATATATTGAAAAATAAGTGGATAAATTCTTTAAAGACCACAAAATCATCGTACACGTACTACCTCTTGCGGCGGAATAGAATCCATAGCAAACCAATCCATCGGCCAAACGTTTTCTGGATATGGCGAAGCTCAATACATATCAGCAGAAACGCGATTTCGACAAAACAAAAGAGCCAAAGGGCGATGAGACAACGAAACGTTCTGCGAAAAAATTGCGCTTCGTGGTGCAGCGGCATCATGCCTCACGATTGCATTATGATTTCCGGTTGGAAATGGATGGCGTCTTGAAAAGTTGGGCTATTCCCAAAGGACCTTCCCTCCATTCAACTGATAAACGTTTGGCAGTAATGGTCGAAGACCATCCGTTGAGTTATCGTACATTTGAAGGCGAGATACCCAAAGGAAGCTATGGTTTTGGAACGGTCACCATTTTCGACGAAGGTTATTATACCCCTTTGGAAAAGTCGCACGGGGAAAAAGAGCTGTTGGCTGAGCTAGATAGTGGTAGCCTAAAAATTGTACTTCATGGCAAAAAGTTAAAGGGCGAATTTGCCTTGGTACGTATGAAACATGCTCAGGATGATAATGCCTGGCTTCTGCTGAAACATAACGACAAATATGCTGTGGAGCAAGCATATGATGCAGAAGACGAAGTCAGCGCAGCGGATAAAGCCGCTGGAACACGTTTTCGCGAACAAACTGCTAATTCGACCAAAAAAGTAGTAAATCCCACCACAACCAATTCATTCGCATTCGAACCAATGCTCGCCGTTTTGGCGACCGCCACCACCGAAGATGACGATTGGATTTTTGAGCAAAAACTAGATGGATTTCGTGCAATCGCGCATCTATCGAAAAAAGATGTTCAGCTACGCTCCCGCAATGGGAAAAGCTTCAACAAACAGTTTCCCTCATTAGCGAATGCGCTAAAAACCGATGAACGCTCACTCATATTGGATGGAGAAATCGTGGCAGAAGACGCCAAAGGAAATTCGCGCTTTCAGCTGTTGCAGCACGGAGAACCTCTGCCTGCCAAGTATCAATTGGTGTATTATGTATTCGATCTATTAATGCTGGATGGCAATGATCTACGAGAATATCCGCTGGTAGAACGCCGTGATTTGCTGGAACGTTGGATGAAAAAGGTTAAAATTCCTAATGTGCGTTTGGTAGAAAGTATGCAAACTTCGGATGAAAAGGAAGCATTAAAAATGGCGCAGAAAAAGAACTGGGAAGGTGTCGTCGCCAAAATGAGCGACAGCACCTATCTATCTAACAAACGATCCGATGCTTGGCGCAAATTGAAGCTGTTGCAATCCCAGGAAGCCATCATTGTCGGATTCACCGCAGCTGCTGGCAGTCGCGTGGGATTTGGAGCATTGGTCTTAGCGGTCATGCAAGAAAAGCAATATCAATACATTGGAAATGTAGGAACTGGCTTCACGGATGTACAGTTGAAAGAATTGAGCGTGCAACTGAGCAAGATTAAAACTACGAAAAAACCCTTTGCAGCATCGGTCGCTGTGGCCAACGAGAATAAAGTAACTTGGGTAAAACCCAAACTAATAGCGGAAGTTACATTTAGTGAGTGGACAACGGAAAATCATCTTCGACATCCCGTATTTAAAGCTCTACGTCACGATAAGAAGATTCAAGATATCACCAAAGTCCTACCATTAGTAGAAGTGGTCAATGAGCGCGAACTGTCTTTTGGCAGAAAGAAACTAACCTTATCCAATCAAAAGAAAATATATTGGCCTGATGACGGTATCACAAAAGGTGATCTATTGCATTACTATGAGCAAGTCGGCGAGCTGATGTTGCCCTACCTGAAAGATAAACCCATTTCGATGAATCGCTTTCCCAATGGCATCCAACAAAAGGGTTTTTTTCAAAAAGATGTGGACAAGAATACCGGGCCAAACTGGTTAAAAACCGTAGCGCTAGAATCCGAATCTACTGGCAATACGGTAAATTACCTGATATGCAATGATCTGCCAACCTTATTATGGATTGCTAATATGGGATCTATCGAGATCAATCCTTGGTTGGCCACGTATCGCCAGAAAACAAAACCTGTTTTTGCCGTATTGGATCTAGATCCTAATGGTGCAGATTTCACAGCAGTCGTAGCCGTAGCCAATACGGCACACGCGATATTAGATCAAGCTGGCGTACCCAACTTTATCAAAACATCGGGATCTACAGGATTGCACATTTATATATATGTGGCCGAGCAATATAGTTTTGATGTTGTCCGTGATTTTATGGAAATGGTAGCCGAATTGGTGCACGAACAACATCCAGACAATACCAGCGTAGAACGGTCACCATCTAAAAGAAAAAAGAAAATATATCTGGACTTTATGCAGAATAAACGTGCGCAAACCATTGTAGCGCCCTATTCCGTACGTCCTAAACCTGGCGCTACCGTTTCGACACCTTTGGCATGGGACGAGGTAAACGATGACTTGAGCATAGCGCAGTTTTCCATGAGTGCTGTATTGACCAGAATAGAATCGCAACAAGATCCCTGGAAAGATATCTTTGAGCATAAAGCTAACTTAAAGAAAGCTATTGCTTCCTTTTAAGCCAGACTCGCTTTCAATTTTGCCAACAATTCAGAAGCTTTGGTATTCTCCTTTTCGACGTTAATTTTGCGAATACTAGCACGCTTTCCTTGTGCCTTCTTCTTGATGATTTTTAGCAATTCCTTGCTATACTCGTTGCGAAAACCTGATATATCAAAATCCGAGCTGTTCTGCTTAATCAACTTAGTAGCCATATCCATCTCTGTCTTGGCGATACGGGTACTCGGAATTTTAAGATCGGACGTGGCGCGAATTTCTTCTTCGAAACGCAATTTGTTTAAGAGTAACATCCCATCATAAGGCCGTACAATAGCCAAGTTTTCTGTCGTACGCATGACGAAAGTACTTAAGCCGACGTGACCCGTTTTTTCCAACGATTTATACAAAAGGGAATAGGCTTTTTCCCCTCCTTTCTGTGGCTCCAAGTAATACGGCGTATCAAAGTATATGGTATCAATGTCGCGCTCCTTGACGAAAGTCTGCAAATTAATCATCTTGTTTTTTTCGGGTAATGCCTCCTCAAAATCAGCTTCTTCAATCACCACATATTTATCCTTCAGCAAATATCCCTTTACGATATTTTTCCAGGCAACCTCTTTGCCCGTCTTGTCGTTGACGCGTTTATATCGAATATTGGATAGATCTTTCCGATCCAACATATCCAAATCCAGCTGACTTTCTTGAATAGCACTAAATATTTTGATGGGAATGTTTACCAGTCCAAAACCGATTGCCCCTGTCCAGATTGCGCGCATAGTGATAGATTATTTTCAAAGAAAACGAATGAGACATCTAAAATGTTTGTAGCGCTGAGTTAAGGTATCATATAGCAAGAATTTTAAAGGATGGCACCATGATACACACATTTTTTATGACGCCAAATCATTCCTTCTTCTGTTAAAAATGAATAGCTTTGTATAAAATAACGTCATGTTTACAGGAATCATCGAAGGCTTAGGTACGATTTTGAAAATCGAAAAGGAAGATCAAAATATACATTTCACCGTACAATCAGACATCAGCAAGGATTTAAAGATCGACCAAAGTATCTCTCACAATGGAGTTTGCTTGACGGTAGTGGCTCAGGATCAGCAGACGCACCGGGTGACCGCGATCCAAGAAACTTTGTTGAAATCCAGCTTGGGGAATTTAAAAGAAAACGATGTGGTTAATTTGGAACGCTGTACGGTTGCTGGCGGACGATTGGACGGTCATATCGTACAAGGACATGTAGACCAAACTGCGGTTTGCGTAGATATCGAAGATCAAGGTGGAAGCACACTCCTCACCTTTGAGTACGACGCTTCGTTGAACAATATCACCGTAGAAAAAGGTTCTATCACAGTGGATGGCATCAGCCTCACGGTTGTCAATTCGCGCACCAATCGTTTTTCGGTAGCCATTATTCCTTATACCAAAGAACATACAAACTTCGCGCATATTGCTGTGGGCAACGTCGTCAACATCGAATTTGACATTATTGGAAAGTACGTTAGCAAACTGCTTTCACTACGCGATTAAATAGAACAATTAATGCCGGAAGCCGAGCACATCCATACGTCGCTTGGATCTAAATCGCTCGGGCACGGCACGCCATATTTCTTGTTTCAGTGCTTCAATGGCTTTTTGCTTACTGAAATTTTTAGTCATCACGATACTGATTTCACGAACAGGTTCTGGAGATTTAAAATAGCGCACATGTTGTAACTCATCTTCGCCGTAATCCAGAATGGTTAATTCGGGTAAAATGGTGATGCCGCCATTAATGTCCACCATGCGTTTTAGGGTTTCTACACTACCTGTATTGTAGTCGAAAGTGGCATTCGCGGATTGACTTTGTCTGTATTTGCAAATATTCAACACCTGCCCACGCATACAATGCCCTTCATTGAGTAACCAAAGATTATCATCAGCAATTTCATTAGTCTGGAGCAATTTTTTTCCATACAATTTACTTTCGGCAGATACGTAAGCCACAAAGGTTTCATAGTAGAGCGGCAATTCAGCGATAGCCGAATCTTGCAACGGTGTCGATAAGATACCACAATCCAATGTACCGTTTTTAAGCTCCTGAACGATCTTTTCAGTCGTATATTCCCAGATTTGTATCTTCAACTTTGGATATTTCTTGGCAAAAGAAGCAATCACCGGTGGCAGCAAATAAGGCGCTACCGTTGGAATGACGCCAATACGAAATTCTCCCGCCAGCTGACCTGATGCTTCCTGTAAAATATCGCCAATCTTCTTACTTTCTGTCAGCACAATACGTGCTTGCCTAATAACGCGCTCACCGATCTCAGTCGGCACGACGGGCTGCCGGCTGCGATCAAATATTTTTGCCCCAAGATTTTCTTCCAATTTCTGTATCTGCATACTCAGTGTAGGTTGCGTCACAAAACACTTTTCAGCGGCAGCAACAAAACTCCGATAAGTGTCTACAGCTATAACGTATTCTAATTGAACCAGTGTCATAATATAAATTTAAACTATACTAAGGTAAACATTTTACACTTAAAATATTTCTCTTTAAGTAAAAAAACGTTAGTTGGAGACAATCTGCTACTACAGAAAGTTTTTGTAATTTTGAGATCCAACAACACAAGGTTACAAGTTTATGATTTCACACAAAGTATTATTGACGGCTCTGCTGCTCGGCGCCAGCGCTTTTCAATTTGCCGCAACCGTTCCCGACGAAGGCATGTTCCCGCTCAGCGATCTTAATCGCGCAGGACTTAAGAAAGCGGGATTAAAAATTTCAGAAAAAGATATTTACAACCCCGGAAGCATTGGCTTGGTCGATGCCTTGGTACGCGTAGGCGGATGTTCAGGTTCTTTTGTCTCTGGCAAAGGCCTTATCATCACCAATCACCACTGTGCTTTCAGCGCTGTTCAATTGGCCAGCACACCGCAACACAACTATTTAGAAAATGGTTTTGTTGCACAGCAACAAGAGCAAGAGATCGAAGCAAAGGGACTGACCATTCGCATCACCGATTCATACGAAGATGTATCCAAACAAGTTCTTGAGGCTGTAAAAAATATCAGCGATCCGCTACAACGCATCGAAGTGATCAATCAAAAGCGAAGCGAATTGGCGAAGCAAGCAGAGCAAGCCGATCCAACCATCAAAGCCGAAGTGTCTGAGATGTTTATCGGAAAGAGCTATGTCTTGTTTAAATACAAAACCATTGAAGATGTACGATTGGTATACGTACCTCGACAAAATATAGGCGAATTTGGCTTCGAAACAGATAACTGGGTATGGCCACGCCACACCGGTGATTATTCTTTCTTGCGCGCCTATGTAGCTAAAGATGGCTCAGCTGCACCTTACTCGAAAGACAATGTGCCCTACGAACCAAAGAAACATTTGAAGGTCAATCCAAATGGCGTAGAAGAAAATGATTTTGTATTCATCTTGGGTTATCCAGGTCGCACTTTCCGTCACAGACCAGCACAATACATCGAGTATCAAGAGAAATTCTTATTGCCGTACACTTCCGATTTGTATGATTTTGAAAATCAACGCATGGAGGCTGCCGGTAAACGTGATAAAGCCGTAGAATTGGCTTTGGCTACGCGTATCAAACGTAACGCGAACGTGTTGAAGAACTACCGCGGCAAGCTGAAAGGCCTGCGCAACACCAATCTCATTCAAAGTAAAATGGATGATGATGCGGCTCTAGCCAAATTTATTGACAGCAAACCGGAGTTAAAATCTGCTTACGGCACCTTGATGAATGACATCGAACAACACTACAATATGGTGTTTGCAGATGCACCTAAAGAGCTTTGGATGAATAATGTATATCACGGTGTGAAGACCTTTGATATCGTCAGCTACTTTCAATCTTTTCAAGATGCTTTGGCGCAGCAAACTTCGCCAAAAGCACAACAAGCGCTGTATGATCAAAATATCGCCAACTTTAGTAAACGGATTCCCGAACTATTCGAGGCGTATCATTTGGGTGTGGATCAACAAATTGCCGCTCACCTATTCGCAGAAGGCGCAAAAATGCAAGGTGCGAATTCTTTGAAATTCTTACAAAATACCGCTCTTGCTAAAGGGGATACGACTGGTGCATGGATTGCACAATTACTGGGCAGCAGCAAATTGAATAACGAGGCATCCTTCCGTCAAATCATAGCTTCACCAGCCAGTATTTTGGGATATAAAGACGATGTATTGACCTTGCACCGCGATTTGGCAAAAGAATATGCGCAATTCACTGCCGAGCAAAAACGCCGCGAAGGTGCGTTGAACAAGCTAATGGGTGATTATGTAGCGGTACGTGAACAGTTTATGGACAAAAACTTTGTACCCGATGCCAACTCGACCTTGCGTCTCACGTTTGGCAATATTAAAGGTTACAGTCCAGCAGATGCTACCTATATGCATCCTTTTACCAGCGTCAAAGGTTTGTTGGAAAAAGGAAATTCTGGACTTCCAGAATTTGGTTATCCACACAAGATCAAAGAAGCTTGGTTGGCAAAAGACTTTGGCAGCTATTTGAAGAAAGATATGAATGATGTACCTGTAAACATCTTGTATAATATGGATACGACAGGTGGCAATTCAGGATCACCAATTATGAATGCGCATGGCGAATTGATCGGCGTCAATTTCGATCGTGCCTACGATGCAACGATCAATGATTTCGCTTGGAATGAGAGCTATAGCAGATCCATCGGTGTCGATATCCGCTTCGTACTGTGGGTGGCAGACAAAATAGATAATGCACACTTCATCTTGAAAGAGATGGGCGTACAATAGTCTGATCATTAAAATAGAAAAAGGTCGACAGCGCATGCAGTCGACCTTTTTTTACGTATATGCTAGTACAACGTACTAATCTTTTTGCTCATCGTGCCGCGCACGGAGATCGAGCTCCAAGATAATATCTCTTTTTTTGCCCTCAATGACCGAAATATCTCCAGCCACAAATATTCCCTTTGAACCCGTTTTTACGTTTTGGATACCGTATACATGTGATTCGTCGCCAGGATCAGTATCGCCCTCGTAGCGGTAAATTTGATCAATCTTATAATCTTGCGCGGTGGCATGCAATTCATCAAATTCAATATTGTAATCTACCTCGTATCCCTCTTGCTTCAACTTCTCGATTGCTACGGAAGCTGATTCGTAATTATGTCTCGTTTTCATAAGTCTATTATCTCCTATTCTTTAAGAACTAACAACTCAAATAAAAATGTGTTTTTAAGGCTAGCATTTTTTAACTTGCTTTGAATTACGACAAACTATTTACTATGGCTTACCCAATTCCACCGGCAGTACCTACTCCAACTGCGGCTTTCGATCGATTACTCACTGTGTTAAATACGCTGCGCGAAGCTTGCCCGTGGGATAGAAAGCAAACCATGGAAAGCCTTCGCCTGCTCACTATCGAAGAAATGTACGAACTGGGCGATGCTATTTTGGAGGCTGATCTGCCTGAAGTAAAGAAAGAATTGGGCGACTTGATGATGCATTTGGTATTTTATGCGCGCATCGCGGAAGAGCAAAAAGCATTTGATATCGTCGATGTACTTAATGGCGTATGTGATAAATTGATCTCTCGACATCCACACATCTATAGTGATGTGCAAGTAGAAAATGAGAACGATGTCAAGCAGAATTGGGAAAAGTTGAAACTGAAAGAGGGCAATCAATCCGTACTTTCCGGCGTACCAAAAGGACTTCCCGCTTTGGTAAAAGCCTACCGAATCCAAGACAAAGTGCGTGGCGTCGGTTTTGATTGGAAAGATCCGGCCGAAGTATGGAAGAAAGTGGAAGAAGAAATCGCGGAATTCAAGGCAGAATTCGACCTTAATACACATACTACGATCGATACCGATCGTGCCGAAGCCGAATTTGGCGATGTGCTCTTTTCGCTAATCAACTATGCGCGTCATCTGGGCATTAATCCTGAAAATGCGCTAGAACGCACGAATAAAAAGTTCATTAAGCGCTTCACGCATGTAGAAAAGCGGACGTTAGAATCTGGTCGCCAACTGCAAGACATGAGCCTAGAAGAAATGGATGTGTACTGGAAAGAAGCTAAGAAGATGTAAACTTAAAACGGAAACCGATGCGTATCATTTGGAAATTGCTTGCTGGCTTGATCGGCCTTATTGCGATCATCATCGCAGGGATGTATATCTTTGGATATGGATATATCGTTAAAGGGGCATATGTCACCTATTTACACGGACATAAAACAGCTTATTTATCCGATTATACACATTTTGACAACCATATAATCGAACACGGAACTGGCCAAGCTTGGCCACAAGCTCGCCCAGAAAATCAGCTTGAATTACCCGATTCTTTGCGTCAGTTTCATGAAAACATCCAATCGGTTGCGTACGTCATTATTCAGCGCGACAGTGTGTTGCTCGATGCCTATTTTGATGGCTATTCCTCCGATTCAAAATCTAACTCTTTCTCCATGGCCAAAAGTGTTGTGGCCGCCATCCTCGGAAAGGCAATTTCCGAAGGGAAAATCCAAAGTCTAGATCAAAAAATCATAGATTTTGTTCCCGAGATCACCGGAGAATTTTCCTCGGAACTCACGTTCAAAGATTTAGTCAGCATGAGCTCGGGCATGCGCTGGGAAGAAGATTATTACAGTCCATTCTCCGTAACCACCCAATTATACTTTGATTCAAACATCCAAAAAGTCATTACCGACTTGCCGATCTATAAAAAGCCTGGAACAGCATTTATCTACCAAAGTGGCGACACGCAACTGTTGGGCATCGCTATACAGCGCGCAACAGGACAGAGCTTAAGCGAATTATTATCCACTTATTTTTGGCAGCCGATGCAAGCAGAGCATGATGCTTTGTGGCAAGTAGACAGCGAAGCCAATGGTATTGAAAAAGCGTACTGTTGCATTGCCAGTAATGCGTTGGATTTTGCTCGATTCGGTAAACTGTATCGGGATAATGGAAAATGGAATGGACAACAATTGTTAGATAGCGCCTACGTGCAAGCCTCGCTAAAACCGCGCTTTGCAGATTCACCAGAATATGGCTATGGTTGGTGGATGGGCACTTTCGATCAAAAGCCTTTTTTCTACATGGATGGACATCTTGGCCAATACGTCATCACCATTCCAGCAGATGATTTGATCATTGTGCGGCTGGGGCATCAAATAGACAATTTGAGTCGTTCTAATCCAGCCTCCAATTTCCATCAACTGATTGCACAAGCATATCAGCTACTGAATAAATAAAAAAACTTGTCCCGAGAACCGAGACAAGTTTCTAATAGAGGGTAGTGTAGTATAATAGAAACAATTAGAAATCTTACAACTTCTCACCGTGCTGAGAAAAGTCGAGACCAAGTTCTTCTTCTTCGTCGGTCACACGAAGTGGCGTCACAAGATCCGTTACCTTTAATAATATAAAAGCCATAATCAAGGTAAAGACTGTTGCGCCGAGCAAACCAATCACATGTGCTGTAAACAATCCAGTTTCACCGAAGAAAAGTCCGTTAGTTTCTACCGCTTCATTAATTGCGCTATGCGCAAATACGCCGGTAAGCAACATACCTACCATGCCACCCACGCCGTGACTTGGAAATACATCTAACGTATCATCTAGCTTAGATTTTGTTCTCCACTCGATACACAAACGACTGATGATCGCGGCTACTGCTCCGATAATCAATGAATGAGGCACCGTGACGAAACCAGCCGCTGGCGTGATCGCAACCAATCCGACTACGACACCGATACAGACTCCGGTAGCCGAAGGTTTGATTCCTTTGGCGGCATCGAAAAACAAGTAAGTAAGGGCGGCAGCACCCGAAGCGGTAGATGTTGTAGCTAGTGCTGTGGCGGCCAAAGCCGAAGCACCAAAAGCAGACCCACCGTTAAAACCAATCCAACCAAACCAAAGCATTCCTGTTCCCATCAATACGTAGGTAATGCGAGCAGGCACATGTGGATGTGTATGGAAATCTTTGCCGTGTTTTAAGTAAATCGCGGATGCCAAAGCGGTCAAACCAGCTGACATATGCACAACTGTACCTCCAGCAAAATCCAAAACGCCCATATTAAACAAAATACCATCTGGATGCCAAGTGGCATGCGCTAACGGCGCATAAATAAAGACGAAGAAAAGGCAGACGAAAAGCACGTAAGATGTGAATTTGATACGCTCTGCAAATGCACCTGTAATCAGAGCGGGCGTAATAATCGCAAACTTCAACTGATACATCGCAAATAAAACAAAGGGAATCGTCGGAGCACCTCCCCAAGGTTCTCCGTCGACCACGCCTTCAAACATAAAATAGGTCATCGGATTACCGATGAAACCTCCTACTGACTCACCAAAGACGAGTGAGAAGCCAAAAACCACCCATAAAACAGCGACGATGGCCATACAGATAAAACTTTGTAACATCGTGGAGATCACATTCTTCTTTTTGACCATACCACCGTAGAAATAGGCTAAGCCGGGCGTCATAATCAACACCAAGGCTGCTGAAGCAAGCATCCAAGCTACATCCGCTCCGTTATATTCATATACTTTTGAAATATCTGGAATTCCAGGATTGAAAAATGCTAAAATAACAACTATACCCATTAGTATTATAGGTATGAAAGATCTTTTTCCAGATAAACTCATAATTTTTTGTTGAAATATTAAATAACTATCCAAAAAAACAACAAAAAAATATTATTTCAAACATTTTATTGAAAATATTTGATTTAAAAATAGATTTTATAAAAAAATATCGCAGAAATAAACAAAACACCAACCTTTAAACAAAAAAGAGCTCTCCAAACCGGAGAGCTCCAACAATAATCATAAAATACAAAAACTACATTACCTCAATACTTCTTTTAGTCACGATTGCATCTTCTTTCTTCCCAATTTTGACCAATAACACACCATCTACATAATTTGCATCGATATTGTTATAGTTCACCACATCCGGAAGGGTAAATGAGCGACTAAACGAGTTATAATTGAACTCGCGTTTACTGTAGCTCTTATCGCCATTTTCTGAAGCAGTTTTCTTTTCAGCAGTAATGGTGATGAGATTTTTATCCACGTTAATCGTGAAGTCTTCTTTTTTCAAGCCGGGAGCTGCTAACTCTAATTCAAATGCAGCATCCGTTTCCACAATATTTACCGCTGGTACACGGGTTACCAGACGATCGCTGATAAACGAATCTGTAAATAAGCTATCAAACACGTTGTTGACAAATGGGTTTACTGCATCGGTGTTTACGCTACGCGTTGGAAATTTTACTAAAGCCATGATATATCCTCCAATTTTAAATTTTAATTTATTTATGGAACGATTTACAATTGCTGTACCATCGTGAAAAACAGATATAATTTATGACTTTTTAACATCTTAAAGCGAATTAAAATGCCATAATGTCTTATTTACGGAAATAATAGCCAGATTTACGAAATTCCAAGCATTTTAGCGCTGGTAGGTTAAGCCTACTACGGACTGCGACACATCGCCTCCAAAAGGAGGATTTTGCTTTCTGATATGTACCGATATTTGCGCTAGCGTGGCGTATCGTTCGAGTAAGCGATTGAGAATATCTTCGGCGGCAGACTCAAGTAGCTCTCGCTTTGGAGCCATTACCTCCACCATGATTTGATAAAGCTCTTCGTAATTAATAGTATTTTCTAAACGCTCTGCATTGGGGTTAGCAAAAGGAAAAGAAACAGAAACATCCACGTAAAATTCATTTCCCAACAACTGTTCCTCAGGATAAAAACCTATCGGAGAAAAGAACCGTGCATCTTTTATTGCTACTTCTTGCGTAATGGTTGCCATGAATGAGTAGATATGTTTATTTAAAGATAATAATAAACATAGAATTCCCTAATTCATGGCAACCTTAGCTCATCTTACTTCAATAGATTAACCTCGTAGAGATCTTTACGGCGATCTTTCAAAATCTTGACCGTACCATATTCATGTAAATCGCGCAAAGCATATAAATCGACATCCGCGATCAGCACCATCTCGGTGTTTGGCGTAGCTTCGGCCTTGATGGCATTATTTGGAAAAGCAAAATCAGATGGTGTAAACACCGCCGACTGCGAATATTGAATATCCATATTACTCACGCGCGGCAAGTTGCCCACGGAGCCAGCAATAGCCACATAACATTCGTTTTCAATGGCGCGTGCTTGCGCACAGGCACGTACGCGCATATAACCATTCTGCGTATCGGTCATAAATGGTACAAAAAGGATTTGTAATCCTTGATCAGCAAGGATTCGACCTAATTCCGGAAATTCTACATCATAGCAGATCAGCAAGCCAACTTTACCGCAATCCGTATCAAATACCTTCACCTCATTGCCACCGACCATGCCATAATACTTGGATTCGTTAGGTGTGATATGTATCTTCTTGTAAGTATCTAATTGCCCGTTACGATGACAGAGGAACGTGGCATTGTACAACTTACCGCGTTCTACGACCGGCATAGATCCCGCGATGATATTTACATTATAAGACACCGCGAATTCCTGAATTTTAGCGACCGTCTCTTTCGTCAGCTCAGCCAGCTTCTCCATCGCCATCCGCTCGGGCATGTCGTTGTACGAGCTCATCAACGGCGTATTAAAAAACTCTGGGAACAACGCAAAGTCAGCACCATAGTCACTCACCGCATCCACAAAGAACTCGACTTGATCGAAAAATTCATTGATATCTTTGAACAAACGCATTTGCCATTGCACCAATCCTAAACGGATGGTCTGTTTGGAAGCAGAACTAGATTTTGCATCCGGTTCATAATAGATGTTATTCCACTCCAGCAGTGTTGCAAATTGCATAGATTCCGCATCTTCTGGCAAGTAATGCTTCAGAATTTTCTTGACATGAAAATCGTTAGACAGCTGAAAAGTCAAGGTCGGATCGTAAATCTCTTTTCTTTTCACGCGCTCAATATACATCCTCGGACTCATCGTATCGGCATAGGTATGATAGTTTGGAATACGACCTCCCGCTACAATACTTTTGAGATTCATCTCCTCACACAACTCTTTGCGCGCATCGTACAATCTTCGCCCTAAACGTAACGAGCGATATTCGGAATGCACAAAAACTTCGATACCATATAAGGTATCGCCTTCATTATCGTGCTTTGAAAATTTACCATCGTCTATGATTTCATAATACTTCTCATACACGTTAGTCTTTTTGGTGTTGATAATGATAGACAGCGCACAAGCCACCACCTTTTTGTCGACTTCTACGCAAATTTGTCCTTCTGGAAACATATCCACCAAATCGTCGATATGCGCACGTGTCCATACATCTCCAGCATGGCCGTCATAAGCTTGGATCATAGACTCACGAAGGTCTTTATAATCCTTCTTGGTCAAGGTTCTTAAATTAATATCCATTATAAAATCTGTATTGCACTGTAGTAACAGGCCATGGAAAAGATTGTTTGCGCGCTAATAGACGTCTTTTATCTACAAAAAGCAAGCGGCCTATCTGTAGGCCGCTTGCAAACGATTATCAACTTTTAAGCTTGCCCAGTTGGGCCACCAAAATTGAGTGGAATGGGCACCTCTCTAGGATCGATCTTCCCATTTTGTGCTTCGAAGCGATTCACATTATCTTGTAATGCCGACAACAACCGTTTGGCATGCTCCGGCGTAAGCACGATGCGTGATTTCACTTTTGCTTTGGGCACCCCCGGCATGATTCGCACAAAATCGACTACAAATTCCGTATTCGAATGTGTGATAATTGCAAGATTAGAATAGATACCTTCCGCTATTTCTTCCGTCAGTTCGATATTGATCTCCTGCCCTTCTGGGTTCGGGTTATTTGGATTATTACTCATATTGGCTGTCTACAATTATTTGGTGAAAGTACGAAAATCTTGATCAGGCTGAATAGCAAGCACCATTTCGTAAATCAAACGAATCACGTTATCCACATCTTCCTTGTGAATCATCTCGACGGTGGTGTGCATATAGCGCAAAGGCAAAGAAATCAATGCCGAAGGCACGCCACCATTAGAATAAGCAAAAGCATCGGTATCTGTACCAGTAAAGCGAGACGATGCTTGCCGTTGGAATGGTATATTATGCTCTTTTGCGACTTCAATCAGCATTTTATTCAGATTGATCTGTACTGCAGGTGCATAAGAAACGACAGGACCCTTACCACAAGCCAACTCACCTTGCGTGATTTTATTAATCATGGGCGTTGTCGTATCGTGCGTGACATCGGTCACGATGGCTACATTCGGTTTGATGTAATCGGCAATCATTTCCGCCCCTTTCAGTCCGATCTCTTCTTGCACCGAATTTACGATGTACAATCCAAAAGGTAATTTCTTCTTATTCTCTTTCAATAAACGCGCAACTTCGGCAATCATTAGACCACCGGCCCGATTATCCAACGCACGCCCTACATAGTAACGATCGTTGAGCACCATAAACTCGTCTTCGTACGTCACGACGCTACCGACGTGAATGCCCAACGCTTCCACTTCGTCTTTGGAAGTACAACCGCAGTCCAAAAATATATTTTTCAAGCTTGGCGCATCCTCTTTCTCGCCCGAGCGCGTATGAATGGCCGGCCAGCCGAATACGGCTTTCACAATACCATTGTCTGTATGGATATTCACTCTTTTAGAAGGTGCGATCTGATGATCGGATCCACCATTGCGAATCACATAAATCAATCCATCGGAAGTAATATAATTGACAAACCAGGAGATCTCGTCCGAATGCGCTTCGATCACGACTTTATAAGGTGCATCTGGATTAATGATCCCAACCGCAGTACCGTAATTATCAACATAGGTATCATCTACATAAGGCTTCAGGTAATCTAACCAAAGGCGCTGCCCTTGCCATTCAAAACCGGTAGGTGAAGGATTGTTTATATAGCTTTCGAAAAAGGCCAATGATTGCTTATTGACCACTTCTACGTGTTTATGCTCTTTAGAACTCTTTTTACTCATAATGCTTAATTTGTGCTACGCAAAATAAGTATTTCAAATAGATATGACAAAAACTAACCCAGTAAACCTTATCTTTACGCCATAATTTGACCGCATGACAACTTCCCTAGCACACATCGTTTGGAATATCGAACCCGAAATATTTACGATAGGATCTTTCGGCTTACGGTACTACTCGCTATGCTGGCTATTAGCCTTTGCTTCTTCGTATTTTTTCATGTTAAAAGTGTTTAATCGAGAAGGCAAATCGCAAGAGTTATTGGATAAGCTCACGATCTATATTTTTCTCGGTACGTTACTAGGAGCTCGCCTTGGCCATTGCCTCTTTTACGACTTTGCCTATTATAAAGATCACCTTTTGGAGATTTTCATCCCATTTCAGCAGGTCAATGGTCAATGGCAGATGACTGGTTTCACGGGATTGGCTAGCCACGGTGGCGCTATCGGGATAATAACCGCATTGTGGTTATTCGCTCGCAATACCCAGATGAATTTTATCTGGATCACCGATCGTTTAGTCTTAGTCGTGCCGATCGCTTGTTTTTTCATCCGCTTAGGCAACTTCTTCAACTCGGAAATACTTGGTCACCCGACGGACTTACCTTGGGCAATCATCTTTCAGCAAATAGATAATATACCAAGACATCCTGCTCAGCTTTACGAAGCCATTGCGTACCTGATCTCCTTCGGGATCATGTGGTATCTGTATCAGAAAAATCAGAATCCGAAACCAGGAAAATTGTTCGGAACGTTATTGATCCTTTTGTTTGGAGCACGACTGACTTTAGAGCATTTCAAGATCGATCAGGTCGCATTCGAGCAAGGAATGGCGCTCAACATGGGTCAGATTCTGAGTATTCCTTTTATACTCGTCGGGTTATACTTATTACTGCGAAAAACCACACCGGTAACTCGCTAAAAATAGAAGCCCTTCGATCACAAAGAAGGGCTTTTTAATTTTCTCTTTTTCAACACGCAACAACTATATGAATTTTAATTCTCTTTCCAAATCAAGACGTTTTGCCATATTGCTCATCCTTGGTTTGCTTTCTGCTATTGGGCCGTTTTCCATCGACATGTATTTGCCGGCTTTTGATACGATAGCGGCAGATTTCGATTCACCAATCGAAAAGATACAATTATCCCTGACTGCTTTCTTTGTGGGAATCGCTATCGGTCAGATCATCTACGGACCACTATTGGATAAATTCGGACGTAAAAAACCACTTTTTGTCGGCCTCGGAATTTACATACTTGCTTCTATTATGTGTGCTTTCACAGAAGATGCTGATCATTTGATTGTGTTTCGCTTCTTGCAAGCTTTAGGAAGCTGCTCTGGTATGGTTGCTTCGAGAGCGATGGTTCGCGACTATTTCGATCCTCGTGAAGGCGCGAAAGTTTTCAGTATGCTGATGTTGGTGATTGGTATTTCTCCAATTATTGCTCCAAGTGTTGGTGCCTTTGTTTTAGCGCATTTTGATTGGCATATTATCTTCCTGATTCTAACAGGTTTAGCGACATTAATTTTGTTAGCCGTCATTTTTGTTTTGCCGGAATCTTACAAGGGTAATCGGGGGATGTCGTTATATCCCAAAGCGATCTTAACTGGATATTGGTCGGTATTCAAAACACCTGTTTTTTTGCTATATGCCATGGTAGGTGGTTTTGCAGCAAGTGGATTATATGCCTATCTTTCGGGATCACCATTTGTACTTCAATCATTGCATGGACTTACCGAATCACAGTACGGTATTGCATTCGCGATGGTAGCTTCCTGCCTCATCATTGCCACGCAATTGAATCGGGTTTTGTTAAATAGATTGACGAGCGAAGAGATTTCCAAAAAAGCGAGTTACTTTCAGGCTGCAGCCGGTGTTTTATTGGTCATTTTTGCCCTGACGGGAATGCTTAACTTGATCACGCTGTTGGCATTAATCTGTTTGTTTCTTTGCGCACAAGGATTTATTTTCCCGAATACCTCTGCTATGGCTTTAGCACCATTTGATCGCTTAGCTGGTAGTGCTTCTGCTTTGTTAGGATGTATACAGATGGCTTTGGGCGCAGGTTCTTCTGCTTTGGTGAGTCATTTTCACAATGGTACACAAGTACCGATGACAGCCGTGATGTGTGGTGGAGCGGTGATCAGCTTTCTGATCTATTTATTATTACCAAAATTTAAGCAGCGCAGAGCGCAAGTTTAATGTTGTCTTTTTAAGACAACATTAAACTTAAAATACCTAAGCGGTAGCTATTCAGGCCAAATCCAAGGATTACGCCTTTACATTGTGCAGAAAGGTACGAATGGTGTCTAAACTCCTCCCGCTGATGTACATTAGAGATATGAACTTCGATCACGGGAGTATTTACTGCCGCAATCGCGTCCGCAATCGCGATAGAAGTATGCGTGTAAGCACCCGCATTGAGCACGATGCCGTCCCATTCAAATCCTACACGTTGAATTTCATCAATAATAGCACCTTCGCTATTTGCTTGAAAATAGCTTAAATCAACATCTGGAAATTCGTCTTTTAGTTCTTCAAAGAACGACACAAAATCCTGGTCGCCATAAATGCTTTTTTCCCGTACGCCCAACAAGTTGAGGTTAGGACCGTTTAGTAATACTATTTTTTTCATAGATGATGATTGTCAAATGTTTGATGCGATACAGCGTCGTTAAGGAAGCTTAAATATCGCCGTAGAATGGTCGGAAAGTAGAACGTAAACCTACCGATATCACGCCAGTGCGTATCGATGGCCGATCAGCAATATTCTGCTGACGATGAGTATAACCGAGTTCAAAACGTAAGTTGTACGTCGGATTGAGCACATAGGAAGCACGCACATCGGCAAAGTATAAATCATTACGAATACCTTGGCCAATGCTGTTCCCATACCAGTTAGGGTAATTCTCGTACGATTCGAAAATATCTCCACCATAACTGGTACCATCGCCCGGATCTGTACCAAATAAGCTATACATGCCCTGCAATGAAAAATGGAATCTTCTCCAAGCGTAGTTGGCAATACCAACGACCTCTTTGAAATTAGCACCACGGGGATGTGCCAATGGCTCGGCATTATTACTGTAATTAGAGATCGACACAAAGTGCTGGTAGGTATACGGTCGTGCCAAATTGTACTCTGCCAACAAGCTCAGGTTGCGTACGCCAAACATATGATATCCACGTGCTCCAAACTGTGCCGCCCATTTGTTATGGATGTATCCATTACCCGAAAAAAATTCACTTCCCGTAAATTCACCTAAGAGAAACTGGCTATATAAGGTAATGTTTTCCCACGTTTTATATTTGGCACTCGCGCCCAAAAACATCTTGTCTGGCGAGGAAGAATTATTGGATTCGATCGGTCGCAGAAAATTTACAGGGATCGCGTAATTCCAATCGAAACCGCGGCGACCTGCCTGATTTCTATTAGCCCAAATCACCGCTTGAAAGAAACCGACTGACAAACGATTAGAAATATTATAATCTAAGTATTGGAAAGCACCCCACTTTTTACCATCACCAAATTCTGCACCACTGTTTAATGAATCTATTCTAGCCGTTCTCGGATCATTCATATAGGCCCACACCGAGGTATACCGAACATTGCCGATCGTACCGGTCAATCGAAGTTGCGCGTAATTGGAAGAGAAGTCGGATAAAAGCACAGAGCGATAACCATCGCCAATGTGATTACGATCATACCCAACCGAAGCTTGAAAATAATCACCGAAAGCGTAGGTTGCATTGGCAGTAGCAAAAAGCCATGATTGCCGTTCTCCATTACTACTTTGTAACACGCCTTGGCCCGGCACTACTTCATTTGTATTGATATAATCGGTTAAATAGTTTGGAAATACCGCGCGATTATCAATCAAATTACCATAAAAGACAAACTTGTCTTTATACGTGAACCCTGCCTGTACGCCAGCAGATCCTAACCAAACATTTCTTTTGTCAGAATTTCTGAGATCAGAACCAATCATCAGATCGGGTATAAAGTCTGCGTAAAAGCGATAGTCCTCTCCGTTCGCTTCTACCAAATGCTCATTGAATAGTTTTCTGGCAAACCAATTATCTGAATTGGTACGGTTCAAATTGGTGATAGAGTCGTGTGCAGCAAACAACCTTTTTTTCAATAAAAAAGGCTTGACCGTAGTGAACTCACGACTATCGGCTCCGTAAAGGGTTTCTCCATATTGCTGATAGAGGGAATAAGAATAAGGCAAATAATCTATCTGCGCACGAGCCGGAAGAGCAAATCCTAAACACCCTAACGCTAGGATCAAACCGTGAGAAATCTTCATAACCACGAAATTAGACAAAATTTTTAATGCAGGACGCAATTTTTGTACCTAAATGGCTACTTATACAGCATTTGCCATTTAAATCCAACAGCGATAGATTGATAAGGTAAGCTAAAACGTTTTTATTAATGTTATTGCACAGAAAATATGTATATTGGAGCTCGCAATAATAAACTAAAAACATCAATAATTATACATTAGCATGAAGCGTAGAACCTTTATTCAGAACTCCGCTCTTTTGGGCGCAGGCATGTTAGCCAGCAAGTTCTCACTAGCTGCCGACGGATACGCCAACTTCCCAGTAGTTAGAGTAGCTGAGAAAGACAGACACTTTAAAAGTAAAGTTGTCGAAAATATTATCAAAGAATTTCAAAGCAAGGTGGCCGATAAGGAATTGGGCTGGTTGTTTCACAACTGCTTTCCAAACACATTGGATACCACTATCTATGACGAATCTACCGCCAATCAAAAATTGACCTACGTCATTACGGGCGATATTGATGCGATGTGGTTGCGCGATAGTAGTGCACAAGTATGGCCGTATTTGCCTTTTATGAAAAAGGATAAAAACCTACAAAACTTGATCGTTGGATTAATCAACAAACAAGCAAAATGTATCAATATTGATCCTTATGCTAATGCATTCTACAACGATCCAACCAAAGAAGGCGAATGGTTTTCGGATCATACAGAAATGAAAGCCGGTATTCATGAGCGCAAGTGGGAAATTGATTCCTTGTGTTATCCAATCCGTCTAGCTCATGCTTACTGGGAGGAGACTAAAGATACTTCTCCATTCGATGCGGAATGGGTACAAGCACAAGAGAATGTTTACAAAACTTTCGTAGAGCAACAGCGCAAAGAAAGCTTAGGGCCATACAATTTCATGCGTACGACGCCGCGCGGTACAGATACGCTGCAAGTGGATGGCTGGGGATATCCCGTGAAGCCAGTTGGTTTAATTTGTTCTAGTTTCCGCCCTTCGGATGACTGTACGATGTTACCATTCTTGATTCCTTCGAACCTATTTGCCATCGTTAGTTTGAGACAATCGGCTGAGATCTTGAGAAAGGTGAAAAACAACACGGACTTAGCGCAAAAAATGGAAGCTTTGGCGAACGAAGTAGAGCAAGCTGTCAACCAATATGGTATCATCGATCACCCGACCCATGGACGCGTTTACGCATTCGAAGTGGATGGTTACGGTAGTTATATGATGATGGATGATGCGAATGTTCCTAGCTTATTATCGTTACCCTATTTAGGTGCAGTAGATAAAAATGATGAAGTTTACCAGCGCACGCGCAAATTCATTCTTTCGGAAGAAAATCCATTCTTCTTCAAAGGAACGGCTGCTGAAGGTGTTGGTGGTCCGCATATTGGACGTGATATGATCTGGCCAATGGCAATCATTATGCGTGCAATGACCTCTTCAGACGATGAAGAGATCAGAACATGTATCCAAACCTTGAAGAAAACACACGGTGATACTGGTTTTATGCACGAATCATTCCATAAGGATGATCCGAAGAACTTTACTCGCCATTGGTTCGCTTGGACGAATACTTTATTCGGTGAATTGCTTTGGAAAACTTATCAAGAGAAACCAAGCTTATTGGTGTAATTGAGCCATCAAGCAAGCAAAAGTAGGATTGACACTTAAATCATCCTTACTTCATAAATATAAAATAGCCATCCCAAAAAGGATGGCTATTTTTATTTGCTGCACATGCTACAAGCTATCACTGAAGATGCTAAAATAGGTGAATACGATAGCTTTGGAAATAGATAGATCTATGGGTACATAAAGAAAAGTCCTGATAGGAAATAACCTATCAGGACTTGTTGCAAATACTCTTTGTATAGCCTGGGGCAATTATTCCCCCAGCTTTGCGATTACAACTTACGCTTAACTTCTACTTGTTCGTAAGCTTCTACAATATCTCCTTGTTGGATATCATTGAAGCGGTCAATGTTAAGACCACACTCGTAACCGAATGTCACCTCTTTCACATCGTCTTTAAAGCGTTTCAAGGAAGCTAGTTTACCTGTATGAATTACCACACCATCACGGATCACGCGGATATCATTATTTCTATTGATCTTGCCTTCCAAGACCATACATCCGGCAATAGTTCCGACTTTAGATATTTTAAAGGTTTCACGGATCTCCACGTTAGCCACGATTTTCTCTTCAAATTTCGGTGCCAACATACCCTCCATCGCAGACTTGATCTCATCGATCGCATCGTAGATGATCGAGTACAATCGGATATCGATTTGCTCTTGCTCTGCCAATCTACGTGAGCCTTGTGTAGGACGTACTTGGAAACCAATGATGATCGCATCTGACGCAGAAGCTAATAATACATCTGACTCAGAGATTGCTCCAACCGATTTGTGAATGATATTCACTTGGATCTCGTCGGTAGACAATTTTAATAATGAATCGGATAATGCCTCAATAGATCCATCCACATCACCTTTCACGATCAAGTTAAGCTCCTTGAAGTTACCAATTGCCAAACGACGACCGATCTCATCCAACGTAATGTGCTTAGTAGCACGCATTCCTTGCTCACGTTGCAATTGTAGACGTTTGTTGGCTACCTGTCTTGCTTCTGGCTCGCTTTCCATCGCGTAGAATTTATCTCCCGCTGTAGGTGCGCCACCCATACCCAAGATTTGTACTGGTGTAGCCGGACCGGCTTCTTTCACACGCTCGCCACGCTCATTGGTCAAAGCTTTCACTTTACCTGAGTGTGAACCTGCTAAGATCGCATCTCCCACACGTAAGGTACCACCTTGAATCAATACGGTAGTCACGATACCGCGACCTTTATCTAGAGCAGCTTCAATGACAGAACCTACAGCACGTTTCTTAGGATCGGCTTTCAGGTCTAATAATTCTGCTTCTAATAATACTTTCTCTAACAATAACTCGACGTTATCACCTGTTTTTGCAGAGATCTCCTGAGCTTGGTATTTACCACCCCACTCTTCGACCAAGATATTCATCGCAGAAAGTTGCTCACGAATTCTATCTGGGTTTGATCCTGCCTTATCGACTTTCGTGAAAGCAAACACAATTGGTACACCAGCGGCTTGCGCATGGTTGATGGCCTCTTTAGTTTGCGGCATCACGGCATCATCTGCCGCGATCACGATGATAACAATATCCGTTACTTTGGCACCACGTGCACGCATCGCCGTAAAGGCTTCGTGACCCGGTGTATCTAAGAACGTGATCTGACGACCGTCTTCTAGTTTTACGGCATATGCACCGATGTGCTGCGTAATACCTCCGGCTTCTCCGCCTGTCACGTTAGCCTTACGTATAAAATCTAATAAGGAAGTTTTACCGTGATCTACGTGTCCCATCACCGTTACGATTGGTGCTCTAGGAATTAGGTTTTCTTCGGTATCTGCTACTTCTAGATCAGCTACTTCTTCGTCCTCTGGTTTGATGAACTCGATTTCGTAACCAAATTCGTCTGCTACAATCGTGAGTGTTTCGGCATCCAAACGTTGGTTGATGGATACAAACATGCCTAAACTCATACAGGTTGAAATAACCTGCGTCACCGACACATCCATCAAATTTGCCAATTCATTTGCGGTAACAAATTCCGTTACACGTAAAATTCTTGATTGTGCTTCTTGCTCCATTGCCGCCTCTTCTGCAGATAGGGCAACATCATCCCTTTTTTGACGACGTAGTTTAGCACGCTGTGCAAACTTACCTGATTTACCCGCTCCACTCAAGCGAGCTAGCGTCGCTTTGATTTGATCTTGGATATCTTTTTCAGTAGGCTCTTCTTTTGGAGTAGCTGGTCCTGTTCCTCTTCCGCGATTATCATGGCGACCTCTGTTGCCTGGGTGATTACGATCTCCCGGACGGCCAGGTCCACCTGTTCTGTTACGATCATTAGGACCGCCACCTGGACGATTTTGTTGATCGCCAGTAGCTCCCGGTGTTGTTTGTCCCGGTTTATTTGGCGTACTAGTACGCTTGCGCTTCCGTCTGTTGTCGTTATTAGCGGCATCAGATGAAGAAGCAACTGGTTTATTCGATTTAAAGACAGGAAGATCAATCTTGCCGATTACTTTCGGCCCTGACAAAGTAGTAGATCTGGCACGAATGACGTCGTTGCCAGCTTCTGGGGCTTTCGCAGGAGCTGGAGTTTCCTCCTTTTTCTCAGCTGCTGGCGCTTTAGCTACTTCCGCAGGTTTTTCTTCTGGCTTTTTGTCCTCAGCTACTACAGTTGCTGGCTTTTCTACTGGTTTCTGTTCCACTTTAGGTTCAGGGGCTGTTTCTTGTTTCGGAGTTTCTGCTTGAGGTTTTTCCGCTACGGGCTCTTCCCTCTTCACCTCTGCGACCACTGGTGGCGTCACCACAGGCTCAGCCTTAGGTTCTTGCTTAGCCGGCTGTTCGGTTTTTTGCGCTGGTTTACCTCTCTTAAGGCTATCCAAATCGATCTTACCGACAACTTTCAGTGGACTTTTCTCTTCCTGATTTTGTTCTTGCTGTTGTTCTGTTACGGGCTCCGTAGGCGCCTGCTTCGCAGCTGGTTCCTGACTAGCTTCCGCTTTGCTTTCGCGGTCATCAGTAGCGTCGACAGTAGTTTCAGGTTGATTGGCAACAGGAGCTTCGTCGCGACGAATCTTCCCGATTACAATTTGTTTTGCCTCGTCTTTTACTATTTTATCTCCCTGAAACTCTTTCAAAAGAACCGCATACATATCTGGTCCCAACTTCGTATTTGGCTTCGACTCTACGTCAAACCCTTTCTTCACCAAGAAGTCTACGGCTGTCCCGATTCCTATGTTTAGTTCTTTTGCTGCTTTCAGCAAATTAATGCTCTTACCTTCTGTCATCTAACTTATACTCGCTATAAAATATGATACTACAAAAATATGTTTTTTTTACACCTATTTAACATTTTAATGAAAAATAGTCTTGCCGCTTTTGTTGTGCATACTATTCAAATTCTGCTTGCAGAATGCGCACAATCTCTTGGATAGTATCTTCCTCCAAGTCGGTACGGCGTACCAATTCTTCTTGAGACAGTGACAATACTGATTTGGCGGTATCTAGACCAACGCGTTTTAATTCGTCGATGATCCAGCTATCGATCTCGTCAGAGAATTCTTCGATATCCACATCTTCATCAATTTCATCATTCTCTCTGTATACATCAATCTCGTAACCAGTCAACTTGCCGGCCAACTTAATGTTGTGGCCACCACGACCAATCGCTAACGATACTTGATCTGGCTTCAGGTATACGGCTGCTGTAGCATCCTCATCGCTCAATTTAATAGAGCTGATGCGTGCTGGACTCAAGGCACGAGTGATGTATAGTGAACTATTGGTGGTGAAGTTAATCACGTCAATATTCTCATTGCGCAACTCGCGAACAATACCATGAATACGGGAACCTTTCATACCGACACAAGCACCTACTGGATCAATACGATCATCGTAAGATTCTACGGCTACTTTGGCGCGTTCTCCCGGCTCGCGAACGATTTTCTTAATGGTAATCAATCCATCGAAAATCTCTGGAACTTCCAGTTCGAACAGGCGTTGTAAGAACTCTGGTGCGGTACGAGAGATAATAATCTTTGGATTATTATTCATCATGTCTACCTTGTGTACTACCGCACGCACGTTGTCACCTTTTTTGAAATAATCGGCAGGGATCTGCTCGGTTTTTGGCATGATCAACTCATTACCATCCTCATCCAATACCAAAATTTCTTTTTTCCAGATTTGGTATACCTCACCAATCACCAATTCGCCTTCGCGATCTTTGTATTTCTTGAAGACCTCGTCTTTCTCCAGCTCCAATACTTTCGAAACCAACGTTTGGCGCGCAGCTAAAATGGCTCTACGACCAAAGCTCTCTAAAGTGATTTGCTCGATATAATCGTCTCCAACTTCTAAATCAGGATCGTAGGTATGTGCTTCTTTCAACTCGATCTCCAGATCATCATCTTCCGAAAAACCATCATCCATTACCGTACGGGTACGCCAGATCTCTAAATCTCCATTATCAGGATTGACAATAACATCGACATTTTCGTCGGTGCCAAAGCGTTTACGAATCATACTACGGAATACCTCTTCCAATACGGTAATTACCGTCGGACGATCTATATTCTTGAAATCTTTAAACTCCTGAAACGAGTCAATTAAATTAATATCGCTGCTCATTTTTATTTAAATGAAATTAACACCTTAGTCTCCTTTATATCTGTGAAAGGAATTTCACGTTCTTCTTCACGCGCTTTCTTTCCTTTTTCTTTTACTTTTTCAGTTAGCTGCACAACCGTGTCGGAGGCTGCTAATAATGTCCCTTCTCGTTTGGTACCGTCTTGCAAAGTAATTTTCACTTGGCGTCCCACATTTTTGTGGTATTGACGCAACAACTCCAAAGGATAATCAATACCTGGAGAGGATACTTCTAATCGATAAGCTTGATCGAGCACATTTTCTTCTTCCAAATGATATCCGACATGTCGGCTGATCTGCGCACAATCTTCAATCGGCAAACCTTGATCTCCATCTACTAAGATAGACAAAACACCATTGCTTTGCATTTTAATGCGAACAATAAATAAGTCTTCCCGATCGGCGATTTTTTCCTCTACCAGCTCCCGTACCCGTTGCTCTACCTGCATAAATGATTCCAGATTTGAATTAAAAAAAGGGGGCAAATAGTGCCCCCTTCCTCTCAGATGTACAAAGATACAAATATTATTGAAATAACAAACTACTGCTATAAAGATTAGTGAAGGTGCTTACCGAAGAAACCCATCATCGCTTTATAGAATTGAATCTGATTTTCTTCTTTACCAAAACCATGTCCCTCATCGTACTTCACCATATAAGGTACGTCGACACCTTTCTCGCGCAAAGCTTTCACGATCTGATCTGCCTCGGCGATCTTGACACGAGGATCATTTGCTCCTTGCACTACAAATAAAGGTGCTTGAATCTTTTCGATATGGAAAATAGGAGAAACCTCGGTTGCGATTGCCGCTTCCTGCTCATCATCTAAGTCGTACCAAATTTCGTACAACATGTCTTTATAAGGCTTCCAGTATTCTGGAATGGAGCTCATCAAGGTGAAGATATTGGATACACCCACATAATCTACACCCGCTTTATACAATTCTGGTGTTTTAGTCAAACCACGTAATACGGCATAACCACCGTGACTACCGCCATAGATCGCAATATTGTCTTTATCAACCCAACCTTGCTCAATCGCATATTGAATTCCATCTTCTACATCGTCCATGGCTTTGCGACCAACTTGCTTGAAGCCAGCACGTAAAAACTCTTTGCCGTAACCGCCAGACACGCGGAAATTCACTTGTAATGTAGCATACCCACGACTCGCAAACAATTGCGTTTCTGGGTTGAAACCCCAGCTATCACGCACACCTTGAGGTCCACCATGTGGATTCACAATTAGTGGCACTTTTTTTCCATCAACTGCTGCTTTCGGAAGTGTGATGTAGCCGTGAATCGTCAATCCGTCTCT
This sequence comes from Sphingobacterium chungjuense, assembly GCF_011316935.1. GTDB lineage: Bacteria > Bacteroidota > Bacteroidia > Sphingobacteriales > Sphingobacteriaceae > Sphingobacterium > Sphingobacterium chungjuense. Next base: position 462,232 of record NZ_WLYS01000003.1, read on the forward strand.
CGAAGTGAACTGAATAGGGCGAACCTCTGCCATATCTGCTTCCTTTAATTGTGGCATCAAGTCGACTAATAAGGTTGCTTTCCCCGAAGCTGTATCATAGTGATAATATTTGCCATACAACTTATCGCTCTGCACGATAATTAGCAATTGATCCTCATCATCCGTTTTTCCTACTACTCTAAATTCGTAACCTGGAAACTGTTTTTCCAGATTTGCATAGATCTTCTTAAAGGTCGGACTGATTGGTTTGATCTCTACTTTCTCTCCTTCAAAACCAACGTAATCTACTTCCCAATTACGCTTTCTAGACAGGGAAATTAGATCAGCGTCGAATTGATCGTGTGCAAATATTTCGCGAATCTCTTCATTCTTGTTCAAATCGTACAATACGATACGTGCACGATCGGAAGTGAGATTGGTAATTGCGTAGGCTTCATCTTTGTTCTCTGAGGCGTAATTAAAAGATACGATACTAAACGAATCATCCCATCTGCCCGTATGTTTCTTCACGAATTCATCTGTACCAGCGGCCTTATAATAATACTCCGTCTGCGTTCCGTTTAGCATCTTCGCATAGCCGCGCAACACCCCTTCTTTATCAAAGTCATAGCCGACGATCGCATTAGCAGGATCTTCATTGGTAAATAGCTTTTCCAGATCTCCCGTATTTATATTGACTTTGTAAGGTTCGAAAACTTGTTTGTTATCCTTATTCATCTGCACGATGATAAAGTCTTTCTGCTCTTTTAGCATATTGAGAATGCTGGCTTGTACACCGTCAAATGGCGTAAGATCTATCCCATTGCTCCCATCGATGTTGATGGCAAATAAATGATAGTTTTCGTTACCACCTTCATCCATCACATAAATCAATCGATTATCGTTTATCCAGCCCGTACCTCGAATGAGCTCATCTTTCTCTTCGATCGCGCGCACAACATTGCCCGTAGCAACCTCTTTGATCATCACATGGCGCTTATTATTTTCGTCTTTCTCGCGGTACAATAGGTATTTACCGTTTGGAGACAACTGAAAACCAGACATAATTGGCTTCGCGAAGTAATCTTTTACTTGATACGCGAAATCACCTTGATCTAAAGCGATTAAGGCGTCTAGCTCTTCAGGACTGGAAACCAGCGACGGATCTCCGGGTTTGGTAATCGTGGTTTTTTCCAGAACTAAAGGCATTTCCATGCCTCCTTGCGAGAATGTTCCCGTGATTTTCCCGCCTTCCAACGTGCCTGCATATTTCATACCGGCTTGTTCTAAAGCTACCGATAAGGTATTATTCTCAAACGTGGCCGGAGATAATGGCAATCCGCTTGCCCCTTGCATCGGAATGTCTAAGGTGGCAGCAATGCCCTCAGGTGTTTCCGTAATATGGAAGATAAGTTCTAGGCTGGTGCCTTGGATATCCAACTTCCCTTTCCAATCGCCTGCAACTTGCGCAAAAGTATGACTCATTCCCAAAAGTACTAATACTAGTGTAAATAGATTTCTATTCATTGTTAAAAATGGTTTTTATAATAATTAGTAGCATCAATCTACTATTTGTTACATTTAATTACAAAAAAAACTTTTTTACCCCGAAGCGGTTTTATTCTAACATATAAAAGTTTAAATCCCATGAATCAGCTAACAACCTTATCGTTCATATTATTGGGCATAACCAGTATGATATACAGTTGTCAAAGTATGGAACAGCGCCGCGAAAATCAGGATCAGGATAGTACGAAGATGATGACAGAAAAGCATTCCGAAACTGTGCTTACGGACATACCATTTGCCATCGCGCAGAATTATTTTGTAAAGAATGATGCGCAGATACCTGAAGACCCTAAAATCACCGCGCAATCAGATTTTGACTCCATTTTTGGCAATGCCACATTGATGGGCGAAGATGGACAATCGACTCCGATAGATTTTGAGCAACAATTTGTGATTGCTGTCGTATTGGATCAATCTGATTTTGCAACGAAGATCGAGCCGATGGATCTAAGAAAATTAGATTCGGAAAAGATCCAATTTCGCTATGCGGTCACCGTTGGCGAACGCCAGCAATATATATCACAACCGGCATTGATCTTGGTGGCGGATAAAAAACATGAAGCCGATATTGTATTGAAAAGGGAAGAATAGCTTTGCAAAAAGTTGCTACACAAACTTACTAAACAAAAAAATTGTAATACAAAAAGAGCGCGCTGCGCTCTTTTTGTATATATCGAAGATTTATCGTCAATATATTGCGTTCATCACTCCTTTGCATCACAAAATTAAGCGATAAAGTTAACAGCTCTATTCAGCTACATTTGGTGGTATGAGCTTGTATACTACAGGTGTGACCACACGCGACAGCAAGGTTGAACTAATTAAACCGCCGATCATGACAATTGCCAAAGGTGAAATAAGTGGATTGGACGACCAGGCAATGGGCATCAACCCCCCAATAGCCGTCAAGGAAGTCAAGATAATCGGCAAGAAACGAATCTCACCTGCTTTTTCAATAGCTTCATTCAAAGGCATTCCTTCGCGACGCAATTGATTGGTAAAATCCACCAGCAAAATCGTATTCTTCACCTCTATTCCGGCTAATGCCACTATTCCTATAGTTGCTACAAAAGACAGCGTATTACCAGTCATTAGCAACGCTAAAACCGCTCCCACAATACCTAGAGGTATCACAGAAAGTACAATTAGCGTACTTTTAAACGTTTTGAACTCTAAGACCAATACCGCAATGAACATAAATACAGTGATAATAATAATCGTAGAAAATCCTCCAAAAGCCGCTTCGCGACTTTCCACTTCACCGCCCATCGAATAGCTGTAGCCATCTGGAAAATCAAAGTTATCCATCTGTTGGATCACCGACGTGATCACTTCGTCATTGCCGTAGCCTTTTTGCACGAAGGAATTGACCGAAACTGTGCGCTCTTTGTTACGGTGAAAAATGCTTGATGGTGACGATTCTAATTCGAAACTAGCCAGTTGGTACAATGGAATGGATTGCCCTTCTATATTTTGCACAAAGATACCTTCCAACGTATTCAAATCAGCATATTCGCCGCGGGGAACGGTGACCAATACTTCGTAATCATTATCGTCCGAGTTTGGATCAGAAAATGTACCCGCGGAATATCCAGCAAGAGCTACACGCACGGTTTGATCAATCGTGCTGCTCGGTACGCCAAAAGCCATGGCTTTCTCGCGATTCACGCGCACCCGAATATCAGATTTATTGCTTTTGATCGGATTGTTAACATATTCTGTGCCGGCTGTCTTTTTCAGCAGCGTTTCTACCGAAGCAGCTAAACGTTGCAGCGTATCCAGGTTCTCCCCTTCAATACGAACTTCGACTGGGGAAATCACCGGAACACCTTGTTCAAAATCACGCACTTCTACCTTAGCACCTAGATAGGGCGACCATCGTTTGCGTAACTCTTCGATTAATGCGATCTTTTGTTTTGATTTTACATCATCGTGCAACTGCACGAAAATCTCCGCATAAGCCGGATTCTCGTTGGCTTGCTGCATATTGTAATAAACGCGCGGATTACCTTTACCCACGTTACTAGTATAGTATTTCACATCCGCCATTTCACTGAGCTCCTGCTCTATTTGTCGCGTGATGCTATCGGTCGTCATTACGTTTGCTTGTTGTGAAGCTGTTACATGCACCATAAATTGCGGTTTTTCGGACGGCGGGAACAAGCTAAAACCAACCACAGGAATTAACGCTAATGAAGCCACAAAAACAACAACTGCCACAATGGTGGTGATGATGGGATGTTTCAACGCTTTGTCCAACAATTTGCCATAGGTCTGATGGATTCCTTTTTGCATGGTGCGGAGAATGATATTTCCACCTTCATGCTCATGCGGTTTCAACAGCTTACTTGCTAAGAACGGCACGACCAACAAAGCCACGAGCATAGAACCAACAACAGAAGCGATGACGGCTGTCGGCATACTCCGAATAAATTCGCCCGCCATCTCCGGCATAAACATCAAAGGCATAAAAGCAATTACTAGGGTCACTGTACAACCGACAACAGCCAAGGCAATTTGTTGCGTACCTTTAATGGCTGCCTCTAACCGCGAATAGCCATCACGCATCCAACGCTCAATGTTTTCGACTACCACAATACTATCATCGACCACCAAGCCCAGCGCCACCACAAAACCTACTATACTTAACTGATTCAAGGAATAACCCGCTATATTCATCGTTATTAAACCCAGCCCGAGCGATAGCGGAATCGCAATCATCACCACGAGCGAAGCGCGTGTACCTAGCGGTAATAATGTGATCAAAACCAGCGTAATCGCGATTAAGAAATCGATCCCTAAGCCACCAAGGCGCTGATTAACGTTATTCCCTTGATCAAAGGATAAAATCAGATCAACATTATCTGGAAGCTTTTCTTTAAAGCTGGAAAGTACTTGGGTGTATGCTTCCTGTGTTTTTGCAATATTTTCCCCTTCTTTTTGTGCCGCATTGATCAGCACACATTGGTATCCATTCAATCGCGTAATGTGTGTATTGGGGCCAAAACTGGGGTATACATCAGCGATATCTTCCAGAAAGACGTTGCGACCTTCGGCACTCGACACTACGGTACGACGTATTTGATTAACATCTTGATAGCTTCCACTAGTGGTTACGCTGAAATGTCGTGTCCCTGCATCCAGACTCCCGCCAGGGATATTTTGGGTCTCGCTGCGTACAATTTGCAAGACCCGATCCATCGGGATCTTCTGCTCGCGCATTTTATCCATATGCAGATCTATGCGTACTTGCTGCGGCGGCATACCAGATATGTTCACATCTTTCAGTGCTTTTACTTTTTCCAATTCCGACTTTAGGTCTTCAGAAAGTCGTTTCATGGTAGTTCTTGATGCATTTTCAGATACTAAGGCAGCTTGAATGACGCTCACATTGTTCGGATCTACCTTGAGCACTTGCATACTATAGATATTTTCGGGCAATTCGCTACGTGCAGCATTCAACTCCCGCACCATTTCCTGATACTTGCTTTCGTAATCCGTTTTGAATTCGTATTCTACAAAAATGAAAGCCAAACCATTATTGATGGTCGTCTTGATTGTTTTGATGTTGTCTAATCCGTAAAAGCGGGATTCCAATGGTTTTACCACGAGGTTTTCCATATCTTTTGGACTGGTACCGGGGTAGACCACCACGACAGGAAAGTTAGAAGCTTTCATTTCCGGATCTTCCGCGCGCGGCATGGTGAGCAAGGTGCTAATGGCAACGACCATAATCATCACCACCATGATCATGGTAAACTGATAATTCTTGATTGGATATTTTATAAGACTCATAGCGATAGTTTCTAAAATATTATGGTTTTACGCGTATGGATGACCCTTCGGTAAGGTAAGGGCTGCCGGCAACGATCACGCCTTGCACATTTTCTAATCCCGAAACAATAGTGACGGATTGCTGACCAATCTCGCCTAATTGCACGGCCTGCTTGGCCGCCGTCTTTCCATCTTTTGTCACGTAAACGTAAGCCTGCTTACCGTTGGCGTCGACTAATGCTTCATATGGGATTTCCCAACTATTTTGGCGGGCCACGATATTGTTTGACTGTTGGACGGAAATGCGTGATTTACCAAAAACGCCTGCGGCAAGTTTACCGTTCAAAGGAGATTTTACGTCGAGATAGATAGCAAAAGTACCGGATTTTGGATCCATCGCTTCGAGTTTTTTAGAAACTACAGCTTGCAGTTTCTGACCGGGAAGAGCATCCGTTTCAATCTCGGCTGTATCGCCTTTGTGGATTCTGGCCCATTGGCTATCACTCACCCCCACTTTCAACATCCACGTATGTGTACCGGCGCCGTTTACCTGTAAAACAGGAGTTCCAGGACCAACTACTTGTCCCTGATTAGCCAAGCGGGCTAGTACAAATCCAGAAACTGGTGCAATAATGTGTAGTTGCTGTTGATTGTACTGCACGGACTCTATATCGCGCTTGGCCAATTCCCAAGCGGATCGTGCATTTTGTAATTGCTCCAACGTGGCCACACTATCACGATAGAGCTTTTGCGCACGCTGATAATCACGCTCCGCTTTTTCCAATCCTACGTTGGCTTGACCGACTTTCGCATCGATCTCTGTGGCTTGAACAGAAGCCAATCGCTGACCTTTTCGAATAGGATCACCTTCTTTCACATAAATTTGTTGGATAACACCACCATTTTTAAAACCCAAAACGGTTTCATCATCTGTGGTAAATATACCGGTCGCTTCGATAGTTTCTCCACCATCGAGCTGTTGCAAGGATAGTAATGTGACTGGGATAGTGTCTTCTACCAAAATGGCTTCTTCCCGTTCCGCGTGACCACAAGACGACAAAATGGCGATCGTGATCAAAGATAAATTGAATATTTTCATGATAGGATTTAGTCTAGTATATAACTTGCTGTTTCTCGTTCTAATTTGGCTACCGCAATCATCCACTTGTACAAAGCAAGATTTTCGGCCAATTGGGCATTTGTATATTGCGAACGCGCGTCAATGGTTTCGATATAGGTATTGACACCTTCGTTGAATCCGCGTTGGATGAGTCGCTGATAAGTTCCGGCAGCCTCCAGCTGCTTCTTCGCATTTTGATAATTCCGGATCGTGCTGGTCACTTCATTATTGGCTACTCGTGCCGATGTCTCCAACTGTTGTTGCACACGCAGGCGTTGCTGTTGTGCTTCTGCTACGGCAACTTGACTTTCCCGAATTTTCAACTTGTTGCGACCGCCCTCAAAGATGGGCACCGTGAGCTGTGCACCGATCATCACATATTGCGATTCCCGATTGAAGCGCATATTTTCTGCCTGCGATCCCACATCCACAAATGCGTTTAGCTTTGGCACAAAGACCTGTTTGTTCATCTTCACCATCGTTTCCTGCACATTGATCTGATTGCTCAAGGCCTCCAGCTCCTCTCTTCCTTCCACTTGCAACTCACCTCGCTGCTGCGTTAGGTTTTCCACATTCGTCGGTTGCTGCTGGATAAGTTCCTCCGCATCCCGATTGAGTAGCATATTGAAGTAATAGCGTGCATTGGCTACTTGTTGCTCTGCTTCGACCAACTTTGTTTCCGCTTGTGCGATTTCCGCATCGGCACGTACGACATACGCCGGCAATCCACTGCCTGCTTCTAGCAACTTTTCGTTTACGCGTTTTCCTTCTTTAGCGAGATCAAGCGCGTTCTGATATACTTTTACACCATCTTCCGCACTCCAATAATTGTAATATGCAATCTTAATATCACGAACCAGTTCTCTTTGATAAATCTCCACTTCATGTTCGCGCATTTGCACTGCCTGTTCGTTCATGTGCTTGTTGTGCTTGATATCGGTATTGATGATCGGCATACCGGCACGAATACGCGCATCATAATAGTTTCGCGGCAAAAAGTTGATGCGCTCGTTGTTGATGGTTGGAAATGCTTGCGACTGCGTAAGTTGGTTGAGCGTCTGATACACCGGATTCAGCAAATCTCCGACAGGAAGTTCGATCATACGACCACCATTAGCGGTGGAGTACACCGCATCGAAGGAAACAGTCGGTAAATACATGCTTCGTGCGATATCCAGATTGACCATTGCTTTATCCAAGGATAGGTTTTTCTCGGCAATCGTCAAGTTGTTCTTCAATCCCACCGCTATATAGTCATCCAGAATGCTTTGTGCACTAGCCGATTGGGAGTACAAGGTAGTAGCTAACAGGCACGTGATCAGAAATCTTGTTTTCATAGTTAACAGTGTTTATTTTTTTATTTTATTCTCTCCAACATACTGACGTATAGTTGAAAAGTTCGCTCTAAAAATTCTGCTTCAAGCGCTTCGGAAAACAGCAAATTATTGAGTTGTTTCAGATGGCCCGACAAAAACAAGGAAGCCATTCCGTGCACGGTACTCCAGGCTTGTAGAGAAAGGGTTTGCGTATCCATTCCTTTAAAAAAGCCTTCTTGCTGACAATCCTTGATCGTCTCTATCAACATTTCAAAGACACGATCACCCTCTTCCCAATAGTCTTCCCCCCGATGATCATCTAAAAATTGCATGGGCTCTTTCATCATAAAAAGCAACTCGTAGTACCCTGGCTCCGTGACCGCAAAAGACAAATAAGCCTTTCCGATCGCTTTTAAGCGTTCAAATGCGTGATCTACATGCATCAGCACCTCCATTCTAGTACGCAACAAGGAACAACCTTCCAGATGCAACGCATACACGATATCCCGCTTATCTTTATAATAGAGGTAAATGGTCGTGGGACTAATATCAATAACCTTCGCAATCTTACGGATCGAAGTTGCTTCGATTCCTTCCTCGACGAATAACTTCTTTGCCGCGGCTAATATCTTGCTACGGAAATCTTCTTTATACTTGATTTTCTTTTCTTGCACACTCATGACGTTGCAAATATACTTAACACTGTTAATAATTTTAAAGTTTTTAACAACCTGACGATCGTGTGACGATCCGAAATACGGAAATTTAGGCAGGCCTCGCTAAACAATTAAGACATTTTGTCTTTCCAAAACCAACTTAAGTGACATAATTTCAGTCAGTTAGCGTAATGATTGACTAGGCATACGATTTGATAAAGCATTTGTATAAAACGACACAGCTATGAATTTTAACAACTATACTATTAAAGCTCAGGAAGCCATCCAGAAGGCCTCTGAGATTGCTACTGGAAATCAGCAGCAGGCTATTGAGCCAGCACATATATTAAAAGGGTTAATGACGGTAGATGAAAATGTAATCAGTCATTTACTCAAAAAACTACAAGTCAATATCAACCACACGACTGCCGAACTAGATCAGTACATTGCTGCTTTACCAAAAGTATCTGGAAGCAATATCTATCTGAGTAATAGCAGTAACAGCATTCTCCAGAAAGCTCAAACTTATTTAAAAGAGTTTGGCGACGAGTTTATTTCGGTAGAGCACCTCCTGCTAGCTTTATTGAGCAGTAGCGATAAAGCAGCGACCTTATTGAAAGATCAAGGTGCTACAGAGAAGGATTTGAAATTGGCTATTAAGGAGCTTCGCGGCAATAATCGGGTAACCGATCAAAATGCCGAAGCCACCTACAATGCTTTAGGCAAATATGCGCGCAACTTGAATGAATATGCGGAATCTGGCAAACTTGACCCTGTAATTGGTCGCGATGAAGAGATTCGTCGCGTGATGCAGATCTTATCGCGCCGCACAAAAAACAACCCTATTTTAGTGGGTGAACCTGGTGTGGGTAAAACAGCGATCGCCGAAGGTATTGCACACCGAATCATCAAAGGTGATGTGCCTGAAAACTTAAAAACAAAAACGGTCTTTTCGCTGGATATGGGCGCTTTGATTGCGGGAGCAAAATACAAAGGTGAATTTGAAGAACGATTAAAAGCCGTAGTCAAAGAGGTTTCGGACAGCGATGGTGAAATTATCTTGTTTATCGATGAGATCCACACCTTGGTCGGCGCAGGCGGTGGCGAAGGCGCTATGGATGCAGCAAATATCCTGAAGCCGGCTTTAGCGCGCGGTGAACTGCGTGCGATCGGAGCGACCACGTTAAACGAGTTTCAAAAATTCTTTGAGAAGGATAAAGCCTTAGAAAGACGTTTCCAAAAAGTGATGGTCGACGAACCGGATACGCAGGATGCGATATCGATTCTCCGTGGATTGAAAGAACGCTACGAAACACACCATAAGGTGCGTATCTTGGATGAATCCATTATTGCAGCCGTAGAGCTTTCTCAACGCTATATCACCGATCGTTTCTTACCAGATAAAGCGATTGATTTGGTCGACGAGGCAGCATCTAAGTTACGCTTAGAAATGGATTCGGTACCCGAAGTGGTGGACGAATTGAATCGACGCATCATGCAATTGGAGATTGAGCGTGAGGCCATTAAACGGGAACAGGATTCGCGTAAAGTCGATGAGCTTTCGGAAAGTATTGCTAACCTATCCAACGAGCGCGACTCGTTGAAAGCAGCTTGGCAGTCGGAAAAAGATTTGGTAGATCGGGTGAATCAGGAGATTCAATATATCGAAGATTACAAACTAGAAGCAGAACAAGCCGAACGCGCGGGTGATTACGGTAAGGTTGCCGAATTACGCTACGGTAAAATCAAAGAGGCACAAGATAATACCGAGAAGCTTAAGCTGGAATTGGCTGAAAAGCAACAAAACAGCCGCATGCTGAAAGAGGAAGTAACTTCGGAAGATATTGCCGATGTGGTATCTAGATGGACAGGTATTCCGGTGAATAAAATGGTGCAATCTGAGCGCGAGAAGTTACTCAACTTGGAAGAAGAATTGCATAAACGCGTTGCTGGACAAGAGGAAGCCATTGAGGCGATTTCTGACGCGATTCGTCGTTCTAGAGCAGGATTGAGCGATGCCAAGCGACCAATTGGTTCTTTCATATTCCTTGGCACTACCGGTGTGGGTAAAACGGAATTAGCGAAATCTTTGGCTGAATTTCTATTCGATGATGAGCAAGCGTTAGTACGCATCGATATGTCTGAATATCAAGAAAGACATGCTGTTTCGAGATTGATCGGAGCGCCTCCAGGATACGTGGGTTACGAAGAAGGTGGTCAGTTAACGGAAGCCGTACGTCGTCGTCCATACTCGGTCGTATTATTGGATGAGATTGAAAAAGCGCATCCAGATGTATTTAATATCTTGTTGCAAGTGCTGGATGATGGTCATTTAACAGACAACAAAGGTCGCGTGGTGAATTTTAAAAATACGATCATCATCATGACGTCTAATACGGGTTCACATCTGATTCAGCAAAACTTCGCGACCTTGAATGAGGAAAACAGAGAAAGTGTGGTCGCCAAAACAAAAGACGATGTATTTGAGCTATTGCAACAAAGTATTCGCCCCGAGTTCTTGAACCGGATAGATGAAATCATCATGTTCACACCGCTTGGTCGCGATGAAATCGGAGATATCGTGCGGATGCAGTTCTCTCGCGTGCAAAAGCAATTGGCCGAGCAGAACATATTCATCGAAGCGACGGAGGAAGCTTTGGATTGGCTAGCACAATTGGGTTACGATCCGGTATATGGTGCTCGCCCATTGAAACGCGTGATTCAAAAACGCATTCTCAATGAACTTTCTAAAGCCATCTTGGCAGATAAGGTCCGAAAAGACTCGATTATCAAGATTGATAGCTTCGACGGACAGTTTGTATTTGTCGAGAAAGAGCCGGAAACGACGGCATAGTTTACATAATAAAATAGAAAAGGATCGAACTTCGTTCGATCCTTTTCTATTTTATTATATTTTACATACTTATCAAAAAGATGAAATTACTGCCGGTTAATAAGTTGGATAGCCGCTTCTAACTGCGCATCCCGACCTGTCGCCAAGGATTCGGTATTGACGGTAACCATAACATCTGGTGAAATACCAATACCCTCGTAATTTCTATCATCTAATGCCTTGATTTGTAGTGATGAAGTATACACCTCACTCATAAATGCTGTTACAAACTGACCAGCATTGTATGTGGCATTACCTGTTAACGGCCCCATCGCACCCCACGTGCGCTCTCCTACAAAATGACCATTCGGCATTGCCTGTATCGCCAAAGCTGTAATCTCCGACATACTGGCTGAATAACGATCGGCAAGCAATACAATTGGAGATGTAATCTGCTTAGCATCAGTTGCGGGATTCACGTGAGCAGGTGCCCAAGGCGTATAATCCAAACGGTTGTTACTCAATTTTGATTTTGTGTATCCAAAATGAAGCGGACTGGATATCATACGACCTAATAAAAAGTCGAGATCTGCCAGATTTCCCCCACCATTATTGCGTACATCAATAATAATTCCACGCGGCTGTTCTTCACCTAATGTACGTGTAAAAAAGTTATCAAAAACTTCTTTATAAGATGCTGTATTAGCGGCTGAAGATTCATAGAGCCTTTTCAAATCGAAAACGTTGAAATATAGGTATACAATTCCTTCAGAAATGGTACCGCTTACGGCAAAATATTGAGAACCATTCGGCTCGTTCACTAACGCACGTGATGCACCAGAATCAAGATCTCTAAGTGGAAGAGTATTTAAAAAATAGTTTGGACTGATTGGATTCCGAAAATCTTCCCTCTGTTGCATCCTTCTAGATGCAGGTGAAATTGTGGCAGAATCTTGCAGAATGGTAGACCGAAATCGAAGTCTATAATGACTATCCACTAGACCATTGGTCATCGTCCTAAAGTAAGTATAGCTTCTTCTGATATCAGCGGTATCATTGATATTCATAGTTGCGAAAATCGGCTGATAACGACGGTACACCTGATCCCAGTCTGTCGTATCGATATCCCAAAAGACATAATTGTTATTCATACCATTCCAGAACGTTTCAAATACTTCTTCAAAGTTACCCCCAGGATAGTCGGTCGGCCGCTCCAGCTCGGGCATATCTTTGCGGCAGGCATTCAGCATCAGGAATAAAGTTGGAATAATAAGAACAACAGATCGTATGTTTAATATATATATATTCATTTTTTCTAAGTATGAGACAAGAATTGATAAATAGGAATTAGCGGCCGCCAAAGCCATATAACACACCCAATTGCACTCCAAACGTATTGTTGTAGCGTGGAATTTGATTGATCATATAGTTTTTCTGCAAGTCAGTAAGGCTATATTGGTAGCGTGCTTCCGCGAATACTTTATAGTGCGGAGATACGCGATACTCCATACCTACACCACCTAAAAGTCCTGCTTCAAAGCGACGATCCCGCTGCTTATCGAATTCTACACCTTCGTTTGAGCGATATAAACCAGAAATTTGAGTATAATGAAATAGCTGTTCATCATCTTCCCAACCACTACCGGGAGTAAATGGGTCAAGATTAGCTCCTCGAATTCTACTGCTAGCCCAATAGCCTGCAAAGCCACCTAGATTCAAGAAACCTCTTAAATCTTCACCACCAAACGAGAAGTGAGCCATCAGCGGAGCTTGTATAAAGCTGTTGGTAATCTCATTTTCCACCCCTTCAAAAAAACCGGTACGTCGCAGCGCATAATTTTTCTGTATATAAGCAAGATCCAACTGAACGCCAAACCAATCATTAACGTGATACTGCATCGGAATCGCAACTTGGAAACCGTTGAGCGGATAATTACGTGTGAAGGAACGACTTCCATTGTCAGTAGTCAGCGTATTGCGCGTGTAACCAGCAGATAAGCCGATTTCGTAACGTTGTTGCTGTCCATATGATTGGGTTACACCCATCATGAAAAAACAGGCCAGCAAAATGAGTATTCTTTTAGGCATCGCAGTGAATAGATATATTTCTAAATTTAGTTAAAGGGATAAGCTAGTATCACGATCGATAAAGCAAAACAAAATTTGTTATCGAAAGGAAAATTAATAGTTAGCACAATAATAGTGATATTTATCGATTATTTAGTAACTTGTTGTTAAAAAAATAACAAATAAAACCCTGAATGTAACTAGTAAGAATGAAAGCTTGCGAACTAAAACACCTTATAAGCGAATGCTCCAATAACATTAACTAGTTACTTTTTTTACTTGACTTTTTCACGCAGTTTGGAACAGTTTTGCCACCTTTCTTTTTAGTACCTTGCTGTTTATAGTCCGACCAGCATGGGTCTTTTTGATCTTTCTTTTTCATGGCTTCGTTTTAAATCTAGAAACAGCTCTTTGCAAGAATTTGTTTAGCAAACAATCCTGCTACTCAGCGGTTCATAAGAGTATGATCATTTGGAAACATATCATTTTCAGGTAAATCATCATCTTTCTACCGTATGAAAATACTACTCACTGGCGCCACCGGATATATTGGCAAGCGTATTTTACCGGCATTATTGCAAGCTGGACACGAAGTAGTATGTCTAGCAAGAGATGCTGGTCGATTGGCGTTGCAGACGCAAGGTGATCACAAGATTTCTGTTGTAGAAGCCGACCTAACTGATGCAGCTACGCTGGATCAAATTCCAAAAGATATTGATGTGGCCTATTATCTCGTGCACTCCATGGGAAGTAGTGGCGGTAATTTTGGTGATACGGAACGAATATCAGCAGAAAATTTTGCGCAAGCAATCCAAAAGACCAACGCTAAGCAGATCATTTACCTCAGTGGTATCGTAAATAGTCGCGAACTCAGTGCACATCTTGCCAGTCGTAAATTGGTAGAAGATGTATTACGCGCTGGCACTGTACCGGTAACTGCATTGGGAGCGGGAATTATTATAGGTTCGGGCAGCGCATCTTTCGAAATCATACGCGATTTGGTCGAAAAACTTCCCGTGATGGTGGCACCGAAGTGGCTGAATAGCAAATGTCAACCGATCGCGATACGAAATGTAATCGAATTCCTCCTTGTCGTATTGTTACAAGAAGAATTATACGACAAACATATCGATATTTATGGACCCGATTTGCTCACCTACCAGCAAATGCTAGTGCAATTTGCCGAAGTGCGAAATCTGAAACGTCGCATATTTATCGTACCAGTACTTACGCCAAAGCTATCCTCTTATTGGCTGTATTTGATCACTTCGACCTCTTTTGGTCTTGCGCGCCATTTGGTAGATAGCATGCGTATCGATGTGATTCCGACACAAAATGAGTGGGCAGAGCGTTTAGGAATTCAACTCATCCCGTACCGCGAAGCCATAAAGCTCGCTTTTGGGAAAATCGAACAAAATCTTGTCTCATCAACTTGGAAAGATGCCGGAAGTAGACGTGCTTCGCGACGATTATCTAGCTACATGGAAGTTCCTACGTTTGGGGTATTAACCGATCGACAGACCTTCGCATTAAAGGACCCGAGCGAAACATTAAATAGAATATTTGCTATTGGCGGTCGTACGGGTTGGTATTATGCCGACTGGCTGTGGCAATTTAGAGGATTTCTGGATCGATTATTTGGTGGAGTTGGTTTGCGGCGCGGGCGGCGCAATGCATTAGAAACTTCACCGGGCGAAGTTTTGGATTTCTGGCGCGTGTTACTTTCCAGCACAAGCGAAAAGAGGCTATTGTTGTACGCAGAAATGCGGATTCCGGGAGAAGCGTGGCTAGAGTTTCGGATTAATGAAAAAGATGAATTGGAACAAATTGCCACATTTCGTCCGTTAGGTATTGCTGGAAGGCTTTATTGGTACGCTATGTTGCCATTTCACTATTTTTTGTTTAGAGGAATGATTAAGAACATAGCAAAATAATACGGCTCCGATTAGTACTATAACATTTTGGGCAGGCATCTTTTTAACTGAAAAATGTAGATTATGTGGTTTTTATGGGCGATGCTGGCCGCGATATCAGCAGCTTTGGTAATTGTATTGACAAAGGCAGGCTTGAAAAATGTCGATTCCAGTTTGGCATTTGCCATACAATCCGTGCTTATCCTAACCATTACTTGGTCAGTCGTATGCTATCAAGGCAATTTCGATACATTAAAAGACATTAGTAAGCAAGCGTGGATTTTCTTGCTCTCCGCTGGTGTTTTTACCACGCTATCCACCTTATTCTCCTACAAAGCTTTGTCTATGGGGCCAGCATCGTATGTCGTCACGATTGAACGCACCTCCTTGGTGATTGCGATTGTATTATCCGTTATCTTCCTCAAAGAAAAAATAACCTGGCAACTTATTGTCGGCGCCAGTGTGATGGTGGCTGGCGCAGTGCTGATTGCCTTATCCGATCCGGGGGAATAACCAACCCAAATCTATAGCATATCTACAATAGCTTGTGATTTTTGCTGAAAGCTAAACTCCTCTCCGACTGTTTTACCCAACAACAATTGTCCGATAGGTGATTGAAGTGACACGACGAAAACAGTTTGTTCTTCACAAGTTACTTTTCCTATACCAACGCTCAAAAAGTATAGTCCTTGATCCGTCTTAACTAAACTACCTAAGCGTACTCGGTTTTCTGTTGCCGAAGGCAATGATGGAATGGACTGCAGAACTTGCAGATCTTTCTGTGCTTCGTTGAGCTGTCTTTGCAAACGATCCAAATCCTGCTGTATCATTTCACGAGAAGTCTCGTACTTATCGCCAGCACTACTTTTCGTGTCGCTCACCAACGCGTCTTGCGACAACTGGAGCGAGGTCTCAATTTGTTTGATTTTATCTTCTATGATAATCACACATTGTGCTAGTAGCGTTTGCTGAAAAGTTGGAGTCATGAATGCTGTGTTGTGTAGCCACAAAGATATGGTATCTTTGACAACCCGCTATGATCTATTTATGCGCAGTGCAAAGACTAATCGCTTCGTAAAATATTACCAGAAAAAGCTGCGCATAATATATTACATTGTTTCAAATATATTTTCTACCTTTGCACTTCCGTGTATACGGAAAGGATTTAATTAACATAACATATTAAACAAATGCAACAGTACGAATCTGTCATTATTCTTACCCCGTTGCTTTCAGAAGATGTAGCGAAAGAAGTCATCGCTAAATTCAAAAACATTCTTACTGAGGGCGGAGCCGAAATTGTCGCTGAAGACAATTGGGGTTTGAGAAAATTAGCGTATCCAATCCAGAAAAAAACAACTGGATTTTATCACTTAACTGAATTCAAGGCTCCGAGTGAATTAATTCAAAAACTAGAACTTGAGTACAAACGTGATGAGCGTGTGATGCGTTTCCTTACGATCTCATTAGATAAGCATGCACTTGCTTACAACGAGAAGAAACGTAGCGGAGCATTCAACAAGAAAACCGAAACCAAAACTGAGGAGGTAGCAAACTAATGGCAAACGAAAATATCCAGTACGTAACTGCCCCTAAAGTAGAGGACAACCGTAAAAAATACTGTCGTTTCAAAAAGAACGGTATCAAGTATATCGACTATAAAGATGGTAACTTCCTATTGAAGTTTGTAAACGATCAAGGTAAAATCTTACCTCGCCGTCTTACTGGAACATCATTGAAATTTCAACGTAAAGTAGCTCAAGCCGTTAAACGTGCGCGTATTATCGGACTATTGCCTTACGTAACTGATTCACTTAAATAGAGAGGGATACGATAATGGAAGTTATATTAAGACAAGATGTTAAACACCTTGGAGAGAAAGACGATGTCGTAGTAGTAAAGCCAGGTTATGGCCGCAACTACCTAATCCCTCAAGGATTTGCTACGTTGGCAACAACATCAGCAAAAAAAGTATTGGCTGAGAACATTAAACAAGCTCAGTTCAAACAAGAGAAGATTCAGAAAGATGCAGCAGCATTGGCTACTAAATTAGAAGCAGTGAAATTGACTATCGGAGCTAAAGCTGGCGAAAGCGGCAAAATCTTCGGTAAAGTGAATAGCCTTCAAATTGCTGAAGCGTTGAAAGCACAAGGTTATGAGGTGGATCGTCGCCGCATTACTTTCGAAGAAGAGCCTAAAAACTTAGGTGAATATGTAGCTAACCTTAACTTGCACAAAGAAGTGAAGGTACAAGTTCCTTTCGAAGTAGTAGCTGAGTAAGCATTCATACCGAAAAATAATGAAAATGGGATATCATATGATATCCCATTTTTTTTTACATTTATCCCAAACAACGCCTATCATCGTATGAATATTAAAAGCATTATCTCCGCCATTATACTTGCTGCCGTGATTATCGTGCTCTTCAACAATCATGAAGAAGCACCTTTTTGGCTTTTTGGCACGATCTACACCTCCAAACTCATCGTGTTAGGTGTATTTTTTCTTCTTGGGCTCATTGCCGGAGGATTTTTATTTCGTCGACGCAAAAAAGCACCGAAAGAATATACGGCCAGCAATCAATATGATCCCACTGTTTCGGCAGAAAATCCCGACTCTAATCTATCTGAAGAAGACCGCAACTACTTGCGAAGAGATTAGGAAATCGGTCAATGATAAATACTACGCTTTGGTCAACGCTTCTAAGTGCTGAACCAATGTTTGTGTGCGCTCTTTCGACGTGTAAATCATATCTTCATTCATACTTTTGATGGCTGGATTCACCCTTTGTACGCTCGATTTTTGTATGATCTTGGCAGAACTATGGATGCTATAAGCGTTCGTATGGCGCAATATTTCGGCGATATTGTTCTCATCTACACCAGCACCGGGCATAATCTCGATTCGTCCTGCGGCTTGCTCGATCAGCTCTCGCAACATCTCCTTCCCTGCCAATGCAGTTTCTTGCTGACCGGAAGTCAAAATTCGATCACAACCCAACTCAATAATTTCCTCCAATGCTTTCTTTGGGTCGGCACAAACATCAAATGCACGATGAAAAACCACTTGCATAGGTTTTGCTGCCGCAATGAGTTGAGCCATGCGTGGAATATCCACCTGTCCATCCGCATCTAAAACCCCGATCACGACGCCATCGCAACCAGCGGTTTTACAGCATTCGACATCTCGAAGCATTTCTTCAAATTCTACATCTGAATACACAAAATTACCTGATCTTGGTCTGATCAATACAAAAATACCAATCGACAAATGCTTTCTAGCCAGCTTAATTTGTGCGTAGGAAGGCGTGATACCACCGCTTTCCAAACTTTGACAAAGCTCTATCCTACTCGCACCACCTTGCTGCGCCGCCACGGCAGAGGTAGGTGAGCTACTGCAAATCTCTAATAGGAAATTTCCTATTTTGTGTTCTGTTCCTTTCATCGTAGACAAATATAATGAATGGTTGATAAAGACTTCAGCAAGCCATTTTGCACCGTAGCAATCGTATTTCGTCTACAAAATAATTTTTCACACACCTTTAACAATGCAAACTAGATCGAAAGTAGCAATTATTATTATCTTTGTGCTATGATGCGTTTGATTACGATGCTACTACTTACCTACCTCATGGCACTTATCGTCATGCCGTGCAGTGATGCTGTAGCTGTGATGCGTACAAATGATTCATCCGAATCATCACATCAACACACCGAAAACGCAACAGACTTGTGTTCACCTTTTTGCACCTGTCCTTGTTGTGGTATATCAATTGAGCATCCTCCATATTATAATCTAGAAATATCTACTCCATTATTCTCTTGCTGGCCAATGGAGTCTATAACTAAACAATTCGTGATGGCGGATACTTTTTTACCATCTGTCTGGCAACCGCCTCAATATTAATTAAGAAATATTTTCTTTTCTAGGGAGTCTGCCCGGAGGAATATATTATACATACCTAGTAAGCGATTAGCATCGCAGGCCTAGCTGTGCCTGTTTTTTTAATCCAGAACGTTCTTACTTCACATTTCCAATTTTGAATGAGCCGTATCAAAACGGATGCTGTTCCTAATCGCGAAATGCAGAAGAATCCAACTAATCTATTTCATTCAGAAAAATAGAAAAATCGTGTTAGATAGTATTATAAGATTTAGTATCAAGAATAAGATCATCATCGGAATGATGACCTTAATTCTAATTATTTGGGGTTTGTGGAGTGCTACCAAACTACCAATAGATGCCGTACCCGACATTACCAACAATCAGGTACAGATATTTACTTCTTGTCCCACTTTGGCTGGGCAAGAAGTCGAACAATTAGTCACGTTTCCAATAGAACAAAGTATTACGAACATCCCTGATATTGAAGAGATTCGTAGTATTTCGCGTTTTGGACTATCGGTAATCACCGTCGTGTTTAAAGAGAGTGTAGATATCTACTTTGCTCGCCAGCTGATCAATGAGCGTTTGAGCGAAGCATTAGAGAATATTCCAGCCGGCGTCGGAACGCCCGAAATGGCGCCAGTAAGTACGGGACTTGGTGAGGTGTATCAATACATCATTCACCCGAAAAAAGGAAGCGAAGACAAGTACACCGCAAAAGACCTGCGTACGATGCAGGACTGGATCGTTGCACGGCAACTGTATGGCACACCAGGTATTGCCGAAGTGAATAGTTTTGGTGGCGAACTGAAGCAATATGAAGTCGCGGTCAATTCTGAACGTCTTCGGGCGATGGGCGTCACCATTCCGGAAGTATTTACGGCATTAGAAAATAATAATCAAAATACCGGCGGTGCGTATATCGACAAAAAACCGAACGCTTATTTCATTCGTGGCATCGGCTTAGTGACCAGTCTCGAAGATGTGGAAAACATTCCTGTCAAGACAAATGGCGGCGTTCCGATCTTGATTCGAGACGTTGCCGAAGTAGGTTTTGGAAGTGCCGTTCGCTACGGTGCATTGACTTTTAATGGTGAAGTAGATGCGGTAGGCGGCGTGGTGATGATGCTCAAAGGCGAGAATAGTAATGATGTGGTTAATCGTGTCAAAGAGAAATTGCCCACGATTCAAAATTCTTTGCCAGAAGATGTGATAATCGAGGCGTACCTCGACCGTACCGACTTAGTAGGCCGTGCGATGAAGACCGTGGAAAGCAATCTCATTGAAGGTGCGTTGATCGTCATTTTTGTGCTCGTTATATTTCTGGGTAATCTGCGCGCAGGTCTGATTGTGGCATCCGCAATTCCGCTTGCCTTATTATTTGCTCTCGGGATGATGAATGTTTTTGACGTGAGCGCCAATCTTATGAGTCTGGGAGCAATTGATTTTGGACTAATCGTAGATGGTGCCGTAATCGTGGTAGAAGCTACCTTGCATCACTTAGGCTTACGAAAAAGCAGCGAAAGACTCACGCAGGCAGAAATGGATGAAGAAGTATTTAACTCGGCTGCCAAAATTCGGACACAAGCTGCCTTTGGCGAGATCATTATCTTAATCGTATACATCCCTATCCTCACGCTGGTTGGGGTAGAGGGCAAAATGTTTACACCTATGGCACAAACAGTGGCTTTCGCCATTTTTGGGGCATTGATCTTGTCACTTACTTATATCCCGATGATGTGTGCTTTATTTCTACCAAAAGAATGGGATGGCAAGCAGAGTTGGAGTGATCGTATGGTAGAAAGGTTACAGGTGGCTTACACTCCTTTATTACAAAAAGCTATTCGCGTCAAATATATCATCATCACGGGTACGGTAGCATTATTCGCCGTAAGCCTCTTTCTTTTCAGTCGTATGGGTGCCGAATTCATCCCACAATTGCAAGAAGGCGATTTTGCTTTCCATTGTATTCTGCCGCAAGGAAGTTCGCTGAGCCAAAGTATTGAAACGTCGATGCAAGCTTCGCGGATTATTCGCGAATTTGACGAAGTCGAGATGGTCGTTGGTAAAACGGGCGCAGCCGAGGTGCCTACCGATCCAATGCCGCCAGAAGCCACCGATTTGATGGTGGTCTTGAAACCGCAAAAAGAATGGACATCTGGCCGATCGTATAATGAATTAGGAGATGCGATCATGGAAAAATTGGAAGTAATACCGGGCGTGTTTTTTGAGAAAAATCAGCCGATACAAATGCGCTTCAATGAGCTCATGACTGGTATTCGCCAAGACGTAGCCGTCAAGATCTTCGGCGAAGATATGGATAGTCTGGCGACGTATGCGCAACGCGTAAGTCAGGTAATCCAGTCGGTAAATGGAAGTACAACACCGCAAGTAGAGCAAGTAAGCGGACTCCCTCAAATAAATATCGAATACCATCGAGCGCGAATGGCTAATTATGGCCTGACCGTGCGCGATGTTAACGACATAGTCAGTACGGCTTTCGCCGGAAAAAGTGCTGGCGTAGTGTATGAAAATGAACGAAGATTCGACTTGGTCGTACGGCTAGACCAAGCCAATCGTACCAGTATCGAGGATGTGAGCAACCTGATGATCCCAACAGCGCAAGGGGCGCAGATTCCATTGTCGCAAGTAGCTCAGGTAACATACAAATTAGGTCCAGCTCAGATTAGCCGCGAAGAAGGTAAGCGTCGTATTGTGATTGGATTCAACGTAGCTGGCCGCGATGTACAAAGCGTCGTGCGTGAGATTCAAGAAAAATTGTCTGCCGAAGTACCATTACCTACGGGCTACTACTTCACCTACGGTGGACAATTTGAAAACTTGCAAAAGGCGACCGATCGATTGATTATTGCCGTACCCGTATCTTTACTTTTAATCTTTATGTTATTGTATTTCACGTTTCATTCGTTCAAGCAAGCAGCGCTCATCTTTACCGCTATTCCGATGAGTGCGATAGGTGGTATTTTTGCCTTGTTACTACGCGACATGAGCTTCAGCATCAGTGCCAGTATCGGGTTTATCGCCCTTTTTGGCGTAGCCGTGCTCAACGGAATTGTATTAATCGGCAAATTCAATGAACTGGAAAAAGGAGGCATGAAGGATGTCTTTGAGCGGGTAAAAGAAGGTACAAAAATACGTTTAAGGCCCGTCTTGATGACCGCAGCCGTAGCTTCATTGGGTTTTCTACCGATGGCCATCAGTACCAGCGCTGGAGCTGAAGTACAGAAACCGCTGGCCACCGTGGTGATTGGTGGTTTGGTGACCGCCACTTTCTTGACCTTATTTGTCCTACCTTTATTGTATATCATTCTATATACCAAGTTTACCTCGAGAAGACCAAGAAAAGCTGTGGTAACAACTTTGGTTGGTATTTTAGCACTTCTTTCTTTAACGATTAATCCATTGCAGGCGCAAGAACGGCTTACTATCGACCAGGCACTTGAGCAAGCTATTTCAGCCAATCTCGGTATACAAGCACGGACGCTGGATATTAGCGCCGCGGAAAGTTTACGCAAAACGGCTGGAGAACTTCCAAAAGCCAATTTCAATTTCCAATATGGGCAAAATGAGGGATTTGAGCTGAATGATGGTATCATGATTAGTCAAACCATTCCTTTCCCTTCATTATTTGGCGCCAAGCGCAATGCGGCCGATGCCCGCATAGGCGCTTCGAAGTTGGATCGGGCGATCTCGATTAACGAACTGAAGAAGCAGGTACGAACCTTTTATTATCAAATTGCTTTTTATGATCAGAATGCCGCAACTTTAAAATCGTTGGATAGTATTTACCAAGATTTCATCAAGATCGCAGAGCTCCGATACCGTACGGGAGATACGCCTAAAGTAGATATCAGCACGGCCGAAACAAAGCGCGGTGAAATCACCGTCATGCTGGTACAAAACGACATTGCACGCAAAAATGCCATGCAAAGTCTGCGTTTATTGCTGGGCAATCCCGCGGGACTAGCGCTTAGCGCAGAGAGCGAATATACGCCGCTCACCTTACAAAATAGTGCAGATAGCAATTTTGTAGCTACGAATCCCGCAATTCAAGCCATCTATCAGCAAGCCAAAATTGCAGAGCAAGACCAGAAGGTAGAAAGAGCCACGGGCTTACCAGATTTTACCCTCGGTTACAACAATATTTCGTTGATCGGTAATTTGACAAGAAACGGCGTAGAACAATATTATGGTCGTGGTCAGCGGTTTAGTTTTGTCGATGTCGGCATTACCATTCCCATTACGTATGGTGCTACGAAGGCGCGTATCAAATCTTTGGACTTTCAAAAGCAAGCCAATATTGCGGCAGCAGAATGGCAAGAAGATCAGCTAAAAACAGAGCATGCCAATACGTTGAGAGCGTATGAACAAAGTCTCTATCAGTACCGTTACTTTAGAGACCAAGCATTGCCCAATGCCGAAGAAATCATTTCGGCGGCGCAATTAAGCTATCGTACTGGCGATATTACGTACATGGAATACCTATTCTCTTTGCAGACGGCCACCGACGTAAAACTCAATTACTTAAAAAGCATACAGCAAGTCAACGACGCTGTGATCCAAATTTACTATCTCATCAATAAATAGTACCACCATGAAACGAAATTTCAACATCATATTGCTTGTATTTACCCTTATCTCTACGACGATAAGCTTGAATGCATGCAAATTTGGCGATAAAAATAACGAACAGACTGCTGAAGGTGATGATCATGATGACGATGATCACGACGAAGAATCTACCTTTGCAGAAATTACGCCCGCACAAATGGAGGCGGTTGGGATCAAATTAGGTTCGCTAGAAACTAAAAACTTGACGGCTAACATCACCGTGAATGGATTTTTGCGCGTGCCGAATCAAAATAAAGCCGACATCACGGCATTGTATGGTGGCGTGATCAAAAACTTACGTGTAGAGCTGGGACAGCGCGTGAGCAAAGGCCAAGTGGTTGCGACGATTGAAAATCCGCAATTCGTACAATTACAAGAGGAATATATCACCACAGCCAGCCGCATTACACAAGCTGAGCAAGAGCTCACACGCCAGCAAGAACTGAACGAAGGAAATGCCGGAGCATTACGTAATTTGCAAAATGCGAAAGCAGAGCTTACCACGCTACGTACACGACGCGCATCATTGCGTCAGCAGATTCTGCTAATGGGTATCAATCCAGATCAAGTGAACGACAGCAATCTGCGCAATATACTGAACGTAACGAGCCCGGTATCCGGTATTGTCAGTCAAGTATATACAAAAGTGGGCAGCTATGTCGATGTCTCCTCGCCTATTGCGGAGATTATTGACAATAGCCAATTGCACCTCGATCTTCAGATATTTGAAAAGGATTTGCCGAAGATCAAAGTAGGACAAGTGGTCGATTTTACTTTAACGAACAATCCTTCGAAAGTGTATCAAGCCAAAGTATTTAACATTGGTTCGTCTTTCCAGAGCGAAAGCAGAACGATCGCCGTGCATAGTACCATACAAGGCGATAAAACCGGACTCATCGATGGCATGAACATTACAGCGGCATTGAGTATCGGCGATGTAGCATCCACGGCAGTGCCAGATGCAGCCATCGTCGAAGCGGACGGGAAATTCTACATTTTCATTCAGGTAGATGCTAAAGCCGAAGAACCACATGTGCATGTAGAAGGCGAAGAACACGATCATGAGGAGGAAGATGATCATGCAGATGAGGCTAATGGCGATCATGAAGGTGCTTTGAGCTTCGAAAGAATTGAAGTCGCGAAAGATGTTTCGTATATGGGTTATACCGGGATTACACCGGTAAAAGAAATTCCTAAAAACACCAAAATCGTCATTAGTGGTGGATTTTTCATTAATGCCAAACTAAATGACGCTGGCGAAGAAGGGCACGCACATTAAGATAAGTTCCATGATGCTGTAAAAACCCAACAGGTGATTACCTCCCAAAAGTCGGTAGTCACCTGTAAATTACCTTAGCTGCAAAATCTGGATATAAATCATGTTGCTTTCGGTTCAGAAACCGGCGGCAAATTATAAGGAAACTATTATGAAACATCAACATACGTACAATGATAAAGGCGAGAGAATGTGCTGCAACCAGACCGAGAAAATTTACACCAAAGCTGGTGCAGAAGCGCTCCTATATCCGAACGAAGGCGCTCCGAAGTCGGCCGAAGAGAAGAAACATGTACAGCGTGACAGTGATGGACATGACCATAGTCATGAAGATAGTGCGAGCCCTTGGACGCTATTTCTAGCGCCTACTTCAGCTCTTATCCTACTGTTGCTGGCGATCAGCTTTGATAACAATTGGCTAAAATCAGCTTGGTTTGTCGAGACAAACCGACTTCTTTGGTATGTTGTTACGTATTTGATTGTCGGATTTCCTGTACTGAAAGATGCTGTTCGCAGCATGTTGAAAGGAGAAGTCTTCTCGGAGTTTCTCTTGATGAGCATCGCTACGTTGGGCGCATTCTACATTGGCGAATACCCGGAAGGTGTTGCCGTGATGTTGTTTTACGCCGTAGGCGAAGTTTTTCAGACTTTAGCCGTTTCTCGAGCCAAAAATAATATTAAGACCTTATTAGATCAACGCCCGGATGAGGTCACTATTTTGGAAAACGACACACCAAAAACCATTAAAGCGGAGTTGGCCAAGATCGGTGATATTATTCAGCTTAAACCAGGCGAAAAATTGGGGCTCGACGGAGAATTACTATCCGCGCGTGCCACGTTTAATACCGCAGCGCTTACTGGTGAAAGCAAACCCGATACAAAAACAAAAGGTGAAGCTGTATTGGCAGGGATGATCAATTTGAATACAGCCAGCCAAGTGCAAGTAACCGTAGCGTATACCGACAGCAAACTCAGCAAAATATTGGCTATGGTGCAAGATGCTACATCGCAAAAAGCGCCAACAGAACTATTTATCCGCAAGTTTGCAAAAGTGTATACACCGATAGTCGTTTTCTGCGCGATAGCTATTACACTGCTCCCCTATTTTGCGGTAGACAATTATGTGTTTAATGAATGGTTGTATCGCGCGTTAGTTTTCTTAGTGATCTCTTGTCCATGTGCTTTGGTCATCTCCATTCCATTAGGCTATTTCGGTGGCATCGGAGCAGCTAGTCGCAATGGCATTTTGTTCAAAGGCAGTAATTTTCTGGACTCATTAGCCAATGTCCAGCATATCGTGATGGACAAAACAGGAACCATGACGGAAGGAGTTTTTCAAGTACAAGAGGTAAAATTTGATGCAGGGTTTGATGAAAAACAGATCCTACAACTCGTGAACTCTATAGAAAGCATGAGCACGCATCCAGTTGCGACTGCTATTCACGAGTATGTGGGCGAAGTGGATCGTTCGATTGTATTAGAAGATACAGAAGAGATACCCGGACAAGGTTTACGCGCGGTTGTGGATGGTAAAGAACTATTGGTCGGTAATTTTAAACTCATGGATAAGTTCAAAATTGCGCACCAAGTTGATGTTGCATCGATCATTTACACCGTGATTGCGGTCGCCTACGGCGGCAAATTTGTCGGATACATTACGATTGCAGATGCTATCAAGGATACTGCTGCGGAAGCTATCAAACAATTCCACCAATTAAACGTGCGCAGCACCATGCTGAGCGGCGACAAAACGAGTGTGGTGGAGTATGTAGCGAAACAACTGAACATCGAGCAAGCATACGGCGATCTATTACCAGAAGATAAAGTCGATAAAGTAAACGCCATCAAAAGCAAAAACGAATCGGTCGCCTTTGTCGGCGATGGCGTCAATGATGCTCCTGTAGTGGCGCTTAGCGATGTAGGTATTGCCATGGGCGGATTGGGAAGCGATGCTACCATCGAAACCGCTGATGTCGTGATTCAAGATGATAATCCGCTCAAGATTGCCATGGCGATCCGTATAGGCAAAAAAACCAAGCAAATCGTCTGGCAGAATATAACTTTGGCCTTTGTGGTAAAAGGTATTGTGCTGATATTAGGCGCTGGCGGTTTGGCGACGATGTGGGAAGCAGTCTTTGCAGATGTGGGTGTTTCCTTGATCGCTATTCTTAATGCAATTCGGATTTTGCGCAGTAATTTTGACTCAAGATAAAACAAACTGCAAAGACCTTGAAATAAAAGGACCCGAAGATTGTCTTTATTCAACAATCTTCGGGTTCTTTTTTTATTATCTATCTAGCGATAGCTAATGGCTAGCTGAGATCAGCCAATTCCTTAAAAGCTATAGCGAAGACCTAATTGCATCTGCCAACGGGAAGCGAAGAAATCACGCGAATAATTCGTGACGTTACCGTCACTAAACGTATATTGCGGGTAAGCGGTAGCCGAGCCGGTTTGACCATCAACAGGCGTTAGTCCTATACTCGATGTTGAATTAAACGTATTTGGTGCGAAATATTGAATCCCCCAATTTTTGTATAGCAAATTAGTCAAGTTGATAATATCATACGTCAACGAGATCGTTTGTGTTTTGCGGCCTTCACGTACGATATGGTAGTCTTGCGAGAATCTAAAATCTGCCTGAAAATTCCAAGGTGTGCGTGCTCCGTTACGTTCGGTAAAGTTTCCACGTCTTCCACGTAGATAACTATCGCCATCAATATACGCATCGAAAGCAGCAGCTTGTGCTCTTCCGACTTCGGTGGCAGCAAAAAACAATGCCGTTTCTTCTACTCTTGGAATATAGGCTAGCCCGATGTTTTGTGCGGTACCATTAATCGTTCTATTAACAAAACCCAAGGTATAAGGCAATCCAGATTGTGCATTAAAGAATAATGAAAAATTGGAAACCCACTTTCCGCTACTCATCCACTCTTTTCTATAATTCATCGTACTCACGATACGATGACGGATATCAAAATTCGAATAAGCCAACTGTGGATCATTGGGATTGAGCGCTTGATTGAGCTGCCAATTAGATTCCATCGAGTTACGAATACCGTTGGTAATATCTTTTGACTGTCCGTACGTATAGGCTACCATCAAATCAAATCCCATCGGAAAACTCTTTGCCACTTGGCCGGTGATGCTGTAGCGATGTCCTTTATTGGTATTTGACAATAAGTAAGCATTAGTATACAACGGATTAATAGCACGTGTACCATCTGATGCCACGTAGATCGGTTGTTGGCGATCAGTATCATAAGGTAAGTAGATTGGATTATCCTTCAAATTGACATACGTAAATTGTAAGTCATTAATCACTTTAGTGTAGATTCCTTCCAAGGTAAATTTCCAACGATCTTCGGTCAGATAATCAAATGCTAAATGGCTTCTCCAAGCTTGGGGCATCTTAAAATTGTTATCAATCAAATCCACTTGTGTAGCGCCCAAAGCGTTATTAGGATTCACTCCCTGATTCCGAACAAACCCTGCCGCGCCCTCTCCTGTCATCGAATCAAAAATTGGATCCGAACCTGGAGCCGGCATCACAGGATTATCTCCGGTGTAAGTATATCGCCTGTCGAATGCACCATAGCTATCTCCATTGTTATAATACGCATAACCTAGCCACGCGAATGGAATTCTTCCGGTGAATATTCCCGTACCTCCACGCATAATCAATTGATTCGTACCAAACACATCATAATTAAAACCTAATCGCGGAGATACTTGGATCTGACCCAGAAAATCATTGCGAATCGCTGAAGGCTGCGTATAGGTAAAGGTTGTTCCATACTGCGGATCTATGGGAGATTCGGTCGTTTTGGCGCTCAGACTAGGCTTTGTGGGCATTTGCGCCAGATCAAATCGTATTCCGGGTGATAAACGCAAATTCTGCCCGATCTGTATATCATCTTGAGCGTATAAACTATATAGATTTACCCGAAATTGAGCAGGCGGATTGTCGATGATATTATCACGGATGTTGTCTTCATAATTGAAATTCGTCCGCACGCGATTCGGTTGGTTGTTTAGAAAAGCATTCACGCTCCCATAATTTACACGGCCATTCCAACCGTTGACAAATCCGTAATTGATATTGTAAAACTCATTGTGTGTACCAAAAGTAAATTGATGATTGTCCTTGATCCACGTGAAGTTGTTGGTCAATTCAAACGTTCGTTGTCGGAGATCAAAAATACTGGCCTCTCGATCGGTACCCAGAAAGATCGTTCCTCCACCAGAAGAAATTTCAATCTGCGGAAATGCAGGATCGGAAGATGGTCTTCTGTAATCGTGAATATTCGAATATCCAAGCAAGAAACTATTGGACATCGCACTATTGAAATGACTCTTCAATTCGGCTACCGTAGAATTTTGATTATTGACTTGCCGAAAATCTATGCTCCCGAAACGGAAATTCTGCTGATCACGTTCTAAATTAGTAGCCTGAGAAAGGATCGTGTTATTGCGAACCGATAAATTGTGTTTATCATTAATGATCCAATCCATGCGGTTAAAGAATTTGTTTGAGCGAGAGTAGGTATTGTAATCGCCATACTCACCTGCATCCAAATTATAACGACTAAATAAATAATCAGTAATCTGTTGCGCTTGTTCGAGGTTGATGACGGGCATATCTTCCGAGCCCGCGGCCAAAATCACTGGATCTTGTCGTCGCGTAATTTCTTGATTGGTGAAGAAAAACAATTTGTTGCGAATGATGGGAAAACCCAGACGGAAACCGGTTTGGTATTCGTAAAAGGAAGAAGGCATTCTGGAATTATCTCCCGCACGATTCCGACCGGTAATCGTTGCATTTCTTCCAAATCCGTAAACCGATCCACTGACCTCATTAGATCCGCTACGTGTGACCGCATTGATACTTCCGCCTAGAAAATTTCCAATCTTCACATCAAAAGGCGCCAGATATACTTGTATATCTTGAATCGCATCCAGCGAAACGGGATTGGTACGTGTACTGCTGCCCGGTTGTCCGGAAGTATTCCCCTGTCCTCCCAATGATGGACTGAAACCAATGGCGTCATTGTTTATTGCACCATCCAACGTTACGTTGTTATACCGGAAGTTGGTCCCCATAAAGGAATTGTTCGAACTCTGCGGTGTAGTTCGGGTAAAATCTTGCAAACTACGACTAATGGAAGGCATTCTCTTGATCTGCGCCTCACTGATTCGGGTACCGCCTCTCACATTCTGATTTACCCTCCCATTCACGACCACATCATCGATCAATGCTGATTCTTCCATCAAGATAAAATTGTAATTGGATAATCCCAGACTCAAATTTGCATTGGTAATGATATCTGCGGCTAACCCTATAAATGTAGCTTGTAGTGTATATGGTCCACCAGGATTCAGATTGGCAATGGTATAGCGCCCTTCTGCATTAGTCGTGGCGTTATAGCTTCCTCCGGTTCCATTATTGGTAACCAAAATAGAAACGCCAGGCAAAGGTTTGCCATTTTCATCTGTTGCTCGTCCTGAAATAGTGGAACTGGTAATCTGCGCTCGCACGATAGAAATAACAGTAATAAAGACTAAAGAAATAATTAATTTAAGTTTCATAATTGCAATTTGTTTCCGCAGTCAAATATCGCCTCACAACATTACCTTAATGTTAATTAATTCTTAATATTTAAATAATGTAAACTATAATGAAATTTAAGTAGTAAAATGAGCACTTCTTATAAACTTCGAGTAAAATCGCACAATATACTGTATTGATGGATAATTTTAATATATTTGAGTGGCTTTAGGGGTATTCTTTCATAAGAATTGAGACAGTCCCTTTGAACCTGATTCGGATCATACCGACGTAGGGAAAAGCGCGTAGCAGATCTACCAAGATCTGTTTCCATTTTTTCTATCGTATTCCGTATCATTTACTTTTTTGACTTCGGAGAAAAAATGGAAAAACACCAAGTTCCCACTGTATTAAGTATTGCTGGATTTGATGGAAGCGGGGGTGCTGGCATACAAGCCGACACCAAGACGGTTTCAGCATTGGGCGGATATGCGATGAATGTACTGACGGCTTTGCCCGTGCAAAACACACAAGGTGTTCGCCAAATCTATGACATCCCAACACAAGCCGTAAAAGATCAGCTAAACGCTATTTTTGACGATATCTATCCCGACGCTATCAAAATCGGCATGGTGCATTCCGTTGAGCTAGTGCGTTGCATACATGCAGCACTACAGGATTATAAGGGAACTATTGTATTCGATCCGGTCATGGTTTCTACCAGCGGCCATCAGCTGATTCAAGAAGATACCATTGCTTCTTGTGTAGAACTACTTTTTCCGAGAGCGACGATCATCACGCCGAATTTGGATGAATTAAGTGTTTTGGTGAATAAAGAAATCCAAATGGTATCGGAGATGGAAATCGCTGCGGAGCAACTTACCCGAAATGGTGCCCAAGCTGTGCTAGCAAAAGGTGGCCATCTCGCTAGCTCACGGTTAACTAGTTTGCTCGTACAACAGCACATACCTACAAAATCCTACCACTCAGATCGGATAGAAACGCAAAACACACACGGATCCGGATGTACGCTTTCCAGTGCTATCGCGACATTCTTGGCGATGCAAGATACGCTGGATACCGCCGTGCAGAAAGCACTTGATTACGTGTATGCCGCGCTTCTTTCGAGTAAAGATCTACAAATAGGAAAAGGATCTGGACCACTCAATCATTTTCACAACCCTCAAAAACTACATACTTATGCGCTGGAGCAATCAAGCATGGACTAATATCGCCCCTCTCTACGATCATATCATTGCGATGCCATTCATTCAGGAACTGAAAGCTGGTACACTGCCATTGAAAAAATTTCAATTCTATATGCAGCAGGATGCGCGCTACTTAGAACATTTTGGCCGCGCATTGGCTTATATCGGCAGTAAGAGTGTAGAAAATGAACAAGCAATTCAATTTTTCGACTTCGGCAAAAATGCGCTTATTGTTGAAAAAGCACTGCACGAAACTTATTTTAAGCAGTTTAAAGTGGTTGATGCACATGAAGATAGTGCGATACAGCCTATTTGCCATCACTATATCCATTACCTGAAAAGCACCGCGGCGTTCGAGCCGATTGAGGTGGCTATTGCAGCCGTACTTCCTTGCTTTTGGATTTATAAAGAGGTCGGAGATTATATCGTAGCAAAAGCTCAACCGAATAATCCCTATCAAGCCTGGATTGATACGTACAGCGGTGAGGATTTCGCCAAAGGCGTCAAAAAAGCAATCGCTTTCGCCGATAAAATGGCAGACAACAGCACCGAGGAAATTAGAATACAGATGTGGAAAGCATTTGAGAAAGCATCGCAATTGGAGTATCAATTTTGGGATGCTGCCTACCATACCATTCGCTGGAAAGAGTAAAATAAAGAAATTAATTTTCTTTTAAAAACATATAAAGCGATATTTAAGAACGCAAATTCGCTTAATATGAATAGGTTATTGATTTCTTTCGCGGGAATGATGCTAACTGTGCTATGTAGCTCATGGGGATTTTTTGCCCATCGTCTCATCAATCGGACGGCAGTATTTACGCTTCCAACAGAGCTTGCTGGATTTTTCAAAGCACACATAAAGACGATCACCGAGCGATCAATCGATCCAGATAAGCGCCGCTATATAGATTCTGCTGAATCTGTTCGGCATTTTATTGATTTGGATCGATATGATGACGTACCTGATTCGATCCCCATCCATTGGTCTAAAGCCAAAGAAAAATATCAGGAAAGGATTATGAATGCACGCGGTATTGTACCTTGGCAGATAGATCGTTCGTACCTCAATTTGGTTGCCGCTTTTTCGGAAAAAGATCTAGCTCGCATTATAAAGTATGCGGCAGACTTAGGCCACTACATTGCTGATGCGCACGTACCGCTACATACGACGGCTAACTATAATGGGCAATACACCAATCAAATCGGTATTCACGCCTTCTGGGAAACCCGATTGCCTGAAATGTTTTATACAGATTATGATCTGTTGGTAGGCAAAGCTAAATACATAGTCGATCCATTAGAAACGGCTTGGGACATCGTAAAACAGAGTTATGAATTGGTAGATTCGGTGCTGCTCGTAGAAAAAGAACTTTCTGAAAAAATACCAGCAAATCTACAACGCACGTATATCACCCGCAACAATGTTCTTGGATTACATTATTCCGATCATTACGCTACGGCATATCACACAACGTTAAATGGCATGGTCGAGCGACGACTGCGATCATCTATTCATTTGGTAGGTTCATACTGGTATTCGGCTTGGGTAGATGCGGGACAACCAGCGCTGCAAAATTTAGTAAATTTTGTACCGGAGGCTACGGCCGATACTTTGCCACCCTTGCCGACCGTCACATCGCTCGGTCGACAAGAGTGGCATTAAATTATCGTTTGGTGTATCGCAAGCCCAAGGTTTGCCAACGCCCGGGCATCGGCACCGCTCCTGCTTCCACATAAGTAACATCCCATAAGTTTTGCATGTCAGCAAATATGGTAAATGCACCAATCTGATACGCAGCGCGAAGATCTGAAATCACATAAGAAGTAGCAGATGCCCGTTCGATAAATCGATTGGTGGCTGAAAATGACCAAGCATCTACGCCTAAAGAGATCGTACTATTCAATTGATGCTTCAGGTTTTCGATCCGATAGCGTGATATCAAACCGTCTGTAGTAGATGCCACACGAGGGTTGAGATAAGTGTAGCCAAGACGTACTTTCAACTCGGTGCGAGGGCTCAATGGTTGCCCATATTCCGAAGAAAAATGCA
The DNA here is from genome assembly GCF_011316935.1 of Sphingobacterium chungjuense. GTDB lineage: Bacteria > Bacteroidota > Bacteroidia > Sphingobacteriales > Sphingobacteriaceae > Sphingobacterium > Sphingobacterium chungjuense. The sequence goes on from NZ_WLYS01000003.1 coordinate 496,061, forward strand.
GTCCGCGCATGCGGTTATTATCTACATTCGTTGCTTGATAAGGTTCATCTATGCTGCTTCGCTGCCAATCGATAAACTGGGCGACATTGCGGTAAAAATAGCCTGCCTGCGCGGTGAAGTTTCCGATTTGATAACGAAGACTTCCTTCTGCCTGCCAAGCATTTTCCGATTGCAAATTAGGGTTTCCGATATTGCCGGGGCGCTGATCGAGATACAGATCGGTAAAAGAAGGAATACGTTGACTAGAGCCAATATTGGCAGCAATACGCCATCGCGGTAGAAAATGATAGGCTACATCAATGCCTGGAAAAGCTTGCCAACCGTATTGAGAATTATAGTTTACATACGTTCCGACGTTGAGCAATACATCTTGAATGTACTCTGTTCTGAACTCGGCATAGTAACCATGATTCTGTCGGCGATGATTACCAATATTGGTACTTTCAATACGCTCCCACCGTGATTCCGCACCGACACCGACATCACCCAAATTGGTGTGATAGCGTGCATTCAGCTCGGCCGACCACACATCGGTTTCGTGCTCACTGCGCGCACGCGAAAGATCGTTTCGGAAATAACGATAATCATCCGTATTGTTGCGATAACTTAAGCGCGGACTGATGCGCAATCGATCGTTGAGATCGTGTCGCGAACTAATGGCGGCAATAGCGGTACGTACTACTTCTTCCGATTCCACATCACCAGGTGCTGCATAAAAACCATTTGCGCCAAATTTATTGTCGATGTATCCGCCCATCACTTGGATTTCGTCACGCGCACTTAGTTGTATTTTATTCTCATAGAAAGCGCGGAATGCCTCCGAAGCGGTATTATAGCGCTGACCATTGCTTTTTTCTGTGGTGAGATAGAGCTGATGCTGATGTTTTTCTCGTACAAATTGTCCGCCCACTTGATAGCCCATGCCATAGTACACACCTGATCTTCCGGCCTCTTCTTCTACCGATTTGAAGGAAGAGCCTGCATATGCTTGCGCAAAAATCTCGGACGACGCCGCTTGGCGTGTGACAATGTTAACAGATCCCGTCAATCCATTAATACCATAAATACGAGAAGTTGGTCCACGGACTACTTCGATCCGCTCAATCGCTTCTAGAGGTATTGGAAGATTCAAACTGTGATGCCCTGTCTGCGGATCGCTCATCTTAATACCATTGACTAAAACCAACGTTTGCTCAAAACTTCCGCCATCGATACCAATATCTGCTTGTGCACCAAATGGACCGCGCTGTCGCAGATCGACACCATTAATATGCGTCAATACTTCATTAATCGTACGCACTGGCATTCGCCGAATTTCCTCGTAGGTAATGATTTCAATATGGCGGCTATTCTTATTAAAGGGTACTTGCAATCTGTTTTCTTGAATGATGACCTCGGAAATTTGAGAGGTATCTCGCTGGCTGATTTGCCCAAATACAGTCGAGCACATTACCAAACCCGCAATAGCTAGTGTAATTTTGTTCTTTTTCGACTGAATAGTCTGAGATCGATGTAGAATTTGAATCATGTATTTATTTTAAGTGTGGCAAATGTAGTATATTGCCGGACTACAGCACTGTACCACTTTTTATATAATGACTAGTCCGGTTGCAAATCCAATCCTCCATCTATTGTCGATCGATCGATCCGCGACAAAAGATATCTATTTGCAGATCGTGCAGCAGATCGCCAATGCAATTCAGCGCGGGCTGTTGCGCGAAGGCAGCAAGCTCCCGGGGTCACGTAGTTTGAGCACGGTATTGCAAGTACATCGGCAAACCGTCGTTGCTGCTTTTCAGGAACTGGAAGCGCAAGGTTGGGTGGCGATCTCTCCTAATCGAGGCGTATTTGTGCTGAGCAACAAACCCAACGTCGGCGCTCGGCTTCATTTGGATGATGCAGCAAGGCAAGAACAATTGTATCCCACGAACGTGGGATTTACCTTCAAAAAGTCGAATATTTTAGATAATCCATGGACACAAACCGCTAGCGAATTTAGCTTCGATGATGGTGTTCCAGATATTCGGCTCACGCAGATCAATCAATTATCTACTTTTTATTCGGCCAACCTGAAAAGGAAAAGCAATATCAAAAAACTAGATCGCTATACCAACGAAGGTAGCGAGTATTTCAAGGAGCAACTGAGCACTTATTTGCATAAATCGCGTGGATTACGCATTAGTGAACAAAACATTCTGGTCACCAGAAGCACGGAGATGAGTTTATACATCATTTCTAAGGTGATGCTTTCTCCCGGCGATGTTGTGATAGTCGGCGCGCTGAGCTACTTCGCTACCAACATGATTTTTCAAGAGTCTGGTGCAAGAATGAAAACGGTGCCCGTAGATTCAAATGGTTTAGATACTGCAAGCATTCGTGCCCTATGTCAACAAGAAAAAGTACGCATGGTGTATGTTACTTCGCATCATCATTACCCTACTACGGTGACATTAAGTGCACAACGCCGAGTGGAATTGTTGGCTCTAGCGCAGGAATTTAGATTTGCGATTGTAGAGGATGACTATGACTATGAATTTCGCTATGATCAACAAGCCATTTTACCGATGGCCAGCGCAGATACCGATGGCATGGTGATTTACTTGGGCTCATTTGGCAAAACGCTTGCGCCTGGTTTCCGCACAGGGTTTACCGTTGCTCCGAGTGATATTATTGCAGAAATGCGCAAATATCTTGGCATCATTGATCGGCAGGGCGACATCACCATGGAATTGGCTCTTGGGGAAATGATTGCCGAAGGCGAGATCAATCGCTATGCGAAGAAATCATTAAAGATTTATGAACAAAGGCGTGCAAATTTGGTAGATCTACTCCAAAGCCGTCTTTCTCAGTATCTGCAATTCGAACCACCGCGCGGCGGACTTGCTGTCTGGACGACTTGGGATCGCCGTATAAATCTATCTCAATTGGCCATGCAATGCGAAAAGCAAGGCCTTCACATTCCTAGGAATCTATTGTATCAATACAAGGACATCGCGGGGATGCGCATCGGATTTGGGCGAATGGTTGAAGAAGAAATGACGACTTGCATTAGCAAAATACAATCTGCGTTAACGCAAATGAATGGGATCTAAAATCCGTATTGCAGGAGCAGACAAATACCTTTACATTTGCTTCCGAATTTAGAAGGGTGATCTTGTCGCCAAAACATTCTAAAATCACACTTAATAGGATTCTACCCCATGCTTAAAAAAAGTTTGATATCGCTTGCATTCGGATCATTTGCGATCGGAATGACAGAATTTACCATCATGGGCATATTGCAAGATATTGCCTTAGACCAGAATATTAGTATCCCTACTACTGCGCATCTTATCGCCATCTATGCTTTAGGAGTTGTGGTCGGAGCACCTACGCTCGTGTTATTTACTAGCAAATACCAACCAAAGAATGTGCTTCTTTTTTTGATGCTTCTTTTTGTGATTTTTAATAGTCTGTTTGCCATCATGCCAGATTACAATTCCTTGATGATTACACGCTTTTTGTCTGGATTGCCGCATGGGGCATTTTTCGGTGTTGGCTCTGTTGTAGCGACACAGCTAGCCACCAAAGGCAAGGAAGCGCAGGCAATTTCTATCATGTTTACAGGTATGACATTGGCCAACTTGTTTGGCGTGCCACTCGGTACGTATATTGGCCATCATTATTCCTGGCGATGGACGTATGGCATCATCAGCCTTTGCGGATTGGCCACCATCATCACCGTTTTCCTTTGGCTGCCTAAAGTGGTCAATTATCAAGCGGAAAACATGTACAAGCAACTTAAGTACTTTGCCACCAAAGAAGCATGGATCTTGATCGCGATGATCTCTATCGGTACGGGTGGTTTGTTTGCTTGGATGTCCTACATTTCACCGTTGATGACTAAAGTCGCGAATCTGCCCGAAGAGCACGTGAGTTACATCATGGCATTAGTTGGATTAGGCATGGTCGTCGGTAACTTTCTCGGCGGACGCCTTTCAGATAGTATTGGATCGGTGCGTGCTTCTATCGTGTGTTTTTCGTCGATGGCAGCATGTTTATTACTCGTCTATTTCACCATACACATCGAGTATTTGGCCTACTTTTTAGCTTTCCTGACGGGAATGATTTCCTTCACGATCGGTTCACCATTGCAGATCACGCTCATTAATTCGGCACGCGGTGCCGAAACGCTGGCAGCCGCAGGCGGGCAGGCCGCCTTTAATATGGGAAATACCTTAGGCGCGTATCTAGGCGGAATTCCAGTGTTGTATGGCATGGCCTACAATTCGCCTTTGTTGGTGGGTATCGGGATGGCGACCATTGGTGCACTTATTGCTTTTTATTACAAACTTTTAAGTAGTAAAACCACCGCACCGGTAAGTGCTTAAAACATTTTCGGCGATGGTGGTGTTATCTTGATAAAAACCACCGCGCATGAAAAAGCAATTTTTCGGTTTCCTGAATAGATTGAATAAGGCTGTACTACCAAGTTACAGCAGATTAGATCCTGCCAGATTAACCAAATTTCAACAAGCTATTTTAGCCTTTCGCTACTACGTGCTGATCCAATCCAAGGACTAGCTTTATCTTCTTAGCAAAAAGGTTTTCTTCGTATAGAAACCTTATTTTTATGGGATGATATACTTGGACAACAATGCCACAACTCGTATTGATGCCGATGTGCTGAACGCAATGATGCCCTACTTTATAGAATCGTATGGGAATGCATCCAGTACGCAACATCGATTAGGTAGACAATCCAACGAGGCTATTCAGCTTGCGCGACAGCAAATCGCTCGTGCGCTCACAATCCAAGATCCTAATGAAATAATCTTTACTAGCGGTGCGACAGAAGCTATAAACATTGCCATAAAGGGCGTGGCAGCAAGATATCATGCTGTAGGAAACCACATCATTACGTGCCAAACGGAACACAAAGCGGTGCTAGAAACCTGTGCGCAACTGGAAAAAGAAGGTTGCCGCGTGACGTACTTACCCGCTTTAGCGAATGGACAGATTGATCTTTCTCAGTTGCGAGAAGCCATCACCCCACAAACGATCTTAATCAGCCTCATGGCTGCCAATAATGAAACCGGTGTACTGCACCCTATAGCAGATATTGCTAAGATTTGCCAAGAACATGGAATACTCTTTTTCTGCGATGCCACACAATATATAGGCAAGCAAAATGCACTAGATTTGGCGCAAATCCCCATTGATCTGCTTTGCGCGAGTGCACACAAATTTCATGGGCCAAAAGGCGTTGGTGCTTTATACATTCGCCGTCGCAGAAGCAAACCGATACAAATTGAGCCTCTAATCGTTGGTGGCAATCAGGAAGGCGCACTGCGAGGCGGCACCTATAATGTTCCCGCTATAGTTGGATTCGGCGCAGCTATAGAACGGATTCAACCAAATGAATGGAAAACAGTAGCTACTTTGCGCGACTACTTAGAAACATCGTTAATAGAATCTGTGCCACATCTATTTGTCAATGGCGCAAGTGCTCCACGATTGAGCAACACGAGTAACTTAACTATTAAACATGTACTCGCTGCTGAGTTAATTAGTCGCTTGCCTGACATCGCATTTTCTACCGGCTCTGCCTGCGTAGTAGGCAGTGCAGCACCTTCACACGTATTGATTGCTATGGGTTTATCGGAAGACATGGCACGTTGCAGCATCCGGTTATCACTTAGCAAATATACTACGCGAGAAGAGATAGATGAGGTAGCGAAACAAATAGCACACGCTGTTAAGAAAATACGAGAGCAATCACCCGTCTGGATGCTGTTTGAAAAAGGTTTGATCGATTAAAGTGTATAATGATTACACAGTTGCTGGAATCATAGCTACGGATAGGATATCCCGCACATCAATCTGATCTTGTAAATGTGTTTTCAATTTAGAGCCATCGCCATGTATGGTCCAGATTTCCATAGGCTTTACCAACGTGATATAATGCAAAAGATCTGACCAATCCACATGATCCGAAATGTATAAAGACAGATCATTGTGCTGCTGCAATCTAGCCCAACCCGAAGCAAACACGCGTGTCACATTCGTAGCTCGGAAGTAACTATTGAAGGTTAATGGCGGCACCAAATACACTTTATTCGCCTGCCCTTCTTTCATATCTTTCCTCCCGTACACTTTATAATGCAGAGATACCGGACTATATTCATCGTACAACCGATGTGCCATCGTCATGCGATGATGCAACAATACTACTTTATCCGGGCAATACGTATTCACCAAATGCGTAATTCGTTGCGCTTTTCCAAGCGTATAACAGCCCAATAAGATATTTCCTTGAATAGCGTTAAGTTGCTGTATTTCCTGCACGGGATCTGGATGGACAACGTCTGGATCAGCAAACGTGGTTTCGGTGATCAAGACATCAGCTTGCACGACTTGGATTGGTTCGCATGTGGGATCTTCTTGCAACTTATAATCTCCGGTGTACAAGTAGCGTACACCTTTATATTCCATCAAGATCTGCGCCGATCCTAAGATGTGACCGGCTGGTATCAGCGTAACCCGAACATGATTTAATTCCCAAGATTGATTGAAAGGGATGATGGTATACGCTTCTCGAGTATATTTTGGAAAGCGCTGTTGCATAAATGCGGCCGTAAACGGTGTTGCATACGTATCCAAATGTCCGGGACTAGCATGATCGCCATGCGCATGGGATACAATAGCTGTCTTGACAGGATACAAGGGATCGATATAAAAATCACCGTAACGGCAATAATAGGCACCTCCCTTTTTTACCAGAAAATCGGGTAGAATGGTTTTACTTTTCATAGTTTAATAAGCGCTCGTGTAATGTCATCACTTGCGAGATCAGAGATTGTGTACCATCATTGATAATGAGGGCATCGGCCAATGCGATTTTCTGACTATCTGGCCACTGCTTTTCCATGCGGGCTCGTACTTGTTGCTCCGTCACCTTATCTCTTTCCATCACACGCTGAATCCGAATCGCTTCATCTGCGGTCACCATGATGGTGAAGTCAAGCTTCTTGTACGAGCCACTTTCAAACAACAATGCGGCTTCTTTCAAGGAATAAGCACCTTCTTGTGCATCTGCCCAAGTTTCGCCAGCGTGAATTACCGCAGGATGCACAATACTATTCAGTTCGTCGAGCTTAGCCTTATCATTAAAGACCATCTCCGCTAAGTACGCACGATCTAGTTCACCAGATGCTTGATATACTTGCGCTCCGAAAGCTTTTTTCAGCGAAGCAACGACTGCTTCGTCTTCCACCATAATATTTTTGGCTTCTTGATCGGCGTCGTATACCGGAATACCAAGTACTTGGAATAATCGGCAAACAATACTTTTGCCAGCCCCGATACCCCCTGTGATGCCTACTCTAAGTCCCATAATTACAATCGTACAAAAAAATCAATATTCTGTGGTTCGATGCGTAAGACCTGACAATATGGAGGAATCTTCGTGAGTTGCACGGGTAAGCTTGTCGCTTTGCCACGTGTCCAATCTTGCACATCGGCTACCGCTTCAAAATCGCGCGCTGTCCATTTGGCATAATCCAATAGCGAAACCAATAAGGTGACTTTTACCTTTCCTGGTATGGTACGTACCGATGTATATGATTCTGCGTTCTGCACACGAATCGGCAGTTCGATCACCTTTTCCGTCATCTCTCCTATGGGTATCAACACCTCTGCAAACGTGGGATAAACCGCTATGTTTGTTTTATTTTTGCGATTAAGATAACTTACGGTGCGCACATCATGATCGAGCAGCTCGCCCTTAATACTGTCTGTTTCAATGTACGCGATTTCGTCTATATCTTCTGCAGGCCCGGTAATCGTCACGAAAGCCGGATTTGTACGCACTTCACCTACGATGCCATACTGCTTGCGGTAAGTAATACCATATACCGGCTTGATGGGTACGCGTTTTTGAATTTGCTTTGAAAAATCAAAGAACAACGTATCCGGCATGACAGAGATAGCCTGCTTGTTAATCGGAAATTGCTTGTTTACGAAACCAATCTGACTACTAAATGCGATAAAATTTCTAGTCTTCAGCCCGCCAAGGTCTACTTCCAGACGAGCGGTATCGGGCTGAAATCGCTTGACCAAGATGTCCCAACCACTCATACGCAAACGTATTTGTACCATGTCTGACTGTAGTGGGTGAAAAGCTCTTTCTTCTGGGAGATTCACATAACTCACGCGGGCCATCTGCAAGAAATCATAGGAGCTAGAGATAGCAAATAAGGACCATGCCACAAAGGATATCCCGAGGCATCGCAAAAAGATATTGATCTTTCGCCGCTGAATTTTGGAAAACCGACGTGTTGGCATACCTACAAATGTAGCATTAACAGATTAAATAACCATGACTTTTGAATAGCACGAAAGCCATTCTTCGAATCGAAGAATGGCTTTCTGATTAGCTTGCGTGATAAATAGAAAGATACTTACGCGTCTTTTTTCTCTATTTTATCGACGTTTAAAGCTTTTGATGCATCTAATGAAACTGCCGATTTGTCGAAACGAATCTTTACTCCAGAACCTACATCTACTAAGAAAGAAGTTTCGCCTACTTCCACGATACGACCGTGAATACCTGCCGTAGTGACGATTTTAGCATTAACACCTAATTCTTGAATATATTTTTTGTGATCTTTCTGTTTCTTCATTTGTGGTCTGATCATGAAAAAATAGAAAACCACGAAAATCAAAATCATAGGAAGGAACATACCTAGTCCACCGCCTTGAGCTTGTAGTAAAATTGTTGATAGCATTATTTAACGTATTTGATGTAATGTAGATTATAAGATATGATTAGCTTACTTCACCTTTGAGCTGAATCGTTTGGATATTGTTTTTGGCATTGGATACCACGGTGATGATTTTTTGTTGTTTTCCAGATTGACCATGGCTATCAAAACGCACTTTTACTTCACCTTCGCCATTTGGAGCAACTGGAGTAGATGTATACTCCGGTGTAGTACAACCACATGAAGTAGATACACGTGATATGATTACGGGCTCTGTACCCGTATTTTTAAATTTGAAAGTATGATCGACCACTTCACCATCTTTGATCTGTCCAAAGTCGAATGCCTCTTCTGCAAATGAAACTTCGCCATTACCTGTATTGGCTTTAGCAACTTCTGTCGCGTTTGAACTGGAGTCAGTAGCACTAGTATTTGATGTATTACCTGTATTGTTACAAGCTACGAATAGCAGCAAACCCAAAGCTGCACTTATGTTATTGATATATTTCATCGCTTTAATTTTTTCTGTAACTAATCTTGCAATCCCCGACCTTCTTTGCGGATACGACCTTGCTGTTTCAAGTCAGAGAGAATTTTGTCTAAGATACCATTTATAAAGGTACTACTTTTCGCTGTACTGTAATCTTTTGAGATTTCGATGTATTCGTTCATGGTTACCTTTACCGGAATGGTTGGGAAGTGTAACAATTCGGTAATCGCCATTTGCATCAGCAAGCTATCCATCAATGCAATACGATCTGATTCCCAATTTTTGGTTTTATCGCCCACCAATACCGCATATTCTTGTTGGTAACGAATCGCTTTGGACAGGAGATCTTGCACATATTCTTGATCTTCCCCCCAGTTAGGCGTAAGATCAGCTAACTTGTTTTTAGCTGGATTATCATTAGAGAAGTTTTTGAATGTTTTAGCAATCATCGCCTGTAAAACCTCTTTGTCTACCGACCAATCAATAAAACGTGCCTCAAGCGCTTGTTCTATGTTGGGCGTTTTAAGGATGATTTTCTTAAAAATAAATTTTATGATATCCTTTTCCTTCGCAATAGAACGATCTTCTTCTTGCAAATAAGCGGTATACGTATCTGAGGCGGTGAGTTGTGCATAAATAGAACGAACAATCTCCGGATCGAAACTCCAATCTACGTTATATTTCTTCACCTTCTCTACATACTCTCTATTCTGACGCAGACTATCGATGAACGCATTGTTATTCAACTTCGTTGAAGACAAGAATTTATCTTGCTCAGATGGCAACCATTTTTTCCCACGTCCTTCCGAGTCAATCACCACATATTCAGCCACTTCATCCAACAAATTCAAGGTCCATATGTACATATGGTCTACCTCTTCGATGCTTCGGAATAAAGCTTTTTCAAAATCCTTGATACTTTTATCCTCAGTGAGGGAATACGCATAAAGCGCCTGCATAACTTTTACGCGGAGATGTCTTCTGTTTAGCATTTTTTAAAGAACGGGTGTGTATGTAAGAACGAACAATTAAATATGTATTAGTAGATAATAAGCACTTTATGTGCTTATTTCAATTTACGAAGGTCAAAGATACGCTTTTCTGCCAATTGTTTAGCGGCTTCGTAGGTAGATACGTTGTCTTCGTTTGCTTTTTGGATTACGTGGCGTGTCGCTGTATATATATGGCGAATCAAATATTCGGTACGTTCTGCTCCGTAACCTTCCAATTCCGAGTAGCAACTAATCAGTGCGCCAGAATTGATCAAAAAGTCGGGTGCGTACAATATGTTATGATCCTTCAATAATTGAATCGTACGTTCTTCTTCTTTTAATTGATTGTTGGCAGAGCCTGCAATGACTTTACAACGCATGCGCGGTACAGAATCCGGGTTGACCGTGCCACCCAAAGCGCATGGCGCATACACATCAATATCGTGTTCAAAGCTAGTAGCATAGGTTAATGGTTCCGCTTTGTATTTCGCTGCGATTTTCATTTTGCGTTCTTCGGTCATATCGGTCACATATACACGCGCATTTTCGCCCCGCAATAGCGCTACTAAATGCTCACCAACGCTACCAACGCCTTCTACCGCGATCTTGCGACCCGCTAAGTTGTCGTCTCCGTACAATTCTTTGATCGCCGCCTTGATGCCATAAAACACCCCTTTCGCTGCAAAAACCGTCGTATCACCCGCTCCATTTAATGAAGCCGGTAAACCTGCTACATAATCCGTTTCGGCATGAATATGCTCTAAATCGATTTGAGAGGTACCTACATCGGTACTAGCAATAAAATTACCATTCAATCCTTCTACAAACCGCCCGAATCGGCGCATCAATAATTCAGTTTTCTCGGTGCGATGATTTCCTAAAATAATTGCACTACCACCGCCTAAGTTCAGACCCGCCAAAGAGGCTTTGTACGTAATGGCTTTGGACAAACGCAATGCATCTTCAATGGCATCATCAAAAGATTCATAAGGCAACATTCGCACTCCGCCGATTGCGGGACCTAATGTCGTATCGTGAATGGCTACGATAGCTTGCAATCCAACTTCTGGATCTTGACAAAAAAATAAATTTTGGTGATCCGATGATTTCATCAAATCAAACAAAGAATGGCCTTGTTGCTGACTCATGGTACTTGTATAAAGAATTATGCTCCGCAAAATTAGAAATAATATTCCACGTGCAGAATTTTATTCCATCAAATACTAAGCTGCCTACAGCGCGTGATTTACGTCAAAATTTAAAAATCAGATCGCAGATATTTACGTACTTTTGTACTACATGAAAGAGCTTTCGTACCTCAATAAATATTTTTATAAATACCGTTGGCATGTACTCCCCGGTATTCTATTTGTCATCATTTCCAACTACTTCGGCATCTTGCCTGCGCAGGTTATTCGCGAAGCATTCGACTTGGTGCAAGAAAATATTGATATGTATCGTCTATACGACGGATTTGAGCGTCAAAACGTGATTTATAGCGTCTTTGGCAGTAGTTTATTATTTTTCGGTGTGGTGGTATTGGTTCTTGCCTTGATCAGGGGAATCTTCTTATTTCTGATGCGTCAAACCTTGATTCTCACTTCCAGAAGGATTGAATATGACATCAAAAATGAGATTTACGAACACTATCAGGCACTGGATTTCAGCTTTTATCGCCGAAACAATACCGGTGATTTGATGAATCGTGTGACGGAAGACGTGAATCAGGTACGTAACTACCTTGGTCCAGCGATTATGTATGCCATCAATACTATTGTATTGTCGATTATGATTATCTATGCCATGTACAGCGTCAATGCTACTTTGGCTACGTATTCATTATTGCCTATACCAATTTTGGCTGCCGTGATATTGGTGGTCAACAAAGTGATCAATCAGCGTAGTACGCGCATTCAAGCGAAGCTTTCTAAACTATCTTCTTTTGTACAAGAAACATTTTCAGGCATTCGGGTAGTCAAAACTTATACGAAGGAGAAGCAAAAACTAGGCATGTTTGCCACGGAGAGCAACGAATACAAAGATCGTATGCTAGATTTAGTACGTGTACAGGCCTATTTTTTTCCGCTTATTATTTTGTTGATAGGCCTAAGTACGATCATCACGGTGTATGTTGGTGGTCTGGAATTGAGCAAGGGTAATATTACGGCAGGTAATATTGCCGAGTTTATTATCTACGTGAATCAATTAACATTTCCGGCGATGTCATTGGCTTGGGTGACTTCCTTGATTCAACGTGCCGCCGCTTCGCAAAAACGTATTAACGAATTTTTGCACACGGAATCGGATATTCCTGATGGTACGGTTGACGAAGAATTGAAAGGACGCATCAAGATTGAGAACTTGTCGTACACGTATGAAACAACAGGTATACAGGCGTTGAAAAATATTGATCTGGATATTGCACCGGGTACTACGGTGGCATTAATCGGCCGTACTGGTTCTGGCAAGACTACCTTGGCCAATATGCTGCTTCGTATGTTTGATACCGACGAAGGACGTATCTTATATGATAATCACGATATTCGTGATCTTCAAACGACAAGTTTGCGCAGTCAGATTGGATTCGTACCGCAACAGGTATTTCTTTTTTCAGACACCATTGCGCGTAATATTGCTTTCGGTTTGGATACGCAAGATGACGACAAGATCGAACAGGCAGCACGCGATGCAGCTGTATACGACAATATTGTCCGATTTGAAGAAGGTTTTGAAACGTATATTGGTGAACGCGGCGTCACCTTGTCCGGCGGACAGAAACAACGACTTTCTATCGCTCGTGCTTTGGTAAAAGATCCTCAAATCTTGATCTTCGATGATTGTCTATCGGCGGTGGATACCAAGACCGAGGAAGAGATCTTGCACAACTTATCAAGAATCATGGAAGGCAAAACAACCATCTTCATCGCGCACAGGATCTCAACCATCAAAAATGCAGACCTCATCGTGGTGATGGATAGAGGTGAGATCGTAGAACGCGGTACACATGAATCGCTCTTGCAACAGCAAGGCGAGTATGCCAACCTGTACGAAATGCAACTGCTCGAAACTGCGGAATAAGCGATGTTTTTTGTATGGATTTTGTTTTGATATATTAGCCGAAATAGTATATTTGCATGCAATTCAAATACAACGGGGGATTAGCTCATTTGGCTAGAGCGCTTCGCTGGCAGTGAAGAGGTGATCGGTTCGAATCCGATATTCTCCACGTAAACTATTGTTTTTCAATAACTTACAACATTTAAAAGGGGTTTAGGTTAATACTTAAATCCCTTTCTTTCTGCGTGTTACAACGGTTTAAAGATACAAATTCCTGCCTTATTCTCCACTAAAATTTTAAATAAATTAGTATAAGATTTATTCGTAAATCTACAGAAATCGGCTATTCTTGGCAGACTTTTGGCAGAGTTTTTTGTGCGCTATTTAGTGGAGAATATAGAGAGAATTTTTATTCGAACCTAAATTTGATCAAACCAAAATTATCTGGTCTTATAAATGATCTGGTGAAGTCTGGGATGTACTAAGATGGTAAGGGGAGAAAAGTATTTGGAGGTGGGAAAAGAGACAGTGGGGCTTACTTTGGGGATAAATCACCAACTACCTAACTACCTATTAATCAAAACACTTAACTATCCAAAAGGTGGTAATAAAAGTATTTATTAAAATATTCCAATCTTATATAAATCTATTTAAAATCGGATTATTTTGTTTTAGTTATGTATTATTTGGTTTTATTCTCTCAATAATTTCATCAAAATTATAGTCAACGATGTTTTCATCCATCAAACGATATCTTGTAGTTCTGCAAACTTCTAAAGCGGATATTAATCCGCCAAACATAGTATCATTTACAGCTCTCAGATCTAAATCGTAGTTTCGTACTTTTACCATTTCTTTGTTATACATTTCGATCTGATTGTGAATATAGTAATAATTGGCAACTGACGTAAGATAAACTTTGTAGCAGTCGTGAAGTTTGGATATCCGATCATTATATGTACTTCCACTATCTTCAATTAACTTTCTAATGTGGTTAATGAGTAAGGTAAATTTCAGTGGAAGATTATCGTAATACAAAGCATACATATGGCCTCGACCGCTAATGCTTAGCTTTGATCTAACAAGAAACCTTTCTATGTTATGATTCAGCAATAGCGCTGTTGTTACCACTACTCTCACCGCTTCTAGCTTGCTAATTATATCTGTGATCTCTTTTGTATTTATTTGCAAGTCGTCAATAAGCAGCTCCACATCACTAATTTTCTTAATATCCAAATCAAGTTGGCGGTAAACTACATCCAGAACTCTATTATATTCTGTATCCTTTTTCTGATCGTCTATTTGCTTCTGTTGTTGTATAAAATTGGCATAAAGAAATATGATTGATACTGCTGTTGCTATAAGTGCTGTAAAGGATATAGCATTACTTGTTGTTTCCCATCCGAATTGAGATAGAACCGTACCACCAAATAGAGTGAATGAAAGTATAAATAAGCAGAATATACCACCTAGAACTAAAAGTGAAATTAATAACGTTGATAGCTTAAATTTGATCTCTTTATCCTTTATCATAATCTGGTTAATATCTTGATGCAAATATAATCCTTTGGTTGTTGCTAAGTTAATGATATAAGTATGGCTATTGTTATTGCGAAGATAATTAGAGTTACTAGATTAATACATCCTCTATGCCTATTTATTGTTTGGGTATATCTAGACATATTCCTTGACCAAAAATCCCAACCAAAATGCATCTACTTGTTTAAACTCGCTACCATCCTTTGGTGTGAAGTTTACCCAACTGTTTTTGATTCCTAGATCATAGTCTATATGACATAGTAGCTTTATTCCCTTTCCCTGTATTGAATCCTCTAATGCTTCCAAGATTGAAAGTATTATGTAGTCTTGCGCGGTAATCATCATAACTTTCAAAACTAGATATACTCTAATCTAGTTTGTTACGGTTTCCCCTATTTAGGGTTATTTAACCTTTTCTTTTTAATCTACAAATAATATGGGGATGTATAGTATTTTTAAGCTTCAGAAATTAGTTCTAAGCAACTATCTATATACAGGTAGAATCTTTATATCAGATGGTGATGCAATCGCTTAGATCGTCTTATTTAAAGTATTCAGTATTTAATTGGGAAATATAGGTTTTTAGGTTGTCTATTGAAATCCTGAATGGATATATATTAGTGAATTCACCACCGCAATAGCCTATTAGTACGATGGTTTGATCTACGGTATAATTGGTAATTGTAGCTATAATTAAGGAGCGTAGATAATCTATTTGTTCAGCCGTGTATGCTTTATTGATCAGCGGATCATCTTTGAGGAAAGAATCAACTATTAATACTTTAACAAGATGCTGTCCCATTCTACAATAGTTTAAATTTCTAAAAAACCCCACTACGCGCAAGAGCAATGGGGTCGGTTTTCTATCATTTACTTAGTAGTACCTATTGGGATAGGTAGAAAGCGTAAGCAATATAGCAAATTTTTGCTATTCATAATAAAATTACACAAAAAAAACCCCCACCTACATCTACTATTGGTGGGGGATCTACCTAATTTATCTTCTGCTTTGGGAGCAGTGGATTGGCCAAAGGTACACTTTTATACATATAAAAAAACCCTCACCTTATCTGCCAAAAGTGAGGGAATAATTTACTTAACTATTTAAATCTACAGTTATTAGTGGGATTTTGTAGAACCCTAAGATAATACTATTTTCTGCAATTTGATTGTGGCTGGTGTAACGGAATTGATATATTCCACTTCTAGTATTTTGAAGTAACTATTACCGTATTGACTTTGTAAGTATATTGGTTTTGACATATCTAGATTTGATATATCTGATTCGTGTAGGTATGCTTTTGCCTCAAATATTATTAAGTTCGGATCGGTTAAGTCCCGTATCTGTTGTTGGTGGTATTTGGTGTACAATGTTGTAGTATCATCTGTTTGTATATCATCCTTGGTAAAGTACTCACGCGGTAGATCAAACAATAATGTTCGGTCGTTTACAGCGTCTATCATACTGGCATACCCATAAAGACCAATAGGTGATAAATAATTCTGCCCTCTATATGTTAATTGGTACGCTTCTTTTGTATACTTACGCCCAACCAAATACATTATCCTTATTTTACTTTTGAACGCTTTTTTCTTTCCTGTTAAATATCCATCGGCTTTGTATATAACTGGCATTAACTTCTCATCCTGTGAATGCTGTATGTTTATGCTGGGTGCGAAGATTACTGTTTGTTCTTTTTGTTCGGCTGTACCTTGGCTATCATTAATAACGTGTTGACCGTATACTTCATTCCACGTGTTTTTGTACTTATCAGTTAGCATGTCGGAATCCTCCGACATGGTGAATTTATAAGCCATTGGTAGGTTGATATTAGTGCTAATACTATAATTTGTGAAATCAACTTTGCTAGTCCAATCTGTTGCCAGTGATCTATTTAGCTGTATTGTATCTTTATAGTAGTTGCTGTAAGTATCTAAAATAAATTTACTATCATCACTCGGATCAGATATCAAATACAGATTAAACATAGTCATCACCGACTTTAAAAACTCCATCACTTTCACATCTTTTGGTACGACTTCTTTGATAGTAAATTGGTCACCTTCGGTAATCTCGACCTTACTAATTTTACCTTGACCACCAAACCGCATAGTTAATTGGTTAACGGCAAAATCCAGATTATTTGCTCCTTCTTTAAAGATTGCGAATATGTATTTACCATCTAATGTTACATCATCAGGGATATCAACAGATACATTATAAACCTGACTTGCACTTGTTGTTTTGTTAATCGTTTGGCTATATAAGAAAGTTGATTTATTAATCTTTTCGCTGTCTTTGATGTTTACTAATCCAGAAGTAAATGTCCCTGTTTGATTTGCTCGTAAAGTAAGCTGGTAAGTAAAATTGATCGGTGCTTTGGTCTTGCTGTCCAGAAGTTCAAAGTAAGGTGTATTGGGATTGTTACCTGCTCCTTCGACTGGGTTGTATACTTCCAAAACACCAGTATTAAAGTATTTACTATTCCCTGAATATGTACGTCTACCGCTATCAATGCCACGTCCAAATGATGATATTCGTTCCAAATTAGACGTGTATGTATAGCTAGGCATTGTAACAGTTCCCCACTGATAATTAAATTCTTTCAATAAATATTCTTCATTAAATGGTATTACGACATCTTTGATAATAGTATCAATACGTGATGTATCCAGAGTGTAACCGCTAAATATGCTTGATAGATATTTGGTTAATCGCAATGCTGGCCTAAAGTTTTTGATATCATATGTACTGTCCCAAGTATTAATATTATCTCCTACCCTCTCATCAATCCCGTAATCAATCGTTGGATATAATATATCTGATCCATTAGACCAAGATTGTTGTATACTGTCCCAATTCCAAGTGTAATATATATTCCCATAATTAACTTTGTCCAAGCTTTGATCTTTTATTCTCCCAAAGAATGATACCAATGATCCAATGATAGCACATTCATAAGTGATGTTGTTGTTATCTATTTTGATATTCCTTACCCCTAATGAACCGCCCATTACCTGAATTTGATTCTCCAACAGGATACATTTAATTTGCTTATTTGGTACAAAATTGTGCGATAGATCGGTTGGGTATGTATCGCTTGAATACCTGCTTATATCATAAAGATTACCCAATGCTTGGTTATTGTTATCTGTACCCTTCAGTACTAAATCTTTTGTGATGTTATCCTTTCTCGCGCTGATATCTGCAATGTTTTCCACTGAAAAAATAGTCAACATATCGCTGGTATCATCCAGATCCAGTTGCTTGTATTCATTGGTTATGCTTGAAAAAATATGTAGGGTAAATTTGTTCTCTATCATATTAGATAGTGTTGCCCAAAACAGAAAAGGCTACCATGCGGTAGCCCTTCAAATAAAAAAGAAAATGAAAAATTAGTGTTGTGTTGGTCGTTCGGTTAATTCTGCAACAATAACATCTAGCTCATTGATAACATCATTTGCGGTTGCAAAGTCAAAAACTCCGTTGGCAAATGACATTGATAAGTTTGGGTTTACATAGTTCTTGTTAATATTGAATGCGTAGTTGCCATTCTTGTAAGCCATTACTGTGATATTATCTAATGTATTAGTTGCAACTACAATACTGAATGTTATTTGATATCCGTTATGCTCTGCATTATCCGTGCGAGTTGTATTGATAGATTGTGTTTCTCTGGTCATAATTATGTCTTTAATAGATAGTGTGACTAGCTAATACTGGTCATAATTATTATGTTATTTATCGTAACGGTTTCCGTGATTTTTCCACCCCAAATACGCATTACAATGACACTATACTCATTCTGTCCAGCATTAATCTCTTTCATCATAAATTGGTTACCTATACAATACCACCCATTAGGTATCCAAGCACTTGTTGCACCAGTTCCAACGTGGTATCCTTCATATTGCTTATTTTGTGATGATGTCGCATTATTACCAGCATTATATAAGTATCGTATTGTACCTACAGGTGTTTTAGGCTGACCACCACTACTATTACTTGATCCCTGCAAAACGTTTCTCGCGTCACCTTGGTTCAAATTTGAAGTACTTTGTAATAAAAACAAATTGACTGGAGTTGAAGTCTCTGGCGTACTGTCTACATATATGATACCTTGCTGTCCTGCTTCCCAAAGTTTTGCACCCTGTGAGTTATAAAAAATCATTGATGGTGACCCATTAATTAGTCCCATTTCAATTCCAACAGTTCCATTAGGATGTCGAACTTTAAGCATCCCGTCGTTACCTTCATTAAGCGTTGTTCTATCCTGATCTGTACTGGTGCGAAGATGACGAACCGTTAAATTAGCAACGTCTATTGAATCTGCTGTCACCATTCCGTTAAGCTTTATAGCCTTGCCGAAAACATTTACCGTGTTGGGGGTAATACTTATACCTGCCTGTACTTCCTCTCTACTTGGTAAATCTTCTGGTGCTGGTGAATAAGCTGTAGCTGTTGTACCAGCTTCAACTTTTAATTTACGTCCAATAGCAGCATAAGAAGGTGATACACCTCCACCCCTATAGAATACGATGCGCACAAAGTTGGTCTGGCTATGTAATTCAATTGTCGTAGAACTTTGGTTAGTTCCTCCTGGAACATTCGTACGTCGAATATAACTTGCACCAGAAGCATCTGCTGTTCTGTATTCAACTAAATCAAGTGTATAAATCGCGGTAGTATCAAGATATCTTGTAATAGTTAGATTTCTAAAACCTGTAACGTCAATCCAATTAGGATTTCGTATGTAATCAGAACCATTATCACTACCCCCAAAAATATTACCCTGATACCACGGCAACGAAAACAACAACAGATTTCTACCCTTCGCCTGACTTTCAATCAAATTTTGTGTTTGAGATTTAACAGTCAAATTAATTTCCGCTGGTGTAATCTTCGCTTCTGCACTTGATAACCTAGTACCTAATGCATCTGTAACACTTCTATCCGACTTTAATGATATAGCATTGTTTACGACACTTATCTGACTGTCGGTATATGTCCTTGCATTTGATTGCGCTGTATTAGCTTTATTTGTAGCATCGTTAGATGCTGTAGATATTGCACCATTAACTGAAGTATTCAATTCAACCTTCGTTGCACGTAAATTGATCGCATTATTTGTTAAACTAATTGATGTCTGCAAACTAGTTATTTGACTATCTACATCTTCTGGTGCAGGTGAATAATCAGTAGCTTTATTGCCTGCTTCCAATTTAACTTTTAAACCTAATTTTGCATAGTCAGGTGTAACACCATCACCACGATAAAATACCAAACGTACACACTGTGTCTGGGGATGCAAATCAATAATTCTACTTACATAAGTGGATAAACCTGAAAGATTTTGTCTTCTAATAAAACTCTCAGATGATACATTATCTATAATTCTATATTCAACAATATCCGCTGTATAAATCGTTTCATTTCCATAAATGGTGTATGTTAGTTGCTTCGTATTTCTTACATCTATAAAATTAGGGTTTCGGATGTATTGACCACCAGTATCTGTACCAACGCCAATATTACCCTGATACCAAGGAATACCAAATATTAACAAATTCTTACCACCTATGCTTATATTACTAATCTTATTATCTACCTGACCACTTACAGTCAAATTAATTTGGTCTGGTGTAATCTTTGCTTCCGCACCAGATAACCTTGTACCCAAACTATCTGTAACACTTTTATCTGCTTTTAGTGTAATAGCTTGATTAGTGAGATTAATTGAAGTACTAAGCGCTGTTATTTCAGCATCAATATCTTCAGGTGCTGGCGACCATGCGGTCGCATGATTACCTTCTTCCATCTGGATATTGCGTATATAAAATTCATTCCTAGCACCAGCGTTGTTATAGAAAATAATTGGATCGTTATTGTTAGTTGCAACTACCGTCACGGCTAACTTATTCCATACCGATGAGGAAGTTGGTATATTAACATACTTTGATGCTGTACCAACCGCTCCTGAATTAAATCCCACCCTAAATGATGTACCCATTTGGAAAGTAGCCATAGTCTCAAAACTGAATGTATAAGTCCTACCAGCTATCACACCGCTGTTCATCTGATAGATCCCCTGGCCATTACTAGCAAGAACTAAATGGGCACGATTTTCATTATTTTGATAGTATATAGTTCCACCATTAATAGACCAGTTATTACCACCCTTTATGAAGCTTGAATTTTTAACCATATTTCTACCACCTATGCTTATATTACTAATCTTATTATCTACCTGACCACTTACAGCAAGATTAATTTGATCAGGTGTAATCTTTGCTTCGGCTGATTGCAGTCTTGAATTCAATCCATCGGTAACCGATCTGTCTGACTTTAAAACTATCTTATCATCAACTATTTTTATCTGACTGTCCGTGTAGGTTCTTGCGTTTGATTGCGCTGTATTAGCTTTATTCGTAGCATCTGTACTAGCGTTAGTAACTGCTGTAGATAATTCTGTTTTTGTAGCTCTAAGATTGATTTGTCCAGCCTGTGTTGTAATGCTACCTTCTGCGGTAGTGACTCTACCAGCTATACCATTTACATTGTTATTTAAAGTAGTAAATTCGGTCTTGGTTGCTCTCTGCTCAATCTGATTAGCTTGTTGCGTGATTGTTGTTTCTGCTGTACCAACTCTTTGATTAAGGCTATTAAAATTTGATTCTGAAACTTTACTATTAATTTCAGTTTCAAGTACTTCAAATCTTGTGGTTGTTTCTGTTCTAACAACTTGTAAAGCATCATCAACATCCTCAGGAGCTGGTGTCCAGTCAGTAGCTTTATTACCCTTCTCTATCTTAATATCTTTGAAATAATAGAATGCCCAAGCAAAGTTTTTAAACGTTACATAGTTATTTGTAGTACTGTAATTATCAACTTTTACAGTAACAGTAAAGTAAGTCCATTGATTAGAAGATGGTACATTAACACCATTAGTACCCAAAGTATTAGCATCTATCTGAAAAGATAAATTAGCATTCTGACTTTGTCTAACATAACCTGAAATTGTCCAATCACCATTTTCTGTTACTACATTATTTAATTTAAAATTAGACGTTGATTGCGCACCGTTTACCCCAATTATATGAAAACCATTAGGTGCATCTGCGTGTGGTCTTTGAAAAGTTAGATTTGCATTACCTCTTTCAACTGGTGTTGTTTTACTGTATCTATTCCTTCCACCTACATTGATTGCCTTGATAGCATCGTTTGCAAACTGATTAGCGGTGTTTACGGCTTCATTTGCTTTAGTGGTTGCATCAGTAGCAGATGTACTAATCACTTCATTTTTTGCGGTGTTTATGGCTGTATTCGCCTCATTCTTTGTGAATACATTACTACCAGCTTGAACAATGAATTTCCCTTTAAAGTATCCATTTTGTGCGTATATACCATATCCACTAAGCGCACCCAAATCACTATCAACAATACCATCTAACTTACCTAAACGTACCTTCGTTTTACCTGCAAGGGATGCAGATGTAACACCATCTATTACGTCTAAGAATGGCGCACCGCTATCACTAGATGTTAGGTATAATGCACCTTGACGGTTTTTATCTGATGTATTTCCAACGCGAACAATTTGATCCTTTTCTTCTGGGATACTACCACCTTCAATCACTCGCAAAGTGAATGAATCATTGGTAGTTTTGGTTACAATTGCAGTGTAGTATTTAACGTTTTGACCGTTGAATTTCTGGCATCTTACGATATCGTTTGTTCTAAAAGGCGTAGCAATAGCACCACCATCACTATCTATCTTGCATATATATTCGTTGTTACTCGCTATTACCTCATAGGCTTCACTGGCATCTGATACCCATACCGAACCGTTTGTTGCTCGAATTTCGTTTATCGTCAACTGGTAAACATTCATCTCTTTTCTGACTGTGAGGTTATCAAAAGTAGCTGAATAGTCGCCATTGCTGTCTTTACTAATACGGTAACCTTCACCACTAAAACCAGATACAAATCTTTCACTTGAAATATCAGATGTACGTACTGCACCAGCTTTTAAGGTTTCATTAATTATCCCGTTATCCGCTTGTATTTCTTCCGCTTCAACACGCTGGAATAAAACATCACTGTCTGTAGATAAATCTTGGTTGATTTTATCCAGTAATTGCTTGTTGTTATGATCGTGTAAATATTCGCTGTTGCTGTTTACCACATCTTTAATGTGATTTGCATCTTCTGCACTCAAACGTCCCTGCGCGGTTGCACCGTTATTACGTATTTTATCGGTATATGTTATTTTTTTCTTCGCCATAAATTGGTATTGGTATATAGTAGTTAGTGTTGCAATCGGGGTAATTGCTACAAACATGAAAACCCCATTACGGGGTTTCTCATGTTCTTTATTCAGTATTGGTTTGTTAAAATATTATGTCCAAGTCGTAGTCAAAACCAGCCTTTACAACCACCTCTGGAATCTGCATCATTTCCAAACTCAAATTCGCATTACTTGAAAAATCTAAGATCATCCTGTTGTGCTGTTTGGTGTACTTTCTTTTTAAAACGTCAACGCTGGAAGTATCCAAAACGATTGGATATAATTCACCACTACCAGCTAATTCACAATAGACATCCCGACTATTGATAATACTACTCATATATGTAAATTCCTGATCGGTTAGTGATTGACTGGTGATGTTATACGTGTTGGTTATACGATTAGATATTACTTTTTGAATTGGACTATAAACACCGTTGGTACGCTCTAAATACCCATTAGTGTTATAGGTGGTTTTCTCAATCTGCTTACGCTCTTTTGGTGCTTGAAACGTGTTACTTGACATACCGCCAAACTCATTGATCCAATTCACATTACAGATTGATATCCCACATTGGTAGTTTACTATATTATATTGACGGATTTCAGATATCGCTGTACCTGCTGAATTATGTAGTGATACTTTTAAGTTTTTTAGATTCCTGACTTGGAAATTTAGTTGACTTGATAACGTCCGTGGACTAAGATTTAAACGGTGAAGCTTGTGATTTGATGGATTGGTGAATGCAGTATTTATTGTTCTTGACGTACCATCCTTGTAGCTTAAAACAGTTCGGATATTTGCTATACCAGATGTATTATCTGCCAAAAAATATAAGTGTTCATTCGCTACATAATGTAGATATGATGCAGTTGGCTTATCGGATAAAAAACTATGCTGGTAACCCGATTGTATGAAGTAACTATTCATTTTGTTGTTGAACAGATCAAAATTATTCAACCGTCCATTGAACGCGTGGAATGTACCAGATGTTACTTTATTGTCTGTTGTTGTACCAGTTGCACTAATTCCTGTAACTTCAACTATATACGTTACTGTACCGTTCAGATTTGATAAAAATTGCGATCTGTTATCTATTGGAGTAGATGTGATATTATCAATAATCTTACTGATATCAGTATAGCTAGTACGTGCATTTGGTGCTATAAATAATTTTAGTTTACTAAGTATCTCGTTACTTCCAGATCGCTTGATTATTAGATCAAAATATAGCGTATTGGCATTATCGGTTGTGAACTCAAATACCATCGGGTTCTGTGATGGTGCGTATGTATAGGGTTGTTTGGTTATTTGAATCATTAAATATCTAAATTTGATAGTATATCGGTCACGGTTATTTGCCCGACAATTTGTGCGGCATCTGCTACAAGCTTTGGAATTTCTTTACTGAAGATCGGCACTGGTTTAGCACCGTTTTTATATCTGTTTAAGGCCATCGCATACGCGGCTTGCTTTATCTGTTTGTCATCATCGCCAACATCTATTTTGGTATCTGATCCTTGCCCCGTGTAATACTTGGTGTTTCTAACTTTGATGTTTTTGCTTTTTATCCATTCTTCAAAAATGGCTGGATCTGGCATCTTGGTTGTGTACTTATAAGGACTAAGCGGTGCGCGTGTGTTATTTACTGCACCCTGCACACCTTGATCAATAAAGTTGATGTATTTTTGTCCCGTGATCTGTAGTTGGATTGGACTGACTACGACAATGTTTAAATCTTGTATTCTACCACTATCAACAGTATCGGCTTGATTGATGTTCTCAATTACACGTTTTACAAAGTCACCTGCAACAGATTCTAAGCCTGCACTAGGATCACGGAAATTTGATTTATCCGATCCAAGATTATCTAAAAAATCAAGTGATTGCTGTCTCGCTTGTGATTGTGATGCCATATAATAATAGTGTTGTTATTGAACATGGAAAAACCCCTTTCGGGGTTTGTCATGTTCTTACTTGCTATTACTTTGGATTGTATTTAACTCACCTTCCATTATCATCATTTTGGCAATACCAAAAACTTCAACCGCCAACCGATCAAAGATTATAAAGAGTGAACAATTGCAATGATCTGCGACATCTTTACACATCTTAATCCATCCGAATTGCGCATTAAACTCCTTCTTCTGCTCCGCTATTTCTTCTGCCAAAACCGAAATTTGTCCTTCAGTCTTTGCTTCGTCACTCGCCAAAGTAATGACCTCGCTGAATGCTGTATATATTTCGTTGATACTTTCTGAAGCAAAAAAAAACCGTTCAATACATCTATCGTTGACATCTTCAATATTACATCTACCTTAATTCCTGACATCATTGATAGCAATGCTGGATAATGATTATAATCTTTTTTCATTGTTTCGAATTCAATAAAATTGTCCATTGTCAATGTATCAAGTGTTTTGAGCGGCCAAAAAACTGTAGATGTAGATGTATCTGGTGTCTCTAACAAAAAATCTGCATTCGCAACAAGGGGTTCAAATTTGAACTTTGGAATATTGCCAATTTCTTTAACATCTTTATCAGCTAGAATAGCAATCAGGTTGATCGCGTCGGTAAGTTCACAATCCGTTTTTTCGAGGTGAATTATCTCTAAAAATTTTGAAAATGGCAATGATTGCCACGTGTTAATTATTTGCATATTTTAAATTTTATAAAAACGACATCGTCCAATTTGATGATCGTCTGGTTCTGCGGTTATAGATGTGCCAACATAAGGCAAGCGAAATTACACGGTCATCGTGTCCTGTAACTGACTCATATTTAGTATGTCCGTTACTTTGTATAAAATATTCAAAATTTAACATCTGATCCGCAACCTCTTGGTTATACTTTACCTTCCCTTGCTCCACCGCTGTAATCAATTCTCGGATCAATTGCGGCTTTGTTTGTGCAGTAAATTTGAAAGAATGTAGATTGGGTATTGTTAACTTTAAATCATCGTACAAAACTTGTCCAACACCACTAGTATCTAAGTTTTTAGGTGCTGATCTTGGCAACTCGGTTATCCTAGCCTTGGTTACATTCCAATCCCCTTGCCACTCGCTGTAATAGGACATTAAGCCTTCATCGTCTAACCCAATTGCTACGGAAAAATCGACCGTACTAGCAACGTCAATACCAAAACAGGTACTTCTTTTTTTGGATAATTTGTCTATTACATTCTTCTGGATGTGTAAGCCAAAACAGTTTGCACCACTCGCTTGTGGTATTGCTAAATACTCCTGTGCAAAGATTAATTCTGGTAACTCTGCTTTTGCTTCGTCAATAACTTCTTTGCTGATATACGGATTTTCATACGTGGAATATCTAAAACTTTCCCACCCTAATTCATAACTCTCACCACGCATATAATAGCGATAAAAATCTCCTTGGCCTCTTGGTGTACTAATAAATACGGCATCACCGTTATAGTCGGCTAGTGTTGGCTGGATTGCTTCATCAAATACGCTTTTTAGATTTTTGATGTATGCACATTCGTCTAGGATAACTAAATGGAATTTATGACCACGAAAATTATCGGGCGCTTCTCCAGTGAAGAATCTAATTGATCCACCTGTGACCAGTTTGATGTAAAGGTCTGTGGTGTTTGATTCGGCTATGATTTCACGTGGAATGGTTTCTAATAACTCTTTAAAGAAAACTTTACCTAGTGCAAAGGTTGGGGTTACATAGGCTACAAGCTGCTTTTTGGCGATCGCTCGTTCAATCGCTAAAGATTTGCAAATCAAACTCTTTCCCCAACGCCTACCGCACATTAGTACGCGTCTTTTTGCTTTACTCTGAAGGAATTTCTTTTGTCCTTTGTGTGGTGTTGGTAATGATATTTTCAATTAAAATGGTTCGGTATCATCGATGTCTTCAACATCATCATCAGCATCGTTAATGCTGTCAGTATCTGCATCCTCAATCGGAGTGATATCTATAGTTTTTTGGTCGGCTTGTGGCTTTTCGTAAGAGATTTTTATCTCGGTTATCTGCTTTGGTTTCTCGTTTTCCTTCGCCAATACTTCAACATCTTTTGATGAAGTTGGGGTAGAATATTTCATCAATTCGGTAAGCATTTTGGCCTGATCACGTGTACCTAACGAATCATATAGGTCATCAATTTTCTGCATCTTTTTGATAACAAACAGATTGATAAGCTTCTTCACTTCTTCTCTTGCTAATTCGCGGTTTTTGGCTAATACAGTTACAGATTTTAATTTATTTGGTGATCCTGCTGGTCTACCTCTACCACGTTTACCACCGTTATTATTGTTTCGGTTTTGATCGTCTGCCATTTGGTTTTGGTTTAATTGGTTTTGTTGCTTCCACCTGTACAGGCTCTTGTGGCTCTACTGATTTTTCAACCTCGGTTTCTTCAACTTTCGCGGATTCTTCCATTTCAATTTCTTTTAATGCTTTCTTGCGGTAGTTGTCGCAAATAATTAATGCTTCTTTTACACACGATCCGCACCCTGAATTAAATTTCAAATACTTCCGTCCTGTAATCTCGTTATATAGGTCTTCCAAGATTTGCACCTCGGTAGCTGGATTGAGAAACTTCACATAGTTCTTTTCAACTAGTGATGTTATATAGGGTTGTATCGTTTGGATTTTCTCCAACATTTGTTCTCTCGTCATAATTTTTTATTAATATTTATATTGGTCTTTATAGATAGTGTATTGGTCTTAAATGCAGAAAACCCCTGTTGGGGTTTTCATGCTAAAACATTAAGTCGATATCATTATCATCGGCTATCTGCCTAATCTTTTCTATCAACGTTGAATGCTTAATTAGTGCGTTTTTTTGCTTTGCACCGTTGTATTGCATAATGTTGATTAATAGATCTTTTTCATCGTCATCCAAGAATGACATTAATAGATAGATTGGGTGATCTTGGTGATCATCTGGATCAATATCTTCTGAAAGATGACAATCGTAAATCTCACCATCGGAGTTTGAAAAGATGTTAGAATTATGCTTAATACCGCATAACATATTATGGCGTGGATTACCATCTGGGTGACTCATTAGTTGGTAGCGCAATATCCCCAATAGATAACCCATCATCCTGTTGTCACCACTTTTCTTTGGTGACACATACATTTGGTAAATGAGTTCCGAATCTTTGGATAAAGCAATCATTGCGACTTGCTGAATTAGGTCATCGATTAAAACGGGATCAGTGATATTGTGCTTTGATCGCTTGCACTTATTTTCTACTTTTTTTCGAAATTCCTCGGACGTGATAACGTCGCTTATTATTTTATTTTTGGCTTTCTCGTAGTCAATTAGCTGTAATCTGCTTTGTACATTTTCAGTCTTTTCACTAGGCTTAAATATATTTTCACCACTAATAGTGACTGGTGTACCGTCCTCTTTTGGCACATAGTTAACAGTCGGATTTTTAGGTTTTTCAAGTTGACTTGTACGATTATCTACATCTACTTGACTTATGTATTTACGTTCTTTTGGTGGGGTTGGTGTACCCTTACAGAATATGTTTTTTGTTTCTTTTTTCAATTGGTTTATAGGTTAAAAAATCATTGGTAACATCTTTACCAATCTTTCAATGATGATCGCAAATAGCGCCCCCATTGGCGCAATCATTAACATTGCTAAGGAGCTATAAGTAGCTATTGTGTAAGCTATTCCCAACCACCAAGACAAACACAAAGCACAATTTAGTGGCTTTCGGTTAAGTCGTAATCTATCTAATAATGATAGATAAGGTGCATTGTAATTCGTGAAAAACACAGCTGTACACGCTATGTAAAGGCTGATAAGTAGTATGTCTATCATTATAATGGGTACTTAAATTGTTGGGTTTTTTCACCAGAATCGGTATACCGCCATTGAGCTTGATCTAACGGTAAATTGATAATGTCTTTGAACTTGGTTTCATTGT
This sequence comes from Sphingobacterium chungjuense, assembly GCF_011316935.1. Taxonomy (GTDB): domain Bacteria; phylum Bacteroidota; class Bacteroidia; order Sphingobacteriales; family Sphingobacteriaceae; genus Sphingobacterium; species Sphingobacterium chungjuense. The sequence continues at coordinate 525,084 of NZ_WLYS01000003.1, forward strand.
AATTTGCGGTACTATCAGGACATCTAACAGGTTGAAATTTTGTTATATCTATGTTCTCCAAGTTCCAAAAAGCGGTCTTGTTGTTCGTGTAGTGCGCAACGTAAACCAAAGTATTAAATTGGGTTTCCTGACGCATCCGAAATAGTTTGTCAACCTCCAAAAAACAGGTATCGAATTGGTATGACTCAAAAGTCCGTGTCTTTATTTCTACACATATTTCTTTATCGCGCACCGATACATAAGCATCATAGGTGCTAAATTCTGGCTCTGTGAAATTCCATTTAATATGGGGTAATGCCGTGGCTAGTTTATTACGCCCTTCTATTTCATAAGCGTAAAATGATTTACAGTAATTGTTTCTATTATCAAAAATTTGCATTATTATTCTCTTTCTTTATTATAAATATCTCTCCAAGTAGTAAATGAAGCTTGGTGAGCAATATTTATTTTCTTATTCTATAATAATGCAGTTCTAAGACACTATAAAGGCTATTTTTGGTCAATAAAAAAAGACCACACATGGTGGTCTTTGATATATGAGTACTAATTTTCAAACAGCGGCCTTATTCGAGGTGACCGCCATACCTCTATCCACGATCTTATTTAGAGTACTGCTAAGACTGCTATTAGCAAGCAGAACAATAGCGTACAAATCCAATATCTTGTATCTTTTTTTCTTTCCATTTTTTATTTTAATTATCGAAATCTCTTAACGCTTCTTCCAAGCTCATTGTATTATCTCCCCAAGCGACTGTTGGATTAAATCCATCATCTGGTATTAGATAATCATTGTTAATATCTACTGGCTTACCCTCTACCGTTACCTGCACTTCTTCTTGTTTGGAAAGTGACGTTATTACATCTTCTACTATTGGTGTAGGTACATCATTTGCCACACCAGCATTTGCCAAATTTGCCATAATGGTATTGATGATGTTATCATCTTCTGTGTTTTCGTTGTTCACATGGCCGTTGGCCATGTTATCACCTTCTGCATTTTTATTAATTTCATTCATATTTTGTTCTATTATTTTCAGCAAATCACCAGTTATTGGTGACTCATCTACCTTCGTATATTTAATTTTATTTTGTTCGTATTTGGCGATATCCTTCTCACTTGCTGGTAACGCGATAACATCTAAAAGTTCCATCAATTCAATACCATAATTACCGATCAATGATCTGGCATCAGATGATAGCAATGTATATCCTACTTTTGCTGTCTGATAAGTACCGATATACATATCATACCCTTTTCTGTAGAATTGACCGTTTGAATCCTTTACATAAGATGCACGATCAGTAGACACTATGATTCCCATACCCAACATATCCAATCTTATATCTTTACCCTTGCTATCCTTAATTCCTAAGTATTTATTAAGGGTTGAAGCATTAACGATTGTATCACTATTGTAGTAGTATTGCGCGAACAATAGATATTTCGCTTGCTCAAACCTATTGAGATTTGATGACAAGATTTTGTTTAACACCTGTTGAGGTAGATGTAATTTTACTTTGATTTTTTTTTCACTTTTTTTCATTTTTATTGTTGTTCTTACTATCTCACCTTTTCAATTCATTGCTTTTAGTAATGGTGGGGTAGCTACTCCCCACCGTAAAAACAACAAAAACGAATATGGTGACCGTGAGACAATCACCCTATTTTTATTATAAATATATGCTCGATTGGAAAGTGATAGTTTTATCATCACTTTTTTTCGAAAATAAATTTATAACTGGCTACCCATGCGGTAGCCTATAAAACGAATATATATCAAAACCCATTTTTACCAAGTCCAACAGTAAATTATTTTATAATAAAAAGTTTCCTGTACGGTAGATGGGTGAAAGTTTCCTATACAGTCATCTTCTAACTAAAAGTTTCCTATACGGTTATATGTACCAAAAAGTTTCCTATCTCCGTCAGATTGCTTTAAACGTGCTTTTTGATGTTGGTAGTGGATGATTAATTTCTTATTAAAGTTTCCTATATGGGTTGAATTGGTGATAAAGGCACTTTAAAAAAGTTTCCTATTATTATAGAAGAATATCAATAACATATTTTTATAAAAGAAAGAAATATAGATAATATGATATAATATAAATCTCACTACGTTCAATTTATATTATATATACCACCTATTGCTTTGTTGAATAAATAAAAATTTACTATCAAGAATCATAATTGAGATATATTTAAATATTGATAATATAAATATATAATTATTAGTAAAATTAATGATAAAAGAAAAAATCAGTAATATTGATGATAATATTGGTAATAGAATAAGTATGGTTAATATTACTTATAAGTAAGTTTAGATAAATCTATCTCAATAGGTATTATTTTATTCTTCAATATTGAATATTACCAATAGTGATAAATATACCGTGAGGTATTGATAATAGATTGGTAATGTTATTTTACTACGATATGGTATCAGTTTTGGTATTATTATTTATCTACTTCAATGGGTAAGAAAATTTGCAATAATTATCAATAGGAAAAAATATAGTTTATCTTATCTCAATAGGTATTACCGAGATGTTGAGGTTAGGACAAATTAGATATCTCAATCATTCACAATGTCTCACGACAAAAGGTTACTGAGATAGAAGGTATGAATAACCAAAAGATTGAGAGAGTTCCGCGCCAGACCACCCACAAAGGGTATTACAGTCACCAAATAATAAAAAAATTGTCTCCGAAAATAGCTTCAACTATTTTTGCTGATTTAGAAATTGTATATATTTGAATTTTTAACCGTATTGTGAAAAACTTTTATGATCCCAAACCTCCCTACAGATAATCTATACAAGTTCTCTTTTGTGGGGTGTTTATTCCTTATCGGTCTTACCGCATACTTAACTGGTAGATACCAAAGTGACTTATTAGCAAGCTACGATAAATATAAACTTGAAAGCATAGCATTAGATTATCAATACGAAGAACTTCTTGAAGAGTATCAAATGATTGATGAGAAGGTAGCGATTGATAGTACACTTTTAAATGGAAAAGAGGTTTTAGACTTTCGAAAAAAGCGTAATCTATTCAAAAGAACTCAAGCCAACCTAAATGCAAGAATTGATATAGCACAAGAGAAATTAGACTACTTTGCTTGTAAGATTTTACCCTCTGCTAGCTTATTTGCGTTTATTTTGTTTCTTTTAGCTATTTATAGTTGTTACCTATGGTATATTCGTCTACAATATTACCAAGATGAGATTTTAAAATCAGAATTAACCAAACCATAAAATATGCTTATAAAATGCCCAAGGTGCAATAATTCTTTCAGGGGTAGATCAATCCATATTGCAAATTCAAAAAATGTAACTTTTCAGAACAACTATTTTGAGGAGATATGTCCACGGTGCGGAAATAGATTCAATGGTGCACCCAAGGATGGTGTCTATGATTTTGTAGGTGACGTACCCGTCCTCATTAAAGATTTATCAAGTTTAGTAATACCGAAGATTGAAAAGATGCAAATTGCAACTTTGCAGTTCAACAAAATTACTACAGAAGAAGATTTAGTAAATAAGACTAAGGACATAGATAGAAGTTTATTTGAAGTAATTTCTAACTGGATCGGCAAGGGGGTTGCATTTATCTCTATAATTGCTGCATTAAACTCTTATAGCACGGAAATAACCAAGAGCTTCGACTCATATACTTCCCAGATAGTAAATACTGTGAATAATGCTAAAATGATTCCAGATAGTGCAAAGAGGTCATATATAAAGTCGTTTGAACCATTAAAGAAAAATCATAATCTTGATGTAATTGATCCAGCAAATTTTGGTAAAAAAGGTAAAGACATCAATAAATAAGTAGCAAAACAGGAATGAGAAACATTTATTATCAACAATTTGTAAATCTTCCTTACTATAAACAAAATGGGGTTAAGAAAATTTTCTTAACCCTATTTTGTTTCTATTTGAATGTGTCAGTCGTTATGTCTAAACACCAAGCAAAAATAAAAGCAAATAATTTACTATCCCTTGGATAAGATGTATTATTTAACGTAATAACTCTTAAAGAATGATCCAACTGTCCAAGAATCTGTGCTTCATCACCCTCCAAAATTGTTTTCTTTAAATTTTCAATATCTTCAAAATATGCGATAAGAGCAGTTTTCGATACGTCACCTTTATGAGGCATCAGGATAAAATTTAAAGCATCATATACTTTAGATTTATTGGATTCAGCTTTATTGAATTTTAACTCTATACACCTTATATCGGAGGTATTATTTTTTTCATCAACAAACTGTTTCTCTCTAACAATTATATTAAACATAATAATATGACTTTGGTTAAATCAAATATACACAATACTATGAATTTATTTATCTTCTTTGCTATTTATCCATCTACCCAAATACCCTTTCACCTTATCAAGAATTTGCACACCCGTATACCGTTCAACAGATGCAACAATTCCCAACGTCTCCGCGATGATTGGTATCGCCACAACCAGCTTAAAGAAATCAAAAATGTCTTCAATTAGATACACTTGAACCGCGTGAACCACGATTACCAATAGACTGTACATAATAATCTTTAATACAAATGGTAAGGTTACGGTGGTATGCTTTGATACTTTTCTTTGGTTGATATACCAAACAGTAATATCTATACAATAGTCTACAATCGTTAAGAATAACAACAGCAAATACAGCTTCATCAACGGTGCGAAAAAAGCACTAAGAAACATTAAAATCTTCATCACCAAAGGCGAAGCAAAGAAGTCAATGAAAAATTGTTTAATAGCTAACATCTCTTAACCCCTCCAAAATCTTGTTCTACCCGTGTCGATGTGAACAAAGGTTTGGTATTGCCCTATTCCACCAGTCTTTTTGTTCTTGACCACTGTAGTAGTCCAGCCTTTAATGTCTCCATTAACAGGGAATGTATCAAGTGCATTTCCCAATACGTGTTGACTAGATGTTGCACCGTTAACGCTCTTATTATAAGCTGGTGATCTGTATGATGAAGATATCCGTACAGGTGATCCAAATAAGGTACGTAGTTTCTGTAATTCTAGTACGATATTCAGGTTGATAATTGTGGTGGTATCCTTTGTGTTTTTAGTTAAAAATTCGTGGAGTTTGAAGTTAGTGGTGATCTGGAAGTTGGATGTATTTTTATCAAATGTGATGTGATCACCATTGATAGTAATGTTATGTTTGGTACATAATTCTTTGATTTGGGATAAGGTCATTAAATAGGTTGATAATTGGGTATTAGTGGCGCACATGCTGTGCGCATTTAGGGAATGATTATAGAAGAAATCTATACATCCAATTGTTAGTTATATTGGTTTGGGTAAGTTTTTGTAGATTAATAAATAATCGCTTATTATCTTCAAAATTGACCGCAATAGATGCGATATAAGGCACTATCTCGAAACTTTGATACCAGTATTCCAGAATGGATTACAGTGTCTTAAATCCCTTTATATTGAGTATTTTCAAACTAGTTAGTTTAAAACGATATTATTGTCTTTATCGTCGGTTAAATCGTCACCTAAGTCACTTGTTAGGATGATTCCAGATGATATTTTTGGCAAAATACAGTTGTTTTTGGTTCTAAACACTGATAACCTTATAGCGAATGTAACCCCTGCGGTACGATCTGTATTTTGGTCGTCAAATGGGTTGATCATAACATTCTCATCCATCTCAAAAAACTCATTGTTTATAGAGTGAAAATCAATAAAATCCTGCGCTAATAGGTTACAATCGTTATGAATTTCATCTACATTACGGTGATCTAAACTGTTATTCTGGATATCTGCAATTGTTATCACGAAATTATACACGTTATACACGCTAGATGTACTATTATTAACGTATTCAACGTGCGCAAATGGATAATTTACATCTCTTTTGTCGTTATAATCAGATTTTGAAGATACTTCTACAGTATTGATGAAAGGTGAAGATGCAAACCATTGTTTCAGGTATAATTTTACTTGATTTAGTGTCATTAAAAACCTCTCCTTCCAAGCTTGTTTGCACGTGCGGTAACAATCTTTTGAGCATTGACACGATTTGGTAAGTACCAACCAGTGCTATATGGAGCAATACTAGTATTACCTACACCACAACTGGTTTTGACAAATACCATTAGTCTTAAACGGTAGGAATCAAATTTGGCGCGGTAATAACGCTTTACATTTTCAATTTCTCCCCCAATTATAGCCGTAGAATTAGCATCTGTGATGTTTTTAACACCTTTATTGGTAAATTTATAGTTTAAACTGGTCGGGATATTCAAAAGAACTCCATAAACTAAAAAATCTTTGATGTATCTATTCAACAAGACCGCTATTTCTGAATCAATGATATAGTTGGGATCAGCAATCTTGTTTTTAATCTCTTCTTCAACCTCATTGTATAATTTTTCGCCCAATATTTGGTATAATTCTAAGTCCTGAAGTTCTTTGAGCGTGATTTTGATCAGCTTACTTTCTAAATTTTCCTCCAAGATCGAATTGTCTTTGATTGATCGTTCGCTTATGAATAGTATTGTCTTACTCATTATTTAGTTCCTCCTTTCTTTACAACTGAATGTGCCACCCATGAGTGGCGACAGTTACGCCCTCCAATATTGACAAAGCAGTCATAACCCATTGTTTCACTGATAGTTTGTATGTCTTCGCGTGACCAGTAACGATCCAAATTTTGGATTCTTTTGCAGAAATTCCTTGTTTTATCATCTATTGGCGCACCTTCATATGTGTACATTACTTGAATCTTTTCGTAATTCGGCCTATTGTCAATAGTCTCAACATCCAAATCCCTTTTCGCCTTATCAACATCGATTTGATCAATGATCTTGGTAGCAGGGATAACTTTGGAAACAACAAGTTTTGCTATTTCTTCCCTGATCGCTTGCAAGCTGTATGAATTATCAAGTGCCGATCTAATATCTGTTAGGCTCTTACCGACAAAAGGACTTTTTTGCACTAAGTAATTGGTCAAACGTGAATCTTCAGCATACTTCAAAGTCTTGCTAAACGCGTGTTTACGCAAATGCACAAAATCCTCTTTCGAATATCCAAGGTGTGAGATTGAATTAAATTTTAGTTCATCCTCGTCTTCATCATCTTTTGAAAATTTGGATGTTGTAGGTGCAGGTGTTGCAATCGGAGATTGCATGACTGCAAATGTTGCAGGTGCTGCTACTTCACTTTCTAACTGATCTCCATTTTTTAAAGGGGGTAAATTTTTCTCAGCTCTCATCTCATTTATGGTCATTATGCCGTTTTTATCAAAGATTTTTACAGCTTCAACAATGTCAATTTCGCGGTAAGTACCTCTAATCAACTTATTGAATGACTCAACAATCTCATCACGTCTATTAGATAAATAGGTTCTGAAGATTTCATACGAGTTTTCAAGCTCAACACCACCGCCTAGTTGCCCTGGTGTTTTAATCCCCAATAATAGTGGATTGGTGACATTATGTGCGGTAATAATATCTTGAATAGTACTATCCTTCAAAGTTACCAATGCTGTATTCCAGTCGTTTGAGTTTAATGACGTAATTTCTGCGCCACGGGAATCATCATTTGCATAGTTGATAATTAGCTTTTTACCAGATGTTCCTGTGAAATTCTCTGTAATTTGCTTTTCTAAATGCTCCTTGATTGATTCTTCTGGCTCTCCATTATGGAATGTGAGAATATTTTGCCCACTAAACCCGTTTTCAAGATTATTCTTATGGAATAGCTGAATACTTATTTCATTTTCTATGCTGATTTTTGAAGAATGATATTCGGGTTCTCGGTAAGTTTGATGTATTGACGGGTTACTGCCAATATGGAAGTATATTTTACTAGTGAAATCATCTTTAACATCTCGCTTCCACGCATCAAATTCTATTACTTGATTACTATTGTAACACCAATCATCGCAATACCAGAATTTGGAATATGATTTATTAGTCCTGATTGCTTCCGCTGGAATGTGATTTAATTGTGTTAATTCACCAACGCTATTATATATACATTCAATACTGTAGTAACCAAAGATTAGGTAATCTTTAGTAACAAGTTTCAATAATTCTTTTACGGTTTTATCTTCGTTAACGAAAAATTCCGCTTTCTCTTTACCGCCTTTATACACCACATCCGCGCCCATAATCATATCGGCTTTGTTCTTAATGATTGCTTGGTGCGTAGTACTATTGGAATACAGATAAAGTAACCAGTTAGGATAAAGGTTATCCACTCCGTGCATCACCATAACGTCACTCCCTCTCCGATTACCTTTATTCCGTTCTGTTGGAATTGGTGTGATATTACTATTGAATTTTAAATTGGATATTTGGTTTTTACCCATAATCATTTGGGTAGTAGTCTTTCTTTTATTCGTCATAAAATTGGTTAATATTGGTCATCGTCATACACGATGTAATCGTCATCCTCTGATTGATAACTTGTATAATTTGGTGTACCGAAATCTTCACTTTGAATCTTGATACTGCCCGATTCTAGGATTCCAAAAGCATCTGTTAAGACATATGTATATAATCCATCAGCGTAATCTTGGAATTGATTAAGTAAAGAATAAGCCGTGTATCTTTCGTTGCTTGTAATTGGTGATGATAGTGTTATGATGGATTCTGTTTTATCATAATCGCTAGTAACATTTAATAGCACATCACCCATTGCAACACGATCAAGTGTAAAAAACAGGTCTACGTATAATTGGTCTTTATTGATTAATTTGGTCATCTATAAGTTAGTGTGCTGACCATAAAAAAACCGCTACACGGGGAGTGCAACGGTTAATAATTGATATAAGACTGTCCAGAATTTATCCTGTCTTATTTTTTTAGTATCGGGGGTTGATACTTATGCTTCGATTAATCCAGTTATGATGGTTGGATCAACAAGGTGTAGAAAATGATTTTCATCGGATGTCAATGTAATTGTATATCCTGCACCGTCACCTGAATTAACACCAGATGTACCAGATATAGCGGATACGTCCATCATTCCCGTCAATCCCAACGCTACAAAACGTCCAGATTTAAGCTTAACTAATGCAGATACTGCACCAGCTTCAACTAATTCACTAATGAAATTTCTACCATCGGGTGTAATACCAGATACATATAAGTTTAAAGTACTAGTAATAGTAAATGAGTTAGTTTCTGGTGTAGATGCGTATTCTTCGGTAATACCTAATGTATTTTTGATTAAGCCAACGGAAACATATTTTTTTCCTGTAGCTAATCCGATTTCATCGATAACATTACCTGTGCTATCGGTTGAGTATTTTTCTAATGAGCCGTCAACATTTTTAAGGTCGGAATATGAGATTAACCATAATTCACTTGCACCACCTTGTTGTTTAGCACATTGTTTTGAATATTTTGTGATTGATTTTAAACAAGCCATTTTAATATAATTGGTTATGAAAAAAGGTGATGGAATACCACCACCTTTCTATTAGTTCAATGATAACCCGTAGGGGTTATCATGTATTTGTTGTTACTTCTTGAAGATGTAAATTTCTTCTGGACGAGCGATTTGAACACCCAATTTCCATTTAAAGTCTAAATACAAGTTTCCACCAGTTTCTTGTGAATGGAATAAATTAACAGAGTTAAATTCGTTTTCCATATCAGTTGCAACGTAGAAATTTGATGCTCTAGCCATAACGAAATATTCAGTATCGACAGCATCAAAACCTTCAACACCTTTAAGGCGTTTAGTTGTACCGTGCAAATGCGTAATACCATCTTCTGCTTTAAAATAGTTATCGTTGCTTACTTCAATACCCATTGCATCCTGATTACCTTTAGACAATAGAATTACAAAATCTTGTTGTCTCTTGATAGCGTTGGGAATAGTGGCTAATGCAAGCTGTAAACGCTTGTACAACTTATCTGCTTCTGGTAATGTAACTGCTTTATTTTCTGCATCCATTAACTTGAAAAATCCATCGAAGTGCATCATATCGGGATCAATACTTTCAGTATCACCAGCCCATATCAAGGCTTCATTACTCAAAGCCAACTTGTCGGCACGTAGATTAGTTACCGAATCGATAAAGTCAAAACTTGTATAATTACTTCCACTTTGAAGCCATTGGTTTTGGTAGGTGGTCTCAAGGTCGGCAATACAGAGGTTCTGGTCTGATTGTAAGGTGTGTACTTTAATATTTACAGCACCTAATTCAGTTGTATTTAATGGTTGACGACCACAACCTTTAGTTGTTTTTCTTACTACTGCGGTAGTATCTAGTAAATTGATTTGTTCTTCATTCTTTACGTTAACTAGAAAAGTACCGTTTTCTTGAATGAATTTAATTGTATCTGATTCGCTTAAAGAACGATAAACGAAATCGCGGCTATTTGCCGTTACGTGGTTTGGTAATCCTTCGATTTGAAATGACATAGTTTAATTAGTTAGTTTTTCTTTTGTTAGCCAAATAATCAGCTAGTTCAGCACGTTTATCAACGGCTTGGAATTTTTCTTTTGTTACTGATTTGCTGAATGGTTGTTTTTTAAATTCTGCCGTAGCATCAACTACTTCAGCTACCGTTTCAGCTACTTCTGCAACTTCTTCGTGGATAGTTGCTACTTCTTCAGCTACTGCTTGGATAGCATTAACACATTCAGCAATAGCATCCATTACTTCTTCAGCTACTTCAGCTGGAGCATCTTCACCTTCAAAGTCTTCAGATACTTCTTCTGCAACGATTTCTGCGATTACTCCGTCTTCAACTCTGATATCTCCGTCCTCCGTGCTGTACCAACCGTCAGGTGCTGGTGTATTTTCATCTCCTGCTGATCCGATAGACACAGGTGCGCCAATTTCTAAAGTTGGGTAAGAAAGTACTTGACCATCTGTATCTTCAACTATTTCAAAGCGATATTTCACTTTGGAAAATTTGGTTTTTGTTTTGCTTGAGAACGCCAACTTTTGAAGTTTGGCAAAAGCCAATTCTAAAGCACTTTTTTTATTTTTTGATTTATTCATAATTTGGTTTATGTCTTATATTATATTAGTGTGATCGGTCAATCACTACTTTGTCAGGTACTTGGAATAAGCAGATATTTGGCGTAATAAAGCATCAATATCTTCGTCATCTTCTTCTTCATCAGGGGTGATATCGATGGTATATTTTTCTTCTTTGTCGATTTGAACCAAGTTAAAAAGTCCTTCAACGCTGAAGCCGTTACGCTTACCATCTTTAATATCTGTCCACAAATCTTCATCCTGTACCTGTACGCCAATAATCCAACTACCGCTAGGAATGTCTTCACCCAAAATGCTTGGTGCTGGTAAGATGTCAGAGGTTATAAATGATTGAAAAATGAATGAATGAGCATCTTTTGCTGAATGTTCTACATTGAGATTGTTGTTTAATCCGCGCTTCATAAACGCCTTTACGATAGTTTCAATTTCTTGTGCAGTGAATACCACATAATACTCTGTACCATCTTCATCTTGTCTGTAAATAGGCTGATCGGGAATCAATGCTAAACCAAGTAATTGATGTTTTTCTTCATCACTAAACTTGTACTTAATCTGTGTTTTTTGTTTACTGTTGAAAGCTTGAAAGTTTCGTTCAATTGCTGGATGCGCAACAATACTGACCATATCAACGATCATATCATCATCTTCGCTAATGTGTATAGAATATACTGGTAAGTCTTTATTCATAATTTGGTTATATAGTATTAGTGTGATCATGGAATCCCCATAGGGATTTCCATGTTACATTAGAAGGATGAATTAGCTTTATAGAAATTCTCTTTATCTGCATTAGTAGATAAGTCTTTGTTTGTTATGTACGCCTTGACAGGTTCAATCTTTATATTCTGTTGTTGTGGTTGGTTTGCAATCCTCACATCCTGTACACCTGATCTACTTAGAGTAGTAGTATTGATTGTTGGCGCTTGTATGCTTGGTGCTGGTGTAGCTCCTTTTGCACCTTCTACTTTAGTGCTTAATATCTTACGAACGTTAGCAAGACCACTAGCAATTACGGCTGTAGCCATTCCAATACCAGCAAAACCACCTTGTGCTAATGCCTTACTTGCTCCGCTATATGTATCGATTGTTGCCGATGCAACCGCCATTGTACGCCCAAAGGCCGTGGTATCACTAGCCAAAGCACCAAGTGATCCAGCTACGGCTGAAGCAACACCAAGATTGGATTCTAATAAGGCATTACGATTATCAGATGTTTCTTTCTCGGTCAATCTGACATTTGCGGCATACTCTGCATCAAGTAACAATAGTTGTTCTTTATTATCGGCATAGAGTTCTTTCTCTGCATCATATTGCAACTTCAAAGCTGATAACTTTGCTTGACCAACAGCTTCAATTAAACTGACTGTATTGAGGTCGTAACCATCAGTATTGAACATTGAGATTTCACCAATCGCAATGGCTTTGTCTAAGGCTAGTTGTTTCTCTTTCTCTTGAATTTCTTTCTTCTTATTGGATAGATCGGTTTCAATTTGCAAGACATCACTAGCGTATTTGACATCAATCAATGCTAACTGCTCTTTATTGTCTGCATACAATTCACGTTCCTTTTGGTAAGTATCAGATAGGGATGATAAACGTGCTTCAGCGATTCTATTTTGATCGTCAATACTAGTAGCACTAGCACCCAAACCAGCCGATAAAACAGATGTTTCACCTTGTAACTTGGTCTTATTTAGTTCGGCTTCTCTATCACTCTTATCATACTTAGCTTTAATTTCAGCTTCTTTGATTCTACGTGCTTCTAATAAATCAGTAGTAGATTGATTAGCTTGTTTAGCTTTATTGATCTGCTCTTGGTAATGAAGATCTAAGTCATTCAACTCCTTTGCTCTCTCTGATCGTCCAGCATCAGCGATATCTTTTTGTGCTTGGGTGATGAATGTCTTTACTTCATCTAGTAATTTTTTATAGTCCTCTTTCGCTTTATCAATCTGCTTCTGTCTCTCTGCATTTGCTTTGTCGCTGATACCTTTGAGAAACTTACCGTATGATGCATTTTCCTGCGATAAATTATCATTCAATTCATCTATTCTCTTTTTATCTGCATCACTGATATGTTTGTTTTTTGACTGAAGTAGTTTGATTTCATTTTGCCATTGCTTAACCTTTAAGGCGTGAATCTCTTTCTCTTTACCACCCTGCTTTTCTAAAAGGGCAATAGACTTTTCTGTCTCTTCATTGAACTTAGCAATAGATTCTGTGACCTCTTTACGGATGATTGCCGTTGACATACCACTTTTGAAATCTTTGACAACACCATTTAATTTTTCTAAAGGATTGATAGCATTTAATATCTCCATACCTGCACCTTTCCAATCACCATCACGTAATAAATTGAATGCTTTGATAGCTTGACCAATTGGTCTAACTATGAATCCAACAATCGCTTTACCAACACCTTCAACAATTGGCATTAGGTTACTAAATACTTTACCTACACCATCTACTTGTGGGATGAACTCCTTAACAGTATTCTTTAATTCTTCCCAATTGTGTGTTAGGTATACAATAGCACTAATTATTAAACCGATTCCAAGGGACTGAAAACCTAACTTCAATAAGTTGGTAGCAGAGGTTGCACCATTAGTAGATGCAGATAACGCTTTCATTCCTGAAGCATATTTACCCAACGATTCTATACCATCTTTCAATGACATCAATGACATCATCTTAGCGATACTTTCGTTTACACTCTCTGACTCGATGCCTAGGATTGATATGCCAGCGGTCAACAATTGTCCAGCCCCAACCACGCCCATAACACTTGCTTCAATCCCTTTGAATATCTTATCAGCTTTCATTCCTGATAGATTATCCTTCAGTTTATTCACGGTTTTACCCATATCATCAAGCTGTTTTGTACTCGCTAATCCAGTATCTTTTAGTGCTTGTAGATTCTGTTTAGCTTTTTCTAGATGATCGCGTAATTCGCCAATTGATGAGTTGTTATAGTCAATCTTTTCAAACTCTTCTGCTTGATCGGATAAGTCCTTAAACTTCTTCTTTAAAGCTTCAGTCTGTTGCTGTGCTTCTTGATTCTGGACTTTTACGTCTATTAATATTTCTTTATGATTTTGATTTTCTTCTGCCATATATAATTGGTTGTATATATGGATAGTGTTGGTATATTTAGTAATCAAACTAATTACATATGAATATCGTCGAAAAACTAGCGGACATAATTGTTACATTACTTGGTACTGGTTTAGGATGGTTTTTAGCAAACACGTTTTATTACAAGCAAAAAAGATGTGCTTTTTATGTGCAAGCAAAATATAATATCAAAAGACGAAAAGCAGGTGATGTGAATTTTAAGAACTTACGTTTTACATTCAAGAATGAAAGTCACGTAGATGCATACGATATCGTATTTACCATTTATTTTAATGATGGATTCCAGTCAATAGAGAAAAAAATTCCTAATCTTAAAAAGTATGAAACTGTTGAATTTGAAGACTCATTTATATCTTTCGACGATGAGCCAATTATTTATTTAGATAAACATATTGATTACTTACGTTTTAAATACATAACAGAATATGGCTACGCGAAAGTGTATACCAAAAGTGCGATAAACAAATTCGAAATAGATGAAATAGCAAGAAAGGAAATAAGCTAATATCAATAAAAAACCCTCACCAGCATTGGTAAGGGTCTAACATAATTTGGGAATTACGATTGGTCTAGTTTTTTAATTTAATTTTCAATCTCTGCATCAGCAACCAAGTATCTATTACAAGATTGGTGTTATCCGATTTAGCCAGTAAAGGGAAACAATGGTCAAGCACCGTTAGCATATACTGGTATTTATTTTCTTTCTTGTTATGCATTATGTCCCATATTTCTGCAACTAGTTTAAGTCCTCTGTATCTTGGATCATCAACAAATAAATCTTGTATCTGCTTGATAATGTCGTTATATCTGTCTTCCATTACTTGCTACCTCCTTTGATAAACTCGCTAATAAAATTACGTCCCACACTTCTCAAGAAATTGGATTCTACTACTTCTTCACCAACATCAAGTAAATATTTTCTGCTGAAAGTCTCATTACAAGATTTTTCAATTTTGGGAAAGTAAACGATGTAAGTTGTTTCAGTAAATGTTTTTTCAACTACAATTTTAGCATCTTCTATAATGCTTTCATAAGCATCACAAAAAGATTTGTAACCTTTTATTAGTTCTGATTTGTGTTTTGCTGTCTTCTCTGCCAGCGTGGTTGTTTTTATATTTTTCATAATCTATTTTTATTATAAATACCACACAGAAATAAATTATACTCTTTTATTTTCCCTGTGATCTACAAAAACTAATATAAACCAACTTGAAAGTTATTTAAAGGTTGTTTTTCCTAGTAAAATATTTTTATAGACTTCTTTGTTTAGCTCCTTCAGATCGCTATCAACCACCTCATTCAAGCGTAGCAAGGTGAACAAATGTTGACCATCATCGGGAATCATTGCGGATGTATGCAGTGCGGTTATTAATGCTTGATGGAATGCTTCGTGGCTGTTGAAATGTCGTTGGTCTGGTTGGATGCAATACGCACCAAGTGCTAGAGATAGTAAAGATTTGTCTACCTCGTAATCCAGACAATACTGATAGAGGATGCCAACTAAATCATCATTGTCTTCGTGATATCCAAGATCATAAAAATCAGTATCGTCAACCTCGTCACTAAGTAATGAATAGATAGATTTTAAAATAAAATAATCATCGGTCACTTCCTCACCATAAAGGGATTCTAAGAGTTCAAATAGTTCGGGGTTGATTTCTTGATCGTAGATGATAACACCTAGGTTGTAAAGTTCGGATCGGTAGTAGCTCATACAAGTATGTTTGGGTTTATACTATGTGAGTGTCTTCCTGCTATTTTTTCGTCAAAATTACCGTAGATTTATGAGAAAGTATTTGGAATACCTCAAAATTCCTAACATACTTTTGATCCTGTAAATCAGAATATTACCAAACAACACATTCGGGAAGCGAACTTTAACCGCTATCGGTATTTAGCTTGTGGAAAAGTCCAGTTAACTTACCCATCAAAAAATATATGATCTTTGTTATTCACCGAAGGGAAAAAACCTGAAACGCTAATACGTGTCGACCAAACTTTGTATTAGCACATCAGGTCTCTGGTAGTGGGATGGTTTCATTAATAACACGTGTAATGTTTTATTTCAACTACAAGGGAGTCCAGATAATACACTCCCCCAAACCACAAGTCAAAACTACGGATAAGGGTTTGACGTTGCAAAAGTTTTTGCTAACAATTGTTAACTTATCCACGATACCTAAGATAGTCAAGGTGGTAATGCCTCTATTCTGGTTATTAAAAAGCTATTTATTGAACCTGATCGAATAGTAGCTGTAACAACAAACTGCTCCTAAAGGAGTTACTTAGGCTGGTATTAATTTATCAGCCTATTCTATTTGCTACCTAATTTATATCTTTATAAAAATATTAACCTGTGGAAATTTTCTCAAATCTTATTAATACGATTATTACTGTTTTCGTTGGTGGTATATCGATTTACGGTTTCTTCTTCGTTCGCGCTTCAAAATTTGTAGCTGTTATCGAGAATGAAAACGATATAGTCAATGTTGATTCTAATTCCGAAATAAAATTTAATAACACATCAATTAAAAATAGATTAAGATATTATAAGATAATCGTTAGTTATACTGGTGTTGCAGATTTTAAAAAAGAAGATGTAGAAAAACCATTTACAATATCAAATGTAAGTGAAAATTCAACATACCATAATCCTAAAATACTTCAAACTTCAGAAGGATTTGAACCAAAACTGCAATGGCATAAGAATGAACTTACAATAGATAGCTCATTATTCAAGATGGGTGATACAGTCGAACTTCAATTTTATTTAGAAAGCGATAAGCATAATCTTAGATTTAAGAATAGAATCTTTAATGTTAATACTCAACCAGAAATTTACAATGATTCATTAAGTACATACAAAGCCACGTCGATCATAGGAATTTTTGTTTTTTTTAGTCTGATCTACACCTTCCTTTCATTATCTGACCATCTAATAGGTAAGTTTGATTATCGTGATGAATTCTTAACAGAATATAATTATAGAGGTTACAAGGCTTCTGAAGCAGAAGATTTCCTAATTTATCTGAAAGTTGATAGTATATATGCTGACCTTGAATTAGCTAAAAATCCACCCGTGGATATCCAAATCATTGCAAGCAACAGACCTTCGAAATTAGCTGATTCAATTTATTATGCAAGAAAGAGAGATCAGACATTAAAGTTTGGAGAAAAAATAGATGTTAATAGTGATTTATCAATAGCATTTATTGACAATCGCAAACGCTCTATACACGACTACATTTCAGATTCACTAATGATATTGTTTTTTGCAACCATCCTAATAGGGGTTGCTTGGATGTCTTTCAAGAGTTTAATAAGTTTTATCTTAGTGAGAAAAGTCCATAAATTCCTGAAATAAAAAAGGCCATTCGTTTTGAATGACCAATATAGCAGTCGATGGTTATAGATTATTACTCTCTGGACCGAATAGATACACCAATAACAACCGAAATAATTAGAGACAGGATATATAACTTGATAACATCGTTAAATAAAAGCGACCATTTATTATTTTCAAGTACATATCTTGGAAGTGATTGATCGCCGTAGGCGTAAACCTCAAATGTAAAACCGACAGGTTTTCTACGTATTGTCTGTACAAAATCTTGAAGATCACTTCTCCAACCAATTTCATCTGAATAATAACTAAGCGAATCAGAATGATAACTACCTTTACTGAAATATGAATACTTTAATAGTTTTTTACTTTCTAACCGCTTGCTGATTAAATACTCACGAAATTTAATATCATTGAAATCGTTATCATCGTATCTAAATTTTTCTCCCCTAGACATCTCTAAATACTCGTTTTCAGTAATTTTTGCGGTTCTCACGTCACGATCTAATGCAACTCGAAAGAGTTTCCATCCGCTAAAGTTGTCCGTCATATCAACTAAAACGACTATCAGAATAGGAATAAAAATCAGTAAATACCTCATTTGGGCAAGTTTGATATTAAATATAATAAGTTTACGATATATCTATATAGCTGGTACTGTTTTCTTCGTGACATCGATATAGTCAAGTAAGTCTTTTAGGTACACTTCGGTAATAGATATTGAACCGTGGCGATTTGCTTTGCTGATCTCGCTCAAAGACCATCCCCCTGTACCATCACCATTTCCAAGGAATTTTTGCACATTGCTGTAATGCTTCACCGAATACAATGTGTACCCTTTACCCTTCAAACCTAACTTATCAAGTATCACAATAAATCGTGCATATGGTCTATTGAAGTGTATCACCTTATCACCCCAAAGCGTATCATCATTACAAAATAGGTAAGCATCTTGTGGTGCATCACCATATATATCATACATCAGATCAAAATAAACATCATCCATATGGCTGTATCCATCTTTCTTATTCTTGCTAATAGATGCAGGTATGAAGATTCTGCGCTTATTGAAATCAATATGTTTTACTTGCAATCCGATAAGCTCCTTTGGCCTGATACACGTGAAATAGATGCTCTTTACGAATGTTGTTAATAGCTTATCCCCCTCCATTGCCTTCATTATCTTCTGGAAATCCTCTTTAGTGAACGCCTTGTTTCGTTCGGACTTACCAACATATTTTATCTTCACGCGTGATACGGGGTTATTCTCAATCCACCGATTATCAATGCAGAACATAAAGAACGCACTATAAATGAGCTTTGTATTATTGTATGTTTTTGGCGACCACTTGTGAGTATTGAATAAGTCTAGTAGTACGTCACTGATCTCTTTATGGTATGCATAGTTTACTGACTGTTCACCCATTGCATCTACTAGATACTTTAGTTTGGAGTTGTATGACTGTACTGTCTTTGGTCTACTACCCTTTTGTAGATGCCATTGCATGAATGCAATGCTTGCATCTTTGATTGATGGTATTAGTGTTGGAGCTTCTTTAACAAGGGGTTTACCATATGTACCATTATTAAGCTTTTCAATGATCTCATCTTGTAGTTTGGTGAACTCCATTAATTTTGTGCTGAAATCTTTGATCCTATTCAGGTTATTGGTTACACGTGTGCGTTTACCATCTAGATAGAATTGAACGCACCAAGATTTAAGTGCTTGTTCCTTGTCATTTTTACATCTCGCACCTTGCAAGATTTGTACATTTTCGCTGTTAAATACCATTTTTTCTAGTGTTGAGGCAGAGTTTATAGTAACTCTGCCAAGATTATTAAATGTTATAACACATAGAAAACATTAGGTAACTAATTGATCAACGGGGGATTAGCTCATTTGGCTAGAGCGCTTCGCTGGCAGTGAAGAGGTGATCGGTTCGAATCCGATATTCTCCACCAATCAAAAAGCGACTAGAAATAGTCGCTTTTTTGGTTTTATAGAATGAATATATTCACTCATATATTGACATCACTCCTCCCACCGGATATAAGTTTCCTCAGATTGAGCATGTGACAAAACTAATGTATCATAGTGAAATTCGACCTTGTATATCCGACCAGCGTAGGTCAATTGATCTTCTACTAGTTCAAAGTTTCCTTCTACAAACTCAATCGACACCTTATTCTGGGTATTATAATGTGTAATCAAGTCCTCACCACCATTTGTTGACACCCGAGTGAGTGTATTGACATAGCGCCACTTGCCTATCAATTTCGCTTCCAGCGATTTGGCGTGACTACGGAAAATAAGACGAGATAGTAGGTTTAAAATTTTCATTGTGTGTGACCAATGTGCAAATCTATGTTATTTTAATATCAAGCGAAAGATATAAATGCCATAAAAACCGTAAATAACATAATCCTATGTTAATACTTAAGGTAACGTGATGTAGCAATTTGGAATAATTCGCACTTATAAATAGTAGAGATTGCATTGTCGGACTACCTCCGTGTAAAGACGATATTGCGAAATTCAATTCTTTCAAGTGGCTGTCTATTTTAGATTTAGTTTTGCTAACTTACGGCAATAAAAAGTGCTTCCATTCAACTGATATTGTTGAGTACGTAAAGATTTTGAGGGATTATATCGTAAATGTTCATTCATAATCACACTAACAAAGTATTGACCTTTCTAATATAGATCGATGAGAGATAGGGATCAGAAGAAACAGTTCGCAGCAAATAGTGACTGGAATAATTTCATTCAACTCTGCCTCCATGTTCATCCGATTATCAGTACCATGCTGGTTGCAACCCAGATGGTTAAATACAATTTGATCAATAATAAAGCGATAATTGTGTTCACCTCTATTCTTTATGAAGTGGGCTTTCTAATTATTTTGCCCTTCTTGGCTGTAAGCCTGATTATATTCCTATTTCAGTTTGTCCGACCATCTATCTCATTCAGCAATAATCTTTGGTTGATCGCATATACGCTTTTGAGCATTGGAATTATTTTTCTGCCTGATGCACTTGGTATTCTGCCCTCTCTAGGTAGTTCAATCCCTTCTAATCCATAAACTACTTCTTCTTCCAGCATAACCAAGCTAATGGTAACTGCGCGCTTAAGACAAGTTAGCACGCGTTGTAGTGCAACATAGATTGCTGATGTTTTTCTAGAAATTTCGGAATTTGAATGTTTTTTTCTAATTGCAGACTTGCATATATGCAGCCCAGCTATTACATTTGTAGTGTTGTTTATATTTAATCTAAATAAATATTACAAACAACTTCTAAGTACATTATCTCTTCTCAATACAAATGTCGTAGTCTCCCAAGCTACGGCATTTTTTGTTTTATATGCTCACGGTGTTTATTGGTGCTACTTTAGTTGTTCACGTCTTTGCGAAGGCGAGGAACGAGGCTGAAGCAATCTAAAACCATAAATCACGTTCAAACAATTTGAGATCGCTTTGTCGTACCTCCGCGCGATGACGACGAAGTAAAGACGTCTTTGTGAAGCCGAGGAACAAGGCTGAAGCAATCTAAGTTTAACGTATCCTGATGTCACTAGGTTATTAGTAAGTCAGAGCATTATCAACCTTCTTAACTTTCTAAACCCTATTAACTCCCAAAAAAACACCAAAATATAAAAGGCGAAACCATCTGGTTTCGCCTTTTATATGTACGGATTCGAAATCTGCTTGGCGCAGATCCATCCAGTTTTACAATTGCTTGTCTAATTTCTCCGTCAATACCGATTTAGGTACTGCGCCAACTTGCTTATCTACAATCTCTCCATTTTTGAAAAACAACAATGCAGGGATGTTGCGGATACCGTAACGCACAGAAATATCTGGGTTGTTATCTACGTTTACTTTACCGATAACCGCTCTACCGTCATAGTCTTTCGCGATCTCATCTACTACGGGACCTACCATACGGCAAGGACCACACCACTCTGCCCAGAAATCTATTAAAACTGGTTTATCCGATTTCAAAACAACTTCTTCGAAGTTGCTATCTGTAATTTCTAATGCCATAATTTTATTCCTATTAATTTATCTCTAATAACAAATATAGCTATTCATTTGTTAGTGCCGTGTCCAAAAAATGTAATTAAATATTCCCAGCGGATTAATTTAATTTGTACTTGACGTATTCCAGTTCTTCTAAGCCCTCTAGGAATTCATTCGTGAGGTTAATCTTGATCTGCTTAGCTGGCATCTCAATAGCCAGTTCATCCTGCATGTCGAATATCTTGAATTTGAGCTGACAGTTTGCTTGCTGATCTTCCACGACGGTGAGCGCAATTAGTTCCTCTAAGTTTTGGACGAACTCATCATTCAATGATTGCAAAGGCACCTGAATGGTAAATGACTTGGCCATTTTATCGCGCAGATCGGACAGCAATTGGATGCTTCTTAATTCAAATCCCCAATTGCCGACTTGCTTGAAGCGCTCTTGTACAATACCTCTTACCTGAATGAAATAGCCTTCCTGCAAATAACCTTTGAACTTCACATAATCCTCACCGAATGCCATAATCTCGAAAGAATCAGAATAGTCCTCGATCACAAAAGAGCCGAATGGCTTGCCATTCTTTTGCGACACACGATGTGAGGCAGCAGCTACGATGCCACCGATTACGATTTCTCGGTTTTTGATTTTAGCAAATTGTTGGGTGACTTCCTCGTCCACTTCCAACGCTTTTGCCTGATTAATAAGCTGTAGGTCTGAAACTTTGTTGGCGCAAAAGTGCGTCATCTCAAACTTATAGCTATCCAAAGGATGATTGGTGAGATAGATACCAATCACATCCTTTTCGTATTTCAGTTTCTCAACTAAACCCCATTGCGCACAAGGCGCAAATACCGGTTCAGGCAACTCCGCTGAACCGCCACCGCCGAATAAACTGGCTTGTGCAGAGCTTTCATTTTCTTTAAACCGTTGGCCGAAGCGGATCGCTTTTTCTAAACCCGTCGCTTGCTCCCCGTCTTTGTTGAAGTATTGTGCCCGGTGCGTGTCCGTGAAACTATCAAATCCCCCCGCGTAGGTCAGACTTTCAAAAGCCTTTTTGTTAGCTGCGCGCAAATCAATGCGCTTAGCCATGTCAAATATGGATTTATACAAACCTTTGTCACGATTTTGCACAATCGTATCAACCGCACCAGCTCCTACTCCTTTCACGGCACCCATTCCAAAACGGATCGCGCCTTCGTCGTTTACCGTAAATTTATAATGTGATTCGTTGACATCTGGTCCTAATACCACCAAACCCATACGCTTACATTCTTCCATAAAGAAGGTGACCTGTTTGATATCGTTCATATTATTGGAAAGCACGGCAGCCATGTATTCGGCTGGATAATGTGCTTTCAAATAAGCAGTCTGGTATGCGATCCAGGCATAACAGGTGGAGTGCGATTTATTAAAGGCATAACTCGCAAAAGCTTCCCAGTCGGTCCAGATCTTCTCCAGCGTTTTCGGGCTATGCCCTTTGGCTGCAGCCTGATCCACAAACTTCGGTTTCATCTTATCCAAAACCGCTTTTTGCTTCTTACCCATCGCTTTACGGAGTACGTCGGCATCACCTTTGGAGAATCCGGCCAGCTTTTGCGACAGCAACATCACTTGCTCTTGGTAAACCGTAATTCCATACGTTTCTTGCAAATATTCTTCACAAGCATCCAAATCGTAAGTAATCGGCTCTATGCCGTGTTTACGTTTGACGAAGGAAGGTATATATTCCATCGGGCCGGGACGATACAGCGCATTCATCGCAATCAAATCGGCAAAAACCGTTGGTTTCAGCTCCTTCATGTATTTCTGCATGCCGGGCGATTCGTATTGGAATACCCCCACCGTTTCTCCACGTTGGAATAACTCATACGTCAGTCGATCATCAATCGGGAATAGATCGGGATCGAGCTCTATATTGTGCCGTAGGCGCACATTGACTACGGTATCTTTGATTAGCGTCAGCGTTTTCAGACCGAGAAAGTCCATCTTCAACAAGCCGGCGCTTTCTACCACCGAGTTATCAAATTGGGTGACGTACAAATCTGAATCTTTAGCCACTGACACCGGCACAAAGTTGGTAATATCATCTGGCGTGATAATAACTCCACAGGCGTGAATTCCGGTATTGCGCATGGATCCTTCCAATACGCGCGCTTGCTTGATAGTTTCTGCTTCTAGACCAGCACCATCGGCAATATCTTTTAGCCGCTTTACCGCTTCCAATTCATCGCCCCGCAAGGCTTCTTTCAAAGCCTTCTCTTCCAGATGGAAGATTTTGCTCAGCTTTAAATTAGGAATCAGCTTTGCGATTTCGTTAGCATCCGACAATGGTAAATCTAGGACACGCGCGGTATCCTTAATGGACGATTTGGCCGCCATGGTACCGTAGGTAATGATTTGTGCTACTTGCGATGCGCCATATTTGTCGATCACATATTGCATGACGCGACCACGGCCTTCATCATCAAAGTCAATATCAATATCGGGCATGGATACCCGATCCGGATTCAGGAAACGCTCAAAAAGCAAATCGTACGCGATCGGATCGATATTGGTAATTCCAAGACAGTATGCTACGGCTGATCCAGCTGCCGAACCCCTGCCCGGCCCTACGGAAACGCCCATTTTTCTTGCTTCTGCAATAAAATCCTGCACAATCAAGAAGTAGCCAGGATATCCGGTATTTTCAATAGTGGCTAATTCGAAATCCAAGCGTTCGCGAATGTCTGGGGTAATCTCGGGATATCGCTTTTCGGCACCTACGTAGGTAAGATGACGCAAAAAGGCGTTCTCACCGCGTTTGCCACCATCTAATTCATCTTCCTCGGATTTGAATTGCTCTGGAATAATAAATTTCGGAAGTAAGACATCACGGTAAAGAGAATAGGGCTCAATCTTGTCGATGACTTCCTGTATGTTGATAATCGCCTGCGGCAAATCGGCAAAGGCCTTTTTCATCTCCGCATCAGACTTGAAATAGTATTCCTGATTCGGAAAACCGAATCGGTATCCACGACCGCGGCCTTTCGGCGTGGAGAGCTTTTCGCCGTCCTTCACACACAACAAAATATCGTGGGCATGCGCATCTGCTTTGCTGACGTAATAGGTATTGTTCGTAGCGAGCAGCTTGACGTTATGTTTTTCGGAAAACTGGATTAGGGTTTCATTTACCCGAGATTCATCTTCCTGTCCGTGGCGCATAATCTCCAAATAGAGATCTTCACCAAATTGTGCTTTCCACCACAGCAAAGCTTCCTCCGCTTGGCTTTCACCCATATTCAACACCTTCGATGGAATCTCGCCGTACAGGTTACCTGATAGCACAATGAGGTGTTCTTTGTATTTTTCGACCGTAGTTTTATCGATACGTGGCACGTAATAAAATCCTTCGGTATAGGCCACCGAAGACATTTTAGCGAGGTTGTGATAGCCTTGCTTATTTTTCGCCAAGAAGACGACTTGATAGCCATTGTCTTTACGCGTTTTGTCTGTACGATCTTCACACACGTAAAACTCACAACCAACGATTGGTTTCAGAGTTTGTCCTTCGAAATGTTCGCCGCTTTCTTCGGCTTCTTTTCGCTTGCTCTCGACAGATTTATTATGATCGAAGATCTTGCTCACAAATTTAAAAGCACCCATCATATTACCGTGATCGGTCAACGCCACGGCCTGATGACCTTGCTTGATCGCGGCATCGACAAGCCCATCCACCGAAATAGTAGATTGCAAGACGGAGAATTGCGAATGATTGTGTAAGTGTGCGAACGGTGCATTTTCTAAATCCGCCAACAAACTTTTGTCGACCACAATCCGGTCTGCATCGCTCGACTGCTGCGCGCGCAGCGCTTGCGAAGCAGCTTTGAGGTTGACGTGACGCAGTCCGACTGTTGGAATAGTTTGTGGATTGTGCGTTTTGAAGTCTACAAAATATCCGGTATCGGCTTGTAGATCTTCTGCTGTGAAAACTTCCTGACGTACCAATTCAAAGAAACAACGCGTAGTTGCTTCCACATCGGCAGTCGCATTGTGCGCTTCCGCGAATGGTACACCGAAAAGGTATTGGTGTAGTTCGGTCAGATTTGGCAGTTTAAAACGGCCGCCTCTTCCGCCCGGAATTTTCAATAAATTGGCCGTTACTTCGGTACAAGTATCGAGCAAGGGCATCGTGGCCATAGGTGAATCTATTCCAAAGCGATAGAATTCACTTCCCATGATATTGATATCAAAGCCCACATTTTGCCCGACCACAAATTTGGCCTTGCCGAGTGCATCATTGAACTTTTGTAGCGCATCAACAATGGAAATACCTTCTTCTGTGGCTAACTCGGTAGATATCCCGTGGATCTTTTCGGCGTCGTAAGGGATGTTGAAACCATCCGGTTGGATCAGAAAATCTTGATGTTCGACCAGATTACCCATCTCATCATGCAATTGCCAAGCAATTTGAATACACCTTGGCCAATTATCCGTGTCGGTAATCGGTGCATCCCAGCGTTTGGGTAATCCGGTGGTTTCGGTATCGAAGATAATATACATGTACTATAAACCTGATTTATGTATAACGACAAAAGCAGCACATGGTATATGCTGCTCTTTCTTTTTTTTATATGTATTGGCAAACAGCCTTTTAGTCGAGGATCACGATCTCTACTCTTCTGTTTTTCTGACGACCTTCTGGCGTTTTGTTATCGCCAACTGGTGCAGTTTGTCCATGCCCTTTGGTACTGATACGAGAACCATACACACCAGCTGACTCAAGATACGCTTTTACGGAAGCAGCGCGTTTCTCGGATAGCCATTGATTGTAATTAGCTTCGCCAGTAGAGTCTGTGTGGCCATCTACACGTATTTTCTTTTTAGTATCTGCGTTCAACAAATCAGACAATTTATCCAACTCCGCTTTCGCTGCATTGGTTAGGTAAGAGGAATTACTTGGGAACAACAAATCGGACGAAAGCGTAAATTTAATACCTTCATTCGTACGCGCTGCGTCTTTGAATTCGCCCTTCACATTATTGAGGCCGTCATCCGTACCATCTTTAGAAATAACTGCTCCTGGATTTACCATGATATTCTTAGACTTACAAGAATAAAATGCGAGGGTAGCAGCGATAGCAACAGGGATAAGGTTGATCCTTTTTATCATGTCTGGTAATATTTAATCGTTTTTGTAAATATAGTAAATCTAATTCAAACTGCTTTGGACAAATATCTTTTCTTGCACGGCTTTGATTTCCGGTATCTCACGATACAGCTTCCAAATCAGACCACTACGTGCATTTTCGATCATAATGGCTACGGACGCCTGATTAATGGATAAGTATTCGTCGGATACGTCTTGATTCTTCAAATCTATCCATGCGCGAAAGCCATACTCGGTCAATAAGATATCTCCATACTCCTTGTATAAAGTCAGCAATGCTTGCAAACCT
Organism: Sphingobacterium chungjuense; assembly: GCF_011316935.1. Classification (GTDB taxonomy): domain Bacteria; phylum Bacteroidota; class Bacteroidia; order Sphingobacteriales; family Sphingobacteriaceae; genus Sphingobacterium; species Sphingobacterium chungjuense. The sequence goes on from NZ_WLYS01000003.1 coordinate 552,029, forward strand.
TTTTGATAGTCTACCGCCACGGAAGCTACACTGATTGCAGGATTAATTCGAGAGATAGCACGAGGATCTGTTTCTGACTGATATCCCCAAACCGCTACATTGCGCGTACCGCGACCAGATTCGTTATCCCTTCTTTTCACGTATTCTGTGTAGCTTTTGAGCACATCGCCAAAAGCAAAATCAGCGGTATTGGCTAAGGCCGGATCAATAGTTAGAAAAGGCATATACATCGACAATAGATTGCGATTATTCAATTCGCCAAATGGAATACGCACACCGTACAACACCGTATCGCGCAACATATTTTGCCTTTCTAATGCTTTATCCAGATCTTTCATATCCGACTCCAAAGTAGCATTAAGCTGGCGTTGATTCTGCTGCAGAAGATCTGAATCAAAATCGTCTATACTATCTGTTAGCAAAGAATTCTGCGTATTGTACTCGTAATTTAGATTATTAACAAACCCACTAGACGAGATACCATTCTTGGTAGATGCCGCCGCTAATATGTAAGTATTCATACTTTCATTAAATCCACCTAATGGTTTAATTTCGGTCAATTCCTCAAGTACGCCCACATCAGCAACTAATACGTCTTCTGTATTGGCCATCACTAAGGCTGGCCAATTGATATTGTCCCAAAGCTTATTAATTTTGTCACGAATATACACCTCATCATCACTTTCGCCCTGTAAAAACTGCCGCACAACCAATAGCGACTGTAGCATCGTTGTGGTTGCTGTTACACTATAATTAGGGCGAGCATCCATGTAGATCGGTTCTTTCTTCCTACCATCATAATATGACGCAAAGACGCCATGTTTTTCGGGGACAGATTCTAAAAAGTCTACCACGCGTTTTACGCGGTGGATAAAGGTATTTTTGGAAACATACCCTCTCTCCACGCCCACCAATAAGGCCAATAACGCAAGTCCCGTTTCATTGGTGGAAACGACGGTCTTCCCTTGTTGACGAAATGGGGTGTGCATGCCACTATTAATATCGAAATTATCCACGAAGTAATTGACATGCGAACGCTGAATGAGATCAAACACTTGTTGATCTGCGAGCTTTACCGGCTTCACTTCTAGAATCGTTGAGTAAGGGGATTCTTTGTAATCGTAATCTACCCAAGCAATCTTATAGTAGTATGTTTTGTCTAAAGCAGGAACATAATCTAACCCGCCTTGCATGCTGATCGGGCGAATAGAAACCGGTTCGAAGGTTTTTTTATCTTCTGAACGATAAATTTTTACGTACCGGATGCTTGGGGTCAAAGGCAATTGCCACTGTAAATGAATATTTCTATCGTAGGGTGTTACTTTAGAAAGTACTGCCGGTGAAGTCAGGCGTACTTTGGAGTAATTGGCAGGAAGAAACTCCACCTGATCAATATAGATATGGTGCGAACCCATACCTTGCTGATGCAAGACCACTGCTTTGATCGCACTTTCGACATCTAAGCCGCGGATCTTGGCGATGGGAATACGTACGTCCAACCACGTATTTACATTGTAGTCTTCGATGAAATTGGCTAAATTAACTTTATCGCTATCTCTATTTTTCTGCCGAATAGACAGTGTAGGCAGCTGTTTACTGGTCGTTTTGTCCGAATGCACGTATAATTTGAGCACCAAAACATCTTTATTCGATATGCGATAATGGTATTTTTGACGGCTGTATTTGATCGCTGCCTCCCAATTGCCACCATCTGCATTCACATAGCGCAGTGAAAGGGAATTCCCAGGGGTGAAAAATATACTGTCGGATACCGGAAGATGTTTGTCGACATTCTCGATCCAACTCCCTCCTTCAGAGCGAATTTCACTTTTAGCATATACTCCCATAATGAGACTATTATCAAAAACAACCTCTGGATACGTATCTGCATGCGCAGTCAGCCCGAGTAAAAGTGCTATGCTTAAAAGTAGATGTGCAATTTTCATATTTCGTAATTATTCCATCAATATGTGACATGCTGAGCAAAAATCAAACCAGTAAGTCGATTCTTTGAACAAAGTGATACGATCCCTAATCTTGAAAGTTCTAACAAAAATAATTAACGCAGTACTAGGCTTTTAGTGTACTTGACTGCGCTGAAACGAACAAATAATTTCTGCATATCATTTTTCTAGCTATATTTGCAGCACCAAAAGCGAAAGTAGCTCAGTTGGTAGAGCACGACCTTGCCAAGGTCGGGGTCGCGAGTTCGAATCTCGTCTTTCGCTCCACAATTGCCTAGGTGGTGAAACTGGTAGACACGCAGGACTTAAAATCCTGTTCCCGTTAAGGGAGTGCGGGTTCGATTCCCGCCCTAGGTACAAATCCCTCTTTATCAGCAAGATAAAGAGGGATTTGTTGTTTTATACCTTTTCTTAACCACCCTCTCAACGTCTTTAAGAACAGTCAATTCCTAGTTTTGCAGACATTTTGAAAACACGATTTAAGAATCCGTCAATTCTGATTTAATTTTCCAATCAAATACGTAGCTTTATAGTGGGCATTGCATCTCATAACCAAATGTATAAACCGAGAATATGTTTACAGCAGAGCAACTAAAAGAAGCACACAGCAAAGTAAAATCAGGTGCTGATTTTCCAGCGTATGTTCAAGAAATTAAGGCATTGGGCGTTACCCACTATGAAGCATACGTCAGTGATGGACATCTTGTCTTTCATGGAGAAAACGACCATACAACACAAGTACCGGCAGAATATGAACCTCTAACGATTACGGATGTGGTACATAGCGATGAATTCAAAACGCAATTGCTTGCCCATCAGCAAGGCAAAACAGATTATAGCACATTCATCAAAATGTGTGCTGAAACCGGAATGGAAAAATGGATCGTTTACACGGAGAAGATGACGTGTACGTATTTCGACACGGAGAAAAATGAAATACTGACCGAGCAAATTCCGCAATAGGATTGTAGTGTGACTGGCCATACTTCGCAAGTTTGCGTAGATCAAACCAGGGCCGTCGGTCAAAGTAGGCCATTCAAAAAAATAGCCGCTATAGATACATCTGTAAAAAATACTGTATGTAATGTACTGATTGAAATGTTTGAAATCTAAGTTTTATATGATGACAAAAATCATTGATGAAGTCGCGCTAATATGCATCAAGGATAGACGTATACTCACTACCCTTTCCAAGAATAAAACCAAACTTTACTTTCCTGGCGGTAAGAGAGAAGGCACTGAATCTGATCTTGAATGTCTCGCGCGCGAGGTCCGCGAGGAACTTAATGTAAAGTTGATTGAAAGTTCGGCTAAATTTTTAGGCGTTTTTGATGCGCAAGCCGATGGCCACGACTCGGGAATTGTAGTTATCATGCGATGTTATTTTGCTGATTATGACGGCACGCCCCAAGCCTCCAATGAAATTGAAAGCTTTGAATGGATTTGTTATCAAGACAAAATAAGAACATCTGCCGTTGATCATCTCATAATGGATCAATTAAAGGAAATGAACTTAATTAATTGAGTAATGGATAAGGAGTTGTATACTATTTGCTATTATTATTATTCAATGCCATTAAGTACTTATCAATATAAAGCTCTTTTTCCCGAGATTTATATTGCTGAATGTAGCGCGGATGATCTACCGTGATCAAACGGTCAAAAAGCTTTACTTCTTGATTGAGCTTGTGTATAAATTGCGTGTTTTTCTTCCCCAATACAATTACTTCTGACGTATCCAACCCCAAACTGATATGCTTGCGAAGTGATGCGATCATAAAATCCTTGACCATCTCAAAAAGCCCCTTATCGTCGTAATAATTAGCATTGATCCACTTACCCTTTTGTAAACGAGTCAATGCTAACGGAAAAGGAGAATTAATATAAAACTGGCGATAGAACGCTTGTGCACCACCATACGCTGCAATCACATCATAGATAAAGACAGATGAAATCTCGTGCGTATGTGCTGACTGCATCGGTATACCACAAACGCTTTCCAATCGTTTGGTATCGGTAAATGGTACGCCCGTGACCCCGGCACCATGACGGCTGGGATTGATACCAATGATAAATCTGCGTTGCTCCGTATCGTTGTAATATTTTTTATAAAACTGCCGCATCACGGGCATCGTTTCCGAATTATCCATATACGGATTGAGCACACGAAATCCATCTGGCAGCAAACCATCGTAGTGTAGTTTTTGATTAAAATCGATCACTCTATCTGCAAAGGTCTGTGCTAACATGATACTTTATTATTCCAATTCTTACCTATACTCTTGCCACTGAACTGCATATACTATACCGCCAACTTGAAAAGAATGTTTGCCTAATTGCAAGACATTTGTTCCCGCATTAATTTTAGCGAAAACGTTATAGTACTGATATTGAGACGATTTTACAATTTATTGAGACAAATTGTAAATTTTATGATCTGCACAATGGTCAAATTTGACTTGTTGAATAATGTCTAACCAACTTATAAACTCAATAAACTTCTAAGCGCAAAGTCCTAATAGGATTATTCAGCAACACAGCGTGGTCAAATTTTATGCATTAGCAATACCCAGAGAAACAGATATAGGACATAAATACGGGCATTTGCCGTAAACCACCAATCCTACAGTTCAATATTCTGTCATCTAGCTTAAAAAAGCGATTTTTTTGAGCAAGGAAGTCTTTTGTCCAAAAATTAAGCATATCACCACACTGTGAACCATTGCCATAAAACCTGTACAATACAGCGTGGATTGGACGACATGTTATTAATTCTAACTAAATAATAATTATGATGGAAAACAGACTTAACAGAACCTACAATCTATGGTTACTCAAAATCGCTGTAATCTTACTCGGGTATCCGCCCGGAGCAGCCGACGCATTTGAGCGAGCGCATGCAGATAGAAAGATCGACGGTCCTATTGATATTTTAGCTTCTCCTATTGACAGCAAAGATGACTATATGCGTGAAGACCACGCGTTGTCCTTCGCTACTGATTCAAAAAGTATTTCAGCGTTTCAACAAGATCAGGAAGTACGCGGTAGTGTACGCGATAGCTCTGGGACTTTACTTCCCGGTGTATCTGTCACCGTCAAAAACAGACCTAGTATTGGCACGACGACCGATCTCAATGGTCGCTACATCTTAAAAGTCCCTGCCAACGCCACTTTAATCTTCAACACGATTGGTTTTGAATCCAGAGAAATCAGCACGGCAGGACGAGAGGTGATCGATGTGGTTCTGATAGAAAGCGGTTTTGTGGTCGAGGAAACGGTCGTCACCGCATTTGGCCAACGGCAAAGAAAAACGGATCTAATTAGTTCAGTCAGCTCCATCAACCCCGAAGAATTGCGCATGCCCAGTAGCAACCTAACGGGAGCGATGCAAGGTCGAGTAGCGGGTATGATCTCCTTCCAGCGAAGTGGCGAACCGGGATTGGACAATGCCGACTTTTTTATTCGTGGCGTCGGCACCTTTGGCGTTAATAGCCGACCGCTGATTCTGATAGACAATATGGAAGTGACGACAGATGATCTCGCGCGGATTCCTGTGGATGATATTGCCAGCTTTTCTATATTGCGTGATGCGACCGCATCAGCAGTATATGGATCTCGAGGCGCCAACGGCGTAATATTAGTCACCACAAAGCTCGGTACAGAAGGTCGTCCAAAGATCACTTTTCGAGCCGAACAACGCGTTTCGTCGCCGACTCAGATGACCAAAATCGCTGATCCGGTCACCTTTATGCGTATGAATAATGAGGCGATCTTAACGCGAGATCCGCTCGCGATCACGCCTTATTCCGACGAAAAGATAGCGCGCACTGCTGCAGGGGATGATCCCATCAATTTCCCTGCCGTAAACTGGCTCGACGAAGTGACAAAACCTAGCACGCATACACAGAATTATAATATCAATATTCGGGGTGGCGGACAGTTAGCGCGTTATATGGTGAGTGGTAACTTGACCCAGGATAATGGACTCATCCGCGTCAACCCCATCAATAATTTTAATAACAATGTGGATTTCAAGGTGTACAACTTACGCAGTAATATTGAAGTGAATGTCACGAATTCTACGCAATTGATGGTGCGAACGATTGCTAACTACAGAAATTACAGCGGACCACCCGAAGGCGGAAGTTCTTCGTTCCGAAATGCGCTGAGAGCTAATCCAGCATTATTCCTCCCAGTTTACGAAGCAGGACCTCAGCAAGCCTACATTAGCCATCCCTTATTTGGCAATTACGACGATGGTAGTGGTAGTTCGTACCTCAATCCGTACGCAGAAATTGTACGAGGTTATTCAGAATGGTCGCAAAGTAATATGCAAGTACAAATCGAACTGCGACAGGATTTCTCCAAATGGATTGAAGGTTTCAGCTATAGAGGACTGGCCAATGCGTCGCGAAGTGCTTACATGGAATACCGCAGACAATACAATCCATTTTATTACTCCCCACAAGGCATAGACCCCAATACTGGCGCTTACAACTTTTTCAACCTCAACCCACTGACCGGTACCGAATATTTGGATTACAGTGACAACGGGCGTGGACAAGAATCACTTTTCTACATGGAAAATGCGCTAAACTACAACCGCACCTTCAACGATGAGCACGTCGTCACCGGGATGGTCATCAATACGATACGCAATCGCATTACGCTCCCACGCGACCAACTTGGTAACGTGATCAACACCCTACCTTTTCGCAATGTAAGTTTTGCAGGATCATTTACCTACGCCTACGACAATCGTTACCATGCCCAATTCTCGTTCGGATACAATGGTTCGGAGGTTTTTGCGCCCAGAAATCGATGGGGATTCTTCCCTTCTGCAGGTATTGCGTGGACGGTGCACAACGAAAAGTTTATGGAACCGCTGCAAGACGTGATCAACACCGCCCGTATCCGTTTTACGCATGGTTTGGTGGGGAATGATAAAATTCATGATAGTCGCTTCTTCTATCTTTCACAGGTGAACCTAAACGATGGTGTGCGACGATTCAACTTCGGAGTGAATGCCGGCGAGGAAAATTATCATCGCAATGGGGTGTCTATCAATCGCTACGCTAATCCGTATGTCAGTTGGGAGGTCTCCCAGCAAACCAATCTGGGAGTAGATTTAGGATTCTTAAATGGCAAATTGACTTTCACAGGTGACGCATTTCAGCAGATCCGATCCGACATTGTGCAAGAGCGAGCGGCACTCCCTTCTTCTATGGGATTGGCTGCACCAGTGCTCGCCAATTTAGGAAAATACAAGAGTCAAGGGTTTGATGCAGAGTTAGTGTATAATCATAATGTGAATCAAAACCTGTGGTTTCAAGGTCGTGGAACTTTCACTTTTACGAAAGGTGAATACCTGTACTATGAAGAACCCACCTTCGATCATGAGTACCTAAGCCGCATCGGTACCGACGTCAATCAGCGACGTGGTTATATTGCCGAGCGCCTTTTTATCGACGACGAAGAGGTATATAATAGTCCAGAGCAATCCTTTGGCGGCGTGGTGATGGGCGGCGATATCAAATACCTTGATGTGAATGGGGATGGTATTGTCAACGCCAACGATGAGCTACCGATTGGTTTCCCGACGGTACCACAGATCAACTATGGTTTTGGTCTAACATCGGGTTATAAGAACTTCGAATTTTCGTTCTTCTTCAGCGGTATGGGCCGGACATCGCTCTTCATCAATCCGCGCTTGCGCGCTCCTAATGATAATAATGTCAATGGAGCAGCACCATTTGGTAGCCAAACCTCTCCCAATGCGGTATTGCAAGCTTGGGCAGATAGTCACTGGTCGGAAGATGACCGAAATGTCTATGCCCTTTGGCCAAGACTGAGTCAAAATCCTTTAGAAAACAACGTCATAAGCAGTACACACTGGATGCGTAATGGCGCTTTCCTCCGCTTGAAACAGGTCGAGCTGGCCTATACGCTAAACAAAGATTTTTCGCGCCGCTTCAAGATAGATCAATTTAGAATCTACGCCAGCGGGAGCAATCTATTTAGCATTTCTGCTTTTGACTTATGGGATCCAGAAATGGGCGATTCTGGCCTGAGATATCCGCTTCAACGCGTTTTCAACTTAGGTTTATTACTCACCTTATAACCTGAAAACATGCCGATTACATCAAAAAATAAGCACATGAAACGATTTTTTAATATCACGGTGGCTACGCTCACAATTCTGTTGGGCAGCTGCAACAAATACATGGATATTGTACCCGACAATATCGCCGAGTTGGAGCAAGCCTTCTCGATGCGCGCGATGGCCGAGCGATACCTCTTTACCTGTTATAGTTATATCCCCAGAGGGAATGATTTACAGCGTAATCCCGCACTCCTATCGAGCGATGAATTTTGGTTAAATTCCATGAGTAACTATTCGCAAAGCGACTACCCGAACTGGTACATTGCAATGGGAGCACAAAACACCAACAGTCCGCTGCTGAACTACTGGGATGGTAATAATCAAGGTGGAAGTAGCGATGATCACATTCGCTTGTGGCGCGGCATTCGCGACTGCAATATCTTTCTAGAAAACATCTACAAGGTACGCGATATGGATGAAATGGAGATCAAGCGTTGGGCAGCGGAAGTGACTTTCTTAAAAGCCTATTATCACTTCTATTTGCTAAGAATGTATGGTCCAATCCCGATCGTAGATGAGAATACGGCGGTATTTGAGGATCCCAATAATGTCAATTTCGAAAGACAGTCGATTGACGAAGTTTTTGCTTACATCGTAAGCAAGATTGATGGCGCAATGCCAGACCTTATGGTCGACGTGATGCAACCAGTGCAAGAAAATGGACGCGTTACCCAAATTGTTGCCAAAGCCATGAAAGCCGAAATCTTGGTAACGGCGGCCAGTCCTCTATTCAATGGAAATGCCGATTATACCACGTACACAGATGCGGATAATCAACCTTTATTCAATGCAACGTGGAGCATGGAGAAGTGGCAAGCTGCCGCTACGGCGTGTCGCGAAGCAATCGAGACAGCGCACGCCGCGGGCAAATCTTTGTACAAATGGATACCTCCTACTACCATGGTCACGCAACCGCAACAAAGTACGATCAATCAGATGAGTATTCGCCAAGCGATTACAGAACGATCCAACAATCCCGAATCGCTTTGGGTAAACAACCGCAGTACGGCCAATCAATCACATCAAGGTCATGCCTACATGCCGCGAAGTATTGATCCCGCCAGAATCACGAACCAACAGACGGGCGGTTTTATGGCGCCGACCATCAATATCGCGTTGGCATTTTACACCAAGAACGGTGTGCCTATGGAAGAAGACTTCACGTACAACTATGCTGGTCGTTTTGACTTGCGAACAGTCCCTCTAGGCAATTCGCCCTACCAATACGATCTAATTCCAGGTCACACCACCGTCGGGATGCATTTTGATCGTGAAGATCGCTTCTATGGTTCGTTATCTTTTGATGGTGGTCGTTATTTCATGAATAACCATACAAGTGATTTTCTGGCTTATCCAATCAATGCTAGACCAGGCGGTAATGCCGCGGCGACCAACTCGCCAACTCGCTATTCGGGCACGGGATACACACCGAAAAAACTGGTGAGTTATTTTAATGTAATTGGCGAGGGGCAAGCCTTCAGCACCTATACCTATCCTTACGTGATGATGCGATTAGGCAATTTATACTTATTGTATGCAGAAGCGCTCAATGAAGTAAATGGACCTTCGGCAGAGATCTTTCAATACTTGGACGACTTGCGTGAGCGTAGCGGTTTACGGGGCGTCATTGAGTCTTGGTCAGATTATTCAATCAACCCCAATAAACCGAATAGTCAAGAAGGTTTGCGAGAAATCATTCGTCGCGAACGCACCATCGAATTAGCTTTTGAATCACAACGGTTTTGGGATCTCCTCAGATGGAAAACAGCACAAGAAGAGCTGAATACACCTATATATGGATGGGATATTCGTCAGAATACGGCGCAAACTTACTACAGAAGAGTCGTCATGTTTACCAGAACATTTACACAGCGTGATTATTTCTGGCCGATCAGCATCAATGAATTACGCCGCAATAATAAACTATTACAATCTCCGCTATGGTAAACAACCATAGGAACGATTCACTTTTAATCTAAAGATATGAGACATTACTTCAATAAAATATCTACTTCCGCATTGCTCTTGCTGTTCTTATTAGTGGGCTGTGCAGAAGACATAGTGCCTGGGCCATCCCGACAGGGAGAGAAACCTAATGGCATCACTTCCTATACGGTGAAAAGTATACCGGGCGGCGCAGTCATAAATTATGAACTACCAAATCATCCTGATTTGCGCTACGTAAAGGCCGTATATACCATGGCCGACGGTCGTGTTCGCGAAAACAAAGCATCTATTTATAACAATAGTATTTTGGTAGATGGCTTCGCCAAAGCAGGCGATTATCAGGTAAACTTGGTGGCTGTCGGTGTTGGCGATGTAGAATCTGAGCCAACTGCTCTTACCGTCACCGCATTAACACCAACCTACCTCCTCACCTTAGAAAAGTTGCGCGAGGAAGGAAACATTACCGCTACCTTCGGTGGCATACGTTTGCTCTTCGAAAATGTGACTGAGACACCTTTGGCCATTCACATCATTGCTCGAAATGATGCCGGCCAATGGCAAACGGCCAGGGATTTCTACACGCGTCTTGGCGAGGGCGTATTTAATGTACGTGGATTTGCAGCACAGGAAAGAGAATTTGGCATCTTCGTAACCGACCGATGGAATAACACCTCAGACACCATCAGGGCAAACTTTTTACCATTACACGAAGTGATGATGAACAAATCTCTTTTCCGAGAATACAATCTACCTACCGATACGTGGCAAGCGCACACTGGATTTCGTACCCCATCGGTATTGTGGGATGGTAATGATCGCGTATCCAGCACGATCTTCCATACGGCACCTGGAACCGGTATTCCGCAGCACTTCAGTTTTGATATGGGAGTGGCGGCCAACTTAAGCCGTTTTCTCATGTATTCGAGATTGAGTTACGAATACCAATTTAATCATCCGAAAGTATTCGAATTATATGGATCGAATAATCCAGACCCTAATGGAGGTTGGGAATCGTGGACGTTGATCGGCACGTACACCTCAGTCAAGCCCTCTGGTTTGCCATTAGGCGAAAGCACCAATGATGATATCAACTACGCTCGAGCTGGAGAAGAATTTGACATTGAATTTCAGGAAGAACCGTACCGCTATTGGCGCTGGCGTACATTAGATACGTGGGGCGGAAATTCAGATGTATCTCTCGGGGAACTCACCTTTTTTGGCACCGTCAATTAGGGATAATTATTTAATTATTAGCATCGAAAATATATGAAACTACAGTATAACCCACTTTTAGCGGCCTTTATTGCCTCCTTGGGATTACTTTTACTCACGCATTGTACTCCCGTAGATCATTTTTATAGTGACTATCTAGCAGATGGCGAACGGATATATCCAGGCCGGATAGATTCGATACAATTTCAACCCGGTGACCGACGCGCGGGCATTCGAGCTAGGATCAGCACCGATGCGCGTGTGGTCAAAATGCGCGTATCTTGGGGACAAGGCAATAGCTTCGAAATCCCCGTATTGCCCAGGGAAATTGCCCAATACAAGGACGTGGTGATTCCAGAAGTAGCGGAAGGCAGTTATACCTTCGATATTCGCACCTTTGATTCGGAAGGCAATCAATCCATGCGTTCCGAAATATTCGGACGCGTGTATGGGCAAAGTTACATCAATAACCTCAACAACCGGATTGTCAATAATCTAGAACGTAGAGCAAATGATGAGATCGTACTTAATTGGTTTGTAGAAACGCCGGACACCACCTTGCTTGGCACCATCTTGCGGTATCCAAACTTAGCAGGCGATAGTGTGGAACTATTTGTAGCATCAAATACAAATCAAACGTCATTACCTGGCATTGATATTAGGGGCACTTTTAACTACCGCAATTTGTACAAGCCTAACTCCTTGGCCATTGATACATTTTACGCCCATCCGGTTAGGTTGAGAACACGAGAATTACTACCACCAGATAGAGAATTGTATCCTTACACCAACTGGTCTATCGCGGGGTTCAGTTCGGAAGAGCCCAACAACAGCCGCTTAGCAGCACGATTGATTGACGGCCGTGATGATACTTTTTGGATTGCTCGCTTTTCGAATAACGCGACTAGTTATCCGAATCATTGGGTAACGATTGACATGGGAGAACCGCTATTGGTGAATGGATTTATGTTCGCCCAGAAAAATGGGGATCGTAAAATAAGAGATCTGGAGGTACAAGTGAGCAACGACAACCAAAACTGGAGCGTGGCCACGCTGATCAGATTAGTTGCAGTGGATCGTACCAAGCAGTATTTTGATTTGCCAGAACCACTCACCTTCCGATATTTTAAAATCGTTCCGATAGATGGACATGATGCGCAGCAGCAACCCGGTTTGGCACTGGCAGGAACGTTCAGAAACGTATTCACCAATTAGCTAAACACGCATAACGCTAAAAGCGGCTCTTTTTGGAGCCGCTTTTCTAATTTCTAAAAAAAGATCTACTGCGTTCTTATTGCGCTGCAATCTTTTCTTCTAGCATTTTGATAAAGTATCCACCAACTACAGAACGGGCTTTGAAACCTCTGCGCACTGGTTTGTCCGTAAATACCCAATCCGACATCGGTGTACGCGTCGTACAGTTATTCATAAAATGATGCACTGGTTTTACAAATTGCTCGAAAGTAGCTTTGTCGTCTGCCATCGTCGCTGTCCAACAGATCCAATCCGTTTTAGTGTACGTTTCGCGATTATCCAATGGCAAACCATATTCGTTTTGCTTCGTCAGGTAATACGCGATCTCTGTATCGATAATGTCCTTATCGAACAAGCCCATATCAAACAACTTATCCCAGACCATATTGTATTTTTGGCTCCAGGTACCCGATTTATCAAACGTCAAGCGGTAATGATCGCCGTCGTTAGCCATATCTTTCCACTTAGCGGCCATATCTTTAGCAATCGCTTCATACTTCGCGGCCACTTCTTTTTTGCCTAACATCGCGGCCAACTTGGCATACGAGCCAATACCTACGATCGCTTTGATGGATAGATTCGCATTGTGCGCAAAATGTCCAGCAAAATCATCTGTACACAATTGATTGTCTGGATCCAAACCATTTTGAACCAAATAATCTGTCCATGTCGTCAATACTTCCCAATGTTTTTCGGCATACTTTGCATGTTGCTCCATGCGCGCAATAGCATAGGTCAGGATTAACATATTACCCGACTCCTCTACAGGCATATCACCACCGTAGGTTTGTCCATTAGCCAATGGATACGTGCCGATATCATGCGCGGCAAATGGTTTCGTCCATTTTCCGCTTTCACTGTAGGCAAAGATGAAGTTCAGGAGCGCTTTCGCTAATTCCGGATTGTAATACAAATACAATGGCGCAGAAGGATAAGTGACATCCACTGTACCGATAGATCCATTACTATCATTCTCTTTGGACAACAACATCAGGTCGCCATTCGGCGCTTCTACCAATTTGTGTGCAGCAATCGATTGGCGATAAGCCAGTGCACACAATTCCGCATACTCTTTACCACCTGTAGCCGTGTATTGACGCATAAAATCTGCATCAAAGGCATCTGCTCGTTTACGTAGTGTTTTATATTGTTGATCTGCTTTGGCAAATACCGCTTCTATGCTGTTCTTTCCATCCACATTCCAATAGCCACGTAAGTTTTCGCCAAAATATTGAATCGAATACACATCATCATAGCCCACCATGATGTGATCTTGATGAGCACCGTTTACACGGAATGATTTTGTGTAGGCAATATTTTGATGGCCATCAGAACCAGCTCCGCTCACCGCAGCAATATCATTGCCCGCAGCAAATGCTTTGCGCAAGGATTGACTGCCACCGGTACCTACGCTACCTTCTTGGTCACTTCCTGCCAGATAGAAATAGCCCCAATCAATATTGATATGATCTCCACTGCGCTGCAATACCGGTTGCGCGGCGCTTCCCGTTTTGGCAAATAGTAAATTTCCTTTTTTACTAGTGGATGAAGTAGAAGCTTGTGAAGGAAGGTTTAAAGCCCAATTAGGTGCTGCCTCAAAATAGATGGATACATCACGCGGTTGATCACTCTTAACATCATACGAGATATAATTTACCGGACGAGAAACCAGATTCAAATCATCCAAGAACAAAGGCGCAGTAAACGTGATTTTTAAATCCACATCGCCACACCGGAAGGTATAATGCGTCTGCATGGCTTGCACATCGACCGAGATCTGCTGTGCTGTTTTTTCAAATGAACGAGGGATATCTTTTTCTACTACGACGCCGACGTCAAATAAGCCATTTCCGCCGGTATTATGGCAGAATCCCGCGATCAAATGTTCCCCTTTGGTCAGTTTCGCTGTTTGTTCTGCCGACAATTTAACACGCTTATTTTTGCCGGTTGCTGGTCCGCTATTCACGATTTCTTGTCCGTCCAAATATAAGATAACATCATCATCGTGAGAATACTCTAAGTAAACCGTTTTACCTTTTAAATCTTGATCTAGTTTAAATGGACGGCGTACCCAGATTTTCTCTTCGTGCCATGCCGTTTTAGAAGACGACTCGCTGTCTGGTGTACCGAATGCACCTTTTCCACTCTGCCAACCTTTATCATTGTATTTCGGCGCAAACCAATTTCCAGAGGGCATTTTGGTCGTGTATTTTCCTTCCCAAGCTGCATCTTCGCCCATAGACAACAACGCATACACTTCTACTTCTTCGGCTCCCATGAATCGGTAGGTTTCCTCGCCCACTTTCAGTACGCCTAATAATGGAAATGGACGTTCTGTCCAGTGTTTCACGGTGGATCCATACAATTCGTCAGTATACGACCAAGCGCTGGTATTCGGGTCGATCGTAATTAATGGATACGCTGGCGCTCTAAGATTACTTTTAGTGGATTGCGCTGTGGCAGAAAGCGTGAGGGCGACCATCACTACGCCCGTTAAAAATCGTTTTATCATAGTATTTGAACGTTTCGGGAATCATCAAACTAATCGATTAGCCAATCAATCCCGGGATTATAATAGGTTATTTTTTGAAATAAGGTGCCGCTTGTCTTGCAAAGCTTGCGGTATCGCCAGCGACCGTAGGCCAATCATCTTTCCAACGAATTGGATCGAGCATCAGGACACGTCTTGACGTACCGCTGCCCACTCGATCATGATGCATATCTATCCCATGGTATAGCATCCAATCTTGCTCTTTATCATCGGTGATAATGCGTGAATTGTGTCCCGTACCGACAAATCTAGAATTCCCTTTGAGCACCAAGGTGCCATTGCCACGCTCGGCAATATCTTTTCCTTCTTTGTCGAGATAAGGACCTTTAAGCGTACGTGAACGACCAACCAAAACACGGTATGTACTTTTCTTCCCTTCGCAACAGCTGCCTTTCGATCCGATAAAATAGTAATAATTGTTTCTTTTGTGGATAATGACGGCCTCAAAATCGCCCGCTGCTACTTTGAATTTTTGTGCATCTGGAGCGATCGCTAAACCATCCTTCGTCAATTCTACACCAAAATTACCTTGTGTTGGCGCATCGCTAAAACTTCCCCAAAATAAATACTTCTTCCCTTGATCTTCGTAATAAAAAGGATCAATGGAATTGGGCACATCCATGCTTTTACTGTCAAATACCTTTCCCTGATCGGTAAATGGTCCTTCTGGCGATTTACCAAGTGCCAATCCAATACCAGGATTGGGATCGCCCCAAGTGGAATAAGCGTAATACATATGGTATTGATCGTTGACTTGCACGACATCGGGCGCCCAGATGCCTCCCTCCGACTTCCAAGTCGGCTTTTCGCGCAAAGCATTTCCCACCAAATTCCATCGTACCAAATCCGTGGACTTCAAAATCGGCACCAAACGACTCCCCTGTCCATCGCCCCAATTATCCTGTGTACCATAGGCATAAAATGACCCCGTCGACGGATCGCGATAGACAGACGGATCTGCCAAAATTGGCTCAAAAACAGGATTCGCATAAGTAGCCACTGAATCGGCAGATTGAATAGCGTTGGAATCGTTAAGCGTAGAATTGGCGAAGCCAAATAACAGCATTGCTCCCGCTGCTATGGGAAAACAAACTTTAGAAAAATTCACAAGCATCTGTACAAGAATTAATTCAATTTATAATGGTCGCAGGGCCGATACAGGTAGTATATCAGCCTGCGGATTAGTTAATAGATAGCAATCCAAAACAAAGTTGAACATTCTTGGCCAGAGAAATCTATCATTTTAGCTCATAAACTTGCCAGATTGTCTCATAAAAAGGTTTTAGCAACTCCAATAAAACTCATAATAAATATCAAATAATGGTGATTAGCGTCTCAGAATCCTCTCACGAAACACGAAATAGGCATGCCATACAACGTACACAACGAAGACTCCATCCAGTACGTGAAGAATAATTAAATCGTTCATAATAATTATTTTGTTGATGATAAAACACTGATATGGATGCCATGGTTTGTCAAATTTTACTAGCCACCAACGCATACAACACCGGAATCTTATTTTCAAGATGCTTAATCCGAAACTTCCCCGGTTCAAATTCATCTGTATGGCTAAAACAATCATAAGGCGAGTAATCAAACTCTTCAAAATGAGAAATCTGTAATCCGTTAGCCAACAAACTGCCCAGCACCTCGCCTAAGCTGTGATTCCACATCACATAGTCTTGATTGATATCTGCGTCCTTGTCCGCATAGGTGCCATTTTCATTTTCTATGATCGCGCCTGAATTGAAGTAATTATAGCCTATTTTAGTGAAATCATCATCAAACATCCACACGACTGGATGAAATTCAACAAACACCAATTTGCCGCCCGGCTTAAGATAGTGGCTGATGATTTTTGCCCAACGATCCAGATCTGGTAACCAACCGATCACACCATAGCTCGTAAATACATAATCGAACTGCTCGTCCAGATGTGCTGGCAAATCATATACGTCACTACAAATAAATTTCGCAGAGGAATTGGTCTGCTTAGCAATATCTACCGCACTTGCTATCGCTTTGTCGGATAGATCCACGCCGGTTACTGCCGCACCTAAGCGGCTTAATGAGATGGTATCTTGCCCAAAATGGCATTGTAGGTGCAAAATGGACTTGCCACGCACGTCTCCCAATAATTGGAGTTCGATCTCTTTCAGCGAACTATTACCTCCCAGAAAGCCCGGCATATCGTAAAAAGTAGATTTCAAATGTGCGTCCGTTCTGTTGTTCCACGATGCGCGGTTAATGGCTAGATAGTCTTCCTTCGTACTCATAACTATAGCTTGTAAACCCGAATATAATTAATTTAATGTAGTCAACATCTTATTAAAGCTTATAAAGCGCTTATCAGCCCTGTAAAATAGTAGAACGTACCATTGATTTTTCGATTATCTCGCCATTGGCGAGCTTGTAGTTTATCAGCCGACAAAATCCATTATCTTTGCAAACATTTCAAGAGCAAATACAGTGATTAGCGTAAATAATATCTCGGTTTCCTTCGGCGGAACCACCCTTTTTAGCGACGTATCTTTTTCGATCAATGAAAATGATAAGATTGCCCTCATGGGCAAAAATGGCGCTGGCAAGTCCACCTTATTAAAAATCATTGCGGGAGCAGGAAAGCCTTCTACCGGTAACATTTCGGCTCCGAAAGAAGCCGTGATCGCTTACTTACCGCAGCATCTTCTGACGCAAGATAATGTGAGCGTGTTTGAGGAAACTTCCAAAGCATTTGATGAAGTATATCAGATGCAATCGCAGTTGGAGGAACTGAATGAACAGTTGACGGTGCGGACGGATTACGAAAGTGATTCGTATATGGAGCTGATCGAGCAGGTTTCGGAGTTGAGCGAACGTTTTTATTCGTTGGAAGAAACCAATTACGATGCGGAAGTAGAGAAGGTGTTGAAAGGTTTGGGTTTTGAGCGAACCGATTTTACGCGACAAACATCGGAGTTTTCCGGCGGATGGCGGATGCGCATCGAGTTGGCCAAAATCCTACTCAAAAAACCAGATCTAATTTTGCTCGATGAGCCGACCAACCACATGGATATTGAGAGTATTCAATGGTTGGAAGATTTCTTGATTAATTCCGCCAAAGCGGTGGTCGTGATTTCCCATGACCGTGCATTTGTCGATAATATTACCAATCGTACCATCGAGGTGACAATGGGTCGCATTTATGACTACAAAGCGACTTACAGCCATTACTTAGAATTACGCAAAGAGCGACGCCAACATCAGCTAAAAGCCTACGAAGAGCAGCAGCGCTTCATTGCCGATAATCAGGAGTTTATTGATCGCTTCAGAGGCACCTATTCAAAGACATTACAGGTGCAATCGCGCGTGAAGATGTTGGAAAAGCTGGAGATTATTGAGGTAGATGAAGTAGATACTTCCGCTTTACGATTGAAATTCCCTCCTGCTCCACGTTCAGGCAAATATCCGGTGATGGTTGAAGAGTTGACCAAACGATACGGCGACCATACGGTATTTGAGAAAGCTTCTATGGTGATCGAACAAGGAGAGAAAGTAGCATTCGTTGGTAAAAATGGCGAAGGCAAGTCGACGATGATCAAGGCAATCATGGGCGAGATCGATTTTGAAGGATCGCTAAAAGTAGGGCACAATGTCAAGATCGGATATTTCGCGCAGAATCAGGCGGCATTATTGGATCAGGAAATGACGGTTTTCGAAACGATCGACCAGATTGCTGTGGGCGATGTGCGTGTGAAAATCAAGGATCTATTGGGTGCATTTATGTTTAGCGGGGATGATACCACGAAAAAGGTGAAAGTGCTTTCCGGTGGTGAGAAAACGCGTTTGGCGATGATCAAATTGTTATTAGAACCGGTTAATGTGTTAATCCTCGATGAGCCGACCAACCATCTGGACATGAAAACCAAAGACATCATCAAAGATGCGTTGCAGGATTTTGATGGCACGTTGATTTTGGTATCACATGACCGCGATTTCTTGGACGGTCTAGCGAAAAAAGTATTTGAATTTGGCAATAAGCGCGTGCGTGAACATTTTGAGGACATCAAGGGATTCTTAGAATATAAGAGAATGGATAACCTCAAGGATATTGAGAAATAGTTAATAATATTACACCAAAATCCTGCGGGAATTTCGTATATTTATCTAAGTAAACCACTGTATCTAGTCACACATGCAGACTTTCATTCGTCAATTTTTCCAATCCGCATCAGCTGCGGGTATCATTCTATTTTCCTGCGTGATCATTGCCCTGATTATTGCGAATTCGCCTCTGGCGGAATCCTTCCATCAGCTATTGCATACAACTATCGGTTTCGAAACTGAGCAGATACACTTGCGATATAGCACGGAGCTGTGGATTAATGATGGTTTGATGGCGATTTTCTTTTTGCTTGTGGGGCTAGAAATCAAGCGGGAACTGGTGAACGGTGGCTTGTCTTCGCCCAAGCAAGCGGCTTTGCCGATCTTGTGTGCATTCGGTGGCGCTATCGTTCCGGCGCTGATTTACTTTTTTATCAATAGCGGCCAAGACACGGTTAGTGGATGGGGAATTCCGATGGCGACGGATATTGCGTTTGCATTAGCGCTATTGGCGATGTTGGGCGATCGCGTTCCCGCATCGCTAAAAGTTTTTCTGGCGGCATTGGCTATTGTCGACGATCTGATTGCGATTCTGGTGATCGCGATCTTCTATTCTAACAACTTAGAGTTTGTATACCTCGCTTACGCATTAGGCATATTTGGTTTGATGTTGATTTTTAACAAACTGGGCATTCGATCACTCTTCTTTTATCTGATTCCCGGTCTATTTGTTTGGTATTTTATTCATCATTCGGGTATTCACGCTACGATTGCTGGTGTATTGACGGCGTTCACTATTCCTATACGCTCTATAAATGGTCAGGAATCTCCGCTGGAACGCTTAGAGCATGCTTTATTAACACCGGTCAATTTTTTGATCGTTCCCCTTTTCGCGCTAGCTAATACCGCGATTACCTTTACACCCGTGATGCTCGATGGACTCACTTCGCCTTTGGGTTTGGGTATTATCCTTGGCCTATTGATTGGTAAACCCGTTGGTATATTCCTGATGTCAAAAACTGTCACGAAAATCAAATTAGGCGTGCTTCCCACTGGCGCTTCTTGGCAACATATTATCGGTGTGGGATTACTCGCTGGTGTTGGTTTTACCATGGCCATATTTATTGCCTTGCTCTCCTTTGGAGATCCAGCGATGATTGCCGAGGCCAAATTTGCGATCCTAATCGCTTCGTTGATCTCGGGTACCGCGGGATATATCTTATTACGAAATACACCAAAGTTGCCGGAAATTGTCGAAGAGAGAACATCGTCAGTTCAGCAGTAAAGCAAGAAAGCGGAAAACCGTATTATTTTCCCGTTGTGCGTACCTCATTGATATACATGCGCACACCGATCTGCGCTTGCCAGCGGCTTCCTTGCGGTACAAAAGTCGGATCTAGATCCGCGCGCAACAAAGGATCTTTCGCTTTACGATAGTCTACTGCCGCAAAGAATCCTAAGTCATTATTCCCAAAAAAGCGACCAATATATTCGCCTTTTAGTTGTGCTCCCCAATAATGCGCTTGATAATAGTAATAATCGGTGAAAACGATATTTTTGACGATTATTTTTTTCACGATTAAATCTATCCTAATAATTCAAAAAAAGAAAAATGCGCACAAGTAACAACTTAAACGCATTTCATTATTGTTTTTTTAATCACCACTTCTCTCAAAGAAAAGCGTTAAGCATTTCAGAAATATACAGCACTAATTTAGTTTTTTCACAACCTCAATTGGATCGTATTCACACCAACAATCCAAATATTTTTGTATAGGAGGCGTCGCCCCAACTATAGTAATCTCAGATCCTGATACATCAACAACCTCCAATTGACCATATTGACTATAATAATGAACATGTAGATTTTCAGAATGATCATCTGGCTCCTCTAATTCCATATAAGTATAGCCTTCCTCAAGCCACAACATTCCATTGCAGCTTGCAGTTGCTTGCTGATCAAAAATATATTCCATTGGCCTAATAATATAAGTTGGACCAGTTAAAGAAGAAGATTGATTATTAAAGAAAACATGAGCTTTGCCGTTAGTTCTCTTAATTATCCCGCCTGGAATAAGAGTGATGACAGTATCTTGTTGCACTTGTAAATCGGCAGGTTGTTCTACAGAACCCTTCTCACAAGATAAAAAAAATGCCAAAGGCAGTAGTAACAAAAGATAGAATTGTTTTTTCATAGAGTTTTTTTATGTTTTGATTCGAACGAATGTACATAAATTTATTAATTAAGACTAATTAAAAATATAAAAACTAACATAAATGTGAAATTTAAATCTTCAGAGCGACTCATTGACTCTACAGTTTTTTTAACGATTTGCCACAATGGACAATTCCTAACGGATGAAGATTTCCATAATATCGGCCTGACCTACTACAAGCGCAAATTCGAAGACCTTGGGCGCTATCATGTCACAGGCAAAGCTGAAGATGTGGGCAAGTTTCGCACACCATCGTTGCGTGACGTGATGAACACTGGGCCTTGGATGCACAATGGTATGTTTTTTAATATCACTGGGCTGATCAACATCTACAATAGCGGCATGCAGATGAATTCGGCAACTGCAGCCCAAAAAGCAGCAGATCCACTTTATCCAGTTACCGATCCTTTGATGCAAAAGCTAAACCTTACCAAGACGGAAATCGCGGCTATAGAATCTTTCATGCATGCAATAACCGCTACATCCTACCATATGCGTCGGCCTGAAAAATTACCGCGGTAGCGAATTACCTAGTCAATTCACTATAATACTGTGACATGGCATTTCTATTAGAAAATGTATTTTTGTGTATAACACTTATTAACTAACGTATATGCACAACTACTTTTCTATGCGAAAGCTCTTGGTGACGGCCTGCCTCTTGGTTCCTATCCTGCTTTCTGCGCAAGAAGCCTTGTGGCTTCGTTATCCCAGCATTTCGCCAGACGGCACTTCCATTGTATTCGGTTATAAAGGCAACTTGTACAAAGTCGCTGCTACCGGCGGAGATGCCACACCACTTACCGTTGGCGAATCCCATAGCATGATGCCCATCTGGAGTCGCGATGGCCAATCCATTGCTTTTGCTAATAATCGTCATGGTAATTTTGATGTTTTTGTCATGCCGGCCAATGGCGGTCAAGCCACTCGTTTGACCTATAATAGCGCGGATGATTATCCGTATGATTTTACAGCAGATAATGCATCGGTATATTTTGGCAGTGCGCGCCAAGCGCCAGCAGCCAGTGTGCGCTTTCCGAGCATCCGTTTGTTTCAAAATGTGTATCAAGTTCCGACGAATGGTGGGCGCGCTAAGTTAGTCTCGGCTGCTGGCATGGATCACGCCAAGCTGAGTCCGAATGGCAAGCAATTGGTATTTCAAGATCGTAAAGGATACGAAGATGCGTGGCGCAAGCATCATACCTCTTCCGTTACGCGCGATATCTGGATCTACGATTTAGCGAAAAAGAATTATTTGGCATTGACAAACGAAGAGATTGAGCATCGCGAACCCGTATTCGCACAAGATGGCCAATCAGTATTTTACCTTTCGGAAAAAGATGGTACGCTCAACGTGTACAAAAAAGGATTACAAGGCAGCAATACACAGCTGACACGCTTCACCAAAAATCCAGTACGTCACTTGAGCATTTCCAAAAACAACACCTTGGCATTTACGCAAGATGGTGCTATCTATACGCTGGCGGAAGGTGGTACGCCGAATAAAATCAGCGTTCGGATCAATACCGATTCTGGCTTGCCGGATGTCAAAAACCTGCCTTTGAGCGGCGATACCAGAGAATTTAAATTGAGCCCTGATGGCAAGCAAATTGCCTACATTACTCGCGGTGAGCTGTTTGTGACCAGTGTAGAAGGTGATTTTACCAAGCGCATTACGGAAACGGCCGGTCAAGAGCGTATGCTCGATTGGTCGCCTGACAGCAAAACACTGATCTACGCAGCCGAAAGAGATAGCACCGGTTGGGGCATCTACAAAACGGAGATTGCGAAAGCGAATGAACCGTATTTCTTCAACGCCAGCTTATTGAAAGAATCTCCCATACTGGTTAACAGCCACAATAACTTTGCGCCTAAATATTCGCCAGATGGCAAATCCATAGCTTTCATCGAAGACCGCAACATCTTGAAAGTGATGCCTGCGGCCGGTGGCAAAGCGATTACATTACTTCCCGAAGGACGCAATCACTCCTACGCCGATGGCGATTGGGGATTCGAGTGGAGTCCAGATAGCCGTTGGTTGTTTGTGGATGATCAGCGTGGTTTCTTTTTGAGCGGCAATACTGCCTTGGTAAAAGCTGATGGCACCGGAGAATTGCGTCATCCGATACTCAGTGGTTTTGGTGATGGCGGAGCCAAATGGTCGCAAGACGGCAAAATCATGACCTGGGAAAGTAGCCGCTACGGTCGTAAATCATTAGCCTTTCAAGGTAGTCGGGAAGTGGATGTATTCGCAGCTTTTTTCGATCAGGAAGCTTACGATCGCTTTCAGCTGAACAAGGATGAATTTAAATTGCTGGAAGAAAGAGAGAAACAAGATTCAACCAAGAAAAAAACTCCGGCGCCAGAATTCGTTCCGAACATTGAAAACCTGCGCGACAGAACGGTACGTCTTACGATCAACAGTTCATCGATTAGCGATTACGTGATGAACAAGGATCTCAGCAAGCTGTTCTACTTAGCAGCCTTCGAAAAAGGTTATGATCTTTGGGTAACCGAACCGCGCACGCGCGAAACTAAAATCTTGGCGAAGTTGGGTGGATCACCAAGTGGATTAGAAATTAGCAAAGACGGCAAGAGCTTATTCATGACCAACCGTGGTAGCTTAGTAAAAGTAGATGCCGAGAGTGGAAAGGTTACTCCAATCAGCAGCAAGAGCGAAATCAGCCTCGATGCTGCGGCCGAGCGGGAATACATGTTTCACCACGCCTGGCTACAAGTGGAGAAGAAATTTTACGACCCAAAGCTGCATGGCATCGATTGGAAAGGTTATAAAAATACCTACGCTCGTTTCTTACCACATATCAACAACAATTATGATTTTCAAGAATTGTTGAGCGAGTTGTTGGGTGAGCTGAATGCATCGCATACAGGTGGTCGCTACTCTCCACGACCGTCTAATCCCGATATTACGCCAAGCTTGGGATTGTTATACGATGAGCTCTATACGGGTGATGGATTACGCGTTACGGAAGTGCTCGCGGGCGGTCCTTTGGATAAAGCGAACAGCAAAATCGACAAAGGTAGTACGATCACCGAGATTGATGGCAAACCGCTGAAAGCAAATGAAGATTGGGCAAAACAATTCAACCGCAAAGCGGGACAATATGTACATATTAGCGGAAAAACCGCTAACGGAGCTGATTTCTCGGAAAACATCAAGCCAATTTCGCAAGGCGAAGAAAATGGATTGATGTACAAACGTTGGATCAAATCTCGCCAAGCGTATGTAGATAAAATCAGTAATGGACAGATTGGCTACGTGCATATTGAAGGGATGAACGATGGTAGCTTCCGCGAATTGTACGAGCGCGCCATGGGCGAAAATGCCGATAAAAAAGCATTAGTAGTCGATACGCGCTTCAATGGTGGTGGTTGGTTGCACGATGATCTCAATACCTTCTTAAGTGGCAAACAATACCTGCAATTTGCTCCGCAAGGCAACATCGTAAAAGGTGGTGAACCGGCCTCTCGTTGGAACAAACCTTCTATCGTCGTGATGAGCGAAGGAAATTACAGCGATGCGCACATTTTCCCATACATCTACAAACAGAATGGATTAGGTAAATTGGTCGGCATGCCAGTACCGGGAACCGGAACGGCCGTGTGGTGGGAATCACAAATCGATCCGACCATCGTGTTCGGTATCCCAATGATCGGAACAATTGGCAAAGAAGGTCGCACGACAGAAAATATGCAAGTAAAACCGGATATCCGTGTTCCACTTCCGTATGAAGCTTTCTTAAATGGCGAAGATCCACAGCTGAAAACTGCTGTAGAAGAGATGATGAAAGAAGTGAAGTAGTTCGATATCGTTTCCTTCTAATATTCAAAAGCCTCGACGAAAGTCGGGGCTTTTGCTTTGGAGGATACTTCTGGTAGATAGTCCATAAACAACTATAAAGTTTAACTTATTAAATTTTAAAGAAATATATTATCTACATTAAATATTTTTTTATAAATTTAACTGACTAATCTTATAACTGATATGAGAACAACAGCTAGAATCAAAAACATAGACAACCTGTCTCTTCTATTTTCTGAATTAGACGATAAGACAAAAATCGCTATCAAGGGTGGAACTATAGATATACAGGAAGTGGAGATCTATGGACCAAACTCAACTGGTAATGGTTCGCCTGGCATGGTGGTACTACCTAAGCCTCCTGACTTTGATGGCGGCGGCGGAAGTCCAGGTGGCGGCGGTACTGGACCTGGTAGTCCACAACCAAATGAGAAAACATATGATGGCGGAACAATAGAAGAGGTTGTAGTAATCGGAATTACTAATAATAACGCCTATGATATTATGCAGTCAATTAGTAATGTCTTTACTGCGTTAGGTGCCGCCGCCAGCCATGCAGAAGTTAATCGTGCGATTGCTGGAATAAAAAGCATTCCCGGTTTAACTGCTGCGGGAGGAATACTAGGAGGTGCTGGAATCTATTTTAACATCGTTGAATATAGAGATAACCCAAACTGGCAGGATGGGGGTCAAGTGATATTAGGCGGAGTTGCACTTATTTTAACTGCTATCCCAGTGACTTCACCAGTGGGTATTGGAATGGGACTCGCATTATCAGCATGGGAGCTCTATGAAGCCTATCAAAAAGCTCAAAATAATGGAGGAAACCAGTTACCACGATAGTTGTTATGAAATTAATCTATAAAATCTATTATGTGATTTTCTCAAATTTTCAAAATCAAAAAGTAGATTTTCCATGGATTCTCGCGATGGTTTATATGGTTATTGGAACTGCTTCTTTTATTACTGGATTTGCTGTGATAACTAATCTATATGATCCTTTGAGAGATTTATTTGCTTTTCCAAAATTACCACGAAGATTATCGAACTTCATATTCAGTATCTGCGTATTAGGCTTTTATTGGTTATTGCTATATTACATACTATTTAAAAAATTGAAAATTTCCAAGAAAGATGGAAGTAGTCCATATTATGAGTTTAATCCTACAAGAAAAGAAAGGTTGTTGATATGGATATTTATTTCTTCGTTGATTTTCTCTGCTCTCCCCTTAATAATCATTGAAATGGTTTTTATCAAATATTAGATGCATTGAACACCATGTATCATTACTTGGCTTCATGCACAAATATCTTTAGTAAACAAGGTTATGTATAGATTAATCTATAAGCTCTATTATGTTATATTCTCCAATTTTTACAATCAAAAAATAGATTTCCCATGGGTTCCTGCGGTCTTTTATATATCTCTTTGTACTGCTTCTTTTACACTTGGAATTGCTGTAATAACCGATCTTTATTACCCTCTGAGAGATTTATTTTCTCTCCCAGAATTACCACAAAAAGTATCGAACATGATAATAAACATATGTATATTAATATCTTACTGGCTACTTTTTCACTATATTCTATTTAGAAAAATGAAAATCCCTAAGATAGATGGAAGTAGTCCATATTATGAATTTACTCCCACAAGACATGAAAGGCTTTTGATATGGATTTTTATTTTTTTGTTAATTTTTTCTGCTATACTTTTCAAATTGATTGAAATGGTATTTATCAAATATTAGATGCAAAATATATACAAAATTTTTTATGTAGCATTCTCCAATTTTCACGCAAGGAAAGAGTTACCCTGGCTCAGTACCATTACAATGCTAATTCTGCTTCTATTTTGTCTGTTTGTAGGATTATTGGACTTGCTTGGTATATTGAGCCAAACAATTAATCTATTTGCTTTTACAGAAGGGTACGGACATTTAGATAAAGTACCCTTTTTTATTTTCTTTTCGACATTGTTCTGGTGGATGTTGTCGTATCTATTTGTAAAAAAAATGAAAATATCGAAGAAAGATGGTACAAGTCCATACTATGAATACACACCTACAAAGAGAGATAAAATTCTTGCTCCGATATTAGTGTTTATTATTGTAACGTATCCGGTAATCATATTCGGAATCAAACAATTGTTTGGTAGATGAAAACTCTAGATCATTAGTTCGATGCAACAAGCTCTATTTTTTAATGAGATGAATTTGTAAATAGGCATTATGTATCGATTAATCTATAACGTTTATTACGTGATATTCTCCAGTTTTCATATATCATTAGCATAACACATCATGGTAAAGTATGGTAAAATGCAGTGGTTATCTTTAGCATGTCTATTTCTTTTTCTATCACCACTATTCGCACAACAGACTATCACGCTAAATGACGCTATACGCTTGTTGGAGGAAAACAATATTGAAATTCGACAGATGCAATACAAAACGTCGCTATCTCACCAAGACGTGAAGGATGCAAAAAATGCCTTACTACCAATAATATCACTAGGAGCAAACCATAATTACATTTATGGTTTGACATTTGACCAAATCTCAGGACAGCTGATTACTGGCAATCGCTGGACAAACTCGGCAAATGCTAATTTAGGCACTCAGGTTGTATTGTTCCAAGGATTTGCTTTACGCGATCAAATACGCACAACGGTCTTGACCCTGCAAGAGAATCACGCGCAAACACGTGTGTTAAACCGTGCCCTAAAATTACAAATGCTGCAGTTCTTCTTTAATGCTACCATAAACCAAGCACTACATTCATCCAGTCTAAGTCAATTGAGATTTTCTCAAGAACAATTAGTGACACAAAAGGAACAGCTAGCCTTAGGGAGCAAAACGCTTGTAGATGTCTCTTTGGCAGAAAGCCAAGTAGCGATAGATGAATACAATGTATTGACGAGTAAAAACAATAAGCAAGAAGCTTTGGTTAACCTCAAACAACTAATCAACATGCCATATACAGACAGTATTCAATTAATAATACCACAAGAATTTGTCTCCCAAGATGATATGCTGAGCACCGAAACAACGCTTTTTTTGTCTATCGCTCAAACCCCTGAGATAGCGCAAGCCAATGCTCAACTGAAAAAGGCCATACTGGAAAAAGCAATGGCAAAAAACAGATACTTACCTTCACTATCATTTTCAGGAGGATATGGTACAAATTATTCATCTGAGAGACGGGACTTCACAACCGGAAGGTATATGTCGCTTTTGGATCAAATAGGGCAAAATGAATCACTAAATCTAGGCGTTTCTTTATCTGCACCTATTTTCGATGGCTTCAGAGTGAAAAGTGCAAAGAAGAGAGCACATTTACAATTTTTAATTCAGACCGAGGAATTACAAAAAGTAGAGGTTGAACAAGAAAAGATTTATAGGCTGGCGCTCCAAGAGATGCAAAGATCTCATCAAGAACATTTAGTGTCTCAAAAAAGATTTGAAAGCCTAGAAACAGCACTAAATGCTATGGCCGCTAGGTATGAACTCGGTGTAGCATCTGCTATAGATTATAATAAAGCCCTATTAGATCGAAATCTTGCTGAATTTAATGTCATTACTTCAAAATATAGTAAGATCTATGCACAATATTTACTTGCCATTCTATGTGACTACTATTGACTTCTTGTATATTCTAAACTAATTAAACCAGTTAGTTTGTTCTATATTTTAAGTTGTCAAACAATCTTTCTATCAATCTTCTATCATTAGTAATGATTTCTGCTATCCCTTTTGCCTCGTATTTAAAGTTTAAAACCGATCCATAGTTTGTTTTCAGCTGTTCTGGAAAAGACACCGCAACGAGATAATTATTAATCTCACCTTGCGTGGTTCTGACGACATTCGTAGTTAACGATATCGCTTTGACAACACCTTTGATTGCGCCGTACTCATTATAAGGGTAATCGTCTAATTTCACGATGACTTCTTGACCTATTGCTATCTTTCCAGCTCCTTTATTCGGTAACATCACCTCTCCCACTAATTGATTATCCTTTGGAATAACCGTAAAAATCTCTTCGCCGGCTTGTATAAATTGATTATTGTTCCAAAATTTCAAAAACTGTACTTGTCCGTCAAATGGAGCCTTGAAAACATACTTTTGTTCCCATAATTTAATCTCATCTAACAATTTATTATAACTAGCTATGACATACGATCTAATCTCCTGTTCTTTCTCAGGATTTTGTACTTCAATCTCTTCAATTTTGCCTTTTGTCAGCATGGATTGCTGTCTTGCATTTATCAAATTATTCAAATTATTTTGGTAACTCTCTCTGCTATTATTATACGAGACCTTACTATTATCCAATTCAGATTCACTTATCACTTTTTTTAAAAACAACAGAGAATCTCTTGTATAAATCCTTAGTGCATGTTCCAAAGAATTGGAACCCATATCTAACCGATTTTGAGCGACACGAATTACCTCTTCCTGCTCTACTAGAGCTCGATTGAGGGCCGCATGTTGTTTATCAAGAAGCCTTCCTTCTCTATAATTTTTAAACTCTTCTAATGAATTTAAAAAAATAAAATACTTCTCGTTTAATTCCCCAATTGAAAAATTTTGCGGCATTGCTTTTTTTAAGTTTAGAATATCCTCACCAAATGGGTTGTAACGCTTCAATAAACTATCAATGAAGTACACATTTTTGGGATTTGCAGCATTCCTCAGGTACGCAAGCATCTCCCCTTCTAATACTTTGTCGGAAGATTCAAACAAAGTAAGATTCAGCCGTCCATTAACTTCAGCCACTAACTTTATAGGGGAGACATTCGAATTAATTACAATTTCCCCAACAATGACGTCAGGATATCTTACAACCCAACCAAAAAATAAAAGCAACGTTAGGACGAACATTACTACACCTGTGACATATAGTCCAAAAGTGGTCGGAATCCTTGTAATGATCTCTTGTACATGCTCGGTTCTCCCGTAAACATCATTTAATTTTTCTTCGGAATTATCCATTTACATCGGATTACTGTTTTCAGATGACTCTTTTAAATCGTACTGTGCTTGTACTAATGTCAAGTACCTGCCCTTCCTTGACATAAGACTTTCGTGATTCCCCGTTTCAACGATAGTGCCATCCTGCATTACTATTATTTGATCAGCCTTCATGATCGTACTTAACCGATGAGCAACTATAACTACTGTCTTTCCTTTAAATACTTCATCTAAAGCATCTACAATTTTTTGTTCATTCACCATATCTAAAGCGTTAGTTGCCTCGTCAAAAAACAAGTAATCAGGATCTTTATATAATGCTCTAGCAATCAAGACGCGTTGCTTTTGTCCTCCGCTTAATCCTCTCCCCTGCTCTCCCATCATTGTTTGATATCCTAATGGAAGTCGCTCAATTTCCAGAGCAATATTGGCAGTACTTACCGCTTTTTTAAGTAGCTCGTAATCAACAAATTCATCATCTAATACAATATTATTCAGGATAGTGTCGTTGAAGATTTTTCCATCCTGCATAACTGCCCCACACTTTTCTCGCCATTGCTTTAAACTGATATTATTTACATTCATGTTTCCAATCATAACTTCCCCATACGATGGTTTATACAAACGAAGTAAAAGTTTTAACAATGTAGATTTACCACTACCACTATCTCCTACAATAGCAGTAACTTTTCCCTCAGGAATTATCATATTTACACCCTTTAAGACCAAATTTGAGTTTGAACTATATTTAAATGCGACATTAAGTACCAATAAGTCTTTCCTATCTGGTAAGCTCACATGATTACTACCAACTTCGTCGTGTTCATCGGACATTTGATGAATTTCATTTAAGCGAAGAAAACTAATCTGCGCAAACTGAAAAGATATAATAAACTGAATAAATTGCGTTACTGGTCCATTTAGCATTCCGATAATGAATTGGGTTGAAATCATGACTCCGAAAGTAATTTCTCCAGCAATAACAGCTTTAGCGCAATAAAAAGTAATCAATAGGTTTTTTAACGAATCTATAAATTGTCCTCCCGAGTTTTGGGAGTTGGTGACATTTAAAACTCGCAAATTTACCTTATACAGTCTTGCTTGTATATCTTCCCATTTCCACCGTTTCTGCTTTTCGTAATTGTTTATCTTAATATCTTGTATACTGCTAATAGTTTCCAGCCAATAACTTTGATTTTTAGAAACAAGTTCAAAGTACTCCCAATCCAATTTCTTTCTTAGACCTAAAAAAGCAAGTACCCAGCATACATAGAGGATACTTCCCAAGAGGAAAATGAGAAATATAGTATCATTATAAATCAAAAGAATTACACCAAACACAACAAAGGTTATGGTAGAAAATATCATGTTTAGAGAATTATTCATAATAAAACTCCTGATTCGTTCATGATCATTCGCTCTTTGTATGATATCTCCTGCCATTTTGTTTTCGAAAAAGGTAATAGGTAATTGCATCAACTTTATCAAGTAGTCTGAAATTAAAGCAATGTTGACTCTAGATGTAATATGTAGCAGAATCCAATCGCGCACAACATTCGAAAGTAAAACACTAAAAATAATCGCGATATTAGCCACTAAAACTATGTTGATGAAGTCTAGATCATTTATCTGTATTCCGACATCGATAACGGCCTTAGAAATAAATGGAAGAAATGCTTGCAGTATGGTTACTAGCAACATTATCACAAGAAGGTTGGTGAAACTTTTTTTGTAAGGTTTAAAATAGGATAAGAAGTTTTCTAAAGTCTTTTTACGTTCTATTTTCTCTGATACTTCCCTTTGGTAGAAATCACCTTGAGGTTCCAAAGCTATTAGTGCACCTCTTCCTTCATTTTTATTATACCATTTCTCAATAAAGTCTGAAACATTATATTTCAAAAACCCTTTTGCGGGATCTGATATATAGACAACGCTATTTAACATCTGCTTTTTTGGCAGAATTTTATATACAACAACAAAATGACTATTATCCCAGTGAATTATAGCTGGTAATGGAACTTTTAAAATTAAATCATCAATCAAACACTTGATAGATAATGTTCTCAAACCTATGCTTTCTGCTGCATGACTGAGATCTAAAAATGAAACTCCTTCTCTCGTACTGCCGCACCTATCTCTTAAATACTGAAGTGAATAAAATTTTCCATAGAACTTAGCAATCATTTTTAGACACGCCGGACCGCAATCCATTATATCCAACTGTCTGTCATTTGGGAATGATCGCATTTATTTAAGTTAAATTTTTTTAATAATTAAATATAATTAAAAAGAAATATAGTAAATAAAAATATAAAATATAAATTTAATATACATTAAAATTACACATCAAAGCGATTAGTTATAATTTACTCATGCAGCTATTTATATAAGTATACACTCTATTAGTTTCGCCATGAGATCAGCAATTAACGAATGTTTACGCTGAGATATATATTGTAATTAATTAATGAGATATTTACATTCTTAATAAATAATACAATCCTCTCTTAAAAAAATCAGATTAAGTTCTTGAGCAGCATTCAAAAATGCAAAAGCCCCGACTTTCGTCGAGGCTTTTGCTTTCTTGGCACTTTTTATAAGCTAGATCTTCTTCAATTTATTACAATACCTCTACCACCACGCCATCTTCCACAGGATGCGACGTGCAGATCAAGCAACGGCCATTGTCCACTTCCCGATCGGTCAATACTTCGTTGTAGGTCATGCGCACCGATCCGGCATGCACTTGCGATATACAAGTACTGCACATACCCGATTTGCAGGAATACGGCAGCTTGATCTTTTGTTCAAGTCCTACATCCAAGATGGTTTTATTATAAGGAATTGCGAGATCATAACTTTGACCTTGAAATTTCAAGACCACCTGATAGGTATTGGTATCTACTTCTTCCTCTTCGTGCTCATCATCATCCGCTTCTTCTTCTGGAAAGAAAAATGTTTCCTTGTGAATATCTTCGTCAGGAAAACCCATTCCCAACAGGGTAAACCGACAAAGATCCATGTAAAACACAGGCCCACACAGGTAAATAGCCGTTTCTTTTGCTGGATCGTCGAATTGCTGTACCAAGCGAATAATATATTCGCGATTCAAACGAGCCGTCAATAAGTTTTTAGAATTCGAAAAGATCCACTCTATGTGCAGACGATCAGGATATTTGGCTTGCCATTCGCGGAGCTCATTCCAAAAGAGCGTTCTCTCCGACGAGCCATTGCTGTATACTAAGACCACTTTCGTATCTGGCTCAGCCACCAAAGCTGTTTTTAGAATAGAAAACAACGGCGTGACGCCCACTCCTGCCGCAAATAAGAAAAGCGTTTTGGGTACATCTGCTTGGGGCTTGTACGCCAACAAACCTTGTGCGGCCATTACCTCTATCGTATCTCCGACTGCAGTGCGGTGATGCAATAATCTCGAAATCTCCCCATTATCTACTCGCTTCACCGTAATCGCCATCGGTTCATCGACTACCGGTGAAGAACTAAACGAATACGAACGTCGAACTTGTCGGCCATTGAAATCAAATATCAGCGTCAGAAACTGTCCTGCCAAGTAAGGTGGAAAATCCTTATTAACATCATCAAAAGTTATCGTGATATTATCATTGGGTTGACGGATGATCTGAGAGATTTGAAATTTATGCATGTATGACGACGATTCGTTATGAAAAACTGCTTCAAATTTAGGGTATAATTGTCAGAATACCTGACAGCCAAGTGTCAAGTGAATGCGCCCAATGAAATTACAACCAACGAAATCGCGGATTTCGAGAATTATGTGTAACTATGCAAAAGATGAATCACGGACCTATCGGAATTTTTGACTCTGGATTTGGCGGATTGACCGTTTTCAAATCCATTTGCGAGCGCTTGCCACAATATGACTATATCTATTTGGGTGACAATGCACGCGTACCTTATGGTAACCGATCTTTCGAGACCGTATACCAATACACCAAAGAATGTGTGTTCAAGCTCTTCGAGATGGGCTGTCCCTTAGTGATTGTGGCTTGCAACACGGCATCAGCGAAAGCATTGCGCAGCATTCAGCAAAATGATCTTCCGCCAGGCAAAAAAGTATTAGGCGTGATTCGTCCGACCACGGAGATCATTGACCAATATACCAAAACAGGGCATGTCGGCATTTTAGCCACACAAGGCACGGTACGATCAGAATCTTACAAAATCGAAATTCAACGTTTTCATCCGCAGATTGTGGTACATCAGCATGCTTGTCCAGTGTGGGTGCCCTTAGTAGAAAACAATGATTTGGATAGTGAAGGCACGCATTTCTTCGTGAAAGAAGACGTGGAAGCTTTATTGAGTCAATCCCCCGAGATCGACACCATCTTGCTTGCCTGCACGCATTATCCTTTATTGCTCCCTACGATTCAAGCGCACACACCAAAACATATCAAACTAGTTCCGCAAGGGGATTTAGTAGCCGATAGTTTGGTCGATTATCTGGAAAGACATCCCGAAGTAGAAGCGCAATGCCAACGAGGCAGTGCTTATAGTTTTTACACCACAGATGATCCGGCAGACTTTGGTGAAAAGGCTAAATTATTCTTTGGACAAGAAGTAATTGCCTTTCACACGATCGTGGATGCCGTCGATTAAGCGATAGAATCGCGCACTTCGACTCGAGTCCAGTACTTTGAGAATTTTTCAGCAGCCGCTAAGTGATCAGGATGCTTTTCGTAGATATTGACTTCGTCCATAGAAGGGAACACGGCAATCCAGTGATAGGAGAACGAATTATCTACCACTTCACGAGGTGTAGTGGGTGCTGGCGTCGCTACACGACAGGCCGTAAAGCCTGGAACTTTCTTCAACGCTTCAAAAAATTGTGGAAATTCTTCTTTTTCTTGATCCGTAAGATCGGTGCGCAACCAGAAGTAGACCGAATGTACGATGGTACCTTCGCCCCACGCTACCGAACCTTCAGAAGATTGTGCTGCTGGAGAACCACATGCGGCCAATACTGCGCCCGACAACACGGTGGCGCTCACGCCTTTTAAAAAAGATTTTCTTTCCATAATGAGTAGATGCTTTCTCGAATGTACTATTATTTCATCTGTAATGCAATAGCATACAGCTTCATTTGCTTGACCATAGCCAGCAAACCGTTAGCTCTAGTCGGAGAAAGATGGTCTTTCAACCCGATTTGATCGATGAAATATAAATCGGCGTCGGCAATCTCTTTTGGTGTATGGCCCGACAATACTTTCACCATTAAGCTTACTAAACCTTTGGTAATAATCGCATCGCTATCGGCCGCAAAATCTACCTTGCCTTGCTCATTCATATCAGGGTGCAGCCAAACTTTGGATTGGCAACCTTTGATAATGTAGTCTTCGGTCTTATATTTTTCGTCGATGAGCGGAAGTTCCTTGCCCAACTGGATGATGTATTCATATTTTTCCATCCAATCTTCATAGAAAGCAAAGTCTTCTATTAATTCATCTTGTTTTTCGTTGATCGTCATGTTGTAATCTTATCGTAACATATTTGCGGCGCGTGTCACACCTTTTACCAACGCATCCACATCCTCTTTACTATTGTATAGTGCAAAGCTGGCACGAATGGTGCCTGGAATACCATAATAATCCATAATTGGCTGCGCACAATGATGTCCCGTACGCACGGCAATACCCATTTTGTCCAATAACACACCCACATCATAAGGATGCGTACCATCAATTAAGAAAGAAACCACAGAACTTTTTTCCTTGGCAGTACCGATAAATCGCATCCCTTCTATTTTGCCTAATTCGATAGTGGCGTATTCTACCAATTCTTCTTCGTGCGCTCGAATTGCATCCAAACCAATGTCGTTGATGTAATCAATGGCTTGCGTCAAGCAGATTCCAGCTTCGATATTTGGTGTACCGGCTTCGAACTTGAAAGGCAGTTCATTGTATGTGGTTTTTTCTAGCGTCACTTCCTTGATCATGTCGCCACCACCTTGGTAGGGAGGCATAGCGTTCAACAGATCTTCTCTGCCGTACAACACACCTACGCCTGTTGGCCCGTACATTTTATGTCCGGAGAAAACCAAAAAATCCACATCTAAATCCTGCACGTCTATTGCGATATGCTGAATGGCTTGCGCTGCATCAACCAACACCACCGCACCATAACGATGCGCTTCGGCAATCATTTCCTTTGCAGGATTGATCGTGCCCAACGCATTCGACACGTAATTGAAAGTGACCATTTTTGTCCGCTCGCTCAGCAGTGTGCGGTAAGCTTCCAAATCCAGCTCGCCATTTTCCAACATCGGAATTACCTTTAGCACGGCTTTCTTTTCTTCACAGAGCATTTGCCAAGGCACAATGTTGGAATGATGTTCCATCGCGGTAATGATAATTTCATCGCCCTCGTTTACAAAGGCTTTTCCATAGCAATTAGACACCATATTGATACTTTCTGTCGTGCCTTTGGTAATGATGATTTCGTGATCATATGCCGCATGAATGAATTCTTGCACCTTGCGGCGCGTCACTTCAAAAGCGTCGGTGGATATCTGACTCAGATGATGCACGCCACGATGCACATTACTATTCATGTTGGTATAGTAATCCGTAATCGCCTGTATAACCTGAATTGGTTTTTGGGTGGTCGCGCCATTATCCAGATACACCAGCGGCTTATTGTGTACCTGTGTACACAATATTGGAAAATCTGCGCGAATTTTATCTATATGAAATGGTTTCAAATGTTTCCTCTCTTTCTAATCTCAAACAAAGTTACGATATCTCCTCGCAAATCACTCGTCCGAGTGCCTCGTTTTCTAGAAAGCTTGACGATTAGATGAGATAACAATCAGGTATACGGCACTTTACACTCAAGAGCTTATTAATTACCGATTATAGACGACATACAATCCAATTATTAGTGTAGATTATACACATTTGCAGTAATCCATGTAACTATCTTTATTTTAATACTTTACAACAAACAATAGACATCACTAGTTTGTATTAAGTGTAATAATTCATTTTTCTTTATCGAAATGAGATAATTAGTCGGATATTTGCAGAAAAATCATAGTTAAGGTTTACATTTCATCGAAATCATTATGTTGCTAAATCGATCTGAGAGAAAATTCCCAAGAGTCATCGTAATCGGAGGTGGCTTCGGCGGTATAGAAGTAGCGCGTCGCTTAAAAGACAAAGAAGTTGAAGTTTTATTGATCGATCGCAACAATTTTCATACGTTCCAGCCGCTACTTTATCAAGTAGCTACGGGTACATTAGCGTCCGATTCTATTGCGTTTCCGCTACGTAAAATGTTCAAGTCTCAATCGAATTTCCGCTTTCGCATGGCGGAGGTACTACGTATCGACAAGGATGCTAAAATAGTACACACTTCGGTAGGCGAGTTTGATTACGATTACTTAGTGGTAGCTAGTGGTGCTACATCCAATTTCTTTGGAAATGCCAACGTAGAGAAATATTCTCTAGGCATGAAGAGCATCCAAGAAGCACAAAATATCCGCAGCTATGTATTGCAAAACCTCGAAGAGGCCGTATTGCGCAAAAATGCAGACGATCGTGAGCGTTTTATGAATTTCGTGGTCGTTGGTGGTGGCCCTACTGGTGTAGAGCTTTCTGGAGCGATCGCAGAAATACAATTGCACATGCTGAAGAAAGATTACCCAGAATTATCCAAACATGAGATGAATGTGTATCTCGTGGAAGGGCTGGGTGAAGTATTAGCAGCACTTTCTGACAAATCTTCGCGCGATGCGAAACGCTATCTAGAGGAATTAGGCGTCAAAGTGATCTTGAACACGGTCGTAAAAGAATACGATGGCATGACGGTTACTTTATCCAACGGCGATCAGATCCCAACAAAAACGGTAATCTGGGGTGCCGGTGTGAAAGGTCAATTCCCAGAGGGAATCAATCCTGATCTAGTTCAGCGCGGTAATAGAATTAAAACAAATGGCCAATGCCAGATCATTGACATGCCAGGTGTATATGCCATTGGTGATGTAGCCGCTACTGTCACCGAAAAAACGCCAAACGGACTTCCAGGTGTAGCACCTGTTGCGCAGCAACAAGGTAAGTATGTGGCTGATCACATATTGAGCATCTTGAAGAATGAGAATAACACCGAAGATTTCAAATACTTCGACAAAGGATCTATGGCGACCGTAGGACGTAATCGTGCGGTAGTTGATATGGGCAAGTTGCATTTGAAAGGATTTATCGCTTGGTGTACGTGGATGTTTGTCCACTTACTATCGATCGCTGGCTTCCGCAATCAATTGGTTACGTTCATCAACTGGACGGTTAAGTTTTTCACGAAAAACTCTGGAATTCGACTGATTATTCACAAGTATCATCGTCCCGATCCTTTAATGAAAGTAACGGAAGATACGGAGCAAGTATAAACGTCGCATCTTTCGTTTATAACGATAATATTTATTAAATGGTAGTAAGCAATAGCTTACTACCATTTTTGTTTGTCAGCGATACTGTATAGCATAAAGATTGCCGCGGCCTCGTGCCGCGGCTGCGGAAAAGACATGGCATTTACAGGGATTAAGGATTGCACATATTTCCCTATCTTTGACTTTCAAACACACAAAAACAACACCCTATTTCCATGGATAATAAAAGCGTCGCAAAGGTTTTCAAACTATATGGTCAGTTGATGGAACTCCTCAATGAAAATCCATTTCGCACCAAAGCCATTAGCAGTGCAGCTTTTAAAATTGACAAGCTTCCTTTTGCTGCCGAGAAGGCTAGCATGGAAGAACTAAGTCAGCAACCGGGAATAGGAAACAGCACGGCCGAAAAAATCAAGCTGATCATCCAATCGGGCACGCTGCCTGAATTGGACAAATTAAAGGAGCAAGTGCCCGAAGGAGTGTTAGAAATGCTTAGCATTAAAGGCTTAGGACCAAAGAAGATTCAGATCGTTTGGAAAAATTTAAACATCGAAAGCATCGGTGAACTGTACTATGCCTGCAATGAAAACCGATTGGTAGAAGCCAAGGGATTTGGCTTGAAAACGCAGGAAGAAATCAAGAAAAACATTGAGTTCTCGATCGCCAACAAAGGTTGGGTATTGTATGCGCGAGCGACGCATTTTGCTGAAGCGGTGTTAGAAGCACTGAAACAAAATTTCCCAGACAATCAAATTGTTTTTACGGGCGATTACCGTCGTAAAGCAGAAGTGTTGCAATACATTGATTTATTGATCGATCTCCCGCAACATGTGTTGGTATCGACTTTAGAAAGCAAAGATTATATCTTGCAGATTGACGCCGACCGCGAAGCCGTACATTTTAAAGATGACAACAATATTGCGTATCGCATTTTCACTACTGCGACGGATTCTTTTGCCAAAAACTGGCTGTTGACTACGGGGTCTACTGAGCATATCGATTTATTGACAGCACGAAACAAAGACATTCCTAATCTAGCGAACGAAGCTGCTATTTACGAAGCGCTCGGCTTGACGTATATAGAACCAGAATTGCGCGAAGGATTTAATGAAATTGATTTAGCTGCGGATAATGCCTTGCCAACCTTGATTCGCAATCAGGACATCTTAGGCACATTGCACAATCACTCCACCTACTCAGATGGCGTGCATAGCTTAGAGCAAATGGCAACCTATTGCAAAGAGAACATGGGCTTGCAATACCTAGGCATTTGTGATCACTCCAAAACGGCCGTGTATGCGAATGGCCTTTCTATAGAACGTATTGAACAGCAATGGCAAGAAATTGACCAACTCAATCAAAAGCTGGCGCCGTTTAAAATATTCAAAGGTATCGAGTCCGATATCTTAGGTGATGGTTCCTTGGATTATCC
This sequence comes from Sphingobacterium chungjuense, assembly GCF_011316935.1. Lineage (GTDB taxonomy): Bacteria > Bacteroidota > Bacteroidia > Sphingobacteriales > Sphingobacteriaceae > Sphingobacterium > Sphingobacterium chungjuense. The sequence goes on from NZ_WLYS01000003.1 coordinate 592,070, forward strand.
AGATGAAATCTTAGCAAAGTTTGACTTTGTAGTCGCTTCGGTACACAGTAATCTAGGCATGACGGAAGAAAAAGCAACCGAACGATTAATCAAAGCCATTGAAAATCCGTACACCACAATCTTGGGTCATCCGACAGGTCGATTATTGCTTTCCAGAGCTGGATATCCAATCGACTACAAAAAAGTGATCGATGCCTGTGCCAGCAATCATGTAGTGATTGAGATCAATGCGAATCCGCTTCGCCTCGATTTGGATTGGCGCTGGCATCGCTATGCGCTACAAAAAGGCGTGTTATTATCCATCAACCCAGATGCGCATCGTATGGAAGGATTTCACGATATGCAATACGGCGTATTGGTCGGTCGCAAAGGTGGCCTATCGGCCGAAAAATGCTTGAATGCATTTAATCTAGAAGCGATTCAGGAGTTTTTCGAACAGCGAAAGACTAAGAAAGCTTAGCTAATTACAAATTAAACTGTAGTCATGTTCTTCTATCATGGCTACAGCGTAATATCTACCAGCTTTCCATCAGATAAAATCTGCAATCGTTCTTTAGCGCGCGGAGAAACTTCCAGCATGCGGCACGGTTCCAACTTGCTCAGATCGACACCATCCACACTAATAATCTGATCACCAGGCTTCATCATTGATTTCAAATCATCTCGATAGATAAAGCCAATTACCATTTTCTGATCCCGAACGCCAGGCGTATAAGCTGGCAATTCTGTAGTCAAATCAACAATCTTGTCAGTGCTTTCAAAATAAAAATGCTTGTGTTTATAATCCAAAATCATATCGCCATACGCCAAGAACTTCGTTCCGATTTTACTACTACCGTTCGATGTGGCGATGTTCATGTTTGTTAGATCGACTGCACCAATACCAATACGATTCGCGGTTACGGCATATTGATGACTATTCGCAGCCCCATAAATGCCCGTTGACCCAATACCCTCCAACTCCATTACTCGACTAAAAAAACCTGCTTTCTGAGCTTTTTTCTCATACTCTTTCTTGTTCAACATCAGCTGATGATTATATCCAATATCTACTAATACCGGCAGATTTCTTTTTTTATCAGTACCCAATGAAAGCGAGATATAAGGTAATAGTTGTGAACCGACCAGCTTCATTTTTATGGGCGTTGTAGTAGGATTTACCTTAGCCAAATCGTCCGTAACTATCAGCTTTTGCCCCTTCCAATCAATTTTCACTATCAGATCACGAAACAAATTACTTCCAATAAATCCAGCAATATCATAACAGCTGAATGGAAAGTTTTCGGAAAAATCGTGATCTAGTGCAGCATATTCGTAAAAATTCACACCGCATAACGTAAGCGAATCAATAATTCCAAGTGCCATTTTACCCTTTTGATTTTGGCTATCGCTAATCTTTTGCGATTTAGGTTTGACTTTGGTTGATAAAAATTCGCCTCGAATCATATTTGGAGCACCCGTATCAAAAAGAAAGCGATGGATAGCACCCTGAATTTCTGCCTGCACAATAATATGGCCATGAAAAACTTCAAAAGGCAATTCGAGATAAATATCCTTTTTCACCTTGCCCTTTAAGAAAAGGTGCGATTGCGCAAGAGAAGAAAATCCTGACAGCATCCATATCAAGATAAACAAGCTGTATTTGTACATGGTTAAGAAATTGATTACCCTAATTTACCCAATTATTTACTGATAATAGCACAAACCTCAAAGATTCACCGATCCATAGCGATTTTTTGTAGATTTACTACAAAACACATTCTTCCATGATTCAAAAGTTTGCCGCGATACTACTTTTCAGCGTTCTGACCACACCATTTTATGCATCAGCGCAGCTGATGAAAGCCAAACAGCTATTCACCAAAGCCGATTCCCTACGCGGTGAACTGACTTCATACAGAACCTGCTATGATATCCAGTATTATCATCTTGACGTGACCGTCGATATTGAAAACAAGCATATTGCGGGAACCAATTTATTTCGTTTTGCCGCGCTGAATGATTTCGACACCTTGCAGTTCGATTTATTTGAGAATCTTTCGGTGGATAAAGTGGTTTACAAAGGCAAAGAACTAGATTTTGACCGCGAGTACAATGCTGTTTTCGTGGCCTTTCCAAATACGATTCCGAAAGGGAAACTCGATTCATTTGTGGTGCATTATTCGGGCAATCCTATTCAAGCTACGCGCGCGCCCTGGGATGGCGGGTTTGACTGGAAGCAAGATAGCAACGGCAAACCTTGGGTAGCAACCGCTTGCCAAGGTTTGGGCGCTAGTGTGTGGTGGCCAAATAAAGATCATCAGTCGGACGAAGTGGATAGCATGCTCATCTCCGTCGCCGTACCTCAAGGAGTGATGAATGTCTCGAATGGTCGATTGGTGAAAACTGAAAAACTGAAGAATAAATACACAAAATATCATTGGAAAGTGCGTAATCCAATCAACAACTACAACGTAGCCTTGAATATTGGAGATTATGTGCACTTGAACGAGAATTATAACGGAGAGAAAGGACCGCTAACGGTGGATTATTACATATTGCGGGAAGATGCTGACAAGATGAGTCATCTGCAAAAGAATGTGCGCGAAACCTTGGAATCTTTTGAGCATTGGTTTGGCCCCTACCCTTTTTATGAAGATGGATACAAAATCGTACAAACAGCGCATTTGGGCATGGAGCATCAAAGTGCCATTGCATACGGCAATCGTTTTGGCAATGGCTATTTGGGTAGAGATAATTCGGGCACGGGTTGGGGATTAAAATGGGATTTCATCGTCGTGCATGAATCTGGACATGAATGGTTTGGTAACAATATCACTTCCAAAGATCTCGCAGACATGTGGATTCACGAAAGCTTCACCAATTATTCCGAAGCGTTGTTTATCGATTACTTTCATGGCAAAGAAGCCAGCGGAGCATATGTACATGGCAACCGTAGAGGTATTTCAAACGATGCACCTATTCAAGGTCCGTACAATGTAAACAAAGAAGGCTCTGGCGATATGTATCCAAAAGGTGGCGTCATGCTTCACATGATGCGGACGATTATCAATGACGATGCGAAATGGCGCGAAATTCTGCGTGGACTAAATAGTACATTCTACCATAAAACAGTCGACTACAATGACATTGTGCAGTACGTCAACAAAACGTCGGGCATCGATTTTTCAAAAACATTTGAGCAGTATGTACAACATGCTGGCATACCAACTTTGGAAGTCATCCGAATGCCTGAAGATCAGATCGCTTATCGTTGGATTGCCGAGGCAAAAGGTTTTGACATGCCTGTGGATATTCTAGTCGGTAAAGAAAAAAGAATCCGCTTAAAACCGACCGATAAATTTCAATTCATGAAGCTGGCGGATAGTAAGGATAAGCAGATTACGGCTGATATTTTCAACTATTATATAGGCACATCTATACAATAAACCAACCATTTATTCGTTGACCTATCGCACTGATCAGACACGATCTTATATTCGAGAAAGTTCCTCATTTTTTATGAATGAGTATAGCCGAAGAAAAGATTTTTTTCAGTAGGTTTGCATTTAAAATAAAACTTAGAAAATTCGCGCTAGATGGGTCTTTTTAATTGGTTTACGCAAGAAATTGCGATTGACTTGGGTACGGCGAATACCCTTATCATACATAACGACAAAGTAGTGGTGGACGAGCCTTCTATAGTCGCATTTGATCGCACCACCAACAAAGTGATCGCGATCGGTCGTCATGCGATGCAGATGGAAGGTAAAACGCACGACAACATAAAAACAGTACGCCCGCTTCGGGATGGTGTTATTGCAGATTTTACAGCTGCAGAACATCTGATCCGCGGTATGGTGAAGTTGGTAAACAATGGCAAAAGCTGGTTTTTCCCTTCTTTGCGTATGGTGGTTTGTATTCCTTCGGGTATTACTGAAGTAGAGAAACGCGCGGTGCGTGACTCTGCGGAGATTGCTGGAGCAAAAGAAGTGTATCTTATCCACGAGCCGATGGCCGCTGCTGTTGGTATCGGTATCGATGTGGAAGAGCCTGTTGGTAATATGATTATTGATATCGGTGGTGGTACTACAGAGATTGCGGTCATTGCCTTATCAGGAATTGTCTGCGATCAATCTATTCGCGTAGCGGGAGATAACTTCGACTCGGATATCGTACAATACATTCGCCGCCAGCACAATATTATGATCGGTGAACGTACGGCAGAGAAGATCAAAATTGAGGTCGGCTCCGCATTGCCTGAGCTACAAGATGCTCCAGACGATTTCCCGGTACAAGGTCGCGATTTAATGACGGGTATTCCAAAGCAAATCACCGTTTCGTATACCGAGATTGCGCACTGCTTGGACAAGTCTATTTCTAAAATTGAAGAAGCGATTCTTAAAGCTTTAGAGATCACACCTCCAGAGCTATCTGCGGACATTTATCAAACAGGTATTTACTTGACTGGTGGTGGTGCTTTGTTGCGCGGTTTAGATAAACGTGTACAAGCGAAAACCAAACTTCCGGTTCACATTGCAGAAGATCCACTTCGTGCAGTAGTACGTGGTACAGGTATCGCGTTGAAAAACATCGGAAGATTCAAGTTTTTAATGCAGTAATTCATCTCCAATAAGGAGTAGTAATAAGACACGTTTGCGGATGATGATTGCATGATTCCGTAAACGTGTCAAATAATTTTAGGGACAGGCTACACAGAGGCATTTCCGCTCGTTAGCCACCCATAGGAGCAAAAGCAGGAAATTAAAACAACAGGATGAAAAACCTTTGGCTTTTCTTTATTCGTTATAACGCCTTTTTCTGGTTCTTGCTTTTTTTTACGGTGGCCGTCATCCTTGCCATCCGAAATAATTCTTTCCAGCGCTCTTCTTTCGTCAGCTCTTCTAATGTCATAGTAGGTTCTTTCTATGATCGATTGAATTCATGGAAAAGCTATCTGGATCTTAGTAAAACTAATGAGGATCTCGCACGCGAGAATGCACTACTCAGACAAAGATTACAAAAATACATCCTGCGTGATACGGTAGATTCGATTCCGCTGGCTGATTCTATAGACGAAAGCCGGTATGAGTTTATCGTAGCCGAGGTGGTGAACAATAGCATACACCAGAAAAGCAATTACCTCACGTTGAGCAAAGGCACCAAGGCGGGTATTGAAAAAGGTATGGGCGTCATCACATCCAATGGTGTAGTTGGTATCGTGTTGCATGTTTCGCCTAACTTTTCGACCGTGCGGTCATTATTGCACCCAGATTCTCGCGTTTCGGTCACATTAGATAGTACAGAGGCTTTTGGATCTTTGGTTTGGGGAAATAATATTGATCCTAAATTGGCCATGCTGCGTGACATTCCGAATCATATCAAAGCAGAAAAAGGTCAGGTAATTCGTACCTCTGGATTCTCCTTGTTCCCAAAAGGCATTAAAGTGGGTGAGGTGGCAGAAACGGGTATTGCTTCTGGAGAAAGCTTTTTGGATATTCGGGTGAGGTTAAGCACCAACTTTTACAACTTACATCACGTATACGTAGTCAAAGATAATTTGGAGGAAGAAAAACAAATGCTAGAAGCAGAAAGGGAAGATAATGGCTAGGATCATGTTCTACAATATCATTCGTTTTATCGCTTTGATTACCATGCAGGTCGTTTTGTTTAAGAACATCGGGTATTATAACCTGGCGACTTTCTTTCCTTACATTTTGATTATCCTTCTATTACCGCTAGGCACTTCGAACTTCTTTGTATACGTGCTAGCCTTCGCTACAGGGTTAGCCATCGATGCGTTTTATGACTCGATGGGCATCCACACCGCAGCATGCATTGCATTAGCTTGGTTCAGAATTGTCTTTATACGCATCACCTTAGAAATGGATGTACGCCAATCTTCAGACAGCCCTTCATGGGGCGATTTAGGATCGAAATGGTATATCTCGTATGTTTTCTTTGGCACATTGATTCATCATTTGACCTTATTTGTGATCGAGGTATTTTCTTTCCAAAATTTCTTGATGACCAGTTTGAGTATTTTACTAAGTAGTTTAAGTACCTTTGCCATCATCTTATTAATCAGTCTGCTGTTCTACAAACGGAAGTCTCGATTAGGTATATAATTATAAACAGCCATCGCGTATATGAACAATAGCTTCTTTACACGCAAGTATATTATTCAGGGTATTTTCCTTACGACAGCCATTCTGATCGTGATTCGGCTATTTTATATCCAGATCATAGACGATAGCTACATCCTATCCGCGAACAATAACGTTTTGCGCAAGGTCATTGTTTATCCGGCGCGTGGCGCTATCTTGGATCGCAATGGGGAAATATTGGTACAAAATGAACCAATCTATGATTTGCTAGTCACGCCACGTGAAGCCAAAGATATTGATACTTTATTGCTGTGTGAGTTGATCGGGATTGATAAAAAAGGTTATATACAGCGGATCGAAAAAGCGAAAGCGCATTCACCGTATCGCGCCTCACAGTTCGAGAAACAGTTGTCTTCGACGACCTATGCACGCTTGCAAGAGCACCTGTATAAGTTTCGCGGTTTTTATGTGCAAAATCGGACGGTACGCAGTTATCCCGACAGCATTGCCGCGCAATTTTTAGGCTATATTCAAGAAGTCAATCAACGCGATATCGAGCGTTCGGAAGGATTCTACAGACCAGGCGATTACATTGGTGCCACTGGCGTAGAGCGGGCATATGAAGATTTGTTGCGAGGCAAGCGAGGCATTAGAAACCAAATGGTAGATGCGCTCAACCGCCCACAAGGCTCTTTCATGGATGGCAAATACGACACATTAGCCGTTACGGGTGATGGAATGGTTTCGTCTTTGGATAAAGATCTCCAAATCTTGGCCGAGCGACTGATGAAGAACAAATTGGGATCTGTCGTCGCGATTGAACCATCCACTGGCGAAATATTGACCATGGTGAGTAGCCCTACCTACGATCCTAACCTGATGGTAGGCCGTGATTTGGGAAATAATTACATGGATTTGCTGAACAACGAAGACAAACCGATGTTCATTCGCCCAATACAGGCTTCTTATCCTCCAGGATCAATTTTTAAAGTCGTGGCAGCATTGACGGCACAGCAAGCTGGCATGATCGACGCGCAAACTAGATTTACGTGTAGTGGCGGTTATCGCTACGGTGGCGGACGAGGATTGATGCGCTGTACAGGCGTGCATGGCACGATCGACTTAGCACGATCTATTCAGGTTTCCTGTAATCCGTATTATGCCAATGTATTTGCGCGCATGATCGATTCTCGTGGCATGTCGGGTCCAAAAGCGTATGATTTATGGCGCGAGGCGCTGATGAAATTTGGCTTGGGAAACACCTTAGGTATTGATTTGCCCGGTGAAAAACCTGGACTCGTACCTACATCAAACTATTACACCAAAATTTACGGTAGTGGAAAATGGCGCTCTTCGTTCAATATTTCCCTGTCTATCGGACAAGGTGAATTGGGTATCACGCCTTTGCAAATGGCAAATATCACCGCGATTGTAGCTAATAGAGGATTTTATTATCGTCCGCACCTGATCAAAGGGATTGGTGACAAACAGATTGTAAAACCAGAATTCACGGAGAAGATTTCGGCAGGTGTAGATGCCAAATACTATGAACCTGTGATCGAAGGAATGAGTCGCGTGGTGAACCAGGGTGGTTCAGGACGCGCGGTGGCCATTCCCGGTATAGAGATGTGTGGAAAAACGGGAACGGTACAAAATCCACATGGTGAAAACCATGCGGTATTCTTTGCATTCGCGCCACGCGAAAACCCAAAAATTGCAATCGCTGTATTCGTAGAAAATGCCGGGTATGGTGGTACTTGGGCAGCGCCAATCGCCAGTATGTTGGTCGAAAAGTATATTCGCGATACCATTTCGTTGCCTAAATACTTGCAAGACCGCATCTACAACGGTGATTTACGACCAAAGCCGAAAAAACCTGTTGCACCAGCGAATACGGCATTGAACAAGCCTGCGGATAGCCAAAAGCAGAAGCCAGAGCAAGCGGCTTTAGTGGTACACCACAGTCAAAGACCGCGCAGATCGTAGTCATAGCATTATATAACACAAGAAACAGAGAGATCGTACACCTATGAATAGTTTACAGAAGAAGAGCTTTTTTGGACAGATCGACTGGTGGACGGTCTGCCTGTGGTTCATGCTTTGTATGATCGGTTGGTTCAACATCCATGCAGCCGTGTACGATCCAGATCAAGCCAGCTTATTCAACTTGAATACGAACTATGGCAAGCAATCGATCTTCATCGGTACAGCACTTATTATTGGATTTAGTATTCTAATTATCGAGGCCAACTTCTTTATCTCCTCTGCGCCGGTCGTTTACTTTATTGTCACGTTGCTGCTTATCGCTGTACTAGTCGTAGGGCGAAACGTCGGTGGTAATCAAGCTTGGATTCCTTTAGGAAGCTTCCGACTCCAACCTTCTGAATTTGGTAAGCTGGCGACATGCCTGCTCCTCGCCTTTTACCTCAGCAACCAGATCACCAAAAACCCTAATCTAAAAACATTGTTTTTTGGATCATTGATCGTTCTTTTCCCGGTAATGCTCGTGATGCTGCAACCCGATACCGGTTCGGCATTAGCTTTCTTTGCGTTGATATTTGTTTTTTATAGGGAAGGTTATGTCGGCACGCAAGTGCTGGTAATCGGCGGCTTAGCGATCGTGTTGTTTCTATTAGCCTTGCTATTTAATCAGTGGATATTGATCGGTGTGCTGGCTGCGACAGCTGGACTTTTTATGTACTTGCTGCGTCGGAAGCGGAAGAACCTGATTAATATTGCGATACTATTCTTGGCCTCTTCCACCTACATCTTGTGTGTGGATTTTGCCTACGACAATATCCTTCAAACGCACCAGAGAAATCGTATTGATATTATTCTAGGCAAGATTGATGATCCGCGTGGACAAGGTTATAACCTCAACCAATCCATGATTGCGATTGGTTCTGGCCAATTGTTTGGTAAAGGTTATTTGCAGGGAACTCAGACCAAATACAATTTCGTACCCGAGCAAAGCACCGATTTTATCTTCTGTACCGTGGGCGAAGAATGGGGTTTCGTCGGTTGTGTTGTACTGATTAGCGTGTACATTGCTTTACTCATGCGACTGGTTCACATTGCCGAACGGCAGCGATCAGCCTTTGGCCGAATTTACGGTTACGGTGTAGTTTCCATTATCTTCTTCCACTTCTTTATCAATATCGGGATGACGATTGGAATTGTACCCGTTATTGGTATTCCACTGCCTTTTATCAGCTATGGTGGATCTTCTTTATGGTCCTTCACCATCCTGCTATTCATTCTCCTGAAATTCGATTCTTCCCGCAAAGGTTTATCGAATATTTAAGCTATTTCATACAGAATTATGATCTGCCCAATATCGGAGATAGCGAAATGCTATAGATTAGAATTTGAGGGAGAAAAGAAAGATTAAATAGCTTGCGCAATGGCATAGCCAGATGCCCACGCCCACTGAAAATTATAACCGCCCAGCCAACCGGTAATATCGACGGCTTCCCCACCGAAGTACAGTCCTTTGACCTTGTTAGATTCCAGTGTTTTGGCATTCAGTTCATCGGTAGCTACACCACCAGACATCACTTCTGCTTTGTCGTAACCTTTATCACCTGCCGGCTTTACTTGAAAGCGATGAATAGTATCTTGAATACGTTGCGCATCGGCTTTGCTTAGCGAAGCGATCTTTAGCGTTAATGGTAACATATCCGCCATGGCATCTACCAATTTCTTGGAGAAATGATCTTGTAATAATTGTGCAACCGTACGCTTGCCACCTAGCTGGCGCTCGTCTTTAATCAATTGATCCAGTCGATGTGTCGGGAGTAAGTCGATAGAAAAGGTTTCGCCGGCACGCCAATAGGATGAGATCTGCAAAATTGCAGGACCACTCAGTCCCCAATGCGTAAATAGAATATTTTCCTCGAAAGAGATCCGCTCATTCCACACGCGTGCAAACAGCGAGTTGCCTGATAACGCCGCGTACCAAGCCGCATCTTTGCCTGTAATCGTGAGTGGTACCAACGCGGGTGCAGTACGCACGATGCGATGTCCGAAATCACGTGCTACACGAATGGCAAAGTCCGATGCGCCCAATTTCTGTACCGGCAAACCACCAGAAGCCATCACGACTTTCTTGGCGCTGAGTTGCTGTACTGCGCCACCTCGCTCTACGGTAATTTCAAAGCCTTCGTCTATCTGCTTCACCCCTCTCACCAAGCTATCCAACCACAGCTCCTGCCCTGTTTGATTCATGAGACGAAGAAATACGTCGACAATATCTTTGGCTTTGTTAGACGTGGGAAATAATTGACCTAATGTCTTTTCTGCACCTTGAATAGATCCGTATCCTTCGAAGAAAGAAATCGTATCATCTACCGTCCACTGGCTAAACGCAGCATGCAAGAAGTTCGGATTTTCGGTCACGAAATTATCGACCGAAGTATGCAGATTGGTATAATTGCAACGGCCGCCACCAGAGATCAAGATCTTCGCGCCCGGTTTGCTATTGCGCTCGAGCACCAGCACACGCTTGCCCAATAAGCCCGCTTGTGCAGCACACATCAGGCCACAGGCGCCAGCACCAATGATGATCGCATCATATTTAATCATATGCAAGGAGTTCTCCGGCTAAAGAGATGACGGTTTTTTCATTCCACGATTGCTCACAAAGCTCCAATATGCGGATCACATCGCGTGCTTGCTCAGGCTGTACAGTCAGTGTACTTTTACCTTGCAACACATCGACCACATTGGCATAGAAATCTTGTCCAGATCCACGTTCACTTACCACTTGCTTTGTAGTTTCTACTTGATCGGCATCGACAACGGCTAATGTACCATAAGTCGATTCCGGTTCTATTCCCCAATCGGAATTTAGGTGCGGTAAACTGCCACTGCGAAGTAGATCTTCTTGCGGATCCGTTCCCGGTTTCACAAAACAACCAGCTGTTCCGTATAGCGCGTAGCGCGGTGTCGGCAATTTGGCCAACATCTGCCCTTTCAGAGAAACTTTATGCGTAGGATACGAAAGAATAATTTCAAAATCATCCACGGCTGCTGCTCCATCTCGCTGTACGCGAAGATCCGCAAAAACTGACATTGGCGCACCGAACAATTGCAACGCTTGATCGATCAAATGTGCTCCCAAATCATAGTGAATACCAGAACCAGGCAAATTCTGCTCGCGCCAAGCGCCGCCGCGCAAATAATTGCGAAAACGATCGTATCGCGCTTCATAATTCGTCAATCTGCCGACCGCTTTTTCTAGTATGAGTTTGCGAACGGTCTTAAAATCCGAATGAAAGCGTGCATTGTGATGTACGGTAAGCAACAAATTCTTTTGTGCCGCCAACGCGATGAGTTCATCAGCTTCTGCGCTCGTATTGGTAAATGGTTTTTCAACGACAACGTGTTTGCCAGCAAGCAAAGCTGCCTTGGCAAAATCGTAGTGTACGTCATTGGAAGTTGCCACAACGACAATATCAATGGCAGGATCATCAAAGATATCCGCCGCAGATTGTACCGCAATCGCCTCTGGATAGCGTTCGGCAAGCAGCGCTTGCTGTTCCTCCTTACGTGCTGTGACTTTGTAGAGCTGCAAGGCAGGATTTCCCGCGATAAAAGGCGCATGAAAAACCTGACCACCAATAGAGAAACCGATTAAACCAACTTTATACATCTTCGACCATTACATACTTTCTGGAACCGTGATTCCCATTAAACTCATACATCTAGCAATCACCGATGCCGTAGCAGTAGATAGTTTTAAGCGGAATGTTTTTATATGCTCTTCTTCCACTTTTAGAATACTCAACTCGTGGTAAAACTTATTATAAAGCTTAGCCAATTCGTATACATAATTGGCAATCTGTGCCGGACTAAAATCTTTGGCTGCCGCTTCGACTGTTTGTGGGTAGTTGGATAATGCTTGAATCAAGTCACGCTCGTACTCCGTAATCGTATCTACAGACTGGCTCGAGTTCACCTCACCTGCTTTGCGTAATACCGATTTGATACGCGCGTGGGTATATTGAATAAACGGACCCGTATGGCCTTGGAAATCGACGGATTCGTTTGGATCGAATAGCAAGCGTTTTTTAGGATCTACTTTTAACAAGAAATACTTCAAAGCGCCCATACCGATCGTGCGATACAGTTCCTGCTTTTCTGCTTCTGAAAATCCTTCCGTCTTGCCCAGTTCTTCGGTACGTGCTTGCGCCGTTTCGATCATCTCTGCCATCAAATCATCGGCATCAACGACCGTTCCTTCGCGGGATTTCATTTTACCAGATGGTAAATCAACCATACCGTATGACAGGTGGAAAAGACCATCTGCCCAAGCTTTACCTAATTTTTTAAGAATCAAGAACAATACTTTGAAGTGGTAATCTTGCTCATTACCCACCACATAGATCGATTCTTCCATACCAAACTCATCGTATTTCAATTGAGCGGTGCCCAAATCCTGTGTAATGTATACCGAAGTACCATCACCACGCAATACGAGCTTTTCATCCAGACCATCTGCCGTGAGGTCGATCCAGACCGAGTTATCTTCTTTTTTGAAGAACACACCTTTATCCAGTCCTTCTTGAATAATATCTTTTCCTAATAAATAAGTATCCGACTCATAGTAGAATTTATCGAAAGAAACACCCAAAGAATCGTAAGTAACACCAAAACCAGCGTACACCCATTCGTTCATGGTTTTCCATAATTGGATGACGGCTTCATCGCCTGCTTCCCATTGTTGCAACATGTGTTGCGCTTCTTTGATCAAGGGCGCATTCTTCTTAGCTTCTTCTTCTGTTTGGCCTTGCGCTTTGAGTGCGTCAATTTCGACTTTGTAAGCTTTATCAAAAGCGACATAATATTTACCCACCAAATGGTCACCTTTCAATCCAGCTGTTTCTGGTGTTTCGCCATTGCCAAATTTCTGCCAAGCCAACATCGACTTACAGATATGAATACCACGATCATTAATCAGATTGGCTTTGATCACATCATAACCGTACGCTTTCCAGATCTCTGCCACCGAAAAACCTAAGAGGTTGTTGCGGATATGGCCTAAGTGCAAAGGTTTGTTTGTATTGGGCGATGAATACTCCACCATGATGCGTTTGCCCGTCGGCTCAAATACACCAAAGTCCGAAGCTGAAATCGATTCGTGCAATAGTTTGATCCAATACGCATCGGAAAGCACAATATTCAAAAATCCTTTAATCACATTATAGGATACTACTTCCGCAATTTGTTGCTGTAGTATTTCACCAATTTCTTGCCCAGTTTGTTCCGGAGATTTCTTTGAAAAACGGGTGACGGGAAAAATTACAATCGTAAATTGTCCTTCAAACTCTTTTCGAGTTTCTTGCAAACTAATTTGAGTATCAGGAATATCCGCTTGATAAAGCGATTTTACCGCGTTCACGGTCTCGGCAACGAGTCTTTGTGGAATTGATGAATCCGCCATATAAATGTAAGAATGTTATAAAGCTTCTGATAATGAGGGTGAAAAATTACGGTGTTTGTAATAGGTATTCATTACGAAAGCATATCTTTGCCAAAAATAACAAAAAATGCAGAGCTATCAGGAATTTCTTGACTTAAGTGTCGGTTTCCCGCAAGACGGATTCGACATCATTGATGACGAATTATACTTCCACGATCTAAACCTCATGGAGTTAATAGAGACGTATGGCACGCCCCTGCGTTTTACCTACCTCCCAATCATCAGCAAAAAGATCCAACAGGCTAAAATACTCTTTCAAACTGCCATCTTAAAGCATAATTACCGCGGTTCGTACAAGTATTGTTACTGTACGAAATCTTCGCATTTCAAGCATGTGGTGGAAGAGGCGTTGAAAAACGATATTCACCTCGAAACTTCTTCGGCATTTGATATGCCGATGATCGATGCATTGGAACGCCAAGGCACGGTGACGAAGGATATCACGGTAATCTGCAATGGTTTCAAAACCTATCAATACAAGCAGTATATCGTCGATATGTTGCACGATGGATACACCAATATCATTCCGGTACTGGACAACAAAGAAGAGTTCAATATGTACGATGATGAGGTCGAATTGGGCACACCTTGTAATCTAGGAATTCGTATTGCGGCAGAGGAACAACCTGATTCGCAATTTTATACGTCTCGCCTAGGTATTCGCATGGAAGATGTGATCGATTTTTACAACTCCAAAATCTCTGAAAATCCAAATTTTAAAGTAAAACTATTACATTTCTTCATCAACTCGGGTATTTCGGATACGCCGTATTACTGGAATGAGTTGGAGAAATACGTGACGTTGTACTGTAAATTCAAGAAAATTAATCCAGATCTAGATACCTTAGATATTGGTGGCGGTATGCCATTCAAAGATTCTTTGGTACATGATTTCGACTTTGAATACATGGTGAATGAGATCGTGAACCGCATCAAACAAATCTGCGCACACCACGAAGTATTGGAACCAGATATCATTACGGAGTTCGGAAAATACACCGTGGCTGAAGCTTCGGGTATCTTATACAAGGTATTGGGTCGTAAACAGCAGAATGATCGCGAGAAATGGTTGATGTTGGATGGTTCATTCATCACTAACTTGCCCGATGTTTGGGCGCTAAACCAAAAATACATTTTGCTTCCGATCAATAACTGGGATTCCGAATACGAACGCGTCAACTTAGGTGGTATCACCTGTGATGGACAAGATTATTATAACCAAGAAGCGCATATGAACTCGGTATTTATGCCGAAAACTCGTAAAGTGCAGTATTTGGGATTCTTCCATACGGGTGCTTATCAGGAAGTATTGAGTGGTTATGGTGGTATACACCATTGTTTGCTGCCTTCTCCTAAGCACGTGTTGATTCGCAGAAATCGCGACGAGACATTCAACTACGAAGTGTTTGGTGAGGAGCAAAATTCGAAACAAGTGATGAAATTACTGGGTTATCAATAACCTTTTATCCATTTAATAGATACCAATCTTTGAAACGTTTTATGTGGATTCTTATAATCGTACTGGTAGTTATAGCCTTGGCTTTTTACCTGTTTAGCAAGCAAGATAAGATTGGATATTATGCCAAAGGCGAGCGCCTGCAACGTATGGAGGCGGCGCCTAATTTCAAAAACGGCGTGTTTGACAATCTCGAAAACACGCCTAGTTTAGCCGAGGGGGAAACCATGTTGACCGTGATGCGCAAATGGCTTTTCACGAGCAACCCTAACAAGCAACCACTATCCGAGCTACCACATGTACAAACGGATCTTAATGCTTTGCCTTTGGATAGCAATGTGTTAGTTTGGTTTGGTCACTCCTCCTATTACCTACAGTTGGATGGCAAACGTATTCTGGTAGATCCAGTTTTTAGTGGAAATGCATCGCCTGTTAATAACATCAAAGCATTTTTGGGTACGAATACATTCGGCGTAGCCGAAATGCCCGAAATAGATATCCTCATCATCAGTCATGACCACTGGGATCACTTGGATTATGCCACGATCCGTGCTTTAGAACCCAAAGTGAAGCAGGTATTGACTGGGCTGGGTGTAGGTGCACATTTCGAAGGTTGGGGTTATCCAGCAGCCAAAATCACGGAATTGTATTGGGGAGAAACCGCAGATATCGATGGCTTGCATTTCACCAGCTGTACTGCGCGTCATTTTTCAGGACGCTGGCTCACACGCAATACTAGTTTGTGGTCTTCTTTTGCTGTTCGCTCTAGCAACCTCAACCTGTATTTGGGTGGCGATAGCGGTTATGGCAAGCATTTCAGGGAAATTGGTAACGCTTTGGGGCCGTTTGATTGGGCGATTTTGGAAAACGGACAATATAATACTTCTTGGAGATACATCCATATGCTGCCTGATGAGGTGGTACAAGCGAGCCAAGATTTGCGTGCAGAGAAATTCATCCCGGTACATTCTGCCAAGTTCGTCTTATCCATTCACGATTGGGATGAGCCTTTGAAAGAAGTCACACAATATGCCAAAAATAAGTCGGCGCTAGCCGCCACGCCCAAAATTGGCGAAGTGGTATATTTGAACCAAAATCAGTCTTTCGACGCCTGGTGGGAAAATATTTAGCAATTACTTAGCACCGCTTTAACATCGGCTTAAAGTAGCCTTAGTACCTTCGTGCACATCAGAGAACTTACCTACCAGCCAAACTTCTAGGTATTCGTTACAACAATCGACGTCAGATTGTTGTTTTTAGTTTTGCTTTTGGTTAAATTTGGTATTCTCTACCATAAGATCTCAATCTTACAATGAAGAGTACATGACGAGCCCAACTATTGACAATAAAATCTACCTGCATGACGTGGATCATTTCCAGTCTGTATACCGTGATTTTTTTGCGCCCTTATGTCTCTTCGCTTCCAAATTTATTCCCGAGAATGAAAAAGACCTGGTCAACTCTCTTTTTGTAAAACTCTGGCAACGTGAAATGGCCTTCGAAAGCTACGAACATTGTCGAAATTACCTGTACAAAGCCGTACATCATGCCTGTCTGGACGAGTTGAGCCTACAAAAAAACAGTAAATTACGCGAAGATGGTTATGCACGATCTATGCCATTCGAAGATGCAGCCGTAGATCATGTCATCATCGAGAATGAATACTGGGCGATGATCTTTCGCGGACTGGAAAAGCTACCAGCGGCCTACAGCAATGTACTTACCATGAGCTATGTGGAAGGCTTGAAAAACCAAGAAATCGCACAAGAGCTCAATTTATCGATGCAAACGGTGAAAAACCAAAAGTCGAAAGGACTGAAATTACTGCGCTCCCTCCTGCTGAAGCATGCTTCGATCCCTACTATCCTATACTGGTTATTCAGTTTATAAAAAAATCTTTCTTTTTTTTAAGGTACTTTCTGATTGGCTAGCCGTATATAGAATATATGACTACCAAGTATCGAATTATTGAATTGCTCCACAAAGAGCGAACAGGTGCATTGAATGCACAAGAACAACAGGAGCTCACGAACTGGTTGTCGACCTCAAAAAATGCTACCTTATACCAGCAACTCAAAAATAGCGCATCTGAGAAAGAAGCACTGAATAAATTACAGGCTTACGATACAGAGACCGAGCTTGCACAGATTTTAGGCAGGATTACTACACAACAGCGCAATAAAAAGACAAAGGGCAACTGGTTTAAAGTTGCAGCGTTGAGTGCAGCATGCCTCGCTGCCGCTTTAATACTTATCTCCCTTTTGTTTAAACCGGCGAAAGAAGTAAGCGCCGTAATCGCGGCGGGAACAGATAAAGCGGTACTCACATTAGAAGACGGTACCATCGTGCCCTTATCCGATTTTGAAACAAAGGTAAATCATTCTTCTGGCACGATGCGTGTATACGCGGATGCCGAAGGACGCCCCGTCTATGAATATACCGGTACAGATAACAATAGTGCAGGATGGCACACGATCACTACGCCAAAAGGCGGACAATACACGGTAAAATTACCTGATGGCTCGACCATATGGTTGAATGCAGCGTCCAAATTGAGTTATCCGCTCAACTTTTTGGCCGATAGAAAAGTGAAATTAGAAGGTGAAGGATATTTTGATGTGCAGAAAATGTCTGTCAACAGGGGTACATTAGCTCCTTTCACGGTAGAGTTATCGGGACATCAGGTACAGGTACTTGGCACACAATTCAACATCAACGCGTACAAAGAAAATGCGCAAACACAAACGACCTTGATCGAAGGAAAAGTACAGATTACCGCGCAAGCGGGCACAAGTATGTTGCGCCCCGGACAACAAGCGATGGTATCCTCCTCCGGATCCGGTGCTATTCATGTACAAGAAGTGGATACGCGCTCTTTTGCCGATTGGAAGGAGGGTTATTTCTACTTCGATGAAATCTCTATCCAAGATATCATGAAAAAGATTGCGAAATGGTATGATATCGAGGTTGCCTATGCAGGTACTATTCCTACGGAAAAATTTGGTGGAGAAATCTCCCGTTTCGAAAATCTGCAGGAACTTTTAGACCTGTTAGAAATGACCGAAAAAGTTCATTTTAAAGTGGAAGGAAGGAGGGTAACTGTCATGCCATAAATGCTATGTGCAAATAAATATGTTACCCTAGAGAATATAACAGGACATTGTTGCAGCAATGCCCTGTCAAATATAGGGTCAACAGCTATCTAATCGTGAAAATCGTAGTTTTCTAACCCTAATCAAATATATGAAATTATCAAAAGCCAAAGGTATCCTTATGCGCTTAAATTTAATCGTTGCCCTACTGCTCACCTGCGCGATCGGCACCTATGCAACAAACACCTTCGCTCAACGCGTTACCTTAAGCAAAAAGGACGCCAAGCTGAAAGATGTATTCTCGGATATTCGCAAACAAACATCGTATAGTTTTATCTATACGCAAGAATTGCTTGACAAATCGAATCCTATCAATATTGAGGTGCTCAATATGCCCTTGGTTGAGGTATTAGATTTATGTCTAAAAAATCAGCCACTCACCTACAAGCTCTCTGGGAAAAGCATTATTCTTAAAGAAAAAGCACTTCCGGTAGCTACTAAAGCAAATGCTAGTGCAAATCAGCAAGAAACATTTCCGCTACGTGGCACGGTGTATATTCGCACCGATGATGGCACGGCTACAGTAGCTGGCGCCAGTGTGCGAAGCAACTCGCAAGCGGTCGGCACAGGAGCGGATGGCGTTTTTAACCTTTCGGTAAAACGGGGTGACAACATTGTCATTTCCATGATGGGCTATAATACCAAAACGGTGGTTGTCGGTACAGCTCGCACCATCGACATCATACTCGAACCAGCGATCAACGAAGTGGAAGATGTGGTCATCACCGGTTACATGACACAGGAAAAACGCTCTATTACGGGCGCGATGTCTTCCATCAAATCGGATGTACTTGAAAATGTACCGGTACAAAGTATTGACCGCGCGATGCAAGGCCAATTATCCGGTGTAAATATTATGGCTGCCAATGGTGTACCAGGCGGTCCTGTAAATATCAACATCCGTGGTATGGGATCGATTACCGCTGGAAATGAGCCTTTGATCATTGTTGATGGTGTGCAACTAAATATGTCTGCAAGTTCTGGACAAACAGCCAGTAATCCGTTGGCTTTCTTGAATAATAATGATGTGGAGAGCATCGAAGTATTGAAAGACGGTGCTGCGGCATCTATTTATGGTGCACAAGCTGCCAACGGTGTGGTCTTGATCACCACGAAACGTGGTAAAGCGGGCAAGACAAAAATTGGCCTCAATTACTACAACGGTATCACTACGCCGATGCCAGAAGTGGCTATGATGTCTACTGAGCAATATTTTACATCACGATTCGAAGCCAGAAACAATAGATATCCAACACGTACGCTGGAACGTAACCGTGCAGATATGCTGACCGCAGTTGGATTGCCAGCAGATTTGACTGATGAGGATATTGCTGCATTAGGAACATACAACTGGCAAGAAGCAGCTTTCCGTACCGGGAGAACTAACAATGCAGATATTTCGGCTAGTGGTGGTAATGAGAAAACACAATTTTTCGTATCCGCTTCCTACAACAAAACAGATGGCAATGTGGTGGCGATCGATTTTGAACGCGCTACGGCTAAAATCAACTTGAGACACGAAATTTCGAAGCGTCTTTCTTTTGATTTGAATACAAACTTAAGTAGTATCGTACAGAACGGTACTTCTGGAAGTAACGGCTCTACGGGTGCATATGCTGCACCGCAATATGCCGCACCTACCATGTTGCCTTTCATCCCGATCTATAATCCTGATGGCTCTATGAATGCGCCAATTGAAGGTTTCCCCGGATCGTCCAATAGAAATCCTATTCAGGAAAGTTTACTAGGAACCTTACAAAGTCGCACCAAAGCTTTGGTGACTAATGTAAGCGCGACGTACAAAATATTAGACAACTTATCGTTCAAATCATTCTACGGATTAGATTTTCGTCTGATTGACGATGAGCGCTACGTAGATCCACGCACCAGAAGTGGATTTGCAGCACAAGGTTCATTGACTGTTGGTGCTCGCCAAAACCGCAACTTCATCACCAACCAGACCTTACAGTACAATACCAGCTGGAACGATCAGCATAATATCTCTGCCTTATTGGGTTTTGAGTACCGTAACGACAATCGTGAGATGAACTCGATCTCCGCAAGTGGTTTTACCACACACCAATTTCGCACATTACAATCTGCGGCAGTGATCGGTAGCGCTTCTGGAAGTTGGACTGGGTTCAAACGCGCTGGTCTATTTACACAAGTCAACTACGATTTCAATAAAAAATATTTGTTGAGCGGTGTGTTACGCTATGATGGTTCATCCCGATTTGGTGCAAACAATTACTTTGGATGGTTTCCAGCCATTTCAGCAGGTTGGAATATCTCGGAAGAATCATTTATGGATGACCAAGCTTGGATCAACCAATTGAAAATACGAGCAGGTTATGGTGAGACAGGTAACGATGCCATTGGCAATTTCGATGCTAGAGCATTGTATGGCAGTTCCAGCTCTTCAAACTACAATCAGGAGCCCGGACTTCGCCCCTCTGGATTGGCCAATACAGACCTTAAATGGGAGAGAAATTTAACATCTAACATCGGTTTGGATTACGGTTTCTTCAATAATCGTATTTCAGGTTCTATCGAGGTATTTAGACGCGTTAGTAGCGATTTACTATTGGATAGACCTTTACCTTACTTGAGTGGTTTTTCCAATGTAACCAGTAATATTGGCCGCGTAAAAAACGAAGGGGTGGAATTTGATATTCGCACTACGAATGTAAAAGCGGGTCATTTTACTTGGACAACCAACTTCAACATTACCTTTTTACGTAATCGCGTTCTACAACTCTTGGGCGACGACCAAGTGCTGCCGGGCGACCAATCGGTACGCGTAGGTTATTCATTGCGCACCAATGTGACTTTAGATTATGCTGGTGTCAATTCAGCAACGGGTCGTCCGATGTGGTATGATGCGAATGGAGAGGTAACGTATACGCCCAGCAGTCCGAACGATCTGAAGATCTTTGGAAACCAGATGAGTGATTTCTTCGGTGGATTCACCAACACCTTTAGCTACAAGGGATTCTCTGCAAGTGCATTTTTCCACTATGACTACGGCCGGGAACTCAGCAATGCGGGTATGCACAGCCGTTGGTTCTTGAATGGTGGCGACAACCGTAATACGTTAGAGCGCATCTTCTTGAATCGTTGGACTACGCCTGGTCAAGTCACCACCGTACCGCGTCCATTCGATGCTAATACCGAGGTCGGCAGTATTTCACACGCCACTACCAGCAGCCGATTTTTGGAAGATGCTTCATTCATCCGCTTAAAGAATGTCACGGTATCTTATCAATTGCCGACAGGCATCGCACAACGTCTTGGCATGACCAACCTAAAAGTATATGCGCAAGGAGAAAACCTAGCAACATTTACCAAATGGACAGGTTACGACCCAGAACTCATGATTGGTTTTGGTGAGTTTTCATCGACACAAGGCACTATCCCACAAACAAAAGTGTTCACGTTTGGAGTACAGGTTGGATTTTAATAATACAGGAAACGACAATGAAAAGAATAGTATATATCACCGCCATAGCTTGGTCTACCCTACTATTTAGCGGATGTGAAAAAATGTTGGAAGTGAATCCTCGGCAATCTATTGATGCCGCAGATGCGCTAACCAGCAAAGAATCCATTACGGCAGCTACCAACGCCGTGTATGCTCGATTGCGAGAAGTAAGTTTATATGGCCGCGACCTGATTGCCATACCCGATGTATTGGCAGATAATACCATAAACACCTTAGCAGGAAATCGCTTGGTGCGGGAGTGGAACAATCAAATTGGATCGCACCTGAGCAATTGGCAACAATCGTACTACGGCATCAACCAAATCAACTTGATTTTAGCCGCACTAGACGAATTCGATACCGATCAGGCTTACAAAGACGGTATTCGCGGACAGAATTTGTTTCTCCGCGCTTTGTATTACCACAATCTCATGCGTGCGTATGCCTATGATCCTACAGCCATAGTTGCTGCACAAAATCGTGGTGGTGTTCCGATTATGCAACGTGGTGCTATCGCCGTCGAAGAGATCGAATTTAGCTCTCGCGCTAGCATTGAAGAAACTTACGCCTACATCTATCGCGATCTTCAAGAAGCTTATGAACTGATTCCAGCATCTAACAACAGTAGAGGCCCATTCTTCGCGACCAAAGGTGCGGTAGCAGCATTATTTTCCCGTGTTGCATTGTACAACGGAGATTATGCACGTGTGCTAGCGGAATCAGAAAAAGCGATGAATAGTGGCGTGGCTACCTTTCCAAATGCGGCACAACTCGAAGCTTCTTGGCGCAGTGAACGTCATCCAGAATCATTCTTCGAAATTCCATTCGCCACGCCAGATAACATTGGGAGCAATGAATCATTACGTGCTACCTACATGACCAGAACGACGGTAGGTTCTACCGCGACGGCATCACATGGCAATGTCGTGATGAGCGAAGAATTGCTGGCGCAATATAGCGCAGCTGATGCACGTCGCGCCTTTATACAAAGCGGATTAGGTGCCAACCGTGCTTATTTTGAAATTAACAAATTTGCAAGTAAGAATGGCGTACCAAACTTAGACAATGTTCCTGTGATTCGTTACGCAGAAGTAGTACTGAATCGTGCAGAAGCGTTAGCAGCGCTTAACCAAACTGCCTTGGCCAATACAGAATTAAATAAAATACGGACTCGTGCCAACCTGACTTCGGTAAACTTGCAGGGCGATGCGCTGAAAGCAGAAATCCTGCAGCAACGCCGTTTGGAGTTTGCCTTTGAAGGTCATCGCTTTTTCGATCTAAAAAGATTGGGATTACCGATCGTCAAGGAATCGGAAACGATTGCCTTCGAAGACCTACGCATACTGAGCAGAATTCCAGTTCGCGAGGTAGAAATCAACAGTAGTCTCGAACAGAATTTCGGATATTAAACTAGCAAAAAAATGAAAAATAGTATAATCATAGCGCTATGTCTTCTTTTGACATCTTGCTTCAAAGACTATGAAGATAAGCTCATCTTTAAGGACTTTATGGTCGAATTTCAAGATGCCGTAGTCGTAAGTAACGCCGTCGGCAAGACCTACCCGATCATTACCGCTCGCCCAGGCGAGCACAAGCTACAGGTGAATCTGTTGGGCGGCTTGTCCGAAAGCGCGCAAACGATTCGTGCTACCGTGGTAGCGAGCGAAACGACGGCAGTACAAGGTCAGCATTATGAACTGAGCCAAGATGGACAAATTCAATTTCCAGCCAATACGGCAATTAGTTCATTGAATTATGCGATACCTTCGCTAGCTCCACAAACGGATGTTGTTTTGGTCATAGAGCTTCAGGCAAACGATCAGGTAAAAACAAGTGGAAACTACAAGACCGTAGGTATTCGGATTCAGAATTAAATAACTCCTTAATCAAAGGTTTGATGAAGTCTCTTAACTTCATCAAACCTTTTTTTGCTTGATAAAGACATGATACAATATTTATTTTTAATAATGGCCTTAGCCAGCTCCCTAAGCTATGCACAGACTTCATCATTAGCAGTGAGTTCGACGCTAGCACAAGACAGCATCCAGGAGCTACCACATCTCTTCTTTAACGCCGATGACACCCTCATTCGTTGGGTAAAAGACGGCGCTTTACAACAGATATCCAGCACAGAAACGCCTGACTTTAGAAAAGATGTCGCACAACTCGCGGCCACATTCGATTTGCCCTTGTTAGCAGCTTTAAAAGAAAATGAGGCTTACAGCAACTTATCCGATCGTTCATACGAATATTCGGACGTGCCAAATTGGTTGGCCATTAGCGATATTCATGGTCAATATCCGCTATTTGTTGCATTATTACAGCAACATCAGGTAATTGATTCCAAAGGGAATTGGATCTTTGGAGAGGGACATTTGGTGATCAATGGCGACATCTTCGATCGAGGCACTGGCGTAACCGAAGCCCTTTGGCACACCTACAAATTGCAGCAGCAAGCGCTATCTGCTGGGGGCAAAGTGCATTACTTAATCGGTAATCATGAATTGATGGTATTGGATAATGATTTGCGCTATGTGCATGATCAATACAAACTGATTGCGGAAATTCTCGACAAACCTTACGAAAAACAATTTGGAAGACAATCGTTTTTCGGACAATGGATCAGACAGCAGCCCATTACGATAAAAATCAACGATACCTGGTTTGTACATGCGGGTATTTCTCCAGAAATCGTTCAGGAAAACCTGACTCCTAAAAAAATCAACAGCTTATTCCGAGATAGCATCTTTACGCAGCTACGGGCAGATTACCGCGCGAACCCAACATTGAACTTATTGGCCACGTCCAATGGACCTGTCTGGTATAGAGGCTACTTTAAAGATGAAACAATAAACCAAGGCAATATAAAGCGAATACTTCAATTCTGGAATGCCGATCGCATGGTCATTGGCCACACGTCACAAAAACAGATCACACCATTATTTGAAAATAAAGTAATAGTGATCGACTCCAGTATTAAAAACGGCAAGACTGGTGAAGTGTTAATATATAACGAAGGTCAGCTATTTCGAGGTTTGCTCAACGGAAGTCGGCTTGCATTGTAAATGCAGTCTATTAGAACTAAATGGAAGAGTCGAGAGGACTATTGTAAGCGTGCATTACAAAAGATCCTTTCGAATTTTTTCAATCGCCGTTTTCATATTGGAATTAAAATGCTCTTTATCTAGGCGAATAGGTGGCGCCTGCCTTACCTCACAATCTGCAATACTACACGATTCGCAAGTAACACCCACATTGATTGTTTTCAAACTTGGAGATTTGACAAATCGAATCTTTTTGATCGTCTGAGAATTAAGCAAAATACCCAGACAGTAACTCCTATTACTACCGTCTGAGAACGGGTTTTTTTGAGAAGTAGAAATCACCAAATAACTTATACCCAAATCTTTATAATGAGATATCTGGGCATCCGTCAAGGTTTCATTTTCTTTGAGATGCGCTAGATTCTTCACGGCAATCCAACGTCCACAATAATGCTCGTTGGTGGCGTTGGCATGTGGCGCTTGCTGATGATTGAGATGTAGTTCCTTTAATATCTGAATTTTGTCTGAATTCTTCTTCTTCACCAAACACAGATAAAACAGATCTTTGATACCCAATTCCGAAGACAATACATTGGTCGATCGATAATAAAAAGTCTCTGGAGAGTGTGTGAAACTATCAATAAGGCCTTCAAAGCTTTTCGGGCGCCAGCTGTTATGAGAAAAGAAATTAGCGATGCTGTCGCGTATAGCACTCTTTGAAATAAGCAATGCTCCTGCAAAATAGGATGCATAAAAATTATTTAAAATCTCTTCAAAATTTCCAAAATGTAACCATGAATAGGTTGTAGGACGATGCTTTAATTCCAGCACATTAAACCCAATCTCTTTTGCTAGAATAAAAGTCTTCTTATCGGTATCTAATTTATTATTGAGCAATAATAATTTTTTTTCAGGCAAAAACATCGATCTTAGATTATCCAAAACGCCATAGGATTCGAAATCGCTCGATTCAATCGCGTAATCAAACTTCTCAACTAGAACCTTCTCTAAAATTTCAATCTGTATATTCTTGCCAATTACGAGTTGATTCTCCTCCGCAAAGCGCAACACTTCTTCTTCAATCTCAGGAAAATTATTATCGTACAACTCTTGAAATGATCGCAGTACTGCAAAATAAAATCGCTCTTTTCCCAGATTATAATTCTGCGCTATCTCTATCAATGCATTGATGAATGCGGTCACTTTCTTAGGCGCATCACTGATGATACTAATGAGATCATTTTTATTAATTCCAAAAAGATCGAGTGGAATTTCTTTAAAAAAATCAGACTGCAAAATCTCATTAAACGGCGCGAGGCTTTTGTCCAATTTCGTGGATACCAATTCATCAAACGTACAATTTAACGATTCAGAAAGCAAGATTATCTTTTCATGCTTTGGATACTTCTTACCATTTTCAATCTCATTTAAGTACGATTTAGACAGCCCCGTTTTGACCGCAAGATCTTGCAGAGACCAGTTTTTTTTCTGGCGCTGTTGCTTCAATTTAAGTCCGAAAATTGTCTTGATATACTCACTTTCTGATGTCATTATCAAATGTAAATAATTACAATCGTTTATTCATAAAGAAATTTTTTTAACAAAAACAGCGAACGTTCGCTAAATTTTTTAAATATTTGTTTATGTTTGTATTGTTAAACCATAAAATCAATGAGTTATGCATGCTAAAAATAAATTCGTAATAAAATCAGAGAATGAAGCTACAGATATCTTCAATTCAGAATTAATAAAATTTCTTACTGAATTACATCAACTTTTCAATTTGCAGCGTTTGCAGTTACTAGAAGCCCGCAAATTAAAACAGCAAGATTTTGATGCTGGCCATCTACCAAAGTTTCTGGAAGAAACAGAAAAAATACGCCAAGATAATTGGGTTTGCTCAGCACTTCCTGCCGATTTGCTAGATCGTAGGGTTGAAATTACTGGCCCTGTTGATAGAAAAATGATCATCAATGCTTTAAACTCTGGTGCGGCAACTTTCATGGCCGATTTTGAAGACAGCAACTCGCCAACATGGCAAAATTGCACTCAAGGACAGATTAATCTTTCGGACGCCATTAACGGAAAAATCGATTTCACAAACGAACAAGGCAAATCGTATCAACTCAATGAGAAAACAGCCGTCTTGATCGTTCGCCCACGCGGTTTACATCTGAACGAAAAACACATCGAAATAGATGGCGAAGAGGCATCTGCATCTTTAATTGATTTTGGTATCTACTTTTTCCGAAACATCAAACAGTTGATAAATAATGGTAGTGCTACATACTTTTACCTCCCAAAACTAGAACATTATAAGGAAGCCCGCTGGTGGAATGAAGTTTTCGTTTTCGCCCAAAATTATCTAAATATTCCGCAAGGCACAATCAAAGCGACCGTACTCATCGAAACGATTACCGCTTCGTTCCAAATCGACGAAATCCTGTACGAATTAAGAGAGCATAGCGCAGGATTGAATTGTGGCCGTTGGGACTACATATTCTCGTATATCAAAAAATTTAGAAACTTACCACAATTTATCGTTCCTGATCGTGACCAAGTTACGATGACCTCTCCCTTCATGAGCGCATACTCTAAACGCGTGATTGAAATATGCCATAAAAGAAACGTACACGCCATTGGCGGAATGGCAGCCCAGATCCCGATCAAAGGTGATGAAGAAGCTAATAAGCAAGCGTATGAAAAAGTAAGCAATGACAAGAAGCGCGAAGCGCAAAATGGACATGACGGTACTTGGGTAGCGCATCCAGCGTTGGTCGCGGTCGCTAAAGACATATTTGATGAACACATGCCTTCGGCCAATCAGATCGATAAGAAATTTGATTATCAAATCAAAGAAGTCGATCTGCTAGAGATCCCACAAGGCGAAATCACAGAACAAGGTGTGCGCAAAAACATCAATGTCGGCATCCTGTATATCGAAAGCTGGCTCATGGGTGTAGGCGCTGCTGCCATCTACCACCTCATGGAAGATGCAGCTACCGCGGAAATCTCCAGAACACAGATCTGGCAGTGGCTCAAAAACAAAGCGAAGCTTCAGGATAATCGTACGCTAACTCAAGAACTCGTCTTAGCATGGGAAGCTGAAGAATTAACTAAGATCGAGCAATACGTCGGTGCAGACCGATTCAAAAATGGACAATTCGCACGTGCAACAGAACTACTCAACGAACTCATCTTTGACGAAAACTTTGAAGAATTTCTCACGCTAAAAGCTTACCCATTCATTACTAGCAATTAACAACGCACCGCACCATGGTTTTAAAGAGAAAAAATCACTAACAAATAATAAAACGTAAAAAAATAGCATCATGAAAACTAAACAAGAGCAACTTCAGGCAATCGAAAACGACTG
Source organism: Sphingobacterium chungjuense (assembly GCF_011316935.1). Lineage (GTDB taxonomy): Bacteria > Bacteroidota > Bacteroidia > Sphingobacteriales > Sphingobacteriaceae > Sphingobacterium > Sphingobacterium chungjuense. The sequence goes on from NZ_WLYS01000003.1 coordinate 620,148, forward strand.
GAACAACAATCCGCGCTGGAACGGCATTACAAGAACCTATACCCCAGAAGATGTATTAAGACTGAGAGGATCTTATACGCAGCAGTTTACCATTGCATCTGAAATGGCGAAAACTTTTTGGACCAAATTGAACAATCAAGATTTCGTAGCCGGATTGGGCGCACTAACCGGAAATCAAGCGGTACAAGAAGTAGATGCAGGATTGGAAGCGATCTATTTATCAGGCTGGCAAGTAGCCGCAGATGCCAATCTATCTGGTGAAATGTACCCCGATCAATCCCTTTATCCAGCCAATTCTGTACCATCGGTTGTCAAAAAAATCAACAATGCACTATTAAGAGCAGATCAAATTCAGTCGGTGAATGGTGGCGGAGACAAAGAATATCTGGTACCGATCATCGCAGATGCAGAGGCTGGATTTGGAGGCAACTTAAACGCTTACGAACTGATGAAGCAAATGATTGAGGCGGGCGCTGCAGCGGTACATTTTGAAGATCAATTATCTTCTGCCAAAAAATGTGGTCATTTAGGAGGCAAGGTACTCGTTCCTACACAAGAAGCCATCAACAAATTGATCGCCGCTCGCTTGGCATCTGATGTATTGGGCGTACCAACGTTGATCATCGCCAGAACGGATGCTGACGCAGCTGATTTGCTGACTTCGGACGTAGACGATCGAGACAAAAAATTCGTTACGGGTGAGCGTACCTCCGAAGGATTTTATTATGTAAACAACGGCGTAGCGCAAGGCATTGATAGAGGACTGTCTTACGCTCCGTATGCCGACCTCATCTGGATGGAAACTTCTAATCCCGATTTAGAGCAAGCTAGACAATTTGCGGAAGGCATTCACGCCAAGTTTCCGGGTAAAATGTTAGCCTACAACTGTTCTCCTTCTTTCAATTGGGCAGCAAGGCTTTCTGTTGATGAAATGAAAAATTTCAGACAAGAATTAGCGAAACTAGGCTATAAGTTCCAATTTATTACATTAGCGGGCTTCCATGCTTTGAACACCGCCATGTTTGAGTTGGCATCTGCCTACAAAGAAAGAGGCATGGCAGGCTATTCCGAACTGCAAGAACGTGAGTTTGCGCTGCAGAAAAAAGGTTTCAGAGCCGTAAAACACCAATCTTTTGTAGGAACAGGCTATTTCGACGAGATACAAAATGTAGTGACCAATGGCGCAGCGACTACCGTAGCGATGAAAGATTCGACCGAGACAGCGCAATTTCACTAAACCACTATTTCAAGTTTAATGGTTCGTGCACTTCTTAAAAATTAAGACATCAGATATAGCAGATACACCGTGTACACCATAATAGCATCAAGGCCCGATCAACTTTTAGCGTTGACCGGGCCTTGATGCATTTCGCATTACCGAACGTAAATTATTTATGCTTCGTGATGCTCTCTTGTCGTAGAATTATTCGCCTTTCCCTTCTTAGGAATCATCGTTCCAAATATGCGATCCCAGAAATACGAACTCACCCCAAAACCCTTATCAGGATCTGAATAGTGATGTAGCATGTGATGATCTTTGATTTTCTTCAGAAAACCGGATTTAAAGTTCGCGTGATGGATCGCATAATGGCATTCGTCGTATATCAAATAGCCAAAAAGAAATCCAGCAAAAAATCCCGCTAGATAAAACGTAGAAAAGAAGAAACTAAATAGTAAATAAATAATGGCTGCCATCGGGATACTTGCCGATAATGGCATGACCAATCGCATGCGATCTCGCGGATAATCGTGATGTACACCATGAAATATAAAGTGAATCCGCTTACCTAATTTGCCTGGAGGTTCGTAGTGAAATACCCAACGATGCAACACGTATTCCGCTAAGGTCCAAAATGCTAAACCATATCCAAAATACAGCGCCGTAGCTGCACCTCCTATTTCTCCCTGAGCATATGCTCGCCACAAGAAGAAAATAATGACTGGTATCCAAAATATTAAAGGCACCGCATAATGCACCTTGGTAAGTGAGTTCAGAAAATTGTTTTCAAACATGCGAACTGACTCACCCGAGTTCGAAATATAATGTTTTTTGGCCATACGAAAGATGAAAAGTAACTACCTTGAAAATATACCGTGTGGAGCAAAAATACATACCTTACCACAATAATCATGACAAAACACTCTACTTTTGACCAAAAAGTTACAATGGTCAGAAAAAAAAGTAAATGTTACAACAGGTAATAGGTAACTACGGCATGTAGATATAATATCCTGCTTCAGAGGGATGATCTAAAATCAAGGTATCTGCTTTCAATTTACGCATTGTATGCACCACCATCACATCTCCGATGGCCGATACGGTAAAAAAAGTGCCAAATAAGAGAAAAAACCAATTACCACTAAACCAAGCATAGATCACCGGCGCGAATCCTAAAACAACCAAGGGAGTAAGTGCGCCAATGATATATTGGCGAAGCCGCAATGGTTCCTGACAATGGCAATACGGCACAAAATGTGGACGAAGAACACCAAAGCGAATAGACGACCAACCCTTCTTTGCAAAAAATGACCATGGTAAACCATGCAATAGTTCATGTAGCACAATGCCTAGCACTACCACCAATAGGGTAACAATAGGATAAAGCCAGAAAGCCATCACATCCAAATAACCATCAATAAAAAAAGCTACGGAGAGCGATTCTTTCCAAAGTAAAAAGTATGGTAAAAAAAAACCTAATAGTACAGGAATCATCAAAGAGCAACCCAGCCGACTGGCTGCTTGTACATCAATTATGTGTTCTTCTTTGTGATGTGGTAACACGCTGAATCTTTTTTGATATAGAGCCGGATCGTGAAGATCGCAGCAAAAATTTTGCACCAAGATACATAATTATGCTATACCGAGTAATAGATCAGTAGCCTCCGGCCAATGAATTGTCATTGATTCTGTCGATAATTTTACCAACTTCCCACGTACACCGCATATAAAATAGATATCTTTGCATCTGGAAAAGCAGAGAAGAAACTATGAATAAAGTAAAAGTTGGCGTCGTCCAGATGTCGTGCGTACGCGACAAGCAAGAGAACTTAGATAAAGCAATTACTAAAGTACGCGAAGCAGCAGCCAAAGGCGCGCAAATCGTATGTCTTCAGGAACTATTTACGTCCTTGTATTTCTGTGACGTCGAAGATTACGATAATTTCGACTTGGCAGAAGCTATTCCTGGGCCATCCACCGACGCACTATCTGTCGTAGCGGCCGAATTGGGCGTTGTAATTATTGCTTCGCTTTTTGAGAAGCGTGCACAAGGATTGTATCACAATACCACCGCGGTACTAGATGCAGACGGATCTTATTTGGGCAAATATCGCAAAATGCATATTCCTGACGATCCGGCATTTTACGAAAAATTCTATTTCACACCGGGCGATCTTGGGTATAAAATCTTTCCAACCAAATTTGGCAAGATCGGAATTCTGATTTGTTGGGATCAGTGGTATCCAGAAGCATCACGCATAACAGCATTGATGGGAGCAGAAATGCTATTCTACCCAACGGCAATTGGCTGGGCAACGGATCAAGATGAAGAAACCAACAAAGACCAGTATAACGCTTGGCAAACGATTCAACGTTCGCACGCCGTGGCGAATGGCGTACCAGTGATCTCTGTGAATCGTGTGGGTTATGAGCAGGATGGCGCGATGAAGTTTTGGGGCGGTAGCTTTGTAACCAATGCACAAGGTCGCTTACTATACCTTGCATCTCACGATCAGGAAGAAGTAGAAGTGGTAGAAGTAAATCTTCAGGAAACGGATTATTTCCGCAAGCACTGGCCATTTTTACGTGATCGACGTATTGATTCGTATAGCCAAATCACTAAGCGATTTATCGACGAGGACTAAGATTTTTAATACGTTTTTTTACCGGATAGCACAATGTGCTTCCCAGCAATAGATATCAACATGGTAGAGCAAGGTGCTGACATGAACTGGCAACAGGATTTTTTAACAACACCAAAAGATTTAGGATTTACTTTCCCGGCAGAGTGGGAAGCACAAGATGCACTTTGGCTAAGTTGGCCGCACAAAGAAGCATCTTGGCCTGGCAAGATCGATTTGATTTATGCACCTTATTGTGCGTTTATAAAAGCGGTATCTGCGCATCAAAAAGTGCGTATCAACGTAGAGAACGAAGCTATGCATGAATTCGCCTTGCAACATTTAGAAGCTGCTGGCGTTGCTACCGAAGAAATTGAGTTCTTTTACCATGCCACCAACGATGCTTGGTGTCGCGATCACGGCCCAGCATTTGTCATCAATCGCGAAACGGGTGAGAAAGCCGTTGTCGATTGGGGATATAATGCTTGGGGTGGCAAATATCCGCCTTACGATTTAGACGATGTGATCCCGACACGGATTGCTAATCGCTTTGGTCATCGCTTATTCACACCGTCCATCGTGATGGAAGGCGGTTCTGTAGAATTTAATGGCGCCGGCACGGTGTTGACAACGACCGCTTGTTTGTTGAATGAAAACCGTAATCCGCACCTGACTAAAGAGCAAATTGAACGTTATTTGCTGGAATTTTATGGCCAAAAGCAAGTGTTGTGGCTGGGCGATGGGATTGTGGGAGATGATACCGACGGACATATTGACGATATCACGCGTTTTGTAAATGAGGATACGGTACTTACGGTAGTCGAGCAAAATCCAAGCGATGAAAACTACGCTATTTTGCAAGAAAATCTACAAACGCTAAAAGAAATGCATTTGCCCGATGGCAGACCGCTAAATATTGTAGAGTTGCCGATGCCAAAGCCAGTTATTTACGATGATCAACGACTTCCTGCATCATATGCTAACTTCTATATCGGCAATAAGGTTGTGGTAGTGCCTACTTTCCAAGATGAGAATGATGCTAAGGCGTTAGAAATTATCAGCCGTTATTTCCCAGATCGGGAAGTGATCGGCATTGATTCGGTGGATTTGATCTGGGGATTGGGCAGTTTTCATTGCTTGAGCCAGCAAGAACCCAGTATTTGGGGCTAATACGTATAAAGTTAAAGGCTCACAAACTGTAGTTTGTGAGCCTTTATATGGTAGATTGAGAATCTGTTGGCAGCAGATCTCACGTAAAGGGATCACAATCTTTTTTCCATCTTTATATTCGCTCGCTCGTACAATCCTTGCTCCATTTCAACTTCCTCAAATCCATATCTTCGGTACATCCTAATTGCTGTTTCTAACATTGTATTAGAGTAAAGAATCAATTTTTGGGCGCCTTGGGCTTGCGCGAACTTCAAAGCATGTTCCAATAGTAAAGTACCAATTCCGTATCCTTGGGCTTTGTTGCTTACCGCCATTTTGGCCAACTCATACAAACCTTTATCTTTCTTTAATAGTGCCGCTGTCCCAACAATATCCGCTCCCATTTTTGCATAAAAGATATACCCACCTTTATCAATGATTTCTTCTTTCGGATTAGAAAGGGAAAGTACATCCCCCGCTTCTACTTTAAAAAACTTTTCTAGCCATTCGAAGTTCAAGACCTTAATAGCATCTTTATATTCATCCGAAAAATCGATTATCTCTATGTTATGCTGATGCTTATTCATTTGATTTTGACATGGTAACTGTACAACAAAAATTCATTTCACTAATAAAAAAAGCTAAATCACTACTTCTAAACATATTGACTGGAAGACATTCAATGGATTTAAACAATGTCTCTTCATAGACGGAATTGCCCCTAAAAAACAACAGACTCTGATTGCTCAAAGTCTGTTGTTTATATTTTCGTATTGAAGTACCCGAGAGCAGATTCGAACTGCCACGCCGTTGCCAGCACCAGCCCCTCAAGCTGGCGCGTCTACCAATTTCGCCACCCGGGTTTGAAGTGTTACAAAAATAGCGGTTTTTCCGATACTTGCAACAGGAATAACTTACAATTTCTCCTTATTTCGATCGATTAACGTCTGGATAATTCCATCTGCAAGGCCGACGCGTGGAGCGACAATATTTTTCAAACGGCCAAACTTCATCACCGTCAAGAAGATTTCTGCTGCCGGAATAATCACATCTGCACGGTCGTTTTTCAAACCCAATACATTGATACGATCTTTTAGCGAATAAGAGCTTAAATACAAGTACATCGCCTTCAATTTCGCATAAGAAATTGGCTGATCTGGCTTATCACTAGAAAGCCGCGCCAATTTATTGATATTACCACCAGTACCGATGCCATAGATCACTTTATGTGATTTAGTCAATTCGCGTAACCACAGCTTCATCTCTTCCCAAGTCTCTGATCTATCTTGATTATCGAGGATACGGATCGTGCCCAAATTAAACGATTTAGAATCGATCAAACGCCCGTTGGCAAACAAAGAAATCTCTGTACTACCACCACCAACGTCGACGAATAGGTATACTCTATTTTTATCCAGCTTCGCTCCTAGATAACTGTTATAGATGATCAGTGCTTCCACTTTTCCATCGATAATATCGATATCTACCCCGACTTCTTTACACGCTTTGACAACATCGGCACCATTCGCGGCATCGCGCATGGCCGACGTAGCACAAGCCATATAATCCGTCACTTTGTATACATCCATCAAATCTCTGAAAGAACGCATTGTCTTCACCATGCTCTCAAACTTGGGTTCGGAAATATAGTGCTGAATAAATGCATCATCTCCAAGTCGCAGTGGCACACGCAACAACGTGTTTTTATTGAAGGAGATCTCCTGATCTTTGACAATGATATCGGCAATTAAAAGCCTTACGGCGTTAGATCCAATATCGATAGCAGCGTATCTCATAAAATGAATAGAATAATAGTATACAACCTCTGGCAGAAGTCTGCAATTTGCTTGACGCAATGTTACAGAATCAAGGTTATTTAAATGTTAACAAATCATTAATTAACCTTATTTTCTTTTTGCAGGTGCTAGAATTTCTAATTGCCAACGAATTTGATCCGCAGTTACATAATACGGAGCGTCATGGCGAATACTATCATACACGTGTTGAAACACTTGCTCATAACGTCCTTTTTCAGATGGCACGATCAACTTTTCCAATTCGCCATCACCTTTATTAATTGTCAGTAATCCGTCTACATTCGCTTCTTCCAACCCATAAATGGCATCTTGTGGCTTAATGCCAGCTAGTAGCTGCGCTTCCTGCACATCGGTTCGTTGCTTTACAAAAGAGCCCTGCGTGCCATGTAACACAAATGCTGCTTGCGGATCGGCCACCAATAAACTAGTGGTGATAAACACATTTAACCCATCGACGTAGCTAAGGATAATCGTACCATAATCATCGACTTCTGAACCGGCGCGATAAGCACCCGCAATCTTAGTCATAGATTTAGGCTTGCCAAAGAGCGAAATGGCTTGATCTAATAAGTGCGAACCCAAATCATAAAGTACACCTGCTGCTGGTCGTTTGGTTTCTTTGAAAACTTTGGGACCAATAGCTGTTTTATAACGATCAAAACGGAGATGTAATTCTATAGGTTGTCCCACAAAATTCTTATCCAGCACATACTGTAGCGATAGAAAGTCAGAGTCAAACCGCCTATTGTGGTAAGCGAACACATGCTTTCTGTATTTCTCGCCCAAAGCGAATAGCTCATTGGCTTCTTCTAAAGTGGGTGCAAATGGCTTTTCTATCAATACATGTTTACCATATTCGATGGCGCGCTTCGCGAATTCGAAATGCGTATCATTCGGTGTATTGACGATCACGAGCTCGATCAGCGGATCGAGCAGTAGCTCGTCGACAGAATCATAGCTAGTGATATCTGGATAATCCTTATGCGCATTTTTGTGCGTTCGCTCGACCACCGCATGGAGATCAAACAAATCATTATCACATAAAAAAGGCGCATGGAACACCTTACCGGACATTCCATACGCCAAAAGACCTGTTGTTATTTTGCCTTGCTTATTCAAATAAACTATCAATTAGTGGTGACCACCAGCTTCTTCTTTTCCACCGGCATCCTTATACAAAGTGCTCAGCGCTTCCAATTTTGAAGCAGCGTAGTCTCTCAAATCTTTATTCGTATTTCTACTCAAACGCGTGAAGTGATCTTTGATCACAGCCACTTCATGCTGTACATGGTGTGCGTAATGCTCATCAGATACATCGCTGTTTGTCATTACAGGATGTGCTACAGTCGAATCAGCTACGGCAACCGAATGATTTTGATTTCCAGCTTCAAACTGTTTTGCACCACGTATCGGGAAATCTACATTATAGCGTGTAGCCAATGTGTCTAAATCTACAATCATCTCACCCAAGGTTGCTCTTACCTTTGCAGCCAATGCACGATTTTCACCGACAGAACTGTTGTTTTCTACGTAAGTGGCGTAATCTGTTTCGTAAGGCACTTTCGCTCCAATGGTTTGAAGTGCCAAATAAGCATCACCATCAACCTGCGTCGTGTGGGTATACTTCAATTGCCGTTCTTTCATAGAAGGTTGGCAAGACGTCGTGAATAAGATGCCTGCACATGCCCCAACAGCTAAAATTGTATTTATCTTCATTATGATTCGATTTTGATAACAAAAATAATAAAATATCCCTTATAACTTCACAAAGCGAGTAATTGAAATTCGTTCTAAGCTAAATTTCGTCCTGCATTTACCACACCATACACCGTCCGTGCAATCAATTTTTCGTAAACAGCTTTCTTTTCTTCGCTGATATTTCCTTCATTGAGCACCCGTATTGCATAGTGCTGAATCGTTAGCAATGGCAAAATGATTTTCTCACGCTCCAAAATAGACAAACGTTCTACCGGATAGTTTTCCATCAGATGCTTAGCCCCTGTCAGCTTCAACACATACTCTTTGGTCCGACAATATTCTTCGTACAAACCTTTCCAGAACTCGCCGAAAGTCTTATCGTCCTGTACGTACGACGTGATATCGAAATTGGATTTGGTCATAGACATCATACAGTTGTCGATGATCGTGCTGAACATGCCTGAGGTAGCATACAAGTTTTGAACGACGGACCAGAGATTATTGTCCTCTGCCCATTGCAAAGCCGTACCTACACCGTAGAAACCTGGAATATTTTGTTTCAACTGACTCCAGGAAGTCACAAAACTAATCGCACGCAAATCTTCTAATCGTAGTTCGCGATCCGAGTTACGTTTCACTGGGCGACTACTGATGTTGATCGAAGATAGCATCTTCAACGGACTAAGTACTTCCAAATATTTCAGGAACAAAGGATCATGGCGAAGGTTTAAGAACTTTTGATGACTCTCGTGCGCCAACTGATCGATCACGCGTTTTTGTTGATCAGTCAGGGTATCGCCTTCCCGTTGTTTCAACTCAGAAATAATTCCGGCGTGCATCAATTGTTCGATATTATAGCGCGCTGTATCTAGTGAGCCGTATTGACTACTGATTGTTTGCCCTTGAATCGTTAGCTGAATGTGCTTGTTCTCAATCTCACGCCCCATGCTCGCGTAGAATCGTTGTGTTTTACCACCACCACGTGCTGGCGGCCCACCGCGTCCATCAAAGAATACCAAATCAACCTCATGCTCTCTGGCCATGGCTGTTAGTTCGATTTTCGCTTTATAAATCGACCAGTTGGCCATGAGATATCCGCCGTCTTTGGTACTATCGGAGAATCCCAGCATGATGGTTTGTTTGTTTCCGCGCGAGCGCAAATGTTCGGCATACCAAGGATGTGTATATAAGGTTTGCATCACTTCAGCAGCATGCTTTAGATCATCGACTGTCTCAAAAAGCGGCACAAAATCCATATGCAACTCTTCTTTCGTCCAGCCTTGCCACAAGAATAGTTGTACTAATCCTAATATATCAGCTGCTTTTTGGCAGTTACTAATGATAAATCGTTGTGCTGCGCGCTCACTTCCTGAACGCTGAATATCTTTCACCAAACGGATCACGTTGACGGTATCCTCGATTAAAGAGTCTGGAGACTCTTCTAGATCTAGTTTGGCTTCGGTGAATGTAATGGCTGCTTGTTTCGCCTCTGCCGATTCTTGGTGCTCAGTTCCAGAAATACCTGTTTCTTTCGGATATTTGGCGCTCAAGTGATTAAAAGTTTCCCGCAAAATGGAGCTGTCTTGACGCATATCTAAGGTCGTGAAGTAACAACCGAACGTATTGACTTTATGAATCAAATCATCGACCAGTTCGACGAACAAGCTACCGTGCTGCTCTACGATTACCTTACGAGCCGCATGCAAATTAGCCAAGATTTCATCCGTAAGATCTACGGCATCCTCTTTAGGATTAAAACTATTTTCGTAGAAGATATCCTGTAGTTTTTGTAATGGTTCTTGTACACCTTGGAAAGTAATCCGGCGTCTTACCACACGAAAATCACGGTAATAGCAACGGAACAAGATCGTGCGTAAAAGAGAAGCAACCTTACGCGTGCTTTCCCACGTTACGTTAGGGTTACCATCACGGTCGCCACCTGGCCAGAAACCCAGTTCTACCAACTGCTTGCCACTTGAATCAGTATCTTCTAATTCTGCATCTACGCGAAGATGAATTTCTGAGGCGACTTTATAAAATACGTTTTCCAGATACCAAGCTAAACTAGCAGCTTCGTCTACTGGAGTTGGTTTTTCCTTATTCAAAAATGGTGTCTTGCCTAATTGTTGCAATAGCAAATGTATATTTTGAATATCATCTGCCTTTAACGATTCAATCAAGTCGTTTATAATACCTAAAACCGGCCCCGGATAGAACTGGGTGGGATGCGCTGTCAAAACCAATCGAACGGAAAAATCTTTGAGCTTTTTGGCGATTTGTTTTTTCAGTTCAGGGTTATTCTGCACGGATTTGAATAGCGCATCCAAACCTTCCGTATCATCGGTCTTGCCAAGCGCTTTGAAAGAAGAATCTTCTACCGCATCAAAAAGCACGACTTGACGCTCGATATACTGTACAATTCGGAACAGAAAATCAATGCGATCATCTTCCTGCACATATTGTTCGTACTGTCCAAAAAAGCTATCAATAATTTCTTCCGGCGGTAATTTGTCTGCTACCCCTTTCTGACAATGCGTGGCGAAAAACGGCAGAATCGTACCGGTATGCTTTACACGCTGAAATGGCAATGTCAAAAAGAGACTTTTGAACAAATCGAAGCGTACAAGCACTTCATTTTCGAATATAGCTTGTTTCTGTAATGATTTCATGTATGTATACTGTTATTACTAATTGTCCTATTTACACTATCTTCAAATATAACATTTTGTTACCATCAACCAAGTTTAATTGCTAATAACATATTTTATAAATATTTTTTTTACGATTAAAACAAAAAACAATGCTTAATCTTATCAGTTTTTCTACAAGAGATAAGTAGGTTGATAAATAAAAAACAATAAAAAAAGGGGCGTCTCCCCTTGCCAAATCGTCTGCCGACGAATAGCATTTTATTGCTCATAAAGATGTTTTGTACAACTCATTATGGTTATCTTTGTAACCGAATACAGAAATGAAACAATCCAAAGAAATAAAAAGTTTTTTTTACGGACAATATTTCGCTGAAGGGCTGCGTATCACCATAGGAAGCATTATTCCTGTTGTCGTGTGCGCGCTGCTGGATCAGCTTTTTGTTGGCACGCTAATTTCTTTGGGCGCATTACTTGTAGGTTTATCCGACACGCCGGGACCACCTCATCATCGTCGCACCGGTATGCTGGCCTGTCTTGGTGTTTGCTTGTTTACATTTTTAGTAACCATCTCGGTCAATAACTCTTTTATTTTGATGGGCGTTGTGCTCGCCATTATTTCCTTTTCGTATTCCATGTTTGGCGTATTCAATGCTCGGGCTGCGACGGTTGGTGCGATGGGTATTTTGATGATGCTTATTCACATCGAAGGTGAATATACGCTGAAAGAAGAAATGCAATTTATTCTCTTTTTTATCATCGGCGCCGTTTGGTACATGATAGTGAGTTTTTCTTTCAACAAGATCCAACCTTATCGGCTGGCACAACAAGAATTGGCAGAATCCATCCGCCATGTTGCCGAATTTCTGCGTTTGCGTGCTAATTTTTACAACGTAAAAACAGATCACAATCAGAATTATTTAAAAATTATCGAGAAACAGATCGAGGTACATCAGCACCAAGAAAATGTGCGTGAACTGCTTTTTCGCAGCAAAAGATCTGTAAAGGATACTACAAAATTAGGCCGCTTGCTGATCTTGGTTTTTAACGATATCGTTGATCTGTATGAGCAGAGCATGACGACTTATTATGATTACGATGCCATTCGCAAAATGTTTAATGATACTGGAGTGCTGCATCATTTTCGCTATGTCGTTGTCAAACTTACACATGAGCTAGATCATTTTGCGTATCAGATCAATGCTAATCAGATGCCGCGCCCTATGCACGATTTTACAAAGGATATCGAGCACTTACGCTTCAAAGTCGAGCAGATTGACAAGAACTATGATCGGAATACCATACCGCTAAAGAAGGTAATCGTGAACATTCGAAAAATGGTTGCGCTGATCAACAATATGTATAATTACAGTCAGGTCAATGCCTCATCCATCATAAAAGAGGAAATAGATGATGCAAGCAAGTTTATCCAAACTTCGCACATAGACTGGAAAAGCTTTAAAAGCAATTTATCGAAAGATTCTTCGATTTTTAGGCATGCGGTGCGCATGGCTATCGTCATGACGGTGAGCTATTTTGGCATGCATTTTCTCAATTTTAATGATAAGGGCAGTTTTTGGGTACTATTGACGATTTTGGTCATCCTAAAACCGGGATTTGGACTTACTAAGGAACGCAATGTGCAACGATTGATGGGCACCGTAATCGGCGGAATTGTCGGTGCGCTCATTTTAATTACCATTCACAATCAAGCTGTACTTTTTGTATTATTGGTCCTATTCTTTCTTATTGCGTATAGCATCTTCAGGATTAACTATATTTTATTTGTGGTCTTCCTAACGCCATATGTACTCATTATGATCAGCTTCACGGGCGTAAATACCTTTGAAATGGCCAAAGAGCGCATATTCGACACATTTATTGGCGGAATGGTAGCTTTCTTATCGAGCTATATTATATTCCCCAACTGGGAAAGTACAAAAATCAAAGAAACGATATACAAATTGCTCGTAGCCAATTTCGTTTACTTAGAGCAGGTAGCTAAGATGTTTACTGATGAGCCAATCAATATCACAGAATACAAATTGGCACGCAAGGAACTGTACATTGCGTCAGCAAATATGGGATCTACCTTTCAGCGAATGTTGACAGAACCCAAATGGCGACAAAAGAATACCAAAGATGTCAATCGGTTCGTGATTCTGAATCACATCTTTTTCTCCTATTCTGCTTCGCTGTTTACAGAAATAGATAAATCGAGCAATCTGCACATTTCTAATAACCAATATGACCTGTTGAAGCGGACGGCTTTCAATCTGTATCGTCTTATTCAGCGATTTGAGGAATATGAAGCACCCGTAGATTGGACAACAAATTTCCAGGGATCATTGGATGAAGATGAGAATCATGAAGATTCCAAACTCATCACAGAACAATTGCAGTTCTTATTGAAGATATCAAACGATTTACCTGTAGCAACGGATGACGCGATCAAGAGAGATGCTATGAAGTACGACAAGGAAATGGAGGTAACACATGCATAAGAAGATTTATGATGTACTGATTATCGGCGGAGGGCCAATTGGCTTGGCTTGTGGCATCGCTGCGAAAGAGAATAATTTTTCGCACATCATCTTGGAAAAGGGTTGTTTGGTCAATTCCTTATACAATTACCCGGTGAATATGACTTTCTTCTCTTCTGCCGAAAAGCTAGAAGTAGGGAGAATACCCTTCGTCACGACGAATCCGAAACCAAAACGAGCAGAAGCATTAGAATATTACCGCCGGATCGACAGTAATTTCGATCTTAATACGCACTTGTTCGAAGAAGTGCGCGATGTGATCAAAGATCAAGATACTGGCCTGTTTACCGTAAGCAGTTCTCGATCTGCCTATCTGGCTAAACATGTCATCGTAGCGACTGGATTCTATGATATCCCGATGCAGATGAACATTCCAGGTGAAGATCTTCCCAAGGTTCGGCATTATTATGATGATCCACATTACTACGCCAAACAAAATGTGGTAGTTATTGGCGCGAGCAATTCCTCTATCGATGCTGCTTTAGAAACCTATCGCAAAGGCGCAAATGTCACGTTGGTGATTCGGCGTAGCGAGATTAGCCCGCGGGTCAAATATTGGGTACGACCGGATATCGACAATCGATTGGCTGCCGGCGAAATTCAAGTGTATTTTGAAAGCTGTTTGTCAGAAATTTCGGAGCATGCCGTAAAAATCAGAACACCACAAGAGGAAATCGAAATAGAAAATGATTTTGTGTTGGCTCTAACAGGTTATCGGCCAAATTTCGCATTCTTAGAACATATTGGGGTTGAAGTTCCCGAAGATGGTGCGCGTATACCGCAGCATAATGATGCGACCATGGAGACGAATATCGATGGATTGTATCTAGCTGGCGTGGTTTGCGGCGGACTTAATACACATCTATGGTTTATTGAAAACTCACGCGTGCATGCTGACCTAATTATAAAAGATATCGCCAATAAATTAGCACTTCTTTAGTCCGTTAAGAAAGATAGCAGCTAATCTCTTCTGCATAGTCAACATTTGCAATACTTCCTCTTTTGTAGGCGGCGTGAAAATCGCTTTGAAGTCCTTCAGCAATCCTAATCGCATCCCTAAGATAGATACCAAGAATATACGCGCTGTCTCCTCCTCATCGTCCATTTCAATTTCGCCATTGGCGACACCAATCTGTAGCAAGCGCACAAATTGTTGCAGTTCTTTCTCAAATATTTTTGGAATGAGATCTTGTAGATCGGAAGGAATATCAAATCGAAAAGAATACGCATCAGCAAATACATTATAATAATCATTTAAAAAATGCATACGTTCTTCCAACAACGCATTGGTCACTGCAGCCACCTTTCCTCCGCGCGCAATAATAGCATCTCCTCGATCCAACAATTCGTCGAGCAAGTGATTCCACACGGCAGCATACAGATTATTCTTATCCGGAAAATAGTAATAGAGTAGTGCTTTAGAAAATGCCAAGTCTTTGGCAATCTCTGCCATCGTAGTTTTTGCCATGCCAAAATGGGAAAATCTGCGCAAAGCGGATTCAATAATTTTAACGCGTTTTGCATCAGCACTCTTCATAGTCTTTCTTAGTTTTTTTAGCTTATAAGTATCACAATGGGTATATTTACCTTTGGAATATTAAAGGTAAATCTTTTCTTTGATTTTTCCGTACAATTAGTCAAATATGGGTATACAGATTTTGGAAAACGCGGCGCTGGATCATATCAACACCTTTCGAATTTCGGCATCCGCTGATCGTTACGCAAAGATCACCAAAGAGACAGAGCTTATAGCATTATACAACCAAGGCTTATTTGCAGCACCTTTTTTTGTGTTGGGCGGTGGTAGCAATGTCTTATTCACCCAAAATTATGAGGGATTGATTGTACACATGGTCATAACAGGCAAACAGCATTTCATCGAAGGCAATTATGTGTACGTCACTGCTGCCGGCGGAGAAGTGTGGAACGACTTGGTTTGGTATTGTATAACACATCAATTCCCAGGTTTGGAAAACATGGCATTGATCCCTGGATCCGTTGGCGCTTCACCCGTTCAGAATATTGGTGCTTATGGTGTAGAGTTAATGGATGTATTCTATTCTTGTAGAGCGTTTGATACAATGACGGGCGAATATGTCACATTCGACAAAGAAGCTTGTGGCTTCTCTTATCGCGACAGCATCTTCAAGACAGAATATAAGGGCAGGTACATCATCACCTCAGTAACTTACAAGTTGCACCTCAACGCCGCAAAAAATACATCTTACGGCGCGATACAAAGCGAATTAGAACTACGCGCTATTAGCAACCCGACGATTCGCGATATTGCGGAGGTGGTATCACACATTCGCGTAGAGAAACTTCCAGATCCAAGTATGATTGGTAACGCCGGCAGTTTTTTCAAAAACCCCATTATTTCAGCATCCGCTTTTGACATGCTGATGAAAAAATTTCCCAATGCTGTTTACTATAGTTTGCCAAATCAGGAATACAAGATTGCAGCAGGCTGGCTTATCGAACAATGTGGATGGAAAGGCAAGCAAATCGGTCAAGTGCTGATATGGCCAAAACAGGCACTCGTAATGACAAATGCTGGAAAGGCCTCCGGATCTGAAATTTATGCAGTATCCGAAGACATTATACAAGATGTTGACTCCAAATTTGATATTTCTCTTGAACGCGAAGTCAATATTCTATAATTAATTATTTTTTTTGATAAAAAAATGTTAAAGGGCTTAATTGCTCCTAAATCATCTGCTAAGCCCGAAAATAAATACTTTTTGACCGGATATTAACACCTGATCGCCCCCAATTTCTACTTATAAAACCGGTAACTATTCATTTTTGCACGGTATTTGTTTTTACCCTAGCAACCGTGTGCTTCATTGCGCTAGCGATATATTTAGAATGCTATGCCATTCGTGTATCGCTGAGGTTAGTCGTTTAAAATCACACATTTAATAAACACATAAATAACCAGTAGTATGAACAAGTTAGAATTTAATACACTCGTAATACAACATTCGGATTCGCTGAAATCTTACGCGAGAAACTTCACGAAAGACGGTGACGATGCTAACGATTTAGTTCAGGATACGTTATTGAAAGCCGTTACTTATTTCAAAAACTTCCGTGAAGGTACCAACCTAAAAGGCTGGTTGTATACTATCATGAAAAATACGTTTATTAATAATTATAGACGGGTTGTCAAAACAAACTCTTTCATCACCAAAGAAGAAGAAATCAGCAATGCCAATCTAGTGGTGTCTGCTACGCACAATAAAGGCGAAAATAAATTCATGATGGAAGACATCAATAGTGCCTTAGGAAAGCTGAGTGAAGAGTATTATATCCCGTTCACCATGTACTACGAAGGGTATAAATATCATGAAATTGCCGTACATTTGGCGATTCCGATTGGTACTGTAAAGACTCGTATCCACGTAGCACGTAAAACCATGAAGAAGAGCTTAAACGCCTACAGCTAATAAATGACAGACAGCCTACCCTCATTCAGTAAAAGCATGCTGGCTCGCCGCAATGGCCAAGACAGGCCGGAGATATGGGTAGCCTATCAAGGAGTTATTTATGATGTCAGTGTAAGTAGGCTTTGGAAAAACGGCAAACATTACGAACATTGGGCTGGTCAAGACCTGACCGATGAACTCAAAGATGCGCCGCATTCCAGTAAAGTATTCGAAAGATTCCCCGCCGTCGGGATTCTAGCTATATAGAAATAGGGAGTAAATGATATACTCCCTATTTTATTTCAAATTTAGCAAGCGCCACAAACTGCTCAATTCTGTGCGCAATTTCTTCTTTATTTAACTGTTGCAATTTTTCCGTACCAAACTTCTCGACACAGAATGAAGCCAACGCCGATCCATAAATGACGGCATTCTTCATATTGTGGAAATTGACCGATTGCACATGGGCTAAATAACCTATGAAACCACCCGCAAAAGAATCACCTGCTCCCGTTGGATCAAAAACATCTGCCAGAGGCAATGCTGGAGCTGAAAAGATCTGTCCTTCGCCGAATAATAATGCGCCATGTTCCCCTTTTTTGATAATCAAATAAGATGGACCCATCTGCAGAATCTTTTCTGCTGCTTTGACCATAGAATACTCGCCAGACAACTGCCGGGCTTCTCCGTCATTAATGGCTAAAACATCAACTCGCTTAAGAACCGTTTTTAAATCTTCCAGAGCTACGTCCATCCAATAGTTCATGGTATCCATCACGACTAGTTTTGGGGCTGCTGCGAGGCGATCTAAGACAGCCATTTGCACTTTAGGCATCAAGTTGCCTAACAAAAGATATTCGCAATCTTGGAACGAGGCCGGAATCTTCGGATCAAAGCCGGCTAGCACATTGAGTTCTGTCGTCAATGTATCCCGGCTATTCATATCCACATGATACTTTCCAGACCAGAAGAAAGTTTTTTGATCGTCTACGATTTCAATGCCATCAATATCAATTCCTTTCGCAGTGAGGATATCTAGATTATCTTTTCCAAAATCTCCTCCAACTGTACCAATCAATTTCACCTCATTGTACAAATAAGAGGCCGCTAAGCCTGCAAATGTGGCCGCTCCCCCCACAACCTTATCCGTCTTACCAAAAGGCGTCTCAATCGCATCAAATGCTACCGAACCAACGATCACTAAACTCATGTCTATCCCGTTTTAAAAATAAGTTCAAAAAAAAATGCCGACAATTATTTGCCGGCATTTAACGAGTGCTCCTGAAGCTGGGCTCGAACCAGCGACCCTCTGATTAACAGTCAGATGCTCTAACCAACTGAGCTATTCAGGAATATCCTTCTTAAGAGCGTTACCCCTCTAAAGCGGTACAAAATTAGTAATTGAGAATTAGACTTCCAAATGCTATTTTAAAAAATTGTTCAAATTGAAAATAGGCTGTTTTAGTTCAAACAGCCTATTTTCACGTGTCTCTAAAAAGTGCTCTTGCTAACCATCTTCAGATTAGTATTTGGATGCAGAAATGACCTACTATGCTCAGGAGTTCTTCGTAATGTACAGTCACCTGAATATCTTATGAACATAAAAACACAGTCACTTAAATAAAATAATTTATAATAAAGTTTAATAATGTTTTATTTATTAATAAATTTACAATATTAAAAACTATATTGCCTTTAGAAATAATGCTGTTTTTTTGTAATAGCAGTTGTTTATTCTTCTATCGGACTTGATGGCGGCAGTAGTTACTTGGCTATTTTGACCATGTCTACTCTTCCATATCAGCCCATGAATATGGTGAGATCGCCCCTTTATAGGCACAGTCCGTAACCACCCTAAAGGCAAAAGACTAATTCGATTAGAATACGAATGCTATGAAAGCATGACTCTAAAAGAATTTCGAAATATATGCGAGCAAACAAAGATCGCTTTATGATCAAAATACCGCTGTACATCATCGCATAGGCGTCTTATATTCTGGTAACAGTGCGATCATTATTGCAGTGGCAGATGCACACCGTGATCGGGTATTTGAAGCTTGTAGTTTTCTAATCGAGAGCATAAAAGAAAGAGTTCCTATCGGGAAAAAGGAATTTTTTGACAACGGCGAAGAGTGGGTTTCAGATCGGCTGAGGAGGCGGAGGAATACCACTCTTACCCAAATGAATAGCAGTAAAATGGATACAAAATGGATAAATCCCTATACGCAGCGATAAGAAAGATTGATATTATCAGGCTTCTGAATGGAACAACGTCAAATGTACTAGACGACATCGCCATAGAGGAACCGTTGGAAATACAGATTTCTTTTGACAACGCTATGAAAAGAGAGAAGAAAAACATTTCTGTCACGATGCGGACTCCCGGCAATGACGAGGAACTGGCAGCGGGATTTCTGTATACAGAAGGAATCATTTCCTCACGGGATATCATTCAATCTATACACCATACAGAAAGAATCTGTTCTCGAAATGCAGAAAATGAAATTATCGTAAACTTAGCGCCCGACTTCGTTCCTCAGCTGACAAAAGTCGATCGAAACTTTTACACCACCTCAAGCTGTGGTGTTTGTGGCAAAGGTTCTATTGAATCCATCCGAACAGTGAGTGCTTTTCAGCATCAGAAACGAGAAGCATGGAATATGAAGACAAAAATATTAGGTCAATTACCCGACCGTCTTCGATCAGCGCAAGACAATTTTAGTACGACTGGGGGCATTCACGCTTCAGGAATTTTTGATAAGAATGGGCAGCTCCTCGAACTGAGAGAAGATGTTGGCCGACATAATGCATTGGATAAATTGATTGGTCATGCCCTGATGAATAACCTACTCCCACTTCAGAACACGATTTTACTGCTGAGTGGAAGAGCGAGCTTCGAGCTCATTCAAAAAGCCGCAATGGCTGGTATTGTAGTCGTCGCAGCGATCGGCGCTCCTTCTAGCTTAGCGGTGGATCTAGCAAGGGAATTTGACATCACGCTCATCGGATTTCTAAAAGACAACCGAATGAACGTATACCATCAGGGCAATCAGCACTACTTGGAATAGCATGTCAATTCAACAACCATGATTACTTCGTCTGATCGATAAAAAAATAATATATGAAAATAAGAATAAAAGACAATTCCGTGAGATACCGACTTACGCAGTCGGATGTTCGACAACTAGCTCAAACCGGCTTCATTTGTAATCTCACTAAATTTATCAACAGGACATTTATTTACGCGATCGAATCTGTAGACGATACCGATCTATCAGCGGCATTTGTAGAAAACAGTATTATACTTAAAATGCCCAAAGTGATGATAGAAGCGCTAGACAACACCGATAAAGTTGGTTTTGATGGAGAAAACGGCAAACTAAAGCTCCTTGTTGAGAAGGACTTCACCTGCCTAGATAATACAATAGAAGATCAAAATGATAACTACCCAAATCCAAAATTAATTTAATAGAAAATAATTAATTACATAATTATAATTTATATATTTGATATAATTTATTTTAACAATAACAATATAAGCCATATCAGTTTAATTTTAAAATGACTGATAAACAAAAACGGATACAATACGCCGATTAAATGGATCTAGCATGTAATCCAACCCAAATATTAGTTAATACTTGATTAGGAAGGTTAGTATTTGACGGATACAGCAACTAATACTGATAAAACAGCTCCAAAACTAAATGCTATGGCAGACAAGCGAGATGAGAAAAACACCAAAGAAACCAATGCAGAAAATCCTATTGAACTAACAGGCGATCTGAAAGTCACTCGCCCGAAAAAATCGGCTGCTGGAATGACGGCTCTTGCAGCTTCGCTGGCCGATTTAGTGGAGGAAAAAACATTGATAAGAGGTGGAAAGGCATTATTTCAAATGAACCAATTTGGTGGTTTTGATTGTTCTAGCTGCGCTTGGCCCGATCCCGATGATGATAGATCTGCCTTGGGAGAATATTGTGAAAATGGTGTAAAAGCACTTGCAGAGGAGGCTACATCAAAGAAAGTGACTCCCGAATTCTTTGAGAAAAACTCGGTTTATGAGCTTTCTAAATTAGATGATTATCGGATTGGAAAAATGGGGAGATTAACCGATCCGATGTACTTACCAAAAGGAGGTACACATTATGAGCCTATCAGTTGGGTGGAAGCATTCAAAAAAATTGCGGAACATTTTCATGCACTCGACACTCCGGATGAGGCTGCATTTTATACTTCGGGCAGAACCAGCAACGAAGCCTCTTTCGTTTATCAACTTTTTACAAAAGAACTCGGAACTAACAATATGCCAGATTGCTCGAATATGTGCCATGAGACTTCAGGAACTGGGCTAAGGCCGACGATAGGTATCGGTAAGGGAACCGTAAAATTAGAAGATTTCTATGAGGCAGAGCTTGTCATTATTGTGGGGCAAAATCCAGGCACCAATGCACCAAGAATGCTGAGCGCGCTGCAAAAATGTAAGGAAAACGGAGGGCAAATAATTGCAATCAATCCCCTACCAGAAACTGGATTAATGGGCTTTAAAGATCCACAAGAAATAAAAGGATTAATTGGGGGAGGCATAAAATTAGCAGATCTCTACCTCCCAGTCAAGATTAATGGTGATATGGCATTGCTGAAAGCCCTAGAGATATTGCTTTTGGAACTTGAAGAACAATCCGCTGGCCATGTGTTGAATCGCAAATTCATAGCGGAGAAAACGATAGGATACGAGGACTTCGTGAGAGAATTGGGTCAGTACAATTTAGAATTTCTAGCGGAGCAGTCTGGCGTATTGCTATCTCAACTACGTAAAGCTGCAAAAATATTAGCGTCCAAACAACGAATAATAATTTGTTGGGGAATGGGAATTACCCAGCAACCAAATGGCGTAGATATGGTCCGAGAAATGCTAAATATTCTACTGATGAAAGGAAGCATTGGTATCCCTGGAGGAGGAGTGTGTCCAGTGCGGGGTCACAGCAATGTCCAAGGCAATAGAACAATGTTGATCGACGAAAAACCTACGGAAGACCAACTTGACATACTTGAAAAATTTTATGGATTTAAGATGCCACGGAAGCACGGATACGATGTGGTGCGCGCCATCAAAGCGATGCACCAAGAAAAGATTAAAGTGCTCTTTTGCATGGGAGGAAATCTCTTATCTGCTGCGCCAGACACAACCTATACCGCCAACGCATTGCGAAAGTTAGATCTCTTGGTGTCGGTATCTACCAAATTGAATCGAGGCCATTTGGTGCATGCAAAGGAATCAATAATCCTTCCCACGTTCTCTCGTTCTGATTTTGACATCATACATGGAGAACTACAAATCATTAGTACGGAAAATTCTATGGGCGTCGTACAGTCTTCGAAAGGCGTTTTGAAACCTGTTTCTGATAACCTTATCAATGAGATGCAGATTGTTTGCAGACTGGCTATGACCACATTTGGTCAAGGAAGTAAAGTAGATTGGCAGCGTTATCACGACAGCTACGATGCGATAAGAGATGACATCGAACAATGTATTGCTGGATTTGAAAACTATAACGAGCGAATACGACAAAAAGGTGGTTTCTATCTTCCAAATGCAGCAAGGGACGAACAGCGCTTCGCAAAACAGCTTGATTACAAAGCGCCCTTTACCATTACAGAAGTTCCTGAAAATAAATTGGCGGAAGATGAATACATGATGGCGACTACACGTACACACGACCAATTTAACACCACAATTTACGGTCTAGATGACCGCTACCGCGGTGTTTACAACGAACGCCGTGTCATTTTCATGAATAAAATTGACATCGAAAAAGCAGGATTGAAAAATGGTGACAAGGTCGATCTGTTTAATTACGATGATAATGTCACTAGGATTGCACCTTTGTTCGTGATTGTCGAATATGCTATCCCAGAAAAAAACACCATGACCTATTTCCCTGAAACAAATATACTCGTACCAATCAACAATGTGGTGAAAGAAAGTAATATGCCCGCTTCCAAATATGTAAAGATTAAGATCAAAAAACATGATCCCAATATTTACGCGCAAATAGATCAAACACTTGGTAGAAACAACACTCCTGCGAATCTAGAGGTAGAGGACACAGTACTCCACTAACTATAAGAGGAAGGATACGAGTGTTCTTTTTCTAACGCTCGTACCTTTTTTATAAAAAACCAAGCTGAGCTAAAGACCCTAACGTAGAACAGCTATTAACAGCGCAGTTATGCAGATAACAATGCAATAAGGACGTCGATAGATCATTAAGTCCGACAATTAAAAGTGGTCAAACCAACCAAAATTTATGCCTGATAAAACCAATAAAAATCGCTGGCTTATAGCCTTATGTGCCGTAGGAATACACATTTCCATCGGTTCAGTGTACGCTTATTCTGTCATGACTAACCCGGTTAAAGATATTTTTGGGGTAGATGACAGCTTACTCAAATGGTCTTTTAAAATTGCTATTTTCATGCTCGGTTTCTCTGCTGCGTTATTTGGAAAATGGGTAGAAAAAGTGGGGCCCAGAAAGAGTGGCACCGTAGCGGGCATACTGTATGGTGTTGGTATTTTGGGTTCCGGATTTGCTATTCAAATTGGTTCACTTTACTTATTTCTTGCATGCTATGGTTTTATTGGTGGTATAGGTCTAGGAATCGGCTATATCACGCCAGTAAGCACTCTAGTAAAATGGTTTCCAGATAAGCGCGGACTAGCGACAGGAATGGCTATCATGGGTTTTGGCTTTGCCTCGCTTATATTTGGCCCTATTATGCAAAGCCTATTTGAAGGAGTTGGTGTTATTAACGCTTTTTACATTTTAGGAATAGTTTACTTGCTGGTCATCCTGTCGTCCGCTCAATACATGGAAAGACCACCCGAGGGATATCTCCCCAATGCTTATAATCCGGGTGAGGGTAAAAAGGTTAAATCTGATCTATCAAATTTAACCAGAAATGAGGCCGTCAAGACGGTACGTTTTTACTATATATGGATCATGATTTTCATCAATATATCTTGTGGCATAGCGATTATTGCTGCTGCAAGTCCAATGACGCAGGAGTTATTAGGATATAGCGCCATGCAAGCAGCCGCAATTGTGGGCTTAATGGGTGTCTTTAACGGTATTGGTAGAATACTATGGTCGAGTATTTCTGATTATATTGGCCGAGCAAACACCTATATATTATTTTTTTTCTTTCAAATATTAGCCTTTTACTTCCTTCCCTACATCGAAATCGAAATGCTATTCTTAGCCATACTATTTTTGATTCTAACTATGTATGGAGGCGGATTTGCTACATTACCTGCTTTTCTTGGAGATTTATTTGGCACTAAACAGTTAGGAGCTATCCATGGTATGGTATTGACCGCTTGGGGTATAGCCGGCATCGCTGGGCCATCAATCTATGATTATGTACGAGAGCACACAGGATCGTTAACCACGACTTTACAAGTTTTTGCAGGAATGTTTGTCGTTGCGCTAATTATTTCTTTATTAATGAAGGTATCTATCAATAGAGCTCAAAAAGAACAACTTTGATCATAATAGAAAAACTCACACTCGACCTATTTGAATACTTGAAATGAGGAGGTTTAAAAGAAAAATGAAACTAGATGACATCTTAACCGATTTGATCTTTGCCACCTTTCAAAGAGTATATTTCACCTATAACCTCCCTACGTCTGCTGGAGAATACAGAATTTGGCAATGGAGATTACTTTAACGAAACAATGTCGCGATCAGCAATACACCAGCGTTCCTATTCCTAATAATGCCAGATACTGCACAGCCGGACAGCCTATTCTGCCTTCGCCAATCACCAATTCGCGTGCATTTTGTAGTTTTTTCTACGCTACCTCTCCAAAATCCGGCAAGGTGATTTTGGCAAGCATATCATTCAAAGTAATTATCCATGTATTAGTTCTTCACTAGCTATTTATTACTTTCTTCTATGACTTGAAGCTTTTTGGCGCACTTTGTCTGTCGATCTATCTTTCAGCCAATATAGCTTTGGCAATTTCCGCGTCCTTTGGTGTGTTCACATTCATCAAAGAAATATCGTCTAACGGTTTCAATATCAGAATCTCATGATTGAGAAGCACTCTTCGAGGGCAAGTAATGCCTTCTCCGAGAGATTGCAACAGCGCGGTATAACTACACGGTTCCCAAATCGCAATCAGCGGCTCTGGCTTTCCATCAAAAGAACTTTCAAACGTTGTAGCTAATTTGGTATAATCCCGATTGCGCAATAGGAAATCCAGCGTTTTAGCGCTGAGCAACGGTAGATCACAAGCGACTATTAGCCAAGCGCGATCAGGTTGCACACGAAATGCGGATAGCATACCTCCCATCGGCCCCATATTCAAAAACGTATCGGGGAGTGAGTCATAACTTTGATTGATTTCAGAAACCTGCTCTAAGCGACAAGAGATATAGACTTGCTCGCAAAAATACTGCAACAAATCCGCTGCAAAATATCTTTGCTCTTTCCCATGCCAGTGTATCCTATCTTTTGCGGTTCCCATACGTTCACTTTTACCACCAGCGAGTATTAAGCCATTAACCATCGGAATATTATTCTCTGTTGAAATCATTCTTCCCTCCCGACTTTTCGATCAAACATATTTCTTTAATAATCATATTGTGGCTCAACGCTTTGCACCTATCGTATATTGTAAGTGTGGCTACGTTAGCACCAGTCAAGGCATCGATCTCCACACCTGTCTCGGCTTAGGCAAGTAATCATATTTTCCCATAAAGACACCTCCGATCGTGATAATGACGTCGTATTCATGAAAGCTGCTTTCTACCTTCTCCTTGATCTTTAAATAATCAGCCGGGAGATGAACGGAATCTGCAAGGATGTTACTTTTAACGCGAAACAGATTGAATCATAATGCCATTTGAACGCCTAAGCGGAGCCGGAGAAGGCACCGTATGTGCATCGAACATTTCATCAGCAGTAGAAATAATGAGAATTTCAGGAAGTTTTTTGACAGAAAGAACCGTTTTTCCGACAGAAGATACTACGCGAATAACCGTAGGCGTTATATTTGATGGTCGTGCACTACTATCTTTCCTTCCGATCTATCACTTCCTGTACCGCGTAAGTTCTACCCCCCCCTTGTTAATTCTACATTCAATCTCGCCCATGCGCATTAAATCTTTCTGAGGTATCCACGAAAGGCCTTTTTCAGACATACAGTACGTACAACGAAGCTTAAGTGATCCCCAACCGAAAATCTGAGATAATTTATCGCTCTTCCAAATCTATCAACCAGCATTTTAAACAACACTATTAATACAAATATAATTACTATTTCTTTAAAATTTATTTAAATAATAAAAGAGATATTTTATTAACAAAAGAAAACATCAAGTGATCCTGCACGCTTTGCGCGAAAGCTACGTTTAGAATTGTTAGATAGGTTTAGTTTTTTGATGACGTATCGTCAAAGCAGATCGGACGAGCATAGTATATTAACAAATAAAGCTGTTTTTCATCATGAAAAACAGCTTTATTTTGTCGCTCCTGAAGCTGGGCTCGAACCAGCGACCCTCTGATTAACAGTCAGATGCTCTAACCAACTGAGCTATTCAGGAATATTGCCCCGTTTGCTTTCGGTGACACAATATTCGGAAGATTTGAGGACTTATCAAAATATTCCCACTCAAAAAATCACAAGTTATTCAGTACCAACCAGAATAATTAATGCACCACATCTTTCAAGATGAGCGAAATGAATGTAAAGTAAATAAACAAGCCCGAAACATCCACCAAAGTAGATACAAAAGGCGCTGATGAGCTTGCAGGATCTGCTCCTAAACGTCGCAGAATGAATGGCAACATAGAACCGATTAATGAACCCCACAACACAATACAAACCAAAGAAAGAGAAACAGCTCCCGCTAGTAATTGCCAGTGATCTCCATAGGAAGCGGTAAAAGCCTGCCAAGCTCCGATGCGCACAAATCCTAAAGCGCCAAGAATGACACCCAATGCTAGTCCCGATAATATTTCCCGTTTCATAACACGCCACCAATCACCGATCGTCACTTCTCCTAAAGCCATAGCTTGAATGATCAACGTCGATGCTTGAGAACCACTGTTTCCTCCACTGGACATAATCAGCGGCACCAAAGCCAAAAGTGCAACCGTTAATCGCGCTTCGTAATGCTCGATTACCGACGCTGTGAATAGTTGTCCCACAAATAGCACCACTAACCAACCAGCCCGCTTTGAGACGAGTTGGAAAATGGAAACATCCATATATGGTTCGTCCAACGCTTCCGTACCACCGAAGCGCTGCATATCTTCTGTATATTCTTCGTTTGCTACCCAAAGGATATCATCAATCGTCACAATACCCAACATGATGTCTTGATCATCGACCACTGGAAGTGCTACACGATTGTTCATACGGAAGATTGTTACAGCCTCTTCTTGTGGGTCGTCCGCATACAATTTGATTAGTCGGTTGTCAATCAAGTTTTCAACGAGATTTTCGGGATCGGCCAACAAAACATCTTTGATCCGAATATCATCTATAAGCTTGCCGTCTCCATCAATGACATACAGCACATCAATTGTCTCAGAAGCCTTACCATATCTCCTAATATGATCAAGTACGCGTGGAATAGACCAATGTGATTTTACTGTGATATAATCGGGCGTCATCAAACGACCAACACTATCTTCTGGATATCCCAAAAGGGATAGGGCTTCTTTACGCTCTTCAGGTGAGAGCAGGATGATGATTCGTTTAACCGCGTCTCCTTTTAGTTCACTTAAAAAAGACGTCCTGTCATCGGGAGGCATTTCATTTATCAACTCTCGAACCTTAGGAGCAGAGAGTTTTTTGATAATCCGTTCTTGCGTAGGAAAGTCAAGAATCCGGAAAACATTGATCGCCCTTTTAATACTTAAGGTTTCTAAAAATAGCGGGCCATGCTCCGGCAGTTCGTCGATGAGTTCCTCGACATCAGATATATTTAAATCATTTAAATAATCCTCCAACGAGAGCATGTCACCTTGTTTGATGAGCAGCTCGATCCGCTCTACCTGCATATCTAGTTCTTCCATAATGCCCTCCTTTTATTAATACCCTACATTGGTGTTGATCTGATAATTTGCTTGCAAAAGTCGGGTATTTTAAGCGGAATCGCTAATTAAATTTTACTGCACATGAAGCTCATTTGGATCATCTCAATCATGAAAAAATACTGCGATTGGCAACCATAAGTTCACTAGCATAAAGACACAATGTCAGTAAAAACTAGTAAACAAAAGAGTTTCCCAACTTTGAATTTTATTTATAAAACCATAATCCCACAAGCATCGAGAAGTCTTGGTTTTGAGACGATCGTTTTTCCATTCAAGCAAATCGGATGAACTGGCTGTTTTTGGATGGCTAACATTTTTTAAGAACCCGATCTTCCATAAAATGCAACGCTGCAGAAATACAATGTGCTATAAATATTGCGAATATCGCTGCACAAATATTTATCACCGATGAGGAATATATCGCAAAATAGTTTAGCTTTATCTTATGATAAATACGAACTATAGAATTGATGATAAAGACAATTTTACAACAGTTTTCACAATAAATTACCAAACACAATAAACATCATAAAACTCTTAATATAAGTTATTTATAATTATTAACTAATCTATTTATACATATATTATAACGTATTTTTACTAAAAAAATTAGCTAATCCATTTTATGCGCAATAAAAATATATATAAAACCCTATTTATCAGATCATTAATATTAATTACATTACTACATAGTTCATATGATATTTTTGCACAGATAATTGACAATGATCAAGTAGATCCACGCATCAAATGGGAGCAATTTAACTTGCCGCACCACAGGGTTATATTCCCGAAAAAATATCGAAAGCAAGCTTCTTCTTTAACACATTATTTGGACAGCATGCGTTATTTTGCGAATGCTGATTTGGGTAGTAATCCTAGAAAGATACCCATTATTCTACATGCTAATCATATCCTTCAAAATGGTTTTGTACAAATGGGGCCGCGAAAAACGGAGTTCTATCCCCTACCTAGTGGTGTAGCTAGCAATGTAGAATGGTTACCCAACTTGGCTCAACATGAGTTAAGACATGTTGCTCAAATGGACAAATTGACAGGTCGTTTGAAAGCACCATTTTTTGAACAATTAGCATTTGCCATGTTCGGCATTCATTTGCCAGCATGGTATTTTGAAGGTGATGCCGTGGCTACCGAAACGCAATTTTCTACTGGTGGACGTGGACGAATGCCCTCGTGGTTTATGCCTCTTCGTGCCAACGAACTGAGTGGTAGGTCTTATACTTTTGACAAAAATATCTTAGGTTCTTTTAAGGACATCACACCATCATTTTATCTCACAGGATACTTGATGAACGTCCATTTGACCAACCAATTTGGTTATGATATTCGATCCAACATACTAGATGAAATGCGTGGAAAACTCTTCCGACCATTCAACTTTTACAAAGCCTTGCACCATAATTCGGGAAGTTATAATAGCCAAAGATTATATCAAAGCACAATTGATTCGATGAAGGCAACTTGGAAAAACGATGCTTTTGGAAAGATTTTAATGAATCCGGTAGCAACACCATCGAGTCGTTATCCCCAAAACTTTATGCTCCCACAATACGATGATGGCAACCTTTTTAGTCTACTCCAAGGACCACAAAAGATCGCTCAAATTGTCAGTATTTCCGAAGGAAAAGCAAAGCATATTGCCTACACAGGACAGCAACTTATGCCCTATTTTCATATCAATAAAGACCTGATCGTGTGGGACGAAGTCCGGAAAAATGCACGCTACGGCAAGAATACTTTTCAAGTTATTCATGTAATGAATTGGAGAACTGGTGCTAAAAGAACGCTTCAACTCAACGATTTTGTGTACACTCCCGTCATATCACATGACAATAGGCAACTTGCTGTCGTGCGTGTGGACCCTGCAGGCCAGAGTAGTTTACAATTATATAATCTAGAGACGGCAACTTTATTAAGCACATTTCATCTTCCAGAGGGCATACATATTCAACAACCTCAATTCCATAGTGATGATCAAAAAATAGTGTGTATCGCAGTTTCTGAGCTAGGAACGAGCTTATTCGAATTGGATATCACAAATGGACAGCACACCCAGATTTTACCGTGGGGCCAACAAACTTTAGAGCGTCCTGTCTATGCTACAGATGATGTTATTTATAAAGCGCACTATAATGAAGTAGACAATATTTACCGCTGGGATCGTAAGAATAAATCGATCCATCAGCTGACTAATGCCTTATACGGTGCATTTAATCCTACGCTCACGACTTCTGAATCGATCGTATTCAATGAGTATACACCCGATGGATATAAGATTGTACAACGGCCTTTCGTCGATTTAGAAGAGGTTACCACGTCTTATATGAAGCCAACAGTATACGATCGCTGGGATCAAAAGACATCTCAGACTGAGCGATCTATTTCGGCGCAGATCGAAACAGACACCACAATTATTAAGCCTTACAATACTTTATCGAGTTTGCTGAATTTCCACAGCTTGTCTATAAGCAGCAATAATTTTGAGAGTCTAGATAATTTTAGACCAGGCATTTTTTGGTTGGCAAACGATTTATTAAATACATCGCAGATTATGCTAGGCTACGAGTATGATACAGATATTCGTAAAAGCATATATAGTGCAGACTTTACTTATGCCAAATATTACCCAAAATTCTCTTTACGCTACGAGAACAGAGGGCAAATTGGTCAAGCTCGCGTGAATGATGGCAGCTTCACTCAGTTTGATTGGAGGGAACATGTTTACTCGGCTAATATTCAGATTCCTTTTTCCATCTATCGTCAACAAATTATTTATAGTTATGGTATGAATTTGGGCACTTCTTATCTAAAGCGTTACGATGTGAATATGCGTTTAAATAACTTTAACGATGAGATCGCTTTTCCATTGAATTACCAAGCATATTTCAATCGCAATATGCGACGCAGTACCATGGATTTGCAACCAAGATGGGGACAAAACTTCAGTATGACTTACCGGCATCTACCATTTGCCAACGAGTCTTTGTCTGGCAATATCCTTTCATTGAGGACGGGATTCTATTTCCCAGGAATTATGCTTAATCATGGCTTGCAAATACGTATGAGCTTTCAACACAAGACAGGCACATACCTGTTCAACAACGACATTCCAGTGGTGAGTGGTTTTGGTTATTTTCCATCTCCTCGAGTAGACAATACGTTGTTGCTTTCATACCGGTTGCCCATCGCGTATCCAGATTGGACTGTAGGACCGCTAGCCTACGTAAAACGTATCCAAGCACGCTTGTTTTCGGATTATCAAAACATGCAAAACTCCGGATTAACTCCTAAAACGTTTGGATTGGGACTATCTGCAGATGTTAATTTCTTACGTTATGTCTTGCCTGATGTTAATATCGGTGTACAAGGGATTTACATCAATGATAATCGGGCATCGCAACGCGTTGTACCTGTTTTCAATCTGAGCTACACCTATTAGCTGCAAACTCTTTACGAAAAAGGCTCATCTGAAATTAATCGGATGAGCCTTTTTTATGAATTTATCTTCTGATCGATTATTCACTCTCAGAGATGGCTTTAACACCAGGAAGTGTTTTACCTTCCATATATTCTAGCAAAGCACCACCGCCAGTACTTACGTAGCTTACATGCTCAGTCATACCGAATTTAGAAACGGCAGCTGCAGAATCACCACCACCGATGAGTGAAAATGCGCCTCTTTCAGTGGCAGCTACGACAGCATCAGCTACTGCACGCGTACCTTTAGCGAATGTATCCATTTCGAATACGCCCATCGGGCCATTCCACAAAAGTGTGTTTGATGCGCTAATCACTTCTGCAAAGTGCTCACCAGATTCTGAACCGATATCCAGACCTTGCTTATCTGCGGGAATAGCATCGTTTGCGCCATTATATACGGCTGCATCATTGGCAAAACGATCTGCGATTTGTGCATCCGTCGGTAGTATCAAGTTTACGTTTTTCTCTTCTGCTTTTTTCACCAAATCGTTAGCTAAATCTAGTTTATCTAGCTCCACTAAAGATTGGCCAATTTCGCCGCCACGTGCTTTTACGAACGTGTAAGCCATACCACCACCGATAATTAGATTATCCACTTTATCCAACAATGCTTCGATCAACTCCAACTTGTCAGAGACCTTCGCCCCACCCATAATTGCAGTGAATGGTCTAGTCGGATTGTTCATCACTTTTTCGGCATTCTCTATCTCTTTAGCCATTAAATAGCCAAATACCTTATTATCTGAAAAATTCTCCGCAATAACGGCGGTCGATGCGTGTGCGCGATGTGCTGTCCCGAATGCATCATTGACATAAACGTCACCCAGTGCAGCTAATTTCTTCGCAAACGCCTGATCACCTTTTTCTTCTTCTTTGTAGAAACGTAAATTTTCTAACAATAATACTTCACCTGCTTTGAGTGCAGCGGCTTTTTCGACCGCTTCACTACCGATACAGTCATTAGCGAACTGCACATCTACACCTACTACTTCCGAAAGGTGTTTTACGATATGCTTTAGCGAGTATTTATCTGTTGGACCTTCTTTTGGTCTTCCTAAGTGGGACATCAAAATCACAGACCCGCCATCTTTCAATATTTTTTGTATCGTAGGTAGAGCACCTTGTATACGGTTATCATCAGTGATGTTAAAATCATCGTCTAACGGCACATTGAAATCCACACGAACAAGGGCTTTTTTCCCTGAAAAATTTAAATCGTCAATAGTCTTCATAGTTCAAACTTTAAGGCCTAAATATACAAAAAAGCAGGTCTTTTAAAAGCTAAAGCCATGTTAATTTAAATGTTCGTTGTAAATAAAACACAAAAAAACCTACAGAAATATTTCTGTAGGTTTCCTTATATAGTCCCACATGCGTGGTGCTAACGGTATGTGTTATGCTTTGTTTGCAACAAGGTTAACTTTGAAGTTGATTTCTTTTGAAATCAAGTCATCTTGTTTGCCTGAGTAATTGACACCCCATTCTGCACGTGTAATGTTGAAATCTGCTTTAACTTTTACAGTAGTTTCTGTAAGCTCTTCTACATCTGCGTCGAAAGTAACGTTTTTAGAAATACCTTTGATCGTCAAGTTACCTGCAATCACCACGTTGTTAGCAGATGAACCTGCAGTAACTTGTGTAATTTGGAAAGTAGCCTCAGGGAATTCTGTTACGTTGAAGAAATCTTCATTTTTCAAGTGACCATCTAAGTTACCTTTGTATTCACCTTCTAAGTCAGTAGAACTGATTGTGTTCATATCCAACACAAAGTTACCGCCAGAGATAGCTTCGTTATCTACCAATAAAGAACCAGATTTAATATCTACTGTACCTTCATGAAATCCAGTTACTTTAGTACCTTTCCAGATTAGAGAAGATTGTGTTGTATCCACATTGTAAGCAGTTCCTACAGATTCGCCTGCTTCTACTGCATCTGCTGTTTCTGCTTTTTTACCTTCTGGATTGCCAGCACATGCCGACAAAATTAACGCAGCTGCAGCTGCTACTACTGTCATTCTATTCATGATTGATCTATTTAATGTTTAAACATCTAGTTTCAACAAAGATAAAAAGTATTCTGTAATAAGTGAAAAAAATCAAAAAATTGCTAATGACCTTGTGGTGAAGCATCTACACGACGAATATCAGCACCTAAAGCTTTCAAACGTTTTTCAATATGCTGGTAGCCACGCTCAATTTGTTCGATATTATGAATCACGGAGGTACCCTGCGCAGACAATGCGGCAATCAAAAGTGATACTCCAGCACGAATATCTGGTGAAGTCATCTCGATACCACGTAAGGTATTTTGTTTGTTCAATCCAATCACCGTAGCGCGATGCGGGTCACATAGAATAATCTGTGCTCCCATATCAATCAATTTATCGACAAAAAATAAGCGGCTTTCGAACATCTTTTGATGAATCAATACATTACCTTTAGCCTGTATAGCGGTAACTAACACAATGCTCAATAAGTCTGGCGTAAAACCAGGCCAAGGCGCATCGGAAATGGTCAAGATAGATCCATCAATAAAGGTATCGATCTCGTAACTCTTTTGTGCAGGTATATAGATATCGTCTCCGCGTAATTCGAATTGTATACCTAACCGAGCAAAAATAGACGGTATAATCCCCAATTCGGCAAAGCAAACGTTTTTGATCGTAAGCTCCGATCCTGTCATCGCGGCTAGACCAATAAATGAACCAATTTCGATCATATCGGGCAACATACGGTGCGTTGTACCGCCCAGCTTCTCAACGCCTTCGATTGTCAGTAAATTAGATCCGATACCAGAGATATTCGCGCCCATACGGTTCAACATCTTACAAAGCTGCTGCAAATAGGGCTCACAAGCTGCGTTATAAATGGTTGTTGTGCCTTTGGCCAACACCGCAGCCATCACAATATTAGCTGTACCAGTAACAGACGCTTCGTCCATTAGGATGTACGTACCTTTTAATTGAGTTGCGTCTACATTGAAAAAGTTCTTTTCAGCATCGTAGTTAAATTTAGCTCCTAGCTTTTCGAAACCCAAAAAGTGCGTATCTAATCTTCTACGGCCAATCTTATCACCTCCCGGTTTTGGAATCGCAGCTTTACCAAAACGAGCCAACAGCGGACCAACGATCATAATAGATCCGCGTAGGCTACCACCTTTTTTCTTAAAATCTTCGGATTGGAAGTAATCGATATTGATATCTTTTGCTTCAAACTCGTAGGTATCTTCATTCAACCGATTGACCGAGACTCCCAAAGCCGCCAATAGATCGATTAACTTATTTACATCTTTAATATCAGGGATATTACTGATCGTGATTTTTTCTGGAGATAGCAAAACAGCAGAAATAATCTGCAATGCCTCGTTTTTCGCTCCTTGTGGAATGATCTCTCCACTCAATGGCTTACCGCCACGTATTTCAAATGCGTTCATAGGTAAAATAGCATTCCATTGTAGAAACAGAAGAGGTAAATTGTGATCTACCTCTTCTATTTTTTACAACTTATTGAAACTTCTTTCGGTTGTTATTGTAATTGCTGTTGTTGTTATTCTTATTGTTGCTGTAGCTTCCGCCGCCGACTTTCTTTTTCATCATCGGTTTCTTACCTCCACCCGTATTTTTCTGATGACTATTCTGCGGGCCGGTGCTGGTAGATTTTGTGCGACTTCCCGGAGGCGCGGATTTGAAATCCAATTTGGTCAACACAGTATCACTTGGCAAAGTAAGAGCTCCTTTAGACAGTTCTTTTAAGTCTTGAATGATGTGCTCATCTGATACAGAATCCTTATTCCAGGAAAGGTAAGCCATCTTCATAAAGTTGGCGATGGATAACGCCATACGTTCCGTATATTCAGGCTCTGGTTGCGCAATCGCTTTGCTAATCATATCCTCTACCGTACGTCCGTAGTGTTTGTAACGAATCCGTTTTTGCGGATATGCTAAGGTTTCTGGCTTTTGTCTAATCTGACCTCTTTCTGGAATGGGGTATGGAGAATCAACATCGATTTTAAAATCAGAAATAATGTATAAATGATCCCACAGCTTGTGCTTGAAGTCAGATACATCACGCAAATGAGGGTTTAATACGCCCATCATATCAATAACGACCTGCGCTAATCGATTGCGCTCTTCACGATCAGAAATCGTGCAGATATAATCGACCATATTTTGCACATTACGCCCATATTCGGCCAATATCAAGTGCGACCGAGTACTATTATAATCAAAATTCATAGTGTTATTTTATATACAAACGTCTGATTATGAAGCTAATGACGTCGTTAAATCTTATTAATTGTGCTTAATTATACAATGCGAAGCTTAGCAAATTTAAGCAACAATTGCTTCTGTCCCAACTCTTTGAAAAAAATAGTTGCTTTTATATCAGGTCGGTTACCTTCTAAGTTAACGACTTTGCCAAAACCGAAGCGTTCGTGCTCCACTTCCATACCTACTTGCAGTCCGCTGGTATCCGATGGGGCGAAGCCTGCTGTTGGTACGTGTGCCTTAGGCAAAATAGAGGTTGTTTTCACTATTTTTGGCTTCGGCTTGCTAAACGATTCTTCGCGCTGCCATGCCATCCGCTCTGATGAAAAACCACCTTCCTGCTGAGCCGGCACGCGTGGTTTGAAATCTAACTCTAAACATGAAGGCGCCAATTCATCTAAAAACCGACTGGGTTCACAATTGTTTAATGAGCCCCAACGATAGCGCGAAGTCGCATACGATATATGCAATTTTTTCTCTGCCCGTGTTACCGCTACATAAAACAAACGGCGCTCTTCTTCTAATTCCGACCTCGAATTAAGAGACAGTTGAGATGGAAAAAGGTTTTCTTCCATGCCGACAATAAATACGGTATTAAACTCCAAACCTTTGGATGCGTGAATCGTCATTAGCGATACCGTATCGGCATTGGGATCTTTGTCTTTATCATCGTTGGTAAGCAAAGCCACATCTTGCAAAAAGATATCCAATCCCTTTTCTTCCAGATCTTCTCTTTCCGAAAACTCTTTGATACCATTGAGCAATTCCTGAATGTTTTCGTAGCGGCTAAGCCCTTCCACTGATTTATCTTCGTACAGGCTTTTCAGTAATCCCGAATGTTGCGCGATGTGCATCGCGGTATCGAAAGCTGATTGGTTTTTAGCGACAGCCTGAAAACTTTGAATCATAGTCGCAAAATTGACTACCGCCGTCGCGCTTCGTCCATCCAGAATACTGCCTGCATTCGCCAATACATCCCACAAACGATAATTATTTTGATCTGCTGCGACCATCAATTTTTCAATCGTGGTGTCGCCTATTCCTCTGCGCGGATAATTGATCACGCGCTTTAACGCTTCCTCATCGTTAGGATTGAAGGTAAGTCGAAAATAGGAAATTAGATCTTTGATCTCCTTACGTTGGTAGAACGAAGTACCGCCGTATAGTTTATAAGGCACGTTCAGCTTGCGCAATGCTTCCTCGAGCGATCTGGATTGGGCGTTGGTACGGTATAGAATAGCAAAATCCTTATACACCAAGCTTTTTAATGCTTTCTCTTGCATAATGGCCTCGGCCACGATTTTCCCTTCTTCATTGTCCGAAAAAGCGCGGCTTACCTTGATCTTTTCGCCATCTTCATTATCCGAAAACACATTCTTCTCCAACTGATTTTTATTGTTGGCAATAATGCTATTGGCAGCATTCACGATCATCTTGGTCGAACGATAATTCTGCTCTAATTTGAAAACTTGTACGTCGGGATAATCTTTCTGAAAATTTAGAATGTTTTGAATATTCGCTCCGCGAAAAGCATAAATACTTTGTGCATCATCCCCTACTACGCAGATATTTTCGTGTACAGCCGCCAAACGCTTCACAATAAGGTATTGTGAAAAGTTGGTATCCTGGTACTCATCCACCATCAAGTATTTGAACTGATGTTGGTATTTATGTAAGGTATCGGGATGTTTGTTGAGCAACACATTGGTTTTGAACAACAAATCATCAAAATCCATCGCTCCGGCACGGTAACAGCGCTGCGCGTAGGTCATGTAAATTTCGCCTAGTTGCGGGCGACCATTGGCGCGATCCTCGGCCATGATGGCTTCATTTTTATTGTATTCCTGCGGAGAAATTAGATTGTTTTTAGCCGAAGAAATTCGACCATAAACGTGATTCGCATTATACAGCTTATCATCCAAGTTCATTTCTCGGAGAATAGCGCGCAATAAACTTTTGGTATCGTCGGTATCGTAAATTGTGAAATTGCGCGGATAGCCAATCAATTCGGCTTCCGAACGCAAAATCCGCGCAAACACCGAGTGAAATGTACCCATCCATATATTTTTCGCTTCTGATCCAACGACTTTCATGATCCGTTCACGCATCTCTTTGGCCGCCTTGTTGGTAAAGGTCAGCACCAAAATATTGAAAGGATCGACTCCTTGACGAATCAGATGTGCTACCCGATACGTAATAACGCGAGTTTTGCCAGATCCGGCACCCGCTACAATCATAACTGGACCCTGAGTTTGTTCTACAGCACCGCGTTGAGAGGGGTTGAGCCCCGCTAAATAATCCAAAATAACTTCCTTTTAATTGATAAAAAGTAATGAAACCAAGATGTAAAACTAAGAAAAATCCGGCAAGAAGCCTAGCCAACATCCGCGTAAGCGGATGCTTGTGTAGAAAAATCTAAAACGGCGCGTCGTCTGGCATATCGTTCATACGAGATGGCATGGTGATGCCACCGCCAAAACTATCGGATGGCGTCATCGCTGATGGAGACGGAGGCCCGCCGAAAGCGCCAAAACCGTCATCCTTGCCGCCTTCCATGCCATAAAAATCGTCTTCAAGATCGACGAACTTCACATATTTACCAACAAACTTCAGCGGTACAATACCGGTTTCACCATTACGGTGTTTCGCAATAATAACCTCACCCACACCAGCAGTTGGGCGACCTTCTTCATCTTCCGTCATTCCGTAATATTCCGGACGATATAAGAACAATACCATATCGGCATCTTGCTCAATAGATCCAGATTCACGCAAATCGGAAAGCATCGGTCTTTTACTATTTCCTGGCCTTGATTCTACCGCACGGCTTAACTGTGATAGTGCCAAAACGGGCACATTCAATTCCTTGGCTACGGATTTCAGCGCACGAGAAATACTACCGATTTCCTGCTCCCGGTTACCTCCGCCTTTGCCTTCGCTCTTGCCATGCATTAGCTGCAAATAATCCACGATCACCATTTGAATATCGTGTTGTGCTTTTAGACGGCGACATTTAGCACGAAATTCAAATACATTTAGTGCAGGCGTATCATCAATAATAAGCGGCGCTTCGGTTAACCGGCCTATGCGAGAATGTAACTGTTGCCATTCGTGATCGGCGAGATTTCCTTTTTTCAGTTTCTCTTGTTCAATTTCTGTTTCCCCTGCAATCAGACGATTCACTAACTGCACGGACGACATCTCTAGAGAGAATACTGCTACCGGACGCTGATGATCCACCGCCGCATTCCGTGCTACTGAAAGTACAAAAGCTGTTTTTCCCATCGCCGGACGAGCCGCGATAATCACTAAGTCGGAAGGTTGCCAACCTGATGTCATTCGATCTAAGGCCGTCAATCCGCTAGGAATACCTGTCAAACCATCGGTACGATCACGTAATAGTTCCAACGCATTAATAGCTTCACGCATGATATCGTCCATCTTGCGCGAATCACGACGCAAATTGTTTTGCGCGATATCGAAAAGACTTTTCTCGGCGTGATCCAGCAAATCGAAGATATCGCTGGTCTCGTCGTAAGAGGCATTGATAATCTCCGTAGATACCTGAATCAATTCCCGCTGAATGTATTTCTGCGAGATAATACGTGCGTGAAACTCGATATTGGCCGCTGAAACGACACGATCGGTCAATTGCGTAATATAATAGGCTCCGCCAACCATCTCCAAAGCACCCATTTGGCGCAATTCGGTGGTCACGGTCAACAAATCTATTGGAGATGTTTTCTGAAATAGATTGTAAATCGCCTGAAAGATTTTTTGATGTGCTTCTTTATAGAATGACTCCGGTTTTAGGATGTCAATCACTTCACTCAACGCATTTTTTTCTAACATCAGCGCGCCTAATACTGCTTCTTCCAGATCCGGAGCTTGTGGAGGTAACTTGCCCAGACCGCCGATCAAACTACTAACGCTTGTCCGCTTTCTGTTCAGATTAGCCTTCCCGGATTTTCCGAAATCACTAGGATTATTTTCGCTCTGCTGTGACATATAGATATAATGGATTTTTGAGGAGTTTTTCACACATTTCCTGCTTCCGTTTCGCGGCAAACATTGATGGGACAGCAAAAGTAACAAAAATAGCCACGACGTATCATTTTAGTTTTAAACACTCCTTTTCATTAAACGCGCTAGCACTCTATTTAGCGTACCGTATGATGCACCTATATTCCACAAACAAATTTAGCACGATGTTAGTAAACCACCTAACAATCTGAAAATAAACTTTATAAAAACATGTTTAATTCACATCGTCATTGTGGATAAGCTATTTGTAGTGATTTAAAATATTCCTACTTTTTCAAATTTTGTCCCTTTCTGCGATCTGTATTTTTTTACATAAATAGCAAGCCTTCTCCGACCGCTTTATTGTATCTTTGTGCGTATGACAGCTCCTAATTCAACAGTAAAACCTTATTCTGTAGACGGCAATAAAAAGGAACAAGTAGCTGATATGTTTAACAACATTTCGGCTACTTACGATATGCTTAATCGCTTCATGACGATGGGCATCGATATCATTTGGCGTCGCAAAGCAATTCGATCGTTACGCACCATAAAGCCACAACACATTCTAGACGTTGCTACAGGTACAGGGGATTTTGCGATCGAATCGGTCAGGCTGTTAAATCCTAAAAAGATTACCGGGATCGACATTTCTGAAGGCATGCTAGCTGTTGCCAAAGAAAAGATTAAGAAAAAAGAATTGACGGATCAGATTGAGGTCATGCTCGCCGATTCGGAAAACCTTCCTTTCGCCGAAGGGCATTTTGATGCTGTCACCGTGGCATTTGGTGTACGTAACTTCGAGAATCTTCAACAAGGGTTAAACGAGATTCATCGCGTGATTCGCCCTGGCGGAAAAGCCATTGTATTAGAGCTCTCCAATCCAACGGCCTTTCCGATTAAGCAGTTGTTTCATTTCTACTTTCACAAGTTCACACCAGCAATGGGCAGACTGATCTCTAAAGATAAGCGCGCGTACAGTTATTTACCCGAATCGGTGGCTCAGTTTCCGAGTGGAGCTGTGTTTGCGAAGATGATGCAAACAGCCGGATTTAAGGAAACAAAAGTGCGACCACAAACTTTTGGATTTTGCACCATTTACGAAGCCACCAAATAATATGAATAGAACGGTACTTATTACTGGAGCAAGTTCAGGTATTGGCCAAGCTTGTGCATTGGTACTGGCGAAAGAAGGCTATCGCTTGGCGCTTTGTGCTCGCCGTACGGAACGACTAGAAGCCCTTAAAAATGAAATTTTGAAAGATCTTCCGGAAACGGAAATCTATACGTTCACGTTGGATGTACGCGACGCAGATGCTGTACAACAAGCGATGACGGCTTTACCAGAAGCATGGCAACAAATCGACGTCTTGATCAACAATGCTGGCTTAAGCCAAGGTTTGGATCCTATTCAAAAAGGCAAACTAAGCGATTGGGACACCATGATCGATACGAATATCAAAGGTCTTTTATACGTAAGCCGAGCGGTGATTCCGTTGATGGAAGACAGTAAAAATGCACACATCATCAACATCGGATCGATTGCTGGCAAAGAGGTGTATCCAAATGGAAACGTGTATTGCGCGACCAAACATGCGGTGGACGCATTGAACAAAGCGATGCGAATCGATTTACTGGAAAAAGGAATTCGTGTATCAGCCATCCATCCCGGTATGGTAGAAACCGAATTTTCGGAAGTACGTTTCCATGGCGACATCGACCGTGCCAAAGCAGTATATAATGGTGTGGAAGCTCTTAGCGGACAAGATATCGCTGAAGTCATTGCCTTCGTATTATCCCGTCGGGCCCACATCAATATTAATGATCTACTCATCATGCCTACAGCGCAAGCTACCGGTACTATTGTTAATAGAAAATAAATAGAATATGTCTTTAGAACAAACGATTAATCAAGATATCAAGGCGGCCATGATCGCCAAAGACAATGTTAAGTTAAGAGGTTTACGCGCAATAAAGTCGGCCATCTTGTTAGCAAAAACAGAGAAAACACACGTAGAAGATATTTCGGAAGATGCCGAAATCAAAGTATTGCAGAAATTGGTAAAGCAACGCAAGGAATCTGCTGAGATCTACAAAACGCAGAACCGGGAAGACTTGTACCAAGTAGAAATCGAGGAAAAGGAAGTCATCGAGGCGTATTTACCAAAACAATTGGATCGAAGTGAGATCGAAGCAATGGTGAAAGAGATCGTTGCAGAGACTGGCGCTTCTTCTATAAAAGATATGGGTAAAGTAATGGGCTTAGCCAATCAACGTTTGGCCGGCAAAGCGGATGGCAGCACGATATCACAAGTGGTAAAAGCCATCTTGGGATAATATGGCTAGCTCAAGCCTAGATTGAATTTCTTTCTAAGGGTCTCCAAAGCTGGGTTTTTGGAGACCATAGCTTGATATTTTTCTTGAGAAGTGTAAGGTTTACGAACTTTTGTTTTCTCGATCACGACTTCGCGGATCTCTAACGCGTAGTTTCGCAACTGCACGCGCAAATGGTTTAAGATATCGACCTTTCCCAGTTTCATCTCTTCCATCTGCACCATATTCTCTACCTCGACCTCAATCATATTACCTTTGAGTATCGGCGTACTTGACGACATGATGGTGTATAAGGTAATTTTATTCTCCTGCTTCACAAATTCTGCATAAGCATTCCATTTCTTTAAGAAATCTTCGGTTTCCACTTCAGCAAATTCCGAACCTTGTAGCAGTTCATTCTCCTGCTCTTCCTCGTCTTTCTGATCGAGAATGGTATTGAGATCCGGCAGGAGCTTTTTCGCGGGCATCGCTCCCCATCCTTTGGAAGGCGTCGGTTTTATCTCCACGTCCTGGGCTGCGGATGTATTATTTCGCGAAGTTAGTGTATTGGCATTCGACGGAATTGCTTCAGCTGCTGATGGTGTAACTGGATTTGTCGTAGCTGGAGCCGAGTGGGCAGGAATCGGTTGTACACCTGGTTTAGCGATCGTCTCCGTTTCCCGACTATTCTGCGCAGAAGCAGTGCTGACCGCATCGGCCGGTTTATCCGTTAGTTTTTTTTTTACATCAACTTCCGTTGATGTTTCTGTGAGGCTCATTCGAATCGCGGTAGCGATATGGCACATTTTAAGTAGAGCGAGCTCCACTTGAAGCCGATGATTTTTGCTGGTTCGGTAATTGATCTCACATTGGTTGGCGATATTCATAGCCGACAATAGCAAACCGCTATTCAACTGCTGCGATTGTTCCAGATATTTCTTCCGAATGTTCTCCCCTACTTCCAACAATTTCAGCGTAGCGGGTTCTTTGGCAACTAATAAATTTCGTAAGTGAGCAGATAAACCGGCAATAAAATGCCCGCCATCAAAGCCATTGGTCAACACCTTATCAAATACCAACAAAGCTTGCGCAGCATCCTGTTGCACGATGTATTGTAATAAGTCGAAATAGTAATCGTAATCCAGAATGTTGAGATTGTCGATTACTGCTTTGTAAGTCACTTCCTTGTTTGAGAAACTCACGATTTGATCGAACATCGACAGGGCGTCTCGCAATCCACCGTCGGCTTTTTGCGCGATCACATGCAGACCATCATTCTCATAGCTGATGCCTTCATTCTTGGCTATCCTAGCCAAATGATTGGCCATGTCTTCCACTTGAATGCGGTTGAAATCAAAGATTTGACAACGCGATAAGATCGTTGGAAGGATTTTGTGCTTCTCGGTGGTAGCCAAGATGAAGATCGCATAACTTGGCGGTTCTTCCAATGTCTTTAGAAAAGCATTGAAGGCTTGCTGCGATAGCATGTGCACCTCATCGATGATGTAGATCTTGTATTTACCGGTTTGCGGTGGGATGCGAACTTGATCAATGAGCGAGCGAATATCTTCTACCGAGTTGTTTGAAGCGGCATCCAGTTCGTGAATACTGAACGAGTTGCCATTCTGGAAAGAGCGACAGCTATTGCATTCGCCACAGGCTTCGGTATTTTCGGAGATCTGTTCACAATTTATTGTCTTCGCCAAAATACGCGCACAGGTAGTCTTTCCCACA
The DNA here is from genome assembly GCF_011316935.1 of Sphingobacterium chungjuense. Taxonomy (GTDB): domain Bacteria; phylum Bacteroidota; class Bacteroidia; order Sphingobacteriales; family Sphingobacteriaceae; genus Sphingobacterium; species Sphingobacterium chungjuense. The sequence goes on from NZ_WLYS01000003.1 coordinate 664,225, forward strand.
CCTCGGGGACCACAAAATAAGAATGCTTGCGCCAACTGATTGTTGTGTATTGCGTTCTTCAGCGTATTGGTGATGTGCGACTGCCCTACAACCGAATCAAAGGTGACTGGGCGGTATTTTCGGGCAGAAACAATAAAATTGTCCATTGCAACGAAGTTACGGAAATATTCGACCCTACGCAATATGAGTACCGCAAAAAAGGGCACAAAAAAAGCCACCTTAGGGGATGGCTTTCTGATAACTCAGCGGCATGTTTCGCAACAGACCTGTAACTAACTAAACACAAGTATATAAAACAAATAATCTACTTGCTCAAAGATAATAGCGTCGTTTGAAGTCTGTGTTATCCATGCGTTATGATAATAATTTTTTGTAGCCGATCAACGAGCCTGTGCCTCGGCAATCATTTTCATGACCTCATCAATGGTGGTCTTTGCGGCTTCTTTCATTTTTGGATTACCCGGATAATCAGTATCCAAAGTCACTTCTTTGGATTTTTCCTTATACGTAAACTTCAGCACAAAGCGAGCGGCAGTAGGCTCACGATCTGCCTGTGGCGTAGTCATATCATTATCTACATTCCAAAAGCCCAATTCTTGTGCTTTGCGGTGTAGATACAACAAATCATTATCGCGCAGCTTTACCGTATCTAGCGCTACCGTTCCATTTTTACGCTCAAACTGATACAGATGTGTTGTAGAGCTGTAATGATTTTGCATCGAATCGGGTGTACCGTAAGTTAGCTCAATGGCTTCGAAGTCGGTAAAGCGAAACGGTGCATTTTTTACCATCGCAGAATAATAGTAAAAACAGTAAATAAAGAATGGAACGATGATACAAATTCCGAGAAAAATCCGTTTTCCTCTGTCAGACATAATGTTTAAATGTAAAGTGCGCACAAAAGTACGCATTTATACACACTTTCTGGTTGAAAGTCTACAAACAGACGATTCACTGACTAAGTTTTTGGGCTACCGGCACGCTTAAAATAGCGGTAATACCAGGTATCTTTTAGATCAGAGATGATGACGCCTTTTTTGGTGGATACATGGACAAATTTACCATTGTGTAAATAGATCCCGACGTGGTCGATATTGCGCCCCCCAAAGGAAAAAAATACGAGATCACCTTCTTTTAACTGGTTTTCATATTTGCGTTTAACATTGTCGGCCATATCTCTGGAGGTACGCGGTAAATTTTGACTGAAGACTTCGCGATATAACAGTCCTACAAAAGCGGAACAATCCATGCCATTGCGATCCAATCCACCGGTACGATGTGGCGTTCCCATCCAATCGTCAATGAAAAGATAGAGGTCGCTACTTTTGGAGATATCGCGACTATTGACACCTAATAATTGTGCGTAATTATCGAGTTTATTGCCTGAATAAGAAATAGAACGCGCTTTACTCGCATCAGATACAGGTGCTTTTGATGTATTTCGATGTTTACTACTTTCTAGTTTTCCGTAACGATAATTGGTATTACTTTTTTTGCGCACGCCGCATGATCCCAATAGTAGTGCACCGCAAAGGATAAATACGACGTGGTATACCTTATAAGAAGTAAGTTGTAACATGCTATGTGTCATATTTACAAATGTATTTTCGTGACACGAAAAAGCAAAGCACTTTTTTCCACAATTGTTATTTACTTTTGCGAGATAATGGAAAAATTAAAAGGATCATTAGCCGTATTTTTTGGAGCAGCAAGTTTCGGCGTGCTATCTACTTTTGTGAAGAAAGCATACAAAGCTGGATTTACGCTGGGTGAAGTAACAGGCTCTCAGGCGCTCTTTGGCGTTGTTTTTTTATGGCTGGTGTATGCTATTTTACAAATAGGAAAAGCTCCCGCACAGAGCCCTGTGCGGAAAGATCCGAAGTGGTTACTGTTCGTTGCTGGATTAAGCTCTGGTCTTGTCAGCGTACTGTATTATCAATGTGTACAACTTGTACCTGCTTCGATCGCGATCATCTTGTTGATGCAATATATCTGGATTGGCGCTATCTTGGAATGGCTGTTATTCAAAAAAGCTCCGAGCCAGATACAATTAATCGGGTGCGTGCTTATTATTATAGGCACCTTATTCTCCACCGGTTTGCTCGAAGAAGAAGTGCCTAACCTCTCCATTGAAGGATTGCTTTATGGTTTTGGTGCTGCTACGGCTTATTCGTTATTCATTATGCTTAATGGCAGAATCGGGAATGATTACCCAACCGTGTTAAAAAGTGCTCTGATGATCACCGGTGCATTAGTACTTATTCTAGTTTTGTTACGACCGGTTGGATTGCTGTCCTTCGAGGTTATGTATCGCCTGTTGCCCTACGGACTTTTACTGGCTCTATTTGGCACCGTGATACCACCATTGCTTTTTGCTTACGGAATGCCTAAAACAGGCTATTCGTTGGGAAGTATTTTAAGTGCCGTAGAATTGCCCGTGGCAGTCTGTATGTCGCACGTGGTATTAGGGGAATATGTATCCGGCTGGCAATGGTTTGGTTTGGTCTTTATCTTGGCGGTCATTGTCACTATCCAGTTGCAAAAACCTAAAAAAGCTCCGACTGTTTAATGTCGGAGCTGTCCTATTCATAATTAGCAGATAGCTGCTAACGTAACTTTTATTTTATTAAAATGCGTATCGAATTCCAAATTGAATTTGGAAAGGATTACCCGAAGGTGCTACCCGACCAACGCTATTGACATTGTAATTAAACTGTCCGTCAGTGAAAGCATTCGTCGCGGGCAATGCGTACAAGGCTTGCGATCCCAGATTATGCATTACGCCCCATTCTTTATTGAGCATATTCATAAAGTTGAAGATCTCGCCAGATATTTCTATGCTATGTGTTTTATACAATTTGACATTAGTCGCTAGACGAACGTCCACTGTTCCGTAAAATCCGTTGATCCCGCCATTACGCTCCGCAAATGTACCCTTGTATTCTTCAATATAATTTTTCATGCTTTGACTAGCTTCGGGATTATCCAAAATCGCTTGCAATCCGGTACGGATGTTCTGTGGCGTGTTTGGATTAGTATAATCAAAAATGTATGCTAAATTATTAGCTGCACCGCCAAAATCTCCACTCGTATTGGCTCCAGCTAGCAAACTGTATCTTGTTCCGCCAATTCCGGTGTATCTGACCCCCACCTGCACACCATAAAAGGTTGGCAAATTTCCATAAGCCACCAATTTGTGACGAAATTGGTTGGACGAATAGGTTACCATACTCAGATCGCGTGGATCATTAACCACGGCCTGTGATAAAGTCGCAGAATTGGCGACGTTTCCGTTGTATGAAGTATTGTCTTTTGTATCATTCCACGTATAGCTAACGGTAATCGTACCATCTTTAAAATAATTGTACGTACCGTCTAGCACAACCGCATAGTTGTTTACTTTCCCTATACTTGTTAATTCGAGCACACGGCCCAATTGGTCGGAAATTCTACCTTGTTGCCAATCGGGTTGTCCATTGTTTGGAATACTTTCTCTAGGAACAAATACGGTACGATTGCCTTCATTCGCTAAGCGGAAGAAAGGATCTGCTACCATATTGCGATCAATGTAGGTGTAGTTATTGCGCCCAAGCGTCATGTATCCTGTAGCACTCACTTTGAACCGATCGGTAATAAAACGTGTATAGGATAAGTTGGCTTTGTACACCGTCGGTACGGCTGCATTTTCTCCTGTATAGTTGATCGTAGGAACTCCGCGATCCAACACAGTCGGAATGGAATTCATATTCTCTCGGTAAGCATTGAAATCCACTGTTGGCACTGCATCACCACGTACATCGACGGTTGCAAAGTTAGATCCATCGAAAGTGAGGTTATTAATAATCATATAATTATTAATATCAGAAGCAAAGATACCGGCACCGGCACGAATGATATCTGTGCCATTCTGATTAATATCCCAATTAAATTGCAAGCGCGGTTGTACGATAAATGTTCCTAATTTATTATCGGTACGAATCCCAAGTTGTTGATCCACTAAAGCATTGTATTGCGCAGTAGGATAACCAGCGTAATCGAAGCGAAGACCAGCAATCATTTCCATACCTGGACCAACATCTTTACGCATTTGTCCATAAAGACCCAAATTGGCGATCGTTCCACGTACTGCCACATCATCTTTTAATGGCACTTCGCGATAGTATCTATAGGCATTACCTTGCTCCAAATTGTCTAAACCAGAAAAGTGAAAGCGTCCATTAACCTCAGAGCCATACACTGATTTAGACGTGGTCGTCATCAAATCCACACCAAAGACATACTTTGCCCAATCCGTATCATAGTACACATTGTTCATCAATTGCACCACATGATTTCGGAAATTCTCTTGACCAAAACGATGACCTCCCAATTGCAAATTGGTACGCAAAGTACCACCCTCGATGGTGGACTCTACTCCTTCGACAATAGCTCTTGGAATATAGCCAGGTGCAATTTGATCGCCTTGCGTACTGTTTTGATATAGATACAGATATTGCAATTTTAGCTCGTTGGTTAATCTTGGTGAAATAGAAGTCCGTAAAGTAGCCAAAAAGTTATTATCTACGTTTTTATCCGTTCCGTACGACTCTAAGAGATTGATACTGGTATTATCCGCCAAACCTAATGGATTGTAATCGTAGGTAAAGTTGTTGCGCACGGTCAATAGATTTTTATCATTGATCTGCCAATCCAATCTTAAAAATCCAGCATCAGAAGTCCGTTTCTTATCAATAGCACCCGTCTGCGGCTGCTCGGATACGCCGTAGCGATTTCTGGCAATATCAAGGTATCGATTGAGTGTAGTTTCATTGATTCCGAAAACTTGCTGATTCAGATCGCCCCGTAAATCGGCGATGAGCAATGCTCGGTTGTCTTGTTGACGATCCCATACGGCAAAAAAGTGGAGTTTATCTTTTATAATAGGACCTCCTAATGAGAATCCGTACTGGTAGGTTCCATAACTTCCTAAACGTGGATTTCCGGCAATGTCATATCTACTGCTAGACCAATCGGCACGACCAAACATAAATGCCGATCCGGTTAAGGTATTCGTTCCGGCTTTGGTTACCGCGCTAACGGTACCACCACCGCTACGGCCAAACGTAACATCGTATTGGTTGGTGACAACTTTAAATTCGCGCACGGCTTCCATCGATAAGGAATAAGGAGCATTACTTCTGGAGGTGGTAGATCCAGCCGATGTCGGATTCTTCGCGCTCATCCCATCAATGGTGAAGTTGGTGGATGAAGCTAATTGCCCAGAGATAGAACCGCCTGGTGTAGCCAATGGAGAAAGCTCGGTTAAGGAAGTGAAGTTCCGTCCATTTACCGGTAAGGAGCGTATTACTTTGGAGGAGAATGCCGTAGCCGCTCCTAAATAATCTTTGGTATTTACTAAGCCCGAAGCATTTACTTCGACCACATCTAAGTTGGAAGTGCGAGAAACGACTTCGATTTCAATACGCGCCACATCACCTTGGTTCAGTTGAATTCCAGTTACAGCGCCTTCGCCGCTACTCAGATGTGTAGCCACAACGACGTAAGGGCCACCTAAGGGCAATTGTTTGATATCAAAATTTCCGCGATCGTTACTGATAGAGCTGGTGGTAAAACCGGTAGATTCGTTCCGGATTTGAATAGTTGCACCAGCAACTGGCGCACCAGAAGCGTCTAAAACACGGCCAGCGATCGCTGCTTGCGTCCCCTGTCCATAAACGGCATTGACCGTGATACACAGTAAAGCAACCAAATAGAAAATACAAAAGATTGAATTTGTAGTTGTTTTTTTCATAAACAATTAGTGAGTATAGTGCTGATTAATTATCAGCAAAAATACTCCGGTATCGTTACGTGAAAAACAACCTAAGGTTATGTTAAGGTTATGAATACGTCGTTTATATCTTCGAGAAAATTGCATCTCCAAAACGCCTCTAATCGAAGCTTAGGTATCGACAAATACCACTTAAAACAAAAATCAAGAGGAAATTAATGCACTAGCAATTCAGGAAGTTCTTCCATATCCATCTCACCAGAATCGGTAACGCTGGTGAAACGTACGGGAACAATCTCATTCACCAATAATGGATCGTAAGGTGTGCGGACTTTCACATAGTTTTTGGAGAAACCATGCATATAGCCTTCTTTCTCATCGCCTTCGAATAGTACATCACCAATGGCATCTACCTGCGATTCGTAGAATGCGCGACGTTTCTTCTCGGATAAGATATGGAGCATTTTGCTTCTGTCGCTACGTTGTGCACCAGGAACTGCGCCTTCCATTTGTGCGGCAATGGTATTTTCACGCTCTGAGTACGTAAAGACGTGCAAATAGGATATATCTAGCTCATTGAGGAAGTTATACGTATCGAGGAAATCTTCCCGAGTTTCACCTGGAAAACCAACAATCACATCCACACCGATGCAGCAATTAGGCATCAAAGATTTGATCTTTGCCACACGCTCTGCGTACAATTCGCGTTTGTAACGACGACGCATCGCCGCCAAGGTTTTATTGTTACCGGATTGCAATGGCATATGAAAGTGTGGCACAAAACGCTGTGATTGAGCTACAAATTCGATAATTTCATTAGACAGCAAATTGGGCTCGATCGAGGATACCCGAATCCGGTCAATTCCTTGTACCTCATCCAAGGCTTTCACCAAATCCAGAAACTTATCTTGTCTTTTGCCATCACGAATACCGTAATCACCAATATTTACGCCTGTGAGCACGATTTCCTTCACGCCAGAAGCGGCTATATCTTCTGCTTGCTGCACCAAATCAGGAATGCTACCTGAGCGACTCGCGCCACGCGCCAGCGGAATCGTACAGAACGTACAAGAATAGTCACAACCATCTTGCACTTTCAAAAAAGTACGGGTACGATCGCCAATAGAAAAGGCAGATACAAACTGCTGCGTCTCCGCAATTGGTGCGTTGTGTACGACGGCTTTTTCCTGCTTGGTCAAATCATTGATATGCTCAATGATATTAAATTTTTCGGCGGCGCCCAACACCATATCGACGCCCGGTATTTCAGAAATTTCTTTGGGTTTGAGTTGTGCATAGCAGCCTACAATAGTAATGTACGCGTTTGGAGAATGTTTTAAGGCTTCTTTGACTACTTTACGGCATTTTTTATCCGCATTATCAGTTACCGAACAAGTATTGATGACATACACATCTGCCTGACTGTTGAACGGAGTGGTATCGTAGCCAGCATCCTTGAATAAGCGTCCAATAGAAGAAGTTTCCGAAAAATTCAGTTTACATCCCAGCGTATAAAACGCTACCTTCTTGTTCATTGTCATCTCATCCATGTGCTTACTCTTCTACGCTTCGCTACCTGACGAGTTCGTCAGATACCTGCTTTACATTTTGCAAAAATACACAAAATGCTCGAAATGTGCTTTGTGGAAAAAATATGATCTCTGCATGATATGAAAAACCGTTATCTTCGCAGATAGTGGTTTCTACTACCACATGTTATGCAATATGCACGATGTTTTACCGTCATTATCTTTGGATAGGCAAGCCATCGTTTTTAAGAATATGACAAAATAAGACTATGAAGCAATATCTGGATCTATTGGATCATGTATACCGCACCGGCACCGAAAAGACAGATCGTACGGGAACAGGCACGCGCAGCGTATTTGGCTATCAAATGCGTTTCGACCTGAAAGCTGGCTTTCCGTTGGTCACTACCAAGAAGTTACACATGCGATCCATTATCCATGAACTGATCTGGTTCTTGAAAGGCGAGACGAACATCAGCTATTTGAAAGAAAATGGTGTTAGCATTTGGGATGAATGGGCTGATGAAAACGGGAATTTAGGTCCGGTTTATGGCTCGCAGTGGCGCTCTTGGCCTACGCCAGACGGCCAGCATATCGATCAGATTGCACAAGTTATCAATCAGTTGAAAAATTCGCCAGATTCTAGACGAATCATCGTGTCAGCTTGGAACGTGGCCGAAATTGGTAATATGGCACTTCCACCCTGCCATGCTTTCTTTCAGTTTTATGTGGCGCGAGCGCAACCCGAAAAAGGCATCTTGAAACCGCAATTGTCTTGTCAGTTGTATCAGCGCAGTGCCGATATTTTCTTGGGTGTACCGTTTAATATTGCATCCTACGCTTTGCTAACGATGATGGTGGCGCAGGTTTGTGATATGGAAGCAGCAGAATTTATCCACACGCTGGGCGATGCGCATATCTATAGCAATCATTTTGAGCAAACGGAATTGCAACTGTCCAGAGATCCGAAACCGATGCCGACGATGAAGATCAATCCGGATGTGAAGGATATCTTTGATTTCAAATTCGAAGATTTTGAATTGGAAGATTATACTTTTCATCCACACATTAAGGCATCAGTTGCTGTTTAGTTAGTACACACAAAGCATTCACCATAGCGTGCCTCCGGTTACGCTATCATTATAAGGCATGAATAATATTACAATTACACTGATTGCGGCAGCATCAGAAAATAATGTCATTGGAAAGAACAACGATCTCGCTTGGCACTTGCCCGATGATTTTCGCTATTTTAAAAATATGACCAAAGAGCATTCGGTGGTAATGGGTCGCAAGACGTTTGATTCGATGGGCAAAGCATTGCCAGATCGTCGCAATATCGTGATTACGCGTGATCAGAAATGGTCGGCGGAAGATGTAGACGTAGCCAATTCGTTGAACGAAGTGTTTACCTATTGCCGCGATGAGCGCGAGATTTATATTATCGGCGGAGCCGAAATATACAAACAAGCGCTTCCGTATGCACACAAAATCCTGCTGACACGCGTACATACAACAATTGATGGCGATGCCTACTTTCCTGAGTTCGATGAGTCGCAATGGAAATTAATCGATTCGAAGCGACATGAGAGCGACGAAAAGCATGCTTTCGCGTTTACTTTCGAAGTATACGAACGTATCGAAGCCTAAATTATTTATTTCTCCTTATTACCATCCATGAGCGAACAGACGACACCGACAATCTCCTATACCCTATCATTCACCGAACCGCAAGCACATTATGTGGAAGTGAGCCTTTCTTTGAAAGGTTTCAGTGCTGATTTTATCGATCTAAAGATGCCCGTGTGGACACCAGGATCGTATTTAGTAAGGGAGTTTGCACGTCATGTCGAATCTTTTTCTGCGGAGCAGGATAATGGAGAAATAGTACAACAGGAGAAGATTAGCAAAAACACGTGGCGCGTATATCATCAGCAAAAAGATACGATTGTACGCTATCGTGTATATGGTTTCGAAACGTCGGTGCGCACGAATTTCATTGATGATACGCATGCATTCATCAGCCCGGCGGGTACTTTTTTATATGTAGATGGTCATTTGGATCTGCCCTGCACGGTGCAAATCGAGCTACCACAAAATTGGTCAACCATTACAACAGGTCTGCCCGAAATTGCCCAGCATAGATATGAAGCCGAGCACTTCGACATCTTATTTGATTCTCCAATAGAAATTGGAAACCAAGACGTTTGGTCGTTCGAAGCAGCAGGAATACCGCATGAATTTGCGATGGTCGGCGGCGGGAACTACAATAAGGAACAGCTTGCTGCTGATATTCAAAAAATCGTAGCGGAAGAAACACGCATCTGGGGGTCCAATCCCAATGATCGCTATGTGTTTATCACGCACAATTATCAGCAAGGTGCAGGCGGTTTAGAACACCTCAACTCCACCGTGCTCGGCGCTAGCCGAAATGGCTACGCACAGGCGGCTTCGTACAACAACTTTTTGAGCTTGGTCGCGCATGAATATTTTCACTTGTGGCATGTGAAACGATTGCGTCCAGCGCCACTCGGACCTTTCGACTACGAAAACGAAAACTACACGGCACTACTCTGGATCATGGAAGGATTTACCTCCTACTATGATAATTTGATCACCTACCGGTGCGCATTCCGCGATGAGGTGGATTACTTGCAGATGCTGGCGCAGGAGTTTAATCTGGTGTACAATCGCCCGGGCTATCAAATACAATCCGTCGGTCAGTCGAGTTTTGACACTTGGATCAAACAATATCGCCCGGATGAAAACTCGGCTAATACCAGCATTTCATACTATAATAAAGGTGCGATGTTAGCTGTGGCGATGGATTTGAAAATCATTGCGGAAACTGGTGGTGAAAAGCGGTTAGATGATGTGTTAAAAGCAGCTTATAATCAATTCTATTTAAAAGAGCAACGCGGATTTGCCGAGAAAGAATTCCAAGACTTAGCAGAGGCCGTATCTGGCGTGGATTTATCCGAAATCTTTGCGGCAGTATACACTACGGAAGAGCTGGATTATAACGATTACTTCAATCGCGTGGGGTATGAACTGATCGATCAATTAGCCGATAGCAAAACGCTTAGCTTGGGTATTCGTACGATGAATAACGATACCCGGATTTACATTAAAGGCGTCGATCGGAATTCTTCCGCTTGGAAGGCTGGTCTGAATGTAAATGACGAAATATTAGGTATTAATGGGGTTCGGATGGATCCTGCCGGAAGAGAATTGGAACTGGCGATCCAACAAGGTATACTCGGACAGCCTATCGACGTCTTGATCGCACGCGACGGTATTATTCGAACCATTAGCACTCCGTTAGGCTACAGCGATAAAAAATCGCTTATCGTGCAGCGACGCGAAAACGCTTCGAATTTAGAACAAAAATTAGGGGAAATTTGGTTGCAGCGTTAATGTGAGGCTGATCGCTTTTAGATTGCTTTACCCTCTTGCCTCGGATTCGCAAGGACGCAGAAATCACAACGTGTTGCAAAGGAGATAGCTAATACGCCCTTAACAAAAAAAGGTAGAGATTCTCATCTCTACCTTTTTTTGTTAGCGCTATCGCGCGAATATTTATAAGCTACTAGCTTGACAAAGCTGCTGCACCGGAAACGATCTCGGTCAGCTCTGTCGTAATCGCAGCCTGACGGGCTTGATTGTACGATAACTTCAACTGCTTGATCAAGTCACCTGCGTTATCGGTTGCTTTATCCATCGCGGTCATACGAGCACCATGCTCCGAAGCATGCGAATCCAATACCGCTTTGTATAATTGTGTTTTGATGGTTTTAGGAATCAACTCCTCAATGATCTTCTCTTTCGAAGGTTCAATGATGTAATCGATCTCTTCTACCTTGGTATCTTCTGCTTTCTCCGCTACTAGTGGCAATAACTGCTCTGAGGTAAGAATCTGTACTGCTGCATTGCGAAACTGGTTGTACACCACTTCTACGCGATCCACATTGCCTGCTTTGAACTCCGACATCACCATATCGGTCACTTCAGATACATTCTCAAAACTCAAGTTGCTGAACAGCTCTGTGTGATTACCTACTAGCGTAAAGTTGCGTTTACCGAAGAATTCATGACCTTTCTTACCGATAGCAATAATACTTACATCTCCACGAGCAAATTGATCCGCATATTTTGCTGCGATCAAGTTGTTAGCCGTTTTGATTGCATTAGCATTAAATGCACCTGCAAGACCTCTATTAGAAGTGATCACAATAATCATTACCTTAGTAGGAATACGATCTTCCGTATACGGAGAATCATTGCCTTCCACAGATGCAGATACCTGTGTCAAGATCTCTTTCAGCTTATTAGCATAAGGGCGTAACTGTACAATAGCATTGGTTGCTCTCTTCAACTTTGCTGCCGAAACCATTTTCATAGCTTTGGTAATCTGCTGTGTAGAGCTCACCGAGGTAATCCGGTTTCTAACTTCTTTTAAATTCGCCATTTTTCAGATGTAAGATATGAGATATGAGATGTGAGATGTGAGAAAAATCTCACGTCTCGCACCTTTTATCTCCTATCTAAAATTAATATTTTGACGCTAATTCTTTAGCTACTTTTTCTAATACACTTGTTTGCTCGTCAGAGAATTTACCTGCTTTCAAAGCGGATAATACTTCTGGATGACGTTGCTCCAATTGTGTTACGTATTCCTCTTCGAACTGACGTACATCTTTTACTGGGATGCTACGCAACAAACCTTTGGTACCGATGTAGATAATAGCTACTTGTTTCTCTACAGCAACTGGAGAGAATTGACCTTGTTTCAAGATCTCTACGTTACGAGAACCTTTGTCCAATACCGCTTTAGTTGCTGCATCTAAGTCCGAACCGAATTTAGAGAACGCCTCTAGCTCACGGTACTGTGCCTGATCCAACTTCAAGGTACCCGCTACCTTTTTCATGGATTTGATCTGCGCGTTACCACCAACACGAGATACCGAGATACCTACGTTGATCGCTGGGCGAATACCTGCGTTAAACAAGTTAGACTCCAAGAAGATCTGACCATCTGTAATCGAGATTACGTTGGTAGGAATGTATGCAGATACGTCACCTGCTTGTGTTTCAATGATTGGCAATGCCGTCAATGAACCACCACCTTTTACTAAATGCTTGATAGATTCTGGCAAATCGTTCATTGAAGCAGCGATCTCATCATTGCTATTGATTTTCGCAGCACGCTCCAATAGACGGGAGTGAAGGTAAAATACATCACCTGGATATGCCTCACGTCCAGGAGGACGTTTCAACAATAGAGATACCTCACGGTATGCTACAGCTTGTTTTGACAAATCATCATAAACGATCAACGCTGGGCGACCTGTATCACGGAAAAACTCTCCGATTGCCGCTCCTGCCATCGGTGCATAAAACTGCATCGGCGCAGGATCTGCCGCAGATGCCGCAATAACTACCGTATAGGCCATCGCACCATTTTCTTCTAACGTACGAACGATATTCGCTACCGTAGAGTTCTTTTGGCCAACAGCTACATAAATACAAAATACTGGCTCGCCAGCTTCGTAAAATTCTTTTTGATTGATGATCGTATCGATACACACCGCAGTTTTACCTGTTTGGCGGTCACCGATAACCAACTCACGTTGGCCACGACCAACTGGAATCATCGCATCAATCGCTTTGATACCTGTTTGCAATGGCTCTGTTACTGGCTGACGGTAGATAACACCTGGCGCTTTACGCTCAATCGGCATTTCATACGTTTCACCAACAATAGCTCCTTTACCATCGATCGGCTGACCTAATGTATTGACAACACGACCTAATAATCCTTCACCTACCTTGATAGATGCGATACGGTTTGTACGTTTGATCGTATCACCTTCTTTGATCTCATCCGATGAACCCAAGATTACAACACCAACGTTGTCTTCTTCTAAGTTCAAAACGATACCTTGCAATCCATTTTCAAATTCAACCAATTCACCGGACTGTACTTTCGTCAATCCATAGATGCGAGCGATACCGTCACCGACTTGCAATACGGTACCTACTTCTTCCAGTTCCGCGTCTGATTTAAAGCCTGACAATTGCTCCCTAAGAATTGCCGAAACCTCATCTGGTCTTACCTCTATCATTTTATTATTATAAGGGGGTTTTGAATTTAATTTATACTTATCGCTGGTTATCTAAAATTAGATAACATTTGCAGCAAAGTGTTTCTCCAATTTATTTAATCTGCCAGCGATGCTCACATCCACTTGGCGGTCACCTACCTTGATCACAAATCCACCAATTAAGGCTGCATCTACTTTTGTATCTAGCACCACCTCATTGGCTTTGATTTCTTGTGCAATCTGTGCTTTCAACTGTGCTAGGTTCTCTTCCGATAAAGGTACCGCCGAAGTTACTGTAGCTTGTACAATTCCTTTTTCAACGCGGTATTCACGAATGAACTCAATTGCGACATCGACTAAGATATCAGCACGACCTTTCGTAACCAACAAGTGAAAGAAACTCATCACCGATGGTTGCACTTTTCCGTCAAACAAAGCAGATAAAATACTACGTTTTTTATCTTGTTTGATAATAGGATTCTTTAGTACAGCAGCCAACTCAGCGTTTTGCTTCACCACTGCAATAAATTGCTCTATATCGCCCTTCACGGCGTCCAAATTGCCCTGCTCTTTCGAGAGGTCAATAAGTGACTTGGCGTAACGGGAAGCAACTGTAAATACTGACATAGAAATACTTTAATAATGGGTGAACTAGCTTAACTTAACGTCTTTTAGCAAATCAGCTACTAGCGATTCTTGCTTCGATTGATCGGCAAATTCTTTCGTCAATACCTTACGGGCAATGTCCAAAGATAGAGAAGAAACCTCAGATTTAACTTCTGCTAATGCACGAAGTTTTTGTTCGTCGATCTCACGCTTAGCATCTTCGATCAAGCGAGCACCTTCCGTTTGCGCATGCTGTTTAGCTTCGGCTACGATCTTATCTTTCAATTCTTTTGCTTCTTTCAAGATTAAGTCACGCTCTTCACGTGCTTCTTTCAGCAATTGCTCATTTTCGTTGGTTAGGCGTGCCATCTCCAACTTTGCTTTTTCGGCAGAAGCCAATGCATCGGCAATACCATTCTCACGCTCCTCTAAAGCATTTACGATAGGTTTCCACGCAAACTTTCCTAAAATAAAGATAACGATAAGTAGGATGATAAGCTGCCAGAAGAACAAGCCGTACGAAAACTGATTAATAAGTGCTTCCATTATATTGTGTAGTCTTAAACTGTTATATTTTTCTTTTTTGTTACATTTAAGTAAACATAGTCTGCAACCAACCGTTGCAAACTATGTTTGTACTTTTAGTTGATCTGAGCTTATTTACCCAAGATCAAAGCACCGAATGCCAAACCTTCAACTAAGGCACCGATGATAATCATAGCAGTCTGGATTTTAGATGCTGCTTCTGGTTGACGAGCGATCGCTTCCATAGCTGAACCACCGATTTTACCCAAACCTAAGCCTGCACCAATTACGATAAGACCTGCTCCAATTAAGTTGTACATAATAATTAATTTATAAAATTTAACAAAAAAATGCGATTAATGATGAGCGTGTTCTTCCACGGCCATACCTATAAATAATGATGATAACATCGTGAAGATAAAGGCTTGCAAGAAAGCAACCAGTAACTCCAAGAAAAACAAAAGCAATGTTAACAACATCGAAACACCGATACTACCTGGGATCGTTAATTGTTGCTGGAACAAATACACGATAGCGATCAATCCCATCACCACGGAGTGACCTGCCGTAATATTGGCAAACAAACGTAACATCAACGAGAATGGTTTGGTAAACATACCCAACACCTCGATTGGCGCTAATACAAATTTAAATGGAACTGGCACACCTGGCATCCAGAAAATGTGTTTCCAGTAATCTTTATTTGCTTTGAAAGTCGTAATGAAGAAAGTAAACAAAGCCAAACACAAGGTGATGGTGATGTTACCTGTTACGTTGAAACCTAGCGGAGTCAATCCTAATAAATTCAACAAGAAGATTAAGAAGAACACCGATAATAGGTATGGCATAAACTCTTTGTAACGGTGGCCAATATTTGGGATAGCCATCTCATCACGTACATATAGCACTAATGGCTCCAATACACGACCAGCACCTTTTGGCAAGTTGTTAGCTCCTTTTTTATATGTCTTAGCTAAGCTAATGAATCCAATAAACAACAGTAAGGCAGCAAGCATCAAACCTACTACGTTTTTAGTAATCGAAAAATCTAAGGGCTTAGCGTTCGTTGGGTGATGGTGTTCGTCCATATCCAATGTACCCGCAGCATCCGTTTTGTAGATCTTACCGTGGAACAGCGTATAATGTTGACCATCTTTCTCTACGATATGCTCGCCGTGATGAAATTCTGAAGATGAAAAAACTTTCAATCCATTATCAATCAATATCACTGGCAATGGAAATCCATAATGTACACCAGCTTCACTATCTACAAACAAAGAAAAGTAATGGTCATCCTGCAAGTGATGCTGGATGTGATGGGAAATTTCTTCTGCTTGGCTGTGTGAATCTCCCTCATGCGCATCTGCGGCACGTAGTGAAAATGGACTTACAGCAAGTAAACATACTGTGAAAAGGATAAGAGCTTTCTTAAAATTTAGCATTTTAGATTTCGATTGAAAAACAAAAATTTTGCGCAAAAATACAACTTTCTTTGGCATATGTCTCCATTTCCTAGAACTTTTATTAAAATTTAGTTCCAAGATTTGGCTCTGCCTGATTTATAGCACGATAGGCCATATATACATCCATAAAAAGAAACAGGAAATAGGTCACGAGGAAGTGCGTTGCCAAAAATTTGTCATCCGACATTTCCAAGCCTCCCCGTATAAAAAGATAACCCGCAATAGCCTTTAAGAAAATTAATCCCAGAAAGATAAAGCCAAGGTTTTTAGGCATCGCATATTGTGCCAATAAGATCATCATCGCAACAAAGACGCTGAGCAAAGTCTGAAACGCATACAAACCAAGTAATGAATAACCTGTACCAGCCCATCCAACCGATAATTTCAGCAAGTATTCGAAACTGTAATGTATCACAAATACAACGACTGCAAAACGCAGTACCAGCAACAAAGATTTAAGATATTTATTCATCGCGATTAACGTAATTTACTAAGCGGATAAAATGATATAATGATACGATGACACCCAACATCGTGAAGGCTTTCATCCACCATTCGCCGCTTCCGCCGTACTTGCTATCCAACCATTGTCCCACCCAATAAAACAGGTAAATGGTCACGCCCATCTGAAAGGGCATACTGGCAAATACCAACCATTTGTTTGCTTTCCGTTTATCGTTTGATGACATGGTTAATTTGATCAAGTCGACAAATATACACTATTGCACTCTCCTACCCTAATCCCAATAGTTTTTGTCCGATACGGATGTCTGGATAATCAAAATTACTTCCCAGAATGACTTTGATTTCGGAGGATGATTTACCCTCGTTCTCGCGCAACACGGTAAGTACACGATCTAACTTATCTTTTTCGATCAGATCTTCGGCATCGATCTCCTCGCCTACGAAATGAATCAAGTGACCGTAAATCGTACCAGCAACCATGCCGCGCTTGGTAGCAATCTGCTCGATCGAAGCCCCATCCTGATACATCATCAAGGTGATGGCTTTGGTATCGGTCGGCATTTCTTCGCTATCTGCATTGGCCACACCTTCATCCTTCACCTTTTCTGCTTGCAGCAGTTCTTGCGCGAGCACCGTGATATCTCCTGTTAACGCCTCGGCAATCGTCAAGCTATGCTTGATCTGCTCATACTTGCGCTTGTAATCCAACAAGATTGCTTTCAGTTCGGTGATGTATTTTTTCGTCCGCTTCTTGATCTGCCACTCGGCAATATGCGCTTCCATCGGCGCAATCAATCCCGATTCCATTTTGGGGGCAAACCAACCAACGGCTGACTGGGTACGGGCATGGATATCGTCGTAATTGACATTCTCGGCATCACGAAACATATTATACAATTGTGTCACAAACTTATTAGCCACGCCTTCCTGCGCTTTGGCCTGTTGTACCAAATTGTTGAAAAATGCTTGTGCCGCTTCTTTACCATCAATATTGCGATCTGCCAATGCGTTGGCTTGTGTTTCTGTAGCTTCGACCAAATTCGCCCAGCGAAAGCTTTGCAATAGGATTTGCCCTAAATACTGTCGCTGATATTGCTGCAATACATCCTGCAACCTATCACTATCTAATGCGCGATTCATATACCCGACCACCTGCGCGTCCGTACGTATCGCATGCGATACGATTTGGCTACGTAATACAAGTCCATCTAAACCGCGCAAACGCGACAGCGCCACGTAAACCTGTCCAGCAGCAAAGGATGTTCCAGCATCAATGATCGCGCGATCAAAGGTCAGCCCTTGGCTCTTGTGTATGGTGATTGCCCAAGCTAAGCGCAAAGGGAATTGCGAGAAGGTACCCATGACCGTTTCTTCGATCTTATCATCGCCTTTATTGTAGCTGTATTTGATATTTTCCCAGGTTTCGCGTTTCACGGTGACCTCGTCAGAGCCATCAGCAAAACTCACAATCACCTGTTGCTGATCCAACTTCAATGCTTTAACGGTGCCAATCTTACCATTAAAGAATTTGCGATCTTCGCCCACATCATTTTTAATGAACATCACTTGTGCGCCTTCTTTCAAGGTAAGTGTTTCCTCAGTCGGGAAAGAGCCTTGCTGAAAATCGTCTTTCACCACGGCCTTCACATTAAATAGCTTACCGGACAATTGCTGTAAAGCTTCTTGATTGATCTGATCGGCGAGTCGGTTGTGTGAGGTCAGCGTGATGTATTGCTCTTCTTTGGGCGGCACGAAGTCGGCCTTGTAATAGCTGTTCAAATGTGTTAGATCCGTTGCCGTGGTTTGGTTGTTCCGGATATTGTTTAATATCGTGATAAAGTGATCGTCCTTTTGGCGGTATATCTTCTGCAATTCGAGAATCACTGGTGGATGCTCACGCAGCACTTTGGCATCGAAAAAGAAGGGACTTGAATAGTGATCGCGCAATACTTGCCATTCGTGATCGCGCACTACCGGTGGCAACTGGTATAAATCTCCAATAAACAATACTTGCAGACCGCCAAATGGGCGCATATCGCGGCGTACTGATTTTAGAATCACGTCGATCGCATCCAACGTATCGGCACGTACCATAGATACCTCGTCGATCACCAGCAATTCCAATTCCTGCAGAATAGCACGCCGTTGTTTCGTCAGCTTAATGGTGCTAAACAAGCGGCTTTTGTTGTAAATATGGCTATCTGCCTGATCCCATTGTAATGGATAATCTTCGATGAACGTACCGAAAGGCAACCAAAATAATGCGTGCAAGGTGGTACCACCAGCGTGCATTGCTGCCACGCCTGTTGGCGCCGTGATCGCCATTTTCTTGTAGCAATTTTGCTGTATGTATTTTAAGAAAGTAGTCTTTCCAGTACCTGCTTTTCCAGTGAGGAATAGGGGTTGATTGGTTTGATTGACGAAGGCTACTGCTTGTAAAAATGATGGGTTTTCGGTATCTAAACTTTCCATTGCCATAAGTTACAAAGCTACAAATATTTCATTCTGGCAGGGAGTTTTCACAATATTTTGGCCGTTTTATAGAGAAATCCTATATTCACTCGATAAACATATAATAGATGGCAACTTATACGGATAAAAGCGAGCTTTTTAAGCAAATTGAAGAAAAATTAACGAGCGAAGGCTTTGGTATTGATAAAATTGATCAAACTCGCCCTTGGGGTGGTTTCTTTGTGATCAACGAAGATCAGGCTCAAGAATTTGCAAACACATATTTTGATGGGCTAGATGTACAAGATTTGAAAATCTCAGGCAAATTGAGTCCAAAGATTTTGGTCGTAAGCCCAAACAAAAGACTCTCATGGCAATATCACCACAGACGTGCCGAAATCTGGCGCGTAGTGCAAGGTGAAGTGGGTGTAGTAACTAGCCCGACTGATGAGGAGCACGAACTGAAAATGTTGAAACCACAGGATACGATCCGTCTGAGCCAAGGTGAACGCCACCGTTTGGTAGGATTAGATGGTTACGGTGTATTGGCCGAGATCTGGCAACATACCGATGTAGACAACCCGTCTGACGAAGAAGATATCGTACGCGTACAAGATGACTTTGGTCGCTAGTAGCTTTCGCGATTAGTCGCATCATAAAAAAGTCCCGATCTCATCAAAAGAGATCGGGACTTTTTTATGAACGGCATTACTACTTATTATCCTCTTCGCTATTCTTACTTTTGTCTTGCAAAGTACCGTAGTTCAGTTCATTTTCCTCGGGTGACTCGTGCCTATTGTCGTACACTTTCTTTGTGCGTCTCAACTTATAGAAATCATAGAACGCGATAAACATGAGCATAAAACACACGACAAAGAAGGTGGCATTGCCTAAGAAATTGTAGGATACACCACTAATAATACCTCCAGCAACGTAGCAGGACATGATGACTAGTAACAAATGAAACTTTTTGACCAACTGCTCATCACTGCGATTATTTCGTTTGGTAAACATCGATACCAGAATAGCCAAATCGGTGGTCAGACCGGTTAAGTGTGTTGTCTTGATGACAGAATTAGAAATACTAGCCGTCAAACCATTTTGAAGTCCCATCGCAAAGAGTAAAATCCCGACCAGAAACTCGGTTTCTAACAAAGTATCGGTGTAGAAAAACTGAAGATAGATACCAACTGCTAATATTCCCAGGAATTCTAACATGATTGGAATAGCGTGCGCTAAATAGGAACTGATGCGATCCTTGCCTTGAATGATGACAAAGTTGGACAGAAAACTTCCAGAGAAAAATAACAATATCCAAAACAGAACTACCGCAGCTTGGTATACGTTTCCGCGAGATACTTCTTGTGCAAATACGGCATAATGTCCGGTAATGTTGGAGGTATAAGAGAAGAAAACAATAACAGACACCACATTTGTCATCCCGGCAGAGAGTGCCGTTAGTGCGCCTAACTTTAAATTATCTCCTTGGGTTCTATGGTTACTGTATTTTCTTAACATTTTACTGAACTAAATCCTCTCGTTTTAATAGTATTTTGATAACCCCCTTGATCTGTATATCCAAATTGAGGTGGAGTTCCATCTCGTCATTATTTAAGGTTTGAATCTGAAAACTTTCGATGGGTGTACCATCTCTACTTATCTCTAAAATATGGCCGCGCCCTTTGATTGACCAAGTCATGTTGGCGACCGAATGGTCATCGACCTCCAGCGTACCATTTTCCCTGAAAATCCACCGATTCACATGTAGAATTTCGAGCTTATCCAAGATCTCAATACGGATATTCTCTTCGAGCACCTCTGCAAAGTTCTTTTCTTCCAGCCGATAATCTGGTTTCTCGAAATACCAACCTTTCTCTTTCCACTCGCCAACGATCATTTTCTCTGGACTAGCTACATAAATTACAATAAGCAAGGAGACCAGTAATAGCCCTCCGACTAATAAGTAATTGAGCTTATATAGGGAATCCCGATTTAATCGTAACATGTATACTTCTCTTAAAAAATAGCTGGCGCTGATAGCGCATTAGCGCACATTGTAATAAAAGACTTTTCGTCCTATTCCTCCCAGTCGATCCATCCCTTCTACGACTACCTTGTAGCGGCCATTGCCATCCCCGTTATAGTAATCCAAGGTCATCTCTTCTGTTCCCTCAATCAATACATCTGGATTCCAATAAATTGTAGATCGGTAATCTGCGGTATTTTTACTGGCAGGTGTATCATATTTCGGCGAATAGAAAGAACGTGTCTTCACATATCCTAATGGATACAGATCGATAACATTCGTTTTTGGCAACATGGCCTCAATCTCTGCTAACGACATACGTGGGCGTTTTGGCGTATCGTCTTTTTTCGTGATGATAGATACCACACCATCATTCTGGTAAGTACGACTGACTGTACCCAAATCATCGCGTAAGAAAATCTCGATGGCCTCAATATCTGCCGGCTGAATAGAATTCAACGACGGCTCATCTATCGGCATACCATTCAAAAAGAACTGCACAGGAACGCGGCTACCTTGATTGTAATTGCGTGATATGAAGTACTTCTGCATATTGGTATCATGCGTAATTCCCGTTAATAACGTACTCAAACACATCGTCAAAACATTACAGCCTGTAATACGATCTGCTTCGATCCGGTGCTCTGGCATATTCAATCCACTTAAAGAACCAAAATCACGACTACTTTGTTTTTTTACGACCGTTCTATTTACTTGAACTTCATCAATGAGTATCGAAGTCCGGAATTCATTTTTACTATTAGCTAAATAGGACTGCAACTTTTCGTCAATATTCTGGATGTAGTCGCCTTTATAAGGCGAGTTGGCGTCGATTTCTGGGAAAAATGTTTGATCCATATTGATGACCAATGCGCGATAGTTATCATTTCCTCTGGCATTCACCGTGACGCGAGCCGAATCTGGAAAAACCAAATTATCGAAAGAAAATCGCCCTTGTTGATCTGTGTACGTATCTTTTCGCATGCCCAATGAAGGAATGGAAAGCAACAAACCACCATTCGGTTGAGTACGCCCTGTATTCATTCGCAATGTTCCCGAAAGAGAAATCCCTTGCTCCGGCATAAAAGATACTTGTGGATAATTACCTTTCAGCAATTCTTTGTACTCAAATCTTCGGAAACCTTGCGTCATGAGTAAAGCTTCCAGCGCTTCTGTTCTATTTTTATTTTCTGGATTGAAATAATAATTTGGCTTTTCTACATACCCTTGCAAATCGGAAACCAACAACAGATTACTCAAAATACTCAAATCCTGATCGTCATTGTAAGGTACTTTTGCTTCGTCGGTAACGGTAACAGAGAAGGAGCCCATCACGCTATCCGTACCATTTTTAACGCCGATTCGTAGTTTTACAGGATCTTTACTGTTGTACGTGGTTTTGTCGGTCGTCACGTCGATATCTAGCAATTCTTCGGTCGTGGATTGGCAGAATACTAAGCGTTCGCTTAGTGGCGTACCATCTGCCGCGAACAGCGTGTATTGTACAATTCCGTTGGGCATATTTTCTCTTGGAACTTTAACCAGTACCGAAGAATTTTTTAGAGCTACTTGCGCCGCGTAGACCAGATGTCCGTTGGACTGCCCCAACACATAGTACGCATTATTTTCAACTTTTTTGAAGTGATTATCACTCGTCACGATTCCCAGCTGCATATGCGTGTCGTCTGGTTTTAAACTCACGAGATTGACTGCTTCATCCACTGGAGCTGGCAGATCGTAGGTACGTTCCTGTCCATTCTCAAAGGTGATTACTGCTTTATAGGTTTCGCCAGACATGGGGATAAAAGAAAAATATCCCATTCCCATGCCTAAATCTGAAAACTCCAGGATTTCATTTTTCTTGCCATCAATGAGCTTTCCTTTGACCGCAGCACTTTTACCATCGTTGCTCACTGCTTTGAAGGCGACATTCTTGGCCAAGCCTGTGATAAGATCACCACCTTCCGGAAAGAATTGCACATCAGCATCCCACAGCGCTGTGGCTAAAGAGTACTGTCCGACTAATTTTTCTTCATTATTGTCGATTTGTACCAAGAGACGCCCCGTTTTCATGAGCTCTTTGTTCTTAGCAGAAAGACTGATGGATACGCGCCCCATATCATCGGTTTCGGCTCTGCCTTTGTCAAATTGATCCCAACCATCGTTGGCTTCCCAAGTTAGTTTTTTACGTGAAAGAATAGCGCCCGACTTATCTCTAAATTGCAGTGAAGCTTTGGTTTTGTTGCCATCCGGAGTAAAGGACACTATTGCTCCTAGCTTTTTATTGATCGCATCACCTACGGTCACGATCTTATTATAGAAATAATCTTGCTTGAAATTGACCATCCACTTGGTGTATGCGCGGAATCTATAATTATCTTGACTCCAAAATTCGGGATCTAACACCAATTGACCTTTTCCTACACCTTGCTCCGATTGGATTCGTAGCGTTTGCATCAAAGAATCTCGGCTATTAAGCACTTCTACATATACGACTTTACTCGGATCGTATGTACCTAAATTATAGTTGAGATATGATTTGAACCAAAGTGTATCACCGACAGCATAATACGGTTTATCGAAATGTAAGTGTACTTTTTCTACTGGATAAACGCCAAAATATCCCTGTACTTTCTCCACTACATCATTGATGGGGATCGCTGGTTTTTGTTGTGCATATGAGATTGTGGAAATCGCAAAAAGAAAAATTGTTAAATATAGACTGGTATAAAATTTCATGTATTGTACTTTCAGAACAGATAAATATATCGTTTTTCTGGAAAACCTTAAGAAACCTTACCATTTTTTAACATTATAATAAAGCTACAGCAATGGAGCTAGAAGACGACATACAGAGTCTAACCCTCGTTTCCATCGCGACCTTGCCGCCCAAAGTCCACTCGTCAGTAATCGGCTATTGGCCACATCTTGCGCATAACTTAGTCCCATTTGTTTTCCAATTTTTTGATCCGCTACCACCGCAGCAATCTCATAGTTGATATAAAAGCTCCGTGTATCCAGATTTACTGTACCAACGAACACCATCGTATCATCGATGTTTACCGTCTTGGCGTGTATAAATCCTTTTTCGTACAGATGCACCGTTACACCTCGTTGCAATAGGGGCTTTAGAAAGGAGAAAGAAGCGTGTTGTACAATCCACGAATCACCTTTGGAGGGAACCATTAGCTCGACCGACACACCAGCCGCGGCAGCGACCATTAAGGCAGTTTCTAATTCGGGACTTGGTATATAATACGGTGTACATAATTGGATCTTATGCTGCGCTGCCGCAATAGCAATCAGCAAAGCTTCCATATTGTAGGGTGCGGCCGAACCTGGATCGCTTGCCGCGAAAGATACGGTGGCATTGCCCTCAACTTCAACTTCTCGTTTCAAATAATAGTCGTCGAGTGGAAAAGAATCGGCCTCGGTCTCGTTCCATAGTGTCCAGAAATGCAATTGCAACAACCCGACAGAGGTTCCTCGTATATGCAAAGAAGTATCTCTCCAGTATACGCCATCTCTATTCAGGTTATTGTAATTATCGGCAATATTAATCCCTCCTATATAGGCACTCACCCCATCGATAATACAGATCTTGCGGTGGTTTCGATAATTGCTATTGGCTAAGGAAGTAAAGGTAACCGGTAAAAATGCTTGAAACTGAATTTTAGAAGGATGCTTTTTGTGATAACGCACGATACTAGAGGAGCCAAAATCATCTACCAACAGTCGTACCGATACCCCTTCCTGCGCTTTCTCTTCCAAAATAGACATGACCTTACTACCGATCTCATCGTGTTCGAAGATGTAGTACTCCATATGGATAGAGTGCTGCGCCCGCCGCAAAGATTCGATAAGATGAGCAAACTTCTCTTCTCCATTTTGCAAAAGCGTTACATCGTTGCGCAAGGAAGGAAAACATACTTGCTCATGCCTTAGGTAATAATACACACGACTGAGGTCTCCAATATCCTGTTGAATCTGTTTGAGGGAATCTTGTATTTTAGGTTCAAGTTGGTTTAACTCGCTAGTAATACGAGCAGATTGCGCTTCACTAATGCGCCTAAACCGACGCTCCTTCTTGAATTTTTGACCGAATAAATAGTATAGGATAATACCCACAATTGGCAGAAATATAATAACCAAAATCCAAGCGATGGTTTTCGTTGGATTTCGATTTTCAATTAGAATCGTCGAAATAACGCCCAAATAGAGAATGGATAAGGGTACCCAATACCATTCCTGAATAATTGGCCATGCCACCTCTATGATTTCCTTCATACCTTATTAGCTGTTGAACTTAGCTCATCACCCTACAAGTTATGAAAATACTTCGGAGAATAAATGAATATAAGGTTTTTAAAAATTAGCCTGCTAAACGCAGTGAGCAGCTCCTACCGGATACAAGATGGGGCTCAGATAGGGAATATCCAAATTAGCACCACGTAGAATGAACCACATTCCCATCAAAAGATATAGCATCGGTAACACCCACGCAAAGCGCAACTTCATATAGCGTTTGGACCACTGCGCAAAAAAAGAGAATAAGAACAACATCGGCCACGTACCGAAACCAAATGCAAGCATAAATAAAAAACTAGACCAAATCCCATCGGCATTGACCGCAGAAGTGAGCGACATGTAAACCATACCACAGGGTAACATTCCGTGGAACATTCCTGCAACAAAGGAACCGCCGGGTCGATTTATCCAGCGCCCCATAGCGCGCGCAAAAGGTTGTACTGCCCACGATTGCAATCGTTGCACGGCACCCGACTTCCATCCTACTATTTGGAAAATGCCGATGAGCAACAATAATATACCACTGATCATACTCATCGTCTGTTGCCATCCGCCTATTTTGCTAGCTTGACCAATGAGCCCTAACAAAAGCCCTAGTATACCATATGTAAGCACCCTGCCCGATTGGTATCGCAACTGAAACAGCAGACTAGTGTAAAAAGTAGGCTGCCGCTGCTGTAGACCAAAGATCAGCGGCCCACACATCACCGCACAATGCAGGCTACCAAATAGTCCCATAAAAAAGGCAAAATAGGCGTAATGCATCGCACGAGGAATTTAAGGTATAAACACATGATGGATGGATTGATACGCTTTGCCAGCGCCATCCCAAGTGAGTTTTATTTCCCAATGCCCACGCTCTCGAGATGCCAATGGCAGCATAATGGAATCACCCATCGTCTGAAAAACTTGCTCTTTATCTAGCTTCGCATCAGATCGCCGCTTCCAGTGCACATTTCCAGTATTGCGCGAAGACGAAAAATGAATACACAGGCTATCGCCTCGCAGGCGCAGCTTGGGCATCGCGTGATCGCGTTGCACATTTTCTTTCAGCTCATAGACTTCGCCATAGTGCATCCCCTGATCGTAATAGTTATCTTCTTCTAGCGTATCGGTATCTTGCTTGACCATATAAAAGACAGATCCCACTATAAAAGCCATAAAAGCTCCCATACCCAGTACAATACTTCCTCCCCAATTCATATCACTTTGTTTTAAATTCACTACTGTCACATGGCAACCGGCGCGATAAACGTGGTCTTCAAAGACTTTATCTTTTTGTTATTCGACATGATCGCTACAATCACTTCCGATTTGTATTGCTGTATGCTATGCTTAGGTCTGATGATAAAGAAGCTTAGCATGGCCGTGCCGTCTCGTTTCAAAGAATCGATAACGTTTACGCGCTGCACCAAAACCGTACTATCTTCGCTCGACACCATAAATGGGATATCCTTACCCGATTTATTCGTCAGTTCCAGCGTATAGAGATTGCTCACCGTGCCATCCGCTCGCAATTGATAGGAGCTTCCAGTGGCACGCAATAATCGGGCATCAATAATCGAACGGTTGGCCAGAAGAAATGCAAAACCTATGGATAAAGCAATCAAGACACCAGCGTATGCTAGTGTCCTTACACTTACTGCCTTAGATTTTACCGCCGCATCTCCTTCCAATGTAGCCGCACTGTAGAAACCGACTAGACCCGTTGGTTTTTGCAACTTCAGCATTACTGCGTCGCAGGCATCCACACAAGCCGTACAATTCACACATTCTAGTTGTATGCCATCTCTAATATCAATGCCCGTTGGACAAACATGTACGCAGAGCTTGCAATCCACGCAATCTCCTTTCAAATGGTGCGCATCTACATGACGCTGCTGTTTACCACGAGGCTCACCACGGCGATGATCGTACGCGACCGTCACGGTTGATTCGTCTAATAGCACACTTTGCAAGCGCCCATAAGGACAGATCGTGGTACATACAATCTCGCGCAAGTGCGCGAATACGCCATAAAAAACCAGCGTAAACACGATCAATGATAAGAAGCCAATCAGGTGCTGCTCCACCGGTTCACGTATAATTTGCCACAGCGCATCTACACCAATAATATAGGCTAAAAATAGATTAGCAATGATAAATGATAAGAGTAGAAATATGCTGTGTTTAGCCAACTTCTTCCAAGCGCGGGCATCCGTATCGGGCCCTGCATTCAATTTACGTTGTTGCTGCCAATCGCCCTCAATCCAATACTCGATCCGCCGAAATACCAACTCCATAAAGATAGTTTGCGGACAAGCCCAGCCACACCAGACACGGCCGGCCATCGCTGTGATCAGGACAATGGCTACGAGCATAATCATCATCCCGAAAACGAAAATGTAAAGATCTTGCGGATAGAACAAGGTACCAAAGATGGAAAATTTACGCTCTACCACGTTCAGCATCAACATCGGATGCTCGCCAATCTTGATAAAAGGAAGCACGAAAAAGATCAACAGCAACGTATATCCTACCCATTGTCGGCGTTGAAACCAAATGCCTTTCGGCTTTTTGGCATAAATCCATTTGCGCTTATTTTCCATCGCTATTGCTGCCATCTCCCTACCTCTTTAAACTATCCAATCCTTATTCGTAAATCACTTCAGTACCTTCTGGCGCTTTGGGGTTAGCGGGCTTGCTATCACGCAATGTGATAATATAATTACTGACTTCTGCAATCTGCCCAGGTGTGAGCGTTTGTTCCCACGGCACCATCCCTTTGGCTGGCACACCGTATTTCACCGTTTTGAAAATATCGCGTATCTCGCCACCGTGCAGCCAATGCCTGTCGGTAAGATTAGGCCCAATCGTTCCTTCGCCTTGCGCGCCATGACAGGCGGCACAATTTGCCGCAAAGATGGCTTGGCCAGCTGTGGCCATCGTGCCCGTAGAATCTACCGTGATCGATGACTCATCGACCAGATCGGCGGCCTGACTGAGATACAACTGCCGCGCCTCTTCGGCTCGCTCGACCTCCACCACGTATTCCTGATCCTGATTGAGCCCCCAAGCAAATACATGATAAGAAAGCAGATAACCCAAGCCGAAAATAATGGTGGAGTAAAACAAAGCATTGAACCAAAGCGGAATCGGATTATCCAACTCCACGATCCCATCGTAATCATGATCTTCGATCACCAATGTATGTTCTTCCTCGAGTTTATGCAAACCTAGCAGACCGTCCCAGCGTCCTTTCGTCCGTTGTGTTCGAGCGGCACGGATGATGGTTTTTTCAGCCAAATCTTTCTGGTAGCTTTCCGGAAAACTAATGCGATAAATCGCTTGCAAGGCGCGATGGATTCGATAAACAGCTAACAACAGAATCAACATCGCGACAACCAACGTGATTAAGAATATAGTATGATGTAGATCGCCATCTGATAATAGAAATGATTTGACACCGGCTAATACGTCTCCTGTACTTAAAATTACTCTCATAATAAATGTGTTAAACGGTCTCTTTCTCTATTTCTTGATCCGGTTCGTCTAATGGTATTTGCTCCATGTAGGCGGTAAAATCTTTGCGCATCGTCAATAGCATGACAATCACCACGGTAAAGAAGATCAGAAAGATCCACAGCGATAAGATGAGGTATATCTCGTCACCATGTAGGTTGGATATTTGCTTAAACATGAGCTAATGGATTTGATTGTTATTAATTATCGGTCGCTTGCGGTGCTGTATTGACTTTGATATCTGTACCAAGCCGTTGCAAGTAAGCGATCATGGCGATGATTTCCCGATCCGAATCTACTTCGACTTGGTTTGCGCGCAAAGCTTCGGCGATTTCTTCGGCTTGTTTTTTCGCCTCCGGCAATGCCTGTTGGATCTGCTGATCGGTATAAGGCACGCCCAATGTTCTCATCACAGATAGTTTTTTCGATAAATCGGAATAGTCGATTTCTTGCTCGATCAACCAAGGATAGGCCGGCATGATACTTCCCGGTGAGGTGATGGTCGGGTCCAACAAGTGATCCAAATGCCATTTGTGCGGATACTTGCCTCCGATACGTTGTAGGTCAGGTCCTGTACGTTTGGATCCCCACAAGAATGGGTGATCGTACACGAATTCCCCTGCTTTACTGTATTCTCCGTATCGCGCGGTCTCCGAGCGAAATGGTCGAATGGTTTGCGAATGGCAATTCACACAGCCTTCACGGATATACAAGTCACGACCTTGAATCTCTAGTGCCGTGTACGGTTTTACCGATGGAATGCTTGGCACATTGCTACTCATCGTGAATGTCGGAATCATCTCCACCATACCACCTATAATAATAGCTATAAGCGCTAATACCATAAAGAGCATAGGCTTGCGTTCTAAACGGCGATGACGATATTTTTCCCCGTGAATAGCATTGTCTAAGGCTGGCGCTTCGGCTTTTTCATTTTTTAGCAGCTGTCCTTTACGCATGGTTTTAGCCAAATTAAACGCCATCATAATTGCACCGGTAAGGTATAATGCTCCTCCAAACGCGCGCATCATATGCATCGGAAG
This sequence comes from Sphingobacterium chungjuense, assembly GCF_011316935.1. Lineage (GTDB taxonomy): Bacteria > Bacteroidota > Bacteroidia > Sphingobacteriales > Sphingobacteriaceae > Sphingobacterium > Sphingobacterium chungjuense. The sequence continues at coordinate 694,016 of NZ_WLYS01000003.1, forward strand.
GATTTCTAGTGTGGTAGCCAAAAAGTTTGGATGGCGTAGCACGCCCTCGGGCGTAAAGTCTTTCCACATCAAACCTTGCACCACGGCAGCCCAGTACATCGGGATCGCATAGAACAAGATGCCAAGCGTACCGATCCAAAAGTGTGCGTTCGCCATTTTTTTTGAATACAGATCTGTACGGTAGATGCGTGGCACAATCCAATACAAAATGGCAAAGGTCATAAAGCCATTCCAACCTAATGCGCCAACGTGCACGTGTGCTACAATCCAATCGGTAAAGTGCGCAATGGCGTTGACTTGCTTCAGAGACAATAACGGACCTTCAAAAGTCGCCATACCGTACGCCGTTAGCGCCACAACCATAAATTTCAAGGTTGGCTCGCTACGTACTTTGTCCCAAGCACCGCGCAAAGTCAATAAGCCATTGATCATACCACCCCAAGATGGCGCGATGAGCATGACGGAGAATACGACACCTAAAGACTGTACCCAACCCGGTAGCGCGGTATATAAAAGATGATGCGGACCTGCCCAGATGTAGATGAAGATCAATGACCAGAAATGCAGAATACTTAGTCGATAAGAATAGATCGGTCGATTGGCCATCTTTGGCAAGAAATAATACATCATGCCGAGATAAGGCGTGGTCAGGAAAAATGCGACCGCATTGTGGCCGTACCACCATTGCACCAAGGCATCTTGCACACCAGCATAAATGTAATAGCTCTTCCAAAAGCTGACGGGCACTTGCATAGAATTTACGATATGCAGTACGGCAATGGTGACAAAGGTGGCAATGTAAAACCAAACGGCCACGTACATATGTCTTTCGCGACGTTTGATGATAGTGCCAAACATATTGATTCCAAAAACAACCCAGATAATAGTAATCGCTAAATCTATTGGCCATTCCATTTCGGCATATTCATGTGAGCTGGTCAATCCTAAGGGCAAGGTGATAGCGGAGGCTACGATGATCAGTTGCCAACCCCAAAAGTGGATTTTGCCAAGCATATCGCTGAACATACGCGATTTCAATACGCGCTGCATAGAATAATAGACACCCATAAAGATCCCATTGCCCACGAAGGCGAAGATCACTGCATTGGTATGCACGGGGCGCACACGTCCAAATGTGGTGTATTGCGTTAGGAAGTTCATCTCCGGCCAGATGAGCTGTAATGCCACGAGTAGGCCGACTGACATGCCGATTAGTCCCCAAACGATGGTGGCCAAACCAAAATCGCGCACGATTTTGTTGTCATATTCAAATTGCTGTAACTGCATTATTCTCTGCTTTTGTTTGTCATCCAAAAGTAGAAAAGCCCCATCACAGCGCTAATGACCAACTATACCGAAAAAGGTGATCTTTATCATAATTTTCCAGTACAAAAAAATGGCTGATAGACATTGTGTCTATCAGCCATTCTATAAGTTAAATTAGATCGGGAATTACATCATCGCGACATCTTCCTGCACATCCGTATTTGCCTTGGCCAATCTTCGATAACCAAAACGATCTGGATGTTCAATAACGGATTTCACAGAGATAATCTTGTACACGTACGACCCGGTCTCTTTATTGAGATTTAGGTCGTAATAACTTTCCGTACCTTGGCGACGAATAGACCGCTTTAAGCTACCTCCGCCTACATTATAAGCGGCTGCAACTAAGGTCCAATCACCAAATTCCCGATGCAAAGCTTTGAGGTATTTCGCGGCTGCGTGCGTAGATTTGGTCAAATCCATGCGATCATCCACATCCCCATTTACGCGCAGTCCATATAACCGAGCCGTAGCTGGAATAAACTGCCAATAACCACCAGCACCTTTATGCGATGAAGTACGCGGATCCAAATCACTTTCCACCACAGGAATGTATTTGAAATCTTCTGGTATGCCATGAGACGCTAGGATCTTCGCGATACGCGGAAGATACTCATTCGCTTTGCGATGCATCTTATACGATTGGATCTTCTTGTAGGAAAATCTTTTGAGGTAAGTATTCAGCTTTGTTTTTACAGCTGGATCATCTAGGGGTACTTCCTCTTCGGCAAATGTAACATCACTCCAGTAGGGGTCTCTTTCGGCCGAGTCTACTGTTGCCGTTGTTTTTTGTTGTTTGTCGAACTCCCATGCCACTGGATTGGTCCCTTTAGGCACATTGTCGACATTGGAGCTTGAGTATAATTTTGTCAGCAAAACAGCGACCAGCACTATACTACAAGCTAATGCTTTATTTTTTATCATTAACTTCCTTAATGTTATCCGTCCCCAAATTCTTGTGTATGCAAGGGGAAAATGATAACTTGGTAAATTGAGCCGACAAAGATAAGGACGATTTCTTTAATTACCAAATAGTTATCTGATGCCCTCTCTAGCCGAATACAAACAACTCCCACAAAATCAATGCACTTATAGTAATAAATACAGATAAAAGCGTACCTTTGCAGCCTAATTTAATTTCTATATGCCATTCAACAACAAAAGGAACAGTCGTGACGACAGCGCCAGAAGAGGTAGAAACAACGAAGAATCCCGTTCTCGTAGTACTGATCGTCCAAAATCAAATTTTTCATCATCAGACAAACGCTTCAACAAAGAAGGTCGTGGAGATGATAACAGATCAAGAAACACAGGTGAAGGATTTGCCAAAAAATCTTTCGGCGATCGTACGGAACGTAAACCATACAACAGCGACAACCGCAGATCTTCCGAAGATCGCAAACCATATAACAGCGACAACCGCAGATCTTCCGAAGACCGCAAACCATATAACAGCGACAACCGCAGATCATCTGAAGATCGCAAACCATACAACAGCGACAACCGCAGATTATCTGAAGATCGCAAACCATACAACAGCGACAACCACAGATCATCTGAAGACCGCAAACCATACAACAGCGACAACCGCAGATCATCCGAAGACCGTGCTGGTAGCGCAAGAGGTAACGACAAATTCAAGAAAGACGGATTTAGCCGAAACAACTCCGCTCGTCCCGACTTCAAACAGCGTGATGGAGGATTCAAAAAAAGACCTTTCAACGATCGTGATGAGCAAGGGCAAGGCGGAGATAGAACTAATTTCCGCAGCAGAAAGACTTTTGGATCTGCTGATGGAGACGAAAAGACTTATTTCCCAAATAGAAGATTTGCACAGGCACGGAAACCTGCCTCAGGACAAGCCATTGATGATGGCACGATCCGTCTGAACCGCTATATTTCAAACTCAGGCATTTGTTCGAGAAGAAAAGCTGATGAATTAATCGAGCAAGGCTTAATCTCGGTGAATGGTGAGATCGTGACCGAGTTGGGTACAAAAGTAGATCCGGCGAAAGACGAAATCCGTTACAACAACGAACGCCTTAAGCGTGAAAAAATGGTTTATGTTTTATTAAACAAACCTAAAGACTACATCACGACGACCGACGATCCACAAGAAAGACGTACCGTGATGCAGTTGGTAAGCAAAGCGACGAAAGAGCGCATCTATCCAGTAGGACGATTGGATCGTAATACGACTGGATTGCTATTGCTTACGAATGATGGTAACTTGGCAGAAAAACTTTCTCATCCAAGAAATAATATCAGCAAAATGTACCACGTGGAGCTAGACAAAAGTCTTTCTCAAGGTGACATGAACAAAATCGAATTTGGTATCGAACTAGAAGACGGATTGATCAAACCAGATGAGGTAAGTTATGTAACTGGCGCGAGCAAGAAAGAAGTCGGCATCCAGATCCACAGCGGCAAAAACCGTATTGTTAGACGTATTTTCGAACATTTAGGTTACGAAGTAGTCAAATTGGATCGTGTGGTGTATGCCAACTTGACCAAGAAAGATTTGCCTCGTGGTAGATGGCGTTACTTGGAAGAGCGTGAGTTGATCCAACTAAAACACTTGATGAAATAGAGATTTACGAGGCGCTAGAAATAGCGCCTTTTTTATTGCCTGCTAAAATGTGTATTTTTGGCAAAATTATAATAGCACATGACAGATCCTAAAAGCTTAACATCGGTATCCGAGTTTCACAAAACATTTCAACACCCTATTTTAGAGAGCCCACAAATCCCTGCTCCTAGCAGGTCGGCGTTACGCGTTTCTTTGATAGCAGAAGAGTTGAAAGAGCTCGAAGAAGCGATACAAAATAATGATTTGGTAGAAGTAGCCGATGCGCTGTGCGATATTCAATATGTACTTTCGGGTGCTATCCTCGAATTCGGATTACAAAACAAATTTAATGCGTTGTTCGAGGAAGTACAACGCTCTAATATGAGCAAAGCTTGTAAATCAGAAGAAGAAGCGATACAAACGCAAGAGCACTACCGTGCAAAAGGAGTAGAATCGTATTATAAGAAAGTGGATGATCTTTATTTAGTATTCCGAGAAGGAGATCACAAGACGTTGAAGTCGGTCAACTATTCGCCAGCAGATCTAAAAACAATCTTGGCAGAGAAATAGCAAAACTTGCTATAGAGCAAAAATATTGTCAGGGATCAGCTTGACCAATTAAGCTTGGTAAGCTGATCCTTGTTTTACCCCACGCGCCTCCAAACCTTTGTCAATGACGGTTTGGATCTTTGATTTTGGAAAACCCCAATTCGGCGCGATCAAGAGCTCCTTATCCGCGATACCAAAAATCCGTTGAATAATGATATCTGGTCGAAGCAATGGAATGAACTTCGCTAAAAAATCCGTATATTCTTCGATAGTAAATAATTTGAAAGGCTCGCGTTTATATTTAGCCCCCATGATGGAGCCTTCCACGATATGCAGGTGATGTAATTTCACAAATTTGATATGGGGCTGCTTGTTAATTTCGTCCGCATATTTAAGCATCATCTCCTCGGTCTCCCATGGAAAACCAAAGATGGTATGTACGCAAATCTCTAACTTGGAGCCTTCCAATAGCTTCATGATATTGATAAATTCGTCGTGCAGGCAGCCACGATTGATACGCTCTAAGGTATCGTTATAGATCGACTCCATGCCCATCTCTAAATCCACGTCATAGCGATCGGTATAGCTCTCCAACAAAGCAATTTTTTCAAAATCTAGACAATCTGGTCGCGTGCCGACCGATAAACCTACAGTATGCTCTGGACAAACACTCAACGCTTCGTCGTACATCATCTTGAGCAAGTGCGTCGGGGCATAGGTATTGGTATTGGGCTGAAAATAGATTACAAACTTCTCTGCACCGTAAGATTTACGCGCTCTTTCGATACCATTTTCTACCTGCTCTCGCATAGATGGAATCTTGCGCGCCGTATCAGGGGTAAAAGAATCGACGTTGCAATACGTACAACCGCCATATCCCTTGCTCCCATCCCGATTAGGACAGGTAAAATTTCCGTCTACAATGACTTTGAAAACTTTTTGTCCTGCGTATTTCTCTTTGAGGTACGCGCCGTAATGATTATACGGTTTTACGCCTGTATCTAATAGTGTTGCCATCTTGTGCTGCAAAGATACGCATACTTGCTGGGTATGCAACAACTCGTAAAAGGCGCCCCGCTAAATTTAGTTTTGAACTGGCAACTGATCGCCCAGTAATTCTGTGTTGATGTCGTGTCTTGACTGATCTCGCTTTTTGTAAGGCACTACGAAAGTCGCCTTCACTCGCTCGGATTGACGCAAATAAGACAACCACATGATCGTCGGAATAATATTTCTAGTCAGCACATTCCATGATTCTTGCGCACCTTTCACACTTTCAGGCATGATATACATAGCATTCATACTACTGACAACATCAAATACAGCGACAGCTAATAAGGTGTAAAAACAGGTCTGTGGAAAGAGATCACGTCGTTTATAAAGCAAATACAGACAATAGCCTAATGCGAAGGTTAAGAAAAAGCTAATGACAAACTCAAGGGATAATAATACCTGCCACTGTATAGGACTCACATGTCGTAACTCCATAAAGTCATAGGCAATCCAGATTTGATAATTAGTCACATAGTTTAACATATTAGACAATAGACTGCTTATGAGATTAATAATCATCACAATACCAAGCACATAGAGCCAGCCTCCTAATTTTGGAGGCAGTACCTGTTCACCATCCGATGCAACAGTATTCCTTGGTTTTTGCTTATTGTACCATCTTACAAACAAGGCAAATGCACCACATACCAATGTGAACAACACAATAGGATATAATGTAAATTGTCCCGAAGAGGAAAAACCTTCCGTATTCACGCTGTAATCGTCATTGAGGTAAAATCCAGAGAAGAAAAATCTGTTGCGATCTTGAAATGTCTTTACATATAGAGGCACCTGCTCTTCGTCTATATAAGATTTATAGGTATAAAAACTATAACTGAGTTTCAACGTATCTTGACTATTACGCATAAATCTGCTATAGAAATAACTTTCATGCTGCTCATTGTGCGTATCAGAGGCAGATGACATTTGTTTACCATCAGGATTGATGATGCAAATATCATGTTCAAATTTCAATGGAAAAGAGAGAGCGATTGGGGCAGGCCGCACGGTATTCACTGCTGGCAAATATTGATCCGTATGTTGCGAATAAAAGTTGATATACTTTTTACCCGTTTCTTGCTCCACATCATACAGCTGATCTATTTTGTAATGCTCATATACCGTTAAGGTATTTTTCTCTAAGTCATCTTCGTATTTTAAGTTAGATACTTTCTCTAGATTTTTATGCTTATTCTGATAATAGACGAGATACTGTTTTTGTATTTCAGTCTTAGAATTACTCTTGAAATAAGAACGCATTGATTCTGCTTCGGCTGAGTTATAATCGCTTTTCACCGTTAAGGTAGCGGAGCCATCTTTGTGCATTTGGTACACTTCTGAAATATGGGTTACAGCTTCTTGGTCTGCACCAAGGTTTTCTACCTTACCAATCGAGAGATTGAGTGCCGCACCATACCAAGGAAAATACCGATATAAAATATTGCCACCTTGCTGCGTGACGGTGGCATCGATCCATTGTTTACGACCATCGACTGAGGCCCATACAACCATGTGGTTGAAACTTTGTGGTGATGGTATTTGATTCTTCAACCCGTGATCGACATAGGAATTTACTAGACCCAAACCACTATCGATCTTCTTATATTTAAGCAGAGTCGCTAGCACTACAGACTTATCTTTACAATCACCATAACGTTGGCGAAAAACCTTTTCTGGATCATTAGCACGATGCGAGAACTCTCCCATTTCTACACCCTGGTAACGAATTTCATTCTGAACGAAATCCGTAACCAGCTTAAAATAATTTACCTTATTGCCACCTGCCTTCTTCCACAATTGATCAGCAAATACACTCAAAGATTGCGCTGATGTCAATTCTGGAATAGGATTGACTTTTGTTGCCCAAGCAGCCACTTCTTCCCAATTGCGAAATTCGGAACAACTCACCGTTGGCACACTGACATACCAAGAAGGTACATAATCATAGAAAGTTCCTTTCTTCACTTGATTCTCTTCGTGGTAATAAGAAGTCGTCGCATCTTCCTGTTTTGCTTTGAGGGCTTGAGCACCACCCGTGTAAGAAAATTGGAGCTCGCGATTATTAGGAACGACGTAGTTTACCAGTAACAATCCAATTGGTTCAGCGCCTTGCAGATAGGTGTAGTCGAAAAATTTATTATCAAAAACTGGATTAGAACCTTTGATCGTATAGGAGATGGAAATGCGATCGTCTTTTCTTAAATCATCAATGATACAATAGGCTGAATAAGTCCCGTTGTAGATAGCTCTGGACAAATCTGACTCTGTCGCAAGAAGTTTAAATAGTTTGGTATCCGTTTTATCAATACGTTTACCATCACGTATAATACTCAGGTCGTGCAAAAAAATGCTTTGATAACTAGGATCGAACAATAGAGATACCTGCCCAGCAGAAGAAAGACCTTCCTCATCGTGGATCACACGCACTGAGCTGTGATAACGTTCTTGAAGTCCTAAATGAACCTGGTATTCTTGTCGTTCAATGTAATACCCATCACTCACATCGTCAAGATCTACGGCAGAAGGAGTTAGTGTAGATACCCGTATCCAATCGGGCGACCTAACTTTTTTAATAGTAGATTGCGCCATTGAGTTTAAGGCACATAGAAATAAGACTGCGAAAAGCGTCAAAAACTTCGTTGTTTTGGTCTGGAACATACGGTCAATAAAGATTGCTCAAATATAACGTAAAATTCAGATCATGGCAGTAAGAAATTTACTAGAATACCAGGTGCACAAACTCACTTATAATGTCGGATTTAAAAGCAAAAATCAGGATTTACGATTCGCTCTGTCTAATTAATGTATATCTAATTCAGTTGTATAACCACTAATTTGCCACTTCTAAAACAATGACATGAACATCATCCTTAACGTCCGCTGATTTTGTCGATACAAAGGCATTACCCTGACGGATTTCTGTCTTCACTTTGGCATCATCTGCTAAAGAGTAAGCCTTCTTTATCTTTTTGTACGGAAATCTATCTAGAATGATATCGTCTCCATTATTATCAAAAACATGAATATACATTTTGTCATTATACTGCGTGATACAGCCCCAAGTTTGAGGAGGGAGATAGCCGGCAGACGTGCCATAAATGCTCTCACCATTGACTTGAAGCCATAATCCGATGTCTGACAATCGATCTTGAAATTCGGATTGAATTTCACCATTGGGCATCGGACCAATATTGAGCAATAAATTAGATCCCAGCGCCGCTGACTTTGCTAAATATTGAATTAATTGTTTAGATGACTTATAGGTAGTGTCATTAAGATTAAATCCCCAAGATTCACTAATCGTTTGACAAGCCTCCACGGGTAAATTATCAGAAGCTTCCTGGAAGCTTAAGCCTGATGTATTTTCTCCAGGCAAATCTCGTTCGAACATTTGAAAATCTTCTCCTGGTAACGGGTTAAGATGATGATTATTTCCAATCAAACACTGTGGCTGTAGTTGATGAATCAATCCGTAAAGTTCTTCATACTTCCAATCAAGCCTAGAGCTACGATCGCGCTCTCCTTCTGGAGCAGTCTGATCCCAGTGTCCATCAAACCAAATTCCTCCAATCTCTCCATAATTGGTGAGTAATTCGGTTAATTGATTCTTCATAAATCGCAAATAGTTTGCATAATCACTTTTACTCGCGCGACCACTATGCTGTCCGGTACGACCTGTTTCATAAGGATAATCATCCCTCCGCCAGTCTAATAAAGAATAGTATAGAAACAATTTGATGTTTTGCTTCCGACATTCGTCCGCTACCATTTTCACTATATCCTTTCTATACGGTGTATTCATTACATTAAAGTCGGAATATTTTGTATCCCATAAACTAAAACCATCATGATGCCGCGTTACTAAGGTGACATATTTCATCCCAGCGTTCTTCGCCGCACCAACCCATGCTTTTGCATTGAATTCTGAGGGATTGAAAAACCGCTCTAATAGCGTGTAGTTTTGTACAGTAATTTTTCGGTCATTCATCACCCATTCTCCACTACCCGGAATACTAAATAGCCCCCAATGGATAAATAATCCAAAGCGAGAATCAGAAAACCATTGTCGCGCTTCAAGGTTTGTTGCTGAGGGAGTATAGGATTGTGAAAGAGATATTTGCACAATGCTAGTAATAAATAAAACAGATAAAAGTGCCCTATAAATCATACTAGTAGGTTATGGTTAAATAATCTCTAATTTAAGCTATTTTATACTAGTTAGGGTAACAAAAGGCTGTTTAAATATTTTTACAATAATGAATGGCTTATTTTATTAACCCATCTTCTATAAAGACTTGATCTTAAAATAGTTAATAGATGACATAGACACTTTTCACCTAACACAGTGAATTCAATTGCAGCAGCATAACTAATACTTGGAGTTCTATTTTTATCACTATTTAATAGAGAGCATTGATGCCAGCGTAATCTCCTGCCGTGAGTCTAGTCCGTTGGCTGTTCCAGGTAGAGCCATCCAACCTAGTCAAAACAGGTAAACTACGATCAATCGAGAAATCGAATGATCCATACATCATCACCGATTCGAAATCAAATGCACCATGATCAACATAACCCGGTAAAATATTGAAATTATTGCGCGCAGCGACTGGTACACGGTCGATATAGACATGAATATAGGAATCACGGTCTGGACGAGTCTGCTCATGCATAATTGCCATCGAATGCATGATCTCATGCGCTATGATAGCCGGAAATGTAATATTGAAGATGTTGATTTGATTAACCCGCCCTCTACTCCAGCCTAGTGGCGAGCTATTGACATTTGAATAAACAAAATTTATATACTCCGGTTCCGTAGTACGCTCTACAAAGCGAACAGAAGTCTCCGCGGTAATCAGATTAAAAGCATTCCGTATGTTAGATAGGAAAATATTATAATTGTTTGCAGATAGAGATCCTTGTTCTGGTAATCTGTAAAAAACAGTGCGATTGGGCCACGTTTGATTTAAATTACGGGTAATCGTAGCACGTTCTGTGGTAGACAACCTAGGATTGGTCATCTTCCGCAAGATATCAAATTGCTCTTTGGTAATCGTTAGATCCTCGGAAAAGAAGTACTCCCCATTTACTTCCTTGACGTAAGTATCGTTGCCTTCAATGATCAACTTATGCAGTTTCGTACTATCCGACAATACCGTCGTACTAAAATACTCACTCTCATCGGACACAGATTGAACGAGTTCTTGCTTACAGGCTCCCATCAGGAAAACAGTAAAACAAATCAAATAAATAGTTTGCTTTTTCATAACATCAAAATTTATTAAACAAAATAAATCAATAATAATAAAGCAAAATATAATTTTAAATTTTAATAAAGAAATTAATTTTCTAAAATATTACAATATTTAATCAATTAGGTTTGTGCAAAAACGAAAAAGCAGCGTCATAAACAAAGTAATAAATCGTGGTATCTTTCATTTATTTTCTTGAAATAGTCAAATCTAATGCTGTCTCGACAAATCTTTAGAGAAACCCTATCTACCAATTAGATACGATATCGACACCTGTAGAGGATCAGACTGGTCATTACTTCACGTCTCCTTCACCATTACTTGGCCTTTGATTCACGGTTAGTGTATTAAGAATCCACTTTATTCGGGTATTGCTACCTACAAATGGTATACTACAGGTAAGAGCTTGGTAAAGCTATATAGGCGCTATCCAGTAATACAGCGCGCAGCTAGATGTACTTACTAAAGCGGAAGGCCTTTGCGCGATAAAAAAGTATTAAACACAAAAAAGCCCTTGCAAAGTTGTTGCAAGGGCTTTGGTATAAAATTAGGCACCGACCTACTCTCCCACCTGTTACGGCAATACCATCGGCTCTGGCGGGCTTAACTACTCTGTTCGGAATGGGAAGA
>NZ_WLYS01000004.1 GCF_011316935.1 Sphingobacterium chungjuense
CATCGAAAAATGAGGGATTTTTTGTGTTGTGAGGAGTCGAACAGAAGCGTTGGCCGGGGTTCGATTCTAGAAGGCTCAAGGTCGTGCGCGGGGTGCTGAGCGGCTGAGCCAATCCGGAACGCTCCGCACAAAAATCCTTCATCGAAAAATGAGGGATTTTTTGCGTTGTGAGGAGTCGAACAGAAGCCCTGCCACCATAAGGTCCCTACTGAATTTCCGCTCTGTTTATAGCCGTACTTCATCACCAATCTTGAGAAAAATGTTTATTAACCTCTTCTTATTGTAGAAACCGTAATTTTGGTTGTGGATGCCGTATTTTGGGTATTGATCGACCTTAACACTCCTCTTACTTTTGTGTCATCATGTAGCGCAATTCAATAAAGTCGCTACAGAAATTGTTTAAAAATTATATAAAAGTAAAATGTTATGAAAAAAAATGTATTAAAAATTGGTTTCGCTGCATTGTTGGGTTTATTTCTCTCTAATTCCTTATCAGCTCAGGAACGTGAAAAAGTACGTTTGAGCGTTGGGCCAGAGGTGACCCTTCCGGTAGGTAGTTTTTCTGATGCGTTTGACTGGAGCATAGGCGGTTCTATTCAAGCAGACTACGCTATATATAAAAATGATCTTTATGTAACGTTGAATGCCGGATACAACAACTATTTCGCTAAAGATTTCGCGGGTGTTTCTTTCAATGACCTACAGTTGATACCTGTAAAAGCGGGTCTGAAATATTTCGTTGCCAAAAATTTCTATGTGCACGGTGAGGCTGGGGCATCATTCGTGGCAAATAAAAACGATGTCGGCGCAACCAAATCTACAGCCTTTGTGTATGCGCCACAGATCGGATACCTCTTCCCAGTTGGCGGTAAAAATTACATCGACGCTGGTGTGCGTTTTGAAGGTACTACCAAGTTCACCGATCAAGGTGCATCCAATAATGTTTTGGGATTGCGCGTAGCATATAGTTTCGGTTTGTAAGAGCCATTTTATCCTATTTAATATTAGCGGCTCTTCCCATCATGGGGAGAGCCGTTTGTTTATCGATCAATTTCTGAAGTAAGCAAATCAGCTATCTCCTTTCACTAATCATTTTATATTTCTGTGACCAACCTCTTTTAACAATTGACTACTTTTGGATAAAAGTCAATTATCTGGTTTTAAGTCGGCGTCTAGCTATGAAAAATAATACATTATTTAGAATACCACGGTCTGAGAGAAATAACCGTAAAGACCTCGCCTCCACTCCTCAGGTGAGTTTACTTTCTTCTAGGTCGACCGTATTTTCAAACGATTCCTTTATGGTAGAATATCTTCGGGATGGCAAATCTACTATCACTGAAGACCCAGAAATGTATGTGCTGAGCATGGTTGTACAAGGCGGCGCCCTGATTGATGGCAATGATCTGTGGCTTGATATCAAAAGCGGCAGTCTGCTTTGCTCCGTGGGAGGACTGCGATTGAAAGAATGGACGGACGATTTTTCTTGTTTTGTCATCCATTTTAAGAAAGATTTTTTGGAAGAACTACTGGCATTTGCCCCTCCGATTGAACATACGATTGACTCCAAGTTTGGACAAACTTTTGTTTTTTTGGTGGCCGAGAATGCGAAAAAACAGATTATTAGGCTATTTGCCGATATCTATGAAGAATATTATAGTGGAAATTTTTTACGTTCAAGTATGCTAAAAGTGCTGTTGGTAGAGCTTGTGCTAAAAGTAGTTCGAGCCACCCAAATTGCACCAACCCAGATGGAACACATAAAATCGCGTAAGGAACTGTTGGTTCAGGATTTTCAGCAGCGTGTAGACAAGCACTTTCTGACTATCAGGCGAGTAAATCAGTACGCCTCCATGCTGTTTGTATCAGCAAAGCATCTTAGTGAAAGCGTTAAAGAAGTCTTGGGCGTCACAGCCTTGCAAATCATACACGACCGTATTTCCAAGGAAGCCGAATACTGGCTTTCCAATACGACACTTAGCGTGAAGGAAATCGCTTATAAGTTGAATTTTGACAATAGCTCACACTTTAGCAGATTCTTTAAGCGCTTTGCAGGCGTCAATCCTGGTCAATTTCAGCGTCACGTAAATGCAGTAGAATTGTGCTAAATGCATTATATATTATGATATCTTATTCATTAAGGAGATAATGCACAAAATCCCATCAGCAATGATGGGATTTTTCAATGCGCAGGCAAAGATCTATTACTCATTCCGCAAACTATCAACTGGCTTAGCAAGCGAAGCTTTAATAGACTGAAAACTGATCGTCACTAATGAAATGGCAATCGCGATAAAGCCTGCAATTAGAAAATAATACCATTGTATCTCGATACGGTAAGCATAATCTTTCAACCAGTTATTCATTGCCCACCATGCGATGGGTGATGCGATGACAATAGACAAGATAATCAACTTGATAAAATCCCGAGAAAGTAGCACTGTAATTTGTGTGACAGACGCCCCCAGCACTTTACGTACAGCGATTTCTTTCACGCGTGTTTCAGCCATATAGGCGATAAGAGCTAATAAACCCAAACAGGCAATAAAGATAGTCAGGCCGGCAAATAACATGGAGATGGTACCCACTGCTTGTGTTTCTTTGAATTTGTTTTCAAAAACCTTGTCAATGAAATGGTATAAAAATGGATAATCGGGATTATATTTTTTAAAAACGGCTTCGATCGCTTTCAGGCTTTCCGCGGTATTCTTGGCCGGATTTAGTCGATAGTGTATAATGTTAAACCATGCATCTGGGCCCAAAACTACGGTGGGTTCCTGTTTGCCAAACGGTGAACCGATCACAAAGTCTTTAATAACGCCAACTACCACACGCTTTTCTCCATCGCCCATAATTGTACTACCTACCGGATTTTCCAATCTGAGTGCTTGCACGGCAGATTCATTGAGTAGTACTGCTAGGCTATCGGTAGGAAATGTATTGATATCAATATCTCGTCCGGCCAATAGTTCAAAACCCAAGGTCTTCACCGCGTCGGCATCCGAACTAAAGCGTACATAGTTTATTCTTTTATCCGCTTCAGTTGAAGCATCTGATGTAAATCCCAGCCCGGAGCTCCATCGGTCGGTAATGGGAGACATATTTTTGGAGACAGACAAGACTGCGCCACTCGCTACCAGATCGTGACGAATCTGCTCATAGTGTCTATCTATCTCTCCTTCTATGTACGTATATGCTAGCCCATTTTCCTCATAGCCTCTATCTCGATCCTTCGTATATTGAATTTGCTTAGTGACAACCACTGTGGAGATCACCAGTATAATGGCTAAGGTAAATTGCAACACGACGAGCAAGGAACGGATACTAACGCCTTTGGTAGTGCCCTTAAACTTTCCTTTTAGTGTTGCGATAGGTGCAAATGCGGAAAGGAAAAATGCAGGATAAATACCCGCCAATACACCGGTAAACAAGGCAAATGCAACAAGAAACAGCCAAGTTGTAGGCGTCATAAATGAGATGGAAAGATCCTTCGAGACTAGTTGGTTAAAATAGGGAAGTTCGACGATCATGATGATTACCGCTAGAATCATCGCTAATAGACTGATAAGCATACTTTCAGAAAGGAACTGCATAATCAGGCTTTTCTTTCTTGCGCCTACTACTTTTCTGACGCCGACCTCCTTGGCGCGCAACTCCGATTTTGCGGTACTCAAATTCATGAAATTGATACATGCGACCAACAGTATAAATCCGCCTATCCAAGCAAAAAGTCGAACTAGATCAATACGTCCACTAGTGTACGCTCCTCCTTTACCATTATTATACAAATAATGATCTCGGTAAGGTGTTGCAAATATCTCCGATGTGTTTTTACTGAAGCTATTATTACTGTTAGTATGATCCCGAGCAAAGGTTTTTATTTTATCATTGAAATCGGCTAAGCGCACATTTACCTTCAACAAAATATACGTTATAATAGAGTTATTAGCCCAATTCTCATCGTAATAGCCGATTTTTTTAGCATAATCCCAAGATACTAAGGCTTCAAAATCAAAGCTAGAGTTTGCAGGCAGATCCTTCATAACGGCCTGCACTTGCACCTGATTGACAGAGTCAATCTTGATGATCTTACCAATAGGATCTTCCTCGCCGAAGAGCGCCTGCGCCTTCGACTCCGTCAACACGATAGAGGTCGGATCTTGCAGCAAACCGTCCTTTTCTCCCGCTATCAATGGAAAGTCAAATAGTTCAAAAAAACCAGGATCCACAAAAGTAGTGTGGGTTTTGATTTTT
The DNA here is from genome assembly GCF_011316935.1 of Sphingobacterium chungjuense. Classification (GTDB taxonomy): domain Bacteria; phylum Bacteroidota; class Bacteroidia; order Sphingobacteriales; family Sphingobacteriaceae; genus Sphingobacterium; species Sphingobacterium chungjuense. The sequence goes on from NZ_WLYS01000004.1 coordinate 4,255, forward strand.
TTATCATGATAGGTCGTGAGAAAATGGTTTTCATCGCCATACCGAGAATACGACTCTACATCGGCAAACTCCGCTCCCATCGCTTCCCCCAAAATCTTTGGGGTACTAATCCAAGCGAATTGAGATCCTTGATAATCGTCTCTATTGCTGATGATATACAAGCGATCGTCTTTTTTATGGTAGCGATCCATGCTCAGCATATTCTGCAACCATAAGGCAATCATGAGACAGCCTGCCATACCGATCGCTAGCCCGATAATGTTAATAGCAGAAAATGCCTTATTCTTCTGGAGATTACGCAGGGCTATCGTGAAATAATTTCTAAGCATGGCTATTTTTTTGTTTTATATCAACGGATTGGAAGAGTTAAAAATAAACTATTTTCACGCATCGGCATCCGCTTCACAAAAATGATCAAGTTAATTGCCAAAATCATAAAATACTTATAATCAGAATATAAAATTATTTTAATTTGAAAACCTGTCCATTTACGAACATGTATTGTACGGGAATGAACAGTATTTCCGCGCGCAATCTGAAGAGACAGATACATGCTTAGTAAATATCATTACATGCCCTGTACTGTTCCAAGTAGAATTCGGAATAGCAAGATCGACTCTATAACTGTTTAAGGGTTTACTAAGAAACTTGTATAGCAATTATTGGAATAAGACACCACTTTAGATCGGGTATAGATCCGCGTTAGATAGGCATCTACTTAACCTTTTGTCCGATGTAAGTGTACTGATAATGTACTATATATGTACTATAGCACGCTTAGCACTAGGCAGTAAAAAGCTCCTGATTGGCAGAACTTACGTGAAGCAATAGTTAAGACTACTACGCCCCTTGCATAAACACACAAAAACCTTGGCTTGGCAGCCAAGGTTTTTGTGTGTCATATCAACGTATGTTCTCAATCTCTAGCCACAATGCTATCAAATCGAGAAGATTTTAAAGGCTTTCTATTTCCCAGGTAGTAAGCCAACAGATGAATTAATCCATCCGTTTAAAAGTACCGTTGGCATCGAAGACAAGATCAAACCCGTTAGTCAATTCAACGTCGAATTCATTTCTGTCTTTTTCGATACTCGCAATCTTTGCTTGTGGGTACTTTTCATTGACATAAGATACAATTGGTGCTAAGATAAAGGTTTCTGGAATTGCGGTATTATTGCTTCCGTCAACCTCTGTCCAATCACCGTTTTTATCAAAAACAATTTCAGTTCCGTCGCTCAAGTAAACTGTGTATTCCCGACCGGACAAACCTTCTTTTTCCTTTTTTACATGCGATACTTTTGCATTCGCAAAGTGTGTGGTCAAGAAAGTGTTGGCTGCAACAGGCAAATCTGCCGATTGAATCGTTTCCTCTTTGTCGCAAGATAGGAAAGCCACTGCCATTGTTAACAGAACCAAAGTGTTTAAGATTGCATTTTTCATTTGTGTAGTGTAGAGTTATTGTTGCTTAATTTTTATAAATTCTCCTTTGTTATTAAATTCTAGCTGTAGTCCGCTAGATATCGCTACGTGATATCTATGTTTATTTCTTTTCATCCTGACCACCTCCGTTCTCGGAAAGCTACGTGCTACGTAGGCCCGCACATTGGCGGGTATCAGATTGAGCGGAAGCGCGGCTCTTTTGCCATCCACCTCTTTCCAGTTGCCCGACTCATCAAATGCGATCCGTTTTCCATCTTTCAATATCACACGGTACACGTTACTTTCAAACCAAGATTGTACATCCTCGCTAACCGAGGCGACATCTATACGGGCGTAATGCGCATTTAAAAAGTCTTTCGCTTTTTGCGGCAATTTAGCAACGGAGCTATGCTTGTCCTGACCGGCTGCTCCGGTGGCATTAAGTACGAGTATCAGAAATCCAAAAAAAGAAATATGACGCATTCTCATGCTCTTTGCTAAATCTTATTAGGAACAAAGATGAGTGCGTATTTGGGAAAGATTTAGGAATTTGTAAAAGAAATTGAAAAAATATGAAAATTATTTTCAAAATGGTATGCTACTCCGCCTCCAGGCGTGATCTGTAGGATTGACCGCACCAAAGAAAGCCCTAAGCCGTTGGACTGCATACTATCCGAACCTTTATAAAAGCGATTAAAGATATAGCTCTCCGGTAAGGCTCCGAGATTAGTACTATTAGCAATCTGCCAGCTATTCGAATGAATGGAGATACGGATCGTACCATTAGATTCCGTATAACGTATCGCATTGCGAATGAGATTGGACAAAGCCATGGCTAATAGATCTCGATTGCCCTTTACGTGTAAAGTCGCGCTATACTCTACATCTACTTGAATTCCCTTATGCTCTGCAATATCTAGAAAGTTGTCGAGTAGCTCATCCGTCAAAGCATCTAAAGAAATAAGCTCGTTCTGCACAAACTGCCGATTCTCGATACGTGACAGAAACAACAGGGAACGATTGAGATCGATCAACCTTTTCAAAGAAACTTTGGTATCCGCTATCTTGGCCATCACCCCAGATAGCACATCTTCATCTTCCAATATCAAATCCAGCTTATTCACTGCAATAGCCAACGGTGTCTGCAATTCATGGGAAGCGTTCTCAATAAACAATTTCTGATCAGCAAACACAGCTGCATTTCGCGCTACCATCGATGTAATATGCTGATGTAGATTTTGGAACTCCAATACATTGGTATCTACTGGCGCAATGGCTGTCGTCTTCCCGACTTGATAATCGTTCAGATCTTTTAGTATTACCTTAAAAGGACGCAAAGCACGCGTGAAGATATATTCTTTGAGCAGATAAATGCTCAAGATCATCACAATATACAATACTAATAAGGCGGTAGATAGGTCAATAATTAAATCATCTCGCTCCACCGTAGATGCTCGAATTTCCAGTAAGTAGGTGTTCTTATCCGGACCGTAAAACATCGTCGTAAGTAATCGATATGGCTCGTCTTCGTCATCATAAGGCATATAAAAGAATTCATTCGAAAACCGATTCTTTTCGTCAAACACCGTATCGGCCAATGGGGTTATACGAAACTCATTGACACCATATTCGCGTAATTCCAGAATAGATGGATCTTCATACACGGCCCGTAAGATATTAATCTTTTGATTACGCAATCCATCGTCTGCATTATCGTATACCTCATCTAGTATATAGGCATAAAAAAGTAACGCCCAAACAGTCATAACTGCAAAAATGGCAATCATCACGTAGCGCATCGTATATTGTTTTATGGAAACAGCCATGATCGTTACACTAATTTATACCCGACACCATATACAGCTTGAATATCTACTTCGGCACCATAGTCACGCAGTTTTTTACGTAGATTCTTTATTTGCGAATAAATGAAGTTAAGGCTGTCTGCCTGATCTACCGCGTCGCCCCAGATGGATTCGGCTAGTAAGGACTTTTGCACGAGTTTCTCCGGTCGGATGATAAAGTAATACAGCACCTCAAACTCTTTGCGATTAAGTTGCAACACATTTCCATCGACTAATACACTACGATCATCCGGCACCATAACGACATTTTTGTAGATTACGCGATTATCAACGTGGTTATGATGTCTACGTACGGCCGATTTGATACGCGCCAGCAATTCAGCCAGATGAAAAGGTTTGGGCAGATAGTCATCTGCGCCCAGATTCAATCCTTCTACTTTATCATCAATAGATCCTTTAGCAGAAATAATCACCACCGGTGTACTATCGCCACGCTCTCGCAAGGATTGCAGCAATTGCATCCCACTACCACCGGGTAAGGTGATATCCAATAAAATGCATGCATATTGGTACAAAGATATTTTTTCCAATCCTTCCGAAAAATTGGCAGCAACTTCTAGAATGTAACCCTCTTTCGACAAGAACTCAACCATTACTTGTTGCAGCTCAATTTCATCTTCCACGATCAATATCTTCATAATCTGAATGCTAAGGCCAATATATTTCTTTTATTATGCAAAAAAAGGAACGACATTTGCACGAAACAAGTTTTCTGCAAAAATTATGCTGCAATTTCAGATTAGAGGTCTGAAGACTGCATAAATATTTTGAGGCATAACTTTAACACTGGGGCAAACATAACAGCTCACCAGGTGTTTCTAACGTAATATTAACGATATATACGCTCATTTTGAATAGATTTGGAAAAATCGCGCTGAAGACTCTCCTATGGATCATCGGTTCTGTTATCTTCTTAGCTCTACTAATTATTGTATTAATACGGATTCCTTCTGTACAGAATTTTGTAGTTGGTAAAGTGACCAATTATGTAGAAGGAAAGATCGGAACACCGGTACGTATAGGCTACATCAATATTGCTTTCCCCAAGAAGCTTGTATTAGAGAACATTTACATAGAAGACCAATCACAAGACACCTTGCTTTCGGGAGAAAAGATACTAGTAGACATCAATATGTGGCGCTTGCTAGATAACACCGTAGAGCTCCAAGAGCTGGAAGTAAAAGGAGTCACCGCAAAGATTAGTCGCACACTACCTGATAGTACATTCAATTTTGATTACATTGTCAATGCTTTTGCTTCACCAGAAACACAGCCCAAACAAGAAGAAACCGAATCAACGATGGTGTTTGATTTGGATAAAGTACTTTTTGAGCGCATCCGTTTAGTGTACGATGATCAAGTAATCGGAACAAACGCAGATCTGAACCTGCAACATTTTAGTACAAATATTAAGAAATTCGACCTCACAGGTGATATGGCATTTGCCATGTCGACCATTAACTTGGATGGTGTGCAGGCCAAAGTACGGCAATGGGCTGTAGCTAATAGTACAGACGCGCCAAGCGCGACAGACTTCGGCATCGAGACTGCCGACACCACCGCAACCGCAGCGATGCCTGCCCTAGATATCAAAACGATTAATCTCAGCAATATTCATATCAAGTACGATGATGAAGCTTCGGGCATGGATACGAAGTTTGACCTACGAAAACTTATCGCCAACATCGAGGAAATGGATCTCAATAAGGAGATCGTGCGTATCAAAGACGTCACTTTAGAAGAATCCGATTCCTATGTTTTATTTGGCAAAGTCGACGCTCCAGCGCCTGCCACTGCCGCACAAGACACAAGTGCCGTAGAAGCCCAGCCGATGAATTGGGTCGTGAGCTTAGGCAAATTGAATGTAGAGAAAACCAACTTCTGGTTCAAAGATGAAAACCAACCACGAACAAAGGGCTTGGACTTCTTCAACATGCGATTATCCAATTTTGAAACCGATCTGCAAGACCTCTATTATTCGGCAGATTCTATTTCTGGTTCGTTGAAGAACCTAACGGTAAAAGATCACTCCGGATTCTTCTTGAAGCAAGTAAAAGCAGATTTCGCCTACTATAACACGGGTGCACTAATTGAGAATTTGTACGTAGAAACCTCCAAAAGCTTGATTCGCGACTATGTGAAGGTGAGTTATCCTTCACTCGATGCTCTTTCGGAAGACTTAAGTAAAGTACAGATCGAAGCCAATATCAAGAAAAGTCATATCGACATGAGCGATCTGCGTTTCTTGGCTCCGGATCTGGAGAAAGAAGAAAGCATGAAACCGCTGTTGGCGCAGAAGTTTTACATTGACGGACGTGTACACGGATTTGTGAATGATTTATATATCCCAAATTTCGAATTCAAAACACTGGATAATACCCACATGCTCGCCAAAGCACATATAAAAGGCTTACCAGATATCGAGAAATTATATGTGGATCTAGATTTGCGAAAGTTCACCACAGGCCGAAGAGATATCGAGCGATTGGTTGCAAAATCGATGTTGCCAGACAGTATTCAACTGCCTAACTCTATAAGCTTATCAGGAAAATTCAAAGGCGGGATGACAGCTTTTGCGACCAATATGGATCTCATCACCGAGCAAGGCAATGCCAGTGTAAACGGAAATATGCGTATGGCACGGGACACGACCTATGATCTTCGGGTAGCCATCAATGATTTAAATATTGGTCAAATCTTGGGGCAAGATTCAGTACTGGGTATTATCGCTGCCGAAGCACATGTAAAAGGTACTGGCTTAGATCCTAAAACCATGCTGGCGCAGGTACAAGGAACGATAAACCGAGCTGATGCCATGGGCTACTCCTATCGTGATATCACGATGGATCTGGAAGCCAATCGTGGAGATATCCGCGGCAATATCAATAGCCCAGATCCTAACGTGCGATTTGATTTAGATCTGGACGCGAATATGCACGATACCTATCCACGACTTACGGCGACGTTGATGATTGACAGTGTGAATCTGCAAAATCTAAAACTGATGGACGATGATTTCCGTTATCACGGAAAGGTGGTGGCAGATTTTGAAACCTTGGATATCGACTATTTGAATGGTTCACTGAAAGTACTTAACTCCAACATAGCGCATAACGATGATCGCTATTATCTGGATACGCTTGCCTTAACCGCGTCCACTACTGCCGAAAGAAGCAGGATACTATTCAATTCCGAATTTTTAAATGCGCACTTGGTAGGTAATTACCGCCTATCCGAACTAGGAACTTCTATTCAGGATATTGTGCGTGTTTATTATAATCCAACCAACGTGGTCGATACGACTTCGTATTCACCACAGCGTTTTGAGTTTAGTGCCCGGGTCAATCACTCGCGCATCATTCGCGAACTCGTACCTGATCTAGAAGAGATGCGCGATATTACACTAGATGGTACGTTTGACAGCGAAACCAAGACCTTAATTGCGAAATTACTAGCACCAAAACTCATCTATTCTGGCACAGAAGTAGAAAATGTCGGGGCTGATATCATTACCGTGGATAGCACGTTATATTATAATGCCTTGATCAATAGAATTGGTGTGAGCAGCATCGAATTGATCAACACCATCATTAGTGGTGATGTGGCCGATAATAATCTCAACTTTGGTTTGTGGATACGGGACAAAGAAAGCAAACCACAGTACCACCTAGGTGCCAAAATGACGGCAGACAATAACAACTACATCTTGAGCATGCTAGAGGATGGCTTGATGCTGAATTATGATACCTGGAATGTGCGGCCTAACAACCAGATTGCATTTGGTGATGCGGGCATATTGGTACGCGATTTTGTCTTGAGCCAAGCAGGCCAAGAACTATCCATACAGTCACAAGATTCTACTTATAACTCGCCTATTGCCTTAAATTTTGATAATTTCCGCATCGAAACTATTAGTAGAATGGTCGATTCCGAATCGCTAGATATCGGAGGCGGCATCAACGGTACTGCTACGGTATCCCGCTTAGAGAGCAGTCCTGTATTTGTTTCCGACCTTATAATCAATGCTTTCAGTTTTGCGAAACAAGAAGTGGGTGATATCAGCATCAAAGTGAATAACGAGACGCAGAACACTTTTGCAGCAGATGTTGCGATCACAGGCAATGGCAATGAGGTACAGTTATTAGGTACCTTTATGTCTCCGCCAGAAGGTGATGCTCAAATCAATGCAAGCCTGGAGCTAAAACCGATGATGATGAAAACGCTGGAAGCGTTTAGTCTGGGTAACCTGAAAGATACCGAAGGAAATATATCTGGTAAGATCGACATTGCCGGCACCACCGCAGCACCTCGTATCACCGGCGGACTCACATTCAACAACAGTAAAATGAATGTGGCGATGTTAAATTCAACGATGTTGATTAATAACCAAACCATTTCATTCAACAACCAAGGGGTACAATTCAAACAGTTTGAAATACGTGACGCGAAAAATAATACGGCTCGTATCAATGGTACCGTGCAAACTAAAGACTACAGCGACTTTGCTTTCAATCTAAGCCTCAATATGGACGATTTCGAAGCCATGAATTCGACGATGGAAGACAATGATATGTTTTACGGAAAAATGTATCTCACTACCAATCTCAAAGTGACGGGCGATATGAACAGCCCGCGCGTAGATGGTAGTATTCGAGTGAACGACAATACAGACTTTTACTTTGTCGTACCAAACGAAAATCCGGGTGTAGCCGAGCGTGACGGTGTGGTGAAGTTTGTAGATCGTAGCGATAGCACGAGTAGAAATATATTTGCACGACTAGATTCGCTGACTACTGCACCAACCGCGTTGACTGGGATGGATATCAGCTTGAAGTTGCAGACCGATCCAGAAGCTCGTTTCACAGTGGTATTAGATCCCGGCACCAAGGATGAATTGCATATTCAAGGTGTAGCTAACCTTACTGCAGCGATCGATGCTAGTGAAAAAATCACGATGTCTGGTACGTACACCATCGAAAAAGGTGATTATACCGTGCCACTTGGCCCACTTTCACGTCAGTTTACTTTCCAAAAAGGGAGCGTCATTACGTGGGGTGGAGATCCATTGGATGCGAATATGAATATCACCGCGGTATATCGTAATCGATTCCCTACCTTGGAGTTAGTGCAATCGCAAGTACAGCTACAATCACAGAATTTATATCGCCAGCGTATTCCATTCAATGTATTACTAAAACTATCGGGAGCTCTCTTTACACCAGATTTATCATTCGATATTCAACTGGATGAAAATACTTCTATGGTTCCACAAGATGTGACCAACAACGTGAATATCGCATTGGCCAATATGCGCAACGATCCAGCAGAGCTGAACAAACAAGTGTTTTCTTTGATTGCACTCGGTCGATTTATGGCAGCGAATCCTTTTGAAAGTTTATCTGGTGGTGGCGGTGTCGAGGGCATGGCGAGAAGCACCGTAAGTAACTTCTTGACAGGACAATTGAACAATTTAACGTCCGATTTGATTCGCGGGGTTGACATAGATTTCAACCTACAATCAGAGCAAGATTATCTAACAGGAAGTGCACAAAATCGTACCGATCTGAACGTCGGTATATCACGAGCTTTATTTGATGATCGGATCAAAGTAACTGTCGGCTCGAACTTTGAGGTGGAAGGCAATAGCCGTCCAGGAGAGAAAGCTTCTAATATCGCCGGAGACGTATCCATCGAAGGTCGTATTTCGCCTGATGGTCGCTATATCGGCCGCGTATTCCGCAAAAATCAATATCAACCTACACTGCAAGGTCAATTCGTAGAAACAGGTATTGGCTTGGTGGCCAACATCACTTACGATAAATTCAGAGAGATCTTCATGAGCTCTCGCGCTATAGACAATTATTACAATAGCGATAGCAAGAATTTCCGTAGACGATTTGATGTCGAGCGAATGGATACCGATTCGGTATACCGCGATAGCGTACGCCACGTGATACAAGATAGCTTAGCACGGCATCAAGCTAGAAGAGGTCGTGGCCAAGATTCTACGGCACGCAAACCCGAAGCTAGACGCGATAGCCTAAGTGTAAATGGCGTGACCAACTTCAATGCAAGACCACGTACCAAACAAGATTCAGTAAGAAGAAAAGAAAATACCGCCATAAGAAATGAGGAAGAAGAAAGGGAGTCTAATGAAAAGTAATCACTTTATATTTGCTGGTGCACTGCTTTTAATAATAGCAAGCTGCAACACCACGAAGCATATCGCGGATGGGGAACATCTTTTCGAAGAAGCGACCGTAAATATTAAAAATGACACCCTAGACAAAGACCGTAAGAAACTTTTCGAAAGCCGGTTACAAAGCTTTGTACGCCCAGAACCGACTTCTAACTTTAAAGTAGCCTTGTGGAACATGGGCGGTGGACCGGATACCACGGTTGGCTTCATCAAACGATGGATCAAAAAGCAGGGTAAGCCACCCGTCTTATTGAGCGAAGTAAATCAAGAATACAATGAAAACTTACTGCGCAATCGTTTAGAAAATTTCGGTTTCTTTCAAGCCAACGTAACCTCCGATACCATCATTGACGGCAAGAAAGCCACCGTACAATTTGATGCCGTTGCAGGCCCAGGTTATAAAATCAAAGATGTCGTATTCGATGTAGATACGACCAAAACTTGGGGGCAGGACATCGCAAGCACGCAAGGAAATACCTTACTACGCCGCGGCAACAATTATAATCTCGACGTCGTTATTAGCGAGCGCGAGCGGATTGATGTCGACATGAAGAACAAAGGTTACTATTACTTCAATGCCGATCACTTGCTCTTGGACGTAGATAGTACCGTGGGTACGCATCAGGTCGACATGTACATGACGGTCAAGCCAGAAACGCCGGAGCGCGCTAAAGAACCACAAAAGATTGGTAAAATAGTGGTTTTTCCCAATTACACACAATCCGCGGATGGTTATACGCGACGTATTCCTAGAGGAACCGAGGCCTACGAGGGGGAGTACTACATCCATGATCCCGACAATAAATTTAGAAAGAAAGTACTCGCTAATCACCTGTTCTTCCACAAAGGCGAAATGTATAATAGGGAAGATCATAATATGACGATCAATCATTTGGTCAATATGAATACCTTTCAATTCGTGAAAAATGACTTTGTGGATAGTAAGGATTCAGCGAATACGATGGATGTGTATTATTACCTTACGCCAATGAAACCTCGCACGCTACGTACAGAGTTAATCGCCAAAACAGCGACCGTATACGACGGTATCGAGGGAAATATAAACTGGAGTCTCAAAAATGCTTTTAAAGGATTTGAAACACTTACGTTAACCGCTTTTGCAGGATTTGAAACCCAAAGAGGTGGTGGAGTGGCCTTAAACTCCAATTACATTCGCTACGGTGCTGAAGCGTCGATCAGTTGGCCGCGCTTGCTATCGCCGTACAAATGGGCACCTTCGCGCAAATACATTCCCCGTACCTTTGCCAGCGTACGGTACGAGTTTCTAGATCGCCGTACTGCCTATACGCTCAACTCTATGACGTTTAACTTTGGTTATTCTTGGAAAGAGAACGAACGTAAAGTGCACGATCTTACCGTAGCCGAAATCATCTATGCACAACCACGAAATGTGACACAAGCTTATCGCGAACAGATAGTGCAGTTCCCGACATTGGGACATATTATCGAACCGCAGTTTTCTTTTGGTCCAAATTACGTATTTACTTTCCAGAACAATATGGAGGATCGTACGCACACCTATTTTGTGCGTAGTGCCTTGAATACGTCGGGTAATGTGCTAGGCTTGATTCAAGGAGCGGATGCATCATCAGATAGTCCTGAATTCTTATTTGGCACGCGCTATGCGCAATTCGTACGGGGTGAAGCTGACTTCAGACATTATTGGAAATTAAGTCCAAAATCTACTTTTGTGACCCGAGCCATGATTGGCGCCAGTCACTCGTATGGCAACTCCATTCAACTTCCTTATTTGAAGCAATTCTTCTCCGGTGGACCAAATGGTATGCGTGCTTTCAGAGCCCGCTCTGTCGGTCCAGGTTTAACGAATTTGGCAGACTTGGGCATCGATGAATTCTTTGCCGATCAAACCGGTGATTTTAAGCTAGAGCTCAATGCGGAATACCGTGGAACCATTTCTGGCATGTTCAAGTGGGCGGGTTTTGTCGATGCCGGCAACGTGTGGCTGCAGCGACCAGATGCGAGTAGACCAGGTGCAGAATTGACCACCAAATTCTACGAGCAATTAGCTGTTGGTGGCGGTTTAGGTCTGCGCGTTGATATCGACTTCTTAGTGATCCGTACCGACTTTGCTATTCCATTCCGCTTACCGTACGTACAGGAAAGTAATGGCTGGGTATTCAACCAGATCGACTTTGGCGATCGTGAATGGCGACGCAGAAACCTTGTCTTCAACTTAGCGATTGGTTATCCATTCTAAGAGTCGCATGTTTAGGTTATTTTTTGTAGCTTTAAATGAATCAATAATCCACTAAGACATGAAAGTAACTGTAGTTGGTGCAGGAGCCGTAGGTGCGACTACTGCTGATAATATTATCCGAAGAAACATTGCCGAAGAAGTGATTTTGCTAGACATCAAAGAGGGCTTTGCTGAGGGCAAAGCGCAGGATATGTCGCAGACAGCAGCATTGTTAGGCTTCGAATCAAAGATCACCGGCGTGACAAACGATTACAGTACTACAGCTGGCTCGTCGGTGGCTGTTATTACCTCTGGTATTCCACGCAAACCGGGCATGACAAGGGAGGAACTAATTGGCACCAACGCGAACATCGTAAAGACTGTCGTAGAAAATTTAGTCAAGCATTCTCCAGATATTATCATACTAATTGTTTCCAATCCGATGGATACGATGACTTATTTGGCGTTGAAGAGCAGTGGACTGCCTAAAAATAGAATTATTGGTATGGGTGGCGCGCTGGATTCTGCCCGTTTCAAATATCAGATTGGACAAAAATTAAACGCTGCCGCAACAGATCTAAATGCGATCGTCATCGGCGGACACGGCGATACCACCATGATTCCATTGATCCAGCATGCGACTTGGAATAGTGTACGTATCAGTGAACTCTTATCCGATGAAGAGCAAGCGGACATTATCCAAAAAACCATGGTTGGCGGAGCTACGTTGACGAGTTTAATTGGTACTTCTGCTTGGTATGCTCCCGGTGCTGCTGCTGCCGCAATGGTAGAGAGCATTGTACGCAATCAAGGAAAACTATTTACCGCTTCCGTTTATCTAGAAGGCGAATACGGACACGAAGATATCGCACTAGGCGTACCAGTCATCATCAACAATAAAGGCTGGGATCGTATCGTGCCGATGTCGCTATCAGAAGATGAAAAAGAGCTATTGAGTAAAAGTGCTGATGCGGTTCGCAAGATGAATCAGGTGCTATCGGACGAGGGCATCATTTAACAGCAAATACGTCGATTCGCTTAATCACCACAATACATGACGAAAATACCATTGGAAATCATCCAATTACAACCGGATGGTTTCCATACCCTTGTAGAGATACAACTTTTAAACAAGACCTTTAAAATGGTCGTGGACACAGGCGCTTCTAAAACCGTGTTAGACAAAACGACCCTGTTAGAATCTGGAATAGCTGAATCCCAACTAAACCTTACTGACGTACTATCTACCGGGCTAGGAACGAATGCTATGGAAAGCTTTTTTGTCCACATTCCATCAGTCAAAATCGGCGAATGGCAGATCAAAAAGTTCGATTTTGCGGTATTAGATCTAAGTTCAATCAACTACGCTTACCGTAAAATGAATTTGGAGCCTGTTATAGGCGTTTTAGGCGGTGATATCTTACATACCTATGGTGCGGTGATCAATTACAAAACAGCCACCTTACAGCTCACCAATCGCAAGCGAAAGCTCAACAAGTAACCACTGCTAAATCTTTTTGAAAAGCCGGCGCTTGATATGCAGACGGAGATATAAATAAAATCCTAAGGAAATCAAGACCGCACAACTTCCCATGATGTATAACGTTGTTTTAAGCCCGGCCACTTGCGCTACACTCCCGATCAATAGGCTACCGATGGGATAAATACCTTGAAACGCCATAATGTAATATGACATAGCTCGTGCGCGGTATGCCGGCACAGCATGCGTTTGGATATAGGTATTAATGGAAGAATTTTGCATCATCATACCAAATGCCACACAGGCGGTGAATGCTAATGCCGAAGGAAGATAATGGGCATAGGCCAATAGTAAAAGAGCAATGCCCATTATACCAGCAGAGAACATGACTCGATAACGCAAATTCTCACCAGACTTGAGCCGAGCCATATTCACGGCGCCGATCATAGCGCCGAGTCCGGCCATGCTTTCAAACCAAGAAAATGTAGCCTCATCTCCCTGAAAAAGTTCTCGCGCTACCGCAGGAAGTAAGGAAGTATAGGGAATTACCAATAAGCTTGAACAGGTCAATACGATCACCAACGAGGCAATATGTGGAGATCTTTTGAGATAATGAAATCCTTCGACCAATCCGCGCCACGTACTTTCCTTTATACTCGTCACTGGTCTCTCGGTTACATTCATCAACATCAAACAAATGATAACCGGAATAAAACTCAAAAAATTCACCCCGAAACACACCAATTCTCCGTACGTACTGAGTAGAATACCTCCAATAGCAGGCCCCACCATCCTAGCCGCATTGAAAATAGAGGAATTTAGTGCAATGGCATTGGGCAAATCCTTTTTGTCATCCACCAAGGAAACCATAAGCGATTGCCGACCAAGTACATCAAATGCGTTGACTACGCCTTGCATAAAACCCAAAACCGACAGTAGCAACACCGATTCGAGACCCAGATAAACCAATAACGTCAATAGCCCAGCCTGCAACATGAGACCAAACTGCGTCTTGCGCACAAGACCATATTTCTTCCGTTTATCGATAAAGGATCCAATGAATGGAGAAAGGAAAAGCGAGGGCGATAATGAAATAAAGGAAACAAAACCCAACCAGAAAACCGAATTGGTAATGGAATACACCATCCAACTAATGGCTACCCGTTGCATCCAAGTACCCATCAGCGAAATTGCCTGTCCGATAACATGTAATCTAAAATTGGGATACTGTAGCGATCTAAAAATATTCATCGATCAAGATAAGCTTCGAATTTAAGAATAACCGTTTACTCTTTGTGTTTTTTATAGTTAACTTTGGAACAACTGACGCGAGTGTTAGTTTTTACCAATAGTATAATACACTAAAAATCAATACATCGAATATGAAGTTTTTTATCGACACGGCAAATCTGGAGCAGATCAAAGAAGCACAGGATTTGGGCGTATTAGATGGGGTAACCACCAACCCGAGCCTGATGGCCAAAGAAGGTATTTCTGGACAGGAAAACATCTTGAATCACTACCGAGCAATTTGCGATATTGTAGATGGAGATGTAAGTGCAGAAGTGATCGCGACGACCTACAACGAGATGATCGAAGAAGGGGAAGCATTAGCTGCCTTGAATGCTAAAATCGTGGTCAAAGTACCGATGATCAAAGACGGTGTAAAGGCGATCAAATACTTCTCAAGTAAAGGAATCAAAACCAACTGTACGCTGGTATTTTCAGCTGGTCAAGCATTACTTGCAGCGAAGGCTGGAGCGACGTATGTCTCACCATTTATCGGTCGTCTGGACGACATCTCGGTAGACGGTTTGGCACTGATCGAAGAGATCCGTTTGATCTATGACAACTACGCATTCGAGACTCAAATCTTGGCTGCATCGGTACGTCACAGTGCGCACATTTTAGGCTGTGCTAAGTTGGGCGCAGACGTGATGACTGGACCTCTTTCAGCGATGCTTTCGTTGTTGAAACACCCACTTACAGATAGTGGACTTACACAGTTTTTGGCAGACTACAACAAGGCTGCTGGCAAATAATTTTGAGCCGATTTCAGGGCGCTGTAAAACCGTTGTCATATCCTATGGCAACGGTTTTTTTTTGACTTTATAATCCGTACTTTTATACCGTATGAAAGAAGATCAAAAAGGACTGGTAGAGGCGAACGATTTGGTGCGTTTTAAAAACTTACTTCGAGAAAATAAGTTGAAAGTGACCCAGCCAAGACTTCGTGTTTTGGAAATCATATCAGCAAAAGATAGCGCCATATCCCAGCCAGAATTAGAAAAACTGTTGGGCAAGGAAACTGACAGAGTGACGCTATACCGAATCCTGGCCAGCTTCGAAGAGAAGGGTATTTTACACAAAGTATTTGACTTGCATGGTACGGCAACCTACGCGACCTGCTCGCACCATTGCTCGGAACACAAACACGAAGACCAACACATTCACTTCATTTGCTCATCTTGCAACAGCGTCATTTGTCTTGAAGAAATCTCCATTCCAAACATCCGCGTTCCAAAGAATTTCGCGCTGCAATCGGTCGCTGTAAATGCGGTCGGGCTTTGCGACAAGTGTCAGTCATAGATCAACAGTCAAACCAAATCAAACCGCTAAAAATAATACTATTTCGAGCTGATAAAAATTTAGCAAATAAAAAATAACACACTGATATCAAACAATTTGAATACTTACATCGAATCAAAAAATTCACATAAATACTTTTAGCAAAGCCATCAAATATTGATGGCTTTTTCAATTATTCACTCTATTCGGTCTAAAAGCACTTTTAAATCACTTTTATTTTAGCATTTAAATAAATGTAAACCTGTTAATCAGATACATAAATAAGCTAAAATAAAATTATACTTTACGAATAGCAGAATCAGTATCACCCCTACCCCACCACCTTGTATATGCCGCAAAAAAAGAGTATCTTCGAGTATATACGAATCAGTTCACTTGCTCAAATAAACAGCAACAAAACTGTTCTCATAATTCGACACAAACGATGAAGAATAAAACAGACAAAATCTACAAAGATGTTTTCGTAAAACTAATCGTAGAGATCTTTGAAAAAGGTAATAACAAACCACTCAACTATAAACAAGTAAGCGCTAAACTAAAGCTCGACGACGAAGAAGCAAAAGAAGCTATACGAGACATTCTGTCAGACAATTCCAAAAATGGTTTATTCGTATCGCACGACCGCGGCAAGTACAAATTAAAATCAATCAAGGTTTATATTACAGGAAAAGTAGACATGACTGCCGACGGATCGGCCTTCATCGTTCCTGAAGATTCAGCAGATGGAGACATCTTTGTTGCCCCTCGAAAATTGCGCCAAGCGCTCCATGGAGACATCGTAAAAGTCCACGTTTTTGAACGCAAAGGCGGACGTAAAAAAGAGGGCGAAGTAGTCGAAATTATACAACGCGCGAAGACCGATTTTACCGGCACAATTGACATCACCGGAAGCTTTGCATTCTTCGTAGCAGACGACCGAAAAATGCACCACGACATCTTCATTCCGCTGGACAATTTGAATGGCGCGAAGAACGGCGAAAAGGTACTGGTCTCGATTTTAGAATGGCCACGAAGTGCGAAGAATCCGATCGGAATCGTGAAGAATGTTTTGGGTAAAAAAGGAGAGAATAACACCGAGATGAATGCGATCTTGGCGGACTTCGGATTCCCCCTAAACTTCCCCAATGAAGTGGAAGAAGAATCGAAAAATATCGCCACCCAAATCACCGCCGAAGAGATCTCCAAGAGACGTGATTTCAGAGCTGTCACGACCTTCACGATTGACCCCTTAGACGCCAAAGATTTTGATGATGCGATCTCCTTTGAACAACTGGAAAATGGCAACTATGAGATCGGTGTACACATCGCCGATGTGTCGCATTATGTAATCCCAGATTCACCGCTAGACAAAGAAGCATTTGATCGTGGAACATCCGTTTATTTAGTAGATCGCGTAATCCCAATGTTGCCCGAGCGCTTGTCCAACAACCTCTGCTCACTCCGACCAAAAGAAGACAAACTTTGCTTCTCCGCCGTCTTTGAATTAAACGATCAAGCGCAGATTCAAAACGAATGGTTTGGCCGCACTGTGATTCATTCCGATCGCCGCTTCACTTATGAGGAAGCGCAAGAAGTGATCGAGAACAAATCGGGAGATTTTGCCGACGAAATTTTAAAGCTCAACGAGCTCGCATACATTCTGCGTGAAAAGAAATTCAAGAGTGGCGCGATCAGCTTCGAATCCGAAGAAGTAAAATTCCACCTTGACGAAAACGGCAAGCCAACCGGCGTATATACCAAAGTGCGTAAGGATGCACACAAGCTGATCGAAGATTTTATGCTGTTAGCGAACAGACGCGTAGCGGAATTCATCGGTAAACGCGGAAAAGGAAAAAACAAACCGACCTTTGTCTATCGCTTCCACGATGTACCGAAACCCGACGCTTTGGCTTCCTTCTCGCAGTTCGCCTCAAGATTTGGTCATAAAATGAATACCCGCACGGATAAAGAAACCGCCAAATCGCTCAATGCGCTGATGACGAAGATCGAAGGACAAAAAGAGCAAAACATATTGACCTCCTTAGCCGTGCGTTCCATGGCGAAGGCGATCTATACGACCAAACATACTTCGCATTACGGATTAGCTTTCGATTATTATACGCACTTCACCTCGCCTATCCGCCGATATCCCGATGTGATGGTACATCGTTTATTACAATTCTATTTAGATGGTGGCGAGCAGGTGAATCCAGAGCATTACGAGAAATTGTGCGAGCATAGCTCGCAAATGGAAAAGAAAGCAGCAGAAGCAGAACGCGCATCCATCAAATACAAACAAGCCGAATTCTTGCAAGATCAGATCGGCGTAGAATATACCGGATTAATCTCTGGCGTGACTGAATGGGGCATGTATGTAGAAATCGAAGAAAATAAGTGTGAAGGGATGATTCGCCTACGAGATATCAATGATGATTTCTACACATTGGATGAAAAGAATTATGCGATCATCGGCCAACGAAAGAAAAAAGTCTACCAACTGGGCGACGAGGTGCAAATCAAAGTCAAGAAAGTAGATCTAGAGAAACGTCAAATTGATTTTACCCTAGTGAGCTAGGGTAAAATCGAAAGTGCATTTAAAAAGTTAACATCATGCAGGTAGAACAGGTAAATCACGACAATAAAGGTTATTTCAAAGCCACAGAAGATAACAAAGAAGCAGGGCGAATGACTTATTCTTGGGCCGGCGACAGCCGCATTATTATCGATCACACCGAAGTAAACCCCGACTTCAAGGGTAAGAACGTTGGTAAAACGATATTAATGGAGATTGTAAATTTTGCGAGAGAGAAAAACATTAAAATCTTGCCGCTTTGTCCTTTCGCCAAAAGCGTATTCGACAAGGTCGAAGAGATTCGGGATGTCTTATAGCCTAGCTACTCGTCTTCACGAGGAGGTACGACGACCGCCGAAGGCTGCTCCGAAGGAAACTGATCTATCTTTATCTAAGTATATAAAGTTTAGATTGCCACACCTTCGTTCCTCAGGTTAGCAAAGACGTGGCCATTACAGAAAAAAAGCGCCAGAACTGATGTTCTGGCGCTTTTTGCAATCTATACAGAAGATTATTATTGCTTAGTACCTTCAAACGTATAAAAAATATCACCCGCCTTAGTTTCTTCACCTTGACATAGAAGTGTTCTGTTTGTTACATCATATAAAAAGGTTCCTTCCGGAGACACACCCGAAGTCTGGATGGATAGATCCATATTATTAATCACGCGGAACTCTTTAACAGGTAGATTTAATGACTTATCTGAAACCTCTGCTCTTAAGACACCATCTGAAGATTTCGTAACGACAAGTGTTTTATCAAACATTTTATCCACACCAGCTAACTTAATTGACCCATTGTACGTACCGACAGCCGCATCAATGCTTCCACCAGTTTGAGGATTATCATCATCCTTAGAACATCCAACAAATGCAAATGTTACCAACGCCAATACAATGGCAGCTACCCACTTATTTTTCATAGTTTTAAAAGTAAATTATTAATGTTTTCAATAGTTATTGTGCATTTGGCAAAATACATGCCATAGACATGCGAAATTAGCAAAATATTTCATATGATATTGCTACTAACTAGAAAACCTTAATTGATACTGGAAGCGCTAAGCCCCCCATCACTAAAATGCTGCTATTTGACAATACACCCAGAGAATAGCAAAAAATGATAAAAACACAGCAACTATTTATATCTAACTATTTAATATTCAAAAGGGAATAAGTATCTTTGCGGACTTTAAAAATTAATTTTAAACGAATTAAAAAACTAGAACAGGTAAATGCCTACTATTCAACAATTAGTTAGAAAAGGTAGAGTAGCTCTGGTTGACAAGAGTAAGTCACCAGCGTTGGACTCATGTCCACAGCGAAGAGGTGTATGTACACGTGTATATACTACTACCCCTAAAAAACCAAACTCAGCAATGCGTAAAGTTGCGCGTGTACGTCTTACAAATGGTAAAGAGGTGAATGCCTACATTCCAGGAGAAGGCCACAACTTGCAAGAGCACTCTATCGTGTTAATCCGCGGTGGTCGTGTGAAAGATTTACCAGGTGTACGTTACCACATCATCCGTGGTGCATTGGATACATCAGGTGTAGCCGGTCGTAACCAACGTCGTTCTAAATACGGAACAAAACGTCCTAAACCAGGACAAGCAGCAGCAGCTCCTGCTAAAGGCAAAAAGAAATAATTAAACGGAGGAAAATAAAATGAGAAAGTCAAAACCAAAAAAGAGAATCATTTTACCTGATCCGAAGTTTAATGACGTTCAGGTAACGCGTTTCGTAAACAACATGATGTTCGATGGTAAAAAATCTATCGCATATTCTATCTTTTACGATGCAGTAGAATTAGTAGAGTCAAAAACTCAAGAGAACGGTCTTGAAGCTTGGAAAAAAGCATTGAACAATGTGATGCCTGCCGTAGAGGTAAAATCGCGTCGTGTAGGTGGTGCTAACTTTCAGGTTCCTATGGAAGTTCGTCCAGATCGTAAAATCGCTTTGGGTATGAAATGGTTAATTTCTTATGCTCGCAAACGTGGTGAAAAAACTATGTTCGAAAAATTAGCAGGAGAAATCATTTCAGCTTCTAAAGGTGAAGGTGCAGCTGTGAAGAAGAAAGAAGATACGCATAAAATGGCGGAAGCTAACAAAGCGTTCTCACACTTCAGATTCTAATCGTGAAAACAACCAGAATCTAATAAGGCATACGCCGGCTTTGACATCCCGCAAGGGTTTGACAAAGCCGGTGTACTTATTTAAAAACATTGAACAAAATACAGGCATTAAGCCTATCGCTTTAAAATTATTATGGCAAGAGATTTAAGATTAACTAGAAATATCGGTATCGCTGCCCACATCGATGCTGGTAAGACTACAACGACAGAGCGTATCCTTTACTACTCTGGCGTAAACCACAAAATCGGTGAGGTTCACGAAGGTGCATCTACCATGGACTGGATGGAGCAAGAAGCAGAGCGTGGTATCACGATCACTTCAGCAGCTACTACAGTTTTCTGGAACTACCGCGACAAAAAATACCAAGTAAACGTAATTGATACTCCAGGACACGTGGATTTTACCGTAGAGGTAAACCGTTCTTTGCGTGTATTAGACGGATTGGTATTCTTATTCTCCGCAGTAGACGGAGTAGAGCCACAGTCGGAGACTAACTGGCGCTTGGCAGATAACTACAAAGTACCACGTATTGGTTTCGTAAACAAAATGGACCGTTCTGGTGCTGACTTCTTGAAAGTAGTTGGCCAAGTAAAATCAATGCTAGGTTCTGAAGCAGTTGCTTTGCAATTGCCAATCGGTGCCGAAGACACTTTCACAGGCGTTGTTGATTTGATCAATAACCGTGGTATCGTATGGAATGAGCACGATAAAGGAATGACCTTTACCGAAGTGCCTATCCCAGAAGATATGCTAGAAGAAGTAGCTGAATACCGCGAAAAATTACTAGAAGCAGTAGCTGGATATGATGAGACATTGATGGAGAAATTCTTCGAAGATCCTAATTCATTGACAGAGCGTGAAATCTTGAACGCTTTACGTGCAGCTGTATTAGATAACTCTATCGTACCGATGGTATGTGGTTCATCTTTCAAAAACAAAGGTGTACAAACTATGCTTGACTTGGTGATGGAATTATTGCCTTCGCCAATGGATTCAGAAGGTGTAAGAGGTACTCACCCTGACACTGGCGCTGAATTGTTGCGTAAACCAGACGTAAATGAGCCTTTCGCGGCTTTAGGATTTAAAATCGCGACTGACCCATTCGTAGGTCGTTTGTGTTTCATCCGTGCATACTCTGGTAAATTAGATGCTGGTTCTTACGTATTGAACACGCGTTCTGGTAACAAAGAACGTATCTCTCGTATCTTCCAAATGCACGCTAACAAGCAAAACCCGATCCCTTTCATCGAGGCTGGTGATATCGGTGCAGTAGTTGGTTTCAAAGACATCAAAACAGGTGATACACTTTGTGAAGAGAAACACCCAATCGTATTGGAGTCGATGAACTTCCCTGAGCCAGTTATCGGTTTAGCTATCGAGCCTAAAACACAAGCGGACATGGATCGTTTGGGTATTGGTCTTGGTAAATTAGCTGAAGAGGATCCTACATTCGTGGTAAAAACGGACGAAGATACTGGTCAAACAGTAATTTCTGGTATGGGTGAGCTTCACTTGGAGATCTTGATCGACCGTTTGAAACGTGAGTTCAAAGTAGAAGTAAACCAAGGTGCTCCTCAAGTTTCTTACAAAGAGTCTATCAACGGTACTACTGAGCACCGTGAGGTATTCAAGAAACAATCAGGTGGTCGTGGTAAATTTGCAGACATTAAAGTGGTTATCTCTCCTGCAGATGAAGATCACGATTTGTCTAAATCTCCACTTCAATTCGTAAATGAGATCGTTGGTGGTAAAATCCCTAAAGAATTTATCCCTTCTGTTCAGAAAGGTTTTGAAACTTCCATGACAAACGGTGTATTGGCTGGATATCCATTATCTGGTATGAAAGTTCGTTTGATTGATGGTTCATTCCACGCAGTCGATTCAGATTCACTATCTTTCGAGTTAGCTGGTCGTCAAGCATACCGTGAGGCATTGCCAAAATGTTCTCCAGTATTGATGGAGCCAATCATGAAAATCGAGGTGTTGACTCCAGAAGAGAATATGGGTGATGTAATGGGTGACTTGAACCGTCGTCGCGGTCAGATGCAAGGTCTTGAC
The DNA here is from genome assembly GCF_011316935.1 of Sphingobacterium chungjuense. Lineage (GTDB taxonomy): Bacteria > Bacteroidota > Bacteroidia > Sphingobacteriales > Sphingobacteriaceae > Sphingobacterium > Sphingobacterium chungjuense. The sequence continues at coordinate 26,769 of NZ_WLYS01000004.1, forward strand.
TCTCGTAACGGTGCTCAAGTAATCAAAGCTTTGGTTCCACTTTCTGAGATGTTTGGTTACGTGACTCAATTGCGTACGATTACTTCTGGACGTGCAACTTCTACGATGGAGTTCGATCACTATGCAGAAGCGCCTCGTAACGTAATGGAAGATGTTATCGCGAAAGCAAAAGGTAAACTTAAAGGTACTGAAGATTAATTCAATCCTTAACAATAAACCGATCGCCAGTTGTTAATAGCTCTAATTGGCGATCTTTTTAAAACAATTAAACAATAAACAATGAGCCAAAGAATCAGAATCAAATTGAAATCTTACGATTACAACTTGGTTGACAAATCAGCTGAGAAAATCGTAAAAACAGTAAAACCTACAGGTGCAGTAGTTAGCGGACCTATTCCATTGCCTACAGAGAAAAAAATCTACACGGTTTTACGTTCACCACACGTTAACAAAAAAGCGCGTGAGCAGTTCCAATTAAGTGCTTACAAAAGACTATTGGACATCTACTCTTCTAACTCGAAAACAGTTGACGCGTTGATGAAACTTGAATTGCCTTCAGGCGTTGAAGTAGAAATCAAAGTGTGATCGATTTTCAATCTGAAAAATTTAAAAGCTCTCAGTCCAACTGAGAGCTTTTTTCGTATATAGGATTTTGTGCTTTGTAACAAAAATTATATATATTTATCACTACTTATTATAAACAACCTATGCAGAACTCCGAACTAACCAACGAGATGCTGCTGTCCATGTTAAAAAATAGCGATCACAGCGCATTCGAGGAGATTTACCGACGCTACTGGCGATCACTATTCAGACAGCTTTATGCTAAATCCGGTGATATGGAATTAGCAGAAGAGCTCACGCAAAAAATCTTTGTTTCCCTGTGGGAAAGAAGGACAGACTTACATATTCAATTTCTTCCCTCCTACCTCGATGCAGCTGCTCGATTTAGTTTTATCAATCACCTCAAATCGGTGATCAAAGCAGAGCGATTTGTAGACGTCACCAAATCATCACATGATGAATCGCAACAACAACACAGCAGCTATGATGCATTGGCTGCCAAGGAATTGATGTCGCAGTTGTACGATGGCTTGGAAAAACTAGCACCAAAAACAAGACAAATATTTGTGATGAGTCGCTTAGAATATCAGCCTGTAAAAAAAATTGCGCTCGCACTGCATCTCTCCGAAAAGGCAGTAGAATATCACATTACTAAATCGTTAAAGTCGCTACGCATCATACTTCGCGACTATCTCGCTATAGCCCTTCTTGCTACAAGTGTTAGCTTAACACTTATTTTTTCTTGAACAAAAGAAATAAAAAATAAATTCAATTCTTTTTAGGGGTACGTCTTACTTGTACTACTTATAATGTAGAACGCGAAATTGAAACTCGCGTTTGCTAGCCTATACACATTATAAACTGACTTTTCTGATGAGTCGTAAACAATTTCAAGAAATACTGCAGCGATACCTGCAAAGAACCTGCACGCCCGAGGAAGCGCGCATGATCGAAAAATGGTACGACAGCCTTCCGGAAAATGAAAAATTATCTTTAAGGGAGGAAGATTACAACGCCATGGAAGAAAGATTATGGCACAAGATTTCGCAAGCGAAGACAACTTCGAGACCGACCTTCGAGCTAGCCAAAACGACGGCCAGATGGATATCCGTAGCTGCTGCCGTTTTATTACCAATTTTAGTTTTTACATTCTGGCAACCAGCAACTCCGTTAGAAATCGTACACAATAGTAGTGATGACACCGTGCGCGTTGATTTACCCGACGGATCAATTATCCAGCTACTACGAGGAGGCAGCTTGAGTTATGCGGCCGACTTTTCTCAACGGAAAGTTTCGCTTGTAGGAAGTGCCATTTTTGATATCACCCGAGATCCATTACGACCTTTTCGTGTATTGCATGGTAAAATGACCACACAGGTACTCGGTACACAATTTTTGATAAAAGATACGGATAACGAGCAAAGCGAAGTGATTGTATACTCCGGCAAAGTGCAAGTTTCCCAAACCTGTCATGATACATCTCTTGCACAGCGTCTTTTTTCAAGAACCGAAGCAAATGAACTTACGCTTACGAGCAACCATCGTGCAGTATTCAATAAAAAACGAGAAACTCTACAAGCTACCATCGTAGAAAAACCAAAACCTGTGTTGCTCGACAAAGCACTGCTTGCCCAAGTGCGCTTTCAGGCTATTGATCTACCAAAATTGGCTAACAAACTCAGCAAAATCTATGAGCTTGATATTCGGGTAACCCCTACTCACTATAATACGACATTTACGGGCGACTTGGACAACCTGACACTTTTCGAGCAGCTTGACCTGATCTGTGCAGTGACAGCCACACGGTATGTGATTCACGATCGCCAAATTTCAATATTATAACCACTAACATTTAAACATATAAATATGATAAAAACAAAAACTCAATTCTTATCTGGCAATCTTCTGATCTGTCAAAAAAATGGTGAACCAACAGATGGATATCTGATCGAGAAAACCAATTGGTAAACACAAAAACCCAGAATTATGAACTTCACAAAATATAGTTCCAGATTAATTGCCATGAATAGAACGGCCCAACGCTACGGCTACCTATTCCTAGCGCTGATGATTGGGGTAAACACACTTATGGCAGAAAGTGCAAACCCGACCCATCAAAAAGTGACATTGACTGAGAAAAGAATCAGTTTGCAACGAACAATTAACGAAATAGAAAAGCAAACAGAAATCAAATTTGTCTACAGTCCATCCGTGTTGCAAACCACACGTATGCTCGATCTGAAAACGACGGATTGGGTACTAGGCCAATTATTGAACCAAATAAAAGCCGATCTCAATGTGCAGTACAAATTGGAAAATGAAAAGATTTTGCTCCTACGCAATAATGTACAAAGTACGATTCGAGGCAAAGTAATCGACGGCACAAGCAAGCAAGGTATCCAAGGTGTAGGTGTTACAGTTAAAGGCACCAATGTAAGTACACGCACCGAAGAAGATGGAAGCTTTGAGATTACCGCCAAAAGCGGCGACGTGCTTACGTTTGATTACATCGGTTATACACAGAAAGATGTGCCCGTCACATCCGCAACGGATAATTATACCGTGCAACTCAATGAATCGACCAGCAATCTAGACGAAGTTGTCGTAACGGGTTATGCCACACAACGTCGTAAAGATCTTACCAGTGCAGTTTCTGTTGTAAATGTTTCGGAGATGAACCGTCAGCCATCCGGGCAGATCAACAATCAATTACAAGGGCAGGCTTCTGGTGTAACGGTTACTGGTTCAGGGCAACCAGGTCGTGAGCCGCAAGTGCGTATTCGCGGTATTAATACCTTCGGAAATAACTCACCACTATACGTGGTAGATGGAATTCCCATTCAGAATATTGTGGATTTGAATCCGAATGATATTGACCAGATGCAGGTATTGAAAGATGCCGGTTCGGCTTCTATCTACGGTGCACGTGCTGCCAATGGGGTAATTATCATTACCACCAAAAAAGGAAAGCAAGATGGCGAAGTCCGTGTGAATTACGATATGTTCTACGGCAGTCAGCGCCCTATTCGCGGCAACATTTGGGATATCGCTTCACCACTGGATAATGCGCGCCTAACATTTCAAGCGCAGCGCAACAGTGGTGTTCCTGTTGGAAATGATTTGTATGGTACCGGAGCGGAACCAAGATTACCCGATTACATTGCACCACAAGGGGCGATGGAAGGAGACCCTAGAGTGAATCCGGCTTTGTATAATGTCAATCCAAACTTCTTTGATAGGAATGCAGGCGATTTTTACCGTATCAACAAGGCAAATCAGGCTGGTACAGATTGGGCAGATGAGATTTTCAGTAATGCACCGATCATGAGTCACAATATTGCAGTAAGCCATGGTAATGAAAAAGGCGCATTTTTATTCTCAGCAAATTATTTCGATCAGCAAGGTGTATTGAAAAACACCTTTATGAATCGCTACACGGTACGTGCTAACTCCAACTATAAAATTGGCAATCGCGTGCGCATTGGTGAAAACATCACCTACTCGCTACGCCGTTCACCACAAAGTGGAGAGGGATCTTTGACAGGGGGAATTGGAAATGACGGTATTGGCGAACTAGATGAGGGAAATGCGATTGGCATGAGTTTCAGACAAGCGCCTATTATTCCGGTGTATGATATTATGGGTAACTATGCTGGTACCGCAGGCGGTGCATTAGGAAATGCGCGAAATCCTGTGGCGATGTTGGATCGTATGCGTAACAACCGCAGCCAAAACAATCGACTAATTGGTAACGTATTTACAGAAGTTGATTTATGGAAAAACTTCACGGCTAGAACCGTCTTTGGTGGAGAGATTCTTTCAGGAAATACGCAGCGATTTGTCTTTCCTCAATATGAAAACTTGGAGAACGAGGTAGCCAATGCCTATACCGAAAATGCGATTAATGCTTGGAACTGGACTTGGACCAATACCATTAACTACAAGCAAAACTTCAACAATGTCCATGATATCTCGGTCGTATTAGGTACAGAATCTTTTCAAGAGAACTTCCGGTTTATGGAAGCCACTACACAAGGATATGTATCTTTTGATCGTGACTTCGTGGATTTAAGCACTGGTTTTGGTGCACAGACGGCGAGATCCGCTCGTGATGCCTCGACGCTGTTCTCGTACATCGGTCGTGTAGATTATAACTTTAAGCAGAAATATTTATTGGGATTAACCTTACGTCGTGATGCATCTTCTAAATTTTTGAACAATCAATCCGGTTGGTTTCCAGCAGTGAGTGCAGGCTGGCGCGTTTCTGATGAAGAATTTATGTCAGGCGCTAAAAACTGGTTGAACGACTTCAAAATTCGAGGTGGTTATGGGGTAATGGGTAATCAACTTAATGTCAATTCGCGAAATGCTTATAATACTTTTGTAGGTGTTCGCCGTGGATCTTATTATGATATCACCGGTTCGGGTAATAGTACCGCCTTAGGTATTCAACCATTCCGTATCGGTAATCCAGATGCGCGTTGGGAGAAAAACATCAATACCAACATTGGTTTTGATGCGACCTTATTTTCTCGCTTAGAGTTGAATGTAGACTACTACAGCAAAGTGGTGGATGATCTTTTGTACAATCCAGAATTGCCTGGCACAGCAGGTCGTGCATTGCAGCCATTTACTAACGTAGCACGTATGAAAAACTCGGGCTTGGATCTTGCCATTACTGGAAACTTTGATCTTGGACCGGACCTGAAATTAACTACCACAGGAACATTGACTACGTATAAAAACATCATTCAAAGTATTTCACAAAACAGCGATTACTTTGATGTGATCGGTACGCAGTATCGATACAATGGTAACTACGTTGTACGCAATTCGGTGGGCAATCCAATGGGATCTTTCTTCGGATACCAAGTGGATGGTTTCTGGAATTCTCAGGAAGAAGTAAACGCGGCCAATGCAGGTGCAAGACAAGTTTCAGGTAATCCAGAAGCGGTGTACCAAACAGATATTGGTGTGGGTCGATTCCGTTACGCTGACGTGAATGGAGATGGCATCATTGATGCCGATGACCGGACGGTCTTAGGAAATCCGAACCCAACGGTGAGTTATGGACTAAACCTCGGTTTGACTTACAAAAACTGGGACTTTAGCGCCTTTTTCTACGGCGTGGGTGGTAATGACATTTGGAACAACGTACGTTGGTACACCGACTTTTATTCTTCGTTCAACGGTAGTGCAAACAGCAATACGGCCGTGTACAACTCTTGGACACCAGAAAACATGAATGCGAAAGCGCCAATACAAGAGTTGGATGGATACACGAGCACTAAGAACGTACCGAACTCCTACTTCGTAGAACCTGGCGGGTACTTGAGATTACGTAATGCGGCATTAGGTTACACCTTACCAGAAGAATGGTTGACTAGAGCACGCTTAAAACGCGTACGTGTATATGTACAAGCAGCTAACTTATTTACAATTACGAAATACACAGGACCTGATCCAGAAATATCTGGTACGACGACCGCATTTGGTATTGACCAAGGTACATACATTACGCCGCGTCAGATCTTATTTGGTTTGAATGTTGGATTTTAAAAACTAGGCATTATGAAAACGAAATTGCTAACAATTATACAATGGGGATTATGTGGCAGCCTGCTTATTTCAGGCTGTAGCAAAACATTCCTAGAACAACCTCCACTAGGTGAGCTTACCGAAGATCAATTGAGTAATAAAGTCGGTGTAATGTCTCTATTGACAGGCACATACTCGGCGTTGGCCGCTGCGCGTGATGACGACGGCTTAGGTGGCGGTGGGCCATGGGAATCTTCGCCAGACAACTGGATTTACGGAAGTGTGGCCGGCGGCGACGCGCACAAAGGCAGTGATGGTGGAGATCAACCCGCTATCAATCAGATAGCGCGCTTGTCTTTCGATGCTAGTAATGGCTTCTTTAATAACAAATGGAAATCATCTTTTGAAGGTATCAGTAGAGCGAATCAAACTTTACGCTTCTTAGGTCTAGCGCAAGATCTTACGGATCAAGAGCGCTTAGAAATTGCTGCGCAAGCACGCTTCTTACGCGCGCATTTCTATTCAGATCTTAAGAAGATGTTTAATCAGGTTCCTTGGATTGATGAGACCAGCGAAACATTTTACGCTCCGAACACAGCAGACATTTGGCCACAAATACAGGCTGATTTCCAGTATGCGTTTGAAAATCTTCCTGCTACACAAAGTGAAGTAGGTCGGGTGAACAAATGGGCAGCTGGCGCATACTTAGCCAAAACATTGTTGTATCAAAAGAAATATCCAGAAGCAGCTACCCTGTTTACGGACGTCATCAACAATGGTGTGACCAGCAATGGTTTAAAATATGATTTAGTACCATTTAGAAATAACTTTGATGCGGCGACGAAAAATAACGCCGAATCGGTATTTGCCATACAAATGGTGGCCAACGATGGCACGAACTCTATTACATTTGCCAACTCAGGCGGTCGCTTGAACTTCCCATACGAAAGTCCATTTCGCTGTTGTGGGTTCTATCAGCCTACACAAGATCTGGTCAACTCTTACCGCACTTCGCCAACCACAGGTTTGCCGTATTTGGATGATTACAATAGCACACCGATCGCCAGCGACATGAACATTGCTTCTGATGCTGCCTTTACGCCGGATGCTACCACGGTAGATCCGCGATTGGATTGGACAGTGGGAAGACGAGGAATTCCTTTCCACGATTGGGGGTTGCATCCTGGTCGTCGTTGGATTCGCGAGCAACCGAGTGCCGGACCTTACAGCAACAAAAAGAACATCTATTGGCAAGCTACACAAGATGTCTACTCTGATCAAAGCTCGTGGGCTCCTGGTACTGCCATCAACGTGTTGGTGATTCGCTTTGCAGATGTTTTATTGATGGCAGCCGAAGCGCAAGCACAAAGCGGTTCTTTGGCACTGGCACAAACCTATGTAAACCGTGTGAGAGCACGCGCTGCTACACCATCTGGATGGCTTTACAGTTACATTAATAATAGTGCGCCTCTGGCGGGATTCAATACCACACCTGCGGCAAACTATTTGATTAACGAGTATCCGGCAGGCTATTTTACGTCTACAGATCTAGCACTTAAAGCGATCTACTTCGAACGCAAATTGGAGTTAGCGATGGAAGGTCACCGTTTCTTCGACTTATCCCGTTGGGGAATGCTGCAAACATCCATGAATGCATTTTACAATTATGAAGGCGGTATTACGACAGACGTGCGCGGTGCTTCGGCCATCTCTCGTACAAACTATTTCCCAATTCCACAGAATCAAATTGATTTGAGTGTAATCAATGGTTCGCCAACCTTAACTCAAAATCCGGGATATTAGGATTTTTTAATAGTACTATATAGGTAAGCCCCGGCCATTTGGCCAGGGCTTATCTATTACTATCTTTTAAGTTTAGTAGCTTCTTTGTATTTGCAGAAATACGATAGTTTAAATGTCAAACCAAATTTGCTAGTGGAGAAAAAATTACCAAAATTAGTGAGATTTGCCACAAAGAAAGAATCTCTTCCTGCATTGGATCCTTTAACCTTACTAGATCCATATCGAAGTACCTCAGCAAATACAAAGAATCAAAAATGCCTGCTGTGTGGTGAAATATTGCTGTCTTATTACTTACAGTCGACCATTACCCGAAAAACCTATCGACCTTCAACGTTTTTTTCTATAGCTTCGCCGTTTTCGCCACCATAAAACAACCCCTGTAACAGAAAGTATACCAGGCAACAAGCCCAATATCACATAGCATATCTTAACGATCGTATGACCGAAGCTCCCAGTATGCAACGGAAAGAAAGTGGCCGTAATACGATCAAATAATGGCTGTACTGCCAAACGTTGCACATCAATGACTTCGCCACTCTGTGGATCGACCGATACGGAATTGCCATTGTAAAATATTGCTGATTGATCTTTAAGCACACCACTGATGCGAAAGTTTTTATCGGGCTGCGTAGGCAAGTAAATGTTTCTTACTAGCAGGTCAGGAAATGTCTGTTTTGCGGTGAGCAGCATACTATCTATCGACTGCACGGCTAACACATTTTTCGGGGCACTGACCGTCTGTTTAGCCCAGTATGAGGGCTGCATAGAAAACATATTCATCCAAAAGCCAGTAAAGAACAGCACGATATTAAATACCATTGCCCAAACCCCTACGCTGCGGTGCAGGGCCGATGAGATTGTCCAACGGTTACGCCATTTGAACTTCACGCGGAACAGTAGCACTTTCCAAACATACTTTCGGTAAATGACTAGACCTGTAATCACCGACAGGATCATCGTCAGACCTAAGATAGTTGCCAATAGTAATCCTGGTATACCGAGCTGAAAACACCAGTGAAACTGTACCAGCCAGTGCAACGCACCGGTGCTCAAATCGGTTAGATTACCTTCGCGAAGCACCTTACCGTTGTATGGGTTGATGCTCATCATGCCGAGATCATAAGTTCTTAACTGTCCATCATTCTGATATAAACGAAACTCATATGCGCGATGAGTAGGTGCGTCAGGGTTGAGCCAGGCGATACCTGCGAGGTTCGGATGACGTTCGCAGATCATGCGGTATATGTCATCAAGCGAGTGTTTTTTCTCACCCAGTTTTATATTTAATAGCTCTTTATTAACTGCGTAGTCAAGCTCTTCTTTGAATACCAGCACCGAACCGCTAAGACCAAGTAGTAATAAAAAAACACCGGTAAACATGCCCATCCAACTATGGAGAGCAAATGCTAATTTGGTTATTCTTTTTTTTCCGCTCATTTGATACGATAACTGATACCCACTCTAAAATTGAAAGGATCACCCAACCCACCGGTGGTCGTACTTGAACGGCTTCCTGTAAAATAATGCTTGTCAGCAAGGTTATAGGCGTTCAACTGTATGTTGTACCTGCCGCGTTGGTAGTTGATGGCCGCATCGAATACCGTGTATTCTGGAAATACGAAGTTCTGAATGCTGAGCAAACCTACCTGATCACTTACATAGCGCACGCCCCCCGCAATACCCAAGCCTTTCAACATGCTGGACGGTACATTATATTTCAGCCAAAGATTAGCCATGTTATGTGGTGCGTTGGCAAAACGGTCACCCTTTTTACCAAACGCGCTGGAGCTGATCAACACATGTTCGTTATAAGCATAACCTGCTATAATGTTGAAGTTATTGATGCTGCCCATTAAAAATAGTTCCACACCACGGCTACGTGTGCCATCAATGGCTTCCTGCCTATGCGAGTTTTCTTCGGTAGGAGCAGCAGTTAAGATATTAGCATAATTGATCTGATAAACCGACACCATTGCTGACAACCGATTCTTGAAAATATCAGCCTTGGAACCCAATTCATATTGCGTGGCCTGCCGGTTCGGGAATGGCCCGCCGGACAAAATATTGTTGGAAGTTTGTGGATTGAACGACTTCACGAAGGATGCATATACCGATACATGGTGCGACGGAAGATAGACCAAACTCGCGCGTGGTATCCAGCCCGAGGCTTGCAACGAATCGCCCTGATTGCTGTCACGTGCAGAAAGTGGCGTTTCTTTGCCATCGTAATTGTCATAACGTAACGACAGCAATACTTTTAACTGTTCATTGATACTCAACTGATCTTGTATATAAGCACCAATGAGGTTGGTAATGCGCTTATTGTCGTCCGATTCTAATGCCGGAGCATCAAAACTTGCGGCATCATTACTATAATCAGGATTTAAGATTGAGATGCGGCTTGATGTCTTATATTGGTAGTCATTCTTCGTCCAGCCGTAGCGGTTATAATCGGCACCCACGGTAATTTGATGCCCTAAAAAGCCAGTGCTTGTACTATAGGTTGCGTAAGCCGTGGTTTGCAGGCTGAAACGATCGGTCTCCCAGTCTTGTAACGCTCGACTGATCGAATCATTGACAATCCTTCCTAAGGGTATATGGTCACGGTAGTCCAGTGTATTTCGTACTAATCGCTGTACGACTGCCAATTTCAAATTGTCTTTAAATGCATGATTAAACATTAGCGTGGCCGATGCGTTATTAGTCTTACCATAATCGCTTGGACTTTGGACGGTCAGGTTATTAGGGTAATAATTAAAGTCAAAGCTTCCGTCAGCATTGTTTTTAATATAGGAACCATTATCATACTGATGCACCGCTTTGGAATGTGCATAATTTACTTCCAAATCTATCGATGTATGTTCAGTGAACACATAAGTGAGTGAAGGCGCTAGAAAGATGTTTTCTTTATCCTGATAATCACGAAAACTTTCCGAACGGTCATAACCGATGATCGCACGGTAAAGCAGCTTCTTGTTTTTGGTCAGCGGGCCGGTCAGGTCAGCCGAAGCACGCCTGAAATTCCAACTACCCAACGATAGGTCAACGTTCATACTATTTATTGCAAGCGGTTTTTTGGTTACAAAGTTAACTACACCTCCCGGCGCACCTTCACTGAAAAGAGCACCAGAAGGGCCGCGAAGCAACTCAACAGATTCTACATTATACAGCAGCGGTTGCTGGCTCCATAAAAATAGATTACCCCTAATACCATTATACAGTAGAAAGCTTGCGTCGTTTGGGGAGTAGGCAGTAAAACCCCGCATCGTAAATGAGCCATTGCCATTGTTTGCCTTCATTCCTGTGAATGTGCCGGCAATTTCATTCAAAGTAAATGCCTGCCTGTCTTTCATGACCTCAGCAGGTATGACCTGTACCGATTGTGGTGTTTCAAGTAGAGGCATCTCCATGCGGGTAGCGGTATTAGACTTTCTAAGATGGTAGCCGCTACGCTTTGCAGCGATAGTGACCTCCCTGAGCTCTAAGCGACTTTCTGAAAGTTGCAGGTCAAGATATGTACCTGTGGTTGTGACAATCACGTTCTGCTTATGTGCAGTATAGCCCATGCTTGATACAATCAGCTGGTGAGTACCTGTTGATACGCCGCTGATGCTAAACATTCCGTTTGCATCGGTCTTCGTGCCGAAATTGGTGTTAGCTAACTTAACAGTGGCATCGATCAAGGGCTCGTTGTTAACAGTGACGATTCGGCCTTCCAATACACCGGTGTTGGTTTGCGCAGCAACTACGCTACTGCAACTAATTAATATAAATTGAATAAGAATATGATAATATTTCATTTTTGGATCGGTGGTCAATAATATCTTTAATTTCACGGGTTACCATTCGTTAAGTGAATCGTAAATGCACCATCTTGATCAGACGCTTTGGCTGTGACACTATTAAATAGGTTAATAATGCTCGATACGATCAGTTATCCCGTAGATTTTTTAACGTTTTCTGTGCTATCCTAACGACATGCAGGGACGAGATAAAATATGTGTGAATTGGATATTTCATCAGATCACGTTGATGGCGCCCAAACATGCACCATGACGCCAGTGCATATCGCCGGTGCGTAATAGCAACTTAAGCAAACGGCTTATGCCATCCGCAATCATTTCAACAAGAAAATTATAAGTTAAGCAACCTGTTTAGGCGGTATGAAGATAGCATGGGTGTGCTGGTTGGTATACAGGCAAGCGTAATTAGGGATTGGTAAAATGTTTAATTCGAGCGTAACCATTTTATTAAATGACGCTTCAAATGGATCCAGAAAAAAGGATATTTCCAAGCGGTTGAGGTTGTCTTTTAATTCTCGCTTTTTTTCTTTCTCCTCAGCAGCCTCGATCTTTTTCATCAGGTAGCACTTACCATCACAGTGCATCGCAGGTCGTGACCTGTTTTCGCAAAGTTCTTTAACTATATAAGATTTATTGAATTCAAAGCCGGCATATATACATAAACGTGAAAAGCTAGAGCTGATCACAGTAATAAGAAGAAGTATGGCGACGATCCTGTACCGCATTGCACGGCAAAAGTATTAAAAATATTTAATCGTGACACAATATTTGTTTCGGAAAGCGGAATTGGCCTATTTCGATGTTATTGATGTTGCAAGATCGAGAAAGTGTTCATGAACGTTTGCCTACACTCGATTGCGAAAAAAATTAGACTTTTAAAATACATGATCAGAATATCACTTTGGGCCGTAAGGCATAATTTATCGAAAAATTTTATCCAATTTTTTTGTCCAGTAAATTATCAATTATAGCTGTGGCGATTAATAGAGATCATAGGCTAATTTGTATTGCCCACGTTTATCATCCCTATAACTTAAAAACACTTCCTGAAAAAGTAACATGGTGCTTAAAGGATCCAACTGTTTGTTTAATTAATAGCTAGAGTTGAGAAAAACTGACAGGCACATATCGATAGAAACAAGAAACCTGATTCCGCAGAATCAAATGAATTTGAGTGTGATCAATGGAACGGCAACTTTGACCCAGAATTTGGGATATTCGGATTTTAGAGTAGCATTATAAACAATAAGCCCCGGCTAAATGGCGGGGCTTATTGTTTATAGTTTAGTTATTCACTTGAAAAACCGATAAACAACTAACACTAAAACTTGAAGGTCAGACCAAAACTAGATGATCCAAAGAAATTATTAAAAGAATTTAAATTCGCATCAAATCGCGATACGCTCTTCGCATTAGGCGCATCATTTTGCTTCGATGTTGAGAATGCTATGAGGTCAGTGAACAAATAATTGATCGCTATTCTCTCGGTCAAAAAGAAATTAGCACCTATACCGGCCGATGTACTGAAGCCATTAAAACCAAATTTCTGCTCATCCACATTTGGATCATCAAAAGCACGCATACGAGCTTGGTTGTATCGAGCACCAACTTCGGTATAGGTTTTGAAGCGAGAACCAATTTCTAAAAAATAATATCTGCCGAACACCCCAGCAGCAAAGTCATTTCCTCGCTGCTTCGTAAAACTGGATGATTCTGGATCCGAATCCCTTTTACTTTGACTTAGGATCACATCTACTCCTAAAGCAAACTTGTCGGAAATAAAGTATCCCACTTTGGGACGAAAACTAAAATTTGATTCTTTAGTGGACAAATTTCCGTTGTTGGATGATGAGGCGCGAAAACTACCCTCCAAAATCACATTTCCTTTTTCAAACCCATAATCTTGTGCAAAACCAACAAAAACAAAACCCGCGATAGCGGAAATGGTCAATAATATTTTTTTCATATCAATTAGATAATTAGTAGATGTAGCTGCGAAGATAATAAATTTATCTGGTCAAGGAATTTAAAAGTGTGTATAAACAAAGAACGCGGTGATAATCACCGCGTTCTTTGTTTATATTACTAAAATTCAGCACTAGCCTGTCACCAATTGCTGTGAATTAGATGCACTATTGTACAAGCTATCAATCGTCTTATTCAATGTTATTGACGGACGCATTGCTTCAGAGGCTAACTCATCTTTCGGGAAGTAGTAGCCACCAATATCTTGTGCTTTACCTTGCGCATTGATCAACTCTTGATTGATTTTAGACTCATTTTCTGCTAGCGCTTTTGCTACAGGCGCAAAACTTTCCGCTAACTCAGCATCAGCAGTTTGTGCTGCTAAAGCCTCAGCCCAATAACTTGCTAAGTAGAAGTGCGATCCTCTATTATCTAATTGACCAACTTTACGAGCTGGTGATTTATCATTGGCCAAGAATTTCGCATTTGCTTGATCTAGCGCATCTGCTAATACCTGTGCTTTTGCATTATCCTGCGTTTGCGCGACATGCTCAAATGAAGCTTGCAATGCCAAAAATTCGCCTAATGAATCCCAACGCAGGTATCCTTCCGTGACAAACTGATCGACGTGCTTCGGTGCAGAGCCACCTGCTCCAGTTTCAAACAATCCACCACCGTTCATCAATGGTACGATAGAAAGCATTTTAGCAGAAGTTCCTAACTCGAGAATTGGGAACAAATCTGTTAAGTAATCGCGAAGTACATTACCTGTTACTGATATCGTATCTTCTCCTTTGCGAATGCGCTCTACTGAAAACTTGGTCGCTTCGATCGGTGCTAGGATACGAATGTCCACATCGCTGGTATCGTGATCTTTCAAGTAACGCTCTACTTTCGCGATGATCTCACGATCGTGTGCACGATCCTTATCTAACCAAAATACGGCTGGCGTATCGGACAATCTTGCCCGATTTACGGCTAATTTTACCCAGTCTTGTACAGGAGCATCCTTGGTTTGGCTCATGCGGAAGATATCGCCTTCCGCAACCGCTTGCTCCAATAGCACTGCACCTTCATTATTTACGACACGGATAGTTCCTTCTTCTGTTGCTTGAAAAGTCTTATCGTGCGATCCGTATTCTTCTGCCTTTTGCGCCATTAAACCAACATTTGGAACAGATCCCATCGTGGTCGGATCGTATGCACCATTGGCTTTACAATCTTCAATAACAGCTTTATAAACGCCAGCGTACGAACGATCTGGGATGATAGCTAATGTATCGCGCTCTGCACCCTCTTTGTCCCACATCTTGCCACCGATACGAATCATAGCAGGCATAGAAGCATCTACAATCACATCAGAAGGTACATGTAAGTTGGTAATTCCTTTATCCGAATTTACCATGGCCAAATCAGGTCCTGCTGCAATCGCTGCTTCAATAGCGGCTTTCACCTCATTCTCTTGTGCGTGACCAGCAATTTTACTATACACTTCGCCCAAGCCATTATTGGTATTTACGCCTAGCTCTGCGAACAATGATCCAAATTGATCGAATACATCTTTGAAGTAAACCTCTACGATAGCAGCAAAGATGATCGGGTCAGACACTTTCATCATCGTCGCTTTCAAGTGCGCAGATAACAATACGCCAGAAGCCTTAGCTTCGGCGATAGCTGCCTGTACGAACACTTTCAATTTGGAAACGCTCATCACGGAAGCATCAATGATTTCACCAGCTTTTAGCTTAGCAAAACCTTTTAGTTCTTGAGCAGTACCTGCGGAGTTGACAAATTCAATCTTAAATTCAGTGTCTTTATCGAGTGTCAACGATTTCTCTGAACCGTAAAAATCACCTTCAGACATAGAAGCCACTTCCGTTTTGCTCTCATTAGACCAAGCGCCCATACGGTGCGGATTGGCTTTTACATAGTTTTTAACCGCCTTAGGCGCGCGACGGTCAGAGTTACCTTCGCGAAGGACTGGATTTACAGCAGAACCCAATACTTTTGAATAGGTCGCTTTTATAATTTTCTCCTCTTCGTTTTTCGGAGAGTCTGGATAATTCGGAACAGCATAGCCCGCTTTTTGTAATTCAGCAATCGCACTTTTGAGCTGTGGCACTGAAGCAGAAATATTAGGTAGCTTGATGATATTCGCCTCGGGCGTTGTAGCCAACTGACCCAATTCTGCTAATGCATCAGCCGTTTTTTGATCTTCGGACAAAGAGTCGTTGAAGTGAGCTAAAATTCTACCTGCTAACGAGATATCTTTTAATTCGACTTCAATATCAGCAGTTTTGGCAAATGCTTGTACAATTGGCAGGAATGAATAAGTGGCCAACAAGGGCGCTTCGTCTGTTTTTGTATAAATAATCTTAGATGACATAGTATCTTTTTTGTAATCACCTCAAAGATAGCAAAATCATTAGACATAGCCCGTTTTACCGGTGAGTTTTCCGATGTGCAAAATAGAAAACAACTGGTAAAATGGTGAACGAAAGAATCAGACATATTAATAAACCACCTACAATCATAATCGCCAAAGGCTTTTGAATTTCAGATCCCATGCCCGTAGATAACGCTGCTGGAAGCAAGCCCATGGAACCCATTAAAGCAATCATCACGACCGGACGAATACGGCTACGTACACCTTGCTGAATAGCTTCGATAAGACTGTACTTACGATTTAAATTATCCCGGATCACACCGATCAATACAATACCATCAATCGTCGCGACACCAAATAAAATAATAAATCCAATTCCCGCCGAAATTCCAAAGATGGTACCCGTAATCCATAGCGAGATAAAGCCACCAATAAAAGCAAATGGCAATGTCAGCGCTGCCACCGCAGTATCCGTAAAATTCCCAAAGTTAAAGTACAATAGCAATAAAATGAGCACTAAGGACACAGGCACCACTAATCCCAATTGCTGCGCGGCGCGCTCTTTACTTTCAAACTCACCGGCCCATTCCATATGATTTTCTTTCGGCAATTTCACCTCATTTGCTACGACGCGTTTGGCATCTTCGATGGTGCTACCAAGATCGCGGCCTTCAATGCTAAATCCGACACCAATGTAGCGACTATTGCCTTCTCGGTAAATAAATGCCGGACCAGTATGATAATCTACCGTAGCAATCTCTTGCAGCGGAATACTTTGATCATTGCTAGTTGGAATCAAGATGTTGCGAATCTTTTCTGGCGTATCGCGATAGCCTTCTTCAAAACGCAATACCACATCAAACTGGCGATCTCCTTCGTAAAACTTAGTCGCTGCTTGTCCGCCAATCGTCATCGCAATTACCGCTTGTACATCATCGGTAAACACACCATATTTGGCCATTTCAGAATCATGCAACTGTATACGGAGCTCGGGCTGTCCAATGTTTTTATAGACGTTGATATCCGTTATGCCTTGTACCTTTTCGATCGAAGCAGCAACCTGATTGGCGTAGCTTTCCAAGTCATTCAGGTCATCACCGAAGATTTTGATCACCAGCGAACTTTTCACGCCGGCTACATATTCTTCCACATTATCTTGAATCGGCTGGCTAAAGCCAAAGTTAATACCAGGATAACGGTTGAGTTTTTCGCGTAGATCTTGAATGATCTGTTCTTTGGATACGCCTCGCTCCCACTCCCCTTCATCCTTGAGCTGCACATTGAATTCTATATTAAAAAATCCCGTTGGATCGGTACCATCATTAGGTCTACCTGTCTGCGTCAAGATAAAGTCGATCGCATTACTGCTTTCGCGCATCATCTGCTTCATCTCTTTGGTCAAGCGTGTCGATTCTTTGAGACTAATGCTATTAGGCAATGTTGCTCGGATATAGATCGCACCTTCATTAAGCTGCGGCAAAAATTCGGATCCATAATGCATAAATTTCAACACACAGACACTCAAAATGCCAATAAATAGGACTATGGTAGCCTTCTTATAGCGAAATGCTGCGGCATACATACCATAGATATTTCGTTGGAAAAAGCGCGTAATTGCATTTTCTTTCTCCTCTATATCTTTCGTAAATAATAACTTACACATGGCAGGCACGTAGGTCAAGCTCAATAGCAAAGAACCAAAGAGTGCGTATCCCAATGTAAATGCTAAAGGCGAAAACATCTTGCCTTCTACTTTTTGGAAAGAGAAAATGGGAAGCAAGGCTACGATCAAAATCAGCAAAGCAAAGAAAATATAGGACGCGACGCTACCGGCGCTTTTCTTAATAATCCCCATTTTGCTCATTTTGGCAAATCGTTCTTTGCCCACTTGGTGCGATACCGTTGCCAATGCCACAAATACCGTTTCTACAATCACGAGCGTACCTTCCAGCAAGAGCCCAAAATCCAGCGATCCCATGGAGATCAGGTTGGCCGGCAATCCTTGGATTTTGAGCATAATGATGGCAAACAAGAATGCCAGAGGAATCACGGAGGCTACAATGAACGTAGATTTCCAATTGTATAAGAAGATGAATACGATCAGTGAAACCAATAGTACACCTTCAATCAGGTTTCTAGAGACCGTATGCACCGTATTATCGACCAATTTGGTTCGGTCTATGACCGTTTCCATTTTTACATTTTCAGGCAGGATTCGCGTATTCAGTTCTTCGATCTTGGTTTTCAATCGTTCGATGACTTCATTTGGATTTTCACCACGCAACATAATGACAATACCTTGTACCAGATCATCATCATCATTATAGCCCACTTGCCCTAACCGAGGTTTGCTGGAAATCACAACATCGGCTACGTTTTTGATCAACACGGGCGTAGATCGATTGAGCTTGATGGTAATATTGCCGATATCTTCGACTTTGTCCAAAAGACCAACACCGCGCACTACGTACGCTTGATCGCCTTGCTGGATCACATCACCACCTACATTGATATTAGAGCGTGCTACTGCTTCGTATACGTCCAAAGGTGACAAATCGAAATTCTTTAGTTCGGTAGGATTAATTTTGATTTCATAGATCTTCTCTTCGCCTCCAAAACTCACAATATCCGCCACACCGGATACGCTCAAGAGTTCTCTTTCGATTACCCAATCTTGGATGGCCGAAACCTCTTTGATCGGTAGATCGCTTTTGATGACATAGCGAAATATCTCTCCGGTGGCGCCAGAAGGCGGTTCAATTTCCGCATCCACATCGTCCGGCAGATTGACGCCATTGAGCTTATTGGCCACATATTGCTGCGCATAAAAATCATCCACACCATCATCAAACTGTACCGTAACGACAGAAAGCCCAAACAAAGAAATCGAGCGAATATGTGATTTTTTGGGAATGCTATTCATCTCTTTCGAGATGGGTAACGTCACCAATTTCTCCATCTCCTCTGCACTTCGGCCTGGCCACTGCGTGATGATGCGCGCGCGCGTATTGGTAACGTCGGGAAAAGCTTCTATTGGCGTATGGCGTAATGCGTAGACGCCTGCAAAAAGCAGTAGCATCGTGCCAAATAAAATAAGTGTGGTGTTACGCAGTGAAAAGGTAACTATTTGTTGTACAAACTTCTTCATGGGTAACTTAGTGATTTAGCTGTTCGAATATCAATAAGGCATTTGATCCAATTACTTTTTCATCTGGCACAAATCGTTCCTTTACGTAAGTATATTCTTCATTACTAGCAATTTGCGTAATCTGCCTTACTTCTAGTTGGCAATCGTCTTTGTAGATGACCACGTATTCTTTATTGTTACTAAAAACCTTGGCGGCGTTAGGTATGGCAAATGCTTTTTCGGCCGAACTCTTGCGATCAATGATGATATCAGCGCTCAAACCCGGCATCAAGTTTAGGTTTTGATTTTCCAATACAACACGCGCTTTTAGAACATGTTCCTCATTATCAAACACATGATAAATCTTATCGATTTTGCCCGTATATAACTGATCGGGGTATGCCACGGTACGTACTTTTACGGCATCGCCGGTATTGACGAAACGCAGATTGCGTGCGTAAATATTGACCATCACCCACACTTGTTTCAAATTTGATATGGAAAAAAGTGGTTCATTGTCTTCCGTAATACTTTGTCCTGCGCTGATCGCCTTTTGTATGATGTAGCCATCTTTCGGCGCCAAAATCTGAAAAGTACCAGATCCTTCGGCTCTAAACAGCTGTAGCGATTGCGTTACGCGATCCAATTCTATACGTGCTGTGGCCAATTCGTTTTCCATCTCTAGGACTTCAGGTTTGGAAGCAAGACCATCTTCCAACAATTCTTGCTTGGTCTGTAGCTGACTTTTAAGTAAATGAATCTGACTTTGGAGGGAACGACGCTGCTGTACCAAATCTTGTATGTCACTGGATTTCACGGTAGCAAGTACCTGCCCTTTACGTACAAAATCCCCCAACTCAAATCTAACCTGATCTACCGTTCCGACCAGTAAACTTTGAAAGGCCACCAAGTCATTTTCATTATAGGCTATCTTTCCAGAAAGTGCTAATTGCTCGGTTACCGGGCGCTCCAGCACTTCCAGAATAGCGGTGCTTCCGCGCAGTTGTTCGTTGAGGCAATACGACTGTGTCGAATCTGGCGTTTGCTCATTTTCGGCATTTGTACTTGTAGTCGATCCACAAGCAGAAAGAGCCATACTGGCTAAAATTAAATAGTGCGTGATGTGCTTATTCATGGTGCTAAAAGTCATTGCCGACGACAAATTGTAATTCTTCGTATGTGTTTAAATAATTTTTCTGTATCTCCAACATCGATTGGTACGATGCGCGCCAAGCTTGCGTAAAGTCAATAAATTCGAGCAAGGTGATTTGCTTGGAAAGCATATTTTTATGGTAATTTTCCAACATTTTGCTCTCTGCTCCTACATCCAAGGCAGACCAGCGATCGAGTGTTTGTCGGTATTGCACAAGCTGTGCGGTAAGACTTGTCAGTCGTGTATCCAAGGCAATTTCGATCGCAGATCGGTTGGCGCGCTGCTCCTCAATCTGATATTGAGCCACCTTGATATTGCCTTTATTCCGGTTGAATATAGGAAGGTCCATACTCACACCTAACCCAAAGAAATCTTGCATAATATTTCCGCCTCGATCATAGTTTATCCCGACAGTAAGATCAGGCTTTCTGTTGGCTAACTCCAGTTCCAGCTCTTTATCGGCGATTAGAAGTTGGTTTTGCTGTTTTTTGATGCCTAAGTTATTTTCGAAAGCCATAGCTCGCGTGTCTAAAGGCACACTACGGTTGATCCGCTGTGACATATCTGCAAATGAGAGTTGTTGGATGCTCAGATCTGGCATACTGGTCAATGCTTGAATCACCCCGATCGCCTCAATCAATTCAGCTTGCAAATCGACTTGCTCTTTTTCCATCGTGACTAGCTCCGACTGCACGCGCAACCAATCTGCTTTCGAAATATTTTGACTGGCCGCTTGCCTTTTGAATGTCTCGCTTAGATTAGCAAACACAGTTACAGATTCTTGCAGTTTGCCGAGATCATTGCTGATTACGTACAACTCATTATATGCTTGCCGCAGGTCTTTGCGCAACTCGCGCATCACCTCTTCGTATTCAAATACGGCATTATTTTTTTCGAGCGAACGAATCGCTACGCGTTTTTTCCGCTTGCCTGCCGTCTCAATCAATTGCTCCAGATCAATCGCAAATTGCTGCGTGCGACCATAATTTCCAAATAGCCTGGCGAACTGCTCACTGGTGCGATTACTCCAAAGATTGACCTCACTGATACTTAGCGTGGGATTGTCCCACAGCTTTTCCTGCACGATCTCGGCATCCGCTTGGTTGACTTGGAATCGCGAGGCAATCAGCATATAATTGTTCTGCAAGAAAGCAGCCTCCAACTCTTCTAAAGAAAAGGTCTGAGCTTGCCCGACTTGCGAAAAGAGTATGCCGGACAATAGCATGATGTATAATGTTTTCAAGACGTACTACCAATTTGTAAAGTCTCAAAAGTACGCGGCCAAGATTAAGCCTATTTCTGATTAAGATTAGAATTTGATTAGAAATGCTTTGCGGAAGCACTAATCTTTGGAAAACAGCAAGGTAACTGTCGTGCCGGCCTGTCCAGACGCAATGTTCATCTGTATACCATGCAAAGAGAAAACAATGCTCGCCATGGACAGGCCTATGCCTTTGCCTTGATAGGCAGACGAGTTTTGCCCGCGAAAAAAATTTTGTGTCACGCGCTCCAAATCCTCGTTTGGAATGCCAATACCATGATCTAAGATCCGAATACTCAGTTGCCCATTATTTTCATGCAGCGATAAATACACCGTTTGGTTGTCGGAATATTTAATGGCATTTTCAACGAGGTTATTTATTGCCAGCTCCAGCAATTTGTCATTGCCATTCATCTCCAAAAAATGGTTATCCTTCACATCCATGTACACTTCGATCTGAGCATTGTGATACATCGTGGCATGCTCTACCACTTCCCAGAGCACTTCGTCAATACGCATCGGAGCAAAGTCAAAATTGGTTTTCGCACCAGTAAGCAACATCATGTGATCTAAGGTAGATTGCAAATCTTGAATGTATTCATCCAGCTGCCTAACCATAGTCTTGTATTCCTCTACGGATCTTTCTTTTTGATTGGTCACCTCCAATGTGCCCAACAATGCAGCAATCGGCGTCCGCAGCTCATGCGATACGTAATCGATGAAGTTTTTTTGAATATTAAACGTTTGGCTAATCCGTTTGATGAAACGGTTATAACTTTGAATCAGTTCGTCGACTTCTTCGTAACTGCGATCAATCGTAATAGGCACCGTAAGGTTTTGATGATCGCGGGTATTAACCTGTTCGATGATACGCAAAATAGGTTCGTAAGCAATTTTGCCAAGCCACCGCGAAAATAACAGGATGATGAGCAAACTCGATAAGAAAACCGCACTCAGAATACCTAGGAGCACATACATCAACTCATTAAAACTTTCTTTGCTGCTTCGCGTAAACACCACAAAATCTCCCTGATTATCATGGTAATGTATACCCGCATAAAAGTCAGTTTTGGATTCAAAAACATAATAATCATCTGCTCGAGTCTTGGCCAAAACAGCTGGAGAAAGCAGCACATCCTGTTCCATCCGCCCGTATGCTTGCTTGTCGGTACTATCATAGACCGCAATGTTGGTCGTAGAAATTAATCGTTGCAACTCATTCTGCACACTTACATGCTCTGCATGCGTTTGCTCATCTTTCTCTAGGTAATATACTGCAGATACTAAGGTCGTATTTTGCAGATTCTTATATTCGTTTTGCTGCGCCCATCTATAGAATAAGGTATAAATGATTACTGAGGTAAATACAAATAATACGCTAAAGATAACCAAGGAATAATATGAAAGACGCGATCTGAGCTTCATATGATCAGATATTGGTACTTTTAAACATATAGCCGATACCTTTCACCGTGTAGATGTATTTGAGATCGGCTGTTTCCAACTTGTTTCGAAGATAGGATATGTATACGTCTACCACATTGGTATGGTTGTCGAAATGAATATTCCACACCGCATTTAATATTTGTAGGCGACTCAAGGCCATATTCTTGTGATCCACCAAATATTTAAACAGCTTAAATTCGCGAGGCGAAAGCTCAATGGCCACCCCGCCCCTACTTACTTGATATTGATGTAGATCAATCTGTAAATCGGCAATTTCAAGAATGTTAGAACGCGGTGTAGGCTGTTGACCATGACGTCGTGTTAAAGCTTGGATTCGTGATAACAATTCCGCAAAATGAAATGGTTTTGTCATGTAATCATCGGCACCAGAATCCAATGCCGATACTTTGTCATTCACGGTTTGCAAGGCGCTCAACATCAATATCGGTACGAGATTCTTTTTGTAGCGAAGCGATTGCACTAGCTGAATGCCATCCATCTTGGGCAACATCACATCTACGATCATCAAATCCCACGACATCTCGATATAATGTTCGAGCACTTCCTCTGCATTTTTGGATAGCGTGACCGAATAGCCAACTTCTTCCAATCCCTTTATCAGAAAGCTGCTTATACGATTATCATCTTCTACTAGTAAGATTTGCATAGAAATGGATTGAACCTCAACGACCGAGAACTGTTGCCTACAAACCGCAACGAATCCTATCGGGCTATGCACGAAGATACTAAAAACGGACTGAAATAATGCTTATGCGCAAAGCAGCACGGTGGATTGACAAAGAAGAAGTATATCAGCCGGATATCATTTATCTTTGCAAATCCTATTCAACAATGAATGAACACTTTCATCGAACAAGTAGAACGGTATCAAAAGCTTTCGACAGAGAGTAGCAATGCTTTTCTAGAAATCTGCGTGAAACAGGAAATAAAAAAAGGCACATTTTTGCAATTGGCGGATGAGCCTGCGAAATACATCTATTTTATCGTAAAAGGTCTGGCAGGATACTATACAACGACCAAAAATGGTGATGTGTGCTATAAAATGTTTTTTGCAGAGAATAGTTTTGTAGCGTCCACCTCTGCCACGATCAGTCATTTGCACAGCCAATTTGCGATTGTGGCTCTCGAAGATTTCAGCATCATCAGATACCTAGTCGACAGTTTTAAACAACTTTGCAATACTTATCATGACATCGCATTATTTCATATGCATTATCTGGAAATCAATTGGGTGCTAAAAAAAGAACCTTTAGAAATCGCACTGCGTAATGAAACGGCAAAAGAGCGATACCTAAAATTGCAACATGATTTGCCCATGTTTATGCGTTTGAAAAAACATCATATTGCCTCTTACCTCGGCATCACTCCTACGCAACTAAGCCGTATCATCAAAGAGTTGAAAAGGTAAAACCTCAACATTTGTATACGTTTTTGTAGGCGCTACTTGCCACATTTGTCTTAAAATACAAATGTAATGAATAAGACAAATAGACACACCATCAACCCAACAGATCTCTTTGATCCGACTCCTTATGGATTTGCCCACAGTATCAAAGTAACCAATCCAACGTCGATATGCTTCGTATCCGGACAAAGCGGCGGCATCGGACTTAATCATGAACTTTCGACCGATTTCAGGACGCAAGTACGCGCCGCACTACAAAATTTGAAGCTGCAACTGGAGCTACAATCTTTCAATATGCACGATGTGGTAAAGATCACTTTGTTGATCGTAGATCACAATGAAGACAAATTAGCGATGTGGAGTGAGGAAGCTCGTGCGAATTGGGAAAAGACAGCTCTGCCTACCAGTACGCTCATTCCTGTTCAACAATTAGCGCTTAGCGGCATGCTTTTTGAAATCGATGCCATCGCGCAGAAAAGTTGATTAATGAATACTTACTAGATGCTAATAACACTAAATTTGTTATAAGATTTGTACAGATGATAAACGGAATATACGAAACACACATACAGGTAAGTAACCTAGAAAAAGCTATTGCATTTTACACTGAAATTTTGGGTTTAACTGTGGGCCATTTGGATGATGATCGCCGAATTGCTTTCCTGTATATGCCCAACAATGACAAAACGAGTATGCTAGGCCTTTGGGAAGAAACCAATAATTTGCAAACCCGTCATTTTGCATTCCATTGTGATAAAGATTTTGTATTAAGCAAATCGGTGGATTTTCTGCAAAAGCATCATCTTGTGCCTTACAATTTTTTGAAAGACGGATCTGTGCAACCGATGGTTTTTTGTTGGATGCCGGCATTGGCGATCTATTTCAACGATCCGGATGGCAATCAACTGGAATTCCTAGCTTTGCTTGATGGTACGCCTAAACCAAGCTTAGGTGTATTATCTTATGACGATTGGTTGGCGCAATCAGAATCGTAATTCTATTATATTTCGAAACCCAACATGATGTTTTATTAGCGTACTTATAAATAATAGACATCATATATCAATAACAAGCACACTATTAAACACAAATAAACATCTATGAGATTCAATTTATTTTTATCCCTTACAGCTTTAACTATTGGCCTATTGATGAGCTGCAATCGCCCATCACCAGATGAATTCTTTCAAACCACGGTTTTAAATACTAATATTCTTAATGAGTTTGCATCGGAACGTTTTGCCAAATCTTTAGTAGCGGAAACTGTTGAATTTCCGGATATGCCCGACACCAAAAAGAAGGGTGACGAAGCACAACAAATTGTAGACAACAAAATTGCTTACATCGAGCAGACGATTAAAAAGATTGAAGATAGTACAGCTCCGGATGAGGATGGCAAAGTGCTCCAGAAAGCAGCCTTGGATCTCTTCAAATTTGTACTGCCCGTATATCAAAAAGAATATAAAAATCTGGCGAAGATGTGTGATCAAAAACAAACAGAAAATGAAATCATGGCCGAATCTGAAAAGATTATTGAAACATATGGATCAGCTTATGAAGAGAAGTATGTCGCTCTTCTCACGTTGGGACAGGATTACGCAGAGAAACACAATCTAAACGTTTCCTTTGGCAATTAGCTTTCTATGATAGAGACCCTTTCGTAAAACAACACACCATGACGAACAACCATATCAACTATATTGAATTCAAGGCTCAAGATCTACCCGCTACTAAAGCGTTTTACACCAAGGCTTTCGCATGGAATTTCACCGATTATGGCGCCAATTACGTGGCATTTTCAGGAAGCGGCTTAGATGGCGGTTTTGAAGGAATAGAAGAAGAAATCATCAATGGTGCACTAGTTGTGCTGTATCATGAAGATTTAGCTTTAGCAAAAGACAATGTTGTGCAAGCTGGTGGAACGATCACTAAAGATATATTTTCTTTTCCGGGAGGGCATCGCTTTCAATTTCTAGATCCATCTGGCAATGAATTAGCTGTTTGGTCAGATCGATAAACTATTCACTTTAATGCTGATGCTCTAAAAATTGAGTTTTAGAGCATCAACATGCTATTTTACCTGTATTATATACGATGAACTTAAGTATTCGCGGCTGCTAAACGTACTTTTCTACTGAATAATAAATGTGCCACCAAGCCCAACAACCCAAAGGTAGCTCCTACCGCACAAACACCTTCCCACTGAGCATACTGCCAGGCGATCGAAGCCAACCATGTGCCGAGTGATCCTCCGATAAAATAGCAAACCATGTACACGGTATTCAGCCTATTGACTGCCTCTATCTTTAGGGCAAAATAATCCGTTTGATTCATAATGTGACTACCCTGCACTCCTAGATCCAGAAGAATTACTCCCACAATGAGTCCCCAATATGTTTCGCCTGCGAAATAAGTAAATCCCCAACTGCCGATCAAAACCAACAACGAATATAATATCGTACGGTATGTACCTATGGCCGATTGCAGTTTACCTACTTTTGCTGCAGCCAAAGCTCCGACTGCACCAGCTAAACCAAAACTTCCTACAACTGAAGCGCCTACACTAAAGGGCGGCTGCTCCATATGAAATACTAAGGTTGTAAATACAGCAGACATAGAGCCAAAGGCCATAGCCCCACGAAAAGACGCCAACTGCAAAACAGGTTGCGTCCTTGCTAGCTCAACCACAGAAAGCATCAATTGCTTATAGCTACCTTTAAAGTTAGGGTGCATTTCGGGAAGCATTTTGTAAATCACAAACCAAACAAAAACCATTATTCCGGCTGCAATACCAAACATAGAACGCCATCCCCACAATTCGCCTACAATACCTCCGAAAAAACGCGAAAGCAGAATACCCAATAACAAGCCCGACATCACCAATCCAATATTAGTTGATTTTTCTCGGTCATTTGAAAGCTGTGCTGCGATCGGAACAAACAGTTGCGGAATGACTGAAGTAGCTCCAATCAACAAACTTGCTACATAAAGCATCCATAGCTCGCGTGCAAAAGTCATCCATAATAAAGAGGCAATAACCAAGATTAAATCGATTAGAATAAGCCTTTTCCGTAAGAGTTTGTCGCCTAAAGGCACGACCAATAACAGTCCTGCAGCGTATCCTATCTGAGTTAATACGGATATTTTGCCTGCTGCACTTTCAGCAATGTTAAACTCTGAAGCAATAAGCGCCAATAAAGGTTGATTGTAATAATTGTTCGCTACGACTAGTCCTGAAATGATAGCCATCAGCCAGACCAGTGTCCTCGACAAGCCGCTTGCGGCATCTTCCTGCATAGAATTAATATTTGTCATTATTTTAATGAATAAATTTACATCAAGCAAAAAAACGATTAAAGATATTTATTTTCGCTAAACATAAAAAAGTACTACTACTACTACTTTACAGGCAAATCATCAATTTGTTTCACAAACGCTACGCTTAGTATGTATTCTGTGGAGAAACATCTTGGCATCAAATATCATAAAAAAACAAAGCCGCCCCATTTTAGGACAGCTTTGCTTGTTATACCTATTTAAACCAACTCATGATGAGTATTAATTAGTTATTTAGCAAACGAAACAGATCTAGTTTCCCGAATTACAGTTACTTTTATTTGACCTGGATAGGTCATCTCCGTCTGAATGCGGTTAGAAATATCCGCCGCCAAGATTTCGGCATCGGTATCGTTTACTTTTTCGCTTTCTACGACGACGCGCAGTTCACGACCAGCTTGTATAGCAAAGGTTTTCTCTACACCCGGATAAGATAGCGCGAGATCTTCCAATTCCTTCAATCGCTTGATGTAGCTTTCCACTACTTCTCTACGCGCCCCCGGACGTGCACCAGAAATCGCATCACAAGCCTGAATAATTGGTGAGATCATCGAGGTCATCTCGATCTCGTCGTGGTGAGCGCCGATCGCATTACATACTTCTGGATGTTCTTTATATTTTTCGGCCAACTGCATACCCAAGATGGCGTGTGGCAGTTCTGGATTATCGTCGGGCACTTTACCAATATCGTGTAATAGTCCAGCACGTTTAGCCAGTTTTACATTCAAGCCCAATTCTGCTGCCATTGTTGCCGCAAAATTTGCCACCTCGCGCGAGTGTTGTAATAAGTTTTGCCCGTAAGATGAGCGGTAACGCATGCGGCCAACCATACGAATCAATTCCGGATGCAATCCGTGAATTCCTAAATCAATAGCAGTACGTTCACCGATTTCTACAATTTCATCTTCGATTTGTGAGCGTGTTTTCGCCACTACTTCTTCAATACGAGCTGGGTGAATACGGCCATCCGTTACCAAACGGTGAAGCGATAAACGCGCAATTTCGCGACGCACAGGATCAAACCCAGAAAGGATAATCGCTTCAGGTGTATCATCCACAATGATTTCTACGCCCGTTGCCGCTTCCAATGCACGAATATTACGACCTTCGCGGCCAATAATGCGTCCTTTGACTTCGTCATTTTCGATATTGAAAATCGATACGGTATTCTCAATGGCAGATTCTGTAGCGGTACGTTGTATGGTTTGGATCACGACTTTCTTCGCTTCTTTCGACGCGGTCAATTTCGCTTCATCTACAATATCTTTGATCTGCATGATCGCCTGCGAACGTGCTTCTTCGCGTAGTGAACTTACCAATTGCTCCTTGGCTTCCTCAGCCGTCAATCCAGCGATCGTTTCCAGCTGTTTGATGTGCTGATTCTTCAACGCCTCTACTTCTTCGCGCTTTTTGTCATTGATCTCGATCATTTGCTCTAGCTTTTTGCCACGGGCTTCCAGCTCTTGCTTATCGCGATTGGCATTTTCCAACTTTTGGTTGAGCGACTGTTCTTTTTGTTTGATAGAGTTCTCTTTCTGAGCGACAGTGCTATTACGTTGATTTACTTCTTTCTCGTGCTCCGCTTTTAATTGTAGGAATTTTTCTTTTGCTTCAAGATGACGTTGTTTCTTAACGTGCTCCGCTTGTTTTTCGGCTTCCTTTACGATATTTTCTGCCTTTTCATTGGCAGTCTGCTCCTGTTTCTTGAGCAACATCTGTAATAGGTATCGCCCGATCACGATGCCTATTACCAGCGATATGATGATCGATATGGTGATAGATATATCCATTTTATATAGAGTAAATAATTAAAATTCAGTCAAAAAAAAACCGCAATTAAAAATCAGGTTCCATGTATTATTAAACTTCGAATTCACATGATTTGAGCGTATGATCATGACCCAGATGGCTTTCGCAAAATGGCCTACATCTTGTTTTGCTCGTGATATTGAAGCGTTAAGTTTAAAATAGTGACAACCCGAATTTAACTGCGGCAAATTCGTTGTTTTAAGCCCGTAAATAAAGAACGTATTTCTATTTATTAAAAAAATCGGTCAACAGTTTGTCCAATTCGTGTACAGATTGTTCAATGCCCTGACCTTGATCCTGTGCATTGCGTTCTGCTTTGATCATCCCGGTGGCATATTGCAGCACACACATGGATAGCAAATCTTGTTTATCACGAACTGCATAATTGTCTTGCAATTCTTTTATTTTTTCGTTTATCAATTTCGCAGCGTAACGTATCACCTCTTCTTCTTCCGTCTCTACGCGCAACGGATACACCCGGTCTGCGATATTTATTTTTATGGAAATATCTCCCATTTCTTTGAGCTTAAAAATGTATGCTATCCATGCTGGTTGCCTTTGGCTATTTCAGCAGATTGATACATTTATCTATTTCACGGACAAAATCGTTAATTTTTTGTTTCGTGTCAAGTACTTTTTCACTTATTGCCGCATCTGCCTCAGAATTTTCAAAGGATTTAGCGACTGCTAATGCTTTCACTCTCTCCTCTAATTGTTTTACTTTTTCTGAGCTTGTACCAAGCGCTACTTGAAGAGATTGTACCTCCAACTTCAACAAGTCATTTTCCTCTTGGTATGCTTCACACAATTGAATTAAGTTTGTCGCCTTCTCGACGATAAGATCCATTTGCGCAGATAAAGAAGCCATATTTTGCGATTATATCAAATGTTTTTCACTTAGCGCACCTCAGCGCCAACTTCCTTCTCAAAGTTAACAATTAATTTTTGAATTACGCCATCAATTTGTTTATCCGTTAGCGTCTGATTTTCATCCTGAAGGGTGAAACTAAGCGCATAAGACTTCTTTCCGGCAGGCAATTTATCGCCTTTGTAAACATCAAAAATCGACACTTCTTTCAACAATTTGCGATCGGTTTTTTGCGCGATCAGGCGCAGTTGTTCGAATGAAACCTTCTCGTCTAACAACAAAGCCAAATCCCGACGTACCGCCGGAAACTTGGAAATCTCTTGAAACTTTATTGTCTGCTTCTTGATCATCTTCAACACCGCATCCCAGTCAAACTGTGCAAAGAAAACCGCTTTGTCTACATCTGCTTTCTTTAAGTTTGCTTTGGATACTTCGCCGAATTCTACCAATGTTTTCTCGCCTTTCTTGTAGCTCAATCCGTAGTTGAAGTAAGAAGAACTACTTTCCTCCACACGGATACCGTCAATACGCAGACGTTTCAAAATCCCATCAACGACCGCTTTGATACCGTAGAAATTTACAGGAGCCGTTGCATGATTCCATTGTTCAGGAGCTTGCCTTCCCGTAATCGCGATTGCTAAATGATACTTTTCTTGATACTTATCTTCTACCAAATGGTAGGACTTGCCGAACTCAAACACTTTCAGATCCGCACTTTTGCGTTTTTGATTGTAAGACACTGCCGTCAAAGCAGAGAACAACAAGTTTTGGCGCATGGTATCCAAATCCGTGCTGAGTGGATTCAGCAACTTCACCGCCGTGTCCACATGTTCTGCATACGCTTCCTTACTCAAGGAATTGGATAAAATCTCCCGATAACCATTGCCAATCAACAGATCAGCTACCTGATTCAAAATGACTTCACGATCTGGCTTTTGAACCGTATTTAGCGACGCTTTAATCTGCGTACCTAACTCGATATTGTTGTATCCATAGATGCGCAATACCTCTTCGATCACATCGACTTCACGCGTAACATCAACCTTGAACGGCGGAACAGCCACTTCCAAAACCTCTTCTGTCTCTCGTTCGATACCGATGCCCAATGATTGGATGATATCTCGGATTTCTTCTTTCGGAATCGCTTTCCCGATCAGGCGCTGCACACGGCTGTAAGCCACCTCGAAGCGAAAAGCTTCTACTGGCGCTGGATATAAATCTGTAATCACCG
This sequence comes from Sphingobacterium chungjuense, assembly GCF_011316935.1. Taxonomy (GTDB): domain Bacteria; phylum Bacteroidota; class Bacteroidia; order Sphingobacteriales; family Sphingobacteriaceae; genus Sphingobacterium; species Sphingobacterium chungjuense. The sequence goes on from NZ_WLYS01000004.1 coordinate 58,485, forward strand.
AAGAAACTTGTCCGCCGGCTACTTCTTGGATCAAAGCAGCTGCTTTCTTCAAGGCGATTACTGGCATGTTAGGATCGGTGCCACGCTCAAAACGGAAGGAAGAATCTGTCTTTAAGCCATGGCGTTTGGCCGTTTTGCGCACCGTAACCGGATGGAAATATGCTGATTCTAAGAAGATATCGCTGGTCGCTTCGGTCACGCCCGATTCGGCGCCGCCAAATACACCCGCAATACACATCGGCTTTTCTGCATCGGCGATCACCAGATCTTCGGAAGACAACTTGCGTTCTACATCATCTAGAGTAACGAATATCTCATCCGTCTTTGCTTTACGTACTACGATTTTGTTTCCGGCAATCTTTGCTTGATCAAACGCATGCAAAGGTTGTCCTAAATCGTGCAATATATAATTCGTGACGTCGACCACATTATTGATCGGGCGCACACCAATAGTTTGTAATTTCTCTTTCAACCACGAAGGGGATTCCGCCACGGTAATTCCACTGATATTAACTCCGGCATAACGCGGCGCATCTTCTGGTGAAAGCACTTCTACGGCTGTACCAGCCGCTTGCGATTCGGTTACCGATTCGGTATTGATTGGCTGCAATGCCTTGCGGAAATACGCTGCCAAGTCACGCGCCACACCTAAATGAGAAGCTGCATCAGCACGATTGGGTGTCAGGCCGATTTCAAAACAAAAATCATCTTCCATCTGGTAGAAATCCTTCACTAATAAACCAGGAACGGTTCCTTCTGGCAATTCGACAATACCAGCGTGTGATGTACCTAAGCCGACCTCATCTTCACCACACAGCATCCCTTCGGAGACTTCACCGCGAATTTTTGATTTCGTGATCTTAAATGGCTCACCACTGCTCGGATGGCATACTGCTCCCGGAGGCGCTACGATTACTTTCAATCCCGCACGGCAATTGGGCGCACCGCATACAATTTGAAGCGGTTCTGCTGTTCCGACATTTACCGTCGTGACTTGCAATTTATCGGCATTTGGATGGCGCTCGCAAGTCAATACTCCCCCAACTATCAGTCCTTCCAATCCGCCTGGAATACTTTGCACCTTATCTACCGCTTCTACCTCTAGACCAATATCGGTCAGTATCAGAGATAGTTCGTCGGGTGTATAGGAATCGATATCGATAAAATTCTTAAGCCAATTATAGGAAATCTTCATGCTGATTCTTTTTTCGTGGTACAAATATAGAATTTTACACTAAAATATGGCGTCTATTGGTGCATTGTGCGTCGCAAAAATCAAGATTAATCCGTATTTTTGTTGCTTTATTTTTTATGCATAATCAAAGATGAGTATAGCGAAAACATACAGTCCTAAAGAAGCCGAAAACAAATGGTATTCCTATTGGAAGGAGAATGGATTTTTCCGTTCTGTGCCCGATGGTAGAGAGCCGTACACGATTGTGATGCCACCACCGAATGTGACTGGCGTGCTTCATATGGGACATATGTTGAACGCAACCATCCAAGATGTATTGATTCGTAAAGCGCGTATGCAAGGCAAGAATGCTTGTTGGGTACCGGGAACGGATCATGCTTCTATCGCGACGGAAGCAAAAGTTGTCGCGATGTTGAAAGAGAAAGGCATCAATAAAAAAGACATTTCTCGCGAAGAATTTTTGAACTACGCATGGGAATGGAAAGAGAAATATGGCGGCATCATCCTAAAGCAATTGGAGAAATTGGGCGCATCCTGCGATTGGGAACGCACCAAGTTTACGATGGATCCTGACTTATCAGATGCCGTGTTGGATACGTTTATCAAATGGCACGAAGAAGGTTATATCTACCGTGGCGTGCGCATGGTCAACTGGGATCCGCAAGGAAAAACAGCGCTTTCGGATGAAGAAGTAATCCGCAAAGAAGTCAACCAAAAACTGTATTATATCCGCTATCAGATCAAAGATAGTTCGGAACATATCGTCATTGCGACGACGCGCCCAGAAACCATCATGGCGGATTCGGCGATCTGTATCAATCCGAACGATGAGCGGTATGCACATTTGAAAGGAAAATCAGTACTCGTACCCATCATCAACCGCGAAATACCCGTCATCTTGGACGAATATGTGGAGATGGACTTTGGAACGGGCTGTCTGAAAGTGACGCCAGCACATGATCTCAACGATTATGAATTGGGACAAAAACACAACCTACCGGTGATCGACATCTTGAATGATGATGGTACGCTGAATGAAAAAGCAGAGATTTTCGTTGGTGAGGATCGTTTTATCGCGCGTAAAAAAGTGGCTAAGCAACTCGACGAGATTGGCCAATTAGAGAAAGTAGAAGATTACGTTTCGCAAGTAGGTTTTTCAGAACGTACCGACGCGGCGATCGAGCCTAAATTATCGATGCAATGGTGGTTGAAGATGGAAAAGCTATCTAAACCCGCTTTGGATTATGTACAAGATGGTACGATCAACCTGATTCCAGACAAGTTCTTTGCATCCTACAAGCACTGGATGGAGAACGTGAAAGATTGGTGTATCTCGCGCCAGCTTTGGTGGGGACAGCGTATTCCAGCTTGGTACAACGACCGCAACGAATGGGTAATTTCTAAAACCGAGGAAGGCGCCAAAGAAGCATTTGCGAAAGAAGGAAAATCAGCGGAAGGATTGCGCCAAGAAGATGATGTGTTAGACACGTGGTTTTCATCGGCGTTGTGGCCGATGTCGGTATTTGATGGTGTTCGCAATCCCGAAAACCCAGAGTTCCAGTACTATTATCCTACGAATGATTTGGTGACGGCACCGGAAATTTTATTCTTCTGGGTAGCCCGCATGATTATCGCAGGCCATGATTACACACAAAAACCTCCTTTCCGCAATGTTTATCTGACGGGAATTGTGCGCGATAAGCAAGGACGCAAAATGTCTAAATCCTTGGGCAATTCGCCAGATCCAATCGAGTTGATGGAACAATATGGTACAGACGGCGTGCGCGTCGGTATGTTATTATCTTCGCCTGCCGGCAATGACTTAATGTTTGATGTATCGTACTGTGAGCAAGGAAGGAATTTTGCGAATAAAGTATGGAATGCCTTTCGCTTGGTAAAAGGTTGGGAAACCACGGACACCCCGGCGACGGATGCGCAAAAACTAGCTGCAAACTGGTTTGAAAATCGCTTCAATCAGGCTTTGGTAGAAATCGAAGATCACTTCGCGCACTATCGCCTTTCTGATGCATTGATGGCGACCTATAAATTGATCTGGGATGATTTCTGTGCTTGGTACTTAGAATTGGTAAAACCAGCGTATCAAGCACCAATCGAACGCGAAACATTAGATACGGTAAAAAGATTATTTGAACGTGTCTTGAAGTTAGCGCATCCATTTATGCCATTCTTGAGTGAAGAACTATGGCACGATGAGCTTTTTGGCGAGCGCGCCGCTGAGGATTGCATAATCGTAGCTTCGTATCCAGAAGTGGGTGCAATCGATGAAACACTTATCAAGGAATTTGCTACGGTGCAGCAGATTATTTCGGAAGTGCGTAATATTCGTAATTCGAAAGGAATATCGCCTAAAATCGGTTTGCCTTTGGCGATCAATGCTACGCATATCAACTTCGAGCGCTACAGCGATAGTATTGTGAAGCTAGCAAACATCGAGGAGCTGACCTTCGTAAAAGAGAAAATCAGCGGTGCAGTGAGCTTTTTGGCAGGTAAAGATGAGTGCTATGTCGCGTTAGAAAATAATATCGACGTGGATGCCGAACGCGAGCGCATTACCAAAGAGATCACGTATTTGCAAGGCTTCCTGATTTCGGTAGATAAGAAATTAGGCAACGAACGCTTCATGCAAAATGCCAAACCAGAAGTGGTAGAGAACGAGCAAAACAAGAAATCGGATGCGATTGCCAAATTGCAAATTTTAGAAGATAGTTTGGCTAGTTTGGGGTAAGGAGAGTTTATACTTTAGATTGCCACACCTTAACACCTCCAGTTCGCAAGGACGCGAACAAACAAAAAGCCTCGCTGATAAAATCAGCGAGGCTTTTCTATGACATGTACCAAAGTGGGTTCACGACAATCCTAGTCTACTACGATGTCAAGTAAGCCAAAAGCGCCACCAGTGCACCTCCAATGATGATGATCCATTTATTCACACCACCTCCATGTGCCCCTTCTTGGCTTCGATACTTATAGTCTCTTTTATATTTATCTAAATCCATATTTACCTCCTTTATTATATGATGCAATACATAGTTTAATTCCACAAAAAATTATTCATGATGGTATGGCTCGCCGCGCATAATCGAAAAAGCGCGGTACAACTGCTCTACAAAAAACAATCGGATCATCTGGTGCGAAAAAGTCATCTTTGATAGCGACAACAATCCATTGGCGCGCTGATACACCCGATCACTAAATCCGTATGGCCCACCAATCACGACGACCATATGCTGTACATTACTAACCATGCTTTTGTCCAGAAGTTTTGAAAAATCTACTGAACGGTATTGCTGCCCCTTTTCGTCGAGCAGCATCAACGTGTCCGAATTATCCACCTGCTTCAAGATCAAATCCGCCTCTTTCTCCTTCTGCTGATCCTGACTTAGGTTTTTACTATTTTTAATATCAGGAATCACGGTGATACTAAACTTAACGTAATGAATCAACCGCTTGGTATATTTTGCGATACCTTCCTCAATATATTTCTCATCCGTTTTCCCTACGCATAACAGCGTCACCCTCATATCTCTGACTTAAAAGATTTCTATTTCGTACGGTATGCGCGCTTGTATACCCGTGTTTTGCATCACGCGCTTCAAGTCTTTTACATAACGCACGTGCTCTCCTAATTCATCCTCCAAAAACCACATTTTTACCTTTTCTTTCGAACTGCTGAATATGGATTCAAATGGATCTTTAGTACGTGGATATTCGGAGATCTTGTACGAATCTAGTTTAGCCATTTTTGCCGCACTTTTCACCGCATCATCCAATGTTCCTAATCGATCTACTAAGCCTAGTTCGATCGCCTGACTTCCCGTCCACACGCGTCCTTGCCCGATGCTATCTACTTGCGCGATGGTCAATCCGCGACCATCTGCGACACGCTGCATAAATTGTTGGTAAATGCGATTTACACCACCTTGCACAATAGTTCTTTCTTCTGCTGTCAACGGGCGATCTACACTTACATCTGCATAAGGACCAGTTTTGACGACGTCGAAATGAAGTCCTAATTTATTATTAAATAAGTTTTGGAGATTCGGGATCAATCCAAAAACCCCAATAGAACCCGTCAGCGTACCTGCATCTGCAAAAATAGAATCTGCCGCAGCAGAGATGTAATAACCCCCAGAGGCGGCATAATCTCCCATCGAGACGATAACAGGTTTGGCTTTCTTGGCCAAGCTCACCTCGCGCCAGATCAGATCCGATGCTAAGGCAGATCCCCCTGGCGAATTAACGCGTAAAACGATCGCTTTGACTTTATCATCTTCGCGTAGCTTCCGCAATTCACGGGAAAGCGACTCACCACCGATTTGTTCATCGCCAGAGGTATTGCCATCAACGATATCGCCAAAAGCATACAATACCGCAATACGACCGGCACCAGAAGTCCCGCTTACATCAGATGATTTGCGATAATCCAATAAAGAAATGGATGACAGATCTTTCTTCTGATCTATTCCTACTTTTTCCTTCAGCTTTGCCAATAGTTCATCCTTATAAATCAAGCTATCTACAAATTTCTGTTTTACGGCATCTTCAGGAAATTGGATCAGGTATTCATTCGCTACTCGGCGCACCGATGCTTCATCCAACGAACGCGCCGTTGCAATATCGCTGACAAAGCCATCATATAAGCTGTTGAGGTACGCCTCCACTTGCATGCGATTGGCAGCACTCATTTCATTGAGGATAAATGGTTCTACCGCACTTTTATACGTTCCCACTTTCACCACTTGCATCTCCACGCCTAATTTGTCCAATGCATCTTTCATAAACATCACCGAACTCGATAAACCGCGGAAATCCACCGAACCAACTGGGCTAATATACACTTCGTTGGCCACAGAAGATAGGTAATACGCTTTTTGAGTCATCACATCACTGTATGAGACGATAAATTTGCCCGACTCCTTGAAATCTATTAACGCGTTGCGAATAGCGCGTACCGTTGCGAACCCTGCATTTACGGTGCTAACATTGAGATATATACCTTTGATATTACTATCGGTTTTGGCCGTTTTGATTCGCGCAATAATATCATTCAAGCCCAGGGAGCGAGAATCTGGTGCACCCGGAATGTTTATATCTTCAAAAGGTGAAGGAACGGTTTTTTCAGTAATCAGATGATCTAGTGTAATGTGTAATACGGAATTGGCTGATACGGTAGGCTCTGCACTAGAACCCAACGAAGATACCATCGCGGTTATAAGGCCGACAACTACTAAAACCACTAAAATAGATGAAATAAAAACGCCAACTACGGTGGCGAGTACATATTTAAAAAATTGCTTCATATGTATTGCGTGAATGTCTTGTAAATCTAAAAGAAAACCGTAAATAATAAAAGTAAATTTGTGCTTCAAGCATCCTTATAAGAAAATATCACCTACAATTCCAGTTATCTAACTTACTTTTAGTACCTTGTATAGGTGAAATTAAATAGCGCATATTTATTGTTGGGGGCAAATCTGGGCAATCCCGCTCAGCAATTACACAGCGCCCTATCAGAGATAGAAATACAAATTGGCAAGATTCAAGAACGATCAAGCTTATATGAGTCCGCAGCTTGGGGATTGGTGGATCAACCTGCTTTCCTCAATCAGGTTTTAAGAGTAGATACAACGCTATCTGCCGTAGAATTACTGCGATCCTGCCAGCAAATTGAAAATAAACTTGGCCGTGTTCGTGAAATAAAATGGGGAGCGCGGATCATCGATATAGACATACTGTACTTTAATCGTGATGTGATCGATGAAGTCGATCTAAAGATTCCTCACCCCTACATCAGCGAACGCAATTTCACCTTAATTCCTCTCGTAGAGATAGCCCCAAATTACATTCATCCGATCTTGAAGCAATCCAATAGCGAGCTGCTTGAAACCTGCTCTGACCAATTATCTGTTTTCCAACCATATGAGTAAGTACCTTTACATAGAACCAGATCTAATTAAAAACAACATGTTTGGCGATGATCAAATGATCAAGACATTTATAGGTATGTATCTAACACATTGTCAAACGGATTTTGACAATCTTAGCCAAGCGGTAGAACAACAGGATCTCGCTGAAATTAGTTCAAAAGCGCACCACATGAAACCGACAATGGCGTATATTGGCGCCAAAGAACTGCATGTACAATTTCAAGTATTAGAAAGCGCTGCGCGGCGTGGAACAGATTTAGTCCTGATTCTCCCGCTATTTCATGATCTAAAGACGCAATTCAATCACGTGATGTTGGAACTTGATCATTTCTACAGCAGCTTATCCTAACGTGCTGTTTTTTGCTCTTCGTTCGAAAAATGAAGACTGGAAAATAAAATATAAGCTAATAGTATAAGCGGTAAGGCTAGGTATTGGAATAGCACAATAAGCAATACGCTGGACAATAGAAATAAGTATTTGTATCGATTGCTTGCCCAAGATAAGTTGCTCAATTTCATGGAAAATAGTTTGATCTCAGACACTAATAGATAGGAACTGAGCAAAATAATAGCGACCAAAAAATAGCTATTACCAAAGATAGCTGGAAAACGTTGGGCAATAAATGGCAAAGAGATAATCACAAAACTATTCATCGGCGTATTAACACCGATAAAATCAGTGGATTGCCGAGTGTCCACATTGAACTTAGCCAATCTTAGCGCTGAAAATGCGGTTACGATATATCCTGCATAAGGTAAATAGGCTGAAGATGTCGTTTCCTGCAACATCATAAAGAGAATCGTACCAGGCAAGAAACCAAAACTGATCACATCGGCCAAAGAATCCAACTCTTTGCCAATATCGGAGCGAACATGCAACAGTCTGGCAGCAGTACCATCCAAAAAATCGAATATTCCACAGGCAATCAAGCAATATAATACCCAATCAAATCGCCCTTGAAAGGCAAAGGATATGCCGACACATCCGCTTAGCAAGTTGAATAGGGTAATGGTATTGGGAATATGTCGTTTCATGCGTGGTGGTGAAAAATAAAAAAGCCACCTTCTGTAATAGAAGGTGGCTTAAAATTATAAATTTCTAATGGGATTAACTATTCATGCTAATCAAAAACTCTTCATTGGATTTGGTGCCACGCATTTGGCTCAGCAAAAATTCCATCGATTCTTGCGGGTTCATGTCTGCTAAGTGGTTGCGTAATACCCAAAGTCTTTGCAATTGCTCGCGATCTACTAATAGATCATCACGACGTGTGCTAGAAGCAGTCAAATCGATAGCTGGGAAGATACGTTTGTTAGAAAGCTTACGATCAAGCTGCAACTCCATATTTCCTGTACCTTTAAACTCTTCAAAGATTACTTCATCCATTTTCGATCCTGTATCAGTCAACGCTGTAGCAAGAATGGTCAATGAACCGCCATCTTCGATATTACGTGCCGCACCGAAGAATCTTTTTGGCTTGTGCAACGCGTTAGCATCCACACCACCAGATAAGATCTTACCAGATGCTGGAGCAACGGTATTGTAGGCACGCGCTAAGCGAGTGATAGAATCTAATAAAATCACAACATCATGACCACACTCTACCATGCGTTTTGCTTTCTCTAATACGATGTTAGCAATCTTCACGTGGCGATCAGCAGGTTCGTCGAAGGTAGAAGAAATCACTTCTGCACGAACACTTCTTGCCATATCGGTCACCTCTTCTGGGCGCTCATCAATCAATAAGATGATCAAATAAACTTCTGGGTGGTTTTTTGCAATCGCATTGGCTACTTCTTTCAACAAGTTGGTTTTACCTGTTTTTGGTTGTGCTACGATCAATCCACGCTGCCCCTTACCGATTGGCGTAAAAAGATCCATGATCCGCGTGGAGTAGTTGCCTACACCTAGATCAAGGTTCAATTTTTCATCCGGAAACAAAGGTGTCAAATAGTCGAAAGGAACGCGGTCGCGAATCTCTGCTGGATTTTGTCCGTTGATAGATTCTACACGTACTAATGGGAAATATTTCTCACCTTCTTTAGGTGGACGAATAGATCCGCGAATATTGTCACCCGTTTTCAAACCAAAAAGTTTGATTTGAGATTGGGATACGTAAATATCGTCTGGCGAGGTTAAATAATTATAATCAGAAGAACGTAGGAAACCATAACCATCTGGCATAATTTCCAATACACCTTCGTTTACAATAACGTTATCAAAATCTGTGGGTGTTGCAGCAGCTTTAGCAGCAGGCTGTTCTGCTACAGCAGCAGGCGCTTCTGAAGATCTTTCTGCTGCGGCTGGTCTTTCTCTTTCAGCGACCAAGGTATCATCCGCGGAGCGGCGACCCACAGATACCGGTTCTACTCCACCAGCAGTACGTGTGCGTTTGCGCTGACGTGGCGCAGCATCGGTATCTACAGCGTCTTCCAATTCCTCCGCTTGCTCTGGAGCAGCCTCTTTAGAATCTGCAGCAATACCGGAAATACGATCAATCAACTCTTGTTTTCTTAGTTTTTCTGTATCAGGGATCCCCAATACTTTAGCTATCTCGCGCAATTCAGACACGAGTTTAGTATTCAATTCTTTGATCTCCATTAATTTATATGTACAAAATACAGGATTATATTATCGAATTTTATCCCCTTCTTCGTCAATAACACTTTTTAAACTCTTTCTTTTTGCTAGAACGTTGGAAAGGACGAAACTGTTTGAGGCTTCTTTTTCCAGTAAGGATAAATTTAGAACTGCTACAAAGAAAAACATTCGAAACGTTATTTCAAAATTAAAAAAGCGTTTTTTCTTTCTGACGCAATTTATTCGCTGGTAAAAGTGGTTTTACGACTTTGCTAAATCGAATGTTCTGAATAATATCTGGCATTAACTCAAATTAATGCGTATGTTTATCACCGTCAAAAAAATATTATGAACAACAAACCTATACAAACGAACTACCCTGCGCTGTATACTTTGATAACAGTGTTTTTTTTCTGGGGATTCATTGCCGCGGGCAATAGTATTTTCATCCCCTTTTGTAAGAATTATTTCAGTTTAGATCAGTTTCAGTCACAACTTATTGACTTTGCTTATTACTCCGCTTATTACACAGGCGCTCTGTTACTTTTTATCTTTGGTACGCTAACCGGAAAAGATCTGGTCGGAAAATGGGGATACAAGCGCAGTATTGTTTACGGCCTATTATTTTCTGCAGTGGGAGCTGCGGCGATGATTGGTGCGGTAGAAATTAATGTGTACACCGCCATGCTGATTGGTCTGTTTATCGTGGCATTAGGATTCTCCTTACAACAAACGGCTGCCAATTCTTTTGCCGTGATCTTAGGCGATCCGAAAACGGGCGCATCACGTGTCAATCTTGGTGGTGGTGTCAACTCTTTAGGAACGACGATCGGTCCATTGGTAATTGGATTTGCACTATTCGGCACTTTCGAAACGGTATCTGATGCGGATATTGCTAATTTGCCTTTGAGCAAAGTGGTGATTCTCTATAGCGGTGTCGGACTACTATTCTTATTGGCTGCTGCTTTATTTTACTTTTCGAAGAGAGTTCCAGCCGGGTTCAATTTGGAACCTATGGAGCCTGCGAACAAAGCCAGAACGACACTTATCGTCATGACGGTTTTATTGTTTTGTGCTTTTGCTCCTGTATTTATGAGCTATAAAAGTGAAGCCGCACTGCAAATTGAGGCGTTGCAAGCGCAATTAAAAGTGGCTATTGATGCAGCAACACAGACTTCGCTCGCTGCGCAGATTGAAGCTTTGAGACATCCATTGGAGCTGAAGCGTATGGCTTGGCTATCTGCTGCTTTAGTGGTCATGGTTGGCGGATTAGTATTTGCCTATAACCGTGCAAAGAAGAAACCAGAGGGATGGGGCGCCATGCAATATCCACAATTGGTTTTAGGTATGTTGGCGTTGTTTCTATACGTAGGTATTGAGGTAGCTATCGGAAGTAATTTAGGTGAATTATTGACGTTGGATGAATTTGGCAATTTGCAATCTTCCGAAATCACGCCTTATATTTCCATGTATTGGGGTAGTATGATGATCGGACGTTGGGCAGGTGCTCTAAGTGCTTTTAATTTAATGACAAATACCAAAAAAATCTTGATCGTCATCGTACCGCTTATCGCTTTTATGTTGATCATTGGAGTGAATAGTCTAGCAGGTTTTGATATGTCGGTATTGTACTACTATGTGATTTGTGTATTTATTCAGATTGCGGCATTCTTCTTTAGTAAAGACCGTCCTATCCGTACGCTCGTTATTTTTGGCTCATTCGGATTGATCGCCATGGTCGTAGGTTTATTGACTGCTGGTACCGTTGCTATTTACGCTTTCTTGGCAGGCGGATTAGCTTGTTCGATCATGTGGGGCTCGATCTTTAGTCTTTCTATTGTAGGGTTGGGCAAATACACAGAACAAGGTTCTGCTTTCTTAGTGATGATGATCTTAGGTGGTGGTATCTTGCCTCCTATTCAAGGAAAATTGGCCGATATTATCGGCATTCACAACTCCTATATCGTTCCGGTTTTCGGATTCCTATACATCATAATTTTTGCTATCATGGTCAAAGGTTTCTTGAAAAAACAGGGAATAGATATGGAAAAAATAGAAGTCGAAGCTAGCCATTAAGCTATCAGCAAATTGTAACTTATACACTAAGTTATCAATTCGATATTTTATATAAAAAAGCGCCTTCAATAATTATTGGAGGCGCTTTTTTGCTTACTAACCTATTGCATCTAATGATGTTGTCGCATTTATTTACTACAACTGCTATTGTTTTAAAGATTAATAATGTATTTTGCAAAACATTCGCCGAGCGAAAATCTATCGCGGTGAATTTATTAAGAATTAGGTTACTAACACAAATATAAAAAATCAAAACATCTATATAATGATTGTTATTGCTGATGGTGGTTCTACCAAGACAAACTGGTGTTTGTTGGACGATTCAAAAAAGAAAATTTACTTTAACACGGAGGGATACAACCCCTACTTTGTAGACAGTGCTTACATTGTGTCTTCTCTAAAAAAAGGATTGCCCAACGATATTCCATTCCAAGAGATCAAAGAGGTATATTATTATGGCGCGGGCGTGCACAATGAAGAGAAAGCGACTATTGTAAAAGATGCGATCCAAGTGGTATTTCCGCAATCCCAAGTGGAGGTAGGACATGATTTATTAGCAGCTGCACGGGCATTGTTAGGATCTGAAGCAGGCTTTGCCGCGATCTTGGGTACAGGTACCAATAGCTGTATTTATGATGGTTCAAAAATCACACACAATATCGATTCGGCGGCATATATCTTGGGCGATGAAGGTAGCGGAAGCTATATAGGTAAGAAATTATTGACAGATTTCATCCGTGGCCTGATGCCAAAGGACGTAGCGGAGGTTTTCTATAATACGTACAAGTTGACTCCTGACGAGATCATGGACAACGTATACACGAAGCCATTAGCCAATCGCTTCTGTGCGAGCTTCAGTAAGTTCGTGTATGACAATAATGTTAATATCCAATACACGAGATCTATCGTTGATGACGCTTTTGAAGCTTTCTTTTCGAATCTTGTGAGCAAATATCCAGACTATCAATCGTATTCATTTAATTGTATCGGATCGGTAGGTTACAATTTTAGAAATGTGCTTACGGACAAAGCGAAACAATATGGCATGAACGTTGGAAAAATCCTACGCTCTCCTATTGATGATTTAGTAGACTATCATATCAACCAAGGATAAAGAGTTGAGATAGTTAATATGTCTAAGACTGATACTACAAAAAACGGGAAGCATCCATGGATGTTTCCCGTTTTTTCGATATGGTTATGGTGCAGTTAGCTTACAACAGTATTTCTCCACCAATCAAAGGCAAGTAAAGTTTCTTTCCTGCCGCACTGAATGTGGCTGCTGCTTGCTCTGGATCAATAGATATTGGTGGAAAAGTATTGTAGTGTATGCCAATCACATTTTTGCACTGCACAAAATCGGCTGCGCGCAATGCATCGTCTACATCCATCGTGTAATGACCACCAATAGGCAAAAACGCCCAATCCAGTGCTAAATCTGCCAACAGTTTCATCTCCATTGTTAAAGCAGTATCGCCAGCAAAATATATTTTCTTTTCGCCTACGAAAAAAACAAATCCTGCTGCTACACCAGCATATGGACCATCCGGCGTGCTATTTGTATGCAACGCATACACCATCTTTACTTTTCCGAATGGCAAATCCAGCGTTCCGCCAAAATTGAAATCGATCACTTTATCTTCGGGCACGCCCTGCGACTTCACCCAAGCAGCTGTCTCTACAATAGCGGCTACGGTGGCATTGCTCTGCTTTTGAATATGCGCCATATCGGCCACATGATCCCCATGCGCATGACTTAAAAAAATATAATCTGGCTTGATGCGATCAATATCAATGCCTTCGGCCAGTGGATTCTGCGATATAAATGGATCTAATAGCACTTTGGTGCCATCAAAATCAAATTCTACACAGGATTGCCCGTAATAGGTTACTTTCATCCAATAAAATTTTGTGGTTTCAATATGATTGATCTTTGGTATATATGGTAATCTGTAATTAGACGAATTATCCCTTTCCGAATAAATCTCCCAGACCACCCAAATTGCCCAACACATCCTGTGTGGCCGCCTGCATCTCTCCTTGGCTGATCTGCTCTGCTTGCACCAAAGCTTTATTGAGCGCTACCACAAGTAATTCTTCCAATTGTTCGCGATCCACATTTTCCATATAGATAGGATCGATGGCTATCTCTTTGATTTCCTTGTTGGCTGTTGCCACCACTTTTATCTTGCCACCTTCTGCTTCTCCATATACCGAGATATTATCTAAGCGTGCTTTGATCTCTTGGGCTTTTTGTTGTGCTTGAAATAATTTGTCAAACATAGCTTTCTGTATTAATTTTTCTACTTCAAAAGTATCAAAAATCGCACCAATGATCACTGATTTTATCGGTTTTTAAATTGGCTTCTGTACCTTTGCCAAAATCCGGAATAGAAGCCACTATGCAGAGAGATAGCGAATACCAGAAATTATTACAGACATTAAAAACGACGGACATAGCAGCGTTCGAACATTTGGAGGAAGAAGTTGACATCGTATACCACAAGCTAAAATTTATTCCTGCCGAATCGCGTCCTCGTGTTACCTTAGTGAGTAATGTTCGGGATCTTTCCCAGGATTTTAATGCACTAACTCAGGAAGCACTAGAAATTGGCGGCGGCACGTGGCAGTCTAGCGCAGAAATTCGTAACGCCGAAAAAATCATCGTAGTACAACAGGACGAACAGCTCTATGCCGATCTTCCATTGGTGTTGCAAGAAGAGGGGGTAGCACAATCGCCGGCTATCGCCAACAATGAAATTTATATTGTGCAACAGGAAGTGATTGAAAATACTTCTTCAGAGGGTTTTCTGAGACAGGTTGAAGTATTTGCGGAGATCGTACAATCGAAGTACTTCGTCTATGGCCATAATGGCCAAGACTGGGTTCAATTTGACCTCCGCTAATACCGTAAAAACGTTAAGCTCGTGGCTTAAGCAAATTTCTTTTGTAGGATATGGTAGAGCTTTTCTACCGTTTGTGGCTTAGATGCCCAATTATTCTTTAGGGAATAATTGGCTTGCAAAAAGGCATCAGCTTCGGCCATATTATCAAAACGATTCAATAGTTCAATAGCTTCGGTATAGGCCAAACTATACCCATTGAACAGATCTTTGATAAACAACAATTTATCATTTAGACTGACTGCCGTTTTAAGATCCACAATCTGCTCTGTCTTCGTAGCTGGTGTCTTAAACTGATTGGCATTCGTGAGGCCAGCGCGTCTTTGCTGTTGGATCATTTCGTTCAATGTCAGCGGACGGCTGCTAGCTGTCGGAGCTTCTTCACTTTTTTGAGGCTGATTGAGTTCGATCGTCCGGCTTTCTTCCACGACTGAATTGACTACTGAAACCTCTTCCTTTGCAGGTTCTTCAGACGTCTTTTCCTCTGCTACATTTCTCCACGCGCTAACCGATGCCTCAGATTCGGACTGCCGCTCCGTAGATTGTGCTTTTGGCGCTTCTGGCTCTGGTTCTGCCGAAGCACGCTCCTCTTCTTTAGCAGGTTCTTCCTCCTTTTCTTCTTCAACTTCCGGTTCTTCTTCCTCAGGCTGCGGTTCTTCTATCTCTTCATCAACCTGCTCCTCTTCTACTGGCTCTGGCTCGGATTCAGGTTCGGACTGAGTTTCTTGTGCATTTTGTGCTTTTGGTTCTTCTTGGTCGGGTGCGATTTCTGCTACTGTTTGCTGCGAATCTTCCTTTTCATCTACCTTTGCGGTAGCTGGCGTAAAGATAATTTCTCCGGCAGCTTGTGCTTTTGCATTATCGGATGTTACCTCAGGCTGCTTGACGCTTAACTGAGTTAACAATTCAAAATGTGCCGCCAAGTATTTGGCCTTTGCTGCCAACATGCCCAACTGAACGACCGCGAGCTGCCCTTCTTGCTCCTGCACTGTCGCATATTCTTCGTTGATCTCAACGAGTAAATCTCCCACCTTTGCTAGCACATCGTTCTCTGAATACGACATATATGAAATAATTATAGTAAATGATAATATATACCTACTTGGTAACAGGTAGAAATGCCAAAAGTTTAGGCAAAAATTAAAAAACTGACACTGACATGCTTGTCCTTTTAAGCCGATTCCTGTTCGTCAAAAATAACATTTAATTTCGATATTAGCACACGGATTTGCCCGCGCAAATAGCACATATACACAAATAAAACACGCTCAATAGATGATGCTTTTCTCTGAACATAATTTCACGCAACATCGTACTTCTCCGATCGGAAGTATTGAGGTCATTACAGGTTCTATGTTTTCGGGCAAGACCGAGGAATTGATCCGCAGATTGCGCAGAGCACAGTTTGCTAAACTGCCCGTAGAAATCTTCAAGCCGGAGGTGGACGTACGATACGATGAGCAATTCATCGTATCACATAATAGCAACAGCATCCCTTCTACTCCAGTAGCGCATTCGTCAGCTATTTTATTACTCAGTGCCGACACGAAAGTAGTTGGCATCGACGAAGCTCAATTTTTTGATGATGAGTTGCCACATGTATGTGTGCAGCTCGCTAATAAAGGGATTCGCGTAGTAGTCGCAGGCTTGGATATGGATTTCAAAGCGCAACCTTTTGGACCAATACCTGCACTGATGGCCATAGCAGAACATGTCACCAAGGTGCATGCTGTTTGTGTTAGATGTGGAGCACCAGCAGCTTATTCGTACCGACTGAACGATCGTGAAGAGCGCGTAATGCTGGGTGAAAAGGAAAGTTATGAGCCGAGATGCCGCTCATGTTATTTCTCCGGGCAAATAACCTAGAAATTTAAAAAGATCATTACCACGCATTTACAGGGAATATGAACACTTTTATCAAATAAATACACAAAAACACTTGACAAATATCAATCCGCATCCTATCTTTGTGGCACAATAAAAAAATCCTAACTGCGGAAGTGGCGTAATTGGTAGCCGCACCAGACTTAGGATCTGGCGCCGCAAGGCGTGGGGGTTCGAGTCCCTTCTTCCGCACTCAAAATCCTCCCGACCAATAGACATCGGGAGGATTTTTTTATTAATGCGATTTTAAAATTACGCAACAAACAAAGAGTATGAATATTTCACACCAGAAAATAGACGACATCAACGCCAGCATCAAGGTTGACTTGGCACCTGAAGATTATAATCCTCAAGTAGATAAAGCCATAAAAGATCAGGCGAAAAAAGCAAAATTACCTGGATTTCGTCCGGGAATGGTTCCTGTAGGTCACATTAAACGTACTTATGGTAAATCAATTTTGTTCGACGAAGTCAATCGTTTGGTAAGTGATCAAATTTCTAACTATATCTCAGAGCAAAAATTAGAAGTATTGGGTCAGCCGCTTCCAAAAGAAGATGAGTCTACACAATACAACTGGGATTTCAATGATGCATTCTCTTTTGAGTACGAAATTGGTCTAGCACCAGCTTTTGATGTACCTTTTTCTGCTGATACCGAGTTTGTAGCGTATGACATCGAAGCAGATAAAGCTACGTTGGAAGAGCGCGTTAAAAACCTACGTAGAAGCTACGGCAAAATGATCAATCCAGAAGTTTCTGAAGAAGGCGATGTATTGTACGCTACTTTGAAACAAAACAAAGAAGAGGGTATTGAGAAAACAACTTCTGTACGCACAGATTTAGTTGAAAATGCGGCAATCAAAAAATCTTTCATCGGATTGAAGAAAGATGATACTGTAAAATTCGATATCAAAAAAGCATTTAAAGTCGCTGACATCGCTCGTTTACTAGGTATTACAGAAGATGAAGCTACAGCTCTAGATGTAACCGATTTTGAGCTGACTGTAAAAAATATCAACCGATTAGAAGAGGCAGAATTGAACGAAGAATTCTTCAACAAGCTTTTCCCTGCAGGTGAAGTGACGACAGAAGAGCAATTTTTAGCAAAAGTAAAAGAGGAAGTAGAGAACTTATTCAAACAGAACTCTGATCAAAGATTGCGCAACGACATCTATACTTTCGGTATGGACAAAGTGGAAGCTTCTTTCCCTGAGCCTTTCTTGAAACGTTGGTTGAAAGCGACTAATCCAGAAATCTCTGACGAAGAATTGGAAGAAGGATTTGCCGATTTCTTGAAAAACCTGAAATGGACGTTGATCGAGAACCGCATCGTAACAGCCAATAACTTAGAAGTAAAATACGACGAGGTAGTAAGCTTAGCTAAAGAGCGTATCTATTCGCAAATCAAGATGTACAACATCAATGAGGAGCCTACAGACGAGCAATTGAACCAATTTGCTATGCAGTTGCTGCAGGACAGAGAGCAAGCTAACCGTTTGTTTGAAGAATCAAAAGCATTGAAAGTGTTCGATTACTTGAAAGGTGTAATCAAAATAAAGTCGAAAAAAATTGACTACGATAAATTCGAAAAATTAGATAAATAAGCAGATAACTTTTGTCTATCAGTCATAGAGTGCCGACATCTAATCCATGTCGGCATTTTTTTGTTACATCTAGTATAACTCATACGCCTACATACATGCAAGTGCAAATCCGTAAAGCAACACCTCAGGACGCCATTCTATTGGCTCCTATCCTACTCTTAGCGATGGAAGACATCGTTTATTATCTGATTGGACAAAAAGACAAGGCAAAAGCTATTGATTTCTTGATATATTGCATTGCTCAAAAAGATAATCAATACTCTTATCAGCATATCTGGATAGCCGAAATGAATGGCGACATCTTGGGACAAGCATGCTTGTATGATGGTGCTAATCTCCAAACGCTGAGAGCGCCTGTATTGGATTATATTAGAAGAGAGTACCAGCATAGCCCAATCGTCTTTGACGAAACCGTAGCGGGCGAAATATATCTTGATACGATCGCTGTGGCTCCCAACGCTCAAGGAATGGGCATAGGCCAGCTTTTACTTCGCCATATCATTGATTTTTATGTTCATGAACAAAAAGCAACGGTTGGCCTATTAGTAGATCAGGAAAATCCTAAAGCAAAAAGCCTATACTTACGTACAGGCTTCTCCAAAGTATCTGAAAAATCTATTTTTGGTAAACGATTAGATCATTTGCAAATCAAACCGACTGCGCAGGCTTCTTAAAACAAGATACACACCGGTGCAGGAACTTCAATGCGCTTGCCCGTGTCTTCTAAATCTCCGGTAAATGCATCGCGTTTAAAAACGACGATTCGATTGGTATCTTGATTCGCAACCAATACGTATCCGCCATCAGGCGTAATAGCAAAATTTCTTGGGTTGGCGCCCTGTACGCTGTATTTGTTTTGCCATTCCAATAGACCATTTGGCAATACGGTATAATGCACAATCAAGTTCGCATCGCCTCTGTTTGTCGCGTACAAGCTTCCGCCATCAGGTGATATTTTCACATCTGCTCCTCCCTGTTTTCCTTCGAAGCCATCACCATACAACGCGACAATCTGTTTCAATACCCATTCATCATTTTCTTGACGAAAAACGGCGATCTGGCCTGTCAACTCTTGCAAACTATACAAGGTCTGCCCATCGGCACTAAATGTCAAATGCCGAGCACCGCCGCCTTTGATGGTATGAATAACGGTCTGCTCATTTAATGTCAATGCGCCATTTCGCAAATCTGTACCATCGTGACTCAAGCCATACACATGAATTTGATCATTACCCAAATCGGACACATAAGCCAATCCATCGTTAAAAAACGCAGAGTGTATATGTGCTTGTTCTTGTCGCTCTGGATCAGGCCCATTCCCTTCATATTCCAACAGGTCATGCAGAATCAACTTGGTTCGGTTATCCGTCAAACTAAATAGCGCAAGCGATCCGCCGGAATAATTAGAAACCAAAGCAATATTGCCCGCTGCATCGAAAGCTACGTGGCAAGGATGATCTCCCAACGTGGTTGATTTATCGATCAGTTTCACATTAGCTGTTGCAATATCAAAAAGCGATAGCGTAGCTTGCTCACCCTCTCCTTCGTTTACCGCCAAAAGTCGGTTTTCATATTTAGCCAAAAAGGATGGATTGGGCGACTCAATGACCGATATTGGCCTAACTTCGCCCGTAGCAGCATCAAAATTAAAACGATAGATCCCTTTGCTACCCGTACCATTGGTATACGTGCCCACAAACATATCGTAAGATTGAGCATTACTTCTGCCTATACTAAAGGTAATAGATAAAACGAGCATACCTAAAAATGCAAATTTATTCATGCTATTCATTATGGTGATGAATCAATAAATCGGCTCGTAAATTAGAACTGGTAGCGAACCGAAAACCCGAAGGTATCTATAATACGAAAACTGGACGATTGTAAGAAATCAAAATAGGGTTTTACATCCAATGAAACCGCAATAGGTGTAGTAGGAATATTGTATTCGACACCAGCAATACCATCTATGCTCAACGCTAATTCTGAATTGCGTGGATGCATATTGATCGTACCGTCTGGTTGTTGTGATTGAAATGCTTTCTGGGTGTAAGAACCAATACTACCACCATAACCCCAATACCAGCTAAAGTCTTCGTTGATCGGTTGATGATATTGATACAAGCCTACTAATCGAAAGCGACTCGATGTAGAATTACTTTGTACACTCAAAATTCCCTCGATAGCATTCACATCATTCAGTGCATAGCGATAATTAAAACCAGTGGCGCTACCAAAACGTAGACCTGCGGCATGTTGCGAACTAAGTTGCGCATAAGCGCCAGCTGAGAACAACAATGTAAATGTTAGAAGGAGATAAAATTTTGTACTTACTTTCATAGTATACTACTAGTGTATTTATTATGCGATTATACGAATGTTTATGATACGAGAAAGCAAATTTAACGTTATTTCACTTTTAACTGATATTAAAATATATTTTTTTAAGCAAAAAACACTAACTTAGTAAACATACTGATGCCACAAATTGTTATAAACCACAATTTTATTCCCAATAAACGATGAGCGACTTTAAGAGAATATTTGATATCATACATTATAACCGTGATCACTACGCAAAGCCAATCATGGTGGGCGGTAGAAAAGGAGATTCTTGGAAAACGGTCTCTACGTCTGAGTTCGTAGAAAACATGGATTACACGAGTAAAGGATTGATAGCGAAAGGCCTAAAAAAAGGCGATCGCGTTGGTCTCATGTCCGGGAACCGACCGGAATGGAACATGATTGATTTTGCGACCAACCAGATTGGTGCCGCCATCGTACCATTTTATCCTACACTATCCTCTAAAGACTTGGCTTATATTATTAAAGATTCAGAGGTCAAGTTGCTATTCGTCAGTAATAGGGAGCTTTTCAGCAAAATCAATGAAGCTATCAGCGAAAATAACTTAAATGTAGACATCTACACCATAGACGATGTAGAAGGACAAAATAGCCTAAAAGATCTGATTGCCATTGGCAAAGAGCAAGACTTAGACCTAAAGCCCTACAATGATGCTGTTGATGAAGAAGATTTATTAACCCTAATCTATACGTCAGGGACTACAGGCACGCCAAAAGGAGTATATCTTTCTCACAAAAACATTTTAAGTAATGTGCACGGCTGCCAGCATCTCGTACCTGATGGTTGTGAAAAATCAATTAGTTTTTTGCCCTTGTCGCACATCTTCGAGCGCATGGTTGTTTATTTATACTTCGCACGTGGTATCCAAATCTGGTATGCAGAAAATCTGGACAATATCGTCGTAGATATCAACGAGGTTAAACCACAATTTTTCACGACCGTACCACGCGTGCTAGAGAAAGTGTACGATAAGATCGTGGCAAAAGGCAAAAGTCTTACCGGCATCAAAAAAGCACTTTTCTTCTGGGCGTTAGACTTGGGACATAAATACCAAGAGCCTGCTAAAAATTCGGCATGGTACAATTTTAAGCTCGGTATTGCACGCAAATTGATTTTTTCTAAGTGGAGAGATGCTCTTGGGGGCGAAGTACGATTCATCATATCAGGTGGTGCGGCATTGCAGGAAAGATTAGCTCGTGTATTTTGGGCGGCAAACATCCGTGTATTAGAAGGTTACGGGCTAACAGAAACGTCACCAGTAATCTCTGTAAATTCCACGGAAGATAGCGGTGTAAAATTTGGATCTGTCGGTAAGGTACTTGGAAATCTTGATGTCAAGATCGCTGAAGATGGTGAAATCTTAGTCAAAGGACCTAGTATTTCAAAAGGATACTACAAAAATGAAAAAGCTACTGCTGAGGTGTTTGACGAACAAGGCTATTTCCACACGGGAGATATTGGAGAACTGACCTCTGATGGGTTCTTGAGAATTACTGATCGTAAAAAGGAAATGTTTAAAACAGCTGGCGGAAAGTATGTAGCACCTCAAGTTTTGGAAAACAAATTAATGGAATCTCCGTTTATTGGTCAGGTGATGGTTATTGGGGAAAACAGACGCTTTCCAAGTGCATTAATAGTTCCAAACTTTGAAGACCTTGAAAAATGGGCCGAACGTAAGAATATCTCTTTCTCATCGCGAGAAGAGCTAATTGGCCAAAAGGAAGTTCTTGAAAAATACGATCAAATCGTAAATAATGCTATGACTAAATTTGGTAAATGGGAAAAAGTAAAGAAATTCATATTACTCCCAGAAGAGTGGACCATCGACAATGGCGAACTTACACCGAAATTAAGCTTAAGACGTAAAGTGATCTTGGAAAAATTCCAAAAAGCGGTAGACGAAATCTACGCGGAAGAAGAATAGTTGCTGCATATCTCCGTACCGGATACCTTGAATAATATATAAATTCATTTTCAGGTCTATGTTGCAGAAGATTAAAGATTATTTTAAGTTAGTTTATGATGCCGGAATGGGTTTCATGGAGCACGATTGTTTAAAGATGAGTGCTGCCTTATCGTATTACACGGTATTTTCCATTGGTCCTTTGGTTATGATTTTGATCTGGACATTGGGCTTTTTCTATGGAAATCAGATCGGTGGTAACGATGGTGCACAAAACGAAGTGATGGAAGAACTGACCGCACTATTTGGTCAAGATATCGCGGTGATGCTCGAATCGGCTATTCAGAAGATATCTTCTGATTCTAAATCCAACATCGGATTCATTATCGGTATTGGAACATTAATCTTTACGTCCACTACGATATTTGTGAACATACAGCAATCGATAAATACGATTTGGAATGTAAAACCTAAACCTAAAAAAGGTTGGTTGAAAATGATTATCAATCGCTTGCTATCTTTTTCTATGATTTTAGGGTTAGCATTTCTATTAATGGCCTCCCTAATCCTGAGTAGTATCATTGGATTATTGTCGACAGAAATTGGAAACACCTTCTCTTGGATAAATATTGACTTGATCGACTGGGTCAATACTGCAGTAACCTTTGTCGTAATTGGTACCTTATTCGGTTTTATATTTTCGGTATTACCCGATGCCAAAGTACGTTTTAAAGATATTTTAGGAGGTGCCATTTTCACCGCGCTACTATTTATGTTGGGAAAATGGGGCATATCTATGTACCTCTCAAATAATGCGACTGCTAGTGCTTTCGGGGCTGCTGGATCGATCATCATTTTGTTGAGTTGGGTGTATTACACATCCGCTATCATTTTCTTTGGAGCGGAGTTTACAAAAAGATATGCAGTCCGTTATGGTCATGGCATCCAACCCTCATCCTATGCTGTGGTTATTGAGCAAACAGAATATGAGTACGATCCTGACACTGGAAAAAGAGAAAAAATTGACAAACAAGATAACGAGTAAATGCAAGAAGGCCTATTTTAATAAAAATAGGCCTTCTTTTTAATTGCATCCAAATCTATAACACTACCTTCCGGATTTCGCCTACAACAGCATCCACTTCGACGAGGTCACCATCTTTAAAATTACTAAGCAGATCTTCGATCTCCACGATGGTAGGCAAATTCATTTGTCGGGCCAATACACAGAGTGGGTTCCAAACTGATCCTCGCTCTATCAACAATGCTGAGGCAGAGACGAGTTTCGCATCTATTCTTGCATCTGCACACCTTGCGATAATAATTTCGCCATCTGCTAGCACAAACGAGTCATCACCTGTCCAGACACGCACAACACCTTGTGATTTTCCTGAGCAACTAATCAGACCTTGCATTTTTACTTCTGAGCGTACTGGATTCGTTGCGGCTGCCGTAAAATCATTGCTATGATACGGAATGCCATATGTAGCGAGTTGAACAGCAGAAGCTGGCATAACTTGAAATCGTTCGTACTCCTCTTTTCTCAAGCCAACAAGTGCATTAAGATCAGTCGTGATACTGCGACCATCAATAAATGCGAAGATTTCTTCCTTACTTAGGAAATGAATATCACTTTCAAACTCCAAAATACCCTCTTCGGAAAAGCGGCTGCCTATTGTAGAGAATAGCCTCCCAACAACATTCCAAAGCCGTTTGTAATCATATTGGAATTCTTCTTTCATTTTCAATAGCTCACGACTATTATGCAATGTTCTATGATACCACCAGCGTTTAAATGGACTTTGCCTCAAATTTTGCTTCATGTTCTCCTCTGCAGTGGATCTGATCTCTGACTCTACTTGTCTGGCATGGTCGAGATCGTTGATATGACGCTGTAAATAGCTTTGTAATGTCGCAATAAAACTAATCGCCTCATTTTCTTTCTGATTTTCTTCCGCCTTTTGCGACATAGCACAATAATCATCGATATCTTGGAGGTAATCCTGTATCACATTTTTTAAAGATACTGTCTCATAACGATTGTCATGCAGAATGAAATGCCAAACCTGTTTCTCACTTTCTGTCACGAACAGCGTTTTCAGGAATCCAGAAGCTTGAATCTTCTGTGCAATTTCTATTCGACGTTGGAGTGGTTGAATAGTAGCCAAAGATTTAGTATCCATTAGTAAATCGGTCGCTAAATCCCTCCTACCATTGATCGTAAATGGTCGAGTTTGCTGCTGCAACCATCCAAAGTGTACTTGATAAAAGAAATCAGCCTGAAATGGAGTGTCCCATTCAAGAAGCAACGTTCGCTCTAGCTGTAGATATAATTGCATAAGCTCGTGCGGATCCTTCGTTTGCCAGTCCAGATTCTGATATTTGCGCAGTATCTTTGCAGCATATTTTCTAAATTCAACACCTTTTTGACTAAGCTTACGGTATCGATTATATAGTTTCCCGGTTAACAGTACCATATTCCACCACGCTTCATTCACTGAGCCTGGGTATACATCAGCGGTATCAAAGTGGTACTCTGAATGCTGATTTTTGTGCAAAAAATGTACACCAACTCGGTTTTCTGGCAGCATTGCATCCAACGTTTGCTGTACGCGCAAATTACTGTACAAACGACCATGGATTAGTCCTACCGCATTCGAGAAAAGATCTTTATACCGTTTCATAACTGCTTTGGAAGCACCAAAAAATGCCGCTCGAATCTTTTGATCCGCTTCGGAATAGGTTTTTACGCAAGAATATGTCAAAGGCGTAATTACACCTGAAAATTCGTCCGCGAAATTGGAGTTATCCCAAAGATTATACTCGCCAGACGTATCTGGCAATTGATCTAATCGCCAAATGGGTTGCGCTTGTATAACCTGTATTTTATCATCCTGTAGTGCAAATTGCAACTGATAGAATTGCTGATTTTGCGTACGCAAATCATCTAACAGCTTGGATATAGTAAGCAGGTGCTCATCTGCCACAGCCTGATCATGCTGATGTATCCGTAAAACTTCTTCCGTGACTACTTCACCGTCTTGCCGAACAACTAATTGCTCTCTTTTGCGGGCAATTTGACGATCTATCCCTCCTGCTGTCATGGTATAGGTATCTGCTTCGACATTACCAGCAGTTCCTCCCAGTCCAAATATGCCCGAGATAAACTTTTCTTTCCGACTGCCTCGCGTAGGATGTATGGCATAAGCTACACCAGAAGATTTTGCATGCACCACCTCTTGAATAATCACGGCGATTCCCAAATTTGGACTCAAACGATGCGTTGCGCGATATGCTAATACTTCATCTGAAAATATCGATCGCCAAACTGCTTTTATCTTATGCAAGACCTGCGTACGCGGTACCATCATAAAACTGGCATACTGTTCGTCAAAAGCATCTTCGTGTCCTGGATCTATCCAAGGCGAAGGGCGCACCGCAAGGTGAAGATCATCTGGAAATAACAATCTTAGCTCTGCCTCTACAGATGCTGGAAACACGTACTGGTCTATAGCACGAAGAAGATCTCCCGTATTAGAAAGAGAGGTAAGATTTTTAAACGCTTCGGCCATAAAATCGGCAGGAAGCACAACCCATCGGGGAATGTTCACATCAAATTGCCTCAGTTTAAAGAGTTCCTTCGCTTTTTCGCCAATGGCAGGATGCGTTATATATTGTGTTTGACTATCTTGTATGAAGATCATTCGGGTTAACTAAATTGTACGCTACTTGTTTATCATCACGACGCTTAACTGCATGACCAAATAATAAGCCAAAACTTCACAACACCTGTCGTGTGCCTGTCACGATTATGCTAGAATACATCGTAGCGGTATTTGGCAAACATTTAAATGGCTGATTTGTTGCATATATATCTCACCTAAATTCTAATTCAGATGAAACGATACTTGCTTAGCTTTTGCCTTATAATTGTCTATACGCTAAATACACAGGCGCAAAATAAACAATTGCATGGCGTCTATAAGATGGACACAGACAAAACGCATACACTTTGGCTATTCGTAGATGGCTATAGCTCCATGATCCATTATACCGATAAACAATACTTATCTACGACGGGCGGACCTTTTACATTTAACGGTGATGCGATCAGCGTACAAACCGAATACAATGATATCGACTCCGCTTCCGTGGGTAAGACGATGAACTATCCCTTAAAGTGGGAAGGAGAAAATCTAAAAGACAAGTCGGGCAACATTTGGGTAAAGCAAGCTAATAAATCGAATGCGCTAGATGGTCTCTGGCGTATAACTGGAAGGCAGCAAAACGGCGAAATGAGTACGATGCCACGAAGTGATCGAAAAACGATTAAACTACTGGTAGATGGTTATTTTCAATGGATAGCTATTAATCCTGCTCAAAGAGGATTTTATGGTACTGGTGGAGGCCAATATTCTTTTACAGAAAACAAGTATACCGAACATTTGATCTTTTTTTCCCGAGACAACACACGTATTGGTACTGTTTTACAATTTGATGGGGCACTTAAAGACGGCGAATGGCACCACTCCGGGATGAGCTCTAAAGGAGATGATATCCACGAAATATGGTCTAAAGATTCAAAATAAAAAAGAGCCGCTTTTGGCTCTTTTTTATTTTGATGTAAAAAGATCTGAACTGAGGTAACGATCACCTCGATCACAAGCAATAAATACGATCGTACCTTGCTCTATCTCTTGGGCAACTTGTAATGCAGCATGAAATGCACCACCGGTACTCATTCCGACAAATATACCCTCTTGTGCCACCAGTTCGCGGGTACGCAAAGTTGCGTCCTGTTGATCAATGTCTATTACTCGATCGACGCGAGTTGCATCGAATATTTTAGGTAAATATTCCTTTGGCCAGCGTCGAATTCCCGGAATAGATGAACCATCTGTAGGTTGGCAACCTATAATTTGAATAGCATCATTTTGCTCTTTAAAGAATCTAGAACAGCCCATGATCGTACCTGTTGTACCCATAGCACTTACAAAATGGGTAATTTGGCCTTCGGTATCTTTCCAAATTTCTGGTCCTGTTGTTTGATAATGCGCTTTGTAATTATCTTCATTAGCAAACTGATTTAATAAAAAGTAACCCGATTGTTGTGCTTTCTCTTCTGCATAATCGCGGCTAGTTTCCATCGAATCCAACAACGTTACCTTTGCACCGAAAGCCTCCATTGTTAGCACACGCTCGCGTGTGGATGTCGAAGGCATCACCAATTCAATAGGCACTTTGTACATGCTTGCAATCATAGCAAGTGCAATGCCCGTATTGCCACTCGTTGCTTCGATTAATGTAGAGCCTTCTGATATATCACCACGTTCTAGAGCCGAACGAATCATATTTAAAGCCGCTCTATCTTTCACCGAACCTGCAGGATTGTTTCCTTCCATCTTCGCGTAGATGTGTACCTTCGGATTAGTGTGAAATGAAGTAATTTCTACAAGCGGTGTGTTGCCAATAGTTTCAATAATAGAGCCCATTATACAGTCGGTTTAGAGTCAAAAAACTTGGTATTTGGTTGATGGTAAACAGTTGTATAAGGCTCAATACTACTCGTAAGCCACACATTACCGCCTACGATTGAATGGTGTCCGACTCGAGTATCTCCACCTAATATCGTAGCACCTGCATATATAATCACATGATCTTCTATAATAGGATGGCGTTGCTTTCCAGCAAGCAATTTTTCGACGCTTAGTGCTCCTAAGGTTACGCCTTGATACAGTTTTACATGTTTACCGATGATCGTAGTTTCACCGATGACAACTCCTGTACCATGATCAATATGCAAATACTCTCCGATAGTTGCCCCTGGATGAATATCTATTCCTGTACGTTCATGCGCATATTCTGTCAATATTCTAGGTATCAAAGGAAGCTCATACAGCCAAAGCTGATGTGCCATGCGGTACATGCACATCGCTAAAAAACCAGGATAAGTACGCACCACTTCATGTAAACTTTGAGCCGCTGGATCGCCATCGAGAATAGCTTGGGCATCGGTCAGCATGAGATCGTACAGATTGGGTAACTCATTAAAGAACTTATCTACGATTTCACGGCGATTGCAATTTCCGCATTCTTTGCTACCCTGTAAGAGATCATAAAACTCATTTTCCAGTTGCTTAAAATGTGCTTTCAAAGCATCCACAGAATGTATTTTCTTTGGATTTCGCTCGGGAAATAGCAATCGAAATACATCTCGCGCCCATTCCCATATCCGCACATTGCTTGGCATATTCTGCGCTTCCTGCTGTTTGTTAAACAAGTGCTGATAAAATTCCTCTTCCATTGGCTATTTCTTAACTACACAAATATACTTTTTAATCTATTATACTTATAGGATTAATCGATTAAATAATTCTTTTAATGTATCTTCTGGATCTGTACACAATCCCGTGTGAACTGGCGCACATTGAATCCACGTACTGCGATTGGCCGTTATCCAGCGAACACGCTCGGCCTGCTCCAGTTTCGCTAATTGCCCAGCATCAGCTTCACCTGCACAAATCCTTTCTAAGGAGGATAGGTGCGCTTTTAACGGTATCAAATCAGCATTTGCGCATAGGCATTTACATCTATCTTCATCTACCAACCAACGCATCGCAGCATATCGTTTTCGTTTGCAAAAGAGCAATACGCCTACATTAATAAATTCTTCGCGCTCTACCCTCGGTACATAACGAATAACGGAGTACTCATATTCTACCTTCACGCGATTTTTCGATTTGATCTAAAAAAATATCCGATTGCTGCACACGCTGTGCTAAGAAGCTCACATAAACTTGCCTTGCCTCATCCGCTGTTTCTGTCCGCCCGACTTCCTCTAACCACTCATCGGGTACGGCAGATACTATTTTCCACAGGTTATCTTCTGTAAAAAGATGGCGAAATTGCTGATCCACCGCACGTACTTGAGTTGCTTTATTGAGCAACACATGATCTTTAATTTGCACGAATGGCTTGGCGACTTGATCCTCCCAATGCTCCCAATTATGGTGAAAATACAACGAGGCACCGTGGTCTATCAGCCAAAGTTCATGATTCCAGATCAGCATATTGGTATTACGCACCGTTCGATCGACATTCATGGTCAATGCATCGAGCCAAACAATTTTCGAAGCCTCCTCTTCTGAGATTTGCTCCACATTAGGATCAAACGTGATGGCACCATTCAGATAATGAACGCCTAAGTTTTTGCCAACGCTAAATTTTAAAAGATCCTGAATTTCTTCGTCTGGCTCGGTTCTGCCGAATGCTTCATGCAAATCTGCGAACACCATCTCGGGCATCCGTAATCCGAGCCAACGCGCAATCTCGCCGACAATAAGTTCGGCCACCAACACGCGCTTCCCCTGTCCGGCTCCTCGAAATTTTATGACGTAACTAAAATCATCGTCTGCATCTACCAAGGCAGGCAACGATCCACCCTCCCGAAATGGCATCACATAGCGGATGATTTCTACTTCTCGGATCTCCGGCTTTTGTATATTCATGGGTTAAAGTTTGTATTTCTGTAACAAATCTATGCAAGCGCGTAATCCTATTCAAAATACCAATAGAGAAAAAGTACTGCTGCTACATACGAAGATAATTATTTCTAGAAGATTACCTCCAAATCGTACCGCCATGTTGCCGCTCACAGGAAAATCCATTTCGCGAGAATAAATACTATTTGTATATTGTTTCCTACTTTTGTAAGACGCTACATCAATAGCGAATATTTTATATGGATACAAGCACCGAATACAATCAGATAATAGATCATTGCCGCACCTTATTCTTAAAAAAAACGATTGACTACGGCACCTCGTGGCGAGTCATGCGCCCCACTTCGATCACCGACCAGATTTTTATCAAAGCGCAACGTATTCGGACGCTAGAAGAAAAAAAAGTTTCAAAAGTGGGCGAAGGTGTAATAGATGAATACATCGGTATTGTAAACTACTGTGTGATTGCTATGATTCAACTGGATCTTGGTATTGATGGTAATCTAGATCTCGAAACCAAAGAAACGGAAAATCGTTATGACGAAAAGATACGGGAAACGCGAGAACTTATGTTGGCCAAAAATCATGATTATGGCGAAGCATGGCGAGATATGCGCATCTCATCCTTGACTGACCTGATCCTCACTAAACTACATCGTGTCAAGCAAATTGAAGATAATAACGGACAAACTTTGGTCTCAGAAGGGCTACAAGCCAATTATCAAGATATGCTTAACTATGCCGTATTCGCGTTAATTAAATTAGGATTATCTGCTAAAACTCTGTAATCATGAACACCAATGCCATGTACACCACGACAAAACCGCAAAAAAAGCGTCCAAATATTGCATTAATCACCTCTCGCATTCTGGTAGGATGTCTTTTCATTTTTTCTGGATTGATAAAAGCCAACGATCCCAAAGGTTTTGGATATAAACTGGAGGAATATTTCAAGGTATTTAATTTATCATTTTTGGATGAGTACAGTACTTGGATTGCCGTTGTTATTTGTGGTTTTGAAATCATATTGGGTGCCTTGTTATTATTGGGACTGGCGCGTAATAAAGTAAGTTGGGGATTACTGGTATTGACGATTTTTTTCACTTTTCTTACCTTTTATTCCGCATTTTTCGAGGTTGTGAGTTCATGCGGTTGTTTTGGCGATGCTATCCCACTCACGCCTTGGCAGTCATTTATCAAAGACCTTATATTGCTAGGATTGATTCTCATCATCGTCCGATTCCGGCATCAGATCAAGCCATTGATAAAAAGTAGATTTAGCAACAATTTGCTGACTATACTAATCATTATGCTATCTTTTGGCGTGGGGATTTACACGATGAACTTCTTGCCCATAATCGACTTCTTACCTTACCGTGAGGGCAACAATCTACCGCAACAAATGACAATCCCTGATGATGCCGAGCCTGATGTGTATGAGCATATATACACCTTGAAAAATAAAACAACTGGCGAATCCAAAACGGTAAACGATAAAGTATACATGAGCGAAAAGATCTGGGAAGATGAGAATTGGGAAATCGTTGGAGATCCAAAATCTACCCTGATCAAAAAAGGATTTGAACCGGCTATCGCCGATTTAATCATTAGTGATAGTGAAGGCAATGATGTTACACAGGAGATTCTAACGAATCCCTATTTTAATTTTATTGTGGTGAGCACCGATGTTACTAAGCTATCTTCGGTAGACCTGCTGGCCTTAGATCGGATTAACACCACGATAAGAGAAATCTCCGAAGATTATCCAATCCGCGCGGTACTACTGACCGCCAGCTCGCCACAAAATGTAGATTATGTAAACGACCAGTTAAATTTAGTACTAGAAACGTTTAACGCAGATCTAGTGCCTTTGAAAAGCATGGTGCGATCAAATCCGGGTGTGATGCTGATGCAAAATGGCACCGTAATTAAGAAGTGGTCTAAACATACTTTCCCTAACAAGGAAGAATTAGAAAACAAGTTTATCAACAAACAATTTACTCCTTTAGCGAATTAAGCATGTCAAAACCAATTTTCATCGTAGGATTCATGGGGAGTGGCAAAACGACTTGGGGTAAGAAATTGGCGAAAGCGCTTGATCGACCTTTTATAGATTTAGACGAAGTACTAGTGCAACGTCTAGGAATGACAATTCCAGAATATTTTTCTCTACATGGAGAAGCAGATTTCAGAAAGATAGAAAGTACTGTTTTGAAGGAAACTAATACGCCTAATGCGGTGATCTCTACGGGCGGTGGAACTCCTTGCTATTTTGATAATATGGATTGGATCACGCAACACGGCACGGCAGTATATTTCGAACACACACCAAAGTCCTTATGGATGCGTCTAAATGCCACTGACGTAAACAAAAGACCCGCACTTAAGGGTTTGACAGGTGAACAGTTACTCGATTTTATAGCAGAAAAATTAGCTGAACGAGATCCGTTTTACCAAAAGGCGCAGATCAAAATAGACCAAATGCATACCCCGATCGCGGAATTAAAGGAAAGATTAAAACACTACGCATAATACTGTCAAATTTTCGGTAAATACCTACCATTCTGATTCAGTAAGATATTATTTATTCTCGTCAGAAAGAAGAGGTGCACAGTGTGGCATAATAGTTGCATACTTGTGAATCGTAACTAAATTTGTATATTATGAAAAAAGTTTTATTATCTGGATTATTTGCTGTCGCTTTAGCATTCGGCTCTTACGCGCAGCGTATTGAAACTGTTCCTCAAACTTCTGAGAACGTGGGCATGACGCCAATCCAACAAGGTAACTGGATGGTAGGTGGATCGGTAGGGAGTCTTGGATATAGCTTTGAAGGTAAAAACTTCAACATCCAAGTAAATCCTCGTGCTGGTTATTTCATTTCTGATGGTATTGCTATTGGTGCACAAGCAGCTTTAGGCCTTGATGCGATCAGTGGTGAAGATAATGTATGGAACTACGGTATCGCACCATTCGTACGTTATTATTTTCCAGAAGGATCTAGTTCTACAGGTCGTTTCTTCGGACACGGTAACGTAGGTATTGGTGGATCATCACGTGGAGACGGCGCTTCTTTCGAAGCAGGTATTGCTGGTGGATACGCACACTTCATTACTAGAAATGTGGCATTAGAAACTACTTTAGGCTACAATTACAGCAAAGCAAATTTGAACTCTAGTGGTGGCGCTAGTGGATTAGGCGTTTCTGTTGGTTTTCAAATCTATTTGCCCGGCCGCGCTCGTTAATTCGAACACAACAAAATTTAAAATGGATGCTGAATGAGATATTCAGCATCCATTTTTTTATTTAGCTTGTTTCATGCTTCCAGATTCCTGAAAGCGCAAATGCCAACTAAAGGCCTCTTCCAACAAGTGTGGCGTATGTCCGCCTCGCTCACAAGCGCGATCAAAATAAGATTGCAATTCTGGGCGGTAATCTGGATGTGCACAGTGATCAATGATTTTCTGCGCACGCTCTCTCGGCGCCAAACCGCGCAAATCGGCCAACCCAACATCCGTTACGAGAATATCCACATCATGCTCAGTATGATCCGTGTGCGATACCATCGGAAGCACATGCGAGATCAAATTACCTTTGGAAGCAGCTTGTGTAACGAAAATACTGAGATAAGCATTCCGTGCAAAATCTCCTGATCCGCCAATACCATTCATAATCTTAGTACCACCCAAATGCGTGGAATTGACGTTTCCATAAATATCGAATTCGATCGCTGTGTTAATAGCGATGACTCCTAAACGGCGAATCAAACCTGGTGTGTTGGAAATATTCTGCGGCCGCAATACAAATTTATCTCTGTAGCGCTGCAAATTGCCAAAAACGCGATCATAGCATGCTTTTGACACCGTTACCGAAGATGCAGATGCAAAACTCAACGTACCACTATCAATCAGATCGAAGGTACTGTCTTGCAATACCTCAGAGAACATCGTCAAATCATAAAAATTACTATCCTTAAAACCCATCAACACAGCATTAGCCACCTTACCGATACCGGCTTGAATAGGCAATAATCGATCAGTCAAATTACCAATACGCACTTCCTGTTCAAAGAATTCCAAAATATGTTTAGCAATAGCTGATGTTTTCTCATCAGGTTCTGCAATGTCTGCCGGACTATCTTGAATATTGGTAAATACAATACCCACCACCTTAGCTGGATCCAAGGGGATGGTTTTTCGTCCAATTTTATTCCAAGGCGCCACAATAGGGATTACATTGCGATGCGGATAATTTTCTGCCTGATAGATATCGTGAATACCATACACACTTTCGGGCACTGCTGTATTAATTTCCAGAATCACTTTGGAAGCCAATGAAGCAAAAGCCGCCGAATTACCAACTGACGTGGTCGGCACGATGCTCCCATCCCGATCAATATAAGCGACTTCGATCACAGCCACATCCGGTTTTAGTTGTTTATGCAATAACTCTGCACTCTCACTCAGGTGCTGATCAATAAATAAGACTTCGCCCGCATTGATTTTATTACGCAAAGTGCGGTCTACTTGAAAAGGCATCCGTTTGCTCAACACTCCTGCCTCCGCCAATTTCCCATCGGTATCATGCCCGAGTGACGCACCCGTGATTAAGGTAATTTTAAAAGGTTCTCGCTCCGCTTTCTCTGCCAATGCTGGCAATACAGCCTTGCTATCACCCGCTTTGGTAAATCCGCTGGCGCCAACGATCATGCCATCCTGGATAAATTCTGCAGCAGATTTGGCACTCATTACTTTGTCTCGAAGGCTTTCTAATCTTATGCGTTCTATCATCGTTTTTATAAAAATTATACCGTTTATAATATCTCCTATTTTTGGTTCGCAAACCAGTGTGGGACTATATAAATTTACACAATTAGTATCTAATTAGCATTGACTAGCACATGATTAACAACTCACGATAACACTTTGACCTTATTGAATACCATACAACAGCATAAATCCACTTACCTATTCCGTGCAGCAGCTTCATTTGATAAATTCAACTAAAAACGGGATATTTAAGCCTATCAAAACCCACCGTATGACAAACAGCTATGTAAATAAGTACTATATGACAGAAGTCGATGTCAAATCAGATAGTATTTATTGTCATCACGCCGTAATGGGAGAAGAATTTATCAGTGAACACGATCATAAAAAAGGACAATTTCTATACACAGAAGGTGGTATGGTCTTTTTGAAAACAGCTGAAAAATCGTACTTTCTTCCGGCCAGACATTACATCTGGATTCCAGCCGGGGTAAAACACAGCATACATCCCAGCAGCCCGGAAGTGATTATGCGCAACCTTTACTTTCCGACATTCGATACGGATGACGATTTTTTCAATCACGTGGGTATCTATCCAGTCAACGATTTGTTGATGGAGCTCATTATGTATACCAATCGCTGGAATGGAAATATCTTACCGACTGACACGAAGAATTATACGATCGCAAAATCGTTTAAATTACTGCTACCAGAGCTTTCGAGCTCCAATTTATCATTATCATTACCGTATCCAAAAAACACAAAACTACGCGAGATGGTAGCTTATCTCGAAGAGCACATCGATAAATTGGTTAGCTTTAAAGACTTAGCAAATATGTTTCACTTTAGTGAGCGTACCTTGGCACGTCTATTCCAAAAAGATCTAGGCATGTCCTTTATTCAGTACTATACTATACTGCGCATGCTGACTGCTTTAAAATATCTTCTAAATGACAAGATGAGCGTACAACAAGTTGCGGCACGTGTAGGTTACAGCAGCTTACCTACCTTCAGCAATACTTTTTATAAGATTGTAGGCGTGCGACCTAGTGAATATGTGAAAAGCAAAGAATCTATTATTTAATCTATTTATATAAAACTACTATTATGAAGCTTAAAATGGGCGCGATGCTCGCTGCTGGAATGGCTGCTTTACTATCTTGTAATACATCAGGAAGCTCCAACACTAAAACTGCGGAACAAGATTCTATCCCGACTGCGATTCAGCTTTTCAACGGAAAAGACATGAATGACTGGACCGCTAAAATTCGCCACCACGAATCTGGCGATAACTATGCAAACACTTTCCGCGTGGAAGACGGGCTTTTGAAAGTAAGATATGACGGTGGTTACGATGAGTTTAACCAGCAATATGGACATCTCGCTTACAATACGCCTTATAGTTACTATTATCTACGCATCGAATACCGCTTTGTAGACGAACAAACCAAAGGTGGAGAAGGCTGGGCTTGGCGCAATTCGGGTGCTATGCTACACGGGCAAGATCCAAAAACTATGCTGAAAGATCAGGATTTCCCAATTTCTGTCGAAGGCCAACTGTTGGGCGGAGATGGCACCACCGAGCGAACTACCTCTAACCTATGTACGCCAGGCACCAATGTGGTGATCGATCAAAAACTTTTCACACCGCACTGCATTAACTCTACTTCTAAAACCTACCACGGCGACCAATGGGTAACGGCAGATTTTTTAGTATTAGGTGATTCACTGATACAGCATATTTTAGAAGATCAAGTGGTCTTATCGTATTCGAAACCTCAAATAGGTGGAGACAATGTGCTATCATACGATGCAAAACAAAAACAAGATGGAAAAGCACTTACGGGAGGATATATTTATTTACAGAGCGAAAGCCATCCGGTAGATTTTCGGAAAGTAGACTTGTATGATCTAAGCGAATACAAGGATCGCCCAGCGGATATAGAAAGAATCGTAAAACAGATTCAACAAAAGAAGCCGTAGAAAACGGCTTACAAATAGCAAAAGGGTGTATGAAAATACACCCTTTTTTGTATGGTAAAAAAGCTAAAAGTTACGCTAACTTATTAACGAACTTAGTCAATTTAGACTTGTTGTTAGACGCTTTTTTCTTGTGAATAACGTTTTTCTTTGCCAAACGATCTAACATAGAAATTACACGAGGCAATAACGCTTTTGCTTCTTCCTGAGAAGTAGTAGTACGTAGTTTCTTGATAGCGTTACGCGTAGTCTTTGCTTGGTAACGGTTTCTCAGACGCTTCGCAGCGTTTGCTCTAATTCTTTTGATCGATGATTTATGATTTGCCATCTTATGCTATAGTATTTTTTATTATTTCTGTACTTAATTTGGAATGCAAAAATAGCATAGATAATCCATTATTCAAAATCTTTTTATCTTTTCATAATACTCCTTACTTTTGGGTCATGCAAAAATTATCGCTTGAGCAATTGAACCGGGTAGACGTGGATACTTTTAAGCAACAAGACAAGTTGCCCGTGGTGCTCGTGCTAGACAACGTACGCAGCATGCACAACGTAGGATCAGCATTTCGTACGGCTGATGCCTTAAATATAGAGCAGATTGTATTATGCGGCATTACAGGCACTCCACCGCATCGCGAAATTGAAAAAACGGCCCTAGGCGCGACAAAATCTGTTACGTGGTCACATGAAGCGACCACTTTAGAGGCTGTTACTAAATTACGGGACACTGGTTATACCATTCTATCTGTAGAACAAGCTTCCGGAAGTGTACAACTGCAAGATTTTGCTCCAGAAAACACCGAGAAGTATGCCTTTGTATTTGGTAATGAAGTGCATGGTGTAGAAGAAGAGGTGATCGCCATGTCGAACGCATGTCTAGAGATTCCGCAATTTGGCACCAAGCATTCTTTCAATGTCTCCGTCACGATGGGCATCGTACTATGGGACTACATCTCCAAGGTAAAGTTCATAAAGAAATAACAAAAATGCCAAAAGCAATGTTTTCAGAAGTCCCGACAAAATAGTAGCTTTGCTAGGCAAAATAAAACTGAAAAATGAGCGTATTAGTCAATAAAGATTCTAAAGTTATTGTACAGGGGTTCACTGGTAACGAAGGAACGTACCACGCTACTCAAATGATCGAGTACGGAACCAATTTGGTAGGTGGTGTCACTCCAGGAAAAGGCGGACAAAAACACCTTGATCGTCCCGTATTCAACACTGTGCAAGATGCCGTAGATGAGACTGGAGCAAATGTATCGATCATCTTCGTACCTCCTGCATTTGCAGCAGATGCGATTATGGAAGCTGCAGCTGCTGGTGTTGGCGTTATTGTATGTATTACGGAAGGTATCCCAACCAAAGATATGATTGAAGTAAAATCATACTTAAGTGATAAAAATTCTCGTCTAATCGGACCAAACTGTCCGGGTATCATTACGGCAGAAGAAGCAAAAATCGGCATTATGCCAGGTTTTATCTTCAAAAAAGGTAAAGTAGGTGTTGTATCCAAATCTGGTACTTTGACTTACGAAGCCGTAGATCAAACGGTAAAAGCTGGTTTAGGTATTACAACAGCAATCGGTATTGGTGGTGACCCAATCATAGGTACAACTACCAAAGAAGCGGTAGAATTGTTGATGAACGATCCGGAAACAGAAGGTATCATCATGATTGGTGAAATCGGTGGTGGCATGGAAGCTGAAGCTGCGCGTTGGATTAAAGAACACGGTACCAAACCAGTTGTTGGTTTTATCGCTGGACAAACTGCGCCTCCGGGACGTCGTATGGGTCACGCTGGAGCAATCGTAGGCGGGGCTGATGATACAGCCGCTGCTAAGATGAAGATCATGGCAGAGTGTGGAATTCGCGTAGTAGAATCTCCTGCTGAAATTGGTAAAGCTATTGCGGAAGAGCTAGCAAAATAATCCTTTTTAGGATTTAATAGTATATTTAGAAAGCCGAGCATCCGATGCTCGGCTTTTTTTGATCTCATAAATAGCGTGATATGGCTAGAAGACTCTTACTTTTCCTACTGCTCTTCTTTGTAGTAGATATTTATTTTTATCAAGCAATCATAACCCTTACCGATAATATATACATTCATGTAGCATATTGGTTGATAGACCTGCTTCTTATTGTAGGAATGGTTGTCTTATTCGTAGCAGGCCGAAAACTACGCCATTCGCAACGCTGGCTGACTGGACTGTTTACGATATTACTATCGCTAGCAATTCCAAAACTATTAACAGCGCCTGTACTTTTGCTAGAAGATTTTACACGTCTTTTCAGAAGCTTTCCACCACGCAATATCTATGTTAGCGAACTCGTGTTGTTCCTCGCCATAGTAGTGCTTTTAACCGTCATATTTGGATTAACAAGAGGAAGACATTTTTATAAAGTCCGCAAACTTACACTCCACTTTCCAGATCTACCAGCCGCCTTCGACGGCTTTACGATTACGCAGATTTCAGACATCCATGTCGGCAGTTTTACCAACCAGAAAGAGGTACAAAAAGGAATTGACTTGGCCAACGCACAGCAAAGTGATCTTTTGCTATTCACGGGAGATTTGGTAAATCATGCGGCTTCAGAAATGGACCCGTGGATTTCAGCGTTCGCTCAGCTACAAGCTCCTTATGGCAAATACTCGGTATTAGGCAATCACGATTATGGAGATTACATACAATGGGAGAGCCAAACGGCCAAGGTAGCAAATCTGGAAAGGCTAAAAATGGTGCATAAAGAAATGGGATTTCGGCTATTGTTGAACGAATCGGATCAGATCGAAAAAGAAAGTGAATCTATCGCCTTAGTTGGCGTGGAGAACTGGGGCAAGAATGGCTTTCAGCAATATGGAGATTTGCGGAAAGCGACGGCTCCGCTCCCGACTAATATCTTTAAAGTACTAATGTCGCACGATCCATCGCATTGGGACGTAGTGAGTGAAGATCAGGAGCAACACATACACTTAACACTAGCTGGCCATACGCACGGTATGCAATTTGGTATTGAGCTATTTGGATTCAAATGGAGTCCGATTCAATATTTTTATAAGCGGTGGGCTGGATTATACAAAAGCGGAAGTAAATATCTTTACGTGAATCGGGGCTTTGGATATCATGGCCTAAAAGGTCGCATTGGCATGTGGCCAGAGATAACAGTACTCACCCTAAAACGCAAGCAGTAAAACGTTAATGAGAGCGTTAATAGCACCCTCTTTTCCTTGCAAATTATCAAAAAACCAAGCCTCTATTCCTCAATAAAGTCAAGGTTTTTTGCATAGGTCTCTGGTATCGTAATGACCGCATATAGGCTACATGCATAAACTGTCGCACCCACAACGGCGCCACTAAGGATGACAGAATCGCTCAGCTCACGAAAGCTGGTGTAGAGAAAAGAAATTACGATAAAAAAACCACGCGCGAAATTGGGGGCCGTAGTTGCTACGGT
Source organism: Sphingobacterium chungjuense (assembly GCF_011316935.1). Taxonomy (GTDB): domain Bacteria; phylum Bacteroidota; class Bacteroidia; order Sphingobacteriales; family Sphingobacteriaceae; genus Sphingobacterium; species Sphingobacterium chungjuense. The sequence continues at coordinate 98,651 of NZ_WLYS01000004.1, forward strand.
AGCGCGAAGATTCGTGCCGAATTGTTCTGCAGAAACAGTGACGAACATAATCCAATATCCGGAACCCAGCCCAATCCAAAAGCAGAAAAAATAGTACCAATCGCCCGTTTTGAATGGCGCGAATAAAATACATAACACTCCAACGATCGTAAACAACATCATGTATAAAATGGCTTTCCTGCCCGATCGAAGCCATGTGCTGATAAACCCGACAAAGAAATCACCTACAGATAGCCCCACATACAGCCACATAATGGCTATGCCAGGTTTTAAAGTCTCTGTCATACCCTTTGCTCTTCCGAACTCGTTCCCTAGCATCGCTAGAATACCAATCAAATACCAACTTGGCAAAGCCAGCATTAAGCATTTCAAATATTTGAGAAAACGCTTTCGACTAGTAAAGAATAGTGTCAAGTTACCTCTAAGAGCCGTTTTATTTACTGTAAATGACTGATACAATCGAGATTCGTATACGCTTGCTCGCATAAATAATAGGGCGATGCCCATTATGCCGCCAATCCAATATGTAATATGCCAACTACCTACTAATTCCACGGTAAAATTGGCAAATACAGCACCCAAAAAACCAAATCCCGCGACTAAAGACGTACCCAGAGCTCTAAGCTCTTTTGGGAGTGACTCAGAAACCAATGTAACACCTGCTCCCACCTCACCGGCTAATCCGATACCCGCGATAAATCGCAATGCCATATAAATTTCGCCTATATAAGGTGTATGCATAAATGGCAAAAAACCACAGGCTACATTGGCTAATGAATATACAATTATGGAACCGAACAAGACAGATCGCCTTCCTCGCTTATCTCCTAACATGCCCCATAAAATACCTCCTAATAAAATCCCAAACATTTGCCAATTCAGAATAGTAATACCAGTGGTATCCGGATCTAGGCCTAAGTCGACCAAGCTGGGCACGCGAACAATCCCGAACAATAGTAAATCATAGATATCTACAAAATATCCCAATGCAGCAATCACAACTGGCAAACTGAATAAATAGTTTATTTTCTGTTTTCTTGTAAAGGTTCTTGCCATAAATTTTGATTTAATTTATTAACTAAGGAAATAGCGGAAGTTCAGATCATGATATGCATTCGGTTTAAAAGCCTATATAACCCATCAAATATATATACTTTTTTATTTAATAATTAATTTACAGTCGTATTTCACCTTTTATTAATACGATAAGGCTTAAGCTCGAATCTTAGACAAAGATGATTTGCGGTTATCAACTTAAAAGACCTTATCAGATAAATCAGGTCTTAAAGCACAGCTTCGAAATTGTGATGTGCGATTGGTTTAGATTCATAGACCAACTAAAAACTTGTTGTATATTTAGAAAAACGCAAAAACCACCTATGCATGAATCATATTTTATTGAGCAAGCTTTAACGGCAGAAAAAGACCTTATTCAGGGATTAACTGATTTGCTGTTGGATACGGTGAAAAGAGGAGCTTCTATAGGGTTTATGAACGATATCAGCGAACAAGATGCTATTCAATTCTGGACTCAAGTTCTAGATAAAGTAACTCAAGAAAAGACACTACTACTGATCGCTCGTGAGGCTAGCGCGGAGCAAATAATTGGAACGGTACAACTCCAGATCGATTTACCAAGAAATCAAATACACCGGGCTGATGTGGCGAAGATGATGGTGCATTCGGAGCATAGACGCAAAGGTATTGCCGAGCGGCTTTTAGTAGAAATTGAGAAAATTGCTTTAGCGCACGATAAGCATATTCTAGTCTTAGATACGGTAACTGGCAGTCCTGCTCAAAGATTATATCAAAAAAGCGGCTGGATCGAAGTTGGAGATATCCCCGATTACGCCATGTTGCCTAATGGCGAACTGTGCAGTACCACGTATTTTTATAAAAACCTACTCAAGACGAGGGATAATTAGGGTTAATAGTAGCTTCGTTTTTTGAATATAAATACGATAAAATAGAAAATCCTTGCCCGGTCGAAAAATAGAACCAAAGCAAGGATTTCATTCTAGAGTTTTATGCCGGATTATAAAATGGTAAATTCTTCCGGAAAGTTGATCATTTGTCCCTCAACGATGATTGATAAACTCATCTTACCGCGACCAATATTAGAAGGTACATAGACCTCCATGGTTTTGCTATCAACTATTTGAGGGGTCACATAATTCCAACCAAACGCAACATTATTGTTCCAAGCATTTGCACCGAAACCATTACCGCGAATAGTGACTTTTGTCCCTGGTACACCAGATAAAGGAGATACGGAGGTAACAGATGGACCAATAATTTCCATCTCTCCGGGTACGCTCAATCGACCTGAAGGTGTTTCCACCGATAATTTCAATTTGCCTAAATCAACACCTGAAGGTACTGGAACAATCAGTTTGGTGGTTGAATTGGCAACTCCAGAAGTACTTCTGCTACCGAAATAGACCGTGTAGTATTCTCCTGCAATAAAACTGCCTGAGATCTCTATATTGTTGCCAACGGCAGCGATTGCAGGCTGGAAACTACTGACACTATATCCAATTACCTTCAATTTGGTAGGAGATTGTATTTCGTGTGGCCCCACTTTAAAGTAAACATCGTACTCCCCTATAGCCGTATTTGCAGGAACAGTAAAAGACACCTCGCGATTATACCAAGACACATTTATGTAAGATCCTGATCCAATCTTCACTTGGGGTCTTCCAGCTTGGCCATTATTATCTACTATCGCTGAACTATTTAGCTGCATGGTGACTTGTCTTCCAGCAAATACTGAACTATTAGTAAATGAAACAATTTCTGGTGCAGTAACTACAAATTGACCTGGAAGATCAAAGTTCTTACCATTCAACATTACGGTAATAGACGACTTTTCGTCCACATTAAACGGAACGGCAAATCGATTGTAACTATTGTAATTAAGCGGTACATTCACGCCACTCATCCAAATATTTAGAGCAGTCATACTGCTGTAGTAATCGGGTAAATTATCACCAGTCAATGTGACGATTGTGCCGATTGGACCGCTTTCCGGTGTGAAACCTGTATATCTCGCTTGTAGCGTAAGGCCTTGATAATAATTGGCAGTTGTCGCACCTAAATTTATGACAACAGGCAAACTATTACCATGACTCCCCAAAATACCAGAAGGAATAATCGCGGTAATTACCGTGTCTGATGCTGCTAATACCTGTGCAGGACGTTGACCGATCAACACTTCTGTCCGCATAATATTAGGAGAAAAGAATTTGCCACTGATACGAATCGTATCGCCAGCGCTAGCTTGAGAAGGAAATATCCTTCCCGCAGTTGGAACGGGAAGTGCCGCGCTCATAGTTGCGCCGTATACGGTACCACGCTGATCTACGATATAACTACGCACAAAAAGCGTATTTTGATAATTGCTCGTGCTGTTTTGCACTAGATCATCTACCGTCGTTGAAAATTCACCTAAACTGATTGCTTCGCCTAACGAAAGTTTCGTACCAGTTTTCTCATCCAAGTTTTGTGTATAACCGTACAAAAAACCATGATCTACTATTTTACTCGATCCAAAGCCACTAATATTTCCTTTAAAAGTAGCTCCAGTGGTGGAAGGAGCAGTGATAGATACTGTCTGAATTTCAGGTGTGGAGGTAATGTCTTTCTCACAACTGCTTAATAAGAAGGCAATCGCTGATATAATAATTAATATGCTGTTTTTCATAATGGGCTTCTTTAGAATGTGTAACCGATCCGAATTCCGTTCATAAGAGATGTTTTAAAGCTGGTGACCGAACTGTTGCTAACTAAGTCACCGATACCGCCATTCTCTCCGATACTTTCAATCGTAGGGGTCTTATATTTCAGTCGATTATAGCCAACATTGAATTCATAGCCTACAAAGAAGTTTTTGGCCATGTAGAAGTCAAAACCAGCAATGGCTACCGCTCCAAATCGGGTGTAACCGTTTGGAATCAATAGCCCTCGAACATTTGGAAAGTTTGGATTAAACGACATATCAAGCAAGCCATTATCAATTTCAAACACGGTCGCATTAGTAGTTACTTTTTGACTAGAGCTTTGCATACCCCAAGTCAAATCTGCCCCGATATAAGGAGATAACCTCTGCGTACCTCGGAAATGCTTCTCAATACCGATCGTAAAATCTGCTGTACTTTGCTTGTGTACAGTCGAAATGAAGTAACTTTCAGCAGAATATGGTGCTCCACTACTCCAAGTAGAATCGATTACATTGACACCTACACCTAATCTAAGTGCTAGATCATCTTGGATAAAGTACCGGACTTTTACTTGGTTCAACGCATTGTTTAAACTCAGATTGGCTTTGAAGGGGTTGATGTTGAGCTCAGTAGAAAAATTTCCTTTTTTTGACTTCAAACCACCGTCATCGTGATGCTGTGCAAAACCCCATTGCACAAATAATCCCGCGAAAAAGATCGCGATTTTTGTTTTCATAGTTAAATTGATTTGGTGCGCAAATATAGATTTTGTTTCGATATTTTTCTATAATTACGGAAAATATTTACAGAAGTTTATTGTATGGTTGAATACCTAGCAGCTCGAATAAAGCAGGGATACAAATAACTCCTGATCATACCTCATACGAGCAGCCACCTCTAGTCAAAATCTGGCAAAAGAAATTCCTTAGTATGTACTAATTCGTTCGATAAGAAGATCTTAAGCAAGAATAAAAACGAGTTAAATAAATCATTGTTAACTAATGATTTAATTATTATGACTAAATTGGAAGTACGAAATCCAATTTAAGAATAAGCCACATCTCTGTGGCTCTAGTTTACTGTATTTTAATACTAGATTTAATGAGCGCTACGCAACAATTAAAGAAAACACTGAGTCCATTCGCCTTATGGGCACTGGGCGTTGGATATGTCATTTCAGGGATGTATTTCGGGTGGAACTTGGGACTAGAAAAAGGTGGAACATTAGGAATGGCAGTTGCCACCATTACGGTGATGTTCATGTATATTGCATTTACATTGAGCTACACGGAGTTAGCGTGTGCTATCCCAAAAGCAGGAGGTGTTTTTGATTATGCTCATAAAGCACTTGGAAAAGATGTTGCATTTATTGCTGGAATAGCACAAACCGTCGAATTTGTTTTTGCGCCACCAGCTATTGCATTTGCGATAGGCGCGTACTTCAATGCCTTTTATCCCGCTATTCCGATCTTGAGCACAGCGATTTTTGCCTATTTAATATTTACAACTCTTAACATCATTGGTGTAAAAGCTGCCGCTATTTTTGAAATTGTCGTCACCGTGCTTGCCGTTGGAGAGTTATTACTATTCGTTGGTATTGCAGCTCCTAGTTTTGAAACAGAAAATCTCGCTCGCAATGCGTTACCACATAGCTGGTCGGGCGCATTTGCAGCTATACCTTTCGCGATATGGTTTTTTCTGGGAGTGGAGGGCATTGCGAATGTAGCAGAAGAAACCAAAAATCCTCAAAAAGACATCCAAAAAGGTTTTGGATGGGCGATAGCAACTTTGTGCACCTTGTGCATTTTAGTTTTTGTCACGACGATCGGTGTTGCAGGTTGGGAAGCTGTAGTTTTTAAAAATGGTATAGATGGCGAAACATCCGATTCACCGCTCCCTCTAGCGCTATACCTCATCACCGGAGATAATCATCTACTATATCACTTACTCATCACCGTGGGTCTATTTGGATTGATTGCGTCATTTCACGGCTTGATATTGGCGGCAGGTCGTTCGACGTACGAAATGGGGAAAGCGCAAAATTTTCCGCCAATTTTTGGAGAAATTTCGAAGAAATTTCAAACTCCAAGTTACGCTTTAGTCGGTAACATGGTCGTTGGGATTGTAGCTTTACTATCAGGAAAGACAGGCGAAATTATAATTTTAGCCGTTTTTGGTGCGTTAACATTATACATCATTGCTATGATTGCTATGATTCGGTTACGAAATAATGCTCCTGATATGGAACGACCTTTCCGCGCACCGCTCTACCCTATATTTCCCATTAGCGTCATAGCGATAGGATCCATATCGCTGCTATCCATGTTCTACTTCAGTTTTAAAATCGGATTTGTGTACTTATTGATAATAGGCTTCTCTTACATATTATTTAAAACAGTTAAAAGATGACATTAGAAGAAATCGTAAAGTTTGTAGACGAACATCCTTCGTCGAAGTTAAAGCTAGCAGTCACCGATATAGACGGTATTTTGAGAGGTAAATACATCTCTTCAGATAAGTTTAAAGGCTTATCCGATCTAGAACTCAGTTTTTGCGATGTAGTGTTCGGCTGGGATATGCATGATGCAGTGTATGACCAGGTTTCAACGACAAATCTTGATACAGGATATCCAGATGCTCCGATCAAATTAGATTTAAAAACATTTCGTACCATTCCATGGGAAGACGATGTTCCTTTTCTACTTGGCGATTTCTATGATGACAAAGGCGAGCCATCGCCTATATGTCCAAGACAATTACTAAAAAAAGTGATTGACCAATGCGACTCTTTGGGATTTAAACCATTCTGCGCGCAAGAATTTGAATGGTTCAACTTTGAAGAAACTCCCAGCACTTTTGCGGACAAAAACTACAGAGACCCCAAAGTATTAACCCCAGGCATGTTCGGTTACTCGATCCTTCGCAGCACATTGAAAAAGGATTATATCAGTGACTTATTCAGCCTCCTAAAAGCCTTTGACATTCCACTAGAAGGTCTACACACCGAAACTGGACCTGGCGTATATGAAGCTGCTATTACTTATTCTGATGCCTTAGAAGCTGCAGACAGAGCTACATTATTCAAGACTGCAGTCAAAGAGATTGCTTACAAGCATGGTATCATGGCTACTTTCATGGCAAAATGGGATGAAAATCTTCCAGGCTGCAGTGGTCACGTGCATCAGAGTTTATGGGATAAAGCCGGAAAAGTTAACCTGTTTTATGAGGAAGAATCGTCGGACAAAATGAGTCCGTTGATGAAAAACTATTTGGCGGGACAACTGCACTGCTTGCCGCATATTTTACCGCTGCTTGCTCCTACGATAAATAGTTATAAAAGATTGGTAGAAGGCGCGTGGGCACCAACTACATTAACGTGGGCCGTGGATAATCGCACTGTTGCTGTGCGTATATTGCCTACCGGCAAAAAATCAACCAGAATCGAAACAAGAGTGGTAGGATCAGACACCAATCCATATCTGGCTATTGCAGCATGCCTAGCATCGGGTTTATACGGCATACGTCATCAATTGCCATTAGAGCAACCGAAAACGCTGGGAAATGGATATAAAGATAAATCGAATGGCACATTACCATCCAATCTTTATGAAGCCAATCAGCAAATGAAAAATAGTCCGATCGCTCAGGAATTGTTTGGAAATAAGTTCGTCGAGCACTTCTGTGCAACCAGAGATTGGGAATGGCAACAGTTTGCACAACATGTGACCGATTGGGAGTTGAAGCGATACTTTGAAATCATATAATTATGGATCCTTATCAAATAGTACAGTTTAACATACCGACCATTGTTCGCTTTGGTTGCGGAGCCACACGAGAACTGCCTGCCTACCTCGCTAGTGAAGGGCTATCTAGACCATTGATCGTGACCGATCCCACCGTTGCCAACTTACCATTTTTCGCAGATATCGTCCGCCAATTGCAAAAGCAAAATATTCATGTTGAGCTATTCTCCGATATACATAAAAATCCAGTCAAATCAGATGTGTACCATGGAGTGGATGTTTGGGATAATTCCGACCGAGACTCCGTGATAGGAATTGGTGGTGGTGCAGCTTTAGACATTGCTCGAGCGATTGTATTACGCGTACATCATCGAGACGATCTTTTTAAATATGATGATTTGATCGGAGGAGATGTTTATGTAACAGGAGACGTCCCTCCTTTTATTGCGATTCCGACAACAGCAGGAACAGGTAGTGAAGTGGGGCGAAGTGCCATTATAGCTGATGACGAAACACATCAGAAGAGAATATTATTTTCTCCAAAACTACTCGCAAAAATAGTATTTGCCGATCCATTGCTTACCATGGAGCTACCGCCGCATATCACAGCGGCTACTGGGATGGATGCATTGACTCATAATATCGAAGCATTTCTCGCTAAAAATTATAACCCAATCTGTGATGGGATAGCTTTGGAAGGAATACGGCTGATCAGTCAATCATTAAAAGATGCCGTACTCAACCCTAATGAGGAATCGCGCAGCAATATGTTACTGGCCTCTATGATGGGTGCAATCGCCTTTCAGAAAGGTTTAGGAGTTGTTCACTCTTTAGCACATCCGCTTTCTTCTTTACTTGACACACATCATGGACTGGCAAATGCCGTAAACTTAGCACACGGTTTGGCATTTAATCTGGAGGGAAATGAAGATAAATACCGCCGTATTGCCCAAAGTTTGGGATTGAAAGATGTATCGGGAGAAGCAGTGATCGATTATATAAATCAATTGAACACACAAATATCTATTCCGAAAAATCTTAGCAGCATTGGCGTGCAAGAATCGCATCTAGAAACATTGGCAGACCTAGCTTTTGCAGATTTTGCACACCCGAACAATCCTAAACCCGTTAGCCGAGACGATTTTTACAGTTTATATAAAAAAGCATTATGAGTAAGGTCAAAATCGGATTGACAGATGGTCGAGCCTATGAGTTGTATGCCCAATGGATCACCTCACTATCTGACGATATCGAACTTATCCAATTAGGTTATCGATTGAACAATATCAATGATTTAGATTTTTGTGACGGTCTAATTTTTTCAGGTGGCGAAGACGTGCACCCACAAAGGTATAAGTCTCCAGAATACCTTTCCTACTGCGAAGAGGAAGATTTCGATCTCGAAAGAGATGAATTTGAGTGGCAACTCTTACACAAATTAGCTGTAAAACCCATCCCCATATTGGGAATATGCAGAGGTATGCAACTCCTGAATGTATACCACGGTGGAACACTCATTCCGGATCTTACGTCATGGGGGAAATTTAATCACTCCAAAGGAAAAGACGGTTTGCCGACCACGCATCAAGTACATATTGACGAGCAATCCTATTTAAGATCTGTCCTTGGGCAATCTACTGGATATACGAATAGTCTACATCATCAAAGTTTAGACCGGGTCGGAAAAGGACTTGTAGTTACCGCTATATCTCCAGATGGAGTTGTAGAAGCATTGGAAAATAAGGAAATACAACCATCCAATTATTTGCTCGCCGTACAATGGCATCCGGAAAGAATGAATGACAGAGAAAGCCCATTTGTGAAAAATATAGGTTTAGATTTCATAAAACAGGTTTTATTATTTACGCAAAGCAATCAAAACGATGAAAACAATAAATCCAGCCACAGGACAATACATTAACGACCTGCAAGAAGATACCCGAGAAACGCTAGCAGAAAAGTTTGCGTTAATTCAAGCGGCACAAGCATCTTGGTCTGCCAATTCATTAACGTATCGAGTAGCCATATTGGTGAAGTTTATGCAATTGCTAGATGAAAAAGTTACATACCTAAGCACCATCTTGAGTGAAGAAACCGGGAAACCTCTGCAACAAGCTCAAAATGAAATCAGAGGAGCTATTTCGAGGATCAAGTGGTTAACAGAGCATGCAGAAGAATACTTCTCAGACGAGGTAATGAGCAATTCCGGTGGCGTACAAGAAGTGATAAGTTATGATCCGCTCGGTATCATCTGCAACATATCAGCTTGGAACTATCCTTACTTGGTTGGGGTCAACGTATTTGTACCAGCGCTTATCGCTGGAAATGGCGTGATGTACAAACCATCTGAATTTGCAACAAACACTGGTATCGCCATCTCCGATCTACTATTGTCAGCCGGTGTTCCGCCTGATGTTTTTCAGTTAGCGGTTGGTGGATCTACCGTTGGTCAATCACTTTTGGAGATGGAATTTGATGGATACTATTTCACTGGTTCTTACAAAACTGGCCAATATATCTACGAAAAAGTAGCGCCCAAGTTAGTTCCCTGCCAACTAGAGCTTGGTGGAAAAGATCCGGTATACATCACTGAAGATATCGTAGATATTGAAAAAGTAGCTGCAGATACCGCAGAAGGTGCGTTCTACAACAATGGACAAAGCTGTTGTTCTGTAGAACGCATCTACGTTCACGAAAAAGTGTATGAGCAATACGTAGCGGCATTCACACAACAAGTCAATAACTGGAAATTGGATTTACCGACGGAACCTGATGTGTTTTTTGGCCCACTTACCAGAAAAGATCAGGTCAGCTTCCTTGAAAAACAGCTAACGGATGCATTGAACAAAGGTGCAAAGCTTGTTTCAGAGAAAAAAGAACTTCCCGACTCAGGATATTACTTCTCTCCCGCTGTGCTTACCCATGTGAATCACGAGATGGAGGTCATGAAAGAAGAAAGTTTCGGCCCCATCATTGGTATTATGAAAGTAAGCTCTGATAAAGAAGCCATTGAGTTGATGCAAGACACCCCATATGGCCTGACGGCGAGTGTGTATACCGCAAAAGAAGCACATGCGAAATCTATCTTGCGAGAAATTAAAACCGGAACTGCATATTGGAATTGTTGTGACCGTGTCGTTGGGGCGTTACCTTGGAGTGGAAGAAATCATTCTGGTATCGGAGTGACGCTGTCTCATCAAGGATTGAGAGCTTTTACGCATCCTAGAGCTTGGCATCTAAAGAAATAGTCAAGATAACGGCAAACTTTACTATGTAAAAGACATAAAAAAAGGAGCCCGAAGGTTCCTTTTTCATATCTCTAACAAATTGATATCGGGTTTAAAACTCTATTTTACTGCGTCTACAACTGCTTTGAAAGCTTCTGGGTGGTTCAATGCTAAGTCAGCCAACACCTTACGGTTCAAGCCGATGTTTTTAGCATTCAATTTACCAATTAGTTGAGAATACGAAACACCGTGTTGACGGGCGCCCGCATTGATACGCTGGATCCATAAAGCTCTGAACTCGCGTTTTTTGGTTTTACGGTCGCGGTAAGCGTACTGTAAACCTTTTTCTACTGTATTTTTAGCAATAGTATAAACTTTGCTACGTGAACCGAAATAGCCTTTGGCTAATTTCATGATTCTTTTTCTTCTTCTTCTCGAAGCTACTGCGTTAACCGAACGTGGCATAATGTTGAAATTTTATTTGGTTAAAGGCGTTACGTTTTTCAGCAATCTTACAACCTACAACCTGGTTAAAAAATTATTATTAATGAATTGGACTTATTTACCGATAGCAAGCATGCGTTTCACATTGCCCATATCAGCATCATGAACATAACTAGTTTGTGTCAAGTTACGTTTTTGTTTAGTCGTTTTCTTAGTCAAGATGTGGCTTTTGAAGGCACTTTTTCTTGCAATTTTACCTGTTCCAGTTAGCTTAAAGCGTTTTTTAGCGCTGGAATTGGTTTTTACTTTTGGCATAATATTAAAAATTATATATCAATCTGTTAGATGTTTATTTTTTAGCCGCTACTTTCGGAGCTAAGGTCAAGAACATACGCTTACCTTCTAATTTAGGCAGCAATTCTACTTTACCATAGTCTTCTAATGCTTGCGCGAAGCGGAGCAATAAGATCTCCCCTTGTTCCTTAAACACAATCGCACGACCTTTGAAGTGTACATAAGCGCGAACTTTCTCGCCACTTTCTAAGAACTTCATCGCATGCTTCAATTTGAACTCGAAGTCATGATCGCTGGTGTTAGGTCCAAAACGGATCTCCTTAATGACAGTTTGTTTGGCATTCGCCTTGATCTCCTTTTGTTTTTTCTTTTGCTCGTAAACGAATTTACTGTAGTCAATGATTTTACAAACCGGAGGCGTGGCATTTGGAGAGATCTCCACCAAATCCAACTCCAACTCATCAGCAAGTTCAACCGCTTTACGAGTGGGATAAATCCCAGGCTCAATATTATCACCTACTAGACGTACCTCAGGTACGCGGATGTTTTCATTGATGCGGTGTTCAGGCTCCTTTTTACGGATTGGCCCTCTACCTCTATTACCAAAATTGCTACTTTTTGCCAAATGCTTATATTATTTAAACCGTTATTTCTTTAATTAATAATTCTTTGAATGCTTCTGAGGTCATTGAACCCAGATCGACAGACCCATGCTTACGAACAGATACCGTGCCACTTTCGATCTCTTTATCCCCTATAATTAACATATAAGGCAGTTTTTTCATCTCCGCGTCACGAATTTTACGACCTACCTTCTCATCACGCAAGTCAATCAGTCCGCGAATATCGGAATTATTTAGGGAATTTAAAACATTTTGCGCGTATTCCTCGTATTTTTCGGATACCGGCAAGATGATAAATTGCTCAGGAGCAAGCCATAACGGGAACTGACCAGCACAGTGTTCGATGAGTACTGCTACGAAGCGTTCCAACGAACCAAACGGTGCACGGTGAATCATCACCGGACGATGTTTTTGATTGTCACTTCCTGTATATTCCAATTCAAAACGCTCTGGCAAATTGTAATCCACTTGGATCGTGCCTAACTGCCATTTACGTCCTAAAGCATCTTTGACCATGAAATCCAATTTTGGACCGTAGAAAGCTGCTTCGCCATATTCGATCACCGAATTCAAGCCTTTTTCGGCAGTCGCTTCAATGATCGCCTGCTCTGCTAAAGTCCAGTTTTCTTCTGTACCGATGTATTTCGTTTTATTGTTTGGATCACGAAGCGATACCTGCGCAGTATAATCATCGAAACCTAAAGCACCAAAAACGTATAGCACTAAGTCGATTACTTTTTTGAATTCCTCCTTTACCTGATCTGGGCGACAGAACAAGTGGGCATCATCTTGTGTGAAGCCACGTACGCGAGTCAATCCGTGCAATTCACCCGATTGCTCGTAACGATATACCGTACCAAATTCTGCAAAACGTACTGGCAAATCTTTGTAGGATCTTGGTTTTGTTTTATAGATCTCACAGTGGTGCGGACAGTTCATCGGTTTTAAGAAAAACTCCTCTCCTTCTACAGGCGTTTTGATCGGCTGAAAAGAATCTTCACCATATTTATCATAGTGACCCGAAGTCACATACAATTGTTTGTGTCCAATATGAGGTGTTACCACCGGCTCATAACCTGCTTTCAACTGCGCTTTTTGCAAGAAATCCATCAATTTCTGACGCAAAGCCGCACCTTTTGGCAACCACAATGGCAAGCCCATGCCTACTTTTTCAGAGAAAGCAAACAACTCTAATTCTTTACCCAATTTACGGTGATCGCGTTTCTTCGCCTCTTCGATCATTTTTAGGTAATCGGTGAGCTCAGACGCTTTTGGAAAAGTTACGCCGTAAATACGAGTCAATTGCTTGCGCGACTCATCGCCACGCCAATAAGCACCTGCCACGTTCGTCAGCTTGATCGCTTTGATCACACCTGTTTGTGGAATGTGTGGTCCACGACATAGATCGGTGAATTGGCCTTGTGAGTAAAAAGTGATTTTACCATCTTCCAGATCCTTGATTAGATCTAGTTTATACTCATCGCCTTTTTCTTCGAAATAAGCAATAGCATCAGCTTTGGAAACCGCGCGACGCTCAAAAACTTCTTTTTGCTTCGCTAGTTCCAGCATTTTGTCTTCGACTTTCTTGAAGTCGTCGGACGAGAATTCCTGATCGCCAAAATCCACATCGTAATAGAATCCCGTCTGGATAGCAGGGCCAATACCAAACTTAATGCCTGGATAAAGTGCCTCTAATGCTTCGGCCAACAAGTGGGCGGAAGAATGCCAAAAGGTCGATTTCCCTTGATCATCATTCCAAGTAAGGAGTTTGACATGAGCATCTTGCTCAATAGCTCTCGATGCATCCCATACTTCGCCATCTACTTCGGCAGCCAACACATTTCTGGCCAGACCTTCGGAAATAGACAAGGCGATCTGCATAGCAGTAACGCCGGATTCATACGCACGGACGGAGCCGTCAGGAAGTGTAATGTTAATCATAGTACAACTTATGATTTTAGATTATAAAAAAACGTTTGATAATACTCCTGAAGGCACAACATACTACGTTGGCATACTTCAGAAGCGTGTTTCACACTTTGGAAAACCCCATTCCAAAGTGCCACAAATGTCCGAAAAAAAATCAGAAAACCGCGTATCTTTGAATGATATGGATTTAAAATCAATACCAATATTTCTACTAGCCGGCCTGTGCGAGATCGGCGGCGGTTACCTGATATGGTTATGGCTCCGAGCCGATAAACCTTGGTGGTTTGCGGTTTTAGGAGCCATTATTCTTGCATTTTACGGCGTCGTAGCCACTTGGCAATCCGCAGATTTCGCACGCGTGTACGCGACGTATGGCGGCATATTTATCGTTTTATCCATCATTTGGGCGATGATTTTTGATGATTTTACACCAGATAGATACGATATACTCGGTGGAATAATTGCTTTGATTGGCGTTTGCATCATCTATTATGCCCCAAGATCATAACAGATGATGCTGAATACGCCGCGGAGGTTATCGATCTGCTTTATACAAGGCGCGTGCATCTTGCGCTAATCTTACAAATTCTGCTCGATAACCTTCTTCATCCTTCCCACGCGATTCTTTTGCTCGCGCAATCAATTGATCGAAATTAGCTTGTTGTTTATAATCCGAATTGCGAATCAGCATACCCAATTCCGCTACGGCGGTCGCAAAACGTAAATCTTGTGACGTTTGTGCTAGTGCAGTTACTTTGGGATTCACCACGTGGGTAACTAGCTTGCTCACTTCACCATCCGGCTCTTTGTAACGGAATTTTACGGTCGCCAACTCCTTTTTATTAATGGTAGATTTCGGCTTAGTGTTCTCCTGATATTTTAAATCATCCACCGCTCCATCAAAATTGCTTTTTACACCTTGTGGAATGATCTCGTACAAAGCCGTGACCGTATGACCAACGCCCATATCGCCGCCCAGTTTTTCGTCATTATTAAAGTCTTCCGCTTCTAGCAGATTGTGCTCATAACCCACCAAACGATACGACTGTACAAAATGCGGATTAAACTCCACTTGGATCTTCACATCCTTGGCTACGGTAAATAAACTTGCGCCAAATTCGGTGACAATTGCTTTCCGCGCTTCCGAAATATTATCAATATACGCATAGTTCCCATGTCCTTTATTGGCCAACATCTCTAGCTTGCTATCTTTATAATTACCCATTCCATAGCCCAATATCGAGATGTAAATTCCGTCATTACGCTCTTTGGCAATCAGTTTCTCCATTTCTTCATCGCTAGATTCGCCAACATTAAAATCACCATCTGTGGCCATAATAATTCGATTATTTCCCGCTTTTGCAAAGTGAGCGCGCGCTATCTGATACGCTTTGGTCATGCCAGCACCTCCAGCCGTAGAACCCGACGCCTGCAAAGCATCCAATATATCTTTGATCTTTCTTTTCTCCTTACCAGAAGTACTCTCCAAAGCCACAACCGCAGAACCCGCGTAAGTGACAATAGCCACACGATCTTCATCGCGCAATTGATCTACCAACATTTTATAAGAACTTTTTACTAATGGCAACTTATTACTGCTACTCATAGATCCCGACACGTCAATCAGAAACACAAAATTTGCCGCAGGAAGCTTTTCGCTTGGTATATCCTTCGCTTTCAGCGCTACGCGCAACAGCTGATGTTGTGTATTCCATGGTGCTTGAGTCAGTTCCGTAACCACGCGAACAGGATCTCCATTTGTCGGGCCAGACAAATCGTACGTAAAATAGTTAATCATCTCTTCTACCCGAACAGCATCTGCATTTGGCATCTGACCTTGATTTAGAAAACGACGTACGTTGCTGTAGGAAGCGGCATCTACATCTGCCGCGAAAGTCGATAACGGTTCCGTGGTAGTACGCACAAATTTATTTTCTGCTATTTTTTTATAGCTTTCTGAACTATTCATGGTTGCGGAGCGATACATTATTGGCCGAACATGCACGCCACCGCCCACATAAGCTGTTAGAGTTTCTCCTCGTTTGATAGCATATTCTCCTGCATACACATCATTTCTAGTCGGAATCGAATTACGATCACTTTCTACATGGTCGATTTGCAAAGCGACGTCGATCTGTGCTTCTTGCCCAACGTTTCGCTCTACCGTTGCAAATCCTCCCCGTGAAAACACCAATACTTGTCCCAGCTCTGCATTGATCTGGTAATAACCTTTCTCATCTGTCGTCGTTTGCATCGACTTCCCTTTTACCGCCACGGAAACACCGCCTAGTGCCGCACCAGAACTTGCTTTTTTGACATAACCTGTAATACTTTTAGCCATTACCGCTTGCGTGCCTAATAGGATAATAAACATCCACACGCTTTTTAATGTATTTACTTTCATACTCATCATTTTTTTAATGTGCTTTAATACGTTTCTACTTCAGTTGAAAACTACTACCCCACCGAAGCTGTTCTATTCGGTATTAGCTGCGTTCGCACAAGGGATGCACATCATGTTGTATTTCCATAACTGGATAAAAAAAATTATTTTGTGAAACAGAATGGAGCAATTCAAATCTTCCAAGAGCGATGGCAAATCCGACGAATTATTGCTTTCACAATATAATGAAAGCAAAGATTTGGGCTTGTTGGGCGATGTATATCAACGTCATACAGAAATGATCTACTACGTGTGCTTCCGGTATTTTAAGGATAGTGAGCGCAGTAAAGATGCCGTGATGCAAATTTTTGAAGAACTCATCCTCAAAGTGGATCGGCAGGAGATCAAGAATTTTCAAAAGTGGATTTATGTAGTCGCGAAGAATCATTGTTTGATGGCGCTACGCGCAGATAAAAGCCAAAAGGTCGATTTTTCGGAAAGTTTTGTGGAATTTTCCGTTGCTCCGCATCTGGAAGAAGATTATGCGACAAAGGAAGATCGCCTACAAGCTATGGAACGCTGTATAGAAAAGTTGCCTGAGAAACAAAAAATCGCAATACAGCTCTTTTTCTTACAGGAAAGGTGTTACAAAGATATCACAACCCTGACCGGATACAGCATGGACGGCGTGAAGAGCTACATACAAAACGGCAAGCGGAATTTGAAGCAGTGTATAGAAAAGGAACAGGATGTATAATAGGCCAGATATAGCACAGTTACGTCGTTACGTTCGAGGCGAATTATCGCCTCAGCAGATGCATGAAATAGAAAGGGCTGCTGAGGCGGATGAATCGCTCATGGACGTGCTGATCGGCATCGAAGCCGAGTATGCGCAAGGCTTAACGCATGACGTGATACCTGAATTGCAGCAACGAATTCAGCGACGAAGCCATGTACCATCAGGCCGCACATCTTCGTACATATATCGCTGGATTGGGCTGGCCGCTTCTTTGTTGGTCGTACTTGGTATTGGGATCTATATTTTTATGCAACCAGAAAGTGTAGAGCAACAAATCGCGCAACACATTCCGATAAGCGAGCCTTCTGAGACCATACCCGACACCACTTCATCTGACGATAATACAACCATGGATCTTGAGGAAGCTTTACCGACAAAAGATCATGAAAAAAAACTAGCTTATAGCAATGTGGAGGCATCCGCTTCCAATCGTCTCAAGAATTCAGATGCAGCTCGACAAGCCGCGCTGGATACCATTCCTATTCAGATCATCCCTTCCAACGCGGAAGAGTTAGTCTCGATGAGCTTACGTGATGAGCACACCACCTTGGCTTCGCGCAACAGCGCCACAACAACACAAGATAGAATAAGTATGCTATCGGCACGCGCAGGACGACCCATGAGGCAATCCAACGATTTACAATCTGTATCTTTACAAGATGTAAAATCGATCACAACAGGGATCATTATTGATCATCAAACGCAAAAACCTATTGCGGGAGCACTGATAAGAGATCAGGAAATGAATACCTTGGCCAAGACCGATTCTACCGGAAGGTTCATTGTGGGCTCGACAAACGAAAAACCTGTTTTAACGATCCAATCGGCTGGTTTTGAAACAGCGGATCATGTAGCAGAAGGCGCGATGCGTATCGCGCTGAAACGTGCACCAAATGGAGCAGCGACAGAACCTAGAATTATGCGTAATGTCTCGGCAAAGCGCCTAAAAAGCCGCCCAGCAATAGGACTGCAAGCTTACCGACTCTACGTCAACAATTTAGCTAAAACAAGCGCGCTTGGTGCTGGTGAAGTAACGTTGCTATTCGCCATTAATGCACAAGGCAGACCGATTGGCATTAGCATAAAAAAGAGTGGTGGCAAAAAGCGTGATAAAGAAGCTATCCAGATCCTTGAAAATGGCCCAAACTGGATAAAGGGAACTGAAGACGAGCTGGCCGAGTGGACCATCCAATTCTAAACCTTAGCCTACCGCCAATCGTGCCAAAGGCGTAATTTCCTGCCCGACAAATTCGCCTTTCAGAAATTTCTGATAGCCAGCAATAGCAATCATGGCCGCGTTGTCGGTACAATATTCGAATTTAGGGATAAAAACATCTGCTCCTAGCTGTTCGCCTAATGCTAATAATTGTGTACGCAATCCCGAATTGGCAGAAACGCCACCAGCAATCGCAATCTGTCTGACGCCAGTCTGCTTCACCGCCTTCTTGAGCTTATTTAATAAGATGGAAACGATGCGATCTTGCACACTGGCGCAAAGATCGGCCATGCGCGTATTTAAAAAATGGGGATCTTCGCGCATTTCGCGTTGCACAAGATATAAGATCGCCGTTTTTAGCCCCGAAAAGCTAAAATCCAATCCAGCGATTTGCGGCTCTGGAAGTGCAAATGCACGCGGATTACCATCAGCCGCATGTTTATCAATCAATGGGCCTCCCGGATAAGGTAAACCTAAAATCTTCGCAGTTTTGTCAAACGCTTCACCGGCGGCATCGTCCAAGGTTTCTCCGATTAGCTCCATCTCAAAATAATCTTTGACCAGCACAATCTGTGTATGCCCGCCAGAAACGGTAAGGCACAAAAAAGGAAACTGTGGCTGCGGATCTTCAATAAAATGTGCTAAGATATGCGCTTGCATATGGTTGATATCCAATAGTGGAATATTGCGCGCTAAAGCAAAGGATTTAGCGAATGATGTACCCACTAATAAGGAACCTAATAATCCTGGACCACGTGTAAATGCCACCGCATGGATATCTTCTTTCGATATCTTTGCTTGCTTTATGGCTTCGTCTACCGTTGGGATAATGTTCTGCTGATGCGCCCTAGAAGCGGCTTCAGGAATAACCCCGCCATACTTCGCGTGCACGAGTTGGTTCGCAATAATATTTGACTTAATTTTGCCATCTATACAGATAGATGCAGAAGTCTCGTCGCAGGAAGATTCTATACCAAGGATGACAGTCATAGCAGGAGTCGCACTTATTATTTTGTAAAATTATCAAAAAAATAATTAAAATAATCGCCTATGTCCTGGTCACTATCGTGGTGAGTGTCGGGATATTTGCCTTATCGCTCCAATTCCCATCTGTACAAACCTACGTTGCCAAGAAAGCGGCTCGGTATCTTTCCAAAGAATTGAATGCCAACGTATCGCTATCGGCCATCTATTTCAAACCTTTTTCGGCACTCATATTACATGATTTTACACTGGATGATCCGGCCGGTAACCGCATTGGCGCTAGCAAGCGGCTTTTTGTAGGTCTTTCTTTATCTGGTCTTGCGCAGAATAAAATAGACATCCAAGACATTCGGCTTACCGAAGCTTACGTAAATTACACCTTATATAAGGACAGCTCCAACTTCGACTTTTTGATCGAGTACTTCGCACCGAAGAAAAAAACAGGAAAAAAGCCTAAAAAGAGTCTGGAACTCACATTAGGACGTGTAGAATTGGCGGATTGCCACTTTCAATTCACTGATGCAACCAAAAAGCATCACCAGAAAGGCATTGATTTCACCAATATGGAGCTCACAGAATTTTCGGGTGTTTTCGACAATATCTCTCTCGATACGGCGGCAAGACATGCGGACATCAAACAACTGAGCTTTCGGGAAAAATCCGGCTTTCATCTCCAAGAATTGAGCGCTTCTGCCAGGTTAGAGCCTCGAGCGATGATCTTCGAGGATCTGAGGCTCATCACCAACCGCTCTGTACTCACGAATTTCTTGCGATTTGATTATGAGAAGCTGGGCGATTTTGAAGATTTTTTAGATAAGGTGAAGATAACCGCGCGCATCGAGAATGCAACGGTGGATTCGAAAGACATTGAATTTTTCGCACCAGATATGCGTTTTGTTCAATTTCGCACAGCAATAAAATCGGCATCGCTTGACGGCCCCATCGCTGCTATGCAAGCTCGGAATGTCTCGCTAAGCACAAAAAGAAACACCTCGCTAAAAGGCGAATTTAGGGTGACTGGCCTACCCTACATCGAACGCACCATCTTTGACTTCTCACAGATTTCTTTACAATCGCAGGCAGAAGATATTAACGAATTAGTACGCGAATTATCCAACGATCCAAAGTTTGCTCTTCCTGATCAATTGAGCCAGTTAGGCACACTTGCTTTTAATGGTAGTTTTAAGGGTTTGTACGATGATTTTGCAGTAGATGGAAAGTTCAAAACCGACATCGGTGAGATGCAGACCAAGACATCCATTGCCATTGGCCCTGAATTAGTGTATAGCGGACGCGTCACTTCATCTTCTTTTGATATTGGCGCACTCACCCATAGTGATCTACTTGGAAAATCGGGAATGCAGCTCGACTTTAAGGGGCGCAACACGGATTTGGCTAAGTTGGATATCACCGTGGATGGAAGCCTTCAGCAATTTGAATTGCAAAAATATGCGCTACAAGAAATGCATTTTCAAGCGAGCTTGCAAAACGAGCTTTTGCAACTAAATGGGCAAGTAAATGACATGGAAGCGGCGTTGGATTATGATGCGGCCATTGATTTCTCACAACAAGTACCAAATTACAAACTCACTTCACACATTGATCGACTCAATCTATCTGCACTTCATCTCATACAAAAAGACAGTGTGATCGTAGAAAATACCGATGTAGAAGCCGACTTCGTGGGGAACGACATCAATAACCTGTCGGGTTATCTTGCGTCGCAAGATATCAACTTGCAGACCTTAGCCGGTGTGTTTGAAATTAAAGACTTCCGATTTGAATCATCGGGCGATCAGATCAACCGACAGCTTAGCCTGCAATCCAACGTGTTGGATGCAGAGATGACCGGCACGATCGATCTCAATACGATTGAAGCCTATTTTCAATCATTAGCTGTACAATATGCCCCCGCAATAGGTTTGGCAAAAAAGCCTTTCAACGATCAGAATTTCGACTTGAAGGTCGCGGTAAAATCATTTGAACCCGTATCTGCTTTCTTGGATGTACCATTGCAATTTGATGGAGGCGCTAGCTTGGAAGCCAATTTTTCGTCGGATAATTACATTGGTAACTTTGTATTTGCTAGTCCACAGGTATCGTATAATAATATCAAACTGAGCAATCTGCGCGTAGAAGAACATACCGACGCAAAGAACTTCTCGCTTCGGCTATTAGCAGATCGCTTTTCTATTTCTGACAGCATATTCGTGAACAAAGTAGCTATTGAAAATATCCTCACCAACGATAGCCTGACCTTTGCGATTCATGCCGCAGAAGATCAGGCGTCTGATCGACTAAGACTGCACGGACATATCCATTTTGAGCACAGCAAGCCCGCTTATATACACTTCAATGAATCGACCATTGTACTCAACAACGAGCCTTGGGAGATTCAGTCCGACACAGAAATTCGGGTGTCAAAAGGCAAGTTGTACTTCGAAAAATTCCGGTTTGCGCAAAACAATGAAAATGTAGAATTCAATGGTATTTTGTCTAATGAAGAAGACGATCTGCGCATTAGTTTCAACCGCTTCGGGTTGAAATCCCTAGAAGCAATCACGAATCCATTAGGCGTGCATCTTCGTGGTGAGCTCAATGGAGAAGTGACTATTACGTCTGTATTGCAGTCACCTCGCTTCCGCGCGAGCATCACCACAACACCGATCGTGTACAATACCATCCCGATTGGACAATTGAACTTTGATGCCAACTTCAACCCTAGCACTAAACTGGTCGACGTAAAGATCAATTTGTTAGATGCGCTGCGCCGCGGTTTCCAATTAGAAGGAACCTATGATTTGGCCGATACCGAAAATGCTTTGCAATTGCGCGGGGAAATCCGCGAGATAGAATTGGTATTATTTCAACCATTCTTAAAAGAGTTGGTCAGTGATCTGGATGGGAAAAGCAGTGCCGACATACGCATTGGTGGCACATTTGCCGCGCCAAAAATTTCTGGAACCGCAGAGATTCAGCAAGCGAGCTTTACAGTGATGTACCTCAACACACCCTATCACCTGGCGCAACAATCACTCATGGTGGAGAATAATGTGGTGCAATTCGATAATCTGCGCTTATTCGATGCGCAGCGTCATGAAGCTGCAGCATCGGGCTATTTGGATCTGAATCAACTGAGTGATCCTGATATTCAGGTGGAAGCGCGTGCCAACAATTTTCATGTTTTGAATACCACGTACAAGGAAAATAACCTGTATTATGGTACGGCTTACGCGACGGGTATTTTCAAATTTGCAGGCAGAACATCGAATCTCAACATCGACATCACCGCATCATCTAATCCCAACACGGTGATGACTATTCCGCTGGATGCGGCCATGACCATCTCCGACAGTGACTTTATCTACATGGTAGAGGCAGATGACAAGAAGAAAAACGTACCAAAGAATCAGTACTTCTTCCAAGGTTTGACGATGAATATGGATCTAAAAATCACGCCCGATGCAGAGGTCAATTTGCAAACCGATATTGGCTCACTACGGGGTACGGGCGACGGGGAAGTGCTTCTAAAAATATCGAGCAGAGGTGATTTTGAGATGTTTGGTGATTACAGTGTCAATTCGGGTAAGTTCCATTTTGTGGCACAGGATTTTATCAACAAATATTTTGACATAAAGCAAGGTGGCACGATTCGTTGGACAGGCGATCCGGCACAAGCGCAATTAGATATCACGGCGCTGTATCAGCAGCGTACTTCCTTAGGTGCGTTGTACGATGCTGCCGGACGTGAACGTAATGAGGAACGTGTATTGGCGCAAGCTGATATGATTATTCGAGGCACGTTGACCAGTCCAGACATCACATTTGACTTGAGCTTTCCGCTTACACCTTACGTGAAGGATGAGTTGCAGGCTTATTTTAGTGATGCCAATAATATCAATCAGCAAGCATTGAGCTTGATTGTGCGGCGCAGCTTTACCGCGACAAGCACGAGCAATGAATTTGGACGCGAGGTGAACAATACACTACTTTCGGCAGGAACCGAATTTGCATTCAACCAATTGAATGCGATTATTTCACAGTCGTTGAACGTGAATTTCCTAGATCTGAATATTCGCTCTTTCAACGATGCTTCTGCTTCGCTCCGTTTATTTGATGACCGGCTGATATTAACGGGTGGTGTAAGCGACCGACGAAATCTGCAAACGACCGACTTAGCACTATTTTCGGCACGAGTAGCCACTGATGCAGAATTAACTTATCGTATTCGACGTGATGGCAGTTTGATGTTTAGAGCGTACAACCGATTAAATACGCGAAATATCTTATTCACCCCGACGGACGATTATATCAATGCGGTAGGATTGGTTTATCGAAAAGAATTCAACACCTTTCACCAGTTCTTTAAGCAATTATGGACTTTCAAAAAGAAAGAGGATGAGACGATTGATCTAACCGTTCCACGCGACACGACAGCCACACCGGTGACTTCCAATTAAATCTATTCTACAAGAAAGACATCACCAGTTCTTCCCATTCTTGCTCCACAGATCCTACATAAGATGGTTTCTTTGCTCGATTGTACCAATAATCCGCATTCCATTGGTCGCCTTCTACCCGATGTAAATAAGCATGTACATGCGCAGATTCGCGATCGATAAGCTGATCTACAAGATCATGAGCCGTGCGCCAGTCGCCCTTGCCATCGTACCAAAGTGCTTTTAATGGCGCCGACCAAATCGTCGGTGGCGCACTTTGAGCTAAGCTATGTTTGAATTCGGTTAATGTTTTCATAGTTAGATAGATTGTTGTTACTATTTGAATTTGCTAGCAAGCTGCGCCAGTTTCGCCGCCATATCACCGCCATTTGCATCTTGCTTTTTGTTATTATCTGATCTTTTTTCGCGTTTCTCTGGTTGGCGCTCTGGGCGATCTTGCCGCTTGCGGAGTTGCGTTTCACCACTTTTCATGGATAGGCTTATGCGATTGCGCTGCTCGTCTACCTCAATCACGGTCACTTCTACTTTTTGCTGCACCTTCACCACCTCGCGTGGATCTTGCACATAGCGATCTGCTAACTGACTAAGATGTACCATGCCATCTTGATGTACGCCAATATCTACAAATGCACCAAAATTGGTAATGTTGGTCACGATTCCCGGAAGTCGCATGCCCACGCGCAGATCTTTCACGCTGTTGACACCATCGGTAAAAGAAAATTGCTCAAACTGATCGCGCGGATCTAATCCCGGTTTTGCCAATTCGGCCAAAATATCGTGCAATGTTGGCAATCCCACTTCTTCCGATACGTAGCGTTTCGGATCGATTTGTTGCCGCAATTGCTCATCGCGCAATAAATCTTGCACGGTAGCTTTTAAATCTTTTGCCATCGATTCGACAAGCGCGTAACGCTCCGGGTGAACAGCCGAAGCATCCAAGGGATGTTTTGCATCGCGAATCCGTAAAAAGGCGGCAGATTGCTCGTAAGCTTTTGCGCCCAATCGAGGTACTTTCTTCAATTCTTTTCGTGAAGAAAATGGTCCATTTTCTTGCCGATAATTCACAATTTGCTGTGCCAATCCTGGCCCTAAACCAGATACATAAGCCAAGATTTGTTTCGAAGCGGTATTTAGCTCCACTCCCACCGCGTTCACACAAGAAACCACCGTATCGTCTAATGCACCTTGCAATTTATTTTGATCTACGTCGTGCTGATATTGTCCTACGCCAATAGATTTTGGATCAATTTTCACCAGCTCAGCGAGTGGATCCATTAGCCTCCGGCCAATAGAAACTGCACCACGTACGGTAATATCTTGATCGGGAAACTCATCGCGTGCTACTTCGGAGGCTGAATAAATGGATGCACCACTTTCGTTCACCATCACAATTGGAATCGTAAGCGAAAGCTTACGAACAAATGCTTCTGTTTCTCGCCCAGCCGTACCATTGCCAATGGCTATCGCTCCTACATCGTATTTAGAAACCAAATGCTTGATTGTCTTTTGCGCTTCGGCTTCGCCACCTGCGCCGTTGTGTGGGAAGATGGCGGTATTTCCTAAAAGACTGCCCTGCGCATTGAGCACAACAGTTTTACATCCTGTGCGAAACCCGGGATCGATAGCGAGCAATGAAACCGCTCCTAAAGGAGCAGCCAAAAGCAATTGGCGGACATTCTCTGCAAAAACCTTAATTGCTTCTTCATCTGCTTTTTGCCTAGTCAGTACGCGCATCTCCGTTTCCATGGAAGGTTTCAGCAAGCGCTTGTAGCTATCTTGCACGGCCAACTGAAGCTGAGCAGCTACTTCGCCAACAGATCTAATGTATCGTTTTTCGATCTGTGGTAACACATCCACTTCTTCTACAGCAATATCTAAGTTGAGCAGTTCTTCTTTCTCTCCACGACGCATAGCTAAGACACGATGCGAAGGTGCGTCCTTGATGAATTCGGACCATTCAAAATAATCTCTAAATTTCTGCGCACTCGCTTCTTTGCCTGCAACGACTCGACATACAAATTTCCCTTTTTTCTCCAGCACACGACGTACGGTATTGCGTACCTCGGCATCTTCATTGATAATCTCTGCGACGATGTCACGAGCACCAGCTAATGCTTGTTCAACCGATTCCACTCCTTTGTCGGCATCTACAAAAGCTTCTGCTTTGGGCTGTAGTTGACGAATATCCTGCGCTAATAATAGCTCAGCTAATGGTAACAAACCTTTTTCTCTAGCGATTGAAGCACGTGTTTTGCGCTTGGGTTTGTATGGCAGGTAAATATCTTCTAAAGCCGACATCGTTGCTACCGCTCGAATCTGCAATTCAAGCTCTGCGGTTAGCTTTCCCTGTTCGGTGATCGACTTTAGTACCGCTTCTTTCCGCTTATCTAGATCACGCAATTGTTGTATGCGATCGCGGATCGCAGCTACTTGCACTTCGTCTAGACTGCCTGTCATTTCCTTGCGGTATCTGGCTATAAAGGGAATTGTAGCTCCTTCATCCAACAGCTGGATGGTGGTTTGCACTTGCTTTGTATGGATATTCAGCTCTTTCGCTATACTATTTTCGGAAGACATCGTAATGAGTAGGTATTTTGTTTAGCAAAAAATCCGATTAAGACAGAGCAACGCTCGGCCAGTAACCGGATAATTTCTTTATAATATTGTTAAAAAAAGGGCGTATTTCTAGGCTTCTTTAGTAGCCGAAGTTTCACTATCATCTGTAGACGGCGTTGCCAATGGCACATCTGCTACCGTATTATTCGGATTATGTTGATGTGTTCCGGCAGGTGTTGTGAACTGAGGGACGGTTGATGTTGGTTTCGGTTCTTCTGCATGGGCACGCATTTGCTCAGACATCGATGCTGCTGTTGGAGCTGCTGTAGCCACTGGACTTTTTTTAGGTTCTTCTACTTCCACATCAAGGTCTTTCTCAAAACTATTGATCTGATCGGATAATTCTCGTTTGATGCCGTCAGACGCATCTTTGAATTCGCGAATTCCTCTTCCCAAACCACGCGCCAATTCTGGCAATTTCTTTCCTCCAAACAGAAAAAGGATAACAATGATGATTAACATCATTTCCTGTGTTCCGATATTTAAAAACGCTAAATTCATGTCTTTGATATCAATTATTAATACTGCTAATGTACATAAAAGTTCAGAATTAAGCAGACAAATCCATGTAAAGATCTTGTAGGCATCGGGTGTGCAAAAGATAATACGTGGATTTCCGCGCTTCTATTTACCTTTGGCCATATTTGTTTCACATGTTCGCTTCCATACGAAAAGATAAGGCTTTTTACATTAGTACGATGGCGCTTGCAGCACCGATCGTTGTATCCCAATTGGGGCATACCATGGTACATACTGCCGATACAATCATTGTCGGACAATTCGCAGG
Organism: Sphingobacterium chungjuense; assembly: GCF_011316935.1. Taxonomy (GTDB): domain Bacteria; phylum Bacteroidota; class Bacteroidia; order Sphingobacteriales; family Sphingobacteriaceae; genus Sphingobacterium; species Sphingobacterium chungjuense. Next base: position 125,875 of record NZ_WLYS01000004.1, read on the forward strand.
TCGCATACCTTTAGCGGCCGTTTCGCTCGTGCATGCCGTATTCATGGTTGTGCTAGTTATTGGTTTGGGTATTGCGTACGGTATTACACCGCTCATCGCACAGTATAATGGTAAATCCGATTTTAAAGAATGTGCGAAATTGCTCTCCAACAGCATTTGGCTGAATGTAGTGACGGGCATCCTCCTTTTTTGTGCTGTGTATTGGGGATCGATGTATGCGATGGAACATACGGATCAAGATCCCTTGGTGGTAGAGGCTGCTAAACCGTACCTTTTTATTTTAGGACTTTCCATTTTGCCATTGATGATCTTTAATGCATTCAAGCAATTTACCGAAGGTTTGGGGTTTACGAAGCAGGCGATGAATATCACGATTTGGGGCAATGTGCTGAATATCCTGATTGCCTTGGTACTGGTAAGGGGTATGTTTGGTTTTCCAGAAATGGGTATTCGTGGCGTTGGTATTGCGACGCTGATAGATCGTATCTTAATGATGTTGGTCATGGCGGCGTATGTATTACGATCGAAGAACTTTAAACGTTATATGGTGGATTTCTCCATCCGCTTTATAGATCGTACACGCATCAATAGTATTTTTAAAATTGGAGCGCCCGTGGCGATGCAATATGTATTTGAAATCGGTGCTTTTGCTACTGCCGCGTTGATTGCCGGAAAAATAGGCGCATTAGAACAAGCAGCACACCAAGTAGCAATCACCTTGGCGGCGATGACTTATATGATGGCGAGCGGATTGGCTTCGGCGGCCACGATCAAGACTGGAAACAGCTTTGGAACGGGCAACTTCCAGCGTTTACAGAAGTTTGCGATGGTTTCATATCGTCTTGTGCTGGTGTTTATGATCTTCTGGGCAATAATTTTTGCCCTCTTCAATCAATATTTGCCCCTTGTGATTACACAGGATAGGGAAGTCATTGTTATTGCCGCTAGTTTACTGATTATTGCAGGCATGTTCCAATTGTTTGATGGAACGCAAGTAGTAGGATTAGGTGTTTTACGTGGTATGGGTGATGTCAACGTGCCAACGGCCATTACCTTTGTCGCGTACTGGATTGTTGGCGTACCTAGTGCTTATGTGATGGGATTGGTATTGGAATGGGGAATACAAGGAATTTGGTACGGACTGACGCTGGGTTTACTAACATCCACCGCGCTATTATATTGGCGATACAAAACGATTATTGCTCGTAAAATAAAAAGCACGGTACGTTCGCAAACGCACCGTGCTTAATATATTCTTTTTGTTGGGTCGTACTATACCGTACGATCCAAATCCCAATTTTCTAAATAGTCTGCCACCCGTTTGATAAATGTACCTCCTAATGCGCCATCGATTACGCGGTGATCGTACGACATCGTGATGTACATGAAGTGACGAATACCGATCAAATCTCCGGCTGGAGTTTCGATAACGGCTGGTTTCTTTTTGATCGTGCCTACGGCTAAGATCGCCGCCTGCGGTTGGTTGATAATGGGCATACCGAAAATGTTGCCAAAAGCGCCAATATTCGTAAACGTAAATGTGCCACCTTGGGTGTCATCTGGTTTCAATTTATTATCCCGTGCTCTCTGCGCTAAGTCATTCACCGCATGACTAATACCGAGTAGGCTCAATTGATCCGCATCTTTGATCACTGGTACAATCAAGTTTCCATTCGGCAAAGCCGTGGCCATCCCGATATTAATATGTTTACGGCGAATGATATTATACCCATCGACAGAAACATTAATCATCGGAAAATCCTTAAGCGCCTTAGAAATGGCTTCTATAATGAGTGGCGTAAACGTAATATTCTCGCCCTCACGCTTTTTGAACCCATCTTTCACACGGTTTCTCCAATTTACAAGATTGGTTACATCTGCTTCTACTGCTGAGAATACATGTGGAGATGTATGTACACTACTCACCATATGATCAGCAATTAAGCGACGCATGCGATCCATTTCAATAATCTCATCGCCATCGCCTTTGGCCACTACCACCGGTTTGGCTGCAGATTTTGGTCGCTCCACTACTGCAGACTGATTTTGCTCGTTGTGCGTTTTATGATTGTTTGAATCTTCCTTTGATTTATCCTGCAACTTCGGATCAGCGTCCTTTTGGGAAAGATATTTGAGTACATCATCTTTGGTGACACGCCCTTCGGCTCCGCTGCCAGATACTTGATCCAGTTCAGCAAAAGAAATTCCTTCTTCTTGTGCAATGCTGCGAACTAATGGCGAGTAAAAACGATGTGAGCTTTCTGCGGCATGCTGTGTTACTTCTTCTGTTGGCGTCGAAGTATGTTGCACATCTTGAGGCGATTCTATACTTGTTAAACCCGGTACGTCTTTGATATCCACCGGAATATCGTCTTCTTGATTGGCCACGTGGTTATCGGTATCCTGCTCATCCGATTCTTCTTGCGCATCGGTTTGGATGATAGCAATCACCTCACCCACCTGCACCACATCACCATTCTCAAAAAAACGTTCTTTCAGCACTCCTTGTACAGGCGATGGAACATCAGAATCCACCTTGTCTGTAGCCACTTCCAATACAGAATCATCTTCCTGAATAAGATCTCCAATTTCTCTCAGCCAGTTGGTTACGGTTGCTTCCGTAACACTTTCACCCATTTTTGGAAGAGTAAGTTTATGCAATGCCATGATATACTTTTTTGAAGTGATTTACGAATATAGTCAATCTCGCTAAAACGAACAGTAATTCAAAATATAATAATTACAAATCCCGTAAAAACAAAATTTTATTCTATTTCAATCAATTTGCGCAACTGTTGCCACAATAGGAGAAAACACTGTATGGTTGTGCGTTCAATATTGATGTTGCGATCATTCTGGAAGTGAAACAACCGCGTATGCACGTTCGTTTTGGTAGCTAACGCAATCCATATAGTGCCTACTGGTGTACCCTCTGTACCGCCATCCGGTCCAGCAAATCCACTTGTCGCTAGGGCAAAATCTACGTCAAATTTCGTCCGTGCACCAGCAGCCATCGCACTTACGACTTGCTCACTCACAGCACCATACGTTTCTAAATATTGTTCACTAACGTCCAGTAAATTGCTTTTGATTTCGTTGGTATACGATACAATGGATCCTTTAAATACATTGCCGGCTCCCGGTATCGCTGTGATGCGACTGGCAATTGTACCGCCAGTACAACTTTCGGCTGTCGCCAATGTATATCCGTTGGAGTGCATAAGTGGTAAAATCGCCCCTTCCAAATCTACATCGCCAAAAGTGACAAAGTGCTCATGCACTCGTTCTTTAATCCGATTGGCGTATCCTTCCATTTCAGCGCGCAGTGCGTCGGCATCTTGGCTCACGCCAGTCAGCCGAAGCCTCACAATACCCAACTTCGGCAAATACGCCATTCGGATATAGTCGGGCATTTCTGCTTCGATATCTTGTATGGATTCCGCTAAGTGTGATTCACCTATTCCAGCAGTCAAGATATAGACATTCACGATGTTTCCTTGATTTGCTGCATTAGCAAGTTTTGGTAGCACATGCTGAGACATGATGTGTTTCATTTCGTATGGTACTCCGGGCATAAACGCAAAAGATTTGCCTTCATGCGTGTACCATAAACCAGGCGCTGTACCCAATTCATTGAACAATACTTCACCATCTTCAAATACATCTGCTTGCATTTCGTTGATCGCTGGCATAGCCCGTTTGCGCTGCGCGAATATGTTCTCCACATGTGCTAATACGTGCTGATCACGAACCAGATTTGTACCAAAGTAGGTAGCAGCCGTACGTTTAGTAATATCATCTTTGGTGGGACCCAAACCGCCCGTTACCAAAATAATATCTGCGCGTTGTTTAGCGGCGTCGAATGCCGCAACAATAGCATCTTCGCGATCGGCAATGGTAGTGATATGCACGACAGCAAGGTTTAAGAGCAGTAATTGTTGCGCGATCCAAGCGGAATTGGAGTCTACAATCTGACCTTGTAAAATTTCGTCGCCTATCGTAATAATTTCTATCTTCGTCGGCATAACATGGAAGTTTAACTGTTAAAACACGTAATGACTCTGTCGCTTCATGAGCTTCAAGTCTTGCAAGATAGCGGCTTTTGCTCGGATAGTTATATTATAACTCTGGAATTGCCCGATAGGAACCCAAGCGAAGGACATTTCCCAACAGTGCAGATCTCGATAGATACTAAACTGTGGTATAACCACCTGCATCTGTCCAAAATCATAGCCACCATTAAATTGAACTTTCCATTTAGGTGTTACATTAAAATCGCCATGCAATTGTACGGTACTCGTGATGTTGCTACCCATACGCATTTCTTCCGTATTAAACACACTCGCATAGTTGAAACTGAAGGAACCGGAGAGATTCCAGGGAATATTAAAGTCAACAAACGCATTGGGATCGCGACTTACACGCGCGAGTGCATCAGCTTGCTGCTGAGTCATTCCGGGCATGCTGTTGCGCAATGAATCAATATTGTCATTTCGGTTTTGCGAAGCATCTGGATTAAAGCTATAATCAAATGACAAACCAAAGTTGGTTAAACGTGCCAAGCTTCCCTCGCGCAGCATAAAACGATTAATACGTGTGCCTGTTACGCGATCATAGGTATATGGATCAAATGAACCATTGAAATTCAGATTAATTTTTTCATTGAATAATGACGTACGACCAGAGAAACTAATCTGGGAGAGCTTCAAGGAGTCGGCAGCCATATTATAATTTCCACTAAATGTTAGACCTTGCAGAATCTTGATCTTCTTGATACCCGATCCCGTTGTATCTCGATCGGACCGCACTTTTGCTTCAATATTATTATCTACGGAGAAGCCAATACCCATAGATCTTCCAGCTGCTGGACCGCCAAATATCGCTCCCTCGAATATGGAGTATTGTGCAGCTTGGCCTTGAGGATTAATATAATCCCGATAATATCCGTAGCTCGGATCGCTAAAATCTGGTCTGTAATTCAGATTTATCGAAGGTGTAACGACATGTCTGATCGCTTCGATCTTCCCAATCTTTGGGTACTGACCGTATACTTTGGTAGATAGACCCGTTGAAACAGAGTAATCGTATGCACGACGAAAGCCTGATACCGTATCGCGCATATCACGGAAACCGATCTGATCATTCTCTCTATAATTACGAATGCTTTGTAGATACCATCTTTCCGTATAATTCACCGAGCTGTTGAACTGGAAATACTTCATAACCTGCAAAGAAAGTGCAATCGGAATGGTATGCTGCATACCATTGGTGAAATCACCTAAAGTTTCTTTGCGAAACAATAAGGAATCGGCAGTCTCTAGCTTATTGGTACCCTGCAAGCTATATCCTACCGTGATTCTTTCATACCATTTTGGTTGACCCACACCATCACCAAATTTGAAGGGATTAAAGGTCGAAACGTTCAAGCTGAATGTCGGTAATTCCAAATCTAATCGCCCTGTCGCAATATCTTGTCGATGACTAGCAGAGGAAGTAAAATTCACCTTACCGTCCGCAAACACACGACCATAACTGATGTTGGACGACATATTATTCTGCGTTAATTGCTGAAAATTGTTAGTACCGTTTGCGGCCGTATTTCGAAAATATGAACTGGTACCAAAGTTAACGGATGCCGAAAAAGAAGTTCCTGGGTTGGCTTCTTGGCGCTGCGTATGATTCCAAGTAACGTTGAAATCCTGCGCTCGCCTATACCCCTCGGTACCTTCTATACCAGTTGGTGTAGAACCATAACGCAGATTGAAACCACCGTTGAACTTGTAATTAACCACGTATTGCGTACGCATGGAAGCTTCAAAAGCACCTCTAGAGTAAATGTTTGTCCGAAACTCGGTATCCCAATAATCATTAAAGGTCAGATACCAACCCAAATCACGCATAGCAAATCCTCGACTAGCATCTTCACCAAAAGAAGGAAAGAGCATTCCAGACGAAGGTTTATCTTGTTTCGGAAAAAATCCAAAAGGAACTGCGATAAATTTCAACGGTATATTCTGCACGACCAGATAGGAAGGCCCGGCAATGATTTGATTTTTAACAATCAAACCTTTGGAAATCTTGATACCAAAGTGTGTATGTGGTTCGGGCAAATCACAGGTACTATACAAACCATCGAACAACGACATTTCTTCATAAATATTTCGTCGGACGACTCTAGCTTGCACGAAAGCGCCATCGACCTCCGTCATGACACCAAAAGTTTTCGGGATCTGTGTCTTATAATTATAGAAAAGTGAATCTACCGCGATAGGCCCTTCGCCAGGCATAATTACGACCGGTCTTCCGGCATATTTACCGTTATGATCGTTGATTCCGGAGGCAAATAGCACATTCGTATTTCTATCCAATCGGATATAATCTGCCGCCAATTCAAAATCTTGATATTTGACCTTCGCGCCACCGTACAAATGCAATATATTGAGACTTACTTCGTTTACTGAAGAGTCATTCGCCACAATGGTAACCACCGTTTCCAGATCACTTTCGGAGTCTTTCATCACGACCGTGTCTTGACCGGTAACATCCTTAAAATTATTTTGAGTGGTATCCGTTCCGAGGGTATCCACCAACGAAGTATCTCTTAACGGAATAGTATCTCGCACAGGTCTGACATCCTGTGCTTGGGCAAACAGAACATTCGCACACACTAGGATAAGCATACTGAAAAGAGAAGTAAACGCTCTCAAAATAAATTATGAATGTTATGTTTGTATAAAGTTGAAATGTTCTTCGGCAAAAATAGTCAAAAAACCGACATAGTAAATGTTTTTAACATTCTTGGTGAGGTATTTAAAATGCGGTCTTAGGCTCAGAAAAGCACATTTATAAAAACTATGTTACTTATGCGGTTGCTAAAAAATGTTAAATTTTCTCTAGGTTTAATTTTCCTATCTTCTACCATCTTTGTAGGGATGTTTATTGCGCATGCGAATACATCAAATCCCAACGGCAAAGAAGCCAAAGGAGAATCACAGGTAAAACCATTCTCTCTTGTGGTTATTGATCCCGGACACGGCGGCGATAAACCGGGTGCTAGAGGAAGAATATCTGCGGAAAAAGATGTGGTTTTGCAGGTGTCCAAAAAATTAAAAGAATCTATCGAAAAAGAAATGCCCGGTGTGAAGGTGATGCTCACGCGTGATCGCGATATTGACGTTCCTTTCTATGAACGTACCGCTTTGGCTAATAACAATCATGCAGATTTATTTATTTCGATACATTGTAACTCGGCGGATTCTGAGCGTAGGGTAAAAGGACGTAACGGCAAATATAGCACGCAGCTAACTCGACGTCCACATGTACGCGGTACCGAAACATTCGTATGTGGTTACAATCGCCTTGCTCAGCAGGATGTTGCGATTCGTGAAAATGCCGATATTTTATTAGAAGACAACTACAAGGAAAATTACAATGGTTTCGATCCGAATGATCCATCTACTTATATTGTTTTTTCTCTGATGAAACGGAGATATCGTGACCAAAGTATCAAAGTCGCTACGATGATGCAGGAAGAATATGTGCAAGCTGGCCGTGCCAATCGTGGCGTGCAAGAACTTTCACTAGCTGTGTTGGCAACAGCCGGCATGCCAGCTGTACTGACTGAAATTGGGTTTATTAGCAGTCCTGACGAGGAGAATTTTATGCTATCAGACGCTGGTCAGACCGAAATAGTTGGCAACTTAACTACTGCGATTAAGCGGTTTAAAGCAAGTGTGGAACGTTAATTGTTATAGGTCACGCAAATTTGTATTATTTAGTAACAATCATTTAATAAATCATAATATTTTGATGATTCAAAGGAACTCCACAAACAGACCCCATAAAAATCTCAAATTAGTATTTTTCACCTTGTTATCTTTCCTTTTGATAACAGTCTTTGGAAGTTTTAGAGAGCCGAGCACAGGTACTCCTCCACAAAAAATCAAAACTATTGTCTTGGATGCTGGGCACGGCGGGCATGATTCAGGAGCCGTTGGTGCACAATCGCGCGAAAAAGATGTCGCCTTAGAAATCACACTAAAATTGGGTAAAAAGATTGAGCGCGAAATGTCTGGCGTGAAAGTCATTTATACCCGAGCAGACGACAGTTATCCAAAATTGTACGAGCGCCCTGCTTTAGCTAATCAAAATCATGCCGATCTATTTATATCCATCCACTTGAACTCGATAGGTCGGGGATCGAGTCGATCTGCCAAAGGCACAGAGACTTTTGTATTAGGTTTCAACAGTATGGCAAATCAAGATGTGGCCATGCGTGAGAATGCATCCATCTTATTAGAAGATAATTACGAAGAAAATTACGATGGCTTTGATCCAAATGATCCATCTACTTACATTGTCTTTAAGTATCTAAAAAAAATGTATCGTGACCAAAGTATTAAGCTAGCAACTTATATGCAAGCAGAATATGCTCGCTCTGGTCGGGTCAATCGGGGTGTGAAAGAACTTCCTTTGGCGGTATTGAAAACAGCGGGCATGCCTGCGGTATTGACCGAAGTTGGTTTCATTAGCAATTCCGAAGAGGAAAGGTACATGCTATCTTCACAGGGGCAACAAGAAATAGTGGATAATCTCTTCAACGCGATAAATACCTATAGAAAAAATATGGAACGCTAAACTTTTCTTATATTAGAATGTTAACATACTAAAGCATCAAAATCTTACGCTATCATTTAAAGTTTACATATTTTGAAAATTTCAAACGAAACTAAAGTCGGAGCACTTACGGCCATCGCGATTGCATTGCTATTTATTGGCTATAGTTTTCTAAAAGGCAATGATGTATTCACTTCCGAGAACACCTATTATACCGAGTATAATAACGTAGACGGCCTATCTGCATCAAAACCTGTAATGGTGAATGGTTATCAGATTGGCCGAGTTTCTAGCCTAAAATTGCAGGACAATGGAAAGATTCGCGCAGAGTTTAAAATAAAGAACGATTATGCCATACCGTCCAACACGGTTGCACGCATTGTAAGTGCGGATCTATTGGGTAGCAAGGCCATCGTATTCGAATTGGGCAATAGCACCACGATGGCGCGCGATGGAGATCCTCTCCTCTCCGATATCCAAGCCAACTTGATGGAAAAGGTAGAGCCATTGCAACACAAGGTGGAAAATTTGGTGGTAAAACTGGACTCCGTTTTATCTGCTGTGAATACCACATTGGATGACGAGTTTCAGCGTGATTTCAAACAAAGTTTGCGAAGCATATCTGTATCACTGAGCAATGTAGAAAAGATCACCAACGACGTAGAAGGTTTGGTGGGATCGGAACGTATGCGTTTGGCAAAGATCATGATGAACTTAGAGTCTATCACGAACAACTTTAAGAGATATGATGGGCAAATCAATTCTATCCTCAACAACTTGGATACGATGTCTAATAACTTAGCACAGGTTCAAGTGAAAGAGACGGTCGATAATGCCAACAAAGCGATGCAGGAAGTGCACGCCATTACACAAAAAATACAGAATGGTGAAGGTTCTATTGGCTTACTGCTTAACGACGATCAACTGTATAACAATCTGAACAATGCATCCTTGAATCTGGATAACCTGATGAAAGATGTAAAAGAAAATCCAGGACGTTATATTCGTTTGAGTATTTTCGGAAAGAAAGACACGAAGTAAATATCGATTTACTTTCATATCAAAATAATAGGCCAGTGCAGTGCACTGGCCTATTATTTTGATATGGATTTTTGTCGTTACAGAGTTTCGTCTAACCAGCGGAAGAATTCTCGCTGCCACACCTGTGCGTTGTGCCCAGAAAGTACCCAGTGGTTTTCTTCCGGTAAGTAGACCAATCGGCTTTTGATACCACGTAGTTGTGCTGCTTGAAAAGCTTCCAAACCTTGTCCAATCGGCACTCTAAAATCTTTGCCGCCTTGAATCACCATAATTGGTGTATTCCATTTTTCGACATGCGTGATCGGGTTGAAGTCAGTATATGTCTTTTCATTCGCAGCATCCCAATACGGTCCGCCCAAGTCTTGATTCGCAAAAAACAATTCCTCCGTCGTGCCATACCACGAAGTCATATCAAACAAGCCGCAGTGAGAAATAAATGTCTTGAATCGTCCCTCGTGCACGCCAGCTAACATAAATACAGAATAACCGCCATAAGAGGCACCAATCGCACCCAAACGTGCCGTATCGACATAGGATTCTGTAGACAAATCATCGATCGCGGATAAATAATCGCGAATTGGCTGTCCACCCCAATCACCAGAAATATCTTCATTCCATTGCACACCCCAGCCCGGCATACCACGACGATTCGGCGCAATCACAATATAACCTTGAGAAGCGATCAGTTGTAAATTCCAACGGAGTGAATAAAACTGCGAAACCGCAGATTGTGGCCCGCCTTGACAATACAATAAAGTCGGATATTTCTTCGCAGGATCAAAATCAGGCGGATACACCACCCAAGAAAAAAGATCTTGTCCGTCGGTGGCTTTTGTAAAACGACCTTTCACCGGCGTCTCGGCAATGTGCGCATAAGCTTCGTCATTCTCCATTGTGATTGGACTGAGTTGACGCGTTTTAAAATCGTAGCGATAGATTTCGGCAGCGCGCGTAAGACACGTAGAAGTGACGACTAGACCACCATCATACTCACCAACCATACCTGTTATATCAAATTCGCCTTCGCTGATTTGCTCAATTTTTGGAAGTGCTTTGTTGGCTAGATTAGCTGGAACTTGGACTTCAAAAAGTTGTATCGTTCCTTTCACCGGTGCGGTAAAAAAGATTTTTTTTCCATCCTTGCTCCACGTAAACCCATTCACGGTCTCATCCCAATGTGCCGTCAGATTCAAACGAACTTTTCCGTCTTGATCTTGGAGAATAATATCATTTTTATCGGCTTCGAACCCATCTTTTTTCATACTTAACCAAGCCAAACGATTTCCGACCGGACTAAAATCAGGATGCGTATCATAGCCATTCATCCCTTCGGTCAGGTTGCTAACTTGTCCGCTGGCCAAATCATAACGATAGATATCGGTATTGGTACTTAGCGCATATTCTTTACCCGCCTTTTTCTTGGCAACATATAAAACCGCCTTGCTATCGGGCGACCAAGCAAAATCTTCGGCTCCACCGAATGGCGCTTGCGGACTGTAATACGGCTTGCCTTCTAGCAAATCCACCGGCTCTCCGATTTTGCCATCGGCATAGCTAGCTACGAAGGGATGTGCATATCGGCCATCATTAAACGAATCCCAATGCCGATAATCTAGATCATCGTATACATATACATCACTTTTGGGCAGATCTTTGTATTTGTCCGGACTGTGAAACGGATTCACCAACACCGATTTGCTGTATAGTATGTGTTTTTTATCAGGAGATAATTTTACGTCGGCCAGCTTGCCTTCTGTTTCGGTGATTTTAGTTTTTCGGCTACCATCGCTGTACATCTTCCAGATATCGCCTTTGTAGAGATAAATGATCTCGCCTTTCGCCGTGATATCCAAGACCGATTCAGATCCTGGCTCAGTAGTAAGCTGTTTTGGGCTGCCACCTTTCACCGGAACGCTAAAAAGATTGCGCTCCGCGGAATTAGTTTCTAGATTGTAATGAGCTACGCCATAGATGAGCTCCTTGCCATCTGGCGTTATGCGTTCGCCAGAGACACGTGCTAGTTTCCAGAGCTTTTCGGCTGTCAAAGGTTGTCTATCGGTAGAGATATTCATCACTTCGCTATCTTTGGATCGTTCCATTTTCAACGGGCCGTCTTTTAGGTTTTGTGCATGCCCTATAGTGATACTCATCACCAACAAGGCACCCAACATGTTTTTTGTATATGTCATGTGTTGTTGTTTGTTGCGTTAGCATTTATTATCCAGCGATCAATTCTTTGGCATGTTGCAACGCGGCATCTCCAGGGTTCGCGCCGCTCAGCATTTTAGCAATTTCTACGATGCGCTCTTCGGATGCCAGTGCTTCGATTCTCGAAAGTGTACGCTCCGCTTGATCTTCTTTATACACTTTAAAATGCCGTTTACCTTTCGAAGCAATCTGTGGCAGGTGAGTAATAGCAATGACTTGCATGTGCGCGGCCAAGGTATCCATCACGTCGCCAACTTGTAAAGCGACTTCGCCTGATATACCTGTATCGATCTCATCAAATATTATGGTTGGCAAAGCCGATGATCGTGCGACCAACGATTTCACGGCAAGCATCACTCGCGAAAGTTCACCGCCGGAAGCTACTTTGTGAATAGGCTGCGGTGTTTGCCCTTTATTGGCAGAGAACAAGAAACTGACTTTATCCATTCCTTGTGGATGAAACTGTTCGCCCTGCGTCAAATCAATCTGCAGTATGGCATTGGGCATGCCCACCTTTTGGAGAGTTTGTTCAATTTCCTTTTTGATCTGAGCTAGCACCGATTTCCGTTTATCCGACACAATTAGCGCTGCTTCCTGAGTGGCTTTTTCGTATTTGGCAACTTCATTAGTCAAGCGAGCGACTTCCTCCTCTTGATCGTTCAATGATTTAATCTTTTCTCTCAGGCTATCTCTTAGCGCAATTAGCTCTACAACATCGGCAACGCGGTATTTTTGCACCAAGCTGTAGAGAGTAGACAGGCGTTCGGTGACGAATTGTAAGCGCTCTTCGTCGACATTAATGGTTTGTTCTTGCTGTACTATTTCGGCAGCAATATCTTTCATCTCGATGATATTGCTATTCAAGCGAGCCAGCAAATCATCGCCCGTTAGCAAAAAGTTGCTAATGCGTTGCAATTCGTGCTGCGTATCGCGTAAACTTTGCAATACACTCTGCTCAGATTCTTCTAATAGATGAATCGAGGATAATAATCCCCTTTTGATGTCTTCGGCATTTTCTAATTGGAGTTGCTCCGCTTCCAATTCCTCTACCTCTCCATCCCTCAACTGAACGACATCTAATTCATTCACCACAAATTGGTTATAATCCAGCTCAGCATTAGACTGCGCAATTTGCTCTTCTACCTGCCGCAATGACGCTACTGCTTTCTTGTAGCCTTTTAGTTGTGTTTTATACTGACTTAAATTGTCTGCATTATTGGCTACACTATCCAGCACCAGAAATTGAAAATCTTCGGTATTGATCTGCGTGGTTGCTTGCTGCGAATGAATATCAATGAGCCGCTCACTCAGCGACTTCAACACTTGCAAGGTAACGGGCGAATCGTTGACAAAAGCACGCGATTTGCCTTCGGCACTAATTTCGCGCCGGATGATGGTCTCGGCTTCGTAATCCAGATCTTGTTCGTCGAACAGATCTTTCAGCGCATAATGGCGAATATCAAAGTAGCCTTCGATAATGCATTTACTACCTTCGTTAAATACATACTTCCCTTCTACCCGATTGCCCAAAATCAATCCAAGCGCGCCCATGATGATGGATTTACCCGCGCCGGTCTCTCCGGTAATGATGTTTAGTTTGTCATCAAACTCGATATCCAAAGAATCGATCAAGGCGTAATTTCTAATCAGGAGCTTTCGTAGCATGCGTTGTGCGTTATGATATAACCAAAGATAAAAAGGATTTATTACATACGCTGACGGAGGAATACGGATTGTGTCGGAAATCCGTATTTTTGTGTAATGCCTGATTTCAGCCAATCACTTTCTAAATACATGCCCGAAGCGGCAGCGCCTATTGTTTCGCAATGGATTGTCGATACCAAATGTCGTTTTCGAGTGGCCAAATCGCGCAGCAGCAAACTCGGAGATTATCGTGCACCATTCCAAGGGCAAACGCATCAAATCTCGGTAAACCACGATCTGAATCCATATGCTTTCTTGATCACGACGGTGCATGAATTTGCCCATCTAAAAACGTGGACGCAGTACAAAGATCGGGTAAAACCACACGGAAAAGAATGGAAAAACAATTTTAAAGAGTTGATGACGCCGTTCTTCAAACTACAGGTTTTGCCACATGATGTCACCATGGCCTTGTTGCAATACATGGACAATCCGGCCGCTTCCAGCTGCACGGATCTCAACTTGTATCGCACCTTGAAAAAACATGACGTGGTTGCGAGCGAATTTATTACGGTGGAATCTATCCCCACAGAAAGTGTTTTCTCGTTGAAAAATGGTCGTGTTTTTCAGAAAAAAGAAAAACTACGAAAGCGATTCAAATGCATGGAACTTTCTACTGGGAAATATTACCTCATTCATCCCATTGCGGAAGTAATTCCAGTGCCAACTCCGTAAATCGCTATAATAGCGTAATTTGAGAAGAACCCTTATATTTGAATTATGTATAAAACGCTACCTATTCTCGCAGCTTCACTGCTTGCGTTAGCATCTTGCCATCAGAAAACCGAACAATACGATGCATCCAGCTTGGATTCAGCCGCGATGTCGGCCATTTCGGAAGAAAGCTACCGTAATTATGTCGCCGAATTATCCTCCGATGATTTTCTGGGCAGAAAACCATTCACCAAGGGAGATACCTTGGCAGTGCAGTATATCGAAAAACAATTTAAGGCTTTGGGATTAGCACCCGGAAATGGTGATTCCTATTTTCAGGAAGTTCCGATGGTGCAAATTGATGCAAAACCTACCAATACGACTTGGACATTTAGCGGGGCTAAAGGACAAGTTAATGCGAAGTACTTAGATGATTTTGTGATCTCTACACCGCAGATGAATGAAAAAGTTCAAATATCAGATTCGGAATTGGTATTTGTCGGATTTGGCATTGTAGCACCGGAGTTTGACTGGAACGATTATGCTGGCGTAGATGTAAAAGGAAAAACCGTGGTCGCGATGGTTTCTGACCCCGGCCGATATGATAAAGATCTGTTCAAAGCAGATACCATGACTTATTATGGTCGTTGGAATTATAAATACGAGGAAGCGGCACGACAAGGCGCTGCTGGCGTAATATTAATTCATGAAACAACTGCCGCCAGCTACGGCTGGAATGTGGTAAGATCGGGTTGGTCAGGACCACAATTGAGTTTGGTACCAGCGGCTGATGCACAAAATGTGCAGTTTCAAAGTTGGATTACCACGCCCATTGCCAACCAATTATTTGCAATCAGTGCTCTAAATGCGAGCATCATGGAAGAGGCGAAGAAACCAGGTTTCCAAGCACGCGCGATGGGCATCACAACCGGAGTAGATTTGCAAAGCAAAATCCGAAAGTCTGCTTCCAATAATGTTGTCGCACAATTGAAGGGCACAAAGAGACCCGACGAAGTCGTTATTTACACCGCACATTGGGATCACTTGGGCGTAGGCGAAGCGGTAGATGGCGATTCTATTTTCAACGGTGCGATCGATAATGCTGCTGGTGTATCGGCGCTTTTCGAAATTGCAAAAGCTTTCCAAGCAGCGAAAGTAAAACCCGAACGTACGATTGTATTTATGGCGGTTACAGCCGAGGAAGAAGGATTATTGGGCTCGCAGTATTATACCGAACATCCTATTTTCCCAATCCATAAAACGGTCGGAAACTTAAATATGGACGCCTTCAATGCGGTTGGCGCTACCAAAGGGGTTTCCATCGTTGGCCGTGGGCAGACGGAATTAGAAGATTATGTGGAACGTTCGGCAGCAAAATTTGATCGTATCATCGTAGATGCTGGAAATCCATCTTCTGGTGGTTTTTACCGTTCGGATCATTTTAACTTTGTGAAAATGGGCGTACCGGGATTGTTTATGGGCAGCGGTGGCGATTATCTAGAAACTGACAGCGTCGCTTTGAATAAACGTAAAGAAGCCTTGGCGGGAACTTACCATACGGTCGCAGATGAGTATAATGAAAATTGGGATTTCTCCGGAATCTTGGCCGATATTCGCCTTTTCTTTGATATCGGCTACACGCTGAGTATGGAGAAGGTATTTCCGAATTTCAAAGCGAAGTCAGAATTCAAAGAATTAGGCGACAAACGACTATCAAAGTAGTATATTTGCGCCGAGATAATGTATTGAAGTACTAATTTTTACGATAACTGGAATGAAACATTTACACTCTACACTTGCTGTAGTATTGCTAATCGCGTTGGTAGTATCTATAGTAATTACACTGGTTAATTACTTAAAATATCGCCCATACAACCGGAAAATTGCGTTGATCGGTTTGATCAGCGGACACATACAGGTGCTTATAGGAATCATCTATTTCATCACGCTTCAATACTACAGCATGTTCTCAGGAGCAGTTATGAAAGATAGCTTAATGCGATTCAAAGTCATTGAGCACCCACTTGCTATGTTGTTAGGTGTAGTCGCGATTACGATTGGATATTCGAAAGCGAAGCGAATGACTGACGATTGGAAAGCAAACCAAACGGTTTTCATTTTCTATATCATCGGTTTGATTCTTTTTCTATCACGTATTCCTTGGAAAACTTGGTCGCTATTTGCATAAGACAATAAGTCTATAGAAAGTTTAGGAAGCGCTCAAACGTTGTTTGGGCGTTTTTTTTGTTATATTAAAGGATCAAAGTCAAAAACCAGAACTTGCTGAACATGCCTAAAGAATTTATAGACATCATTCTGATCGACCTTTTTATAATAGCAGTCCCTTTGTTGCTGTATTTTTTTCCGCCAAAAAATATCAATTCTTTTTATGGTTACAGAACAACCCGTTCAACAAATAATATCGAGAATTGGCGGTTTTCGCAACGGTATTTTTCAAAACAATGGATGCTTTTAGCGCCCGTAATCCTCGTGGTTCAAGTTTTATTGATATACTTTACCGATCATGACTTGAAATCAAAGTCGTCGATGATACTTCCCATTTCTATGGCTTTGTATTTTGTAGGCAGCTTTGTTTGCATACTTCGAACGGAGCAAAAATTAAAAAAATTGATGTGAATAATGAGAATAGCTACCGCTAAGTAGGATCGGGAAAAGTCCCTTCCGGTAAGTAAAATAACTCCAATTCTCTCTTGTCTGATATTACACGGCAGGTGCCGTTTTGTAATAGCACCATTTGAGTGCAGAGGCTCAACGTAGAGCGATAATCGTGATCTGATATGACGATCCCCTTTTCCTTCCGAAAACTCAAAACTAGTGCAGCAACTTCATCTTTGATTATGGGAGACAATCCTGAAAAAGGTTCGTCTAGCAAGATAAATGTTGCCGATTGGTTCAGTAATAACATAATTTCCAAAAAGCGACATTCGCCACCTGAAATATCTGCTACCAAATTATTTTTTATACGATCGATGATTACATGACCCAATATCGTATTTCTTTTTTCGATGGAAGGAATCATCAATGCGACGACTTCACTTACACGCATGGCAGTCGGCAGAAAACGATCTTGCGGAAGATAACACACTTCTTTAGAAGAAAGAGCACGTTTGACGCGCCGCCCATTCAACCGAATATAACTATGTTTTGCCTTTATCGTGCCAAATAGGATCTTCATTAAAGTGGATTTTCCACTGCCGTTACGGCCAATTAATGCTACCGTATCTCCTACTTTACATTGTAAAAATCCACCAGTAAGTAATGATTTATGGGCATCATAGCTAAAAGCTACCGAATCGATATATAATTCTTTTTCAACGGGTTCGCTCATTGTCATTGAGTAGAAATAGGATGAGCTATGAACCACTGAATGAAACCATAGAAAATAATGGCAATGGCTAGATTGAACAAGAAACCTACTAACTGTAAGCGTAAACGACTATATCCTAAATTGTAATACAGGTACATGGTATTGCTTTCAAAAAAGCGCAGCAAGCCCATGCTCAGTAAATAACCAAACGTGGCAAACAAAGCCGCGTAGGTAGTGAGATTGCCTAGCATCAGCATGAGTGCAACACTAAGGAAAATATTGATAAAAAAGATGGTTTTATAAAAATGCCAATAGATGCGCATGGTTAGTCTACTGTCGATTCCTCGACAATATACACATCTTCATTGGATCTTTTCATTTTGAATTTTTCACGGGCAATCTTTTGGATAATGTCTGGATTGGATTTGACATCTTTGATCGCCGTGGATATGGTAGAGATTTCGCTTGTGTAATATTCCTTCTCAGCTTCCAGCTTTCTTCTTTCTTGCTGATAGTTGTACTGCGTAGTCAAGTCGTACCGATCGAAGAATGCCATCCAAGCGATAAAAACCGCAACGGCAATCAAATACTTGTTTCGAACTACATTGACAAAGCGTTCCATAGACACAAAGATATTATTATCGCATTAAAATGAATGTATTAAACGAAAAATAAATATTGTTGCTAGCAGGTCCATCACAACATGATAAAACAATACAATAAAAAAGGCTATTACAACACCTAGATGCCGTAATAGCCTTTGCGGAAAACAATCCGAAGTCGGATTATTTTTTGTTAGCGTATTTGAATGCGCTACCGATGTATTTTGCATTGCTACCCAATTCTTCTTCGATGCGAAGCAATTGGTTGTATTTTGCAATCCTGTCTGATCTAGAGATAGAACCCGTTTTGATCTGTCCACAGTTCAACGCGACTGCTAAGTCAGCAATCGTGTTATCTTCTGTTTCACCAGAACGGTGAGACATAACCGAAGTATAACCGTTGTGCTGCGCCAAAGAAACCGCATTGATTGTTTCTGTCAACGAACCGATTTGGTTTACTTTTACCAAGATAGAGTTCGCAGTATGTGTGTCGATACCTTCTTGAAGACGTTTGGTGTTCGTTACGAATAAATCATCACCTACTAACTGAACGCGATCGCCGATTTTCTCCGTCAATAATTTCCAGCCAGCCCAATCATCTTCACCCATACCATCTTCGATCGAGATAATTGGATATTTCTCCGTCAATTCTGCTAAGTAGTTTACTTGCTCCTCTGTAGAACGAACCGCTCCGTTAGCACCTTCGAATTTCGAGTAATCGTATTTACCATTTTCGAAGAATTCTGTAGAAGCACAATCCAACGCTAAGAATACGTCTTGACCAGCTTTGTAACCAGCTTGCTCAATCGCTTTCAATACCGTTTCGATCGCATCTTCTGTACCGTCGAATGTAGGTGCAAAACCACCTTCATCACCTACTGCTGTAGATAAGTTACGGTCGTGCAAGATTTTTTTCAAGGTATGGAAGATTTCAGCTCCCCAACGTAGCGCTTCTGAGAAAGAAGTAGCGCCTACTGGCATGATCATAAACTCTTGGAACGCGATAGGGGCATCAGAGTGAGAACCACCGTTAATGATGTTCATCATCGGAATAGGAAGCGTATTGGCATTGACACCACCGATGTAGCGGTACAATGGTTGACGGCTTTCTTGTGCAGCAGCTTTTGCAACAGCAAGAGATACACCTAAAATCGCGTTAGCGCCTAAGTTGCCTTTGTTTTCGCTACCATCCAAATCAATCATGATTTTGTCAATGGCATTTTGCTCGAATACATCCACACCTTGCAAAGCTTCAGAGATTTTCGTGTTTACGTTCTCTACTGCTTTCAACACCCCTTTTCCTAAATATTTTGCTTTATCGCCATCACGCAATTCAACCGCTTCGTGGGCTCCTGTAGATGCTCCAGAAGGAACAGCTGCACGACCAACAAAACCATTTTGTGTGGTTACATCAACTTCAATGGTTGGATTTCCGCGCGAATCTAGTATTTGGCGCGCATGTACATCGATTATTAAACTCATTTTTACTGTATATGGTTATCTAAAAATATCTTTCACACATAGTGTATCAAAAACACTAAGATACAAAACTTTGCCTTAGTTTTCAAAGATAGGAATTATCCATATTGCTGCAAGCATTAACAAAAAGATAACAATATAAAAATGAGGCGCCTATCTTTATCCTTGCACGGCAGCCACAAACTCTTTTATAGATGCTGCAGGATCATCTGTACGCATAAAGTTTTCACCAATCAGAAATCCGGCGTAGCCGACTTTCTGTAGTTCACGAATCGTCGCCGGATCTGATATACCACTTTCCGAAACCTTGATGTAGCTATCTGGAATCTGTGCAGCCAACTCGTAAGAGTGATCCAGTGATACGCTGAAATCTTTCAGATTTCTATTGTTGACACCAATGGCATCAATCGTGTCAAACAAACTACGGCTTAATTCTTCGGCGTTGTGTACTTCTAACAGCACGCTCAATCCAAGCGATTGCGCATAAGCAGAAAGAAATTGAATGGCGTCGGCATCCAGACAAGCGGCAATCAACAAAATAATATCTGCACCATACGCTTTTGCTTCCGTGATCTGGTACGGATCGATGATGAATTCTTTACGCAACAGCGGAATTTGCAACACTTCGCGCGCAGCCGTCAAATCGGCTAAACTGCCTTGGAAGAAATCCGCATCAGTAAGCACAGAAACGGCAGAAGCGCCCGCGGCCTGATATCCCTGCACCACTTCCTGCACGGTGACGTTTCCATTAATCAATCCTTTGGAAGGCGATGCGCGTTTGTATTCGGCAATAATGCCAGTATGTTTGCCATCTGCGATAAAGTCGCGCAGGCGATAACAGGTTCTACCGAACAGCGGATAGGCTTCTAGTTCTACAGCGCTTACTTTTGATTTTGCTATCGCAACTTCTTCCTTTTTACGATCTATGATTTTGTCTAATATGGTCATGCTATAAGTTCTAAATAAATTCCTAAACGATTGTATTTAGGATAGCCAGTTGGCAATTAGTTGGCGTCCGTTGTCTGTCAAGATCGATTCGGGGTGGAACTGCATACCGCGTACATCGTACTCTTTATGAGACAATGCCATAATGATTCCATCTTTGTCTACCGCGGTCACTTTCAGGCAATCAGGCAAACTTTCGCGATCCACCGCCCAAGAATGGTAACGACCAATCTGCGAACCTTCGGGAAAATCCCGAAACAAACGTTCTTCCGAATCCAACACGTGAATACCAGTAGCTACGCCATGCAAGGGTTTTTTCATATTGAATAAAGAACCGCCATATACTTCAGCAATCGCTTGTTGGCCTAAGCAAATACCTAAAATCTGTTTGCTCTCTCCATAACGGCGAATCACGTCCATCAGTAAACCAGCTTCGCTCGGAATCCCTGGTCCAGGAGATAATAATAAACTGTGGTACGCCTCCACATCTTCCAAGGCAAATTTGTCATTACGCACTACATCGTAATCCCGACCAAGCTCCTGCAGCAAATGCACCAAATTGTAGGTAAACGAATCGTAATTATCGATGACTAGTATCTTATTATTGTGCATGCGGCAACGTGGTTTCTAATGTATGTACTTTTGTTGGTATCTCTTCCGCAAAAGCGGCTGCTTTGGCGATGTAGGCATTTCGTAACTCGATTAATTCGGCTATTCTGTGCTCAATGGTCTGCAGCGAATCTGCCACATGCTCTTGATGCTCGCAGTATTCTAGTGGTCTAATCATCATAGCGTTTGTGCTAAATCTAATGCGCGACGCAATGCCGCAATTTTGTTATTTACTTCTTGTAATTCACTTTCAGGATCCGAATCCAATACAATACCGGCACCGGCTTGGTAATGCAACAAATTGCCTTTACTTAGGAACGAACGTATCATAATCGCGTGATTAAAATCTCCATTGAACCCCATGTAACCTATTGCGCCAGCATAAAAAGAACGCTGCAAACCTTCGTAACGGTCGATCAGCGTCAATGCCATATGTTTTGGCGCGCCAGACAATGTGCCTGCCGGAAAGGTATCGCCTACCACATCAAATGGATTGGAGCCTGCATGTAGCTTGCCTGTCACTTTAGAAACCAAATGGATAATGTGCGAATAATATTGCGCTTCCTTATAAGACTTCACATGTACATTGGTACAATGTCTGCTCAAATCATTACGCGCTAAATCTACCAACATCACGTGCTCGGCAGATTCTTTAGGGTCTTGCTTGAGCTGCTCGGCGATCTGCTCATCGCGTTCCATATCTCCTGTGCGCTTGAAAGTACCTGCTATTGGATAAATGGTGGCTTCGTCTTTACGAATGGTTAATTGCGCCTCCGGCGAAGAACCAAAGATCCGGAAATCGCCATAATCAAAGTAGAATAGATACGGCGATGGATTGACTGAGCGCAACGCGCGGTACACATTAAACTCATCTCCGCTAAAGCCCACCGAAAATGCGCGTGAAGGTACAATCTGGAATACATCGCCGCGTTGAATATGCGTCTTCATCTTACGCACTAATTCCCGAAACTCTTCGTCGGTCATATTTGACCCTTCGTTCTCTTGCTTTTTGAAAGCGTATTCTGGGAAATTGCGATTCTGGATAATGTATTCCAACCGATCTAGATCAGAGGTCTCATTTTCCAACAAGTTTTCAAACAAGTACAATTGATTCCGGAAATGATCGATCGCGATGACATACTTATACACATGGTATTGCATCGGTGGTATGTCACGTTTTGGATCTTTCGGCGTGGTGAGTTGGATATCTTCATAATGCTCGACCGCATCAAAGGAAAAATATCCAAACAAGCCATTAGATATGAGATTAACCTCGGGCACGGCTTCCGAATGAAAAGAATCTCGGAAGGCAGAAACTTCCTGTTTGAGATTAATTCCTTTTATTGATTTGCTCTCCTTTGGCTTATTCGGATACGAAATGTGCAATCCTTCCTGATTCAACACAATCCCAGCGATGGGTTGACAACAGATATAACTGATATTGTTATCGCGGTTTTGATATTCCGAACTTTCCAATAATAGGCTATTGGGAAACACGTCGCGCAGGCGCAGGTAGATACTTACCGGTGTAGTCGTATCGGCTAGGATCTTCTTGAAGTTCGTTTTAAATGTATAGGACATGAATTCGCATTTTCTGAAGTTGTGATTTGCTTTATAAACAAAATGAGGCCCGACGCAAACGTCGGGCCTCATGTAAATAGGATGTATCTTTTATCTTATACACACCAATAGTTATGCCTGCCGACGCTGTTTGCACCCGGCCACCACCACAATTGATATGTTGTATTGTTCGACATAGAGAAACAAATATAGTATTATTTGTGGATAATACTAATCGGCCGCAAAATAAAATTAAAAAAAGGTTTCCGGCAAACATTTTAGGCATCTTCACGTTATAGAAGCAGTGAATTAAATGTAGACTCGGCGCGGAAAATTGCGTTTACGAACCCACTAGAGTCGACAACATTACCGAAACGATAAGAATGAATCCGAAAAACAATAACAAAGTAATCATTGTCTCGAATCGACTGCCTGTAAAGATTGAAAGAAAAGAAGATGGATTGGTAATCAGCCCGAGTGAAGGCGGATTGGCAACTGGTCTGGGATCCATTTATAATGCCGGAAATAATATATGGGTCGGGTGGCCAGGCATCATCCCCCAAGATGACGCAGAAAAAACTTTTATAACGGAAGAGTTGCGTGCGCTCAATCTTGTTCCTGTATTCCTCACCGAAGAAGAAATACTAGGGTATTATGAAGGTTTCTCCAACGAAGTGCTCTGGCCAATTTGCCATTATAGTCCAAGTTATGCGGTATACGATACCGACAATTGGAATACCTATGTACAGGTCAACGAAAAATTTGGACAGATCGTACGCGAATACATAGACAGCGAGGATACTGTATGGATTCACGATTATCAGCTTATGCTGCTTCCAAACGTGCTTCGTAAGCAGTATGAAAAATTGTCTATCGGCTATTTTCAGCATATTCCTTTCCCTCCAGATGAAGTGTTTAGAAGTATTCCTTGGCGAAATGAATTGCTACTCGGCATACTAGGCGCAGATTTGACTGCTTTCCATACTTTCAACGATGCGCAGCATTTCTTGGATGCTTGTACTCACATTTTAAACATTCCGATTCGCAACAATTACTTGCAGATTCGTGGACGCAGTGCGTATGTAGAAGTGTATCCGATGGGAATTGATTTCGACAAATTTAATAATTTGTCCAAAGACGCTGGCGTAAAAGCAAGAGCACTAGAGATCAAATCTTATTTCAAACAACGCAAAATCATCCTTTCTATCGATCGACTGGATTATAGTAAAGGAATCATACAACGCATCGTTGCTTTTGAGGAGTTACTCAAGAATTACCCAGAACTACGCGATCAAGTGGTATTGTACATGCTAGTGGTGCCTTCACGTGATAAAGTGAAACAATATAAGCGTTTGCGCGATGAGATCGACCGACGTGTGGGTAACATCAATTCGGTGTATGGCTCAACAGACTGGACGCCAATCGCGTATTTCTACAACTCCTACCCTGTCGAAGAATTATCGTCTTTGTACGTAGCGGCTGATGTCTGTTTGATTACCTCAATCCGAGACGGGATGAACCTCGTCAGTAAAGAATATATTGCGAGTAAAGAGGAAACTTCGGGCGTTCTGGTGTTGAGCGAATTGGCTGGCGCTTCCAAGGAATTGATCGATGCCGTGCATGTCAACCCCAATTCGGTTGATCAGATTAGCCACGCCCTGCACTTCGCCCTACACATGTCGGAAGAGGAAAAGCTGAACCGCATGAAGGCCAACTTTGATTTGGTTAAAAAGTTTAACATTCACCATTGGGTGGAGATATTCTTTGCGCGTATGAAGGAGATTAAAATCCAGCAGCGCAAAGAGTTTGCCCGAAAAATACAACCCGAGAATAACGAGGCTATTTCTGCTGGATACCATAACGCACAAAAAAGAATTTTCTTTCTGGATTACGATGGCACCTTGATCGACTTTCACAACGAGGCGGACAAAGCCACACCGACCGAAGAGGTATATGAATTACTTGATACGTTGAAATCTGACCCGAATAATACGGTAGTCATCATTAGCGGGCGACCGTATCAGACCTTGGAGAAATGGTTTGGCAACCGCGGCTATACTTTGGTGGGTGAACATGGCGTCTGGAAAAAACTTCCGGGAGAAGAATGGCGCAGTAAATCCAACTTATCGGATCGCTGGAAACCATCTGTAAAACGCATTATGAACAAGATTGCCAATCGCACCGCCGGATCTTCGGTAGAAGAAAAAGAATACTCGATGGCGTGGCATTACCGCAAGGTACAATCTGGATTAGGCCGATTACGTGCACAGGAACTGATGGATAGCTTACGCTATCTGATCCCGCATCACGGATTACAACTTTTGTATGGCGATAAAGTGATCGAAGTGAAAAATTCGGAGGTAAATAAAGGGAAAGCTGCGAATGGTATTGTCGAAAAACTACAACCTGACTTCATCTTCGCGATGGGTGACGACGCGACGGATGAAGATATGTTTCATGAGCTACCGGCAGAAACGGTATCGGTTAAGGTCGGCAGTAAAAAATCGGCCGCTAAATACTATGTAGATAGCCAGCAGGATGCTATCCAATTATTGCATTCGATAGCTGGACTCGTGCAAAAAAATCAATCTTAACAACTAATATAGATATAGAATAAGCATTATATGTCGCAAAAACATCGTTATGAAAGCGGTATCATTGGTAACTGCTCCTATATTGCCCATGTGGGCAAAGACACCAATGTCAATTGGCTATGTTGGCCATCTTTTGAAGATTCCTTTGTGTTTGGTTCATTACTCGACAGACAAAAAGGGGGAGAATTTTCGATCCTCCCGACAGGCGATATTGTTGAAAGCAAACAGTATTATGTTGATAATACGAATGTGTTGTGCACAGAGGTAACTGGCGAAGATGGCTCGTATCGAATTACGGATTTTGCGCCACGTTTCGAGCAGTACGAGCGATATTACAAGCCGCTCATGCTCATCCGCAAAGTCGAGCCTTTATCTGGCCATCCGCAAATTCGTGTAACTTGTGAACCGACTTATGACTACGGCAAGCAGACCTTTAAAAAGGATCGTGGCAGCAATCATGTACAATTCCATTCGGCGGACACACACATGCGCTTGGCCACTAACATGCCGATCAGTCATTTCTTTGAAAATGAGATGCCTTTTCTACTAAACCAGACGGTGTACCTCATTCTTACATATGGTAGTGCATTTGAAGCACCGATCGAACGGACAGCTGAAGAATTTCAAAAACGTACACAGCAATATTGGCAAAAGTGGATTAAAAAAGCATCGATCCCTACTTTTTACCAAAAGGAAGTCATTCGCTCCGCGCTAGTTCTGAAGTTGCACCAATACGAAGATACGGGCGCGATTATCGCAGCAAGTACCACTAGTTTGCCGGAGCATCCGGGATCAGGCCGCAATTGGGATTACCGCTACTGCTGGCTGCGTGACAGCTATTATGTGTTGACGGCACTTAGTCATATCGGGCAATTTGAAGAGATGGAAAAATACGCGTCTTACATTGCCAATATCACGCATATTGATCTAGATCGTTTGCAACCGCTTTATGGTATTTTTGGGAAACATAAGTTAACGGAAAGCACGCTGGATTATTTAGAAGGTTACTTGGGCGAGCAACCGGTGCGAATTGGTAATCAGGCGCACGAGCATATTCAGAATGATGTGTATGGGCAAGCATTGATCGCTCTACTGCCTTTGCTGACCGACAGCCGCTACAATCACGAATTGAAAATTAACGTACGCGAATGGACTTCTTTTATCTTAAAGAAAATCGGTGCTACGATCGATGAATTGGATGCAGGTATCTGGGAATTTCGGAATTTTGAACAACGCCATTGCTATTCGAATCTATTCCAATGGGCGGGTAGTACCGCTGCGCTGAAGATTGCGAGAATATACGGATTAGATGATATTGCCGAAGAAGCACGACGCCTCAAAAAGCGTGCTGCTGAACATATTGAAGGATGCTTTGATCCGCAAGAAGGCGTTTATACCAACGCAATCGACAGTAAAAATCTAGATGCCAGCACGTTGCAGCTCATCATGATGAATTATTTGGATCCAGCTAGTGAAAAAGCAGCCAAACATTTAGAGATTCTAGAAAAGGAGTTGAAAGCCGAGAATGGTTTGTTTTACCGCTACCTTCATAAAGACGATTTTGGCAAGCCAAAATCAACTTTCTTAGTATGTGCTTTTTGGTACGTAGAAGCACTTGCTTGTGTTGGTCGCGTGGACGAAGCGAAGGATATTTTCGAAAAATTGATGCAATACAGCAATCATTTGATGTTATTTAGTGAGGATGTAAGTGAACATGATGGCAGCCAATGGGGTAATTTTCCTCAGGCCTACAGTCATGTAGGTTTGGTGAATGCCGCGTATCGCATCGCTGTGAAACTGGATAAGCCGACATTCTTCGAAAAAGAGTAACTGCATAATAATGTATCGCCCTCTGGGTAAAGGAGGGCGATACATTAAAAAATTGAGTTTGATATTTTAAAATTCATATTTTTATTTCTACTTTTGTATCCCAGAAAATGAAAGAAAATCTTTATCTATCTGATGCTTTTTTACCGATGATTTTCATCGGTGATGTACGAAATTAATTTGCAGCCCGTTTGGGCTTTTTTTATGTATATAGGCTAAGATTCAGATCGGGATGATCTACAGAGTGTTTAACAATCGTTATTTTATACAACAATGACCAACTACAGCAAATTACCCGCGGTATTAGTACTCGAAGATGGCACCGCTTTTCATGGAAAAGCAGCAGGAAAAATCGGAACTACAACTGGCGAAATCTGTTTTAACACGGGTACTACTGGATACCAGGAGATTTTTACAGACCCATCTTACTATGCGCAAATCATGGTAACGACGAATGCACATATTGGTAACTATGGAGTAGATGAGGATGATACTGAATCTAAAAAAATCCAGATTGCTGGCTTGGTGTGTAAAAACTATAATGTAAACTACAGCCGTAAAATGGCCGATGGCTCTATCCAAAACTACTTTGAAGAAGAGAATCTAGTTGGCATTTCGGATATCGACACACGCTCACTAGTACGTTACATTCGCGACAAAGGTGCGATGAACGCGATTATCTCTTCGGAGAACTTGGATGTTGATGCACTTGTAAAACAATTGAAAGATGTGCCATCGATGGCTGGTTTAGAGTTGTCATCTCGCGTGACGACACAAGAGCCTTACTACTACGGTGATGAAGATGCTTCTACACGTATCGCGGTGTTGGATCTCGGTATTAAGAAAAATATATTGCGCAACTTCGATGCGCGCCAAGTATACGCTAAGGTATTCCCTGCAAAAACATCTTTCCAAGAAATGGAAGCATGGGGCGCTGATGGTTATTTCATCTCGAATGGCCCTGGCGATCCGGCAGCAATGGATTACGCGATCAATACGGTAAAAGAAATTTTGGCAGAAGACAAGCCGATGTTTGGAATCTGCTTAGGTCACCAGATTTTGGCATTAGCGAATGATATTCGTACGGAGAAAATGCACAACGGACACCGCGGCATCAATCATCCGGTAAAAAACATTATCGCTGATAAGTGTGAGATTACTTCTCAAAACCATGGTTTCGGTGTGATTCGTGAAGATATCGAAAAATCTGATGCGGTAGAAGTAACGCATATCAACTTGAATGACAATTCAATCGAAGGTATTCGCGTAAAAGGCAAAAAAGCATTCTCGGTACAATATCACCCAGAATCTTCTCCTGGCCCACACGATTCTCGTTATCTATTTGATGACTTTATCGCGATGGTAAAGGGATAAGTTATAGTAGAAATTGTATACAACAAAAAGGCCGTTGATGATCAACGGCCTTTTTCGCTTCTTATATATCGTTGTTTGTCAAAGATTCTGTGGTTGGAATCGGAAAGACATATCTACTATCTGTGATGGGTATTGCAATACCTGCACCGACCGAATTAATGGGATCATTACGGCGTTGTAGATCAGGAATTCTAAATCCTTCTCCTAACAACTCGATCCGTCTTTCGAGCAAAATCGCTTGCACTACATTGGCAGGGTTATTTAAACCAGTAAATGTATACGTCGCATCAGAACGTGAGCGTACAGCCTGTAATAAGGCAATGGATCTGGCAAGATTGCCTGCTTCGGCTTCAGCCTCCGCCACGTTTAGCAAAACTTCCGCATAGCGAATTACTGGCACCCAATCAATAAATGGCGAGACGCCACTCCATTTGGTTAGCAGATGTAAAATTGGTGTATTAACCGTCGTTAATCCTGTTCTACGTGCGTCCGTAGCTGGCCAAGCTACTGTATTTGCATAAATTCCCGGCGCACTTTGATTCAAGAAATATTCTATATTTCCTTGATTATAGTAGTAACCTAACTGATTTTGCAAACCTGGCGCATTGGTATCTGCCATCGGAAAGGATAGAACGCTTTCCAGCGTATTATACGTTCTGAAAACATTGACCACATTTCCTTGCAAGGTATGTGCTACGTTATTGGGCGAAGTAAAAGGTGCTTCAGCCGACACGATTTTATTACCTTCAGCAATTACATCTTCGTATCTGCCCATGTGGAGTAGTACACGTGTTTTAAGCGCAACTGCGGTGTTTTTGTGTGCGCGAGTGGTATTTTCGTTTGCCGATCCATTATCTGTTGCCAATCCTGCTTCTGCCTCTTCAAGATCCGATAAAATCTGTGCATAAATCTCTGCTACGCTACTAGGCGCTAAATCATTGTTAGCCGAACTTGTTTCTGCCTGTAAACGAAGTGGAATACCCCTAGATGCACCATTATCTAATGTATATGGTCTCGCAAATAACTGGATCAGTCCATGGTAGCATAATGCCCGTAAAAACTTCGCCTCAGCGCGATACCTTGTTTCTACTTCTGCAGGAATAACATCAGGATTAGCACCCAAATCTTCCAAAAATTTATTGACCCGATTGATCGTCAGATAACCAAATCGCCAAAACCCGGCTATATAGGTGTCATTAGGGGTATTTGTAAACATATAGGTCGTGAATCCAGTAACTGTATTCGCTGTACGATTCTCAAATTCCTCACCGCGTATATCACTGTAGATATAATAACGTCCACCAAATAATTGACCTGCCTTTGCAGAAGCATACAGTCCAACCACCTGCCGCGCTATACGCTCAGGATTCTCAAAAGCATTTTCCTCGGGCATATTTAATTCAGGTGGGTATCGAAGGAAGTCATCAGAACAGGAGGAAATAATACTGATAATTGGTATCAGCATAATCAACGCTATGGATGTCAAGGTACGTATTGAATTATGGATTATATTTTTCATTGAATTTGTTTCTAAAGTGTTAAAAACTAACATTTACACCTAAGCTAAATTGTCTTGCTTGTGGAATAGAGTTTCTTTCGATACCTGATGCGATATTAGAGTTCCCATTGGAGGAAATCTCTGGATCTACACCGCTATAATTGGTTATGAGGAAAAGATTGTTGGCCTGCACATAAAACCGAACGGAGGAAATACCCGATCGACCGAAAGCGGTTTGAGGCAGGCGATATCCTAAAGTCGCTGTTTGCAAGCGTAAGAAATCAGCCTTTTCTACATTGGAATCAATTAAGAAAGCAGAGCCATTGGAGACGTTGTCGGTATATACCGCCCGAGGAATAGCCGTATTCGTATTTTCTGGTGTCCAAGCATTGAGTACTTCTATGGAGCTATTCCAGATTCGCTGATCTAATAAGCCTGCACGGGATCCGTTGTAGATATAATTACCTCCTGAAAAGGTGAAGTTAAGAGCCATATCCCAAGATTTGTATGCGAAATTATTGTTGAAACCGCCAAACCAAGTAGGAATGGTATTATCCAAAGGTTGGGTTGCAGATGTAACCTCGCTAGCCTCAACTCGCTCACCCGTACTCACCAATGTGTAGCTATCTAAACCCATTTGATGTCGATATTGCACTTCTCTTCCCTGGTTATCAATAAATATTCGTGCTCCATTGGCTGGATTGACACCATTTGTGCGAACGCCGTATATCTGAGAGGCTGAGTAACCAACCTGTGTGATATTCGATAATTCTAAGCCTGATGTAAACCCTAATATTGGCGTATCATTACCAATCAATGCGGTTACTCGATTTTTTAACGTAGAAAAATTCAGATTAGTAGACCAGCTAAAATCTTGTGTGCGGACTGGTACGGCATTAATACCAAACTCTAAACCTCTATTATACATAGATCCTACATTTAATAAGATGATGTTATCTTCTGCTGGAATTATAGAGATCACAGGGATTCCTTTAGAAGGTGCTTGGGGCACTCCTAAAATCATATTATCAATATTTTTACGATACCAATTGAACTCAAAATTTAGCCGATTATCAATCAATCCTACATCCAAACCAATGTTTGTTTGTTGACTAGTTTCCCATTTAAGTTCTTGATTACCTGCTTGTGCATACATAAGTGAAGTAGCATTGTCTCCGTAAACACCCAATGAGTAGAGATTATACGCTGTATAAAAACTATTTAAGTTTCCATTACCCGTCCGTCCCCAGCTACCGCGCAAACGAAGATTATTAATCACATCCGCTATGCTGCTTGATTGAAAAAAATCTTCTTCAGAGATCGTCCAACCTAGCGATGCGCCACCAAAACTGCCCCATTGATTCCCGGGAGAAAGTGCAGAATTGCCATCCCTCCGAAAATTACCGCTTACAAAATACTTGTTCTTGTAGTTGTAGTTCGCACTCGCAAAATAAGCCTCAAAAGCTATATCGTTGATAGAGTTTCCTCTAACATCCGCAGCTACATTCGTTATAAATGTACCTTGAAATTGGTTAAAAAAATCATCTGCTAAATTTTCCCTAACTGCACCCCAATTGGTAACCCGAGTTTTTTGCGCATCCGAACCAATCATTAAACTCAGGTTGTGTGTGTCGTCGATAGAAGTGCTATATTGTAAGGTATTAATCCAGTTCCAGTTATCTGAACGAGCTTGATGATTGTACGCTCGACCATTATATGACCAACCGTCACCATTTACGGGATTCCAAAATTGGATATTTTGAGTTTGACGGAGATCCCATGTATAGGATGTCCTGAAAGTTAAACCATCTAATAGCTTTAATTCTGCACCTAGATTGGCTAACAATCGATTGGTTTCAGATGAATTGCGATCCAAATCGATTAACGTCTGTGGATTGGAGAATGCCGAAGCCACTTGATTAGCTCCACGCCCTAGGGCATTTTGTTCTATATTATAACTACCATCAGCGTTATAAATCGGTACATTGGGCGCCTGTGCCACTGCTATCCGCCCAAGACCCGACGAATTAAATGCCGCGCCATCAACGGATCCACTATTCGGCGCATTGTTGATCGTATTATTATAACTCACATTGCTAAATACTTTGAACCAATCTGTGACCTGATGATCAATATTAAATCGTCCAGATCGTCTTTTGAAATTATTAGCTCGTAGAAAGCCATCTTGATCGGATATACCTGCCGAGAAATAGTAGATTGTTTTGTCCGTACCGCCTGCGATAGAAATATTATGATTTTGTGATACTGCCGAACGATATACTAGATCCTGCCAATCTACATCGACCAAATTACCATTTTCATCAAAGCTTGGTTGAAAAGCATTTCGTGTGACAACCTGAGTAAGAGGATTATTACTATACAGATTATCTATAGCATTATTTTTAAAGTCCATAAACTGCTGCGCATTGAGCACATTTGGCAAGCGCACCGCATTACTTACAGCAACCCAAGCATCATAATTTACACGAGCCTTCCCCTGCTTACCCCGTTTCGTAGTGATGACCAGTACACCTGCTGCGGCTCGAGAACCATAGATTGATGCCGATGCGGCATCTTTTAAGATATCGATCGACTCAATATCGGCGGGATTAATATCTGCCAATGGGTTATTGGGCACCGAATTTTCCGAAACGTTAAGAGAAGAAATCGGAATACCATCTACCACAATTAAAGGAAAGGAATTGAGGGACAAGGAACTCAATCCTCGTACTCGAATTACAGGAGGATTGTTTAACAACCCATTAGGTTGCACAATATTTACACCAGTCGCCTGTCCTACAAGTCCTTGCGCAAAACTCTGAACCGGTCGATCTGCGATCTCGGCACCACTTATTTTGGCAGATGCACCGGTAAATTCTCTCCTAGTCTGTGTGCCATATCCAGTTACAATGACTTCTTCCAAAGATCCTTCAGAATGTTCAAGAATCACATCTAGACGGTCTGAATTATCAGAAATTAATTTGATAATAGTACTGTAGCCTACGTAGGAAAATCGTAAACTAGCACCTGCCGACACAGCAATGCTGTAATTTCCACGTTCGTCTGTTTGCGTGCCAGCCACCGAACCAACAATCAATATCGATGCTCCCACAATAGGTGATCCATCGACAGAAGAGGTAACTGTCCCAGTTACTCGTCTACTTTGTGCATTTGCTATTCCACTAGATAGCAAGAATAACACAACAAAGCTTTGTAGTATTTTTCTCATAAATGTTTGGCGAGTTAGTTGTCTCAAAAAACAATTATAAGAAATTTTTATTATCTAGGATTAATTATTTTATTATAAAAGA
Source organism: Sphingobacterium chungjuense (assembly GCF_011316935.1). Taxonomy (GTDB): domain Bacteria; phylum Bacteroidota; class Bacteroidia; order Sphingobacteriales; family Sphingobacteriaceae; genus Sphingobacterium; species Sphingobacterium chungjuense. Next base: position 159,225 of record NZ_WLYS01000004.1, read on the forward strand.
AATAAAAAAACACTTTATGTTAACACGTAGTGCAATAAAGCGTTATCCAGACATAACTATTTGGTAAATTTATCACAGTGGTAAAGGGATAATTTATAGTTTTTTTGGCATTAATAGAAACGGCCGTCGATGATCAACGGCCGTTTTTTGATTTAGATTTCGTTGTTAGTCAACGATTCTGCTGTTGGAATTGGATAGGTATATCTACTATCTGTCACGGGAATTTCACTACCCGCACCTACCGAATTAATGGGATCATTTCGGCGTTGTAAATCAGGTATTCTAAAGCCCTCTCCTAACAATTCAATTCGTCTTTCGATTAAGATTGCTTGTACCACATTAGCCCGACTTGTTAAACCGGAGAATGCATAGTCAGCATCAGACCGTGAGCGCACTGCTTGTAACAACGCAATAGATCTGGATAGATCACCACCTTCAGCCTCGGCCTCAGCTACGTTTAACAGAACCTCTGCATAACGTATTACCGGGACCCAATCGATAAATGGTGAAGCACCACTCCACTTTGTCACTATGTGCCAAGCTGGAGTATTTATGGTAGTTAGACCAGTTCGTCTAGCATCTGTCTCTGGCCAAGCGGCAGTATTCGCATAAATACCAGGAGCACTTTGATTCAAGAAATACTCAATATTACCTTCATTATAGTAATAACCTAACTGATTTTGTGTACCTGGTGCATTGGTATCTGCCATCGGAAAGGATAGAATGCTTTCCAGCGTATTATATGTTCTGAAAACATTGACCACATTTCCTTGCAAGGTATGTGCTACGTTATTAGGTGAACTAAAAGGTGCTGCAACGGATACTATCTTATTACCTTCAGCAATTACATCATCGTATCTACCCATATGAAGTAGCACACGTGTTTTGAGTGCTATCGCCGTGTTCTTGTGTGCGCGAGTGGTATTTTCATTTGCAGATCCATTATCTGCTGCTAATCCTGCTTCTGCATCTTCAAGATCCGATAAAATCTGTGCATAAATCTCTGCTACGCTACTAGGCGCTAAATCATTATTAGCCGAACTTGTTTCCGCCTGTAAACGAAGTGGAATACCAGTAGATGCACCATTGTCCAATGTATAAGGCTTAGCAAATAATTGGATCAGTGCATGGTAACACAAAGCACGCATAAATTTTGCTTCACCGCGGTATTGGGCTTCTACTTCGGCACTAACAATACCTGGATTGGCATCAAAATCAGCCAAGAATTTATTGACGCGGTTAATCGTCAGATAAGAAAACCGCCACAGATTGGCAATATAGGTATCGCTAGGATCATTGGTAAACTGGTAACTTGAGTAGCCAGTTACGGTGTTGGAGGCGCGATTTATAAATTCTTCACCTCGAATATCATTGTAAATAAAGTATCGACCACCAAATAATTGGCCTGCTTTTGCAGACGCATATAAACCGACTACTTGTCGTTCTATACGTTCTGGATTTTCAAAAGCATTTTCCTCCGGAATACTTAATTCAGGCGGATATTTCAAAAATTCGTCAGAACAGGATGATATTAATCCGACGGCTGGTATCGCTGCGAGAAATGCTATCGAAGCGAAAGTACGTTTTGACTTATTGATTATATTTTTCATTGAATTTGTATCTAAAGTATTAAAAACCAACATTTACACCTAAGCTAAATTGTCTTGCTTGCGGTATAGAGTTTCTTTCGATACCGGATGCGACATTGGAATTACCATTAGAGGATATTTCCGGATCCACCCCACTGTAGCCTGTCAACAAGAAAAGATTGTTGGCTTGCACATAGAATCGAACAGAGGAAATACCCGATCTACCAAAAGCAGTCTGTGGTAACCGATAGCCTAAAGTGGCTGTTTGTAACCGTAAGAAATCACCTTTCTCTACATTACTATCAATCAAAAATGCAGAGCCATTGGAGACATTGTCAGAGTATACGGCTTTTGGAATATTCGTATTCGTATTTTCAGGCGTCCACGCATTTAAAACCTCTGTAGAGTTGTTCCAGATACGTTGATCTAATAACCCAGCCCTGGATCCATTGTAGATGTAATTACCACCTGAGAAGGTGAAGTTCAATGCCATATCCCAAGATTTGTAAGCGAAGGTATTGTTAAAACCACCAAACCAAGTAGGAATCGTATTGCCCAAAAGTTCCGTTGCTGAAGTAACGCTTCCTGCACTCACGGCTTGGCCAGTTTCTACCAATGTATAACTGTTCGCACCCCTTAGGTGTTGATATTGCACTTCTCTTCCCTGGTTATCGATAAAGATTCGTGCACCATTGGCTGGATTTACACCATTTGTTCTAACGCCATATATTTGCGAAGCGGATGAACCAACCTGTGTAATATTAGAAAGCTCTAGATCACCCGTGTAACCTAGTATTGGAGAATCAGCATCCACTAAAGAAGTGACTTCATTTTTCAAGGTAGAAAAGTTCAAATTAGCGGACCAAGTGAAATCTTGTGTGCGAACAGGCACCGCATTGATCGCGAATTCCCAGCCTTTGTTGTACATAGACCCCACATTCAGTAAGATGGTATTGGCATCTCCTGGAATTCCCTTTGATGGTGCTTGCGGCACACCGAGAATCATGTTATCTACATTCTTACGATACCAATTGGCTTCAAAATTGAGACGATTATCGACTAGTCCGATATCTAAACCAATATTAGTTTGCTGACTAGTTTCCCATTTCAGCTCTTGATTACCTGCTTGCGAATACATAAGTGAAGAGGCGGAAGCTCCGTAAAGTCCTAATGAATATAGGTTATACGCGGTATAGAAGCTGTTTAGATTACCATTACCGGTACGCCCCCAGCTACCACGCAGACGAAGGTTATTGACCACATCCGCGATGCTGCTTGATTGGAAGAAATCTTCTTCCGATATCGTCCAACCTAGTGATGCTCCGCCAAAATTACCCCATTGATTCCCTGGGGAAAGTGCAGAGTTACCATCACGTCGGAAGTTACCACTAATGAAATATTTATTATCATAGTTGTAACTCGCACTAGCGAAATAGGCCTCAAATGCTAAATCACTGATGGCATTACCAGCGGCTACATTGGTCACAAATGTTCCCTGGAATTGATCAAAGAAATCGTCCGCCAAATTTTCTCTAGCAGCACCCCAATTGGTCACTCTGGTTTTTTGCACATCAGATCCAACTAAGAAGTTAAAGTTGTGCACATCATCGATACTTGTTACGTATTGCAATGTATTTATCCAATTCCAGTTATCCGAACGTGCGTGATTATTATATGCCCTTCCGTTAAATGAACGACCGTCTCCATTTACAGGATTCCAAAATTGAATATTTTCGGTTTGGCGAAGATCCCAAGTATAAGAAGACTTAAAAGTTAGCCCTTCTGCAAGTTTTAGCTCAGTTCCTAAGTTTGCCAGTAAACGATTAGTTTCTGATGAATTTCGATCTAAATCAATTAACACCTGCGGGTTGGAATACTGTAATGCCAAGAGGTTGGCACCGCGCCCAATAGAGTTTTGCTCTACATTATAACTTCCGTCGGCATTGTAAATCGGCACGTTTGGTGCCTGTGTCATGGCGATACGACCTAAACCGGAAGAATTAAATGATCCACCAGCAATAGACCCACTATTTGGTGCATTGTTGATCGTATTATTGTAACTGACATTTCCGAATAGTTTGAACCAGTCTGTAACTTGGTGATCGATATTGAATCGACCTGAACGTCTTTTAAAATTATTTGCTTCCAAAAAACCATCCTGATCGGATATACCTGCCGAGAAATAATATACCGTTTTGTCGTTACCGCCAGAAACAGAAACGTTATGATTCTGCGATACAGCAGAGCGATAAACAACATCTCGCCAATCTACGTCTACGAGATTACCATTTTCATCAAAGCTCGGCTGAAAAGTATTTCGTGGTGCACCCGTATAGTTAGGGTTGTTTACCAATGCATTGTCAATCGCGCCATTTTTAAAGTCCATAAATTGTTGCGCATTTAATAATTCTGGTAAGCGCACGGCATTACTGACGCCCACCCAGGCATCGTAATTTACACGTGCTCTACCCTGCTTACCACGTTTAGTAGTAATTACTAGTACACCCGCAGCAGCTCGAGATCCGTAAATCGAAGCCGACGCAGCATCTTTTAAGATATCGATAGATTCAATATCAGCAGGATTGATGTCGGCTAAAGGGTTGTTAGGCACCGAGTTTTCGGAAACGTTACCAGATGAAATTGGAATACCATCCACGACGATTAATGGGAAGGAATTTAGCGACAAAGAACTCAATCCACGAACACGGATAACTGGTGGATTGTTTAGCAAACCATTCGGTTGCACAATATTCACCCCCGTCGCTTGACCTGCTAGTCCTTGCGCGAAACTTTGCACAGGACGCTCCGCAATCTCAGCACCGCTAATTCTGGAAGATGCACCCGTAAATTCTCTTTTAGTTTGCGTGCCGTAACCCGTAACGATCACTTGCTCTAATGAACCTTCTGATGGCTCTAATACTACGTTTAATTGTCGTGTTTCTGCGGATACACGTCTGCTCACTTGTGTAAATCCAACGTAAGAGAATTGTAACGTTGATCCAGATTGAACAACAATTGAATAATTACCTGAACCATCTGTCTGTGTGGCTTGGGCTGATCCGGCGATGGAAACGGATACGCCACCAAGAGGTGAACCATCGACGGAGGACGTTACTGTCCCGGTTAAACGTTGTCCTTGTGCATTGGCTATGCCAGTGCATAGCGAAAACAGCACAAGGAAGCTGAGTAATGCTTGTTTCATAGGTGTGTGTGTGATGTGTTAGTTAATATTAGCCAATAATATGAAAATTAATTCACATTAAAAGAATTAACAAAAAAGTACAAATCACACAAGTATTACATAGAGCAAAACAAGAAAACAAACCACAACTACTATTACTACTGTTATTTTGAAAAATAAAGACTTTAAATACCCACAAAAACACAATTACAGATATTTATATTGAAAATATTTTTGCGAAATTTCAATTACTCATCATAAATATATTTTTTTCAACACTTAATATTGAAAAACGCCCTCTGTATACAAAAAAATAAAAAAAACACCCCTACTCCGAAATGTAAATTCAACACCTCACATATAGCAATATCAACGCAAAAAGTCTGGAACACGCCTAAAATTAAAGAACTATTAGTACCCCGGATTCTGCTGAGCCCTTAAAGTCGGATTTGCCGAAACCTCGCTTTCAGGAATCGGCCATAGAAACAAGAAGTTGGAATAAGGAATAGCTCCAATATTGCGTGTAATTACTGGCGGATTGATAGGATCAAAACTTGACTGCCCTCTTAATGATGCAAATTCAATTTTAGCAGGTATACCATTCGTTCCATAATTCGCATCAAGCGCTAAGCGGTGAATATCTGGCCAGCGCCGACCTTCGCCCGCAAACTCAATGCGACGTTCATTAAGGATTGCCTGTATCAGATCTGCCGGCACATTTGTACCATATCTTTCCGCGGCAGGCACCGATCGATCGCGCACAGCATTCAACAAACTCAATGCCTGTGTATTATTACCAAGTCTTGCATGTGCTTCACTCGCATTGAGCAATACTTCTGCGTAGCGCAAAATCGGAGTCCAATCTTCAAATATTAAAAAACTACGGTATTTATTATTGTATACCAATCTATAACTAGGATCGCCCGTGATTTGACTAAAATGAAGTGAGGTACGCCGCAGATCATTTGCTGACCAAAATGGCGCATTCCAAAGAATGGGACTTATGGACACTTGATTACGACCTCCACCAGCAGCTGGATTTGGATTAGCGGTAGAAGCACCAAACATGGAGGCCATCGAGTTTAAGACACCCGGATTAGCAATTCCACTATTGGCAAACGAAAATATGGATTCTGTATTACCACTATTATTTAAGAAAGGTACCTCTGGACTTGCAGTTATCACATATCCGCCAACAGGACTTACAAAACCTCCAGATCCTGTAGCACCTAATTTAGTGGTCTCTGTCACTACGCCGGCATAATCTTGCTGATGTAGCTTAATTCTCGTTTTTAGTGCAATCGCTGATCCTCTTGTCGCTCTCGAAATACTTATTGCAGTAGACTGACGAGCCGCTGGCAGATTAGCTTCCGCAAAATCTAAATCTATCAATAGATTCACATACGCTTCTGCGACAGTGCCTCGACCTAATGTTAGATTGTTGGTTACATTTGCACCGCTGGTTATAGCGACGTTTCTATAAGGTATCCCTGCTTTGTCGCCATTGCCATCAGCAAAAGGACGTGAAAAATGTATTAATAACTCATGATGAGCTAATGCTCGTAAAAACCTACCCTCTCCTTCGTATGCCAAAGCTGTCTCCGACGTTATTACGCCGCCTTGAGCCGCCCGTCGCACGCCTTCAATCATTACGTTGGCTTGATTGATCAACGCATACAATTGCTCCCAGTGATTTCTATTATTGGGAGTTACGGTAGAGTAATTGCTCTCATACGTATTCACAAAGCTTTGCTGTAAATTGATCATATCCTCACCACGCATCTCTGCCAGCTGAATAGCCGCTGCTCCAAATGGATAGCCTCTATCCACAGCTCCTTCATTCTCTCCGATCGTCGCCATACGATATACACCATTTATAGCCAATTCGATATTTCCTGGCGTGCTAAATGCACTCCCTTCCGATAGATTATCGAGTGGTTCTAGATTTGTGAAATCGCTACAAGCTGTGGTTGTTAAAAATGCTATCACAACGGTAAAAATGATAGCTGTATTTGTTTTCTTTATGTAAGACATCGTAATGCTTTTTTAAAATCCAATATTTAAACCAAATGTGTATGTTCTAGGAATCGGACTAGCACTGAAGTCTAGACCTGATTGAACGTTACTGACCTGCACATCATTGGACAGGAAATTACCCGAGTTGATATTAGATATTTCAGGATCTAAACCCTTATATGCCGTTAATACAAAAGCATTTTGTATTTGCACAAATACTCTAAAATTACTCACGTGAATACGAGATAATAAACTCGGTTTTAGCGTGTAACCTATTGCTAAATTCTGAGCGCGCAAAAAAGTACCGTTTTCTAAGAATCGACTATTTAAATTGCCGGATTGAAGCGCATATGTATCGGAATTAAAGTACAATTGGGGCACATCAGTGATTTGGCCCGGCGTCGTCCACCGATCCAACAGCTCTCGTCCTGCACCGGCGAAGCCTTGTTGATTCAGCGACTCTTGTCGCGTTCTATTATATACTTTATTGCCACCAGAAAAAGTAAAAAATACATTGGCATCAAAGCGTTTATATCGGAAATTATTATTGAAACCACCGTACCATGTAGGATTAGAAAGCCCAAGAATTCTTTTGTCATCTATACTCAAACCGGTGGTTATTTGTGATTCGTCTGCCGGATTTTCAGGATTATAAACACTCCAAGCACCATTATTGCCAAAGGCACGTTGCACCACGGTTCCATCTGCTTTCTCAAACAAGGGATTTCCATTGGCTGAATTAACCCCGCGATCGACATAGCCGTAAAAAGAACCAACCGCTTCGCCTTCGCGCACGGTATGATACAGGTAATTTATAGGCTGGCCTTCGGCCAATCGCTGAACTCTATTTTTTAGCAAGGTGATATTAAAACTAGTACTCCAACTGAATTCTTCGCGAGTAATATTCATTGTATTGACCCCAAATTCCAAGCCTCGATTATACATAGCACCAATATTTCTATTGATTTGGCTAGAGGGTACACCCAGAGATGGCGCTGTCGGACTAGCGAGTATGAGGTTATCAATATTGTTATTGAAATAATCGGCTACAAGTAACACTTTGTTGTCGAACAGATCAATATCCAAACCAATATCCAACTTTTGACTGGTTTCGAACCGAAGATCGGGATTGGCGACCTGAGCATAACGTATAGCGTTGTTCGTTCCATACTGCGTACCCAAGAAGATGCCTGCCGATGGATAATTGCCAATCTCGGTGTTACCAACTTTTGCCCAGCTCCCTCTGATTTTAAGATTGCTGATTAGAGAAGAAGTGAAAAATTCTTCTTCTGAAATACGCCAACCAACAGATGCTCCAGGAAGTAGTGCCGTTTGATTGTTGATTGGTAAGGCAGACAATCGATCATTTCTCAGTGTTGCGCTGAACAGGTATCGGCCTTTGTATACGTAATGAGCCCTTCCAAAAAAAGATTCAAATGCATTTTGCGCAGCACTTCCTCCTATAATCTGGTTACTTAGTGTTCCGGTGATGATATTTTCATTCTGCCCGAAGAATGGTGAAGACAATCTAGTGCCATTGACCGAAAATGAACGATTATTGGTCTTTTGCATTTCTTGACCAATGACTGCATTGATGCTGTGGTCACCTAATTCTTTGGTATAGGTTAATAAATTCTGCCAGTTGTACCGCAATCTTGGAAAACTATACTGCAAAATGCGGCCACCTACTGGCCTACCATCACCATGACCTGGGTCGAAATACAAATAATCTTCGCCCAACATGTAATTGATACCGATCTGTGTTCTAAAAGTCAACCCACTCATGATCTCCAATTCTGCGAAAGCATTTCCGGTAATATTAAGCTGTTGAAACTTATAGATATTATTGTCGAGCACATATGCCTGATTGACATTGCCTCTAATTGGTCGGGTATTGGCGCCTTGACCTAAGGTAAGCTGATCGTTACTCAAATTATACGATCCGTCAGGCCATCTGGCAGGCACATTAGGAAAGGCAAAAATCAAACCTTGCATCGCACTGGAAGTGGCATTGCCACTATTGTTGAGTCCGCGATTTGTCGTATGCGAAATGGCATTATTAACACCAATGGTTAGGCGATCATTGAGCACTTTTTGCTCTACGCGTGTTCGTAACGTATATCGTTTTAAAGAGTTGGGATAGGTAATGCCGTCCATATCGGTATATCCCATGGATACAAAATAGTTGGTTTTGTCATTTGCTCCACTGACGGATAAGGCATGATTTTGCTGAAATGCCGTACGGAATATGATACTTTGCCAGTCGGTATCGTAAAATTCATTGTCTCGACCGGGGATGGGCGTCGGGAAGGCAGCATCTTCTAGATTGGCATTTCTCAATTTCTCGTTTGTGATCTCTATAAATTCATTCGCATTCAACAAATCAAAACGTTTGGAAGGTGTTGCTGCGGCAAACCAATTGGAATACGCTAATTTGGAAGCGCCTTGCTGCCCACGTTTCGTCGTAATCAGCACAACGCCATTTGCTGCTCGCGAGCCATAAATAGCGGTGGATGCACCATCTTTTAAAATTTCGACACTAGCGATGTCATTAGGATTGATCTCTGCTAGTGGACTGGACTCTGTAAACGGGCTAATATTGGCCGATACATACGGCACGCCATCTACTACGTAAAGTGGATTGGAGCTATTGGAAATAGAATTAGTACCACGGATACGCACTCTTGCTCCTTCGCCTAGCAACCCACTTGGTGTGGTAGATTGCACTCCGGCTGCTTGGCCTTGCAAAAATTTATCAAAGGAAGAGATAGCAATATCTTGAAAGTTCTCACCTTCAATTTTTGCAACTGAGCCTGTAAGATCCGTCCGTCGCATGGTGCCATAACCGACCACGACCACTTCGGATATTTCAGCATTAATAGCGGACATGCTTACGTTAATGATATTACTTCGACCGATAGTAACCTTGATCTTTTCATATCCTAGTAAATCAAACACCAGTTCTTTAGCCAGAAGAGGGACTGGAATTGAATAATAGCCGTCTGCATCTGATTTAGTAATAATAGTCGACCAACTAGGCAGTATCACTGAGGCGCCTTCCAGAGGCTTATTATCTTTTACGGATTTGATTGTCCCTGTAATCATTCTCTGTTGAGCATAGGCTGCTCCTAAATGAATCACACAAAAAATAATTAGAGTAATTATTTTATTCATACAAGTAATTGTATCGCTATGAAATATATTTATTTAATCATAAATTATTAATCGAGACAAAAATAGTATAATTAAAGATTATTGAGAAATAAATTTTAATTAATCTAAATAAATTAACATGATCAGATATAGACCATAGGACTAGAATTATCTGCTACGACGTAGTTTGCTATTTACTCCGCAATAAAAAAAGGGCTGTCGTTTGCAACGACAGCCCTTAATAAGTAAAGATTTTTTGTATAGTTTTAAAGATCTAACGAACATTGATCTGCATGCCAATACTTTTGTGATTTTCGCTTGGCTTTATCACGTCATTTCCTACAATTTCGAATACCACAGCCACACTAGCAGCCCCTGTCGGTTGTGCAGGAAAATCAAGAACCTCCACATCCAAATTGGCAAAGCTTGAGTTAGCAGGTAGTGTTGCATTCAAACCATTAGGCAATCGATAATGAACTCCTTCTACAGCAGTCGTACTCTCCCCGTCTATACGCAACGCTATGGTTTGATCGGCGTTCAACTGCTCCCCAAGTAAGTTAATCTGATAGGAAACTAATCCTGAACCTCGAAGTCTTGCCGCTAACAGCGGATAATTGCGACCAGGCGCATTAGCTGTGTTAGTTGCTAAGTCAAATTCGGCTAATGCAGTGGTGAAATAGAAATCTTTGTCTGTTTCCTTCATACAGGAACTAAAAAGCATTGGAATACCTAATGCCAAAATAATAAATTTTATATATCTCATGATAAAGTATCTAAATTAATAACCAGGATTCTGTACAACTTGTGTATTAGGAGCTGCTTCACGAACAGGAATATTCGCCAAAATTCGGAAATCTGTAAATGCCACATTACCGGTTGGTTTAATGATATCACGTCCTAGACGTTTCAAATCAAAGAAACGATGACCTTCAAAAGCCAATTCTAATCTGCGCTGCATAATAATGTCCTCAAATAATGCTGCCCCATTCGCAGTAGAAGCACCAATACCCGCCCGATTTCTGATTAAGTTGAGTTGCGTACGAGCGGAAGCCTCATTGTATACAGGGCTATTTGCTGTAGCATAAGCCTCAGCCATATTTAAGATTACCTCCGGCAATCTAATAACAGGCACATTATCCATGTTATTGACACCACTCCGACTGATAAATTTTGTGATCTCCCAGCGTGTTCTATTTGCGGTAGTCAAGCCACGTAATATGATTTCGCGACGAACATCATTTGCGCCGTACAAAGCGTAGAAAGCATCATTCAAAACCACATTTCCATGGTTTGATCCAGATGTAGCAGTTGGGGTTAAACGTGTAGTATAAGTTGCACGTAGCGATTCATTCACACCAATGTTGTCGGCTGTATTGGTAAATGCCACCTCAAAGAAAGACTCTGGATTGTTTACCGTACGCCATGTTTGCACAAAAGCATTGGTCGGTGCTAAGGTCTTGCCTCCGGTAGCTATTGCCGCGTCACCTTCCGATATTACTTTGGTCATATCACCACGGTACAATGCCACACGACTAAAAAGGGCATGTGCTGCTGATTTTGAAGCACCGTAAACCGATGTATTGTTAGGTAATTTGGTGATTGCATTTTCCAAATCAGCGTATATGAAATCATAAACTTCGCCGATAGAAGGACGTGTATTGTATGCAATATGATCCAATGTTAGTACGCCTTTTGTGATGATGGGCACACCCCCTCTATTTGATTCTTCAATAATAGCTGTTGGATCATACGCATAGCATTTGGCCAATGTGTGGTAACTAAGTGCTCTTAGAAAATGAAGCTGACCCGCAATATTTGCCTTGTATTCATCCGTAGCAGGAAGTGTTTCCAGTGCTTCGAAGACTAAATTGATTTGATTAATCGCGTAGTAGCTCATCTGCCAAGTAGCAGTTAACATATGTGCTGCAGGCTGATTATTTGCCTGTGGCACCAAACGATTTCCAGCACCGGTATTGATTGCGTCATCTGCTAACAATTCGGGAATAGCCAATAAGTCGCGACCATACAAACCCAATTCTCTAAACCGAGAATAGACGGCATTTACAGCTGCATTAACCGCATTTTCACTGGTTAAGGCTGTCTCGGAATCGATCGACTGCTGCGGATCGACATCTAATAAGCTGTCACATGAGCTATTAAAAAGCAACGTGCCAGCTAATAATATATACAGAATATTTTTCTTCATTGTAATTTTGTTTTCAATTAAAAGCCCAATTGTAGACCGATTATAAAACTCTTCAACGGAGGGATAGCACCTTGTGTAGATCCTTGCACAGTAGTACCTCGCTCAGAATTACTTCCTGTAGATCCAAACTCAGGATCGTAACCAGTCCATTTTGTCCAAGTCAGGAGATTCGTACCTTGTGCATACACGCGCAATTGTCTAGCGCGAATACGAGAAGCCAATTCAGTAGGCAACGTATACGAAAGGCTAACATTTTTTAAGCGGATGTAAGATGCATCTTCTAGGAAACGGCTACTCGTACCATATCCACTAGCCATACCCACTTCTGCACCACCATCAATCGGTCTTGGTACAGATGTAATATCACCGGGCTGTTGCCAGCGTCTTTCAAATACGTCCACTAATCCGTTTCTTGAAGTTGCCCCGTTACGATACCAAAAAGCATTTTGACTATTGTACAACATACGCCCAAAATCATACTGGAAAAAAGCAGATAATTCTACTCCTTTGTAATTGAATGTATTCGCAAAACCTCCATAGCTATCACTTAAGCTGTTTCCTAATACAGTATAATCCAATGGGTTTCTTAGTGAATACGTAATGTTTCCGGCATCATCATACCACATTGCTTTTCCAGTCGCTGCATTTACACCAGCATATCTCCCGTAAAACTGAGAGCCTAAAGAGTAGCCTACACGGATTGACTGTTCGCCTGGCAATACCTCGAGGTCATCATACAATGACAATAACTTATTATCCATAAAAGTAACATTAAAGCTAGTAGTCCAGCGAAAATCTCTTGCCTGTACATTGATCGTATTCAAAGTAAGTTCTAGACCTCGGTTTTCTACTTCTGCAATATTCGAACTTACATCTGCATAACCCGACGTATATGGTAGCGGCCGATCAAGCAACAAGTCCGTACTTAGACGACGAAAAACATCCACTTCTGCGGTTATCCGACCATCGAAAAACCCTAGATCCAATCCTAAGTTGGTAGTAATATTACGCTCCCATCTTAATTCTGGATTCGAAATACCGGACGGACGAATACCCGGCTGGCCGTTATATGCTCCCAAACCTTGGTATAATCCTCTCCACCCAAAATTTTCGATGTTAGAGTTACCGGTATGACCATAACTGGCTCTTAATTTCAACTGCGACAACCAGTTTATATCATTCAAGAAATCTTCTTGATTGATATCCCAGGCAGCAGATACACCTGGAAACCACCCATAACGGTTATCCGCACCGAAACGAGAAGAACCATCATAGCGTAAAACACCGCCAATGAAATATTTCTTCTTGTAATCGTAATTCACCTTTCCGAAGATACCAGCAGTTTTATAACCGGTGTAATTTCCAGACACATTTACTGGATTAGCAGCAGACTGCATCGTACGGAATTGAAAAGTTGGAAAACCTTCGCCCGACATAAAACGATAGTCGCGATTATCTTGTCTGTACTCTGCACCCAAAATAGCCGAAATGGTGTGATCGGTGTTAAAGGTTTTATTGTAGTTGAATGTCTGGTTTGTTAAGAAGTTAATATTTTCATAGTTATCAAGCTCCAGTAAGCCATTTCTAGCAAAACCATCAATGGTACGGGGGTCTCGATAGTTTTGCGAAGCTATCATACGATAGTCAATACCGTAGAATGAGCGGAACGTCAAACCGTCCATGATTTGTGCTGTAAATGCCGTGTTACCAACTACAGCCTTAGTGTTACTTCTTATGGTATTTACAGATGTTGTAAAAATAGCATTGTGCCCCATATCACCTGGAAGGTTTGTCGTAGGAGCATTAAAACTACCATCTTCGTTATAGATCGGTACATATGGTAGCATCATTGGTGCTGAGTACTGCGGTGCTGCAAAGGCTCCGGACGAAGAGTTACTTCCTGTGATACCATTCTGTGTCACAGATGATAACTTGGCATTAAAATCGACGGTCAACCAATCCAAAGCTTTGTGGCTAATATTGGCCAATGCAGTACCACGACTGAAATCAATTCCAATCACAGCGCCTTCCTGCTTATTATATGATCCAGACATAAATACGGTCGTACGTTCGCTACCACCAGAAAACGACAATTCGTAGTTTTGATTTTTACCATTGCGAAAAGCAGCATCTTGCCAATCATACGTTGGTAATGCAGCGATTTCGGCATCCGTGGTAGTACGAGGTAAACCTAAAGCATCTAACCAAGCATTGCGATTTGCTTCATCGGTTCTAGTTGGGTTTCTGTTCCAAATGGCTTCACCACGCGCTTGCGCGAATTGCTGCGAATTCATCATCTTCACAGAAGGCATCGGTTCGGTCCACCCGAAGAAGGTGTTGAAGTTAATCTGACTTTGCCCAGCCTTACCCTTTTTAGTCGTAATCAATACCACGCCATTGGCTGCTTGAGCACCATAAATGGCTGCTGCTGCGCCATCTTTCAATACGGAAATTGATTCGATGTCATTGGTATTCAAAAATGCCAATGGATTGGAGTTGACGAAAGTGGTAGAAGTTCCGGTATTCATCTGTACTCCATCTACGATGTACAATGGTTCATTACCGGCAGAGATCGATCCGGTACCACGAATACGCATTTGAACCGCCGCACCTGGTACACCGCTAGAAGCATTGACTTGTACGCCTGAAGCTTGCCCTTGCAAAGCACGGTCAATCGATTGAACAGGCATGTTTTCGATATTTTTCGGATTAACCCGGGAAATAGCACCGGCAATATCTCCGCGACGTTGTGTGCCATATCCTGTGACCACCACCTCGTCTAAATAGGACGCTTCAGAGGTTAATTTAACATCTACAACTGTTTGGTTGGTTAGAGAAATGGTTTGAGAAAGATAACCTACATGTGAGATCGTCAATCTTTTGGAGGCTTGCGCAAATGTAATTGTGTAACGACCATCACGATCTGTCTGGGTACCGATAGATGTACCCTCAATTAAAATGGATGCACCGATTACAGGTGAACCATCTTCTTGATCCGTTATCCGACCGGATACCGTTCGATTTTGTGCTTGCGCCATACCGATTGATAGGCAGAAAAGCACAATAATGCTAAGTAGTTGTTTTTGCATAGATGTGTATTAATAATAAATAGTAGTTGTTAGTTCTTAGATACAGCAGGCGCTGAAACTAAATGCTGCAAACATAGTAAATAATTGTTAAATCCATAACAACGAGGTATAAATTATAAAAAAAATGAATATCGTGGCACATTTTCCATAATATCACCACAATTTCCAAACTAAAAGCAATCGAAAACAAATGCAGCACTAGATTTTACTATCACTTCCACTCGAATTACGACAAAATAAAGAAAGGTCGCTTATTTACATAAGCGACCCTCCTCTAAATTCATAGTAATTAAGACTATTTAAACCAAACCGCTAATTATAACCTGGGTTATTAGGCAATAGTAATGGATTGGTATTAATAGCTGATTGAGGAATTGGGTACAATTCATCATTAACACTTCTTCCCTTAGCTTCTAAAAATACTGTAGCCATTGACTTAGCTGGATTTGCTACTGAAGCAGTACGACGCATATCCATCCATCTCAAATTCTCGAAAGCGAACTCAACACGTCTCTCTTTGATAATATCTTGAAGAGTAACAGAAGTTAATGCGTTAAGACCTCTATTTGTACGCACAATATTAACATTTGTTAATGCTGTTGCCGGAGCAGTTTCTACATCAGCCTCAGCAGCAATTAAGTACATTTCCGCTAAACGCAAAATATAGTAAGGATGCGCGCCATTTCCAGATGGATCTTGATACTTCTTTGAGTACCATCCTGGATTAGCCGCAGGTGCTACGATCTGTGTAACAGAAGCAGCCTTACGGGTGTCTCCAGATTCGTAAGCCGCGATCAAACTCTCGTCAACTGGTAATTCGGCACGTCCACCTCCTGGCATGTCGGGGTGTTGTAAGAAGAAATCCAAAGCATTTGCTCCCTCTACCGCTGTATTTGCAATTTTGAAGATGTGCTCGTTAGAAGTGAAAGGAGTAGTAAACATGCTAGCATAATTTGACTCAATAGCAAACTTACCCGAGTTGATGACTTCTAACGCATAACGTTTTGCAGAAGCTTTATCACCTCTGATCAAATAAACACGCGCTAATAATGCTTTCGCAGCTTCGACTGAGACATAATTACTATTTGAAAACGGTGCAGGATTTGCAATACTAGCCTCTAGATCACTGATTATCTGCGCGTATACTTCATCAACTGAATTACGTGGTAATTCTATAATATCTCTGTTAGGAACGATAGGAACTGCACCAAAAATGGTAACTAAGCGATAATATCCATAAGCCCTGAAGAAATAAGCTGTACCTAAAAGTTTCGTTTTACTAGCTTCATCAATCCCAGCAGCATTATTTACAATTTCAATTAAATCGTTTGCACGCTGAATCGCTACATAAGGGAAATTGAAATAGCGAGATACTAAAACATTCTCTAATAAAATCGCATTGTTATCAATCTCACCATGTTGGAAAAACGTAGCGCGGTATTTCAAGTTATCGGCTGACAAATCTTCCGTTACGTAACTAAGGTATGCATAACCAGAACCTAAATTACCATTTTGAAATGCATCATAAATACCGTTTAGTAGCTTCTCTCCTTCTGGACCACCTACCAACTCTGGAGACACAGCGTCTCTTGGAAGTAATTCCAATTTGCTATCACATGATGTCAGGAATGCTACAATACCGACAGCACATATTGTTTTAAATATATTGAATTTCATTATTAAAGTCTTTTATAGTCCTAAATTGATACCTAACATGAATGTTCTGAACTGAGGAATAGAACCTTGATCAACACCTAGATTTGATACTGTAAGTTCCGAACTAACCTCTGGATCAAAACCAGTGTATTTAGTGAATGTCAACAAGTTATAAGCACTAGCATAGATTCTCACGTTAGTGAATCTCGCGTTCTGAATTAAGCTTTTTGGCAGATTATATCCTAATGTCAACGTTTTAAGACGTAAATACGAACCATCTTCTAAGAATCTTGAAGAACGTTGAGAATTGAATGTACCTCTTACACCACCTACTGCTCTTGGTTGTTCTGCATTCATATTTTCAGGAGTCCATCTGTCCAAATAATAATCACGGAACATGTTTGTTGCTGGAGCAGTACCACTTACTACGGCACCCATACTTCCGTAACCACCAGTACCTTCTGCACCCAGGTTGTAGATATCATTTCCATAGCTATATTGGAAAAACACATCTAAGTCGAAGTTTTTGTAAGAGAAATTATTCGTGAAGCCACCGTGGAATTTTGGTAGTGGATTACCCATAAACTGTCTGTCTGCTGACGTAATTGTACCTGATCCATCAAAGTCTTCATACATCATATCACCTGTCTCAGGATCTACACCTAGAGATTTGATTAAGAAGAATGAACCTAAAGGCTGTCCAACTGCATGGCGAACTACGAAACCTTGATCAATTGGTTGATCATTAAATAATTTAGTAACCTCATTACGGTATGTGGAAATATTCAATGAAGTAGACCATGTAAAATCAGCATTTCTGAAATTGCGTGAAGTCACTTGGAAATCAAAACCAGAACCTTTAATGTTACCAATATTCTCTAAGATTGTAGAGAATCCTGTTGTAGAAGGAATAGGTCTATTTAACAATAAATCTTTAGTGGTTTTATTGTAGTAATCTGCTGCGATCTCTAATCTGTTATTGAACAAACCTAAGTCAATACCTATATCTACTTGATTAGTAGTTTCCCATTTCAAATTAGGACTACCAATTGCTGAAAGACCAAAACCTGGTAAGTCAAAATAGTTGAATCCACCACCGATTGTACGTCTGAAAGCAAAGTTTCCAATTCCTTCTTGGTTACCAGTAGAACCATAAGAAGCACGTACTTTCAGTAAGCTAATCGCGTCAACATTTTTTAAGAAATTCTCTTCTGACATTACCCAACCAGCAGAAACTGAAGGGAAATAACCGAAACGACCTGACTCAGGAAACTTAGATGATCCATCTCTACGAATTGAAGCAGAGAACAAATACTTTCCGTCCCAACCTAAGTTAATACGAGCCAACGCAGATGCTAAAGCAAACTCTGTAAAGTTAGCTGTACCACCAGTGATAGCAGCAGCAGATGTCAAATAAGGAGTCAGATCCGATGGAAAGTTATTTCCATCTACACGATTGTTTTCACGTTGATTTCTTTGGTACTCATACACCGCAATCGCATTCAAATCTAGACGATTGTCATAGAAAGACTTATCGTAAGATAAAGTTTGAGTTGCTAAGAAGTTGCGCGTTTGTGCTGTACCAGAAGCAGCTGAACCATTACTTCCCATTCCAGATAAAGACGTAATAGGATTGTAAATACGCTGATCTAGGAAACTATAATCAATACCAACAGCCGTTTTAAATTTCAATCCTGATACGATATCAAACTGCAAGTAAGAAGAGTTAAATACATTGGCCAAATTCACAAAATTCTGTGATTGGAACATGTGTAAAGGGTTGTTGTAACTATTTGTTGCAAATGTACCATCTGGGTTGTAAATTGGTTGATCCGGTCTAGCAACTAAAGCACGTGGAAATGGAGAAAAGATACTGTTATCAACTGGTGTCTCATCTCTCATAGATCTAGTAAGTGCTGTATTACTTCCTAAGGTGATAAAGTCATTGATACGGTGTGTTAGATTAGCTCTTACCGCATAACGCTCAAAACCACCGCGTTGAAGCATACCATCTTGATTGAAGTAATTGAAAGACGTATAAAACTGCGTATTTTCATTACCACCTGAAGTTACTGAAACCTGAGCAGAAGTCACATTCGATTCGTCTGCAAGGATTTCATCTAACCAGTTTACATTATTTTCTGGGTTAGCAACTTGATCTTGTGTAAACACTGGAGCTAAACCTGCGTTAGTAGCAGCTTCATTGTACAATGTACGATATTCTGTCGAGTTCAATAAATCACGCTTTTTAGTAAGAGACTGCCATCCAGTATAAGTAGATGCAGCTATTTGCGATTTACCCGATTTATTACCACCTTTTGTTGTAATAATAACAACACCATTAGAACCTCTTGATCCATAGATGGAAGCTGCTGCGGCATCTTTCAAGACTTCAACAGAAACAATATCTTCCGAGTTTAAGTTAGCAAGTGGAGAAATACCAGCTCCAACTGCATTAGGCGTAAAATCATTGTTAGACGCCATAATTACTCCATCAATTACGTAAAGTGGATTGTTACCGGCGTTGATCGAAGAACGACCACGAATTTGTACCGCTAATGGCGCACCAGGACGACCACCACCAGATGTTACCATCACACCAGCAGTTTTACCTTGTAATACTTGTTGAATGTTTGGAACTGGAATATCTTTTAATTCAGCAGCTCCAACTGTAGATATAGAAGTTGTTAAGTTTCTTTTTAACTGTGTACCGTAACCTACTACAACTACCTCATCTAAAGAAGACTCGTTATCTAATCCAACATTAATCGTTGATTGAGTACCAACAACAACATTTTTAGAATTAAAACCTACATAAGAAAACCTTAATGTAGCATTTGCAGGAACAGAGATAGAATAATTTCCCAAATCATCTGTCTGCGTACCTGATGACGTACCTACAATTGTTACAGAAACGCCGCTTAAGGGCGAACGCTCTGCACTTGCAGTTACATTACCTGTTACCGTACGGTTTTGTGCATGCGCTATCCCTATAAAGAGTAAGCTTAGCACAAAAAAACTGAGTAATTGTTTTTTCATAAGTGTGTGTGTTTAGTTAATATTGGCCAATAGTAGACATTAAAATTTATAATGCAAAAAAGTGTTAAATCCACTGCATTATTAAATTTTGGAACACTTATTGCCAAAGTTTCAGAACTATTTCAAAAACGACACACAACAATATCTGAAAGAATTTAATTTTCTTTTTAAATTATATAAAACAACCTTGAGTTTATTGTTCTGCATTTAACTTTTTTTTCATTTTCACTTATCATCTACGACTCTGTCACATAAAATTGTGTTATAACAGATTGATTTTTGAAATAACATACCTTGTTGCCTTTAAAATTTAGGTTTCTTTAGAAAAACACGGGATTAAATATCGAATTATCATTAATTACAACTATTCTATACAATATTCAACGAATTGACGAAATTATAACCGACACCAAAAAAAACAAAACTTGAAAGAAAGAAGTTAAGATTCTGATTCACAGAACAAAAATGATTAAATGAAAATTTCTAATTTACTTGAATTACTGGAGATTTTGAAGATTGAGGTGCCGGAAGGTAAATATTGGAATAAACCACAGGGAGGAACTAAAATAGCCCCTCCCTACAATTATAAAAGCATCATAATAATATGATAAGCGTAATAAGAGGCCTCTTCTGTAATAAGAGATAGCCTATAGATGATCACCAATAGAAATTAATATCCCGGATTTTGCTGACCTTGCAAACCAACATTATTATCAATCTCTCGCTGAGGTATTGGCAGTATGTTTCGGTCTGCCCCAAAATTCGCAACTGCGTTATTAGACCGTAGGGCTAGACGATCTCGTAATAAATCCACTCTTCAATAACCCTCAAAAACTAGTTATTTGTAAGTTCAACTAAGATTAGTTACTAGCGTAACCTTCATTCTGTTCCATTAATATATTAGCTTCCATTTCCCAACGAGGGATTGGTAGCACAAATCTAAAATTATCTGCCGGAAGTATTCGCGATGTGGTTTGTGGCGCATCGGAATCCAAGCGGGTTACAGGCATACTTCTGCGTTTCAAATCCCAAAAACGATGCCCTTCTAGCGCAAGCTCTTTAAATCTTTCTAAAAGAATTTCATCTATTGCATGTTCACGGCTAGACAGTGAAACGGGACTGAAATTGATTATTCTTGCAATTCTCAAAGAGTTCAGATCAGCAGATGCATTCGCTAAATCACCTAACTCCGCAGATGATTCAGCACGAATAAGATACATTTCAGCTGTTCTAAAAACTTTTATATGCGCCACATTTTCATTGGTAGTTGCATAGCCAGATCCATTATATTTTCGTAAAATTCTTGAATACCTATTCTCCCTACTAAGCAATGGTTCATCTATAAAATAAGCTTCAAACCGAATATCATTCAAAGGATCATAAGCATTCCACAATTTATCTGAAGGCACCCATGTTAAAGTACCTAAAACAGCCTGGCCAGCAGAGGTAGAAGAAATACTTCTTAAAAAATTTCCAACTCGATTTGCTGTTGTTCGTGTAAGTTGCCAAGAAACTTCATCTGTATTTTGATCGGTCCAAATATCGATAAACCTTTCCCTATTTGCTAATGGCAACGCGTTTATATACTCTGTAGAATATACGACCGCTTGATCCCAATTACGCATATAGAGTGCTATCCTAGCCTGTAATGCAGAAACGGTCACTCTGTTAGTCCTAGCTTTGTTATTCAAATTATTAGCTACTAAATCTTTAGCTTCTTCTAAATCACTAATGATTCCCGCAAAGTATTCTCCCATATTTATCCGTGCATGCAACTCCTGTGGATTAAATTGAGGCTGATCTAAATAGGGCATTCCCAAACCGTTAGGGTCATAATTTCTACAGAAGCAACGAAATAATTCAAAATGAGAAAAAGCTCTTAAAAATAAGGCTTCGCCCCGTATTAATTGACGCCTAGCTTCATCAGTTTGTGCTTCCGCTATGACATTAGGCAACGCGAACAATACCCTATTCACTCTATCAATCACTCTATAGTAAGTTACATTAGGCATGAAGTTCCCTCTCAATCCTACATCGTCAAAGGCGAAAGTCCATTCATGCATTGTATTGAGAGATGAAAATTCAGCAGTTTTTAATTCATCAGACAATATACCATTATATCTAATATTCATTTCATAGTCAGTTACCGTTTCCGGGACTGGAAGCGGAACAGCTCTATCTTGAAGTGCAGCATAGGCCGCTATCAATAATGACTCCGTATCTTGGACTGTCCGTAGTGCATTCTCTCCTCCTATGTAATCTGTATCTCTTATATCCAAAAGATTAGAACAGGATATTAAGAAATAGGAAATGGTACAAATGGCAGCAATAGTTACTTTTTTAATTAAATCCATGACAAAAACTTTAATTTAAAACCTTAAATCAATACCGAATACCGCCATGCTCGGATTAGGATATTCTACTAGACTAATATTATTATTATCTTCTGGATCGACCCCATTCCACGGACTCCAAATGGCTATGTTCTGAAAATTAGCATAAACACGCGCACCTTTGAACACAGAGTTAATTTTGCCAAGTTTGGTAACGGGTACGGTGTATGCCACATTCAGATCTCGCCATCTCAAGAATTTAGCGTTCTGTAAGTCTGCAGAAGTAAACTGCCGATCATATTCTGGACTTTGATAAAACGCAATGTCTCCAGGCATCATCCACTGATTTCCAATTAGCTCTGTGGATTGATTAACTGCGGTTGCAAAACCAGGAGTTCCACCAGTAATCCAGTTTCGTGTATTATTGCTTCTAACTACATCAAATTGATAGCTAAAAAGCGTGGACAAACTAAAGTCTTTAAAACGAAGGGATAGACTTACTCCGCCCATGTGTTTAGGAATAAAAGTGCCAAATTCTGCAAATGATGGAGCTTGTGAAACATCAGTGGTTATCCCTCCGTCTAATGTTCGATACATTGGTCGACCATCCGAAGGCTGAGCACCTAGATAGTCAATCGTAGAATGGGATCCGTAAGGCAGACCTTCTCTAATAAGAAATGTACCCAAGAAGTACTCATCAACTAAACCTAGATTATCAATACGATTAACATTGATAGAATGCTGCGCTGTGATATTGAAGGAAACATCTTGGTTTCGTATAAAATCGTAACCTAGACTTCCTTCTATACCTTTATTGGACATTTGGCCAGCATTTACATCCAAATTTGAGAAGCCCGAAGTGGAACTTAGTGGCTGCCGCACAAACAAGTCTATCGTACGATTCCTATAAATATCAAGGGTCATATTGGCTCTATTATTAAAAGCCGTTGCGTCCAAACCAATATTAATTTTCTGAATTCGCTCAATCCGAAGATTTGGATTTCCTGGGGTCAATGGTGCCAAACCAGGGATGGGGGATCCGGAATAATTAGTAGTACCAAAGGATGCTTCTTGAGGACTACCGTAATTTGGCACACGATTTTGTGCTAAAACCGTAGCACCTTGTATTGTGTAATAATTTACAGGGATGCTTGATATATTTGGAACAGTACCATAAGATGCACGAAGATTCAGATTATTGAAAAGGGTTTGACTTTTCATAAACGATTCATTGTGTATATTCCATATTCCACCTATGGACCAAGTGGTAATGTTACGATTATCTGAGTTTAGGATCCGCGATGTTCCATCTCTTCTTATATTGGCATTAAATGATATCCGATCTAAGTAACTATACTCTGCTAATCCAAAGAAAGATCGTATGCCATACCCAGAGCGAGCGCTGGCGGCACGCTGTGGCATAGTGGGATTTCCCGCAGTTGGTAAATCACCTGCACCTTGACTAGTCCAAGGCATTCCAGGATTTAGATTAAACAATTCAAAACCCATGCCTTTGTAATACGTACGAATAGCCTCGAAAAAGCCACCCACATTTAGATGATGCACATCGTCGAAATCCTTTTGGTAATGAATGCTTGATGTGTTTATTATCTGAGAATAATTTTGCTGATTCTCTCTAGCCAAACCGTTCTGAAACGCCTGAATACTACCACTATACGACCCAGGATCTATATAAGTCTCTCGTAGAGTACTTGACACATCTAGACCAGTCGCATTTCTGATTTTAATATGATCCGTAATATCATAATTGAGCACTAACGAGGTATTTATTTTCATTTGCCTAAGCGGATCCATCGTGCTCATGTTGCGCTCAAGCACATTCGCAATTTGCCTTGTTTGAAGTGGCGTATGCCCTGGACCAGAATTTAGACTACCATCTGTGTTATAGGGGTTATCATATGGCATACCACGGTAGATCATTTGAAATGGATTCACAGGACTGTTACCGAAGATATCACCAACAGCTTGCCGCATTACGGAATATCCACCTTGTGTATTCCATTGCAATTGTAACTTCCCTGTTTTATGGCTTAAATTGATACGCCCTGTAAATCGTTCTAAATCAGAAGTACGATCAACACCCTCTTGATTGAAATAATTCACCGATGTGAAGAATTGTGTGCGCTCCTCTCCTCCATTTGCGCTTACCTCATACATTTGCGAAAGACCATTTCTAAAAAGTATGTCTCGCAAATTGGTTTGAATATTCCGCACACTATCTAGCATCAAATCGTAGCGTTGTAGTGTGCTTTCTGGTAAGCCACTGTTTCTCGGATTTTGTCTACTCCAAAACCAACCAGGCATAAGCACAGCCGTATTTGTGATAAGACCAATTTGTTCTTGATAATCTAAAATTTGGCGAGTATTCATCATATTTAATCTCGAAAAATTTGGCGCGTAAGTAACACCTGTCTGAGCGCGAGCAGTTATAAGAGTCTCGCCGGCACGACCCTTCTTCGTAGTGATTACGACTACGCCTACCCCGGCACGAGCTCCGTACATTGCGGTAGAGTTGGCATCTTTAAGGATAGCAAATGTTTCGAAATCATTAGGATTTAAGGTCTGAAATGTTGCATCATCAATTGGTACACCATCAATTATGTACAAAGGCTGTGCACCAGCCCCTTGTATTGATTGTTCACCGCGAATGCGTATGGAAGCATTTCGACCGGGCTGTCCTGTACCGGAATTAACTAAAACCCCAGGAGCTCGACCTTGTAATAGCTGCGTAAACGAAGCTACAGGCCTATTTTCTGTTACATCCGCAGCATTCAACTGAACAGCAGCACCTGCAAAACGTTCTCTTTTCGTTTCCGTATATCCAGTTACTACGATATCACTAATACTATTATCACTTAAGGTCAACTGAACATCAATTGTTCTACGCGATCTGGAATTTACCTCCTGAGTAGCAAATCCTAAATAAGAAAACTTCAATACTCCTCGGTCAGACACGTTGATAACATAGTTCCCTTCCTGATCAGTCTGTGTAACAATATTCGTCCCGACAACGGAAACAGTGACTCCACTTATAGGCTTACCATCATTCGCTCCACTTACTCTCCCAGTAACACGATGCGTTTGTGACTGTGCACTAGCAATTACAGCTGTGCAAAGCAACATTAGCAATAGTAGCTTTTGTTTCATAAGCAATTAATTATAAATATTATTTGGTTAAAAATTGTTAATAAAAAACAATTATAAGAAATAATTTAACACAAAAAGAAATTATATTTAAACAATTTGAATAAATAGTTAATTTTCAAAACATCAAACAACCGTGTAAAAACATAAAGCTCATCAGTATTTTAATGAGTAGCAAATTACTTGCTGTCGCCATCTAAGCTTTCCATAATACCCATGCAAATAACTAACAGCGCTTCTTAGGAAAAACATATGCCAGATGCATAAGAAATATAGACAGAAGACACTATCACCCCCTAAAAAATTTAAACATTCATCACCAGATGCCGTATGATGTAACAAAACCTACCTGCACATCTCCCGCTACTCACAATTTTGACCTACCTTTGTAACATGCGATTTGATATTATTACGGTACTTCCCAATTTATTAGACAGCCCATTCGCGCATTCTATTCTGCAGCGTGCACAGAAGAAAGGTTTGGCGGAGATTCACGTGCATAATTTGCGTGAATACTCGAGCAACAAACAGAAGTCGGTGGATGATTACCCGTATGGTGGTGGATCGGGGATGGTGATGCAGATCGAGCCTTTTGCCAATTGTATAGAAAAATTAATGGCGGAACGCGAATACGATGAGATTATCTACATGACTCCCGATGGCAAAACGCTGAATCAGGACATTGCCAATGCCTATTCTGCAAAGAAAAACTTAATGATTCTGTGCGGACATTATAAAGGCATTGACCAGCGAATAAGAGATATATATGTCACGCAAGAGATCTCTGTTGGTGATTATGTATTATCCGGTGGAGAACTGCCAGCTGCTATTGTAGTTGATGCCGTCGTACGTTTACTTCCGGGAGTGCTTTCAGACGAAACGTCAGCCTTGTCTGATTCATTTCAAGATGGATTGTTGGATGCACCGATTTACACGCGACCTGCTGAATGGCGTGGGCATCGTGTGCCAGATATTCTTTTAAGTGGAAATGAAGCCAAGATTACGGCCTGGCGACACGAACAACAGCTGCAGCGCACCACTGAACGACGACCAGATTTATTGGAAGATTAATACATAAAAAAACTCCCGATCCTTAAGAAGATCGGGAGTTTACTTTTATACCGCACTGCATCAGCCTTTAGCCTAAGGCGAATTGCGACTTTACTGCGTCAGCTTAAAGATATCATTCCCAAAGACGAAGATCATTAAGGCTACTAATATAAAAAAGCCTACCATTTGCGCCTTTTCAAGAAAAGCATCGCTTAATGGTTTACCCTGAATCATCTCCACTAATAAGAATACCACGTGACCACCATCTAAAGCAGGAATTGGCAACAAATTCATAAAAGCCAATGCCATAGAGATTAGTCCGACTAAACTCCAGAAACGTGCCCAATCCACTTCTGTACCAAACATCGTAGCAATACCAACCGGACCGGATAAAGCCTTGTCCGCCTTCAAATCGCCACGAAAAATCTTCCCGAAACCTTTGATATTATCTGTAATTACACCAAAGGCTTTTTGCGAACCTAGCGGTAATGCTTCCCAGAAACCATAATCGTAACGTACAATCGGCAGAGAACTTCCAGCAACGCTATACAAGACGCCAATAGTCCCTTCTGCTGAAACCTTTCCTGCTAATTCCACAGATTGACCATCTCGAATCACGCCAACCTGCACCGGCTTATTCGCCTGAGCTGTTAGCGTATTGGTCACTTCATCTTGGAAAAGCACAGGCTTATTATTCAAGCTTACGATGCTATCGCCGGCCAAAATTCCCATCTTTGCCGCAGGAAGGTCTGCAACGACTTCATCAATACGTGCAATTCTTCTACGCGGCTGGATAAATTCATTTGCTTTGTGTTCGGCTACCATATTGCCCATATCGGCTGGCATCATCAAATCAATAGATTGGCCATTACGTTCTACTGTAAGTGTCGCACCCCCAAAAAGCACATCTGTATTCAAAAGATCTTGAGCGAAATGTTGCGGCACTTGTCCATTTACTTTCAAAATACGATCTCCGGCTTCAATTCCAACAGCTCTCCCCACAATTCCAGGAACAACACCATCTACTAACTTCGTGTTATCAATATCGGTCACACCGTAATGAAAGGTCAACATCCAAAAAACAAATACACCGACAATTACATTCACGATGATACCACCTAACATCACAATCAGACGTTGCCAAGCCGGTTTAGAGCGGAATTCCCAAGGTTGTGGATCTTGCTTTAATTGCTCAGTATCCATGGATTCATCGACCATTCCCGAAATCTTGACATACCCACCCAATGGAAGCCAGCCGATACCGTATTCACAGCCTTTGTAATTAAATTTAAATAGCTTAACGCCCCAAGCATCAAAAAATAAGTAGAACTTTTCTACTTTGATACCAAAGGCACGTGCTGCAAGAAAATGTCCTAACTCGTGCAATACAATTAACAAAGACAGTCCCAGGAGGACCTGCCCAATCATTACTAATACTCCCATTGAAAATTTAAAATCATATTGTAACTGGCCTGTCGAGCCACATCACCATTAATAACGTAATTTAATCTAAAAAGGTATGTGCTACCCGTCTGGCTTCTTGATCACTCAAAATGTAATCTTCCAAGGTAGTAGGTGCTCGATTACCGATTTTAGACAGCGTTTTCTCGATCACGTCACTCATTCCCAAAAATGAGATTCGATCTTGTAAAAATGCTTCAACCACGACCTCATTTGCTGCATTTAATACACAGGGCTGATTACCGCCATTTTCCATCGCGGTAAATGCCAGTTGCAAGTTACGAAACGTTTCCATATCCGGCTTATGAAAATCCAAACATCCATACTTTGCAAAGTCAAATCGCTCAAAATTGTTACCTAAGCGAGCCGGATAGGTCATCGCATATTGAATAGGCAATTTCATATCGGGCAGTCCGAGCTGTGCTTTGATAGATCCATCTTGAAACTGTACCATCGAGTGGATGATGGATTGGGGATGCACGACCACATCAATTTGATCTGCTGTTAGATCAAATAACCATTTCGCTTCGATCACCTCCAGTCCCTTATTCATCAGCGAAGCGGAATCAATGGTGATCTTCGCTCCCATGCTCCAGTTGGGATGTTTTAGCGCTTGCTCTTTCGTAACCGTTTCTAAGAAAGCACGATCTTTCCCGCGAAATGGACCTCCTGATGCCGTCAAATAAATCTTTTCTATTGGGTTCTCCGCTTCCCCCACCAAACACTGATAGATCGCAGAATGCTCTGAATCTACCGGCAACATACGCACGCCATGCTCTTTCACTAATCCCATCACGAGTTCGCCCGCTACTACTAACGTTTCTTTGTTTGCTAGGGCGATATCTTTTCCGCTGCAAATCGCTTTGCAAGTAGGCTCCAGACCCGCCGATCCTACAATGGCATTCAGCACTAAATCGATCTCCGGATCTTGTACCACTTCGACCAATCCCGCCTGCCCCGAAAGAACGGTGATGTTTAGTCCAGCAAGATTTCCTTTTACTTGTTGCACCGCATCATCATGCGCGACAACCACATACTTAGGTTTATATCGAATAGCCTGCGCTATTAACAAATCGATATTACGACCACCCGTCAGTACACTGACTATAAATTGATCTGGGAACGCATCCACAACTTCCAAAGCTTGTGTACCAATACTTCCCGTTGAGCCTAGAATGGCAATATTTTTTTTCTTCAAATCGTTCAACACTATATTAAATTATCCATCAACGAAGGATCGTCACTTCCTGCATAGTTTTTCATCATATCTACATACACGACCGACATGACGATGCTCACCATTGGAATCATGACAAAAGAGTTGATTACACTGAAGATTTTGGCCACCAAAAAGTAATCAAAATACTCTGCACTCACCATCAGTAAATGTGTAAAAGCTACTGCTAATACAATGACAGCTAGTCGAAAAACATTACCGCGAGTCAGTGCAACACTAAATTTATAGGCTTTAAAAGTTCCAGCCTGCTGCTCAATGATAAAAAACGGATAGAATATCGTACGCAAAACTACGAGCAACATAACGATACCGGTCAAGAAAGGATGTATTTCATTCCGTACGGTATCCATTTCGACACCTAAATAAAGCAATGGAAAACATAACACATACATGAGCAGATAGACAAATCCTGCCAATACAGAATACACAATCAGACCGCCAATGTATTGTGAAAACTGCCAAAATGAAGGCAAATATTTCCATATGCCGATCGAAGGCTCTTCTTTCACCAAATGCACAGCACGCTTCAACAGCACGAGTTGCAGACTAAAGTATAAGAATACAAATAACAGTAACATGCCCACCTTCACGAGATTCGCATAACCGTCGAAATAGATGGATAACAG
Source organism: Sphingobacterium chungjuense (assembly GCF_011316935.1). Lineage (GTDB taxonomy): Bacteria > Bacteroidota > Bacteroidia > Sphingobacteriales > Sphingobacteriaceae > Sphingobacterium > Sphingobacterium chungjuense. The sequence continues at coordinate 189,026 of NZ_WLYS01000004.1, forward strand.
GGTCGACAGATTGGAAACCAAAAACAAGAGTAAACACAAGCCGGCAATCGAGATATAATGCCGGCTCAATATACTTATACTGCGCGTGATGACGTCATTTGCGCGGAATGTGCTCTCCTTTAAAAATTGTAACATAGACATAATAGGCGTCTAATAATAAGGTGCTATTTCAGTTCTTTTGGAACTGGTTTTTCTAACAAATATTCATAATAAAAGCGAACGCGTTCTTTGAAGTCGTACGCTGATTTCCGACGCTCAAAACCATGTCTGCTGCCCGGATAAATCATAAATTCAAAAGGCACATCGCGATCGGTCAAGGCATCTACCAGTTGGATCGAGTTCTGCAGATGTACATTATCATCCAAATCACCATGCATCAAACGCAGGCCGCCTTTATAGCCATTTACATACGTTAGGACTGATCCTTCTTTATAACCATCTGGATTATCTTGTGGTGTATCCATCCAACGCTCGGTATAGTGCGAATCATACAATTCCCAGCTGGTGACAGGCGCGCCTGCGATACCGTAGTCAAAATCGGCAGATCCTTTTGTCAGTGCCATCGTCACAACATATCCACCGTAGCTATGGCCCGTGATTAGTAATTTATTTTTAGCTACCCAAGGTTTTGCTTTCAACCATTGCGCCACTGTACCATAATCGATCAGTTCCCAATGTCCTAACTTGCGATGCATCAAAGCTACGCCTTGCTTTCCAAAATGACCAGAGGCGCGATGATCACATTCGATTTGAATAATTCCTTCATTTGCCCAATATTGCTTCGCGGTGCCTTTCCAAGTATTACGCACGCTACCGGCATCTGGCCCACCATAAATGCTCATGATAACCGGATATTCCTTCGTTTCGTCAAAATCTGTTGGATAAGTCACGATAACCGGCAAACCATACTGTCCATCGGCAGATGGGATGGTGAAATAAGCCGTTTTCCCGACATTGTATTGGTCAAAATCAGCCGATTTACTGTCTTCCAGCTCGCGCACTATTTTACCGTTTAGATCAACCAAAGCTACTTTAGTAGGTGTCTCTACATTAGAGTATTCTGTGATAAAATATTTGCCATTGGGTGACACCTTTACTTTATGCGTATAATCGCCGAAAGTCAAGCGTTTAAAATTCTTACCATTAAAATCGACGCGGTATAGATCCGATGTCGCCGAATTTTCTTTTCGAGCGGTGAAGTAGAAAACTTTATTCTTCTCGTCTATGTGTGCGATGCTACTCACCTGCCAGTCGCCAGCCGTAAGTGCGTTCACCAATGTACCGTCCAGATTGTAGAGGTAATAATGTGCCCAACCGGTTTTATCTGATTTTAAGATATAATGTTTGTTATCGGCCAGATACGTAATGCGCTCATCGTGATCCAAGTTGATCCAAGTCGGCTGCGTCTCGTCGTATGTTGCGACTTTGGTGCCATCGACAGGATTTACTTGGTAGAATTTTAGATTGGTCTGATCGCGATTCATCCACTGCACCATGATCGATTCGCTATTGAAGCTCCAGTAAGGTTGACCAAAATATTGATCTTCTTCTTCATTAAAATCTGCCCACACCACCGGTGATCCTGCTACTTGGACAAATCCAACACGAACGCCAGGATTTTTGTCACCTGCTTTCGGATAACGTGTTTTCTCTACATAACCATGCTGACCCGGCGAAGCATAAATGGGGAACATCGGCACTTCTGAATCATCGAATCGCATAAATGCCAAACGTTTGCTATCGGGCGACCACCAGAACGCTTTGTAATTGGTAGATCGGCCTAAGATCTCTTCGTAATACACCCACGATGACCAACCATTGTACACCACATCCGAACCATCGGTGGTGTAACGTATCTCTTTGCCCGAGGCCACTTCGACAGCATACAAATCATTCTCTCTGGTGTATGCGACATATTTCCCGTCTGGCGATAAGGTCGGATTCTTTTCTTCTATCTCAGGGGATTGCGTCAGTTGACGCGACTGTCCGTCGGCAAGTGTAATGACGACATCTTTGTTCTCTACAGAAACCTTGGTAGATTCATCTGCGGGGTAGCTATACGGTGTCGCTGTGCCTGTCTTTACGTGCACCTTGTGCAATGCATTATGTTCACCTACTAGGTAATGATTGTCATCTGCCCAACCTCTGTATTGCTTCATCGGTTTGGTGAGAGAAGCTTCCTGACCCCAAGATTGTGCAAAATTCAATCTTTTGGTTTGCGCTTCTGATTTACCAACGGCAAGAAAACACAGCATCATCGCTGCTATAGACAACTTATACATAGTAAGATTAATGTTTTGCTACGAAAATAGAAAAAATATGGCACTGCAACAGGCATTGCCGAAAGATAGTACATAAAAAAAGCCACACGCAAATGGTGTGGCTTATCTATCTTTGATAATCATATTTTAAAAGGAAAAGTTTTCTTTGGCGTCACCATAGGTCCCCGTTCTTTCGTACGACACCTCTTCTTGGCCACCCTCATATCTTTTCTCAACTACATCTTGGTTGTTTTTGATATAACTAACGACATCTTGTAAACCTTCTGCGAATTTCTCAAAATCCTCTTTGTAAAGAAAGATCTTGTGTTTGATAAATTGCCCGTCTTCGAAACGTTTTTTGCTTTCTGTGATGGTTACATAGTAATCGTTTGACCGAGTTGCTTTGACATCAAAAAAATAAGTACGTTTCCCCGCTCTCACCTTTTTTGAAAATACCTCTTCGCGTTCTTTGTTTTCAAAATCTCCCATTAGATTAGTCAGATAAATTAAGTTTATGCTTTAATTTCTTCTATAAATATATAATAAATAAAATCATCAGGCCAAATTTCGTCCGAAAAAAAGTAAATTAATTTTTACATATTCGCGTAATTGAAATGACTTTGGTGTGCGATGGGCTTAAATTTTTTCACCGATTGATAGCGCTCGTTCACCGAAAAAAAACCTTAAGATGCCTATTTCAGCTCGCTAAGCTGAATTTTTCGATCTACTTTCGAATCATCAAAGGAACAAAAACACAACGTCATGAGTACACAAAACAAAAATAACGATAGCCGCCCACCAAAGTCGAACAACACGACAAATTTCGCAGGTGCGTTCATCATTCTGTTTGGCCTCGCATTGCTATTGAAGAATATGCGATTGGACATCTTCCCACGTTGGATTTTCGGATGGGAAATGATCCTGATAGTCATTGGTTTGGTGATTGGTGTAAATTCTAAGTTTCAAAAGAAATCGTCTGTTATATTGATCGCGATTGGTTCGATCTTTTTGCTAAAAGATTTAATCGGCATGTCTTTCGGAAAGTTTTTTATCCCGGCTATGGTAATCGCAATCGGTATCTATCTGATCAAGCGTAATCGCGTGCTACCATCTGTACCACCAGAAGATCCAATACGTCCGCGTCCGGATGATGAGTACGACTGGGACAAACGCGTAGATCCAGATTATGCCAGCGGTGAGATTTATCCGCCAACAGGCCAATACAAAACAGCAGAACAGCCTGTAGACCCTTATTTGTCTACAGGCTCTGCCTCTTATGCGAATTATAGTGCGCAGCATGATAGTTATTTAAAAGTGGACACATTCTTTAGCGACACGAAGAAATCCCTACTAACTACGAACTTCCTTGGCGGCACGATTACCAGCGTATTTGGCAGCACTAAAATCAATTTTTTGCAGGCTGATATTAAGCAAGCTGTGGTGCTGGATACATTTCAACTTTTCGGCAGTACGAAAATCATTATTCCCCCACATTGGCAGGTATCCAGCAATGTAGCGTCCATATTTGGGGAACTGGACGACAGACGACCTATGTTGGATATCACGACCGATAAGAACAAAAAGATTTACATCACTGGAACATCCATTTTTGGCGGATTGACGATTAAAAACAACTGATAAGTATTTTTTATGACGCAAACGCAGTATCCTAAATCGAAAAAATGGCTGATCCACACTTCATCGTGGATTATTTGTGTTTTGTACTTTTTGGTCGTTTATGGACTATTGTGGTGGGTCAAAGTTCCTTATGAAACGATCCTATATGATGGTGCTATCAGTGCTTTAGTGATTACGGGCACATCGTACCTAATTTACACGTCGTTACAATTCTATCTTCCGAAGAATAAGCAGTTTTGGAAGCTCTTTAGTTTTGCCATCATCTTTAGTGCCATCAGTGTTTTCTGCACGCGTTTTTGTCTTTTGCAGGTTTTCTCGCCAGAACAGGTGATTTACCTGACGTTTAGCATGCCTTTTCGTTTTGTTATCAATTTTTTGGTGATCACCTGTATCATGATCATCAATATTTTCTGGAACATTCAGGAAGAATATGAAGAAAACAAAGAACGCAAAGCGCAATCGGAGCGTATGGTGCGCGATGCGGAATTGTATAACCTCCGCCAGCAATTGCAACCGCATTTCCTGTTTAACAGCCTCAACTCGATCATCGCGCTGATCGGCAGCAAGCCACAGGAAGCCAGAAGCATGACCTTTCAATTATCTGATTTTCTACGCGGTACATTGCGAAAAGATGAAAAGCAATTTATCCTTTTAGAAGATGAATTGAAACACTTGCGATTATACTTAGACATTGAAAAAGTACGTTTTGGACATCGGCTAAAAACGATTTTTGATTATGATGAGTCCATTTTAGAGTCGAAAGTGCCCGTCATGATTATTCAACCGATATTGGAGAATGCCATTAAATTTGGATTATATAATGTCACGGGCGATGTGTTGATTACCATTGATGCTTATAAAGAAGAAAACATGCTATTCATTGTGATCACAAATCCTTTTGATGTAGACCAGTTTGAAAACAAGCGCGGCACGGGATTTGGCCTTTCCAGTATACAACGACGCCTATACCTATTATTTGGCCGTACCGATTTACTAACTACCAGTACCGATAACAGTACCTTTATATCCACTTTAAGAATACCTCAATATGATTAAGACCATTCTGATTGACGACGAACCCTTAGCACGAAGCATTTTGTTAGAATACTTGCAATCGCATCCCGATTTTGAGGTGGTAGCCGAGTGCAACGATGGCTTCGAAGGCGTAAAAGCCATACAACAGCACAAACCGGACTTAGTATTTTTAGATATTCAAATGCCTAAATTGACTGGTTTCGAAATGTTGGAGTTATTAGACGATCAACCGCATATCATCTTTACGACAGCGTTTGATGAGTTTGCAATCAAAGCGTTTGAGAAAAATGCTATTGATTATCTTTTAAAACCCATCAGTCCAGATCGTTTTGAGAAAAGCTTAGATAAATTCAGAAGTAATTTTACGACTTCGACCGAAACAAAAGCCAAGAAAACTAGCGAACAGCTACAAGAATCTATGGAAGAACAAGGTTTGGAGCGCATCGTGGTGAAAAACGGTTCTCAGATCAAAATCATACCCGTACAGCAAATCAATTTCTTGGAAGCTTACGACGATTATGTCAAGATCCACACCACCGATGGTATGTTTTTAAAGAATAAAACGATGAGTTCGTTTGAGAAACAATTAGATGCAAAACAATTTGTTAGGATACACCGATCATTTATGATCAAAGTAGATCAACTCGCTAAGATTGAACCAATGGAAAAAGACAGTTACATTGCGATTCTACATTCCGGGGATAAGGTGAATATCAGCAAATCGGGTTACGCACGATTGAAACAAGTAATCGGTATTTAAAAAAGGTGGGGTTATTAAAACCCCACACTCCAATAATATACATCTTCTTTGAGCATGATTTGTTCTTCATCCAGCAATTTTCTGAACACCTCCAGTTTCGCTTTCTCGGAGCCAATGTTGATTTGATCAATGAGTTCTTTCAGCGGCAAAGGTTTTTCTAGCAGTACGTTCTTCATTTGCTCCTTAATCTGGGAAGAAATCTTTCCTTTATGCGCACGCACCAAACACAGATCGCACACGCCGCATGGCATTGCGGTGTGTTCACCAAAATAAGTCAATAATGCGATACTGCGACAATTTTCCGTATCGAGATAATGATAAATTGCCTTGGTTTGCTCCTCTTTGATCCGACGACGTTCTCGAATAAATGCAGTATCAACATGCAGATTTTTGCGATCGATCCGAGGGCGCAAAAACTGTAGTTGCGGCGTATCCGTTTTGGGCATGTAAGTGATCAATTCCATCTGTTGCATGGTTTGCAGCATATGCACAACTTCTTGATATGGTACCAGTAGCGCCTTGGCAAACTCATATTCGTTGATGGGCACGAAAAGATCAAAAGCGCCACCGTAGCTTCTCAAAATCCGTTTGATCAGCGGATCGAACTTCGCAGATTGAACTTGAAATTTGTATAATTCTTGATAGTCTACTTCGAATTTCAATCGCGAAGGAATAAATACTGCCTCGGAAAGACTCAGCCATCCATCGCGCTCCAGAAATTTCAATGCGCTTAGAGTCGGCAGCACACCTAGATTATATTTTTTAGCAAAATCGACTACGTCAAAAGACAACACCGTTCCCACTCCAGCGCCATAAGCAATCTGAAAATAGTTGGCGAGCTGATGATAGACTTGCTGAATGAAATCGACAGTAGGAAAGGATGATTCCAGGTTTGTCCAAAGCCGATCGCGGTCTTCTTGATTGTATAAAAGCACGGGGAATGCTTTCTTGCCATCACGCCCTGCCCTACCGGCTTCTTGATAATACGCTTCGAGCGAATCAGGAATATCCAGATGAATGACAAAGCGCACATCGGCTTTGTCGATCCCCATTCCGAAGGCATTCGTAGCCACAATCACGCGCGTCGCATTACTCGCCCAGCGCTGCTGCTTTTCGCTACGGGTTGGCATATCCAATCCTGCGTGATAAAAATCGGCCGAGATTCCTTGATTCATCAGGTAACGGGAAACTTCTTGCGTTTCGCGCCGATTGCGTACATACACGATTCCGCTGCCGCCGATTTTTTGGATCACGCGCAACATCCTACCCATCTTGTCTTCTTCTGGCAGCACCATGTAACCCAGATTTTCACGCTGAAAACTCTTGGTCAATACATTCGGCTTCGGAAATAATAGCTTCTCCTGAATATCGACAATCACCCGTTTGGTGGCTGTCGCTGTGAGCGCTAAAAATGGAATCTTGGGATGCAGTTCTCGCAATCTATGTAGTTGCAGATATGGTGGCCGGAAGTCATAGCCCCATTCTGAGATACAATGCGCTTCATCAATCGCAAAAAGATTGACTTTCATGTGCCGCAACCGTTCCCAAACGATATCCGAATACAAACGTTCGGGCGATAAATACAAGAATTTGATATTGCCAAAGATGCAGTTATCAAGTGTGATGTCCACCTCGCGCTTCGTCATGCCCGAATAGATCGCTACCGCTTGAATATCTTGCTTACGCAATCGTTCTACTTGATCCTTCATCAACGCAATCAATGGAGAAATCACGATGCAAATTCCTTCTTGCAGCATAGCAGGCACTTGAAAACAAATGGATTTGCCACCGCCGGTTGGCATCAGCGCGAGTGTATCTTGCCCCATCAGCACTTCGTGGATAATCTCCTCTTGAAGTGGTCTGAATTGGTCGTATCCCCAATACTGTTTTAATATAGAAAGGCTGGTCGGATTCATCTATTCTGTCTTCCAAACATAAGCAAAATTATCCTTTAAGGTATAGTAATCGACGTTTTCGTCTTGCAGCATGGTGGCATTTTTTGCGACAGCATAATTACTGTTGCTACCATCTAACACATGCAATGTGGACTGACAGCTATTTTCCGATGTCAATGTCCGATTGTTTCGAATTAAGATCAATCCGGCATCTGCTGGCGGATCGTAATTCCCTTCATTCCACACATACAATTTCTTGTCATCTACTGCTAATAAAACATTTTGCTGCGCCGAAATACGCACGAATTCTATCTGATCTTTGGTTCGATAAGATGTTAGATCCGGCATCACCGCGTACTGAATACTGGCATATTCCAAGGAATCCAAGGTGCTAAAGAGTACCACTCGCTCGGGTTGATACCAAGCGACTGCCACATGTTGACGCAGCTGATAAACATGTAAATTGCTGTAATTTATCTTTTGGTACCATTGCCAGAAAGATATACTCGCCAAAAAAAACATAGCAGTGCATAGTGTACCCAAGGCTCGCTTTGAGCGGTAATTCACCGCCACAAAAATGGATGAAACTACTCCAAACAGCAAAACCACTTGTGACATGATAAAAGAAATTCCTTGCCAAGTCGCTCCAGGTAAATTGCCAATCCATTTTAAAGTGGAAATCATCACATGGATTGCCAAATTTTCTAGCATACCGAGTAACTGCGCGACCATTGGAATGGGCAACAACATCAGCCCAACGCCAAGATACATGATCACTGTAGCTGGTATTGTGATCAACAAATTTGCCAGCAGAAAATAATTGGGGAATTGTCCAAAGTAATACAATGTTAACGGTGTCGTTACGAGTTGAGCAGCTATCGAGATATAACTATATTCTACTAAAATTCGCAACCAGCGATTGTGCGGAAGATATAGCGACCGCAACAATGGAAAGATCAGAAATATACCCAACATCGCAAGGTAAGACAACTGAAAGCCTACATCAAAGAGCATCTTCGGATCGTACCATAAGAGGCAAAAGCCAGAAGCAAACAGCGCATTCAAACTATGTTGCCGACGGCCAATCCATTGACTCAAGACCAAGAAACTAATCATGATGCCGGCTCGCAATATGGGTGGCGCCATACCCGTAAGCACCACGTACAACCAGATAAAAGACAATACCAAAGTAAAGCGGAGCGATTTGCCATACGTCCATCTATCCAACGGTCGCAAAACAAAACTCAACAAGATAAAGACCATACTCACATGCAAGCCCGAAACGCTGAGAATATGAATCGTCCCTGTATCGGTAAACGCGGTATAAATTTCAGGATCCATCTCGGCACGGTAACCAAACACCAGAGCTGCTGCGACAGAAAACGCAGTTTGATCGGTAATGTTGGATCGAAATTGTGCAACAACCCGCTCTTTTAAAGATAGCACATAGGTGTACCAATTTGTTTGCGATTGTAGGATAAAAAGTTGGTCGGCGGATAAGCGTCGCTGATGATAAATCCCACGATTGGCCAAGTAGTTTCTGTAATCAAATTCGTTGGGATTGTATGGCGGCGCTACGCGCCGTAAATTCGCGGGGAATTGCACTTCATCGCCATATCTTGGCAATAGCGTGGTAGCACTATCTTGGTACAGAGTAAGTAGTACACGCCCAGAAACTCGGTGTGATTTGCCCAAAGAATCAATCCCCGCTTGCAAATCCACTCGAAGTCGAATCGAGCCTTTCTTTACTAATGGCTCTTCTGCCACTTCTCCAATCAATTGACTAAAATTTTGATCAGCCACATAGTCTGCTTTGGTTTCAGGCAAAGAACGACCATAGAGCATCAATCCTAATGCGATCCAACTCACATATAGAATGAAGGTCATCTTCTTAGCAGGAAAGTTTAGTGTTGGGGAAACCAGCAACAACAATAGCAAGCTCAGTAACACGCCAGTCGAAAATAGTACTAAGGCAGAGCTCCACGAAAGATATTGCGCCACAATGATTCCTAGTAGATAGCTGATCAAAAGCTTCAGAAATGGCAGAGAGCCGGATTCTAGTGATATAATCGGTCGCGTTACCATCTATATCTAAGTTGCAATTTCACTTCGCTACGTTGATCACCCTCAATTCGATCCAGTTGCGAGCCGATACTTTCTACACCTGGCAATTTAGTGATGGCGTAGCGTGCCCAAAGATCTGTTCGCCTCGAAACACGCCAACGGACATTAGCATACGAACGCCAACCTGTACCCGAATACACAGGAAACGAAGCGGCATACAGTACATCTTGCTCGTAGGCATAAATACGAGAGTCAAAAGATTCCGTATTAAAATACGCTAAGCGCACATTTCCTGATACTTTATTGTTGCGACTGCTCCACAAAAGATCTTGGAAAAACAACACGCCAAATTCACGGGAAGTGAGTTCTTTAAAATAGTAAGACACCTCTGCTCTGGATCTTATCGCCCAGATTTCATTCAATTTATATTGAAAATCTATCCGCCCTTGATTCCGAATCATGTCAGCCTGCAAACTTTCGGGTCGGGTAGGATCCGTGACATTTTCTTGCCGCAGGCGATGCCGGAATCGAAAGATTAATCGCCCCTGCTTGTACCAGATGTACGAAAGTTGAGATAGAAAATCGACGCCTGATGATGGCGCATCTGCCCGAAAGCGCAACCAAGGAAAGCTAAACGCATCCAGATAATTTACCCATTCAATTTTGCGAGATGGATGATACATCAATCCCGTGTAGAGACCGCGCTCATTCCCCAAAGTCGACAACTCGCTAATCGATTGTGCGAAGAACTGATGATAGTTCGCTTCATAATATCGATGATTTACCACCACAGTCAGCTTCGGATGCAGACTAGCCATGAACCCATTATTCGTGGCGTAGCCACTACCCAAGCTGTGTGCCGCTTCTCCATACAGGTAGGTATTCCCAAAAGTGTAGTTATAGTAAACGCCTACATTGGTGAGTTGATTACCCTCAAAAGCAAAACGATTGCGCAATTCATCATTGGGTTGTATGTATCCGTCGAATGTAGTCGATAACCAGGTTGCGCCAAATTTGACGCGATTTCGCTGATAAGCGATGTTCGTTCCGTAAACATATTGATTGATCGCTCGTCGATAGTCTTGCTCAGTCGGTGTACGGCTGTATCCCGAGTAATTGATGGTACGAATCTCCCGTTGGCCATCCAGTTCTATTACATTTCCATTTAACTTATTCCAAGCGATAAAAGGGGTGAATGACCAATTATGCTGGGCAATGACAGCCGATGCACCACGCATAAAATTACTTTGATTGAGAGATTTGTAAGGTAATAATCCCACACCTTGCCGAGCGACGCTCGCCATCCATGCGCCTTTGCCAAAATGCAATCCGTTCCACAAAATCAATCCTTGCCCCAGTTGCAAGGCATAATCACCAACCACGATTCGTTTAAAAATACCGACATCTTTAATCAGTACGCTCGCCGAATAGAAATCAAAGCCGTAGCGCTGTTCGTACCGGAAGAAAGGTTCGCCAGCATGTTTATTCATATTCACCGCCACCTCCAGGCGATTCTCATAGTTCATGCGTAATCGCACTGCTACGCGATCTGGAGAACCCAAATAACGCGAACGATTTTCATCCGTGATCTGATAACCTTGCTGTGCCTCCAAAACACGACCATACCGCACCATGATTTCGTAATGGCTCTTTTGCATCGTGTTGCGCAAAGACTGACGTTGCCACTCGCTTGGCGTATTTAAGCGTACAAATCGCTGCAGCAAACGCACCGTTTGCAGATCAAAGCCATCTACGGCTTGCAGTTCCAGCGTGGAGAGATATTGACCACTTTGCTGGCGATGCAGAAGTAGATTATTAATTTGTAATGGAGTCAAGAATACCAAAGCGGCAAAGTCTTGCTCGGTAGCTTTATTAAGATCAATAGGGCGGATCAGATACTGCCGAAGTCGTTCCAAGATTTCGCTCACATCCATATCGGGTGCTAAATCTTCCACCAGCTGCTCCAGCAGTTGTTCTTCCATAAAAGCATCTTCTAATCGTTGCGCTTGCGCTTTAAAAAAGACCAGTGATAGCAAACAAGCCCAAAGTGTATGTCGCTTAGAAAACATAGGACAAACCTAATTGCGGCGAAGCGCCCAATTCGCGATGTATGGAGGCGGCGATATCCAGTTGAATCTGACGATCTGTTAATCCCACGCCCAAATAATACTGCACCGGTTGTGACGAAATCCCTCCTCGAAAACGAAAATATCGATGCAATTGATACGATAAACCTGTTCGGAGCTGAGGATTTTGATCGCGCTCCCAAAAAATATCTGTCGTAAAGCAAAGCTGTTCCGAAAACAAATAGCTCATTCCCAATACCACTTCCGGTGCCTGTCGCGGTAAGAGGGCATGGTCGGAATTCGATAGATTAAGCTCGTGAAAATACCCGCCGATCACTAAGTTGTTGCGATGATATTGAATTCCTGCGCTTACACTATTCGTAGCCATTGATGAAATGTCTTCCCAAGCCACGCGACGTTGTTGGAATCCGAACGCCGCGCTCCAATTATTGGCGAAAGGGTAGGCATAGCTCACGTCCCAAGTCGTTTGCTGCAATACATCAGAGCTATTGTATTGATAGATTTGCACACCTACTGCGCCAGTTTTGAAGATGGGCAATACGCCGTATGCACCATAGCTGTATAAATCTGACAGAGCGTAATGCCTTTGGTAAGCGGCGCTAATCGAATAACTTTGCAGGCGAGCCATTCCGGCAGGATTGGCCACCGGACTATGTATGCCTTGGTATGCGGCAGCAGTATTGCCCATACCCAACAGCGCAGGCGCTTGAAAGGGCTGCGCCGAAAGGCGTGTAACCGTTAATAATAAGAAGAGCAACCGAAACACATTCACCAAATTAATAATTAGGTAAATATATTTCTTTAAAAATTATTAAACACTTTTATTTGTAAATATCTGCATTAACTATCTGCGGCATTTGTTGATCGTCTATTGCAGCCAACAGATTTTTTGCTGCCATTTCGGCCATAGCTGTACGTGTCTCGATCGTTGCAGATCCGATGTGTGGTAATACGCATACATTCGACATTTGTAACAAGGGGCTATCTGCGGTCATCGGTTCTGGATCAGTCACGTCCAATCCTGCACCCCAAATCTGTCCATCACGCAAGGCATCTGCCAGATCTGCTTCATGATGAATCGCACCACGAGCCGTATTGACGAATATGGCAGATGATTTCATCTTGGCAAACGCTTCTTTATTAAATTTGTGCTTGGTCTCCTCCGATAGATTGGTGTGTACCGATAGCACATCACTTTGAGCAAGCAATTCTTCAAAACTCACATATTTGGCATCGAGAGCCTCTTCTGCTTCTGGATTCCGATTTCTATTGTGGTAGATGATGTTCATACTATAAGCACCCTTGGCTTTTTTAGCCATTTCTGCACCAATACGTCCAAGCCCCAAGATGCCCAAAGTCTTACCGTTTAATTCAATACCCAACTCTTCGGTGAATCCGAATCCTTTCCATTTTCCATCCATGACCTCCTTGGATCTGAAAAATGCTTTGCGAGATACAGCGAGCATCAAAAGAAAAGCCACATCGGCCGTAGCGCCACTAAGCACATCAGGCGTATTCGAAACTGGAATGCCCAACGACGTTGCAGTTTCTAAATCGACGTGATCATAACCAACGCTGGCTAATGCAATACCTTTCAAATGCGAACTGACTTCCAAAAAAGACTTTGTAATGGGTAATTGTCCTACGTTGAGAAGTAGATCTGCCTCTTGACAGGCTTCTATTAATTCTGCTTCCGTTAAAGTACTGTTTCCCTGATGCACTACAACTTCTAAACCAGCTTCTTCTAATAATTGGATTCCTTTTGTGGGAATATCTTTGGTAATAAATACTTTTTTTGTCGTCATAGCTTTTTTTAAATCTTATTTACCCACATCGTGACTAGGTAGCAGTCGAAATGAATAGAAATGCTTACTTTCAGAACAATTTAGCTAAATTATGTTCCCCATGCAATACCCGATTCTATACGCAGCACCTCTGATTACTGATCAAGCGGTCATTCTAGGAATATTAATGCTGATTTTGGGATTTGTATTTTATAGCTCGTCGCTACAAAATAAATACATCGTAGGATTTTACCGGATTATACCGCCACTACTGCTCTGCTACTTTTTACCCGGTATCTTGAATTCTGCTAATGTGTTTGATGGTGCGAATTCACCTTTACCCCAGATTGGCAGTCGGTACCTATTGCCATCTTGCCTTATTCTCTTTTTGCTGAATCTCGACCTCAAAGAATTGTGGTCATTACGAAAAAGAGCAGGCATCATGTTTATCACGGGAACGATCGGCATTGTATTGGGCGGTCCGCTCGCCGTGTGGATTACGGCATTTATTTCTCCAGAAACGGTTGGTGGTGTAGGCACCGATGCCGTTTGGCGTGGATTGGGCACGTTGGCCGGTTCGTGGATTGGTGGCAGCGCCAATCAGTTAGCCGTGCGGGAAATCGTACAGCCATCACCCAAACTTTTCTCTGCCATCATTGCGGTCGATGTATTTGTGGCGTATTCTTGGATGGCTTTGCTCCTGTACGGCGCTTCGCGCTTCGAAAAGGTCGATCGCTGGTTTCGAGCGGACAGCCATGATGTGGCTTTGTTAACTAAAAAAATGCAACAGCGCGAACTGCAAAACAAACGCAGTCCAGAAGTAAAAGATTTGATTCTCATGCTAAGCTTTGCTCTGGGTGGTACCGGTTTGGCCACTTTTTTGGCGGAGCCAATAGCCGAGTACATCCAAACTTATCATCCTGCACTGGCCAATTTCTCTTTGACCAATACCTTCTTCTGGATTATACTGTTTGCTACGCTCATCGGAATCGGACTTTCCTTTACGCCTGCACGACGGCTAGAATTTGCGGGAGCTTCAAAGCTAGCGACTGTATTACTTTATATGCTGATCGTCACGATTGGTATGCAAATGGATATTTTGGCCATTAGTGACAATCCAGGCTTATTTTTAGTCGGTTTTCTGTGGTTATTTTTTCATGCACTATTGTTATTCTTGGTAGGCCGACTATTTAAAATACCGTTCTTCTACTTTGCGTTGGGCAGCATGGCCAACGTAGGAGGTGTAGCTTCAGCTTCTGTCACTGCTTCGGCTTTCCATCCTTCGTTGATCTCTGCGGCTGTTTTACTATGTGTGTTCAGCTATGCCATAGGCACGTATGCCGGGTGGCTTACGGCCTTATTGATGCAGCTGGTATCTCCTTAATTTTATCTCGTACTTTATTTATTCGTAATCAAGTAATTTTTAAAAGCATCATAACTGGCTGACATAGGCACAGCCTGTTTTTCACCATGTTCTAAATGATCTGCTCCTGCTGGCAACCTAACTTCCTTAAAAAGCGATGCTGGAATCGCATCTGGAAATTTACACGGATGGGCGGTAGAAAGCAGCACAGACGCATATGTTCCCGGGTGTTCAGCGCGGTGCGCTTTTGCGGCCAAATACGCGATAGCCGTATGCGGACAAGCCACATATGCGTATTGATCATACATTTCCTGCACACCTGCTAAAGTTTCTTCGTCGTTGTAGGTATAGGTATGAATTAAGTTTTGCAAAGTCGGCAAATCGTGATCAAACAAATCTTGAATCCGAACCCAATTACTTGGATCGCCAACATCCATGGCATTCGCCAACGTTTGTACCGATGGTTTTGGTTCGTACTTGCCAGACGTCAAGAAGCGCGGCACGGTATCATTTGCATTGGTCGCCGCCACGAAATTCTTCACTGGTAAACCCATTTTATAAGCGAGCAATCCAGCGCCGATATTGCCGTAATTACCACTTGGCACCGTAAAAACGACTTCCGATATACCTTGTATACGCAGTTGCGCGTAGGCCCAGAAATAATAAAAAGTTTGTGGAATCAAACGAGAAATATTGATAGAATTGGCGGAGGTAAGTCGCAATTGTTGATTGACTTCTGGATCATTGAATGCTTGCTTTACTAATGCTTGGCAATCGTCGAATGTGCCATCCACTTCAATGGCGCGAATGTTCTGTCCGTTGGTAGTCAGTTGCTGTTCCTGCACTTTAGAAACTTTACCTTTTGGATATAGAATCGTAACGCGCGTGCCCGGCACACCGAGAAAACCTAATGCCACGGCACCACCGGTATCGCCCGAAGTCGCCACCAATACATCCAACAGCTGATCATCTTCTTGGGAGAAATATCCCATGATACGACTCATAAACCGTGCGCCAAAATCTTTGAATGCATAAGATGGTCCATGAAAAAGTTCGAGTACGCCCATTTCGCTATCCAAAAAATGAATAGGTGCATCAAAGTTGATGGCATCTGCTACGATATCTTTTAATGCCGCTGCCGGAATATCATCGCCTACATAGAGTTTGGCAATTTCTAGCGCAATTTCCTGCAGGGAATATTGCGTGATGTTTTTGATAAAAAGTGGATCCAACTTCGGAATCTCTTCGGGCATATACAATCCCTTATCCGCTGGTAACGAATGGAAAACTGCATTTTTAAAATCAGTGCGTAATGCTTTATTATTGGTACTGTAAAATTTCATCTTGCGTGGCGTGTTTAATCTAACAATCTTGGACCTTGTGTATTAACGGCAGAAACATAGGTATTGCTATCTATTTCCTGCTGATCAAGGTGTTTTTTAATTTCTTGGGTAATAGTTTGAGCCACTTCTTCGCTTTGCGTAATAGCTACCACGGAAGGACCGGATCCCGAAATACCAAAGCTCAATGCGCCATGCGACAAAGCAATTTCTTTCATCTCGGCAAATTGTGGAATCAAGATCGCGCGCACCGGCTCGATGATCACATCTTGCATACTACGACCGATCAATGCGAAGTCATTGCGATACAAACCGGCGATTAAACCGGCCACATTTCCCCATTGCACCACGGCATCTTTAAGCGCAACGCGGTCTTTGATTAATTGGCGCGCATCTCTAGTCGGTACATCCACATGTGGAAATACGATTCCGGCATACATGCCGTCTGGCACAGGCAGCGCCACAATATCTAATGGCTCATAGGAGCGTACTAATGTTATCCCGCCCATCAAAGCGGGCGCTACGTTATCGGCATGTCCATGTCCGCAGGCTAGTCTTTCACCCTCGATACAATAAGGCAATAATTCTTCTTTTGTTAATGGATTTCCCAATAAGGCATTGATCGCAAAAACGCCAGCCACGGTGCTCGCCGAACTAGAACCTAAGCCACTTCCGATCGGCATGTGCTTCACCAATTCGATCTCAATTCCGAATTCATCAGCAAGCCCTAGGTCTTCCAAAACTTTCATTGCGCAAGCGCTTACTGTATTTTGATCTGGATCTGACGGAAGCCGACCATCGTCGCCTTTGATCGACGTAATGCGTACGCCTAGCTGTTCCACTTTGGTCATCGTTACCTCGTCGCCTGGTGCATCCACCGCAAATCCCAGAATATCAAATCCACAGATCATATTGGCTACGGTCGCTGGCGCGAACACGCGTACCTGCTCTCGGATATTTTCCATATTTATTCGCTGATCTATCATGAAGTCAGCACTTTTATCATCATTCATATTGTTTCTTCTAGATTACTCGTTTGGTTTTTTAATTATTATGCACCAATGTTCACTAAGTCTGAAAATACGCCTGCGGCGGTTACCTCAGCACCAGCACCAGGCCCTTTCACCACTAATGGACGCACTTTGTATCGTTCTGTGGTAAAGGATATGACATTGTCACTACCTGATAGGGAGTAAAACGGATGATCGGCACCGACCATTTCCAGCTCGATAAACACTTTACCATCAGCCAGCTTACCGATATAACGCAACACTTTATTTTCGGCGGCAGCCTGATCGCGTAAATCATTAAAATAAGCGTCTGACTTTTGAAGCTCGGCATAGAAATCGGGCACTGAAGTCGCTGCTAAACAAGATGCTGGGAGGATATTGCCTAACACCACGTCTTCCGGTTCGATTTCATGTCCGGCATCGCGAGCGAGGATCAACATTTTACGCATAAAATCCACACCGCCCAAATCATCCCGCGGATCTGGCTCAGTATAGCCCAATTCCTGCGCTTGCTTGACCACATCGTAGAAGGAAACGCCTTCTACAAAATTGTTGAAGATGTAGGAAATCGTTCCCGAGAGAATCGCCTCTATTTTTAACAGTCGGTCGCCGCTCATCATCAAATCTTTGAGCACGCGTACAATTGGCAAGCCAGCTCCCACATTGGTCTCATAGTAGAAATCTACACCAAAACGACGTGCGGTATCGCGCAATAGCTTGTAATTGGCGAACGAACCAGAGTTCGCAATCTTATTACAGGTAACGATCGAAATGCTAGATTTAAAAATCTCCTCGTAATAGGTAGAAGGCAAGGCGCTGGCTGTGTTATCGATAAATACACAGTTCGGCAAGTTGAACAGCTTCATGCGTTCTACAAAAACAGCTAGGTCAGATACTTCGCCTTGCGCTTCTAAGGCGGATTCCCAATCAGCAAGATCAATCCCCGACACATCAAAATGCATTTTTCTGGAATTGGCGATGCCCACTACCTTAATATCAATGTCATTATGCTCTACCAGAAAATCGTGTTGCTCGCGCAATTGCTGGTACAAAGTTGCACCGATATTGCCTGTTCCGAGGCTAAATACATGCAGTGTTTTATTCAACGTAGCAAAAAAGGAATCGTGCACTGCATTCAATGCTTTACCCAAATTTTCCTTATCGATGATCACGGAGATATTCAACTCGGAAGATCCTTGCGCGATCGCGCGAACATTGATTCCGTTGCGCGCCAAGGCCTGAAACAGCTTGCCCGACATACCCGGCGTGCGTTTCATATTTTCACCCACGATGGCTAAAACCGATAATCCAGACTCCGGCTCGGGCAAGATCAGTTTTCCAGCTCCGATCTCCAGTTCAAATTCTTGATAGATTAATTGCTGTGCTTTTTGCGTGTCTTGCGGACTCACAGCAAAAGTGATGCTATGCTCAGAAGAAGACTGCGTAATTAAGATCACGTTGATCTGCTCGCGCGCCAATAAGCTAAATAGTCGACCACTAAAACCAGTACGACCAATCATGCCGCTACCAATCATATTGATCACCGAGATGTCGCCAATAGACGAAATACCTTTGATCGGGTACGGTGATTTCTCGCTTTCGAACTGAATAACTGTTCCCGCAAAATCTGGGTTGAAGGTATTGCGTATCACGATCGGTATTTTTTTGGTGAAAGCCGGCAACATCGTTGGTGGGTAAATCACCTTGGCACCAAAATAAGAAAGCTCCATCGCTTCCGTATAGGATAGCGTAGATAAAGGAAAGGCTTTGGACACAATGCGTGGATCTGCTGTCAGCATACCATCTACGTCGGTCCAGATCTCAATCCGCTCGGCATCTAGCGCCGCACCGAAAATCGCTGCTGTATAATCTGAACCGCCTCTTCCTAATGTGGTGACACGGCCAGCATCATTCGAACCAATAAATCCCGTCACAAAAAGTAGTTTATCGGCGTGTGTGTAATTCAATGCCTGAATCAATGGTATCGTACGTTCTTGATCTACGTTAGCCTGTCCAAAATTTGAATCGGTCTTGATGTACGACGAAGCATCTATAAACGAAACATGGGGGATTTCCTGCTCCATGATCTTGGATACCATATAGCTTGAACAGCGTTCTCCGTAGGATATCAACAAATCCTTACTCTGTAAACTCAACTCCTGCAATACAGCTACACCTTGTAGCAGGGCATCGATTTCATTAAACAAAAGTTTTAGTCGTGTGAATACTGGATTTTGGAATTTGACTGGAATCAAATTTTTCACCACATCAAAATGTTTGGCTTCCATCTCGGCAAGTCCTGCTTCAAACGAATTTCCAGCGGCAGCATCTTCGGCCATCGCTTGTAAGGTATTGGTAATGCCAGACATGGCCGACAATACCACGATAGGTTGTTCTCCACTTTCGTAAGACTTCTTGATAATCGCTAGTACGGATCGGATACTTTCTACCGAACCCACTGATGTGCCGCCAAATTTCAAAACTTTCATATAATAATTGCGATAAATAACACCATAAAAAAAAGCCTTCCTCTTTGCGGAGGAAGGCTTTGTATAATTAAGTACGTTGAGTCGCTACCATACAAAAACTTCCTCCGGCGAACTAATCCCGGTGGTAATAATTGTAATAATAGTGATCGATGATTGCATGTCAAATAAAATTCTTACAACAAATAAAGGATATTATTTTAAATAATCCAAACATTTTGTCGAAAATTAAACAATTACTCAATAGAGAGCTTAAAGGCTAATTCTTTTTAGCGAGATGAGGGGGTAACTACCTGTTTGGAAGAAATATCATAGAAATGAAATAATTTCTCTTGCAACTCGCGTATCTATACATTACATTTGTGATAAATACATAGAGAGCTAGGGGATTTACACCTAGTAATCCATTTATTCATCAGCGAAAACGCGATTTAATGAAAACAAAGAAACTAGTAGCAGCAATGCTTTTCATAGGCTTATGTCTAGTGTCGCAGGCACAAACAACACAAACAAAATCCTCTGACCCTGATAATCTGGCGAAAGAGTACTTTTCACAAATTATGGGCGTTGCTGTTAACGCTACTACCAATACCAAACTTTATCAATTTGTTTACGAGTGGATCGGCACACCTTATAGACTAGGTGGAGATTCCAAGCGTGGTATTGATTGCTCTAAGTTTTCGTTGGCTGTGTATGAAAATGTATTCAACACCACCATTGGTTATAACAGTCGCAATCAGTATGCCAATGTGACGACTGTACAAAAAAATGACCTTCAAGCGGGTGATTTAGTATTCTTCAAAATCCGCAGCAAAAGCATAACACATGTGGGTGTTTATTTGGGAGATAATCAGTTTGCACACGCATCTTCTAGTAAAGGAGTGATGGTGAGTAATCTGGATGAAGCTTATTGGCGTCGTTATTACTTTAGTGGCGGACGCCCTAAAGTAGATCAAGATCGTGTGATGATGGCCAACATCGGAAGCGACGAAGATGATAACCTGAACTAATCCATTCTCCGTAGGAGTTTTACGATATTTTAAGTCTGAATGTACATCACATTCAGACTTTTTTATTTGAAAGATTTGCTATTTTTATAGCATTCAATACCATTACACTATGTCGGCAACGAAAACCCTAATTTTAAATAAAGAACAGATTCATCAAAAGTCTAAACGTATCGCTTATCAGATCATCGAAGATAATTTTGATGAAACAGATATCGTGCTTGTAGGGATTGCCGATAGAGGTTATGTATTTGCACAACGTTTGCAAAAATTGTTGCAGGAGATCGCTCCGCAGATCAATATCGAGCTGATGCGCGTAACCATCGACAAATTGAAACGACAGCTGGATGCCAGCGCCGATCAAGATCTGACCATCGCACAAGATAAAGTAATCGTGTTGGTAGATGATGTATTAAATAGTGGCCGAACTTTGGCTTACGGTTTAGGACTATTCTTAAACATCCCTTTAAAGAAAATGCGTACAGCAGTACTGATAGACCGCAGCCACCACTCCTTCCCTATTTTCAGTGATTACTATGGCTTAAAGCTTTCCACTATTTTGAAAGAGCATGTGGAGGTAGAATTTGAAGAACATGATGGTGTGGCTTCAGATGCCGCTTACCTCGCTTAATCGCATTAGATTCTTCCTTTCACTTGAGCAACTTTGATCTTCTGACCGATAGACAGGTGGTTATTTTTGATATTGTTATCGGCTTTTAGTTGTGCGATCGTCGCTCCTTTGTAGCGAGATGCAATCCCGGTCAACGTATCTCCCTTTTTGACCGTATGTACGACATAAGCGGTCTGTTTCACCGGTGCTACCGTTGCTTTTGCTTTGCTCACATTTGAAGCCAATTTCGTGTCGACACGCTGAGCTTCTTCTTTTTCAATCCATAAAGTTTTGCCAACGGTGACACTTTTGGAAGAAAGGTCATTCCATGCTAACAGTTCTGACACAGTCACATCATGCTTTCTGGCAATTGTGGCCAATGTTTCGCCCGCCTTCACCGTATAATGTACTCCAGCCAACTTTTTATCCATCATTGGATTAGTTTGCTGATGAAGTGCTACGTAAAGAAGTGAATCATTAGCACCTTCTAGCATGGGCACGATGAGTCTTTTAGGTTGTTCTACCGTACCGTTCACCTGCTTTCGTTTAAAAGCTGGGTTATAGGCTTGCATTACCTCCAAAGAACAATCTACCGCTTGAGCCAATTGATTTAAGTCTACTTGTCGATCCACCATCAACACACGATATGGAGATTGTAGATCAGTAGCCTGTGCAACTAGCTGATGTGATTCTGCATGCTTCAAGACATAGGAAATGGCAATATATTTAGGGATGTAATTACGCGTTTCTTGCGGCAAATAAGGAGACAATTCCCAGAAGGTCGGCGCGTGCATACCAGAGCGTTGTATGGCACGTCTTACACAACCACGACCACAATTGTACGATGCTAAAGCCAACAACCAATCATTGAATTCATCATAAGCTTCGGTTAGGTATTTAGAGACGGCATACGTACTGAGATACACATCTTTGCGTTCGTCTACATAACCATCCATCGCTAGGTTATAACCTTTTGCCGTACCATAGATAAACTGCCAAGGGCCTAAAGCGCCAGAAGAAGACAAAGTGTGCGGATTCAGCGATGACTCTACCACCGATAAATATTTGACTTCGTCGGGCACGTGAGTTTCTTCAAAAATCTGCTCGTATATCGGGAAATAATATTCGCTCAAACCCAATAATTTCTCCATATAAGGTTTGTAATTTCTGGAAATGTACTTGTCTAGATAGGCTTTAACCAGATGATTATATTCTAATGGAATGGTTTTTTGCATCCGTTGGATACGCTGCCCTATCAGCACATCATCGTAGGAGAAGTCGACCTGCGCACCATGTGCTTCTTTGATGGAATCGAGCTGCAATACGACAGATTCTCGCTCCTGTTCAAATTGCTTTTGTATCGACTGCTGCAATGGCTGTCGCAATACATTTCTTGCTCTTTTTTGTGCTGTGGTCGTTTGGAAGACCATCACCAACATCAATAGTAATAAGCTTGTCTTATTGTCCATTATACATGGGTGTGATTACATAAAATGGGCGTTGACCTGATGCCTTACATGCCAACACTATAAATACAAAAAGCCAAAAAGTTCTGCTAGCGATTGGCTAGCAGAACTTTTTGGCCGTTATCTATTCAAGATCCGATTATCTTGGATCGTTGATCGAGTCATTTCTTCTGGTATGTGTTGTATCAGTATCCTCAGCGGTAGGCTCCTCACGTTGCCCCTCTTTAAATTCCTTTACACCTCTACCCAATCCACGCATCAATTCAGGAATTTTCTTACCTCCAAAAAGAAGTAGAACGATGACGACAATAATGATAATTTCTTGCGTTCCTATAAACGCTAAATGTGCTGTATTCATAATATCTGTTCCTAATTATCCCATAACACTGAACTCAAATGTAGTCACTATCAGGGAATAATACTAATATTTCAATTATTTTGTTACTATTATATTAATTCCTAACGCGCCAACCATCCGGAAGGATCTTGTGGATTTTGCCCTTGGTACACGCCAAAGTTAAGTACCGGGAAGCCACGGTCTGGATCATCGTCTACTGTACCGATGGTTTGACCTCGAGATATTTTCTCTCCACGACGCACCGAATGCGACTTTAAGTTAGAATACGTGGTAAAGAATTCACCATGTCGTATCACGATCAACCCTGGCAGTGCTTGTGCCACTTCGCCATCGAAAACAGCACGAACTGATGCATTTGATCCTGTGCGAATACCGACATCTAAATCATCTACTGTAACACCGCGCTCTACGGTCTTGCGCCCGAAAGCACTGATGATATTTCCTTGTGCTACTGGCCATGGAAGGCGACCACGATTCGACTTAAAGTCGGCTGATAGACGTGTGGCTTCTGGCGTGCTGTTCAACACATTAGAACCTGTTTTTTCGGCAATTTTCTTCTCGGCTTCTACCACTGTGGTACCCGATCGTTTGGCTTCTTCTTCCGCTAGTTTGCGTCGGCGCTCTTCTTCCAAGCGTTTTGCGGCAGCTACTTCACGCGCAATGGCATTACGGATAGCAGCATCTAGTCGTTTTTTCTCTTGTTGCTTGCTTGTCAATTGGCTCTGGAAACCGCGTTCTTCGCGCACTAATTTGCTTAATTCTTGCTGGTGATTGGCTCTATCTTTAGAGATGACATCGCGCTCCGCACGTTGCTCTGCCAATAACTTGGCCTGAGTTTGTTTGTCTACTTCTAATTGAGCAAGTTTAAGTTGTATCTGTTTTTGTGTTCCTTCGATTTCAGCAGCCTTGATCTTTCTAGCATCATTGAACTGCTGCAAATACTTTACCCGCTTGAAACCTTGATTGAAATCTCGCGATGCGAAGATGAACATCATCTTGTTATAGGCATTCTTATTACGAAAAGCGAACAAGATCATTTTCTTATAATCTTGGCGCATCTTTTCCAGTTCGGCTTCGAGTGCTGCTACTTCCCGTGTATTTTTAGTGATCTGATTACTGATGATTTGCAACTCTTTATTGATCGTTCCGATTTTATCTTCGCGCAAATTCAACTGCTTGCTCAATGCAGTTACTTCATTTTGGGAAAGCAACTTCTCTTGCAATTTGGCACGTAATCCTTTCTGTATCGTCGCGATTTCAGCATCGATTCTTTCTCTTTGCTTCTTCAGCTCAGCACTGCTTTGTCCGAAGGACAAACCCACTGCAAAACACACGAAAGCTATACTGAAGATTATTTTTTTGATCATAAGAGTTACCGGAACTAGCTATCCAATCATTTGTAAAGAGGCAAAATTAACGATATTAATCAGTTAAGCTGACACGGGGATAGGTCTTTTTTTGACATTTTACGAAATTTAACAGAACATCCGCATTTGAAAGTCTAAAAAGGCATATCCAACTTTTCATTGAATTGTACACGGTTGTATTGTAAATCTGCTTTAACCTGCAAACCTTCTCCCTGCACGTTCAGGATAAAGCGCTGTGGAAATACGTGCCCATCGAATGAGCCATATTGATCGTACGACGCGTCCAAGATTTGACCTAATTGCTTGTCTTCTATTTTGGTGGCATAAGGTCGATTTTGTGGATTCATACCGTATTGGAATGTCACATTGTTCTTCGATCCTACAATGATGACGTCATCGCCGCTACTAGCAACCTGAACCTGTGATGAGCGCAAAAGTTCAGGCGAAAGATTTCCTACCAAAATATCTTGCAATGCCTTAAAAGTCAATCCGGGATTGACGTAGTTATATACATAAGAGAATGGGCGCGTAATTAATTCCTTTTTCGGATACTTCGTCTGTATCTTGATACTATCTGGCGTGATTAATACACGTGCTACTTCAATATTTAGTAAGGCCGTAACGGATATCCAAATGGCTTTATCTCGCTCTATTCGAATGTGGGTGGTCGCATCGTGGCTATTTTTATCCATCGTCACCTTGGCCTTTGCTCTGCCAGAGAATGTAAAATAATCGAGATTGCTCATCTCAAATGTCTTGATGGAGTTATCCGTAGCGACATCTGCTGTCGGCACTTCTGCTCCTTTTGCCGTCTTCCGGCGAGATGAACAGGACGACGCGAAAACCACAACAGCAAGCAACGCGCAAATGTATTTAGTCAATAAACTTCTTCTCACGGATCTTTTCTTTTAATTTATCTACATCTACAGACTTGTCTTCATGGGCTAGGTTTAATGCTTTCTGCCATTGTGCAACCGCATTTTTCGTTTTGCCTAGTTTAGCTAGAATATCGCCATGATGCTCTAGCAAGACAGCAGAAGGCTTTTCGCCTTTCATCGCTTTTTCAATCCAGACCTGTGCTTCTTGGTAATTTCCTTGCTGAAATAATACCCAAGCATAGGTATCCATAAACGTATTGGAAGTTGGCTCTAGCTCAGTGGCTTGCTTAGCATATGCAGCAGCTTGATCCAAATTTTCTTTGCGAATTGACCAGTAATAAGCCAAGTTATTTAAAGCAGATGCATTCGTGCTATCCAACGCAATAGCTTCCTGATAAGCGGCATCAGACACCTTTATCATATCTAGAGAGTGGTACAAATCGCCTAGCGAGCCGTAGATCATCGATTTAACATAATCATTTTCATTGGCACTATTATCCAAGGCTGCTTCTAAATATTCACGTGCTGCAGTCGTATCGTTATTCATGAAATAAGCAACTCCAGTAAAGTAAAACAAGATCGCATTATCCGGAAAATGGATCAAAGCTTCTTGCCCGTGCATAATACTTTCGCTGAGTTGATTGGCCGCCATCTCCACATTCATCAATTTCCTCCACGTATCTGCCTGCCGTGGATTGATACCCAACGAGGTCAGATACAATGATTTGGCCTCCGCCAAATTTTGACTTTGCCAAAGGATGTCTGCCTTAAAATTATAGTTCTCTGCTATGCGGGGGTATTTCAACACCAGCATATTCGCCAAATCTTGTTTTTGCGGCAAGGTCAACATATCTGGACTAGCTGCGATCTGCGTCATCACGCGGTGTTTTTCGGGATAAGGAATGCTTTCCGAACGAAAAGCTTCTTGCAGTGCCGCATATGCTCGCTGCGGCTTTTTCTGATTATTATAAATATCAGCTAAGTCAAAATATAGAAAATCATTCTTCGTAAAAGTCAAACCGTCTTCCAACACTTGGATAGATTGTTTTCCTTGCCCCAGGTTATTGTTTACGAAAGCCAATGTACCATACACCTCGCGTATCGGTGAACGTTCGTGATACCATTTCTGTAATAAGGTGCGTGCTTCTTTCAGCTTACCCATATCAATCAACACTTCGGCTTTTACCACATCTAGCGTATCCGAATCACCAATTGCTTCAATCGCTTCGTCATATACAGCCAATGCTTCTTCGGATTTATCGGATGCATGCAGCATCAACATCTTTTCGCGCAGGATCACCGGATTGTTCGGATAATACTGTAAAAGCTCATTGAGCGTACGCACGATCGCCTCGCCATCTCCCATCGTTTTGTAAATACCAAGTAGGTGATTATTGTAGG
Source organism: Sphingobacterium chungjuense (assembly GCF_011316935.1). Taxonomy (GTDB): domain Bacteria; phylum Bacteroidota; class Bacteroidia; order Sphingobacteriales; family Sphingobacteriaceae; genus Sphingobacterium; species Sphingobacterium chungjuense. Next base: position 215,836 of record NZ_WLYS01000004.1, read on the forward strand.
TGAGATCTTTGGGTTTGAGACGAATAGCTTGTTGGGCAAATGGCAAGCTGCCTTCTACATCGCCCATTTGCGCATACAATAAGGACTTCGCGTAATATGCTTCCGAGTATTCGGGATATTCCTGAATAAGGTTATCCAATAACTCAGCACCCTCGTTTACCTGTCCTGCTTGCAGTAATTGTTGGAATTCGATCAATTTCTGCTGATAAGCAGAATCTGGCGTTGCTTGTTGTGCCTCTGATTTGGTCAAAATCGTGCATACGAACAGGACTGATAACAGAAGAATCCGTTGAAAAGAATTTGAAAACATATATGGATTGAACTTGAACTAATATTATTGGAATCTTATTTATTAAATTATCCTAAAGATAGTTTAAACAAAAGTAAAATAATAAAGTTCTAAACAGCATCTCGTTTTTTGGTTTAGCAAAAAATTAACAAATGACCGAAAAAACGGCAAATACAACTATCCTGTCCTGAGCAGAATCACATCGGACGTGGCATTAGAAAAATTGGTTGCTGCGCAGCAATTAGTACAACAACCAATTTACCCTTATTCTTCTTGTGTGTACTCACCAATTAGCGCATAATAACCAAATACTAGGAGTCCGAGCACAATCAGAGGCAATAGCACAAACAAAATAATAATTCCAAAAACGAGGCCATCTTGCGTACCCGACACGAATTTTGGCCAGCCAAAAGTGACTAGAAAATAGCCCATGCCCACAGCCAAAAGAATCCAAACTATTCCTAAAAATCTTTTTATCGCATTCATATTAATTTCGTTTACATCAACTATTAAAAAAATCAATTCGTTAATCTGTATACCGCGTGGTCATCTTTTTGGTGATATAGATTACTCCGATTACAAAACAGATAGCACCTATAATAATTGGATACCAAAGTCCTTCTAGATAAAAATCGATCTTACCCTCACTTTGCGCATTGGAAACGAAGTAGGTTGAGATCGCAGGCAACAACCCTCCAAAAATTCCGTTTCCAATATGATAAGGCAAAGACATCGAAGTATACCGTATGCGTACTGGAAAGAGTTCGACCAAAAAAGCTGCAATTGGCCCATAAACCATTGTCACAAACAGTACCTGTATCCAAACCAGAAAAGTCAAACTCCATTTGTCAGCACTATTCACCTCTATAGATTTAGCCTGTGTTATCTGCGTTTTTCCACTAACGATCTTCGCCACACCATTTTCCAGATGTAAGGTACGCGTTTCCTTAACGGTAGTACCGTCTTCAAAATACCGTGTCGTTGTAAACACCGAATCCTGCGTATCTCCCAACTTCTTTAGCGCATTGGTTTCCGTTCGTTGTTCTACCATTTCTGTTTTATGCTCCAGATTGGTCGTTTGGTACATTTTTTCATAAATCGCGCGGTACGATAGAATAGCGATCAGCATACCAGACATCATCACCGCCTTTCGACCAATTTTATCACTCAACCAACCAAAGAAGATGAAGAAAGGTGTGCCTCCTAACAAAGCCATCACTAAAATCGTAATCACCTGTTCGGGGTTTACAGACATGACGCGTTCTAAAAAGCTCATAGCATAAAACTGACCGGTATACCAGATCACTCCTTGCCCCATGGCTGCACCAAACAAAGCAAGCAATACAAACTTGAGATTGTATCTGTTGCCAAAACTTTCTTTGAGCGGGTTAGAAGATGTTTTACCTTCCGATTTTGCTTTCGCAAAGGCTGGGGATTCGCTCATATTCTTACGAATCAGGTAAGACACGTAGACCATCAAGATTGATACCCAAAAAGGGATACGCCAGCCCCACAAATCAAATTGCTCTGGCGTGAGCATGGTTCTGGTAAACAGAATGACTAGCAGCGATATAAATAGACCGACCGTAGCTGTCGTTTGAATCCAAGAAGTCCAAAATCCTTTCTGTCCTTTAGGCGCGTGTTCAGCTACGTACGTAGCTGCTCCACCGTATTCGCCCCCCAAGGCTAAACCTTGGAGCAAACGCATCAATAAGACAATAAATGGTGCGGCATATCCAATAGTTTCAAAACTCGGTACACAGCCGATAATGAAGGTGGCTCCACCCATCAATAACAAGGTGACCATGAACGTGTACTTTCGGCCGATGATATCACCTAAACGACCAAAGAACAACGCACCAAAAGGGCGAACGACAAAACCAGCCGCAAAGGTGGCTAATGTAGACAGAAATGCTGCGGTAGGATTGTCTGCAGGAAAAAACTTAGTAGAAAGCACAACGGCTAGACTTCCGAAAATATAGAAATCGTACCATTCGATCAACGTGCCCATAGAAGAAGCGGTAATAACGCTCCATATACTACTAGGCTTCTGCGGATTAGCATTGCTCATAAAATTTAGTTTTTTTGGTTATTTAAAGTTAAAAATCTTCTCGAATAGATCTGGTTTTATAAATAAATATGTAACTGGACGATAAAATCTCCTCGAGACCCATCTCGCTCGCCACCAATTGCACGAAAGATAGGTCTTGTAGAGTATTGTCCCGTAATTTTGGCGTGATGTCCATCTAAGAGCAGATTAGCACCTATATCGAACTGCGAACTTGCGGATTGCAATTGTTCAAAATTTTTGTACGTATAAGCTCCGAAAGGCTGCAAACGAACTTTTGGCTTTTCTTTCCATGTCGGGATAAGATAACCCGCCTGTGTATACCATATATTGCCGGTACCAATCATGGGTTGGAGGTTGCCCGGACCTGCCAACGCACGAGATCCAGTAAAATTTGGATCTTCGACGGCTAAATTCATAAGCCCCAAATTCCTAAGGTAGTTTGGCCCCATGTTGTAATTGTAGAATACAGAATACATCGTTAAGGCAGCTTTTCGTTCTGGCGTGCCAATCGGCAAATCCAAGAAAGCATCTGCAGAATATAATTTCATAGCGTGTTGACGGATGTCTCCAGCTACCATACTACGGGTAGATCTTGCTGCATTGTAAAAACCGACTCCCAGATTAAATACTCTTTTCGTGCCGAGATACGATCCGGTTTTGAACGGCAATAGGTTAGATTCTCTTTCCAAAAATTGGTATTCCACATAGCCACCCGTGGATAGTCGCGCGTTTCCATTATTGTCGACTGCGATGGCCTGATCTGGGCTTGCGGCGTTTAAAGGAGTTAGATTCGTAGCGAATGGTTTATTCACACTAAATCGATATTCTAAAGGGCCATATTTACCTTTTGCAAATAAACCCATCTGACGTGCAAACTGATCCGAATTTTCGATTAGTGGCCAATTGAATATCGGCGCGTCGAGCGTCATGATATTCAGTGTTGAAGTCATCGTAGATCGTGATAGCCCTGTGTAATAATGCAGACCACCACCGATCGACAAACTAAAAGGCTTATCAGCAGACGGTAATATGACAGCATATTCATTCCATGCGTCGTGGAAAAATATTCCAGGCTTTTTGCCGGCACCATTTGCACCCGTTCCAAGTGCATCGGGACCAGGCGCACCGCCTCCTACAAAAGACTGATTGTTGACACCAACATGTGTAAATACAAGATAACGAGGCGTGAGTTGCGCATACATCAGGAACCTTAGGCGGCGATTGGCGACATCATAACTTCTATTAGCCTCTTCGCCATTAATCATTGATCCTGGATTGCTTTGGGTAGATCTTGCCCATATCTGATTCCAGATTACAAATCGGACGTATTTTGATCCATCTTCATTTAAGTCTAATTTGATGCCAGAATCGTACTCCGAAGATCCCTGCCCAAAACCTGCTTGGCTCAGAAAAACCAAACATAGTATACCCATAAAAAACTTCATATCGAATCGTGTTGGTTATCAAATTGGTTAGCGTGCAACTATATACTAGCTGTGATAGTATCTTGCGAAGATTAAACATAATAGCGAAAACCATTATGAATTAAAATAATAAACCAATTTAATAATTAAATAATAAATTAGAAAATTTAATATCATTAAATATAATGTTGCATGTCTGAATTGACAGCTACGTCGAAAACAGTTTTACATTATTAAAATTCATTGTATGATCTAAGAATTATTGCTTACCTTTGCAGACCTTATTGTAGTGAGTACAGGAAGGATAGAATTTATCAATTAATTTATTAAAACAAAAGCAAGTGAATACGTTAAGTTACAAAACTGTCTCTGCTAACAAAAACACCGTAAACAAGGAATGGATCGTTGTTGACGCTGAAGGAGAGATTTTGGGGCGCTTGGCAAGCGAGATTGCGAAAGTGATCCGCGGCAAACACAAGCCTACATTCACCCCACACGTAGACTGTGGAGATAATGTAATCGTTATCAACGCAGACAAAATTAAGTTGACAGGAAACAAATTGGGCGACAAAGTATATGTTCGCTACACAGGCTACCCAGGTGGTCAACGTTTTGTTTCTCCAAAAGAATTAATGGCAAAACACCCAGAGCGCATCATTGAGAAAGCGGTACGTGGTATGTTGCCTAAAAACCGTTTGGGCCGTGAGCTATTCAGAAACCTTTTTGTTTATGCTGGTTCTGAGCACAAGCACGAGGCACAAAATCCAAAAACTGTTAAATTTTAAGGAGATTCATTATGTCAACAACTAATACTTCAGGTAGAAGAAAGACTGCTGTTGCCCGCATCTACTTAGCTGCAGGTAGCGGTAACATTACCGTGAACGGTAAAGACTACACGGTATATTTTCCAACTTTGCCATTGCAATACATTGCTACTCAATCTTTGAATGTAGCAGAATCATTGGCCAACTTTGATGTTAAAGTAAACGTACAAGGTGGAGGCGTTAAAGGACAAGCAGAAGCTGTACGTCTGGCAATCGCTAAAGCATTGGTAGAATTAGACCCGGAAGTGAAACCAGCTTTACGTGCTAAAGGTTTGATGACACGCGATGACCGTATGGTTGAGCGTAAGAAACCAGGACGTCGCAAAGCGCGTAGAAGATTCCAATTCAGTAAACGTTAATCAAAGGAGGATCACAAAATGGCAAGAACAACATATCAAGATTTATTGGATGCAGGTGTGCACTTTGGTCACCTTACCCGTAAATGGGATCCGAAAATGTCTAAGTACATTTTCATGGAGCGTAATGGCATCCACATCATTGACTTGAACAAAACACTTACGAAATTGGAAGAAGCTGCTTCAGCTATCAAACAAATCGTAAAATCAGGTCGTAAAGTATTATTCGTAGCAACGAAAAAACAAGCTAAAGAAATCATCGCGCAACAAGCGAAAGATGTTAGCATGCCTTTCGTTACAGAGCGTTGGTTAGGTGGTATGCTTACCAACTTCGCAACCGTACGCAAGTCTATCAAGAAGATGGGTAACATTGACAAGATGCAAAAAGACGGTACTTACGACGTATTATCTAAAAAAGAGAAATTAATGATTCAGCGTGAGCGTATCAAGTTAGAAAACCTTCTTGGAGGTATTGCTGACCTAAACCGTCTTCCAGCTGCATTATTCATCGTAGACGTTAAGAAAGAGCACATCGCCGTTGCAGAAGCAATGAAATTAAACATTCCTACTTTTGCGATGGTTGATACCAACTCTGACCCTACTAACATTGATTTCCCAATCCCTGCGAATGATGACGCGACTAAGTCGATCAACCTGATTGCAGAAGTAATTGGTAAAGCAATTCAAGAAGGTCTTGATGAGCGTAAGCGCGATAAAGAAGATGAGGCTGAGAAAGAAGCAGCCGCTTCTAAAGCAGCTATCGATAACGGCGCAGAAGTTGCGGAAGATGCAACTGCCGGAAAACGCACTCGTAAAGCAAAAGACGTAGAATAATCATTCTACCGACTAAAGCCGGACAGACAAGTGCTCGTTTCTGGAAGCTTCTGCTTCTGTAAACTAGCTTGCCTCTCCGGTTTTTTACTTATTCATTATTAGGCTAACAATCAGGTCATATCAGTACCTTATTTTGTTGGTCAGGAAACAGATCTAAACTATAAAATAAACATATCATGTCAGTACAAATTTCTGCATCAGATGTAAACAAATTGCGTCAACAAACCGGCGCAGGTATGATGGATTGTAAAAAAGCTTTAGTAGAGGCTAATGGTGACTTCGAAGCTGCAGTAGATTACCTTCGTAAAAAAGGTGCTAAAGTAGCTGCTAGCCGTCAAGATCGTGACTCTAACGAAGGTGTTATCATTGCTAAATCTACTGCTGATGGCAAATCAGGTATCGTAGTAGAAGTAAACTGTGAGACTGACTTCGTAGCTAAAAATGCTGACTTCGTCGCTTTCGCTGAAAAAATCGCTGACTTAGCATTGACTAGCCAACCTGCATCTTTAGAAGAGTTGAAAGGTCTTGAATTGGACGGTCGCAAAGTAGCAGAATACTTGATCGAGCAAACTGGTGTAATCGGTGAGAAAATCGACGTTTCTAAATACGAAGTAGTAACTGCTGATAAAGTAGTAGCTTACGTTCACGGTAACTACCGTTTGGGCGTATTAGTAGGTCTTTCTGCTGATGCTGCTGGCGTAGAAGAAGCTGGTAGAGATGTAGCCATGCAAATTGCAGCAATGAACCCTGTAGCAATCGACAAAGACGGCGTAGATTCTCAAACGATCGAGCGTGAGTTGGAAATTGCGAAAGAGCAAATCCGTGCGGAAGGTAAACCAGAAGAAATGGTAGAAAAAATCGCTTCTGGAAAATTGAACAAATTCTACAAAGACAACACCTTGTTGAACCAAGAATTTGTGAAAGATTCTTCGAAATCTATCGCTCAATTCTTAGATAGCGTAAGCAAAGGTTTGACAGTTACTGCTTTCAAACGCGTGCAATTAGGCGCATAGTTTTAAAGAAAATAACCTTGAAAACCCTGTATCGGAATACCGATACAGGGTTTTTTTTTGCGTAGAGCAACCTCATAAATACCACCAAACATCAACCAAATGATGGCTGAATTATCCACTCAGTAGCTCCCCTCACTGAAATACTTTTCGTATCACGCAGGCGAATACCGTTTTCTCATTTGAGACACACATGAGACGGAATGGTAAGTATTTGAGACAGATGTGCAATTTTATTTATCTGCACTTCATGAAATTTAGTACTTGAAGACCATTGCAATTGATGGTGGTTTTCAAAACTGCTAACCCAGTAAACCACGTGTTTCTTTAGTAAATCATTTTCCTAAAAGAGTACCTGTAATAAAGTAATAAACCCCGAACGATGGCTAGACATCGGCGAAGTTCATTGCATACTAACGCCAAAATAAACTACTTGCTAAATATGACTTATGAGAGCTAAAACCTTTTATTATTTGACGACTGCGTCGGCTGTTGCAAGACAGGTTTTGAATTATGTATACAGAAAGGGACGATCACGCTCCGGATAAAATCAACTCCAAAATAAAGCTAATCATAGGCTACTCTCCATCTGCTTTCGAGAGTTAGTACAATCATTAAACAAATTTGTTCATGCTCATGAACAAGCTGTTATTACTAATAATTAACCTAATAGATTATGAATGTAAATGATTTGAATCAAAATCAAAGGGTACGCTGCAAAATGTGCTGTAAGAGATGCGGCATTATACTCAAACTCTTACCTATACTGTGTTTATACTTTCTAATCCCTACTCATGTGGCACTTGCTCGGGGCGAGCGGAAAATTGAATCAAAACTACTTGCTGTTCAACGTCCATTTAGCGGTGTAGTTACCAATACTCAAAATGCGACTTTGACTGGTGTCACCGTAACCGAAAAAGGAACTAATAATAGCGTAACTACAGATCAAAATGGAGCATACAACATTACGCTTAGAAATCCTCAAAATGCCGTCTTGGTTTTCCAATATATAGGACACCATCCTGTAGAACGCAACGTAACAGCAGGCAGCAACAGTATCAACGTAGTGATGGAAGAAGATGAAACTGCACTCGAAGAAGTGGTGGTCACGGGTTTCGGAATGACGCAAAAGAAAGAATCGCTAACCGGTTCTATTTCGGTGATCGGATCCAAAGATATCAGTAGATCTCTATCGCCTAATGTATCTGGAGCACTCGTTGGTAAAATTCCGGGTTTGAATTTTCGACAAACCGACGGTAGACCTGGAGCTACGACCAATATTCAAATACGTAACATGGGCAATCCATTATATGTGATTGATGGTGTGCAAAAAGATGCTGCTCAATTCAACAATTTAGACTTCAATGATATAGAGTCCATTTCGGTGTTAAAAGATGCCTCAGCAGCCATATACGGTGTGCGCGCCGCCAATGGCGTTATAGTCGTTACGACCAAGCGTGGTGGACTCAATACGAAAAATACCGTCAGTTTGACCTCTAATTTTGGATTACAGAATCTATCCACATTTCCACGACCAGCAGATGCCGTAACCTATATCGAAAATTACATCCAATCAGAAACGGTACAAGGAGTAAGTAATTATAGGTATACGGAAAGCGACTTAGCAAAATGGCGCATGGGTACAGAAAAAGGATATGAACCATTTGACTGGTACGACTTCATCTGGAAAACTGCTCCTCAAAACTACATCAATGCTAACGTTTCGGGTGGTTCAGACAAGATCAGCTATTTTTTTAGTGTAGGTAATCTTAATCAGAAAGATGTCATTAAGAATTATGGTGGTTTCAACCGTACAAACGTACAAATGAACATCACCACCAACATAACGGATAAATTTCAGGTACGCGCTACCATGAATGCCAGACATCAGACAAAAGTGAACCCGGGCGTACCGGGCGAAGATGACTTGTGGCTACCGCGCTTTGCTACATTCAGAAACTTACCCACCATTGGTCCGTTTGCCAATGGCAATCCTGATTATCCAACATTAACGTCCAATGATCCGGGCACCAATTTCGGTTGGTTAACTTATGATCTTGCTGGAAAATTTAAAGATACTAGGCGTGTAATTCAATTGAATTTTGATGCTTCTTATGAAATATTCGAAGGGCTGAAAGCAAGAGGATTAGTCGGGTATTCTTACAACAATCAGCGGATGGAAAATCACGAATTTACCTATCAATTGTATGGTTATGATGAAGCGACAGACACCTATCCGGTGATCTTTCAAAACAACAATCCATGGCGCGAACGCAGAATGGGACACGAGGAAGAGATGATTTCCAACATCCAATTACAATATGACAAAAACTTTAGTGGGCACAACCTGTCCGTACTTGCAGGTATGGAGAGCATTCTCCGTACAGAACCCACCAGTTGGTTACACACCATACCGGATGCCAATGCATTGAATTTGATTTATTTCCACAATATGGATCAGTATTCGGATGTGGGCGACAATCCGCAAGCACGACTTGGTTACATCAGTAAAATCAATTATGATTATCAAGGAAAGTATTTGTTGGAACTTATTGGCCGATTGGACGGTTCTTGGAAATTTCCGACTAACGATCGGTGGGGATTCTTCCCCGGTGTCACGGCGGGTTGGGTTCCTTCTGAAGAAAATTTTTGGAAAAATAGCCGCATCGGAAAGTTCGTTAATCACTTTAAACTGAGAGGTTCCTACGGAATCGTGGGACAAGATGATACGCCAGGGTATGCACCATTCGATTATTTAGCAGGCTACAATTACCGTCAAGGGGGAGCAATCATCGATGGAGAATATGTGCTAGGTACACAACCCCGCGGATTGCCCGTAACTACGCTATCTTGGTTACGCGCCGAAATGGTGAATATCGCTTTTGATGCGGGCATGTTACAAAACCGTTTAACGACAACTTTTGAACTATTTCAAAGACATCTTACTGGCTTGCCTGCCGCTCGCTATGATGTTTTGTTGCCTATGGAAGTCGGATTTGGTTTACCAAACGAGAACCTAAACTCGGATAAACTGAGAGGATTTGAAGGAGTTGTACGGTGGACAGATCGACTTAATGATTTCACTTACTCCCTTGCGGGTAACGTAACCTATTCACGCTTTTATGATTGGAATCGCTATCGCCCGCGTTTTAGTAATTCGTGGGATGAATACCGCAGTTCGCTCGTACAACGATATGGTTACCTCAATTGGGGTTTAGAGTCGGACGGTCAATTCCAAAGTTGGGAAGAGATCGCTAGCTGGTCAGTAGATAATGACAGACAAGGTAACCGTACGCTAAGACCGGGTGATATCAAGTATGTAGATCAGAACGGTGATGGTGTGATCAATCATTTGGACGAACGCCCTATCGGATACCGTCAAGACTCTACACCGATTCTTAATTTTGGTCTTAATTTTTCATTTGGGTATAAAGGATTTGATTTGGCATTGGATTTTTCAGGAGGTGGCCTCAACACCTTTTACAAAGAATGGGAAATGCGTAATCCATTCCATGATGGTGGAAATAATCCACAATATTATTTTGATAACACGTGGAAACTATCCGATATCTGGGACGCCAACAGCGAATTGATCCCCGGAGATTATCCTATGCCACTCATTGGTAATAGTGCACACAGCAATTACTGGAACAGCGACTTCTGGAAGCAATCTGTACGATACATCAAATTGAGGAACCTAGATTTCGGCTATTCGCTCCCACAACGTTTATTAGAGCCTCTATCCATGTCTGGACTTCGTGTATATTTTTCTGGACAGAACTTATTTACTTGGACAAACCTGATTGGAATTGATCCAGAAATGGATGCTACCAATGGCTTAGGCTATCCGACCTTTCGCATCATGAACTTAGGGGTCAATATTAGGTTTTAAGATATTGGGATAATCCGTATTAGCATAAAAAGAAATGAATATGAAAACTACTTCTATATCAATTTTCAAGATAATATTGCTCTTCTGTAGCATGATACATCTACAAAGTTGTTCAGACTTTCTAGAAAGGCAGCCCGATCAAATTCTTACAGACGATCAGATCTTTGGCGACAAAGTTATGATACGATCCGTATTGGCCAATTTTTATGGCCGAGTGACTTGGGGGCAGCATATCGGTGACTGGTACTCGTTTACAGTTTTAGACGAAGCGGGAAAATCCGATCAAGGACCAGACAATATGCAAAACTTCGGCAACGAGCATTGGCGCGTATCCAACTATGAATTGATACGCAACTTCAATCAATTCCTAAAGGGTCTGCGCGAATCAACTGTATTAAATGATACCGAAAAACAAGAATATGAAGGCGAGGTGAGATTTCTGCGCGCATGGACCTATTTCAACATGTGCCGCGGACTTGGCGGCATGCCTATTGTCGGCGATGAAGTGTTTGAGTACATCAGCGGCATGGATGTAGGCTCATTACAGTATCCGCGCGCTACGGAAGCCGAAATGTATGATTATATCATTGCCGAATGTGAAGCAGCATCGCTTATGCTTCCTGCAAGCACCAATACCAATGCGGCACGCGCCAATCGCTGGGTAGCACTGATGTTGAAAGCTAGATCGGCCATCTATGCCGGCTCGCTAGCGAATTACAATAATAAAATGACAAGTCCTATCCGGACGTCAGGCGGTGAAGTGGGTATTCCGGCAAACTTAGCGAATGGCTATTACGAAACGGCATTGCAAGCGGCGCAAGAAGTCATCAATACGAGTCCTTATAGCCTACAACTAACTAAGCCTGATGATCTAGAGCGCAATTTCTATGAGGCGCTTAGTGTCAAAACCAATAATACGGAAGTGATTTGGGCACGAGATCACGGCTATCCAGGCGAGGGACAGCAGGTTAATTTTACGACCATGAATATCCCTGGATCTCATGCCGAAGATATTGATCGTGCCGCAGCAGGCCCTATCTTAAATCTGGTAGAAGATTTCGAATATGTGAATAATCGCAATGGTGATATCAAAATTCGAGACGATCAAGGTAATTTTATTTTTTACGATGATCCATTGGATGCCTTTGCCAATAAGGATGCGCGCTTAGGCGGTTCGGTCATCTTGCCGAATGCTTTATTTCGGGGTACTGCCGTCGAAATCCAAGCAGGACAAAAAGTTTGGAACAATGGTACTTGGCAAACGGTGACCAGCACGCCAGGAGAAACGGATAATGCTGGCCGAGTAATTACATCAGCCAACGGCCCAAACCGTTCTAACGAACAGTTCATCAATAAGAGTGGTTTCTTCTTCCGCAAGTTTTTAGACGAGACGCCCGGCGCTTCCACCCGAGGGCGCAATAGTGATATGTGGTTTCCCAGATTCCGGTTCGCGGAAGCCGTATTAATTGCTGCAGAAGCTGCTTTAGAATTAGGACAACAGAGTATTGCATTGAGTTATATCAATCAAATTCGCAGTCGGGCGGGCATCCAACCTTTGGCCGCCATATCTATAGACGATATTATCCAAGAAAGACGTGTAGAATTTGCTTTTGAAAACCATCGTTATTGGGATTTGAAGCGTTTCCGCCGCGCACATATCATCTGGAATGGCGTGGTGAATAGTGCTACCGCTCAGCACTGGGCATTGTTCCCTTACCTTGTGGTCGCTCCTGGCACGCCAAATGATGGAAAATACGTATTTGATCGCCTAACGTTCAGTAATTCGTTACATCCAAGGTTTTTCGAATTGCGCAACTACTATAATTTCATTGATTTGGGCTGGCAGAATGCGAATCCAAAGATTGTACTAAACCCTTTTCAGTAGCCTATTAATTTGAATTATGATGAAAAATATATTATATACCTTATCCATCTTTACTGTACTAACGATTGTTAGTTGTGGATTGGACAATCGTGACGAACCTGAATCGACTATTCGCGGACGCGTAGTCTACAATGGCGAGGCGGTTGGCGTAAGAGGCACAGGTGAAGCTGTACAATTGCAGCTATTCCAAGATGGCTATGAGTTAAGAAATCCTGTCCCCGTATACGTTACACAAGACGGAACTTTTGAAATCAAAATATTTGATGGAGAATATAAACTAGTAACAAGAAATAATAATGGACCCTGGGTAAACGATCGGGATACGACCGTAGTTCGCCTTCAAGGCGTTACCGATGTGGATCTAGAAGTCACACCATTATTTACGTTGTCTAACGTCTCGCTAGCGCTCAATGGAGGAAGTTTGTCCGCAAGCTTTCAGGTCAACCAAGTAACGCAGGGATGGGATATCGATTATGCCACGATTGTGGTTGGACGAACCTTATTTGTAGATGATGTTTCTTACACTGCCAGACGCGACTTAAGCAATGTAAACACTGGGGTACTCATAACGGAATCATTAGATTTGACCGAGAATGCTGATTTCAAAAATGGCCGAGCATTGTATGCTAGAATTGGGCTACGAGCAGCCGGTAAAGATCAGTCTATTTATTCGCAAGTAATCAAAATCAGATCGCTAATAGAATAAAGAAATTGATTTATAGATTGTAAATCAATAGCTCAAATTAAAAAGACTCTTAGTTTTCGCTAAGAGTCTTTTTAGTTACTATTCCTATAAATTATCTGCTAAAACAGTTTCAAGCCTATAATACCGGCTACAATAAGTGACGCTGATAGCATACGAGCTATATTGGCAGAATCACCAAAGAACAATATACCTACAACAAGCGTTCCGACGGCACCAATTCCTGTCCATACCGCATAGGCTGTACCTATAGGAATCGTCTTCTGCGCCATAAAAAGAAGTGTACCACTCACCGCCATCGAAAATATGGCTAATGCAATCCACGGCAACTTATTGGCTCCGGGATTTTGCGCCATCTTCAAACCAATTGGCCATCCAATCTCGAATAGCCCTGCGAAAACTAATGCTAACCAATTCATGAAATTTATTATTTGAATACTGGCACAATAATCGACAATTGAACTTAGTAACACTAAAAATTCTGACCGAAACTTCCGACTTAGACACCGAAGCGTCGATAAGACCACGAGATACAGAGTAAATTGTTACAATCTTACCGTTAAGTTTAAATCATCATAAGGACTCATAAGTGCAAATATTGCATATAGTATTAAATTATTTACGTACAAGATTAAACCTTTTTTAAAGTAAAAATTCATATATACAAGTAAAATCACTTCATTTGCTACTGCAAACTGAAGCAATAATAATTTTTTAAGGTTTATAATCACACAACGTTTAAAGTAGGTATTGCCAAAGTTCAATTGGAATTTAAATAACTCCAAATTCAATTTTGTCGCATCTCGTTATTACGAATAATTGAGTAGCCCGTACGTAGATGATCGGCGACAAAAACGAAATAGACCAGCACTAAATCAAAGCAATTAATACAATATTTATAATTATTAGATTATGGGAAAAACAGCGGTTGAGCAACACTTCCATGATATTATGGAACCCCTCGTAGGCTTTGGTCTCCAAAAATATCAAATCAAATCTTTTGAGACCAGAGGTTTGTTACGCGAAAGTGCAGGCGGAATATTATATTCAGGCCAGAGTACTAAAGTTAGAGAACTGCTGTATGCATTTCAAGATGGTGAGCTAAACTCTTGCATTTTGATGTTTAATATGCAGGAGATAAATATTGCATCAGACGTAGCTAGATTTTATGCCGAGCGTTACAAACTATCGGGCAAGATCGGTGATATGTACATGTTTGAAGCGCCAGACCAATCGTTCTCTGTAGCGGTATCCACCAATCAAGAGATGGGATTGCATGCGATGTATCTACGAAATCAAAAGAAAGAAATATTAAACTGATACGACTGATTGCAAGGTCGTATTAGCATTTTTGATTATCAAACCAAATCGTAAATCGGCTCTCCAACCATTATTATTTGGCGGATTACTGCCCTGATATACTTAGATTGGATTTTCAGAAACCATATTTTAGCAATTCCGCTTATTCTGTACAGGAATGATAACCTTCAGTTTATTTCAGGTTCGCTTTCGCTGGAGCAGGAAATAAATAGGTATGCCCGTCATTGCAATCATTAAGCCTGGCCACGTAAAATCAGGCTTATAAATGATGAGCAACACGCAAAATAATAAACCCATCAGTATATATAAGGCGGGCAACAATGGATAGCCTACTGCTCGATACGGTCTAGGCAAATCAGGTTTTTTAATACGCAGAATATAAACTCCTACAATCGTAACGACGTAGAACAGTACGGCCACAAAAGTAATCATGTCTAATAAATCCCCATAGGTGCCACTCAAACAAAGAAGTGATGCCATCATAGCTTGATACCATAAAGCATAAGCCGGGACAGCGTATTTATTTAGTTGAGCAGAAGATTTAAAAAACAATCGATCTTGTGCCATGGTATAATAAACTCGTGCGCCCGAAATAATCAATCCATTGTTGCACCCAAATGTGGCGACCATTATCAGTATCGCGATAATACCAGTACCTAGCTCTCCAAAAATATTTTGAGATGCTGCAATACCCACACGGTCTTTATCTGCGTACGCAATTTCGTTCAGTGGCAATACTGCCATAAACATCAGATTTAATAAAACATATATAAGTGTTACGACAGATACGCCAATCAGTAGGCTCAGGCCGATATTTCTCTTTGGATTTTGAATTTCTCCCGATACAAATGTGACATTGTTCCAGGCTTCGTAGCTCATAATAGCTCCGACCAGTGCTGCTGCTATTCCTCCACCCAAATCTGGCAGCGTGTGATACAGTTCGACTTCATTGTCTGGTAGCAGCTTTTTTATTTGCCACATTTCCGACCAATTTAGATCCCATACTGATGGACTCAAGAAAACAAATCCAAAAACAATCAACCCACCAATACTCAATACTTTTGTGATAGTAAATATTGTTTGAATAGTTTTCCCACTTTTAATCCCTTTAGTATTGACATAAGTAAGCGCAAAGATCAACAAAACAGCAGCTAATTGAGCCGGTGATAGCGTAAAATTACCTATTTGAAATACAATGATATTTTCACTAAGTCCTGGTAGAAAGTATGCTAAAAATTTAAAAAATGAAACACCCACAGCTGCAATAGTTCCAGTCTGAATTACGGCAAAAAGACTCCAACCATACACAAAGGCGACTAGTGGATTATAAGCTTCTTTCAAATACACATACTGTCCTCCAGCTTTGGGAAACATACCACTAAGCTCGCCATAGCTCAATGCTGCGATCAACGTCATTACTCCACCCAGAACCCACACACCGATAAACCCTCCAGCCGAACCAATCTGACGCATAATGTCAGCGCCGACTATAAAAATACCAGATCCCACCATGCTACCTACTACAATGGATATAGCGTCGATTAATCGAATTTCTTTCTTTAAGGATGATTTTTGCATACGCGGCAAAATCTATATTTTAATGGTGCAACTGATTATAAATCGTCTTCCCCTGTTTGATTGTTTCTAGCACCTCTACATGCCTCAAGGTACTGGGGTCTATTTGAGTGATATCATGCGAAAGGATCACGAGATCTGCTAGCTTTCCCGGTTCGATAGACCCTTTAATAGCTTCTTCATGATATTGATAAGCGCCATTGATCGTTACGGTACGTAGTGCTTCTAGCACTGTCAATCGTTCGTCAGCACCTATAATCTGGCCTGATCTGGTTTCCCGATTTATGGCTGTCCAAAGCAGAAATAATTGATTCACCGGTGTCACTGGATAATCGGTATGATTGGTCGCGATGATTCCGCGATCCCTGACCGATTTAAGTGGACTTAAAAAACTTGCCCTATCTACGCCTAAATTCCGGACGTGCACATCTCCCCAAAAAAAAGCATGATTGCTAAAAAAAGCTGGAATAACTCCCAAATCGTAATATCGATCGAGTTGGTCAGGCCGTACAAACTGGGAATGTATCGACACTGGGCGATATTCAGCAGTGGCAATCCCCAATCGCGCATTGGCATAGTCGATTGCCTGCAAATACATATCGATAGTAGCATCTCCATTACAATGTACAAATGGTCTTATTCCCTGCTGGAACGTTTTTAAAATAAAGGCATTGAACTGCTGTTGATCTATTGTCGGAAAGCCAACGCAATCACCGTGATCGCATCCAGGCACTTCAGTCAGATAGGGCTCGGAGAAGTAGGCCGTTTTTCCTTGCGGGGAACCATCGGCGATGAGTTTGGCACCAGCTAGTTTGAGATGATTTTTTAGCTCGCCAAATACAAAACTCGTATCGGCCATTACCTCTTCTAAATAATCCGCCGCGGGTAGTGATTCTATATCAATAAATAATCTCTGGCGATTGGAGGCCTCTTGCAGCAGCTTTAAGTTAGATAAATTAGTGAGGCCTTCTTGCGCTGTCGTAATACCATGGCTCGCATACAGCAATTGTTGTTCATCTAGCGCGACCAAACGTTTCTCCAGTGATAAGGAAGTCTCGGGTGGTATCGCTAGTAGCGCTTTGGCATTCTCTTGCAATAATCCAGTCAACTCTCCGGTTTGGGCGTCTTTCTCTATCGCACCACCAGTAGGATTTGGCGTAAGCATATCAACCCCCGAAATATGCAATGCGGCCGAGTTGGCCACCCCCATATGGCCGTTGATGTTTAAGATAAAAACCGGTGTGTTGGGAAATGCTTTATCTAATTCTTTTTTGGTAGGATGGCGACCTTCGGTCAATTGATCCTGATCGTATCCAAATCCAAGCACCCACTCATCTAAAGCTAAATTTCTCTCTTGCTGAAATCTTACAAGAGCATTGACAAGATCATTGATATCGCGCATCTCTCCCATGGGGGGCGATCCTAAGTAAACTCTTGGAGTGGAAAACAAACCTAGGAAATGACTATGACCATCAATAAAGCCCGGAATCATGGTTTTACCTGCCAAATCTATGATCGTAGATTTGGGAGTTTGTAAGGTAAGTACTTGTGCGGTGCTACCTACAGCCAAAATCTTACCGTCCGCCACGGCCACCGCTTCTAAAATCCTGTCGGCAGAATCCACGGTAATAACACGTCCGTTTACGTATAATGTTTGTGCTTGCATTTTTAAACAGAACCAACAAACACAGCTTAATAGTAGTATTTTTTCAATTTTCATTATTTTTATAAAATGAGTGATTTCCTATTATCTTGCCAATGGATTATAGGCAATTTCTCCACTGGGAATAGGCCATACATAATTGGCATCTGTAGGCAATATTCGGGGAGCTACACCTGCATTGCCTATTTTAGCTGGGAGCGGCTGCACTGTTCTAAAAAGCTCCCAAGAACGAAAGCCTTCACCAAGCAATTCGATCCGTTTCTCCGTGAAAATAAGTTGCACCAATGCTGCTTGGTTTTCAGCTGGCGCTCCGAAGACAAAATTCGGATCGGAGCGATGCCTCACCGCTTCTAAAAGTGTCTTAGCTCTGCTTAGCTGATTCAATTGAGCGGCTGCTTCCGCATAGTTTAATAGCACTTCGGCATATCGTACTAGTGGCACATAGTCCATAAAAGGGGCTGCATTATTTGGAAACTTGTTTAGCAAGCGTTGACCACTAGCATTGTTTATGATGAGATTTCGACGTGCATCGTCCGAATTAGCCGCAAAAACGTCATGGGCTACAATGCCCGCCGTGTTTAAGTAGGTAACCGGAGATAAATAATTGAATGCTAAAGCACGTTGCTGCGAAGGCGCTTCTGTAGGAATGATAAAAGGCACGGAAAAAATCGCTTCTGTACCAGTGTAAGAGCCAGAAAATATCGGTGCTATAGTTGACTCTAGAGAATGACTAAGACCTACTGCCTGATATTGGAAAGGTGGTGAAGGAGGCACTAACTTTGCGGCCTCTTCTATGACCATATTGTAATTAGATTGCGTAAGGTAAACGCGCGTTTTTAGTGCAATCGCGGTCGCTTTATGTGCTCTTGACACCGTTAATAGTGCATTAGAATGGGCGATCGGTAAATCTTCTTCCGCGGCATCTAAATCCAATAGGATTTGATTGTACACTTCGCGAACCGTACTAAACGCCAGCTGGTTGTTCCCACCAGATAAATTAGGGGATAACCGAAGTGGCAAAGCTAAATTATCCGGATTTTGGTTAAACGGCCGTGCATAAGTCTGCACCAAACCAAAATAAGCAAACGCCCGGACAAACCGCGCTTCAGCGGCATACGCGTCGCGTGTCTCCGTAGGAAGGAACGACTGTGCTGCGAGTTGATCTAATAGTATATTAGCGGAGTTGATCGTTTGGTAGGCGGTTTCCCATACGGCATTTACAAAAAATCCTGATGATGAAATACTCTGATTCCAAACATTAGCACCCGTTTCATTATTGCCATCATTCTGGCTAAACTCATCGCCACGCTGCTCGTTAAAAAGAATACCTTGACCACCAAAGTATAAGGGACTCCCAAGCAGACCGTACAATCCATTGACTTGTGCCAATATTTTTTCGGGTGTGTTGTAGGCTTCTGCTTCAGATATGCTCGTGGCCGGTATCAAGTCAAGTGGATCACTTTGGCAGGCTGTTAGTATTATGATTACGTATACTTGTGATACCATCATTCCTAATCTAAATAGCTTTTTAGCATATAATACATTCATGGTACTTACGTTTATGATTAAAAACCAATGTTGATACCGGCACTAAAAACCTGTGCATTTGCGGGTACATTCTGATCTTTTCCGGAGTTGATTGAGTTACCGTTTATAGATATTTCTGGATCTGATCCGGTATATCTGGTAATCGTTAATAAGTTTGTGGCTTGCGCATAGATACGCAAGGAAGATATATGATGGCGTGCAAAATTTTCTTTGAGTGGCACTTGATAGCCAATAGCGACATTTTTTAGCTTAGCGAAACTTCCATCTTCGACGTTGGAAGATATAGAACTCGAAAAACCATTAGAAAAACTATCTCCCCAAACCACTTTTGGCACATCGGTAATCTGACCTGGTTCAGTCCATCGATCTAGGATAAATGTGCCGTTATTAAAATATCGTTGATCCGATAACGTAGCTCTTGTACCGTTGTGCAGTTTATTCCCTCCAGAAAAAATAATGCCTATCAGGAGGTCAAAGTTATTATAATACATAGTGCTATTAACACCTCCATAGTAGCTCGGCAGCGAGTTTCCTAGTATGCGACCATCTCCATAATTATCAATTTGTGGTGCAACTGACCCATCGAGGTAACTGAAACTCCGATTCAAGGCATCGTACTGTACGCGTTCATCATTTCTGTTGATAAAAATTCTGTTGCCATTATCGGGATTGACACCATCCGTCTGAACAGCGAAAATAGATCCTACCGAATAACCTTCACGCGTCATATTTTGAATACCAAATGTGCTCAAAGAGGTCGGATATATATCTCCTCCATCTCCTAATGAGGTAACGCGATTTTTGAGCGTGGATAGGTTGGCATTAGCTGACCACCGAAATACACCCTTTTGTAAAATATTGGCCTGTACCGTAAATTCAAATCCTTTATTATATAGCGATCCCACATTGGCAGTCACTGCATTTCCCGGGATTCCAAGCGAAGACGCTTGTGGCGCGCTCAAGATAAGATTGTCGACATTGTTTCGATAATACTCTCCACTGACAAGTACACGGTTATTTAAAAACCCTAAATCTAATCCTATATTAAATTTTTTACTTGATTCCCACTGAAGATCTGGATTGCCCGCCTGCGTAAATCGTAACGTAGGCGAACCGGCATAGGTGCCAGCATCATAAATAGATAGCGCCGCATAATCATTCAAACTGCTATTGCCCACGACACCATAACTTGCTCGAACCTTGAGTGCATTTAGTGATTGAGAAACGGTGCTTTCTTTAAAAAAACGTTCCTCAGAAACATTCCATCCAACAGCACCACCACCGAAATTGCCCCATTTGTTGCCATCTGCTAGGGCAGACAGACCATCTCGCCGTGCATTTAGACTAATCAAGTATTTGCTCTTGTAGGCATAATTAATGTTGGTAAAATAGGAGATAATGGCATTCTCCGTCTGAATATTATTTGCAGGTACAATATTCAACCATCCGCCTTGAAAACTGGTGAAAGATGGGTCTGACATGCCCGTACGGGTCGCTCCCCAACCTGCTATGTCTGTCTTAATATATTCATGTCCTAACAGTACATTCAAGTGATGATCTGCCTGAAAAGTTTCGTCAAATATGAGTGTATTGGTCCAATTAGCACGTTGATATCTGGCCGTATTATTACTTGCTAAACCGTTGGTCGCAAAGCCATCTCCACTTAGGGGGTTTCGGAAGCTCGTATTTTCGACGCGAAGATCATTCAAACCATATAAAGTTTTAAATTTTAACCACCTAAATATTTCTACCTCGGCATAAATACTCCCTAGTAAGGCATTACTCGCTGACTTATTTTTATCGTAATCTAATAAGGTTTGCAAGTTATATGCGTTGAATACTCCGAGAGCCGGATCATTTGGCCCATAGCCAACGTTTCCATTAGTTTGGTTGATATTATAATCACCATTTGGCAAGTAAATAGGAACATTGGGCGGCAATATATAAGTCAATCGAGCGAGTGGCTGATTGCCAATATACTGCGCATTGACATCTGTTCCGGAGGACGAAGCAATCGTATTTGGCCCGATAGCTCCTGTGTCTGGTCCTTCATTTTGAGATATGGTGTAGCCTGTACTCAATCCTATATTGACACGAGAATGCAGCTGATGATCTATATTAAATCGTATCCCCTTTTGTTGAAATTTGTTGGTTCGGACGATCCCATTTTGATCCGTAAAATTAGCACTCGCATAATAGCTAGTACTAGGCGTCGCTCCCGAAAGATAGAGGTGGTGATTTTGAGACACAGCAGTCTGGTAAGCTACATCGTACCAATCGGTCCAAATCACATTGCTTTGCGCATCGGTACCGAGTACAAAGCCCGGCGACAATCCAGCATTTACGCGCGCTTCGTTTTTTAGTTCGATGTAATCGTACACGCCGAGTACGGAAGGCAAATTGAAGGGTCTACTAATACTTAACCAATTATTATATCCAGCCGTAGGTTTACCAAGTTTGCCTTTCTTTGTGGTGATGATCAAAACACCGTTGGCTGCTCGCGAACCATAAATAGCGCTAGCAGACGCATCTTTCAACACATCCATCGACTCAATATCAGCAGGATTGATATTTGCCAAAGGATTATTACCCACATCCCCTCCTGCCGAACCTGTGAACACGGTGACACCGTCTACAATTATTAAAGGATAGACAGATGATGTTATAGAATTGATTCCTCGAATTCGGAAAACTGGTGTCGCATTTAATGCGCCACTAGGTTGCACAATATTTACACCAGCAGCTTGTCCACCAAGCAATTGATCAAAAGATTGCGCTGGTCGGTTTTCCAATGCTTCAGATTTTATTTGAGATGCGGCGCCCGTGTAGAGTCGTCTGCTTTGAGCGGCATAACCCGTAACTACCACATCGTCAAATTGATTGAGCAGCGGCGGTAGTGCAATATCAAAAGGCACGTGGCTAATCACAACAGTTCTTGACTCATATCCTATTGACTTGATAAGTACGGTAGCGGGTAATTGTTGACCAGTGACAAATCGAAATGAGCCGTCCTTTTCGGTTACCACAGTATGTGTCACTCCTTCTAATTGTACGGATGCTCCCGCAATTGGTACGCGATCTATTGAATCAATTATTCTACCATAGATTGTAGCATTTATAATCGGCTTGGTATCAATTTGCCCATACCCTATTAAAGGAATTACTAAGTAAAGCGCGATGATAAATCTGATTGGGGAAGTTTTTGATGGTTGCATAAATTTCTAATTATTTACTTTGACTATAGTGACCGAATCAATGAATATAATCCCCTTTGAGCACCGCGATTCAGCCGATCAAAGACTTGACACTGATTAAATCCGAAAACCATATACACACAACCTGTTGAGATTAATAATATTAACCAAAGATAAATTAAATAAATTATAAATACTACTTAATCTATAGATTTAACATTTATTTTTTACCCGACGCCTTGGAAGATTGATAAGCACATTGGACAAAAAAGTTCTTTTCCCAGTAGCGCTATACTAGATTTATTCCTTATATTAGGAACACACGATACTAACATATTATGCTACAAAATCCTATCAAATTTCTTTGGATTGCAATCCTAACAATGCCACTATTCTTTAGTTGTTCTAGTCACTACCTAGCGACTATGCAAAGTAGTAACATGGGGAAAAACAAGGTAGATAGTACATTTTATAGTGGAAATGACACGCTTGGAATTTCTTATGCCTTTAATAATATAGATGGATCTGTACGAGTGCGTTTTGAGAACTATACAGAAAAATCCATGATCATTGATTTGACTAAATCAGCTTTGATAGTAAATGGCAAGTCGCAGGCCTTTATTGACGGTACATCCTTTGTACAGGGAAGGGTGGGAGCACAAACTTCACGAGAATTCGCGGTATCGGATCAAAACGCGTTCGGAGAATGTTGGATACGCGAGCAGATATCTCCGGATTGTCCGAGGTGAATCAATCAGGAGCTATTGTCGGAACTGTTTTAGTTTTGGGCGGTCTTGGTGTGGCAGCGGCTTTGGTAAACCCCGGCGAGGCGCAATAAAGCGCTACAAACTTCCAATTTTTAATAGTGGTGCTTCCACTATTAAAACTCTTCTAAACGCAAAAAGCTTCAAGTTTCCTTGAAGCTTTTTTTAGTAGCGGGGAGCAGGATCGAACTGCCGACCTCAGGGTTATGAATCCTGCGCTCTAACCATCTGAGCTACCCCGCCGTTTTTCGTGATGCAAATATAGTAATTAGGAATTATTATCAAAGCAAAATTCACAAATTTCATCACTAAATACCACATCATGTCCCTAACTCTATCTTGACACTATCGGCATAATATGTATCAATAAATTCGCAGAGATTATACTTTGTTTAACAGAATATTTGCGTATTATTACGGGCGGACAAAACCAATCGTCGATCAGCAGCGCTGTTCGGTAACCGTCCATTATCACGTTATTAATATTTCATTCCATTGTATGGCAGAGAAAATAAAATTAAACTTAGAATATGTCGTAAATTCTTCCCCGAGAATATTATTCCCCTATCTGTCTGAACCGAATGAGCTCGCGCAATGGTTTGCCGATGATGTGAACTATGCAGAAGGTATTTACGAATTTGTATGGGATGACGAGTCGTTTAAGGCAAAGCTCATCCATTCCAAAGAGAACAAGTGTGTAAAGTATAAATGGCTGGAAGACGAACCTTATTATTTTGAAATCGAAATCGTTTTGGATGAATTGACAAATGACGTAGCCTTAAGCATTACAGACTACGTGAAGGAAGACAATTTAGAAGACCGAAAATTGATCTGGAATAATTCGATTAGCTACCTGCAAAGTGTGATTGGAGCTTAAATTTCTGTACCTTTGTCCTTTACTTTTAGCTATTCGCGTAGTCTATTAGGAATGTTAGGCGTTTGGTAGGGATGAAGAAAATACACTTACTCATATTACATGCATTTATAAGGCCATTTCTCGTCACATTTACGATTGTGATGTTTGTCTTATTGATGCTTTTTTTGTTTAAGTACATCGATGACCTCATCGGCAAAGGATTAGAATGGTATACCATTCTAGAATTATTAGGGTATCAATGTATTGTGCAGCTCACCATGGCTTTACCACTTTCCATGCTCTTGTCCTCCATCATGACATTTGGCAATCTGGGAGAAAGTTATGAGCTCGTAGCCATCAAAGCGGCCGGTGTATCACTACGAAATGCGATGGCACCACTGTTTGTTCTGGTGGGTATTTTCGCTGGTGGCGCCTTCATTTTTTCTGATTATACCTTACCGGTTGTCAATCTTAAAATGGGAACGATGCTGTTAGACATCAGAAATCAAAAAGCTGATTTCCTCATTAAGCCCGGTGTATTTAACAGTAGTATTCCTGGTTATTCTATTCGAGCAAAGAGCAAAAGCGAGGACGGCACCATTCTGCGCGATTTATTGATCTATAACCATACTACAAGTAGTAAAGCCACCAATATCCTGATCGCTAAAGAAGGTTATATGCACAATTCGGTGGATAATCAATATATGATCCTACAACTGCGTGATGGTGTGCAATACGAAGATGCCCGTGCTCGAAATGCGACACGGTATGATGAGCGGCAGCAGTTTACTCGTTTTCGTTTTAAGGAATCCACCCAGAAGTTCAGCATGGAGTCTTTTGGTGCGCAAAAAACCGATGCCAGTCTCTTCAAATCGCATCATCAGATGCTTAACTTGAAGCAGCTGAAACATTATTCTGACTCTAATCATATGCAATTGGATAGTGTGGGCCACATCATAGCGGAAGATACCAAGCGACATATCAATTATTTTACGAGTTATTACAACCAGAAACGCGACTCTCTGAAAACAACATTGGTCGCTTCCGGCGATTATAGTTATCCAGATTTAGACCTGCAAGCGATCAATAATAGCAGTAAGCGTAATATTATTAGCAATGCCAATAGCCAAGTGAATTACGTAAAAGACATTGCCCAAAATCGAGGGCAAGAATACAAATTGTATATCGAAAAAGACATTCGTTACGATATTGAGTGGCATCGAAAATTCACCTTAGCAGCATCCTGTTTATTGCTCTTTGGCATTGGTGCTCCTCTAGGTGCGATTATCCGAAAGGGTGGTTTAGGGCTGCCGGTGGTAATGGCGATCGTCTTTTTTCTGATCTATCACGTCATATTTACGATCTCGGAGAAGGCGGCTAAAGACGGCAGTTTAGAACCGATAATTGGCATGTGGATGGCGATCATTGTCTTGACGCCATTGGCTATCTTTTTAACGTATAAATCGACAACCGATTCGGCATTATTTGATATTGATCAATATAAAATTAAAGCTCAAAAGATATTTAATAAACTAAAAGATAAAGTCGAAAAGTTTCAGGATCGCAATAAATCCAAAGCGGATACACATGTAGCTCGCTAAAGATTATGACAGCATCCTTATAGAATATCTTCGAAATACCACTAACTTTGTACATATGGCAAGCATGAAAGTGTCCTGATGCACGACCTGCCATTTTTTTAAGCAACAACATGAAAGTACAATTAAACACCATCGAGGAAGCCATTGCTGATATTCAAGCAGGAAAGGTTATCATAGTTGTAGACGATGAAGACCGAGAGAATGAAGGTGATTTTGTGACCGCGGCACGAAATGCTACTCCAGAGGTAATAAATTTTATGGCCACTCATGGCCGTGGACTTATCTGCGCTCCGCTTACAGAAAAGCGATGCAAAGAGCTGGATTTAAATCTCATGGTCAATAACAATACAGCGGTGTATGAAACTAACTTTACGGTATCGGTAGATTTGCAAGGTTATGGCTGTACTACGGGAATTTCGTCTTCCGATCGCTCCAAAACAATACTTGCATTAATCAATCCAGATATTAAAAATGAAGAATTGGGCCGACCGGGTCACATTTTTCCTTTGATCGCTAAAGATGGTGGCGTATTGCGCCGCACCGGACATACCGAGGCAGCCGTGGATTTGGCGCGCTTAGCTGGCTTTGAGCCTGCAGGTGTGTTGGTAGAGGTATTGAAAGATGATGGTGAAATGGCGCGCCTTCCAGATTTGCTGGAAGTAGCCAAACGATTCAATCTAAAAATCATCAGCATCGAAGATTTGATTGAGTATCGACTAAAACACGATTCGATGATCGAAGAAGTCGTGCAGGTGCATATGCCCACCCAATGGGGAGATTTTCAACTGCAAGCCTATCGCCAAAAAAATACAGGCGAAGAACATTTGGCTTTGATCAAAGGAACATGGGAACCTGATGAAGCGGTTTTAGTGCGCGTACATAGCTCCTGCATTACAGGTGATATTTTTGGTTCTTGCCGTTGCGACTGTGGCCCTCAATTGCACAAATCCATGGAGCTTATCGAGCAAGAAGGAAAAGGCGTAATCCTATATATGAATCAAGAAGGACGTGGAATCGGCTTGATCAACAAATTGCAGGCTTACAAGTTGCAGGAAGAGGGGATTGATACCGTGGATGCTAATATTCAGCTTGGATTCAAACCCGATCTTCGTGATTATGGCGTTGGAGCTCAAATTTTACGTGCGTTGGGTATTACCAAGATGCGCTTGCTATCTAATAATCCGACCAAACGCGCAGGTTTAACAGGATACGGACTAGAAGTTGTCGAAAATGTACCGATAGAGATTGCGCCTAATGCGCATAACGAGTTTTACCTCAAAACAAAACGCGATCGAATGGGTCATAGCCTAAAAAATATATAACGAAAACAAAAAGGACGCTAGCGTCCTTTTTTACTTTATAAAGCTTATATCTGATCGAAACAGATTTGCACGATTAGTACTATAGACCAACAAAACGGAGGATAATAATGGATCATACTTGGATAATAGAGAAAGCATATGTACAAGGTGAATTTGTGGATGCGAAAGACAAATTTGACGTACGTAATCCTGCCACGAACCAGCGCGTAGGAAAAGTGCCAGAAATACCATTAAACCACATTGAAAAAGCGATCGCGTACGCCGATAAATCGTGGCAATCTTGGAAAACCACCTCGGTTGGAGAGCGAAGCCAATTGTTGCAGAAGTTGTATCAACTCACATTGAAGCATCGTGATCAGTTAGCCGAAGTGATGACCTTAGAAAGTGGCAAGCCACTGCAAGAATCCTTGGCAGAGGTAGAATATGCGGCGTCGTTTATCCTATGGTTTGCCGAAGAAGCTAAGCGGGCTTACGGAGACACCATTCCTGCGGTAAGTAGTGGAAACAAGCTATTCACTATTAAACAAAGCGTGGGCGTGGTAGCGGCGATCACACCTTGGAATTTCCCACTCGCGATGCTGACGCGCAAAGTCGCCCCAGCATTAGCCGCAGGCTGCACGGTGATCTTAAAGCCGGCTTCCCAAACGCCATTTACGGCATTGGCTTTTGCCAAACTAACACAAGAAGCAGGCATTCCTGGCGGTGCATTTCAAGTCATCACTTCGACCAATAGTAAAGCCGTTGGCAAATTGCTCGCTACCAGCGAGCTGATTCGAAAAATCTCGTTTACCGGATCGACCGTAGTGGGTAGAACGTTGATGGAACAGGCTGCTAGTACGATCAAACGAACTTCTATGGAACTAGGTGGAAACGCGCCCTTTATTGTGTTTGATGATGCCGATATACAAGCTGCCGTACAAGGTGCGGTAGCCGCCAAATTTAGAAATGCTGGACAAACCTGCGTTTCGGTGAATCGTTTTTATGTGCACGATGCTGTTTATAATGAGTTTGCAGCTGCATTAACGCATGAAGTCAGCCAACTGAAGGTTGGAAATGGTCTAGATGAAGGCGTAAAAGTTGGCCCATTGATCAACGAGAAAGCAGTACAAAAAGTACAAAAACATGTACAAGATGCGCTAGATCGCGGCGCTAAAGCAGAAACTGGGGCCAAACATCTCGAAGGAAATTTTTATGCTCCGACAGTGCTTACGAATGTCCATTCAGAAAGCCTTATTGCTAGTGAAGAAACCTTTGGGCCTATTTGTGCTTTATTCCGCTTCTCCACCGAGGAGGAAGCCATAAAAGCGGCAAATAACACCCCATTCGGACTAGCCGCGTATTTTTACAGCGAGAATATACGTCGCTGTCATCGCGTTAGCGAACAATTAGAATCGGGAATGGTCGGCGTGAATACCGGAGTCATCTCTGATGCATCGGCACCTTTTGGTGGCGTGAAGCAATCCGGTGTCGGTAGAGAAGGTTCGCATCACGGATTGGATGAATATTTAGAAATAAAATACATTAGCTACGGCCAATAAAAAAGTAAAAGCACCTTGATAGGTGCTTTTACTTTTTTACCAGATATGGTAGCGTAAACCGACCATCACGAAATGCGGACGATCATCTCGCAGTCGTACTTCGGACTTTATTTTATAACCTGCATACAGCGACAGCGCTACATCCGGTACGTAATAACTTACACCCACTTGTGCATTTAGCGTCGTGCGCTGATGGTAATCTTCATTACGGATATTCGCTTCATCAAAACTCAATATGCGATCGTATTCACTGGCCGCTCCACCACCGGCAAATACATTCCAATTGTTGGTGGTACGATCCAAAAACGTGTAGATATAGTCTGCTCCAAAGGCGGCAAAATCTTTCTGGCCATGCACCAACACTTGTACACCATGATGCAGTTCAAAATCATATTTACCTTGAATACCAAACGTCCCTCTACCCCGCTCTCCAAATTCTGGTGCTTGCAGGTTCATATCCCCATAGAATCCAAATGCCCAATCGTGTTCCTGTGCCTGAACAGTAAGGAATCCCGCCATAGCGACCAATAATAGTACTAGTTTTTTCATATTATTTAGTTTTGATCTTGCGCTTTACGCGCCAAATATCTTTTATACGTTTTGATACCGATCATGAGCAGAATAGCTAATCCTACCAGTCCGCCTACGCCATACATCCACTGAAATGCAGATTTGAGAACCACAATGAATACGATGGCAAAAAGAAATATCGTGGACACCTCATTCCACAAGCGCAATTGTGCAGATGTCCACGTTAGCTTCTCATTCGCCAAGGCAAACATCATGCGCTGACATATGAAATGATATATCGCCAAGCCCGCCACAAACGCTAATTTTAATTGCATCCAGCCAAGGGACAATAAAGCCGGATTTACCCAAAGCATAACCAACGCAGACGCAAAAACAAAGTACATCGCTGGCGTTGTGATTACCCACCACAATCTACGTTCCATGATTTGAAATTGCTGATGCAATGCATGATAAACTTCTGGCGACTTTGCTTTTGCTTCTGTGTGATAGATAAACAGACGCGGCATATAAAATAAGCCCGCCATCCAGCAAACCACAAAGATGATATGTATCGACTTAGCGTAAAGATATATCATGACCGTATTTCAAAGTGCAACGTGGGGTGCTTGTGTTTATTAATCGGTCTATCACACAAGCACCCCACGTTGGTATAACAATAATTATTAAAAGTCGTTTGTACGCTTCGCTTAATATCTGAATTCTTTTACGACTTCGATCGCGTATTTCACATTATCAAATGGAATATCCGGCATAATGCCATGTCCCAAATTGAAGATAAAGCCATCTACACCACGCATACGCTCAAATAATTGCAAGATCTTCTCGCGAATCACCTTCTTATCCGCATACAATACGAATGGATCCAAGTTACCTTGTACAGCGATATTCGCTGGCAGTGCTTGCTTGATGTTTAGCAAATCTGCATTCCAATCTACCGAAATTACATCCGGTTTGGCTTCGGCCATTACCGGCGCAAATACCGAACTTCCTTTACAGAAAGAGATCACCGGGATATCTTGTCTGTTTAGTTTCGAGATGATGTATTTGTTGTAGTGGTGTGAGAACTCATGATAATCATTCCACGAAAGTGCCAAAGCCCAGCTATCAAAAAGTTGGATCGCGTTGACACCAGCAGCGATCTGCATATTCAAATATTCCACCGTAACATCAGCAACTTTCTGCAAAATAGCATGCGCGAGCTCAGGCTCATTGTTTAGCATGAGCTTTGTTCTCTTGAAATCTTTGGAAGAAGCACCTTCTACCAAATAGCTCAAAATAGTGAATGGAGCACCCGCAAAACCAATTAACGGAATACGTTTATCCAAGCGCTGCTGAATCACTTTGATCGCATCGGCCACATATTGCAAACGATCGATACAATCTACCGACAAACGTTCCATATCGGCCACTGTACGCACTGGATTGGCAAAACGCGGACCAACACCTTGCTCGAATGATAGATCTCCGCCCATTGCTTCTGCGGTTACGAGAATATCAGAAAATAGAATGGCGCCATCAATACCCAATAAATCTACTGGCAACATGGTAACGTCAGCCGCAATTTCTGGGGTTTTGCACATTTCTAAAAAAGAATACTTATTCTTGATTTCCCAGTATTCTTTCATAAATCGCCCAGCTTGGCGCATCATCCACACAGGCGGACGTTCAGTTTGCTGCGACCAAGCAGCACGGAGTAGTAAATCGTTTTGTAAGGTGTCTTTCACTTATATATGTTTATTAACTTCTGTTCTTATTTTTTCTACAATGCTTTCTTGGCGTGCGGTGAGTTTCAATTTTTCGGCCACGTCCAAATAACCCACTACGCGTTCATAGTCTTTTTTGCGCAAATTGATATTGGCTAAATTGACCAATACCATGCCTTTTTCATAATCCTTGCGCCATGGCAAACGCGAAGCCAACTGAAAATGATATTCAGCTTCGTCAAACCGTTCTTCTTTTAGCGCGATATTTCCCATCATAAATTCGTAGAAATTACGACGACCTTTGCGCAGACGATCTGGATTATCAATCTCGGCAAGCAATTTCTTAGTATTCTCGTAATCTTGACGGTGGAAAGCTTGCGTTGCGAGATATACGGTACCTTCGCGCAGATGACTCCACAGTAAATATGCTAATGCACCTGCTAGGTACACAATAATATTGTACTGCTGTACCACAATCGCGTACACGATAAACACAAAGATAATCCCTGCCGCAACTAATCTCCCTCTGGTATTCATAGACGATGTGGTAGCTTATTGATCCATGAACTTGTATCCTACGCCACGGATGGAGTGAAAGTAGGTCGGGCGCTTTTGATCTGGTTCAAAATATTTACGAAACGTTAAGATGAAATTATCAATCGTACGGGTAGATGGATATACATCGTAGTTCCATACGGTTTCTAAAATTTGCTCGCGCGATACCGCTTCGTTGCGACGCTCGATCAAAAGTTTGAGCAACATCGTTTCTTTTTTGGTCAACGAGGTGATCGTACCATCGGCATGATGTAATTCGTAGGAGTTGAAATAAATCGTCTTATCGCCGATCACATAAGAGTTGAGTTCTTTTAAATCATCGCCTTTCATCACCCGACGGATAAGATTGCCCACACGAAGAATCAATTCCTCCAGGTTAAATGGTTTCACCAAATAATCGTCAGCTCCCTTTTTAAGTCCGGTTACGCGGTCTTCACTACTGTTTTTAGCGGTCAAGAACATGATGGGCACGACGGTATTCTGCAAGCGGATGGTTTCGGCCACCTGAAAACCGTCGATCTCTGGAATCATCACATCTAAGATGACCAAGTTGAACCGTTCTTCCTTGAATATTTTTAATGCTTTTTTACCATCGGTAGCGGTGGTTACTCGGTAACCTTCCATTTCCAGATTCAGCTTGATGGCCTCTAACAAATGCTCTTCGTCTTCGACTAATAATATACGTTGCTTAGCTTGCATAATTTCCAAAATTTACTTCAAAAACACTTCCATTTGGCGTATTGTCTTTCACACGGATTGCAGCTTCATGTTTTTGCAATACGGATTTTACTATATATAAACCCAATCCCGTTCCTTTAGTTTTTCGGGTAGCTTCGCTACCCACACGATAGAACTTATTGAATATCAATCTTTTTTCTGTATCAGAGATACCTTCTCCAAAATCGGCTACTTCGAGCACGATACCTTCTTCGCGCTGTGCTAAAATTACATTGATGTGCGCGCAAGGCGGTGAATACTTAATCGCATTCTCGACCAGATTGCTCACGACATTGATGATCGCAAACTTATCTGCATTGATCATCACACCGGGTTGTATGTTGGCCACGATAGCTTGTTGCGACTTACAGGCATTTTTCTGCAAGCGATCTACTACATTGTGCACAATTTCACTTAGCTCGAAGTTCTCTTTTGGAAAGCTAAACGATCGACTCTCCAATTTGGTAGCCAAGAGTACATTTTCTACCAAATAATCAAGCCTTTCAATATCTTTCAGCGAATTGCCCAAAAAAACTTGTTGCTGTTCCCGATCAAGATCACGCTTCAAGATGGTCTGCAAATACAACTTCACGGAAGCCAAAGGTGATTTTAATTCATGCGTTACCGACAATAGAAAGTTTTGCTGCTGCTGTTGGTAATTGCGTTCGCGCTCTAGATGATTCTTCAGACGAATAACAGCCATTATAAAGATAGCCAAAAAAATCATTCCTTCACCGATAATCATCCCCATACGCTCGGGTACATATTTTATGAAAATATACCCCCAGCTAATAAGCTGACACAATGCATAAAAAGCTAATACATACAACCAAAAAAGAGCTCTCTTCATCTCAATAATTGAATTGTGACAAAAATACTTAAATATGCGATCATAAGAAAATTAGCCAAGCTTTATGACAGAAAGAAGAGATAGTCAGTAGGGCATTTCCCATGACTGGCGTATCTTTGCAACATGTTTACTTATAAAAAAGACATCTTTTTTGATCTGGATCATACGATCTGGGATTTTGACCGCAACGCTAAGGAGACTTTACAGGATTTGTACGTAAAATACAAATTTGAAGATTTGTGCGGTGATGCCAACCCTCATCATTTTATCACCGCCTACACGAGCAACAACTACCGACTATGGGGCTTGTATCACCACAATCAAATCGACAAACCAACGCTTCGCCGATTACGGTTTGAAGACACTTTTACGGAGTTGGGAATTGATCCTAACTTATTTCCATGGGATTTTGAGGAGGAATATTTGGCGGTGTGCCCAAATAAAACCAACTTATTCCCGAATGCGCATGAGACGCTTTCGTATTTGAAAGAACGCTATACATTGCATTTGATATCGAATGGTTTTCAAGAAGCTTGCGAACGCAAGTTGGCCGGCAGCCAACTGGCTGATTATTTCGAAACGATCACGATCTCGGAGATAGTGGGCATTAATAAGCCCGATGCGAGGATATTCCAACATGCGTTGCAAGGGGGAAAAGCCAACCCAGATACGTCGATCATGATTGGCGATAATCTGGACGCGGATGTACGTGGCGCACAAAACTTCGGCATGGACGCGATTTATTTTAATCCGCTTGTGGCAGAAGTGCCTAGTGACGTCCTGCATAGCATCACAGATTTAAAACAGCTGCAGAAGCTATTTTAATAATACAGAACCCGTACTGATCCCATAAAAAAAGCTCCTTCACATGGTGTGAAGGAGCTTTTCTATTAGATGACATGTGGAAATTACAACACTTTTACGGTGATGTTTCTCATCCACACTTTATCGCCGTGATCTTGAAAACCGATCACACCAGATTTAGATTTGCCGCCTACGTTATTTAATAAGTGGAATGCCAAAGGCCATTTAGCTTCGCTAAATTTACTTGCTTGCAACATCTGAGTCCACTCTGGAGTCCATAAGGAGTACTCTACCACTTTCTCGTCGTTTTGGTAATGGGTTACTTTCCCTTTGTTTACCACGATTTTCGCTCTGTTCCATTGCTCAAATGGGAAGCCGTTTTGTGGTTTTGCAGGAATCATATCGTATAATGATCCTGATTTTCTGTTGCCATCCACACCCATTTTAGCATCTGGGTGATTCTCGTTGTCCAACAATTGGTATTCTGGAGAAGAGATGTAGATTGGCTGTCCTTTTACTTCTTTCGCTAAGAAAAAAGCACCAGAGTTACCTGATTTTGCCACTTTCCACTCAAACTCAAATTCAAAGTTTTTCAAGTCTGATGCAAAGATAATATCACCACCTTCTGGGTTTTGTACACCATCTGGTTTTGGGTTAAAATGTAACGTACCGTTATCAATAGTCCATTTACTAGGTACGTGATCTTTTGCGTAACCACGCCATCCTTCTAGTGATGTGCCATCAAAAATTACATGCGCTCCAGCGGAGTTTTTCTTGAATGATTTAACATTTACCATCGGTAAATCAAGCACCTCATATTCTGGCACATTTGCCTCGCTTGTCATACCTTTTTTGGATGAACATGCCGAATGTGACATCATCATAACTACGGCTCCCATTACACCGAAAATTTTGCTCTTATTCATAGATTTATAAAATTTTATTTAAAGTAAGTAAAGCATTCCACAATAGGAAATTAAACTTAAAACTCTCCGCCCCCCATTTCCTCTGGTGCGCCACCATTCTTATTGTCGTCGCGCTTGAAAAGATCCTGAACACCAAAACGATACGTGAATGTCAGCGTTAGCATACGACGATTCCAACGGTTGGCCGAGGCGATGGAACGATCCGGCAGAAAACTTTCCATCTCAAATCTTCTAGAATTGAATACATCGCGCACGTTGAACAAAATACTGCCTTTGTTACGCAACACATCTTTCTTCAATGCCATATCCACGCCCCACATAGCGTTCATACGGCCTTGTGGGCGTTCGCGTCCACTGCGGTAATCGCCGCGCATCTGCAATGAAAATGTTGGCATAAACTTCACATTGGTCATCAAATTACCGTCCCAGTTGATGGTATTTACCCGATTCAAACCTACGCCTTCAATGTCTGGCCTGATGCGATTATTAAAAATATTGGCATTAGCAGTGACATCCCACCATGGTGCCAGATCTACTTTGGAGATCAACTCCAAACCAGCATCATCAGATCGTCCAACGTTTTCCCACACAAAGTAAGAAGCATTTTGAAATTCCTGCGGAAGATCTATTTCCGAAGGATCACGTTGCAAAGGATTAATCATATCGCTGGTACGGCGGTAGAACAACGAACTGACAAAATTCCAGCGATTGTACGATTTAGAGTAAGCCACTTCGGCAGCATGTATATCTTCCGGTCTTAGATTGGGATTACCTTGTCTCAGATTAGACTCGTCCGACGCATTAAGAAATGGATTGACCTGCCAACCATTTGGACGGCGAATACGACGTGAATAACTCATCTGAATCTTATCGCCTTGATTGCCTACTTCGTAGGTCAAATAGGCACTCGGAAAAAGTCGGAAGAAATCAAATCCGCCATTGGTAGCCGGTCCTGTTCTCGGTTCTGCCGCTTCAGATTCTACGGCATAATACGTGGAGGTTAATCTCATCTGTTCACCGCGAAGACCAAACTGTGCTCCCAATTTAGAAGTGAGCATACGCTGATAATTAGCGTAGACGGCGTGTACTTCATTTTTCAGGTCAAACTCATTACTAAATAGGCCGTCTAGATTTAAGTTGCCTGTATTCGTCCGATCTACGAATGAATATTGTGAATCTTCCGACGTACGGATAATAGAGCGATATCCTGCTTCAAACTTATGGTTTTCGGCAATAGGCAACACATAATCTATTTGCGCATTATAGTTTTTTCCCATCTCCGTGGTCAAGTTCTGGCGAACAATATCTAAACGCGAACCGGCAAAGATTTCATTAAAATCGTTTGTACCATCTTCGGTACTATAGCCATACGAGGCATTGGCTGTGATTTCTTCACCCGGACGACCTAATACTTGGCGGAAATCAAATTGCAAATCAAAACCCAAATCATCTTCGTATTGCTGCGAGACACGACTTCCTGTTGGGCCGTTTTCCGGAATGTTATTGTATTGGTACATCAGTTCTTGTCGGCGATTGTTGTCGCGCAGACTCAGATTCCCAGCCAGACTGAATGTGGTTTTATCGGTCATAAAATAATCACTACCTAATCTCACGGTGTGATTAAGACCTGTACGACGGGAATCATTCTCGGAATAGATGCGACGCGGCGCTTCCAATTCTCCGGTGTTATCTCGATAGATGATATTCTCATTAAAACCATCGCCACGGTTAACACGACGATTGAAATTGTAGCTGCCAAAATGATTGAACTTACTATCACGATAGTTTAAAGTAGCACTCCCCATGGCATTGCCAAAAGATCCGCCAGTCGCATTCACCGATCCGTTGAAACCGATACGAGCGTTTTTCTTCAACACAATATTGATAATACCGGATTGGCCTTCTGCATCGTATTTAGAAGAGGGGTTGGTCATGATCTCCACTTTGTCAATCACTTCTGCTGGCAGACTTTGCAATAATGCCGCAATATCTGATCCTGCCATCGCCGACTCCTTGCCATCAATGAGAATACGCACATTAGACGACCCGCGTAAGCTTACAGTGCCATCCTGATCGACTTGCAAAGTCGGAACATTAGCCAATAACTCGCTGGCGGTACCACCTGCACTAACTAAAGATTGAGATACATCAAAAATCTTGCGATCGATTCCGATTTTCATATCAGGCGTGCGACCTTGTACGGTCACTTCGGAGATGACTTTGCTCTCGGTATGTAAAAAAACAGTATCTATTTTGAGTTGTTGACCTGCGGTCAATGAAACATTATCCTGCAAATAATCGTCGTAACCTACATTGGCAACGCGCAAGGCGAAAGTGGAAGCATCTAAATTGTCAATAGAGAATTGTCCATTTTGCTGACTTTGAGCGCCACGTAGATAAGCTTTAGTCGCTTGCGTCAAGATATTGACGCTGGCGCCAGCAATAGGTGCTTTCGTCTCTGCATCGACAACGATACCGCGGATTTGAGCTTTTTGTTGCGCTTGTGATAATACCGGCAGAAGTAATAAAACGGCGCTAAGATTTCGGATTAAGAGCATGTTCATAAGTTTCGTATAGCAAAAATGGGTATTTGATATCGTAACTACGAGCACGTAACCGCATTATTACCTTACGACAAATCTTTATTCGACGCTGACGGTAAGTCCTTCGGATTTTAAGATCTTACGGTAAATTTCCATTTCGGTGTAGGAACCTTCTAAAACAGCACATTTTCCCTCATTGTGCACTTTGAAAGCGATGCGGGAAGCTTCTCCTTCGGAGTATTGGAGATGATGCATCATGCAATGGATCACATGATCGAAGGTGTTAAAATCATCGTTCCATAAGATCAAACGATGTCCATCCTTTGCTGCTGCCAAAATCTCTTCTAGCGTAAATGTCTCTGTAGCGGTCTCCGTACCCATATCTGCAAAATTAAGGTATTTTTAGAAATTTCTCTACTTTTGTCAGGATTTCATTGTAATCGGAAAAATAGAGAATGTTTCAGTCAAAGATAGCCGGCATAGGACATTACGTGCCAAAAAATGTATATACAAACAACGATTTAACGCGTTTTATGGATACCAGCGACGCTTGGATACAAGAGCGCACGGGTATTCAGGAACGTCGCTATGCCGATCGAATTGGTGAAACAACTACTTCGATGGGCGTTGAAGCGAGTAAAATTGCATTGGAACGTGCCGGCATAACCGCTGCGGACGTTGACTTTATCATTTTCGCGACACTTTCTCCAGATTATTATTTTCCGGGTTGTGGGGTTCTTCTGCAGCGCGAGATGGGCATGGGCGAAATTGGGGCATTGGATATTCGCAATCAGTGTTCTGGCTTTGTGTATGCGCTTTCGATTGCCGATCAGTTTATCAAAACGGGCATGTACAAAAATGTGCTGGTTGTTGGCTCCGAGAAACAATCGTTCGCCATGGATTTTGATACGCGAAGCAGACATGTATCGGTGATCTTTGGTGATGGCGCAGGCGCAGTCGTGATGCAGCCTACAACCGAGGCTGGAAAAGGCGTATTGAGCACGCACCTGCATTCCGACGGAGCCGAAGCAGAAAAATTAGCGATGTACTATCCCGGCGCTGCTGCTGGCTTTGGATTAGAAAATCCGCCTCAATGGCCCGATAAGGAATTGGGCGGTATGCTAATGACGCCACAAATGCTAGAAGATGGCACGGCGTATCCTACCATGGATGGCCAAGCGGTATTTAAAAAAGCCGTGGTGAAATTTCCAGAAGTGATTCACGAAGCTTTAGCAAAGAACAATTTATCACCGTCTGACATTGACTTATTAATACCACATCAGGCAAACCTTCGTATCTCGCAATATGTGCAAAAGACACTCGGTTTGCCTGATGAGAAAATCTACAGCAACATCCAACGTTATGGCAATACAACGGCCGCCTCTATACCAATCGCGCTGTCTGAAGCGTGGCAAGAAGGATTGATCAAAGAGGGCGATCTAATTTGCTTTGCAGCTTTTGGTGCTGGGTTTACGTGGGGATCGGCGCTGATCCGTTGGTAGTAGATGTAATGGTAATTTAGGGCTATTTTTTGCTATCGGCTTTTTTAGCGGCAGCTTTTGTGGTTACTTCGACAGCACCATTCTTGGCCACCTGACCGTATTTATCGGTAGCATCTTTGCCTGTAAGTTTTCGAATATTGACAATCCCCTTAGTATTTATTTTTTTGACATCTACGTTCTTTTGAATCTCGTCATCAACGACAACTATAGGTGAATCTTTCTTACTCCAACTTTCTGGAGAACCGAATAAACCTGTGGGTGTCCCAGGTTGTTTTCCCTGATCTCGTGATGGTTCTTTGGCGGTTTTTTCATCACCTTTTACTCCATGGTTAAATTGCTTTGTTACGATTAAAACTGCACCATTTTTGGCTTGTTCACCATAGATAGCCGTAGCACTATTATCTTTAAGAACACTAACACTTTCGATACTTTTAGGGTCTACACCATCCATATCAGATTCCTTGATTATAATACCATCTAGCACGTACAAGGGCTTTGGTTCATTTCCACTCGATGCTTTTATTTTAGTGATCGTGCTATCTCTTTGAAATGTACCGCTACCTGTTACTTTTTTAGTGG
Organism: Sphingobacterium chungjuense; assembly: GCF_011316935.1. GTDB lineage: Bacteria > Bacteroidota > Bacteroidia > Sphingobacteriales > Sphingobacteriaceae > Sphingobacterium > Sphingobacterium chungjuense. Next base: position 255,215 of record NZ_WLYS01000004.1, read on the forward strand.
TTGATGGACTATCTTTAGTGGTCACTAGTAAAACCCCATTCTTTCCTTTTTCTCCGTATGCTGCAGTAGCAGAACCATCTTTCAAAACCTCAATTCTTTCGATATCATTTGGGTTGACGTTTTTAAAATCCTTTGGTAGCATCACCGTTCCATCAACAACATACAATGGATCGCCGCTCTGTTTTCGGATCGTTATTCCTGAGTTAGCCCCTTCCGGTGTATTGCTCCTATCTTTTTTCACAATCACCAAAGTCGTATCATCATTTTGTGCTTCTATTTTCTTTAACCCTTTGGCTCTTGGATCATTTGTATCTACCATAGCAAACTTTTCTCCTGCAAAAATATCATCCAAGCACAGAGCGCCTGTATCTGTTATTGGTGCGTCATGCATTAAAAAATCATTGCTTAGCACACTGATTTTCCCCTTCTCGACCGCATCGTGGATATTCGCCTCCACTTTGTTTACCGTGAATGCTGCTGACGCGAGCACCAATACAGGTATGAGCATCGCATATTTGCTCAACTCCAATTTGGAGGAGCGCTTTTTATTCATCATCATAATTCTTTGTTTTAACATTTTAAAATTGAACTTATTTGTGATCGGGGTAGCTAATCCCGTTCTGTTAACATGCAATAGATTGTATTGATACGTCTGGCGGTCAATCCCTAAATCTAGCACTTGCTGATCCGTCAGGAATTCTAAATTCTGATGAATGGCTTTGCGCATTATGAAAACCAATGGATTGTACCAGCAGCAGGTATATACCAATTCTGTCAAGAGGACATCTAAGGAATGCAAGCCATTGGTATGCACCAGTTCGTGCTTGAAAATATGGGTAAGCTCTTGCTCATCGTGCTGCTTGCGGTACAGGTATATCTGCCGAAGAAAAGAAAATGGTGCCACCGGAAAACGCACATTCCGATAGGAAAACGTATGCCATAAGGCCGAAGAAGAATTCCAGTGCACACGCAAGACACTGGCCGACTGAATCAGCAGACGCAAGAAAAAGAAAGTAGCTCCTGCCGCCACCGCAACAAGCAACACATTATTGATACTGTACAGATTGTCTGGTGCTGGCGTCGACACAAAATTCGGCATAAAATCCACCAACTCACCGATGGGTTCGACATGGCGCGTAAACCAACTTTTGACATCTAAAAATGGATAGATAAAACTGAACAACATGCCCACCAAAAAATAACCACGATTAAGGTTGTAAAAAGTGAGCCCTTTGAGCAATAATATATAACCGAGATACACGATGCTCAACAAGACATTGACCTGCAGAATATAGATTAATAGATTTTCCATGTTACGAGGATTTATTGTTTTTGATCATGTCGAGGATTTCTTCTAACTCTGCGGATGATAAGCGCTCTTCTTTGATGAAAAAAGACACCATATCTTTATACGAATTATGGAAATAGTTGCCTACAAAACCATTCATAAACTTCCCTTTATATTCCTGTGCAGAGATCAACGGCTCGTAGCGTTTCGCATTTCCCGCCTTTACCGCTTGCACATAGCCTTTCTTTTCTAGGTTGCGAACGGTCGATGCCAAGGTGGTATAGGGCATTTCTTCTGTGGATTGTAGATTTGCTAGGATGTCTCGAATGAATCCGCCTTCGGTTTCCCAGATGGCGCGCATCGCTTCTTCTTCTTGTATCGTAAGTTTTTCCATATCTGTATCAGTAGATTACACAATGTTACGAAAAGTTCGTAGAAACAAAAAGCTTTTCAAAAACTTTTTACGAAAAAATCGTAGATAGCTGTTTTATCACCTTTCACGAAGTTTGTGTACCTGATCATATATGACGATTTCATGTTAATTTAATGCTTATCGACAGCCGAACTGTTTTTGATTTTTTATACATTTGTAGAAATCGAGTCAGAAAATTATGTCAGATAATAAAGCTTCAATAAACTTAAATGGGCAATCCTACGATCTTCCTGTAATCGTCGGAACCGAAAATGAGAAAGCAATAGATATCTCCAAACTGCGAGATCAATCCGAATTCATCACATTAGACCCAGGTTACAAAAACACGGGTGCTACCAAAAGTGCGATCACGTATTTAGATGGAGAGAATGGTATATTACACTATCGTGGTTATCCTATTGAGCAACTTGCAGAGAAATGCTTATTCTTAGAAGTTGCTTATTTATTAATATATGGTGAGCTACCAACGAAACAAGAATTAGAAAGCTTCCGCGCGGAGATCAAAGAACAAACGTTGATCCACGAAGACATGAAGAATTTCTTCGCAGGTTTTCCTTCGCAATCTCACCCAATGGGACAGTTATCATGTCTTGTAGGTGCATTATCTGCGTTTTATCCAGAATCTTTAAATCCAAACGCGACTAAAGAGGAAGATAATAAAACCATGATCAACCTATTGGCCAAAATGCCAACGATTGTTTCTTGGATTCACAAAAAATCAATTGGACATCCAATTGTATATCCTAAGAAAGATTTGAATTACGTAGAGAATTTCATGAATATGTTATTCTCTGACGTTACTGCAGAAAGTTCTTTCGATCCTGCGATAATCAGTGCGATGCAAAAACTATTGATTCTGCACGCAGATCACGAGCAAAACTGTTCTACATCTACGGTTCGTATGGTAGGTTCTTCGAATGCCAACTTGTACGCTTCTATCGCTTCTGGTATTAATGCGCTTTGGGGTCCGCTACACGGTGGTGCTAACCAAGCCGTAATCGAGATGTTGGAAGCGATCAAAGAAGATGGTGGTGATGCGGATAAATATTTGGCGAAAGCAAAAGATAAAAACGATCCTTTCCGTTTGATGGGCTTTGGTCACCGTGTTTATAAAAACTTTGATCCGCGCGCTAAGATCATCAAGAAAGCGTGTGATGACATTTTAGAAAAGCTAGGTATCGACGATCCTGTTTTGGATATCGCAATCCGTTTGGAAGAAGCCGCTTTGAACGATCAATATTTCATCGATCGTAAATTGTATCCAAACGTAGACTTTTATTCGGGTATTATTTACCGTGCCTTGAACTTCAAGCCAGAAATGTTTACAGTATTGTTCGCGTTAGGTCGCCTACCGGGATGGATCGCACAATGGAAAGAGATGCGCGAAAACAAAGAGCCAATTGGCCGCCCAAGACAAGTATATACCGGCGAAACGAAAAGAGACGTCGTAGATATTGAAAAACGATAAATCGATATAAATAAGAAGAAAAGCACCTCGATAGGTGCTTTTCTTTTAACTAACAAACTATGCTCAGACTATCTAACCTACTGCTCCAAAAATACAGGATGATCGCAGCTATTGCGATTGCATTTTTCTGCACTTCACTAAACGCCCAAGCACAATATGGAGGCTATCCATATGAGCGCAATATGCGCCTTGGCTTAGTTTTTAATCCAAATATTAGCTGGTTTAATTTTGACAACGCATCATTTAATGGCAGTTCGAGTTACCGTTTTGGATACGGATTGTTAGCAGATTTTGGATTTTCCAGAAACTATTACTTTTCAACTGGACTCATTTTAAATGATCTGCGAGCCGAACGAGAATTACAGCTCGATGGCGGTTCGCCTTCTGTGGTAAACAATACGGTTCGCATAAAATATGCGGAAGTGCCACTAACAATCAAGCTTAAAACAGAAGAAAGAGATTATGGCCGTATATACGGACAGTTTGGGGTGACTGCCGGCGTTCGCGTATCGGCTAGACAAAGGACCGATTTGCCCGGTGCGGAGCATCAATCGCTTTCTGGCACTGATTTAGTACGGTTAGGATTGCAGATTGGCACCGGAGTGGAATGGAATTTGGGCGGCAACTTGGGATTGCTGACAGGTGCAGCGTACAACAACGGTTTTACCCGCGCTATCCGCAACGGTGGCGAGCCAAAGATTTCCTACGTAGCACTCCAAGTCGGTTTATTATTTTAACATACTACTCATGAAAATTGCTTTAGCTCAACTCAATTATCGTATTGGAGATTTTGAAACGGATACCGCAAAGATTATAGAAACCATACACAAAGCTAAAAAGCAAGGAAACGAACTGATCATCTTTGCTGAATTGGCTATTGGTGGATATCCTGCTAAAGATTTGTTGCGCAATCCAGCCTATCTGAATGCCTGCGAGAAGGCTTTGCACGAAATTGCGAGTGCCTGTTGCGACATTGCTTGTATCATTGGTGCTCCAATCCGTAACAATCACTCCGAAGGAAAGCATTTGTTTAATGCTGCACTAGTTATTGAGCAAGGTGAAGTAAAGCATACAGTTAAGAAAACGTACTTGCCGGATTATGATGTGTTTGATGAATACCGTTATTTCGAACCCAACAAAGATGTGCATTGTGTGACGATCGGCGACACAAAAATTGCCTTGACGATCTGCGAAGATTTGTGGGACAATGGGGTGGATAACACGTATATGGGTGATATCATTCAAGATCTAGCGGTAGAAAAACCTGACTTGATCGTGAACATTGCCGCCTCTCCTTTTTCATACACACATCACCAAACGCGTTTGGATATTATGCGGCGCGCGGTGTTGCGCACACAGGCACCTTTGATCTATCTGAATCAAGTAGGAGCGCATACTGATATTATTTTCGATGGCCGCTCTTTCGTGTTGGATAGCAATGGCGATGTGGTTACGGTTTTGTCGGCTTTTGAAGAGGACTTTGCAGAACTAAGTTTAGTGAAAGGTGGATTTCAGCTGAAGGAACATCGAGAAGTATACCTGCCGGGATCGGAAATTGCACAAATCCATGCAGCGCTGGTCTTCGGTTTAAAAGAGTATTTTACTAAATCCGGTTTTAAGAAAGCGGTTTTAGGATTATCTGGTGGACTTGACTCTGCAATTGTCGCCGCATTGGCGTGTGAAGCGCTAGGTGCAGACAATGTATTCGCAATTTTGCTGCCTTCCAAATATTCCTCGGATCACTCGCTTAAAGACGCTTTGGATTTAGTGTCCAATACCGGTTGTAATCATCACATAGTGCCTATTCACAGCATGGTAGAAGCTTACGACGAGACGTTGAGCGACCTTTTTAGTGGCTTGCAACCTGATATTACCGAAGAAAATATACAAGCACGTATTCGTGCGACCATTTTGATGGCTACAGCTAATAAATTTGGTTATATTTTGCTAAATACGTCCAATAAAAGTGAGGCATCAGTAGGTTATGGCACCTTGTATGGTGATATGGCTGGCGCAATCTCTGTGATCGGCGATGTCTACAAATCACAGGCGTACCAACTGGCCGAATACATCAACCGCCATCACGAAATCATTCCAACAAATACAATCGTAAAACCGCCTTCGGCGGAATTAAGACCGGATCAAAAAGACGCTGACTCCCTACCCGATTATGAACTATTGGACAGCATCCTCTACCAACTGATCGAGCAGCAGAAATCCGGTCAAGAAATCGTACCGTTAGGGTTTGACGAAGAAATGGTGTTACGCGTACAAAATATGCTCAATAGAGCGGAATTCAAACGCTTCCAAGCACCACCCATCCTACGCATAAGCCCTAAAGCTTTTGGCCCCGGTCGTGTCATTCCTTTGGTTGCTAAATATCCAAGTTAATCGAGCGTCATTTCAACAGATTAACCAACTGTTATTTAGGAAAAATTTTATCTTTGAATCACGTTTGATTCTTGTGTAGGCCAGATTAGATTTCTGCGCACAAGATGAAAAAACATTTTTATCCTCATCAAAAAACAGAATTTAGTTTATGGAATCATACGATTTTGGTATAGTAGGACTTGGCGTAATGGGTAGAAACCTATTATTGAACATGGCCGACCATTCTTTCGCAGTAGCTGGATTAGACCTTGACACCGAAAAAGCAGCTTCACTACAGTCAGAGGCAGCAGAAAATCATAAAATCAAAGCGACGACCGACGTAGCTACTTTTGTAGAAGCTATTCGCAAGCCCCGCGCTATTATGCTATTGGTTCCGGCTGGCAAGCCTGTAGATAGTGCCATCGAAAGTTTGCTTCCGCACCTGGAAGAAGGCGACATTTTAGTCGACGGCGGAAACTCGTATTTTCCAGATACCGAAAGGCGCTATACGTACCTTTCCGAAAAGAATATTCACTTTTTTGGAATGGGAATCTCCGGTGGAGAAAAAGGCGCTCGATTTGGCCCAAGTATGATGCCCGGTGGTGACGATGTTGCTTACGAGCGCTTGCGCCCGATTTTTGAAGCCATCTCTGCCAAAGTCAATGGCGATCCTTGCGTAGCGTACTTAGGCAGTGGATCTGCAGGTAACTATGTTAAAATGGTGCACAATGGTATCGAATACGGGATTATGCAACTGTTAGCAGAGGTGTACGACTTGATGAAACGTGGTGCAGGCATTGCAGACGAAAAGATACAAGAGACGTTTGCCCAATGGAACGAAAGCGAATTGCAATCTTTCTTGGTAGAAATCACGGGCGAGATCTTGAAACAGAAAGACGAAGATGGTACACCATTAATCCACGCGATCTCCGACTGGGCTAAATCCAAAGGAACAGGAAAATGGACTTCGCAAAATGCCATGGATCTGCAAGTACCCGTACCAGTGATCGATGCCGCGGTGAATATGCGCGACATCTCCAAATACAAACCAGAACGTATCGAAGCGGCGAAACAACTGACTTGGGAAGCCACTTCCTCGTCTGACGTGGCAGAAGATCAACTGTTAAAACAGCTGAAAGATGCATTTCACGCGGCTATGCTGCTCACCTACGCACAAGGATTGGCACAGCTTACGGTTGCATCCGATACTTATAAATACGGATTAGAATTAGAAACGGTGACCAAAATCTGGCGCGGTGGATGCATTATTCGCGCAGCGGCATTAGAAGATTTTAGACAAGCCTACCAACGTAATCCAGACTTGCGCAACATCCTATTGGATGCGCAGATCGGACAACAATTGTTGGGCTTACAAGAGAATTTCCGCGCGGTGATTAACTTCGCAGTAGCGAAAGGTATTCCAGTAGCAGGGCTAATGAATGCTTTGGCCTATTTTGATGCATATCGTTCGGCTAATTTGCCAACGAACTTGATACAAGCACAACGGGATTATTTTGGAGCACATACCTATGAGCGTATCGATCGCGAAGGTATCTTCCACACACAATGGGGCTAAGGCCTAGTGTATTATCTGTCTACACATGAAAACAAGTAAAAAAGCGAGACCAGCGATTATCGTCATCTTCGGAGGAACAGGCGATCTGGCAAAGCGGAAACTAATTCCTGCCTTTTATAATCTTTTTCTGGACGATTGGATGCCTGAAAAATTTGCCATCATCGGGTTGGGAAGAACTGCGCTCGACAATGATGCCTATCGCGAGCATTTGAAGGAAGGATTAACCGAGTTTTCGCGGACGGGAGCACCCGAAGCGGATAAATGGGCGATCTTCAATCCGCAGGTGAGCTACTTCCAATCGAACATTGAAACGCCAGAATCCTATCAAGAGTTGGCGGCTCAATTAGATGCCCTAGATGCCGAATGGGGCGAGCGGGCAAATCGTTTGTTTTACCTATCGGTCGCGCCACGTTTCATTGGCGCTGCCACCTTAAATATCAATGCATCAGGCTTGGCCAGCGTACCAGAGCAAGATCGTATCGTAATTGAAAAGCCTTTTGGCTACAACAAAAAAACAGCAGTTGAGTTGAATCAACTACTAACCCAAACTTTCCAAGAGCATCAAATCTATAGAATAGATCATTATCTAGGTAAAGAGACGGTACAGAATATTCTAGCATTTCGTTTTGGAAACGCGCTTTTTGAGCCTTTATGGAATCGCAATTACATTGACTCGGTACAGATCACGGTAGCCGAACAGGTTGGCGTAGAAAATCGTGGTGAATATTACGAAGGTGCAGGCGCGCTACGCGATATGATCCAGAATCACTTACTACAGATTTTGTGTATGGTGGCGATGGAAACTCCTGCCTCGTTCAAAGCCGAAGAAATTCGTAACCGAAAAGTGGATGTTTTGCGTTCGATCCGGCGTATCAAACCCGAAGAAGTTAGTCGCTATGCCGTACGTGGCCAATACCACGAAGGTTGGCTGCAGGGCAAAAAAGTACCCGGCTACCGCGAGGAACAAGGTGTAAATCCAAAATCAAATACAGAAACTTACGCTGCGATCAAGTTTTATTTGGACAACTGGCGCTGGCAAGGCGTGCCGTTTTACCTGCGTACCGGTAAGCGCATGCAAGAGAAGCATTCGTCGATCACCATTCAGTTTAAACCGGTACCGCACTCTACATTTTCAAATGGCGAAGCTGCGGAAAATCTGATGCCAAATCGGCTAACGATTAATATACAACCACAAATGGACATCCGACTGCGCTTCATGACGAAAAAGCCAGGATTAAGTATGAGTTTGAATCCTTCGGAAATGATTTTCGATTATGATACCTGCTCTACACAATCTCCAGAAGCGTATGAGACCTTGCTGTTAGATGCCTTAAATGGTGATGCAACCCTGTTTATGCGTTCGGATCAGGTAGATGAAGCTTGGGATGTGATCACGCCAATTCAGGAAGCTTGGGAAAGCCGGGATTCTTTGGATTTCCCAAATTATGCTTCGGGAACTTGGGGACCGGAAACAGCAGAAGTACTGGTGGCACAACAAGGACATGTATGGGCCGTAAATGCTTTACATAAAACGAAATCAAAAGACGAAAACTGTGATTAAAATCTACGCACAACCAGCCGATATTCATCCCGCTGCAGCAGATCTTTTTGTAGCGGCAGGCCAAAAGGCAATAGCTGAAAAAGGAAAATTTAGCGTGGCATTGACTGGCGGATCTTCGCCTGTAGAATTGTACAAACTTTTGGCCACACCAGCTTACTTGGATCAGCTCGACTGGACCAAAGTATTTGTGTTCTGGGGCGATGAGCGCTGGGTACCATTAACGGATTCGTTAAGCAATGCCAAAATGGCTTTCGAAACATTACTACAACAAGTGCCTTTACCAGAAGATCAGATTTTTCCAATGTACGACACAGATCGTTCGCCAGAGGAATTTGCTGTTATCTACGAGCAACAGTTAAAGCAGGTATTGGGTGCAGAAGGACAATTTGATTTGATTCTGCTCGGCATGGGCGACGATGGACATACTGCATCGCTGTTTCCACATACCGACGTATTGCACGAAAAGACAAAATGGGTGGATGCTTATTACCTCACGCCCCAGCAGATGCACCGCATCACGCTGACTGCTCCGTTGATTAATAAGGCAAAACAAATAGTGGTCATCACCTTTGGTGAAAAGAAAGCTCCGGCCTTACATGAAGTGTTAGAAGGCGCACGCAATTCAGAAGAATATCCTTCTCAATTGCTAAATCCGACCTCGGGAGAGTTGCTGTTTTTGGTTGATCAGGCAGCAGCTTCGAAGCTGTCAGATTCGGTCACTTCCGATTAGATATTGATGTCCCTGTTATCATAAAAAGCCTAACAAACTATTTTATTCGTAGTCTGTTAGGCTTTTTACTGGAAGGAGATTGCGGAAATGAAAAATGTGAATCAGTACACGAATACTATCTATTGGCGATTTCAATTTTCTACCAATATTTTAAAACAACGTTATTAAACCTTTAATATATTAACATGTCAAACAGCACAAGATAGACACTTGTTAGCATCTAAAAGTCATGAAAAAATACATACTACACTTTAGCCTTTTGTTGGCTGTCACGCTTTTGTTTTCGGCGTGTCGTACCAATAAGTTCAACACCACCAAGGTGATGAATAAAGATTTCACCCAATATCGCACGTACGGTTGGTTAGCGCCTATTGATTCTTTATCCAAAGATTATTTTTCTAACGATATCGCTCGGGAGAATATTATGATCGCGGCTAACACCGAAGTAGAGAAATTGGGTCTTACGTATTCTAAAGAAAATCCAGACATTTTATTCCGCTATATCGCCATCGTCAACAACAAAAGTCGCTTAATCTGGTCTAATGGAGGCTGGGGCGGCTGGGGAATGGGACCTTGGGGCTGGGGTGGCGGCTGGGGCTGGGGCATGGGCTGGGGAGGCGGTTGGTCTCAACCAGTTGGTCGCGAAGGCTATCGCTATGCTCATATCATTGTCGAAGCAGTTGATCGTAAAGAAGATGCCGTAGTTTGGCAAGCACGTGGATCAAGAGAAGTACGCAATCCTGAGCGCGCTATCAACAAATTACCAGGTATAATTCAGGGAATCTTTAAACAATATCCAAGTCGGAAATAAATGCTATAGACAATCGTTTAGTTATAAAGATACTGACGATTGATCGTCTATATCCCTAGAAAAAGGGGAAAGTGTACAAAACTTTCCCCTTTTTCTATGCGCAAAATATGCGTAAATTAGTTTGGGTTATTGTTGCGATTAACTTTATTGGTCATTGTGTAATGGTAAACCTTAATCAACACCAAGATAAAAAACGAACGAACCCCTATCCGATTATGACGAAATTGACAGAAGACCAAAAAGAGGAATTAGTTGAAAAATTAGAAAAACGGTTTAGGGAAAATGAAAAAAGACACCCTAAATTGATATGGCATGATGTACTAATTAGGTTAGAGAGCGCCGATGATGCAGCCTTGTATGCGCTTTATGCTATGGAAGATAGTCAAGGTGAACCCGATGTGATTGGTACGGATGCGGATACAGGTAAGTTGATCTTCTGCGACTTTGCCCCAGAAAGTCCCACAGGCCGACGCAGTTTATGTTATGATCAGGAAGCTTTGGACTCCCGAAAACAAAATAAACCAGTTGATAGCGCCGTAGAAGTAGCCCGAAGCATGGGCATAGAATTGTTGGATGAGGAGGCATACAAAAGACTTCAAGAAGTGGGTAAATTTGACACTAAAACTTCCAGTTGGTTGCGCACGCCAGCGGAGTTCCGTAAGCTAGGAGGCGCGCTATTTGGCGATTACCGCTTTGGTCGTGTTTTTATCTATCACAATGGTGCAGAATCTTATTATAGTGCGAGAGGGTTTCGTGGATTTATTCATATATAAGATAGCATAAGGAGAGAAAGTGCAAACTTACCTCCTTACGCTATCATCCGCGCATTATTTAGTCGATTAATTTACCCTTGGTACTATTTCGCACTTGCTCAAGCGTAACCCCTTCGTGCAATTCGACAATCTTAAAGCCGCCCTCGGGTATGATATCAAATACTCCTAACTCGGTCACGATCTTCTTGACGCAACGCAAACCCGTTAGTGGCAGCGCACAAGATGGCAGTAATTTAGATTCGCCTTGTCGGTTCACGTGCTGCATGGCTACAATAATATTTTGAGCACTGGCGACCAAATCCATGGCGCCTCCCATACCTTTCACCATCTTTCCCGGAATTTTCCAGTTCGCGATATCACCATTTTCAGATACTTCCATCGCTCCTAAAATGGTCAAGTCCACCTTTCGTGAGCGGATCATACCAAAGCTCATGGCCGAGTCAAAGAAAGCTGAGCCTGGCAACGTGGTGATGGTTTGCTTTCCTGCATTGATATAATCAGCATCCTCCTCTCCTTCCGACGGAAAAGGCCCCATACCAAGCAATCCATTTTCACTTTGTAGCACGACATGAATATCATCTGGGATGTAATTGGCCACTAAAGTCGGTATGCCGATTCCCAAATTCACATAATAACCATCCTTTACTTCCTTCGCAATTCGTTTGGCAATTCCATATTTATCCAGCATATCATTCGTATTTTTTGATGATCATCGCACTAGCACCGCCACCGCCATTACATATAGCGGCTAACCCGTACGTGCCACCTTCTTGCTTTAATACGCTACTTAAAGTCACGAGTATGCGTGCGCCACTACAACCGAGCGGATGGCCTAGCGCGACCGCACCACCGTACACATTGATCTTTTCTGTAGCTAATCCCAAGATTTTGGCATTGGCTAACGCCACTACGGAGAAAGCTTCATTGAACTCAAAGTAGTCGATATCATCTTTCGTCAGACCAGCTTTTTTAAGCACCTTCTCTGTAGCAATGCTCGGCGTCGTGGTAAACCATTCTGGATCTTGCTCTGCATCAGCATAAGCAATCACCTCGGCGATGGGTTTTAACCCAAGTTCCTTTACTTTCTCTTCACTGGCCAAAACCAAAGCTGCCGCACCATCACTTAGCGTAGATGCATTGGCCGCTGTAATCGTTCCTTCTTTACTAAAAGACGGTCGTAGTTGTGGAATTTTACCGATATTGACTTGTCGGAATTCTTCATCTTCGGTAACCACCGTATCTCCTTTACGACCGGCCACCGTTACTTCGACTACCTCGGCAGCAAACTTGCCACCATCCCAAGCCTGTTTACTACGTTCGTAGGATGAAATTGCATATTCATCCTGCTGTTCTCGCGTAAATTCATATTTCGCCGCGCAGGATTCACCGCAATTTCCCATCGCTTGCTCTGAGTAGACATCCGTCAAGCCATCTTTTTGCAAGCCGTCAATCAGCTTTTGATGACCATATTTGGCGCCCCAACGTGCCGAAGCATCGTAAAACGGCACTTGACTCATGCTTTCCATTCCGCCAGCCACAACGATATCGGCATCGCCTAGCAAGATTTGCTGCACACCAATAGATACCGCTTTCATACCGCTGGCGCACACTTTATTAATAGTCGTGGCTGGCACATTGTCTGGAAGACTTGCTTTGCGAGATGCCTGCCGCGCTGGCGCCTGACCTACATTTGCTGACAGTACATTTCCCATCAAAATCTCATCCACTTGATCTGTCGCCACACCGCTTTGCTGGAGTGCCGCATCGATCGCTTTTGCACCCAAATCGGTCGCAGCGATCGACGCTAGTTCGCCGCCGAAACCGCCAATTGGGGTACGTTTGGCGGCAACAATAAATACTTTTTTTGTTGTGTTTTGCATGTTGTTAACTTTCTTTTGTGCTGTATGTACGTTGTTCTATTCGCTTTTCGTATAGTTCTCCTTGAAAAATACGACTCACGTAAATCCCCGGCGTATGAATATAATTAGGATCTAATTCGCCTGGCTCGACCAACTCTTCTACCTCTGCGATCGTGATCTTGCCACACATCGCCATTGCGTGATTGAAATTGTTGGCTGTACCGCGGAAAACAAGATTACCCATCCGATCTCCTCTCCACGCCTTCACCAAAGCAAAATCCGGTTCAAAGGCATGTTCCATCAAATAGTCCTTTTCCACTCCGTGGAAGGTAAACTTGCGGACTTCTTTGCCTTCTGCCACCTCTGTTCCTACTCCTGTAGGCGTGTAAATGACCGGCATTCCGTATCCGCCTGCCATCAGTCGCGTTGCCAGCGTACCTTGCGGGATCAATTCTACTTCCAATTCGCCACTCAACATTTGCCGTTCGAACTCCGCGTTTTCGCCTACGTACGATGCAATCATCTTTTTAATCTGCTTGCGTTGAAGCAATAAACCAAGACCAAAATCATCTACACCAGCATTATTACTAATGCAAGTCAGATCGACCACTTGGCGATCTATCAATGCTTGAATTAAATTTTCTGGGATTCCGCAAAGACCAAAACCACCGACAGCAATTGTCATTCCTGATTGCACATCGGAGATGGCCTCAAGCGCACTTGACACCGTTTTATCTATCATAAAGTTTATAATTCTGGAGTTAAAAACCTTAATAAAGGTATGAAAACAGGATCTATTTCTGAACAGAAATCTTGTTTATGTTCAATATTATGACTAAAATTGACTTTATCATACACAGAAACCTCAAAAAGTTTTATCGAATTATGTTCAAAGCATTTCTAACTACAGCCCTTCTCTTTTGCATTTCCTTCTCATTTGGACAGAACAGGCCGATGCTGCCCTATGCATTGAAAGGCGCTATTGATTCCCAGTTTTACTTTATCAACACGCTATCACGTAGTCAGGATGCCGACACGAAACTTATTCGAAAAACAAATCTGGAAATTCTTCGGAAAAATACTGCTGACACAATCAATCACTTAAGAGGTGAAATAGCAAAAATAACGGAAGCTAGCTCATCATCGATAGCGACCACACAGAGTCTGCGTGACTCGGTAAGTACCTTAGAAGGCGAGCTACGGGTAGAGCGCGATCGCACTGACAGCATCTCTTTTCTGGGCATCGATTTTCAGAAAAGCACATACCACACGATCGTTTGGGTCTTGATTTGTGTATTTGCAATCGCTTTTATTGCTAGTTTCTTCGCTTTCAAGAAATCTAAAATCGATACGGTAGAGCACCAGAAGACCGTACATGAGTTGCAGGACGAATTACAGTCTTTCAAAAAGAAATCGATGGAGAAAGAGCAATTGCTAAAGCGGCAACTACTCGATGAACAACTGAAACGAAATTCTTAACCTGCTACCAAGCAGATCAAAACAAGATTATGTGGCGTACACTGCTACTTATCGGAATAGGCGGAGGTGCAGGGAGCGTCCTCCGCTTTCTTATTTCGCAAGGCGTCAGCCGCATTGTTACAACTCCTTTTCCTTGGGGCACCCTTACGGTCAACGTGATTGGTTCATTTTTCGCTGGGCTAATATTATCAACCTTCAATCAGCAAACAGGGCATGTACCAGAATGGCGTCTATTTTTGATGACTGGCTTTTGCGGAGGCTTTACCACTTTTTCTGCCTTTACCGCGGAAAATCTATCGTTGTTACAATCTGGCCATGTCCTCACGGCAATCACATATATACTCAGTAGTATCTTGGTTAGCCTTTTAGCGATATGGCTTGGTTTCATTGTCACCTCCTAGCCTAACAGCCACTGTAGTAGTCGTTTTTCGTCTACTAGACTATATGCGCTAATTTCTTTTTTTATGTTTTGGTTTTCAATGGATAAAAGCTATTTTTGCAAACCAAAATACACCACGACAGAAGTGGCTGTATATGAATGAATAATTATATTTAGTCCTATTAATATGCCCAATATTGGTAAAATAGCGCAGATTATCGGCCCTGTTGTTGACGTCAACTTCGCCGACAATGAAAATCTTCCTAAAATTTTTGACGCTCTTTACATTGAGAAAGAGAATGGTCAGCGTGTAGTTTTGGAAGTTCAAAAACACTTAGGTGAAGAACGTGTTCGTACTATCGCAATGGATGCTACGGAAGGTTTGGTTCGTGGTATGCAAGTAGTTGATACCGGAGCGCCAATCAAAATGCCTATTGGAGAAAGTATTAAAGGCCGCGTATTCAATGTTGTCGGTGATGCTATTGATGGTATCCAGAACGTCGACAAAGAAAATGGTCGCAGTATCCACAATGTACCTCCACGTTTCGAAGATCTTTCGACAGAAACGGAAGTATTATTTACAGGTATTAAAGTAATTGACTTACTAGAGCCTTATGCGAAAGGTGGTAAAATTGGATTGTTCGGTGGTGCCGGTGTAGGTAAAACTGTATTGATTCAAGAATTGATCAACAACATTGCAAAAGGACACGGTGGTCTATCTGTATTTGCGGGTGTTGGTGAGCGTACACGTGAAGGAAATGACTTATTGCGCGAGATGCTTGAATCAGGCATTATCAAATATGGCGATCACTTCATGGAAGGTATGGAAAAAGGTCAGTGGCCTTTGGATCAAGTCGATCACGAATTGATGAAAGATTCTAAATGTACTTTCGTATTCGGACAAATGAATGAGCCTCCTGGTGCGCGTGCACGTGTAGCCCTTTCAGGTCTTACGATTGCAGAATATTTCCGTGATGGTGAAGGCGAAGGTCAAGGTCGTGACGTTCTTTTCTTTATCGACAACATCTTCCGTTTTACACAAGCAGGTTCTGAAGTATCTGCTCTATTAGGCCGTATGCCTTCAGCAGTAGGTTACCAACCAACGTTGGCAACAGAGATGGGATTGATGCAAGAGCGTATTACCTCTACTAAAAATGGATCTATTACTTCGGTACAAGCGGTTTACGTTCCTGCCGATGACTTAACGGACCCTGCGCCAGCGACTACGTTTGCCCACTTAGATGCGACTACGGTATTGTCTCGTAAGATTGCAGAGTTAGGTATCTATCCTGCGGTAGATCCATTAGATTCTACTTCAAGAATCTTGTCTCCAGCAGTATTAGGCGATGAGCACTACAATACCGCACAACGTGTAAAAGAGATTTTGCAGCGTTACAAAGAACTACAAGATATCATTGCCATCTTAGGTATGGATGAGTTGTCTGACGAAGATAAATTGACGGTAACCCGTGCTCGTCGTGTACAACGTTTCTTGTCGCAACCTTTCCACGTAGCAGAGCAATTTACGGGTCTTAAAGGTGTATTGGTAGATATCAAAGACACTATCAAAGGTTTCAACATGATCATTGATGGTGAAGTAGATGAGTATCCAGAAGCATCTTTCAACTTGGTAGGTACCATTGAAGAGGCTATTGAAAAAGGTAAAAAACTAATAGCTGAAGCTGTTTAATATGAAATTAACAATCATAACTCCCGATAAGTTAGCATACGAAGGCGATGTAACAGCCGTTACCGTACCTGGTAGTGCTGGTTCTTTTCAAATTTTGAAAGATCACGCTGCTATCGTATCTACATTGGAAGATGGTAAAGTAATCATTAATACGGGTACATCGGAAGAAGTATTCCAAATCAAAGGTGGCGTTGTAGAAGCCAAAGACAATATTATTACCGTCTTGGCCGAAGGAATACGCTAGGTAGACTTTTACAATCACCTTAGAAATAGGCCTCTTAAAACAATATGTTTTAAGAGGCTTTTTTTATAACCTAGATCGGCAAATCACTCATTTTAGGCAGAAAATTGGTAGCCTAGCAAAATATTTGATTTCCGCAAGGGTAGACTAATTTTAATATTAGTCTACCTTAATCCAAATTATAATTTAAAAAAATAGCTATATTACAGAATAAAAAAACTTTAAATCTTAAAATTCAGAATAAAAAACTTTTTTAAAATTTGAATACACGCTATTGCTTTAAAAATGGATTCGCTTTATCTTACAGAAACAAAAAGAGAAGACCTGTCTCTCTGTTGTGATGATACCAGACAGAGGAAAACAAAATCGGGAAAGCTATGCAGTATTATAATCAAGACACGTACATTTTTCTAGATGGCGAATTTGTAAAGGCCAACGAAGCAGGCACGGACTTCTTCGGGCAAGCCTTGCACTATGGTTATGGTGCTTTCGAAGGACTACGAGCATACAGTACACACAATGGTGTTCGTATGTTTAAGGCGGATGCTCACTTTGATCGACTACGCACTTCTTGCGAAGCGATTAATTTGCCTTTTCCTTGGTCTACACGCGAACTGATTGAGCAGACCTACGAGTTGCTGGCAAAAAACAATATGCGTGCTGCATACATTCGTCCCTTAGTATTTTCGGGGTCAAACATGCACCTGACATCTGCGGCCAACTCCAGTATTGTTATTGCCGCTTGGGAATGGGGTCCATTCTTAGGTCAGAATTTGCTCAAAGTTTGTCTTTCCGATATTCGTAGACCACATCCAAAATCTTTCCAGATCGATGCCAAGATTTCGGGTCAGTACATCAATGCGATTCGTGCTACGAGTGATGCCATTCGTAAAGGCTTTGACGAAGCGCTAATGCTAGATCAAGATGGTTTTGTGGCACAAGCATCCAGCGAAAACCTATTTATAGAGAAAGATTACAAATTATATACCCCGCCGATGGCAAACGTATTTCCGGGAATAACGCGCCAAACGGTGATGGATATCTGCAAAGGTCTAAACTTTGAGGTAATCGAAAAACGACTGACTGTCGAGGATGTCTATAGTGCGGATAGCGCCTTCTTATGTGGCACCGCAGCAGGTATTATTGGGATTAAACAAATTGACGAAACGACCTATCCGGAAGATTGGGAACACACGATAGGTTCATCCATACAACGTACGTACAAAAAATTAGTATTAGAGCAAGAGAATTATGAAGTCATCATCTGACAACGAAAACACGTTAAACAGATATAGCCGCATCTTTACACAAGACGCCACACAACCAGCCGCTAAAGCGATGCTTTACGGGATTGGATTGACCGATCAGGACATGGCGAAGGCACAAGTCGGTATTGCTAGCATGGGATATGATGGCAACACCTGTAACATGCACTTGAACGACCTCGCAAAAGAGGTTAAGAAAGGCGTTTGGTCCGAAGATTTAGTAGGATTGATATTCAATACCATCGGGGTTAGTGATGGTATGAGCAATGGAACAGATGGCATGCGCTACTCTTTAGTGAGCCGCGATGTCATCGCAGACAGTATTGAAACCATTTGTGGTGGTCAATATTATGATGGCGTGATCGCGATCCCCGGTTGTGATAAAAATATGCCCGGCGCGATCATGGCGATGGCAAGATTGGATCGTCCTTCTTTGATGGTGTATGGTGGTACGATTGCTCCTGGCCATTATAAAGGCGAGGAACTGAATATCGTATCCGCATTTGAAGCCTTAGGTCAGAAAATCTGTGGCAACATTTCGGACGAAGATTACGAAGGTGTGATCAAACACACCTGTCCAGGCGCTGGCGCTTGTGGCGGTATGTACACGGCAAACACCATGGCTTCTGCTATTGAAGCTTTGGGAATGAGTCTTCCGTACTCTGCTTCCAATCCTGCAGTGAGTGAGGAGAAAAAACAAGAATGTCTGGAAGCTGGAAAATACATTCGTATTCTATTGGAAAAAGACATTAAGCCTTCCGATATCATGACGCGCAAAGCGTTTGAAAATGCCATACGTAGCATCGTCATATTGGGTGGTAGTACCAATGCGGTATTGCACTTCATTGCGATCGGTAAAGCGATCGGTGTCGATATTACGCAAGATGACTTTCAGCGCATGAGCAATGAAACGCCTGTGTTAGCCGATTTCAAGCCTAGTGGAAAATATTTGATGCAAGATTTGCATCAATATGGCGGTACGCCAGCCGTGATGCGTTACTTATTGGACGAAGGATTGATCCATGGTGATTGCCTCACCGTAACCGGAAAAACGGTAGCGGAAAACTTAGCGGACGTAAAATCGATCATCGATTACAATCAACCGATTATCCGCCCATTATCTGATCCAATCAAAGCGACGGGTCACTTACAAATCTTGTACGGAAATATTGCCGAAAAAGGTTCTGTAGCCAAAATATCGGGTAAAGAAGGCGAACGCTTCGAAGGACCAGCACGCGTTTTCGATGGCGAGCAAAACCTGATTCAGGGTATCTCTTCTGGTCGCGTGAAACAAGGCGACGTAGTCGTGATTACCAATGCAGGACCAAAAGGAGCGCCAGGTATGCCCGAAATGTTGAAGCCTACTTCTGCTATTATTGGTGCAGGCTTGGGTAAATCGGTCGCATTGATCACCGATGGTCGTTTCTCTGGTGGTACGCATGGTTTTGTGGTGGGTCATATTACACCAGAATCCTATGCCGGTGGATTGATCGGTTTGATCGAAGATAATGACCACATCGTAATTGATGCTGTCAATAACACCATCAATGTATCATTATCTGACGAGGAAATAGCTGCTCGTCGTGCCAGATGGCAACAACCAGCATTAAAAGTATCCAAAGGAGTATTATATAAATATGCAAAAACGGTGGCTGACGCTTCCGAAGGCTGTGTAACAGATCTTTAAGCACGTCGAATCACCCTTTACGCGGAATATATCATGAGCACATTAGAAAAAACGCAGTTAGAAAAAGAAACGGTAACGGCGACCCAATTGAGTGGTTCGCAAGCTGTCTTAGAAGCTTTGCTTCAAGAAGGCGTAGATACCATTTTCGGTTATCCGGGTGGCGCAATTATGCCGATCTACGATGCCTTGTATGATTATAGCGAGAAATTGAAACATATTCTCGTCCGTCATGAGCAAGGTGGCATTCATGCCGCACAAGGTTATGCACGCACTTCAGGAAAAGTGGGTGTGGCATTCGCGACCAGTGGTCCTGGCGCTACTAATCTTGTAACAGGACTGGCAGATGCCATGATTGACAGTAATCCGATTGTCTGTGTGACTGGACAAGTATTTGCGGCCTTGTTAGGTACCGACGCTTTTCAAGAAACGGACGTGATCAACATCACGACACCAGTGACTAAGTGGAATTACCAAGTAACCGATGCAACTGAGATTCCGGAAGTAATGGCGAAAGCATTTTATATTGCCAGAACAGGCCGTCCGGGCCCAGTCTTGGTGGATATCACCAAGAATGCGCAACTCCAGTTGTTTGACTTCTTGGGCTATACTAAATGTAACCATATTCGCAGCTATCGGCCAAAACCAGTAGTTCGTAATGAATACATCACACAAGCTGCCGAGGTCATTAACCAAGCGAAAAAACCATTTGTGCTTTTCGGACAAGGGGTGATATTAGGCGAAGCCGAAGCTGAGTTCAAAGCATTCATTGAAAAAGGAGGTTTCCCAGCTGCTTGGACTGTGATGGGATTAAGCGCATTGGAGACAGAACATCCTCTTAATGTGGGCATGTTGGGTATGCATGGTAATTATGCGCCCAACGTCATGACGAACGAATGCGATGTGTTGATTGCAATTGGTATGCGTTTCGATGACCGCGTAACAGGTAGATTAGACAAATACGCGAAGCAAGCGAAGATCGTACACTTGGACATCGACCCCGCCGAGATAGATAAAAACGTCAAGACAGCGGTACCCGTTTGGGGAGATTGTAAAGAAACGCTGCCTGCCCTTACTGCGCTGCTGCAACAAAATGATCATAGCGCTTGGGTAGCCCAATTCCGCGAACTGGAAAAGGAAGAAATCAAGGAAGTGATCCAAGATGAACTGAACCCAACGACAGACATCATGACGATGGGCGAAGTGCTTAAAACCTTAAATGAACTGACCAACGGCGATGCGATTATCGTAACCGATGTAGGCCAGCATCAAATGGTGACTTGCCGTTATGCTAAATTTAACTCGAGCAGATCTAATGTCACTTCGGGTGGTTTAGGAACGATGGGATTTGGTTTGCCAGCTGCTATTGGCGCTTGGTATGGTGCACCGCATCGCGATGTGGTCGCTATTATCGGCGATGGCGGTATCCAAATGACGATTCAGGAACTAGGCACCATTATGCAATTCGGCGCAAAAGTGAAGATCTTGATCTTGAACAATGAGTTTCTGGGTATGGTGCGCCAATGGCAACAGCTCTTCCATCAGAAACGCTACTCGTTTGTAGACATTACCAGTCCAGATTTCGTCGCAGTAGCCAAAGGATACTACATTGACGGCAACAAGATTTCAGAACGTAAAGATCTTAAAACGGCGCTGAAAACGATGTTGGATCATGATGGTGCTTACTTACTAGAAGTCATGGTGGGCAAGGAAAACAATGTTTTCCCTATGGTCGCTCAGGGCACATCAGTTTCAGAAATACGGTTGAAGTAAAAGAAGTTAGAAGTAGGAAGTAGGAAGTTAGAAGTAGGAAGTTAGAAGTAGGAAATTAGAAGTAGGAAGTTAGAAGTGGATAACGAAAGGAAGATATATGACATTAAAGAACGGACTTTTGAATTTTCCAAAAGTGTGGTTTTGTTTGTCAAGAACTTCAAATTTGACCTTATCTATCACTCCCTATTCGATCAATTGATAAGAAGTGCTACATCTGTTGGTGCGAGTATAACAGAAGGCAAAGCAGGCTCTTCGAAAAACGACTTTCTAAAGTTCCACATCTAAAGTCAGCCAACGAGACAGAATATTGGTTAAAACTTATTAAGGAAACATTAGTACTAGAGGAACAATCAGAAGATATAAACTCCTTACTGAAAGAAACGGATGAGCTTATAAGAATATTAGTAGCAATAATAGTAAGGACTAAGAAATTAGAAGTTAAAAGTTAGCGTTAAAATATAGAAGTTAGAAAAGGCTTTCTCACTTCTAAATTCTCACTTCTGACTTCACTCTTCTTAATTAACACAAAATGGAAAAGCAAGAATATACCATCACCCTGTACACCGAGAATTCCATTGGGATGATCGGACGTATATCCACGATCTTCTCTCGACGCAAGATCAATATCGAAAGTCTGAACACCTCCCCTTCTGAAGTGGAAGGCATTCACCGCTTTACGATCGTCATTAGCGAAAGCGAAGAAGTGGTGCGCAAACTATGTCGTCAGATCGAAAAGCAAGTCGAAGTATTGAAGGCGTACTACAATACTAACGATGAATTGGTATGGCAAGAGCAAGCTTTGTATAAAGTACCTGCTGACGTGATCGCTGAGAAAGCCTACGTTGAGCGCTTACTACGTCAGTATGGCGCAAGCGCCGTTGTGATCCGCAATGACTACATCGTCTTCGAGACAGCTGGACATCGCGAGGAAATCGACCGCTTAACGGCAGAACTCACTAAATACAATTTGATCGAGTTTGTGCGCGGTGCTCGTATTGCGATCATCAAAGAAAGCGCTGGTTTCCACCAGAAACTGAAAGAGTTTGAACAACAAGAACCATCACCTGATGTCGTGGAAAATGAATTCCTAGATCAGCAGGACGAGGTTTTCACCATGTAATCTCCAAAATAGACATGACAGAAGTATTCCAGTTTATTCGCGATGCAAGACGGGCATTTATTGCGCTTTTAGATACGCTATCGTTGGAACAGCTTAACGAAATTCCGGCAGGTTACAACAATAACATTATTTGGAATTTTGGACATATCGTCGTATCCACGCAAGGTTTGTGCTACGCTCGTTCAGGCGTTCGCCCAGATACCAGTCAGATCCAATACCTATCAGCTTATGCCAAAGGCACCGTACCAACGTATGTGGTAGATCAGGCCGAAGTAGATGCTTTAAAGAAGCTAGCAATAGATACGATAGATACCATACAGCGTGATTACAAAGCGGGCGTATTTGCTAATTTTCAATCCTTTGAAACCAGCACGTACAAAGTCACATTAAACACGATTGAAGAAGTGATCGCTACGACGGTTGGTCACGACAATTGGCATTTTGGCTACGCCACCGCCCAGAAAAGATTAATTAAATAACCGCAATAGATATCAAAAAAATATAAATACATAAAAATGGCAAATTACTTTAATACCCTATCGCTCAGAGAGCAGTTAACCCAATTAGGACAAGCAGAATTTTTAGATGCTAGCGCTTTCACCGATGGCGTCGAAGCATTAAAAGGTAAAAAAATCGTCATTGTGGGTGCTGGTGCACAAGGTTTGAATCAAGGTTTGAATCTTCGCGATAGTGGTTTAGATGTTTCTTACGCCCTGCGTAAGGAGGCCATCGAACAAAAAAGAGATTCTTGGAAAAATGCAACAGACAACAACTTTGCAGTAGGTACGTATGAGGAATTGATTC
Source organism: Sphingobacterium chungjuense (assembly GCF_011316935.1). GTDB lineage: Bacteria > Bacteroidota > Bacteroidia > Sphingobacteriales > Sphingobacteriaceae > Sphingobacterium > Sphingobacterium chungjuense. Next base: position 278,519 of record NZ_WLYS01000004.1, read on the forward strand.
CTTCGGCAGATCTTGTGATCAACTTGACACCAGACAAGCAACATACTAACGTAGTTGATGCCGTACAGCCTTTGATGAAAGAAGGTGCTACTTTGTCTTATTCTCATGGTTTCAACATCGTAGAAGAAGGATTGCAAGTACGTAAAGATTTGACCGTGATCATGGTTGCTCCTAAATCTCCAGGATCTGAAGTACGTGCTGAGTTCTTGCGCGGTTTTGGTGTTCCTACGCTCATTGCGGTTCACCCAGAAAACGATCCACAAGGAAAAGGATGGGCAGAAGCAAAAGCTTACTGTGTGGGCACTGGTGGACATAAAGCAGGCGTATTGAAATCTTCTTTCGTAGCCGAAGTAAAATCGGATTTGATGGGCGAGCAAACCATCCTATGTGGATTGCTACAAACAGGTTCTATCCTATCTTTTGACAAAATGGTTGAAAAAGGAATCGATGCCGGATATGCTTCTAAATTGGTCCAATACGGTGTAGAAGTAATCACCGAAGCCTTGAAACACGGTGGTGTAAGCGGTATGTTGGATCGTTTGAGCAACCCGGCGAAAGTAAAAGCATTCGAATTATCTGAAGAGCTAAAAGATATCATGCGTCCATTGTTCGAAAAACACCAAGACGACATCATGTCGGGCGAATTCAGCAAAACCATGATGGAAGACTGGGCAAACGACGATGTCAACCTATTGAAATGGCGTGCAGAAACGGGCGAAACAGCTTTTGAAAAAACGCCAGCTGGTGATGTACAGATCAATGAGCAAGAATACTTTGACAACTACACGTTGATGGTGGCTTTTGTACGTGCCGGTGTAGAGTTGGCATTCGAAGTAATGGTACAAGCAGGTATTAAACCAGAAAGTGCTTATTACGAATCATTGCACGAAACACCATTGATCGCTAACACCATCGCTCGCAAGAAATTGTTCGAAATGAACCGCGTAATTTCTGATACCGCAGAATACGGATGTTACCTGTTCGATCAAGCGTGTAAACCCTTATTGACTGACTTCATGAGAACAGTAGATACAGAAGTCGTTGGAAAGAACTTCAACGATGGCAAGGACGGCGCAGTAGACAATTCGAAGTTGGTATCGATCAACGAAAAATTGCGTAACCACCCGGTGGAAGTCGTTGGACGCGAACTACGTAAAGCAATGAAGGCGATGAAAACGATTAAAACCGCGTAATAGCAAAAACAGGATAATCCATTAAAATTTTCGTAATTTTGATAGACATATCACGGGTCAAATTGACGATATGTCAATTTGACCCGTATCCATAATACCACAATTTGAGAGAGAGCATAATGGGAAAAACATTAGTAGAAAAAATTTGGGACGCGCACGTTGTGAAACGGCAAGAAGGTTTTCCAGACATCCTGTACATCGATACGCACCTCATCCATGAGGTAACTTCGCCGCAGGCTTTCGACGGATTACGCAAGCGCAATTTACCGGTGTTCAGACCGAATCAGACGGTGGCTACCGCCGATCACAATGTACCTACGATCGATCAGCACCTACCGATTAAAGAGGAATTATCCAGATATCAGGTCGATATGTTGAGCAAAAACACCAGCGAATTTGGGGTGGAGCTTTACGGATTAGGCCATCCTTTCCAAGGAATTGTACACGTAATTGGTCCTGAGTTGGGTATTACTTTACCCGGAAAAACGATGGTATGTGGCGATAGCCATACGTCTACGCATGGCGCTTTTGGTGCGATTGCTTTCGGAATCGGAACATCACAAGTAGAGCAAGTTTTTGCTACGCAGTGCTTGTTGCAACAAGCGCCAAAAACGATGAAAATCGAGGTCAATGGCACTTTACAGCCAGGTGTAGGTGCTAAAGACATTATTCTATATATTATTGCCAAGATTTCGGCTGCAGGTGGTACAGGTTATTTCATTGAATACGCCGGTTCCGCTATTCGCGCGCTTAGCATGGAAGCACGGATGACAATCTGCAACATGAGTATCGAAATGGGTGCTCGTGGTGGATTGATCGCTCCAGATGATATCACCTTTGATTACATCAAAGGACGCGAATTTGCACCGAAAGATCAGAAATGGGACGAATCTTTGGCATACTGGAAAACCTTGTATTCTGACGAAGATGCCACGTTTGATTCCGTATTGGAATTTGCCGCAGAAGATATCGAGCCGATGGTGACCTATGGTACCAACCCAGGAATGGGTATGGGTGTCACCGAGCACATTCCAGCTACGGAAGCACAACCAGAATCCGAACGCCCTTCTTACAAAAAAGCATTGAACTACATGGGTTTCGAAGACGATCAGCCGCTTTTAGGCCGTCCTATCGACTATGTGTTTATCGGTAGCTGTACCAACTCTCGTATCGAAGATTTGCGTGAAGTCGCCAACTTTGTGCGCGGTAAGCAAAAAGCAGAGCAGGTAGAAGTCTGGATCGTTCCAGGGTCGAAGCAAGTGGAAGCGCAAGCCAAAGCCGAAGGCATTGACAAGGTATTGGAAGCAGCCGGTTTTATTCTACGCGAGCCGGGCTGTTCAGCATGTTTGGGGATGAATGAAGATAAAATTCCTGCCGGAAAATACTGTATATCCACTTCGAATAGAAACTTCGAAGGTAGACAAGGACCTAATGCGCGCACGTTGCTAGCAAGCCCGTTGACGGCAGCAGCAGCAGCCATCACAGGAAAAATTACAGATGTGCGCGAATTTCTAGGATCTGAAGAATCGATAGAATTCATACAGTAATGCAGGATAATATAATGATAATAGGTTTGTCTGTTTTAGTTGAAAAAATAAATTGTACATTCGGCGGAAATTATTTAACAACCACAAATTATCATTTAACATTAAATTCTGAAAAATGAAGAGCATTCATTCTTTTAAAAAAATTACTGCCGTAACTATCTCTACATCAATCTTATTTGCTAGTTGCGCGAGTAAGACAATGATTCAGTCAAATCCATCAAACGCCAAGTTGTATATCAACAATGAGTTTGTTGGAAATACACCATTTGATTACAAAGATTCGAAGATTGTTGGATCTACAAATGATGTAAAACTAGAGAAAGAGGGTTATGAGACTTTCTATTCTTCATTTTCTAGAAGTGAAAAAGCGGATGTGGGCGCTATTATTGGTGGTGTATTTTTATTATTCCCGTTTTTGTGGACGATGAAATACAAAGACAGCCGCACCTACGAGCTTTTGCCAGTAAATGGATCATCACAAAAGAATGAACCGTTGACTAGCGTTACTGATTCAAAAGCGAAAAGACTACGTGATCTAAAACAATTGTTAGACGAAGAAGTGATCACGAAAGCAGAATTTGAAAAAGAGAAGGAAAAGATCCTGAACGAATAAGCATATAGGCCGTTTCGAAAGTAATGCCTTATACCAAATAATGGTCATCCTTAAAGGATGACCTAAATTGCATTAAAATGAAAAAATTTGAAACATTAAACTCTTCGGTAGTACCATTACCGATTGAAAATATTGACACCGATCAAATCATTCCGGCTCGTTTCTTAAAAGCAACGACGCGCGAAGGCTTTGGCGACAACCTCTTCCGCGACTGGCGCTTTGATGGCGACAATCAACCCAAAGCAGATTTCGTGATGAATGATGCTACCTACGCTGGTAAAATCTTGGTAGCAGGTAAGAACTTTGGTTGTGGTTCATCCCGTGAGCACGCGGCTTGGGCTATTCAAGATTATGGTTTCGATGTGGTTATCAGCTCTTTCTTCGCTGATATTTTTAAAGGTAACGCGCTGAACAATGGCGTACTTCCTATTCAAGTGACCGAAGAGTTCCTAGAAAAGATCTTTGCCTCTACGTTTAAAAACCCCGAATCCAAATTGGTGGTCGACCTAGAAGCGCAGACCGTGACTATTCAAGATACGAATGAATCATTCACCTTCGAGATCAACCCGTACAAGAAATCTTGTCTGATCAATGGATATGACGACATCGATTATATATTGAGTCATCGTTCAGAAATCGAGGAATTCGAAAAAACGCGCCCATATAGCTATGTCTAAACCCTGGGTTCACATACAAGATCTTTGCGTACGATACGGTGCTAAAACTGTGTTGCAAGACTTGGCGTGGACTTATGAGGGTGGCACACATTGGGCGATTGGTGGCGAAAGCGGCTCTGGAAAAACAACCTTAGCACGTGCATTGGCCAATCAAATCCCTTATCAGGGCTTGATTGAGTTGAATTTACCGACTGATAAATCTCCCGCAGTATTATACGTACCCAATTGGTATCAGTTTACCAACTTAGAAGGCGATCGCAACTTTTATTATCAGCAACGATACAATACCCATCAAGGGCGAGATACCAGAACGGTAGCTGGCGAATTGGCGCATTTTGCAGAACAGGAAAACCGAGCTTTGGCAGAAGCACTTCCCTACGTGAAAGCATTAGGCTTTGACGAGCAAATGGATTCGCAACTGATTGAGCTTTCCAGTGGCGAGCACAAGAAATTACAATTAGTAAAAGCACTGTGGAGCAATCCACAACTTTTGATTATAGATGAGCCATACACTGGCTTAGATAAAGCATCAAGAAAATCATTAAACGAGTGTATTGACCAACTAGCTGAAAGAGGAACACAGGTGATTTTATTGACGAATGACGTCAACTTACCGCAATGCATCAATGCATTCGCGATCGTGCAGGCAGGTCAATTAAAAGAAGTAGCCAGTCCAGATGGTTTTATCGTGGCTAAACCGCGGCAATCCCGCGCTTTACCCGAATTTCTAAGAGCAGCACCCGAAGCAACCAGTGAGCAGATCATTCAGCTCAACAACATACACGTTCGCTATGGCGACAAAACCGTATTGCAGGATATCTCCTGGACCGTCAATCGGGGCGACAAATGGGTTATCCAAGGCGCCAATGGATCTGGAAAATCGACGTTGTTGAGCCTCATCAATGGCGATCATCCGCAAGCTTACGGGCTAGATATTCGCTTATTTGGCAATCAACGTGGCTCTGGCGAAAGCATCTGGGATATTAAGCAAAAGATCGGATTGATATCACCTGAAATGCACTGGTACTTTGACCAAACTGCTACCGTATGGCATACCGTCACTTCGGGTTTTTTCGATAGCATCGGTTTATATGCAGAGGCCTCTTTTCAGCAAAAGAAACAAGTAGACGAGCTGTTACATTTTTTTGATCTGTATACCGTAAAAAGTGAACTGCTCAGCACCTTGCCTTTGGGCAAACAACGTTTGGCATTGCTTGCTAGAACCGTGATCAAAAACCCACCATTATTGGTATTAGATGAGCCCTGCCAAGGTTTGGATCAAACACAAACACAGTATTTCAACGACGTCGTAGATGAATTATGCCAGCATGGCAAAACGTTGCTTTACGTCGGGCATTACGAAAGTCAATTACCGCAATCCATCGACCACCGTTTGGTATTGGAAAAGGGAAAAATAGTTAGACCACAACACAAAATTATACTAGAAGAACGAGCGTAGAAACTCGACAAGTAACGACATAACATGAAGAAGAATATATTAATCATCCCGGGTGATGGTATCGGACAAGAGGTCACAGAATGGGGTAAGCAGGTACTAGAAGTAATCGCTTCCAAATTCGGACATGAGTTTGCATTTGACAACGCCATTATGGGGCATACCGCGATTGAAGCCTCTGGCAATCCTTTGCCTGATGAAACTTTGGAAAAAGCCAAAGCTTCTGATGCAATCTTATTCGGCGCGATTGGTCATGCTAAGTACGACAATGATCCTTCAGCCAAAGTACGCCCAGAGCAAGGCTTGTTGAAAATCCGGAAGGAACTAGGCCTATACGCTAACTTACGCCCTATCTTATTATTCGATGAGCTGTTGGATGCTTCTAGTTTGAAACCAGAGATCCTTCGCGGGACTGATATTTTATTCTTCCGTGAGTTGACCGGTGATGTGTATTTCGGGGAGAAAACACGTAATACAGATAACACCTTCGCTTCCGACCTGATGAACTACCACCGCTACGAAGTAGAGCGTATTGCACGCAAAGCTTTTGAGGCGGCACAAACGCGTGGCAAGCGTCTTTGCTCCGTAGATAAAGCCAACGTATTGGAGACCTCTCGCCTGTGGAGAGAAGTGGTACAAGGGTTAGCTGCCGAATACCCAGATGTAGAAACCGAGCACATGTTTATCGACAATGCAGCGATGCAACTGGTGAAAAATCCGAAGAAATTTGATGTGGTATTGACCGCGAATCTATTTGGTGATATCTTGACGGATGAAGCTTCGCAGATCGCTGGATCGATGGGCATGTTGGCCTCCGCTTCTATTGGTGATGGCACTGGGTTTTTCGAGCCGATTCACGGATCTGCACATGATATTGCTGGCCAAGACAAAGCGAATCCACTAGCCTCTATCCTATCAGCTGCCTTAATGCTAGATATTGCCTTTGGATTGCAAGAAGAAGCAAAAGCCGTTACCGACGCCGTAGACCAAGCATTGAAAGCAGGATGGAGAACATCTGATATTGCGGTAAGCGACACACCTGCCGATCGCATTCTAGGCACCGTAGCCATGGGCCAAAAGGTCATTGAATTATTGAAGTCAAGATAACCGATATATAAACATACTGTAAAGTACTAAATTTCGAACCCTATGTTACACGATCCGAATCATTTGTATATCTTCGACACCACCCTTAGAGATGGTGAACAAGTACCCGGTTGCCAACTTACGACACCGGAAAAAATCGAAATAGCCAGAGATCTGGAAACACTAGGCGTGGATATTATTGAAGCGGGTTTTCCCGTATCCAGTCCCGGAGATTTCCAGTCTGTCGTCGAGCTTTCTAAAGCGGTAGACAACGTGATTATCTGTGCCCTTACGCGTGCCAATGAAAACGACATTACCGTGGCAGCCGAAGCTTTAAAATATGCTAAACGTCCACGTATCCACACTGGTATCGGTTCGTCGGATATGCACATCAAATACAAATTCAACAGCACACGTGAAGAAATTCTAGATCGTGCTGTGGCTGCCGTGAAGCATGCTAAAAGTTTTGTGGAAGATGTAGAATTCTACGCAGAAGATGCTGGCCGTGCCGACCTTCCTTACTTAGCGCAAATGGTCGAAGCGGTTATTGCAGCAGGTGCCACGGTCGTCAATATTCCAGATACCAATGGCTACTGCTTGGCCGATCAGTATGGTGCGAAGATTAAATACCTGAAAGAAAACGTAAAAAATATTGATCAGGCGATCATTTCGGCACATTGCCATAATGATTTGGGCTTGGCAACAGCCAATTCCATCGCCGCGATTCAAAATGGTGCCCGTCAGGTAGAATGTACCATCAACGGTATAGGCGAACGCGCAGGAAATACTTCATTAGAAGAAGTGGCCATGATCTTGAAAGTACATGCTGCACACTTCCCAGATCTTACTTCCAATATCAATAGCAAGCTCTTCACTGCCATTTCACAGAAGGTGAGCTCCATGATGCGCATGCCAGTACAACCAAACAAAGCTATCGTGGGCAAAAATGCCTTTGCGCATAGCTCCGGAATTCACCAAGATGGTTTCTTGAAGCACCGCGAGAATTACGAGATCATCCGCCCAGAAGATGTAGGCTTGGATGAAGCGGGTATTATTCTGACCGCGCGCTCTGGCCGTCACGCCTTGAAGCATCATCTCGAGCGCTTGGGATATACGATGGACAAAGAAGCATTAGCAGCTACCTACGAGCGTTTTCTCGTATTGGCAGATGCCAAAAAAGACATTGTGGACGAGGATCTTTTGACCTTAGTCAAATAACCTTTTCTTTTATCCATAATCGCAATAATACATGAATTTATCCACGTTGGAAATCGACTCACTGGCTGCCAAAGAGCGCATTAAAGATGTCGTTTTTCGTACGCCATTGCAATATAATCATCATCTGTCGGAAAAGTACGGCGCAGAGATTTACCTGAAACGCGAGGATCTACAAGTCGTGCGTTCGTACAAATTGCGTGGCGCATTCAATAAGATCAGTAGCCTGTCGGCGGATGATTTACAGCGTGGCGTAGTCTGCGCTAGTGCAGGCAATCACGCACAAGGCGTTGCCCTATCATGCAAAAAGCTAGACATTAAAGGCGTGATCTTTATGCCCGGCCCAACACCGCGCCAAAAGATTACGCAAACAGAAATGTGGGGCAATGGCAATATAGAAATTGTATTGACGGGCGATACATTTGATGACTGCCAAAAAGCCGCTTTGGAATATGCTGCTGAACATGCCATGGTATTCATCCCGCCTTTCGACGATATCAAAATCATTGAAGGCCAAGGTACCGTCGCGGTAGAGATCTTGGAAGATTTACCCGATGTCGAAGCAGTAATTATGCCCATCGGTGGCGGCGGATTGTCTTCGGGATTAAGTCTTTACATGAAGCAACATGCACCGGCGGCAAAATTGTACGGCGTAGAGCCTGAAGGAGCAGCTTCTATGCAAGCCGCGATGAAGCATGGCGCACCGATTGAGTTAGAGAGCATCAACAAGTTTGTGGATGGTGCCGCTGTGAAGAAAATTGGTGTACTTCCATTTGCTATTTCTAGCCAATTATTGGATAGCGTACGATCTGTGCCAGAAGGTAAGATATGTACAACTATTTTAGAACTCTATAATAAAGATGCTATCGTAGCCGAACCTGCAGGGGCGTTATCAATCGCCGCATTGGACTTTCACCAAGAAGAGATTCGCGGCAAGAAAGTAGTATGTATCGTGTCTGGTGGCAACAATGATATTGATCGTATGGGCGAAATCAAAGAGATGTCGCTCTTGTACGAAGGGATCAAGCATTACTTCATCGTGCGATTTCCACAACGTCCGGGTGCATTGAGATTATTGGTCACCGAAGTTTTAGGACCAAAAGACGACATCACGCGCTTCGAGTACATCAAAAAAACCGAGCGTGAACGCGGACCGGCATTGATCGGTGTCGAGCTAGGCACGGCCAAAGATTACACCAGCCTGATCGAGCGCTTAAAAGCCTATAAGTTTGACTTTATTGAAATCAATAAAGATCAAACGCTCTTTGAATATTTGGTTTAACACCAAATATTTAATCAATTCCGCTGGGTTAATCTCCAATTGATCCGGCGGAATTGAATAAATTCGTATCTTTCAGAAGAATTTATTACAAACCAATATTTTAGCGACCGTGCTATACCAAGATTTCCTTTTCATGCGTAAATCCACTTTCATCTTGCTCCTATTGTTGAGCATCTGCGTACATGTAACACAAGCTCAAACAAAAACTTCTGCCGATTGGTCTACTATCGATTCTTTACTCGAAAAAGTGCGGGCAGATTATCAAGTAGCTGGGTTTTCTGTCGCTGTCGTGCATAAGGATAGCTTGCTCTACAGCAAAGGTTACGGTTATCGTAATTACGAAGAGAAGCTGCCAGCTACACCGCAAACTTTGTATGCTATAGGTTCATCAACCAAAGCCTTTACCGCTGGCTTAGTCGGTAAATTATTTGGCGATAGCCTTTCAATAGATAATAAAATCACGCAGCATTTACCAGCATTGCGTTTTCAAGATGGACGCGAAAGCCAAGTGACTGTACGCGATCTGATGGCACATCGCACTGGGCTTTCCCGATATGATCTTTCGTGGTATCTCTTCAATACCGATGCTCGCGACAGCCTATTGGCACGTGTGCAATACATGAAACCAACTGCCGATCTACGCAGTACTTGGCTGTACAACAACTTCATGTACCTAGCGCAAGGTATGATTGCCGAGAAGATGACTGAAAAATCTTGGGAGGATAATATTCGTACCCATTTTCTAAAGCCACTCGGCATGACGCAAACCAATTTGGGTATTGCTGATATGTCGACCAATAAAAATGCTTCACGAGGCTACACGGTAGACGACGAAAAAAAGATCGAGTATATGCCTTATTATAATATCAACGGCATGGGCCCGGCCGGTAGTATTAATAGCAGCGTGGCAGAAATGGCCAATTGGTTAAAAGTATGGTTGAACGAAGGGAAGTACAACAACAAACAGATTTTGCCAGCAAAATACGTTCAGGAAGCCATGAGTTCGCAGATGGTGATCGCCGCGGCCTTACCTTCTACCAAACAAACAGACGTACACCTCAAAAACTATGGTTTGGGTTGGATGATTGGTTCATATCGCGGTCATTACCAAGTAGAGCACGGCGGCAATATTGACGGATTTTCTGCGTCCGTGGCGTTCTTTCCTAGTGATTCCTTGGGCATTGTGGTGCTGACGAATCAAAATGGATCCGAAGTACCGAGCGTTGTTCGCAATTTGATTAGCGATCAATTATTGGGATTATCTTACGTCAATTGGAATACGCGTGGTGTGCAACAAGACAGTGTAGAAACGGCAGTAAAACCGCTAGAAGATGATTTAAAACAAGTGAAAGGTACTAAGCCATCCCATCTGTTCGCGGATTATGTAGGACTATATCATCATCCCGCATACGGACAATTTGAGATACGCTTCGAAAATGGTGTTCTAAAAACACATTTAGCCACAAAAGAACACCACTTGGAGCATTATCATTATGACACGTTCACGCTTAGAGAGCTGAGTACCGATAAAGAGAAAAAGCAAGATGATGACGAGGCGCAAAAGATCACTTTTCACACTGGTTTTGATGGCGACATTAAAAGCGCACAACTAGATCTTCCAGAATCGTTCGAATTCACACGTAAGGCCAGCGCCAAAGAGGTAAGCAAAAAAGATTTAGAAGCTTACGTAGGCGAATACGCTGTGGGTAATATGAAGATTACGATCACAGTAAAGGATAATGTAATCTATATGGATGTACCTGGCCAAAATAATTATGAAACGATCGCGCAAGGCAACCACAATTTTAAGATCAAAGACCTCGCTGGTTTTGCGATTCGCTTTGTGCTGGATGAAAGCACTGGAAAAGCAAGCACGCTCTATGCGATTCAACCCAATGGTACATTCGCCGCCAAAAGAATTGGTGATTAACCTTTTGTAAATGGGTATCGAATTTGCGCTTTTTTGTTCGCAAACACAGTATTATTTCATAAACACGAGATAATAAAATCATCTCTTTAATCGACAGCAGCCACCTCAAAACTCTCGGTGTTAGCACTGCTATGCGCATTTTTTTCTCAGGTGATGATCCCATAGCGACTTTCGGTCTGTTCCCAACAAATTTTCCCAGAAAGGAATATATTTCCAAGTTTATACTCCACAGGTGTCATTTTTTATTAAATTTGGTTACCACTTATAAAAATATAAACTTAAAAAATGTACGCTTTGGAGCAGTCTAATCACGCTGTCCCAAGTTTATGGCGTGAAAACTACTATTTAATAAACTTAATACACACTACACATGAAATCAAAATTACCTGCTCAAGGTATTCGCATGCTTGTGTCCGCGCTAGTACTTTTCCTACTACACGGAAACATTGCGTTTGCTCAAAATGCTACTCTGAATGGCAAAGTAACCGGCGACGGACAGGCTATTTCGGGAGCTACCTTAACATTAGTAGAATTGGATCGAAAAGCCGGTACAGATGCCACCGGATCGTTTAGTTTTAGTGGCGTAGCTGCGGGAAGCTACACGCTTATTGTTTCTTTCCTAGGCTATGAAACCTATCGGGAAACCATTCGCGTTAGCGAAAACATGTCGCCATTAAGTATCAATTTGCAAGCCTCGTCTAGCGAAGATATTGGTGAAATTACCGTTGTCGGTTATGCTTCCGTACAGCGAAAAGACCTAACCGGTGCGGTCACCAAGGTGAGTGAAAAAGACTTTAATCAGGGGCCATTCACCGCGCCAGATCAATTGATCCAAGGTAAAGCTCCTGGTGTACAAATGATTAACAATAGTGGCCAACCGGGTGGCGAAACAACGGTGCGTATCCGTGGTAATTCTGCCGTCACGGGAAATGGCCAACCACTATATGTGGTGGATGGAATTGCCTTAGATGGTCGCTCACCACGTCCATCACGTAGTGCTGCAGTTGGGGCTACGCCGGGTGGAAATCCATTGGTATTTCTCAACACGTCGGATATAGAAAGCATGGAAATCCTAAAAGATGCTTCCGCCACCGCGATTTACGGTGCGCGTGCAGCCTACGGTGTGGTTTTGATCAATACTAAACGCGGTAAAGCGGGCGATCTGCAGGTCAATGTCAATGCATCTACCGGTGTCTCTTCCCTGATGCGCCGCTTAGATATCTTAGATGCCAATCAGTTCCGTGGCGCCTTAAATAGTTATGGAATTACGGGCGGTGATTTGGGAGCTGATGTGGATGCTATGGGTGCGATTACGCGCAACGCCATCATTCAAGATTATGCGGTATCCATGAGTGGCGGTACGGAAGATGCCAAATTTCGTGCTTCCATCGGTTACCAAGATCAAGAAGGTATCCTGATCAAAAGTGGCTTTAAAAAGGTGGCTGCTTCGGTCAACGGTAACTTTCGCATGCTGGAAAGCAAAAAATTAGGTCTTGATTTGGGACTGATTGGTACGCAAACCAATGAACAATTGGCAGCGGTAACGACCGATGCGGGTTTTGAAGGCAGCTTAGTCGGTCAAGCGCTCAACTGGAATCCCACCGAACGGCTATATAATGAAGATGGTTCACTTAATATTAAGTACGGTACATCGATCATCAATCCATTAGGGATGGCAGAGGCCAATAATGATCATGCGCGCGTAACGACGGTGATCGGTAGCGTTTCCCCTTATTACAAATTCAATGATTGGTTAGAATACCGTGTTTTAGGAGCAGTAAATTACAGCTCAGGTATTCGTCGTGCTTCGACCAGAAGTTGGATCAACATCCCCGGCATTGTAGCCGATCAAGATGGTGGCACACTAGGCGGCGAAGCATCGTATGCTAATAATGAACTATTAACGAGCCAATTAACACATACGTTGACCTTCAATAGAGAGATTGCCGACAAACTGAATTTGAATGCGGTAATCGGTTATGAGTATATGAATTTCACGTACAAAGGCATGGATTTTCGTGGCATCAATTATGGTGATATCGACATTGATTATACCGATGCATTACAAGCAGGATCCAGCGGAAATCGCACTGTTAATTCGTTCAACGACCCAACCACGGAGTTACAATCTTACTTCTTCCGCGCGATATTCAACTACGACTCGCGTTATTTATTGACCGCTACGATACGACGTGATGGTTCAACCAAGTTTGGCGCTAATAACAAGTATGGTAACTTCCCTTCTTTCTCTGCGGCTTGGAACATTCGCAATGAAAGCTTTATGCAAGATGTAGAATGGTTGAGCGAATTGCGCTTGCGCGCTGGTTGGGGACGTACCGGTAACCAGGAATTTCCAGCTGGATCAGCCATCAACCGTTACGGCTTTATAAATGATAATGCCGTAAGACCGATTAATAACGGTAATCAAGATTTGCGTTGGCAGAGCGACGAACAATTGAATATCGGTTTAGACTTCGGGTTATTCGGCACGAAGTTGACGGGTTCGATTGATGTTTTCGATAAGAAAACCACCGATCTTCTCTATCCGACCATTCCATTGTATCCAAATGCACCGGATGCACCCATTATTTGGAGCAATCTGGATGGAGAGATTCGCAACCGCGGGGTAGAATTTGGCTTGCATTCGAACGTAATTCAAAAAGAAAACTTGACGTGGAATATCGGGGCTAACCTGACTTTATTGAAAAATGAAGTGAACAATATGAACAATGTGATCCTCACCGGTGCACTAAGTGGCCAAGGTGTGTCAGGTGCTACGGTGCAAGTCATTCAAGCAGGCTTGCCGATGTTTGCTATCATGACGCGTGAATATACTGGCTTAAGCCCAGAAGGATTCTCCACCTATACCGATGATGGCTTTACTATGCTGTACATGGGCAATCCAAATCCTAGTGCCTTGATTGGCTTTAGCACTGATGTGGCGTACAAAAGATTCACTTTCTCTGCGAACTTCAACGGTATGTTGGGGCAGGATATTTATAATAATACCGCCAACACGGTATTACCAATCACCAATTTGGGTGGATTCAGAAATATTGCAGCCGGTTTGTTAGACTCTCCTATTCAGGAATCATTGACCAACTCGGCCGCGCCGTCTTCCCGTTTTATCGAGAATGGAAGTTACCTAAAATTAGCGAATGCAACGATTGGTTACCGTGTAGGTAATATTGGCGCTTCGTTGAAGAATCTCAATATCTTCTTCAATGGTACCAACTTATTGCTATTCACCAAATATTCTGGGTTTGATCCAGAAGTCAACACCGCCAAAGGCGTAGGCAACACGGGCTCTGCGGGTATTGATTACATTGGCTACCCGCCAGTACGGACTTTTAATCTAGGTGTTAACTTCTCTCTCTAATCTTCGAAAACATGAAAAAAAACATATATAGTATGATATTAGCGGGCTGCATCGCCTTTGGCGGATGTACGAAGCTAGATGAACAGCTTAACGGACAAATTTCGGATACCGAACCAGGAGCTGTAAATGCCGCAGCTTTGTTGCAAGGAGCTTATATTTCTATGCGATCACCCTATCAAGGAAATGGTGGCTGGTGGGCATTACAACAAACCACATCAGACGAAACCATTCCACCAACACGCGGTGGCGATTGGGATGATAATGGTGCTTGGCGCGCCTTATTTTTACATCAATGGCAGGCAGATCACGTCCGCATTCACGATGTTTTTAGAAACTTAAACGCCGTGAGTTATGCCGGAACAGATTTGTTGCGCTACAATCCTACGCCAAGACAAGCGGCCGAAGCGCGTTTTATTCGCGCATTTGCGCAGTTTTCTATTTTAGATGGTTGGGGTCAGGTTCCCTACCGCGAACCGGGCGAAGACATTTTGGGTATGCCACGCGTTCGCGGCGCCGAAGAGCAAATGGAATATTTGATCTCCGAATTAAACGAGATTATGCCCGATTTGCCAACAGGAAATCCACAGGTAGCCAATCAAGATGCCGCTCGCATGATGCTCATGAAAGTATATCTGAATAGAGGCGCATTCTTGAATAGAGAAACACCAACATTCGACAATGCCGATATGCAAATGGTCGTAACATTGGCCGACCAGATCATCGGTCGCTATTCCTTAACAGAAAACTACTTTGACAACTTCAACCTGAACAACCACGAATCGTCTGAAAACATCTTTGTCGGGGCGAATATTGGCGGCAGTAATTCTGGAGATATTTATTCCATTCTGAGAACTACCTTACACTATAATATGAATCCAAGTGGATGGAATGGCTTTGCCACGCTATCCGATTTCTACGATAAATATGAGCAAGCCGATCAACGCAGGAGCTCTCCCTACCCAGGCGTGACCAATATCTCTGGTATGAATATGGGATTCTTGATGGGCCCACAGGTCAATGCGCAAGGAGTAGCGCGGGAAGACCGTCGCGGCAATCCGCTAAGCTTCACACCAGAAGTGAGTATCATTGAGCGCGGAAATAATCTGGAAGTAACAGGCATACGCGTCGTCAAATATGTGCCAGATTATGCTAACATTGGCGCAGGACATGCCGAGAATGATTGGGTTTTCCTACGTTATGCAGACGTTTTATTAATGAAAGCAGAAGCCTTGCTACGCATGAATCAGGCCGCCTTGGCGTTGCCTTTAGTAAACGAAGTGCGGACGCAGCGAAACGCCACGGCTTTGGCCACATTGACGACAGACGATCTGCTGGATGAGCTTGGTCGTGAATTTTTCTGGGAATCGCACCGCCGTACAGATCTAATTCGCTTTGGCAAGTACTTGGATGCTTGGCAGGAAAAACCGGCATCAGATCCTCGAGCACTGCTATTCCCGATTCCTCTGAATCAATTAGGGAACACCAATCTGACACAAAACCCAGGCTATTAAGCAGTAGACTGCTGAAACCGAATTCCTTAACCATTAAATTCCTCCGGCAAATAAAACCGGAGGAATTTGTCTTTTTAGGAAGTAAGGCAGCGCAGCCATTCGCTTAATCTACTGTACAAAATTTATTCTACAAAGTCAATAGAATTCCATCCGTTTTCCTGCTATTTTTTCGTCAAAATTACTGTAGATTTAGACGATTTATCAGGAAAATATTTTCTGCTTTTCAAAGTTATCCACATACTTTTGACCCTGTAAATCAGAATATTACCAAACAACACATTCGGGAAGCGAGCTTTAACTGCCTTTCAGCAACGCCATGTGGAAAAGTCCAGTTAACTTACCCATCAAAAAATAGTTGATCTTTGTTTAACACTAAGGAATTATTACGATTCCGACTCAATAGAATATTTATTTATGGCAAACGTAAGCTGAACCCTATAGTCAGCTTAAAGTTACCCCCAAAAGATTTTAAATAGACATGGCAAGAATCATTAAATTTGAAAAGAATGACTGTGCACCATGCGCACAGGTATCTTCCTACTTGGACAACAAGGGTGTATCTTACGAAACAATCAACCCGTTTGATGAGCCAGAATTGGCTGTAAAATTCAAAGTACGCACGGTACCTACGGTACTAGTGTTGGAAGAAGATGAAATCAAACACAGAATCATTGGTTTCAAACCAGAGGAACTAGACCATATCGCGTTGTAAACCGTATAGTAAACCCTCTAAATACGAACCATGATTCATATTTACTACGATTCAAAAACAGGAAATGTAGATCGCTTTATTCATAAAGTGATCCAGATAACTGGGTGGCAAGCTACCCGTATCGAAGAGGATACCATACCATCAACGATGGGTCATTTAGTGACTTACACGATTAACTTTGGCAAAGTGCCTGAAAAGACACAAGCCTTCATCGAAAAATACAACCACATGATTCATTCCGTGAGTTCAAGTGGCAACCGCAACTGGGGAAGAAACTTCGCCGTTGCAGCAGATAAACTCGCAGAGAACTTCGACCTCCCTATTGGTTTAAAGTTCGAACTTTCGGGGACTCTGGTAGATATTAATGAGTTTATTGACATTATAAAAAATCAATATTATGATTGCAAACGACGTAGCGAAAAACTGGATATTGCTTAACAACGAAATCATGATCAAACATGATGACGAGTTTAGCTTACATAAAGACAAAGAAGCGGTAAGAGCTTATTTCCTAGAATATGTAAATAAGAACACCGTTTTCTTTTATAACCTAAAAGAAAAGGTAGACTATCTTATTGAGAATAACTATTACATTGATTTCTATCAGTGGTTTACCTTCGAAGAGATTCAACAAGTATACGATTATGTATATGCGAAGAAATTTCGCTTCCAGTCTTTCATGGCCGCTTTCAAGTTTTTTCAAAGCTATGCGTTGCGCGATGACTCGGGCGAGAAATTCTTAGAAAGATATGAAGACCGCGTCATGGCAGTTTCGTTGTTTCTAGCCCGTGAAGAAGGTGTAGAAAAAGCCTTTGAATATGCAGAAATTATGATCAGCCAAGAATATCAGCCCGCTACGCCGACATTCCTGAACGCTGGTAAGAAAAGATCCGGAGAATTGGTTTCTTGCTTCTTAGATGAAGTAGGCGACAATCTTAATGGTATTGGCTATGCCATCGACTCGGCGATGAAGCTATCATCGATCGGTGGCGGTGTATCGTTCAATATCTCAAAAATACGAGCTCGTGGCGAAGCTATCAAAGGTGTGGAAGGCCGTGCTGGCGGTGTGTTGCCGATCATGAAAATCATGGAAGATACCTTCTCCTACGCCAATCAATTAGGCCAACGCCCAGGTGCTGGTGCGGTATATCTCAATATTTTCCACTCCGATATTGAAGAGTTTTTGGATTGTAAAAAGATCAATGCCGATGAGAAAGTGCGTATCAAATCTTTATCCATCGGTATTATCGTGCCCGACAAATTCATGGAATTGGCAGAGAAAGATGAAGCTTGCTATTTGATCTACCCACATACGGTGATGCAAGAGTATGGCAAATATCTAGATGAGCTAGATATGGATGCCATGTATGATGAATTGATCACCAATCCTAATATTAAAAAGAAGAAAATCAATGCGCGCCACCTATTGGTTAAGATTGCGCAAACTCAAAAAGAGTCGGGATACCCCTATATCTTCTATAAAGAAAATGCGAATAGAGCGCATGCACTTAACGGCATCGGAAATGTGAAATTCTCGAATCTTTGTACCGAGATTATGCAGGTATCTGAAGTATCTGATATCAATATCTACGGTAAGGAAGACACCATTCGCTACGGTATTTCTTGTAATCTAGGTTCATTAAACGTCGCGACGGTAATGGACAATAAGCGGATCAAAGAAACCGTAAAAACGGCTATGCGTGCCCTTACTGTCGTCACGGATGTAACGGATATCGAAATGGTACCAACTATTGCTAAAGCAAACCGTGAGTTGCACTCCGTTGGCTTAGGCGCGATGAACCTGCATGGCTTCTTGGCCAAAAGTTTTATCATGTATGAATCTACAGAAGCATTAGATTTTGCGAATACCTTTTTCATGATGATGAACTACTATTCGTTGGAAGCCTCTATGGATATCGCCAAAGAACGTGGCCGTACTTTCGTCGGGTTTGAGAAATCAGCTTATGCTGATGGTACGTATTTCGACAAATACCTAGAACGCGATTATCTTCCTAAAACAGATAAAGTTCAAGAATTATTCGAAGGTGTACATATTCCAACTATTGCAGATTGGGAAAACTTAAAAGCACAAGTAAAAGAACATGGTATCTACCATGCGTACCGTTTGGCGATCGCACCAAACCAATCGACATCGTACATCATGAATGCTACGGCATCGGTCATGCCGATTGTAGATATCATCGAAGTGCGCGAATACGGTGATAGTACTACATACTACCCAATGCCATACTTGACCAACGATAATTACTTCTACTTCAAGTCTGCGTATGATATGGATCAGATGAAAGTGTTGAAAATGATTTCTGTTATTCAACGTCATATTGATCAAGGTGTATCCACGATCTTGCACACCAATTCTAAGGACAGTACCCGCGATTTAGCGAAGTATTATATTTACGCACACAAATTAGGGCTGAAGTCTTTGTATTACACTCGTACGCGCAAATCGACCATCGAGGAATGTATCTCGTGTTCGGCATAAACATTTTATTATAGTATAATTCAATCCCAATCGGAACTGAATCGGAATACCTTGGTATACCGGTTCAGTTTCTTTAAGTTATAAAGCAAACCATGAGCAAACAATATACCGCAGTAAACTGGAACACACCCGATAATGATTATGCATTGATGTTCTGGGAACAGAATATTAAGCAATTTTGGATCGATACCGAATACATTCCTTCTAAGGATATTGATAGCTGGAAAGGCTTGAGCTGGGATATGAAAGAATGCTATAAAAAAGCCTTGGGCGGCTTGACTTTGCTAGATACGTTGCAAAGCCACACCGGCATGCCTAAGATCATTGACCATATCAATTCCCTACAAAATAAAGCGGTGCTATCGTACATGTGTATGATGGAAGCGATTCACGCTAAATCCTACTCTACGATCTTCACCACGGTGTCTACTACCAATGAGATCAACGATGTATTTGGCTGGGTATCCGAAAATAAATTTTTGCAGTACAAGGCATCGACTATCGATCAATATTACCGCGCGATCGACAAAGAAACAGTGACCGACGAAGAGCTTTTCATGGCCTTAGGTGCTTCGGTATTGCTGGAGTCATTCTTGTTCTATTCGGGTTTCTTCTTGCCATTGTGGTTATGTGGCCAAGGGCAAATGGTGGCCTCAGCAGATATTATCAAAAAGATCATCGCAGACGAATCGATACACGGTGTCTTCGTCGGATTGATGGCACAGGAAGTCTTCAACCGTCTACCGAACAAGGAAGAAGTCAAAGCGCGTTTCTTGAGGCTTCTAAATGACTTGTACGAGAATGAATTGAAGTACACTGAAGAATTATACACGGTCGTAGGATTGACCGCAGAGGTAAAAGAATATGTGCGTTACAATGGGAATAAAGCGTTGATGAATTTAGCCTTTGAACCGATATTCGAAGTGAAGCAAGTCAACCCTATTGTGATGAATGGGCTAAGCACAGAAACGACACAACACGATTTCTTCTCAAAGAAATCAACCAACTACGAGAAAGCGACAGAAATTGTGCATTTGATGCACGAAGATTTTGAAATGGATGCTACGGTAGATATTTAGTGCTCATAAAAGCTAAAGCATAAAATGCCCCATAGTAAAAACGTAATATGGGGCATTTTTATGTTCCTTTGGTTTCTTTGTGTTTGATGGCTAAAATCGATATAAACGAAACGATAAGGAATACTCCCCCAATGTAAAATAGCGGATAATAATTATCATTCTTGATCAAAAAAGCCATAGAAAATCCCCCAATAGCTTGAAAAAAGGAAAAACCCAAGGTCAGGTTGCTCCAGGCGAGTTTATATTTCAGATCTCCAAAAATACGCAAGGCGTAAGAAGATATCAGCGTAATCATGCCGGGCGTAAAAAAGCCTACAATAAAAGCCGAAGCATAAAATACGATATCATATGTGATTAAGACGGGCATAAACACGGCCAATATATATATAAAATAACTTACTAGAATGGTATTTTTCAATCCGATGAGATCGGATAGTTTGCCCAATAAAACGGGGCCCAAAAGTGCACCAATACCAAAAAATGTCCAACCCATAGCACCAAATGCGAAGCTCTTATGCATTTGCCGTACTAGGAAATCTACATAAAATAGTGTGTGCGGTATATAGCCTACCGCATTACAGCAATAGGCTGTTAGGAGCAACAAAAAGTTTTTGTTACGGTAATCAAATCGCACGGTAGAATGATCGCCCAGCGGCTGGCTTTCTGACACGACAGGTACACGATCCCAAGTGCTCCATGTAAGCCAAGTAAAAAGCAGGCACACCAGACCAAGAGCGATGAAAACTTCCGACAAACCAATGTGCTCATACAAATACGGAATCAGCAAACCGGAAACGCAGACACCAATACCGATACCGGAAAAAACGATACCAGAAAGCAAACCTCTATTCTGTGATTTTTTGTAATAAGGCAAGATCAATGTCGGAGATAACACCATCAGCAAAGCACCGCCAAAACCAGCTAAGAATCGCCACACATACATCCAGTAAAAACCCAAATCATGCCACGCTACAAATATGTATCCAAGTGCACACAATATTAGAGCTACCTTGATCATCGTGGCTGTCCGAAACCTATTTTGCGTCACATTGACGAATATGGGTCCTGCCAAATAGCCCACCAGTGCCGCAGCACCCAATTGAGCTGCTTCAAAAGCGGAACTCCAACCATCTTGAATAAGTAGCGGAATCAATGCGGTAAAGGCAAATCTTCCAATACCTAATCCAATTAATGTGCTTAACAGGCCTGCTAGCCAATATGGACTTTTATCTTTAAAGCGCATCATGCTTTATCATTGTATATAGCATGTTCATCACAATTGATATCATGGCGTAAAACAAATTTAAAATTTCAACTTTTCAAATGTAACCTATTATAAGTTAACATGTTTTATGCAAAGACAATAAAATGTTTGTAAAATAAAAAAAGCTACAGCATTTCTGCTGTAGCTTTGATAATGGATATACCAGAATATTAATTCCTTTGATACTCTGGGTTTTGCTCTAAGTTAGGGTTACGTTGTAGCTCGTCCATCGAAATCGGGTAAACTAAATCCGACTGTTTGAATGTAGCTCCTGAACCATTCGCTGCTCCTACTAGCGGTTGGAAAGTAACTTGACCTTTTACCGTTGACGAAATGTTAGGGAACATGCCTGTACGCAGACAGTCATCCCACATTTTGAATTCTAACGGCAATTCGCGCAAACGCTCTTTCCATACTTCTTGCACGAATTGATCAACCGATAAGCCTTGCAATTGTGAAGTAATTGCCGCCACTGTTTCACCAGTTGTACTTGCACGTGCTCTCACTTCTGCTAAGTGACCTGCTGCTGTTGCAACTCCCGTTGCTCTCGCTTTCACTTCTGCTGCGATTAACAGCGCTTCTGCATAACGGTAAATATTACGATCTTTCACGGAGCGACCTGTATTTAACAAAGCATCTTCTTCTACAAAAGCCCATACACCTGCAACCGTACCACCATTCCATGTTCTACCATTTAAAGGATTGGTATAGCTCCAATGGTAATACTGATTAGGTTTAATTCGCAAATCGTCATCTTCGTATACGTTCAAGAAGCGATTAGTAGGGCCATAAACACGCTCGAAGATGGTATACTTATCGAAGATAGCATTCGCGGAGGCTGTAAAACCATATGTTGGCCATGAGCCTCCAGGGTTGATTACGGCGTCAAACTCCATCGCATAAATCGTTTCTTCCAAAAGATCCGAAGTACGCAATTTATTGTAAGCACTATTTGCGGCAAGGTCAGTATTGGTTGCTAACGTATGACCTGACTGAAGCACGATATCAATGTAAGGTACGGCTTCTGCATATTTGTTTTGTTGCAAGTATACATTCGCTAGCGCTATTGCCGCCACATTTCTATTGACACGACGGCCACTACTATTAAAGATGCCATCAGGCAACGATTCTACCGCATAAATAAGGTCTTCTTCGATTACTTTATACACTTCTGCTGGCGCACTTCGTGCTAAAAAGAAATCTTGATCCAAGCTCGCGTATTGATCAGTAGATAACGGCAAACCGCCAAACATTTTTACCATGAAAAAGTAGTTGAAAGCACGGAAGAATCTGGCTTCTCCAGTCAACCTCGCTCTTACATCATCAGGCATAGTGATGTTAGGAATATTTTTGATCGCACCATTCGCAATATTAATTGCTTGAAAAGCAGTACGCCAAATTTCATTTACTCTGTTGGATACAATACGTGTATTTTGTTGTCTAGTCAACAAACGCGAATACTGGTTGATCTGCTCTTGTCCCTCGTAACTATTTTCGAAATAGCCCGTCAACATGACTGGAATAGAAGCAAAAGGTCCTTGATACGCGCCATTGGCATTACCATAAAAAGTAGGTGCTCCTAAGCGATACAAGGTATTGACGTTTTCTTGTGCTTGTGCCTGCGTGGTGTAATAATCATTTTCACCCACATCAGTTCTTGGATTTTCATCCAAAAAGTCTTTACAAGAACTCATGCTCAACATAGTTGACACACTAAGTCCTAATATGATATATTTAAAATTCATCTGTCTTAAGTATTAAATGGTTAATTACAACGTTAGGTTCAAACCAAATGTGAATGTTTTTGCTCTCGGATAAGAGAAGAACGTTACATTCTGACCAAACTTATTTCCATCTCCTGTTGAAGTACTTTCAGGATCATATCCTTTAAAGTCTTTGGAAGTGATTACCCATGGGTTATTTGCACTAGCATACACGCGTAAACCAGAGATGCCCAAACGTTGCGCCCATGATGTATCAAACGAATAACCTACTTGAATCAAGTTAAAACGTAGGAATGAACCATCCACAATCCAAGAAGAATCGATACGCGTATCCTGACCAGCGTGACCGCCATTAGTCAAGAAAATAGCTTGCTGCATCGTGTTTGGATTAGAAGGACTGTAAGCATCTGTCAAAATTTCGCTCAAACCATTGGTGATACCAAAACGATCGTAGGTAGAGTGATAGAATTGTTGCAATGTCTCTACACCATAGACAACCTGCATATCAACCGTCATATCAAAATTCTTGTAGTTGAATGTATTGATGAAACTTCCTGACCAATCTGGAATACCTTTACCTAGGATTTCCTGATTTGCCGAACGATTTGGTCTACCAATCTGCTCTCTAGTAATTAGACCATTCTCAAAATCTTCTACTGTAAAGATGCCATTACGGCGGTATCCGTAGAAGCTGTTTAAGTTTTCACCAACACGGATTACACTGTTTGGACCAGATACAAAGCTATTTTGAAGAATATCCGCGTTGTTGTTTGCTAATTGAACAACGCGATTCTTGTTGTAGTTCATATTGATAGTAGACGTCCACTGGAAGTTATCATTACGTACCGGAGCACCGCTAATCATAATATCAAAACCTCTGTTGTTTACCGCACCAATATTTTGGGTTACGAACTCAAATCCAGATGCATTTGGAAGCGGTGCTTGTAAAAGCAAATCGGTTGTTCTACGATTGTAGTAGGAGATATCGAAGTTCAAACGATTTTGAAATAAACCTAATTCAAAACCTCCATCGATCGTAGCTGTTTTTTCCCACTTCAAGTCGTCATTACGCAAATTCCCCAAGTAAGAGGTGGATACACGTGTACCATTCAATAGTTGCGTATTGTTAATCGCTCTACCGATCGACTGATAAGGGGCAATTTCGGAGTTACCCGTGATACCAAAGCTACTGCGCAATTTCAAATTATTCAACCAAGATACATCTTGCAAAAAAGATTCATTAGATGCGACCCAAGCCAGACCCATAGATGGGAAGAAACCGAATTTATTGTTTGCTCCAAAACGAGAAGAACCATCATAACGACCAGTAACTGTAGCCGAGTACTTATCGTTTAATGTGTAGGCTGCACGCATAAAGTACGAGTTCATACCCCAACGTTCATAAGCCGACTGTGGTGCTTGCGGTAAAGAACCGGCTGCCATGTTATTCCACTTGAAGAAGTCATTAGTAAAGCCTTCGGTACGATTCATACTGAAGTTACGCTCACGTCCTTGCCACGATAAACCAGCTACCGCGTTGATACGGTGATTATTGAACTGTTTGTTGTAGCTTAAGTACGTTTCTTGTTGCCAGTAGAAGATGTCTTCGTTTTCAATTTGTGCCCAACCGTTTGGACGAGAAATATTATGCAGCAATACAGACGAATAACCATTGTACTGTCTTCTTTGCTTATCTACACCGTACTGAGTTTTCAAATCCAAACCATCAGCTAGGTGGAAAGTCAAGGCCGCGTTACCAAAGATTTGGGTATTCGCACGACGTCTTTCTTGTAGATCTAAGATAGAAACTGGATTGGACATCCCCTCGAAACCCAATAAACCATTGACAGTAGAAGAGCCCGAGAATGAGTATTGCCCATCAGGTTGGTACACTGGCAACCAAGGTAGCATCTCGATCATCGTACGACGTGCTTCCTGACCGCCACCATCTTCCGGTGTAAAGCGACCGAAAGTATGATTCGCCGTCAAGTTGATGCTTGTAGAAAGCCAATCCTTTACTTTCGAATCGTAAGCCAACTTACCGTTTACACGTTTGTTGTAGGTATTATTGACCACACCTTGCTGATCAGTATAATTAATGAAAGCTCCCATAGAAGAATTCTCATCTCCTTGTTGGATGTTCAACTGATGATTTTGAGAAAGGACAGTACGAGTAGCCTCGCGCTGCCAATCGGTATCGTACAATGGGTTACCATTAGCATCAAAGTAGTTTGGATCATTGAACCAGTCTTTACGATCAAGAGACCAATTGTATTTATCTGGCATGTAGGTGTTTTCATTTTCCAAACCAATCATAAAGGCCTGTACCCACTCTTCTGCATTCAGAAGATCCATATAACGTTGCGGAGAGCTGACACTAGCTGATCCTTGGTAACTGATGGTTTTGCGCCCATCTTTAGAACCTCTTTTTGTGGTAACCAAGATTACCCCATTGGCTCCACGTGCACCGTAAATCGCTGCAGAAGAAGCATCTTTCAACACTTCCATACGCTCAATATCATTCGGATTTACCAAGTGGAAATTTTCCATCACTACTCCGTCCACTACATAAAGCGGGCTCGAAGAAGAGTTGATGGAAGCGGTACCACGAATTACTACGCGGTTAGCATACGCACCTGGCTGGCTTGAGTTGGAATACACATTCACACCGGCAGCTTGACCACGTAAATTGTCTAACGCACTAAAGTTTTGGTTTTTGATCATATCCGAACCTTTAGCGATCGAGATAGATCCAGTCACGTCTGACTTACGCATCGTACCGTAACCTACTACGACGACTTCTTCCAGATCCTCACCTTCGGTATCTAAGGAGAAGTTCACTGTAGTAGAGCTAACACGCATTTCAGCTCTTTTGTAGCCTAAAAAGGTAGCAACGAGTGTTTGTCCATTGCTAGCATCAATGGTAAACTGTCCGTTTTCATCCGTTTGCGTACTTACATTGGTGCCTCTTACGGTAATCGTAACACCGCTAATAGGTTCATTGGTACTAGCATCGTTCACGCGACCCATCACCTTTTCTTGGCGCTGTGTAATCTGTGTCCGCTCACCAGCGCGGGGAGAATTTGGAATCGCTTGCAGACTGTTGAAGCTGAGTGCAGCAACAGCTAATAGCGCAGTCCATAGACGCCCATCAGGATTGTACATGTTTTTCATACATCATCAAATTTAAAATTGTGCTAAATCGTTTTATCGACGGTCAATAAAAAAAGGCTTACTAAATGAAGAATAAGCGTTGACCCCCGATGTTTATAATTGTTGTGTTCTTCGGCAGCAATTAACAAAACTTTAACGGAATGCCGAAATATTTTTCATAAATATTTTCCGCATTCCGTCAATGATGTAATGTATATGTATTGGAATCGTTACAGATTACCTTTTTTCAGCTCATTCACAGCGTAATCTACTGATCTTGCCGAAAAAGCCATATAGGTGAGAGATGGATTTTGTGTGGAAGTAGATGTCATCGCCGCACCATCTGTAACAAATACATTGGGTACATCGTGCATCTGATTCCATTTATTGAGCACAGAAGTTTTCGGGTCATGTCCCATTCGGGCACCGCCCATTTCGTGAATGTCCAAACCTGGAGCTTGGGAATTCTCGTCTCTACGGATGTTGGTAAAACCGGCTTCCGTAAACATTTCTTCCATCGTATCGAGGTAATCCTTTTTCATCTTGGCATCATTATCATCATAATCTACCGAGATGTGTAGCAATGGGATACCCCAATCATCTTGTTGCGATTTATCTAGCGCGACATAGCTGGCTTCTTTTGGAATAGTCTCGCCCATCATGTGCGAACCCACACCCCAATTGCCCCACTCTGGATTGAGCAAGGAGTTTTTCAATTCTTCTCCCCAACCACTACGATCTGAGTTTTTAGAACGCCAAGCTCCAAATCCTGCTGCATATCCGCGTAAGTAATCTGTTTCTTGTTTATGCAAATTTCGAAACCGTGGAATATAGCCCCCACCTGCAGGATTACGACCTGC
Source organism: Sphingobacterium chungjuense (assembly GCF_011316935.1). Classification (GTDB taxonomy): domain Bacteria; phylum Bacteroidota; class Bacteroidia; order Sphingobacteriales; family Sphingobacteriaceae; genus Sphingobacterium; species Sphingobacterium chungjuense. The sequence continues at coordinate 305,703 of NZ_WLYS01000004.1, forward strand.
CGTCGTAAAATCAGAAAGGCCTTCGTACTCCGCATAAATGCGAGCACTATAATTATGAAATGCCACATATTTACCTAACGTCCCGCTGTCATTCCCCAAACCGTTTGGAAAACGTTCGGATTTGGAATTCAATAAAATAAGATTGGTATTGATTGCAGCAGCATTTACAAAGATCACTTTCGCATAGAAATCAATCTCTTCTTTGCTATTCCGATCGATTACACGTACACCGATCGCTTTACCTTTATCTTTATCATACAAAATGGAATGTACCACCGCATCAGGACGCAAGGTCATGTTACCCGTTTTCGCCGCCCACGGCAATGTAGATGCATTGGAGCTAAAGTAACCACCAAATGGACAGCCACGCTGGCATAACGTACGATTTTGACATTGCGTACGGCCTTGCTCAATATGTATAGGCTGTGGTTTGGAAATATGCGCACAACGTGCAGAGATAACTTTTCTCTCTGGGTATTTCTTTTCTACGCTTTGTTTGAAGTATTTCTCTACTACGTTGAGTGGATATCCCGGCAAGAATTCGCCATCAGGCAATTCTGGCAATCCATCTTTATCACCAGCGATGCCGGCAAAGCGCTCTACATAATCGTACCAAGGTTTGAGATCTTGATAGCGAATCGGCCAATCGACGGCAAAACCATCACGCTGTGGTCCTTCAAAGTCAAAGTCCGACCAACGCTGCGTTTGCCGTGCCCAAAGCAATGACTTACCGCCTACTTGATATCCACGGATCCAGTCAAATGGTTTATCCTGAACGTAAGGATGCTCCTTATCTTTCACAAAGAAATGCGCCGCATCTTCATGAAAAGCATAGCAACGACTGACGATGGGATTTTCTTGTTTGTCCGCAAAAGTCATCTCATTGCGATGTTCAAACTCCCAAGGATTCATATTTGTCGTCGGATAATCTTTGATGTGTTTTACATCGCGACCGCGTTCCAATACTAGCGTTTTTAATCCCTTCTCACACAATTCCTTTGCCGACCATCCACCACTGATTCCAGATCCGATCACAATCGCATCATAGCTTCTGTCTTTGACGGAGTCAATATTTAAATTTGCCATAATTAGTTTACGCGTTTATCTTCACAGCACCATCATATCTACCTGGTACTAATTCATAGATCAATTTATTAGTCATCACGTACTCTGAGTTGAGGTAACCTTGTAAGGTACGCGCTTTTAGCATGGTAGCAAACTGATCATCTTCGGGTAAACCTTTTAGATAAGCTAACAGTTTGGCATCATCGTTACTCGATTCTTTGTGACATTTTTTTAGACCGACCAAGAAGGCTTCTTGTTGTTCTGGCGATGCGCAATCGTCCAGCATTTTCATCACGAATAAATGCAAGTTTAGACTTTTACCGCCTGGCGAATCGCCTTCCGGAATGATCACATTCACTAGATGACCTAAAAGCTCTTCATCATCTGCCGAAAAATCGATATTTTGGAGGGCGATAGATGCTTTCTTCCCGCTGAAATCGCAAGAACTAGCTATCAATAGACCACCCGCCATCACAAACATTTGTTTGATGACCTCTCTTCTCTTCATGTTGTGTGTTTGTAGATAATTGATCCGGCCAATTTACAAATAATATTGAATGTTGGATGATGCTAAATCGAATATTTGACACATCATATCTGTTACAATATATATAAACATGAAAAAGGATTACTCTCGTAATCCTTTTTCATGTTTAATGCTTAAAATTAAGATAATCTAATCTTCTACATCCCACCAAACTCGTGTGGTTAATGCATCAGCTCCCTGTTGAGCAATAGCATCTTGGTAACTTTGCGTATTTCGACCGGCCTCTTCCGTAGTATAAGCTTGTCTTCTTGGCAAGCTACCGTTGGTATTTTGTGGCGCAGGTCCGGGATTTAAACGAGGAAAACCAGTCCGTCTCCAATCCGTCCAAGATTCATAACCATTGGCCATATAGTTGGCAAACCATTTTTGAGTAATAATCTGTTCTAGACCTGACGCTGGATTATAAGCAACTGTTGGTTGCGCTACATACTCAGCATAGGACTCTTCTAAGTCTTCTACTTCATATTGCATAAACGATGCACGTATTCCATTGAGATAATGTGTTTGCGCATCAGGAATCCATCCAAGAAAAGCAGCTTCAGCCAACATAAATTCGACTTGCGCATAGGTGCTGAGCGGAAGTTCAGAATTTTGTGCCGTGAAACGATCTCCAATTAAGGAAACATTTTCACGATTGTACGCACCAGTCTGTCCTTGTATTAAACCGAAAGGCATCCCTACATATGTGCCTGTGCTTAATGCTGGAAGCGCAAAAATCGACAATCTAGGATCGTTATGCAGTTCGAGTTGTTCGATCATGTATTCACTTACTGCGTAGTCCACACGGCCGGTCACTTCATAATTATTGAATAACGGACTTTGGTTATTGGCGTCATTTAAGTAGCGAAATACCGCATTATCCCCTATGGCTGACATGGCACCGGCTTCATATGCCGCTAAAAATTCAGTTCTAGCCTTTTCTGGATTTACTTTACGAATGTGCAAAGCGGCAGCCATACGTAAAGTATTTGCCCATTTTACCCATTGGCTAACGTTGCCGTTAAAAACAATATCTCCATTGACAGATCCTCCGCCTTTTAATTGCTCTTGTGCTTCGGTCAGCTCTACAAATAGCGCGTTATATACAGATTCTTGCGAATCATAGCTTGGTGTCAGATTGGCTCTACCTTGCAGCGCTTCGCTGTATGGTATCATACCCCAACGATCGGTCATGTGCATAAAGTAGAATGCTTTAAGCACTCTGGCGACACCAATTTGACTTTCACTATCTCCACCATCAGTCACATAAGCCTGCGTAGAGGCTACAGGATCCATATTTAGCGCAATGATCGTCTGCAGATCCTGCAATGGTGCATTGTATATAGGATAGAAGTTGTAGATCGTGTTTTGAAAGCGAGATTCACTTGTATATTGAATTTCGGCCATATATTGTGGATACAAATCCTTGGCCCAGCCGGCAACACCTTCTGTCTGACTACCCAAAGAGCGTAATGCATTGGACAACAATAGAGTTGTATTAGGATTTAGTGCATCGTTTGGACTTGTATTGATGGATTCAAAGTTCTTGGTACAGCTGCTCAGTACAGCGGCAACTACCACACAAGTACTTAATTGTTTTATATATCTTTTCATTGTTATTGAGCTTATTGATGATTACTTGATTTATCTTCCCTTACAAACCTAAACGAAGACTGAAACCCCAAGAACGTGTACTTGGCAATTGCCCACCTTCAAACCAAGATGTTTCTAAGATTGACGGATCTACATTTCGATTTTTCGCATAAATCAACCAAGGATTCGTCGCTATTAATGAGAAACTAGCCGATTTAAATGGTGTGTTTTGGAATAATCGAGTTGGCAGATCATATCCAATATTTACCTCTCTTAACTTGATAAAACTACGATCATATACCCATTCTTCCCATAACGAGAACATATCATTTTCATACAAATTTTGGGTATCTACAAAGATATCATTGACTTCCCCATTTTCCTTAACACCAGGTAAGAGAGTACCACCCATATTTTCAACTGGATCACGACGAGGTACACCGTTTTCATTCAAACCTGCAGTTTCGGCCAATACGCCGGTATAATTTCCGAACATAGAAGAGATAGACATGTATTTACCCCCTTTTTGAAAGTCAAGTGAGAAACCAGCACGGAAATTTTTGTAAGAGAAAGATGACGTAAGACCACCAGTAAAATCTGGAATAATGCTTCCCAAATTCATATTGTCTTCCCGTAGATAATACCCATCTTCACCCACCACTCGGTTACCATTATCGTCTTTCACAATCCCCATACCGATCAATTGACCATATGGCTGGCCTTCATACGCATTCAAAGTAATCAATGGAGAACCTACGAATCCGAAAGAGGAAGGTGTATCGTCTAATTCTATTTGTAGATTGCTTACTTGTTCATCTAGACGAACTACTTTATTTCTATTGATACCGATATTGGCATTTAGATCCCACTTGAAATTACTGTTGCGAATAGGTGTACCACCTAGGGTAAATTCGTAACCATGATTATCAATCCGACCTGCATTAATCAAACTTTGCGCAAAACCTGTAGTACCTGAAATCGGCAAGTTTAGGATCTGATTCGTAGCACTACGCGTGTAGTAGTTAAAATCAAATAATAAACGGCTATTGAAGAAGCGCAACTCGGTACCAATCTCGTACGAAGTAGATAGGGTTGGTAATAGATTTGCATTTGGAATAACATCAGGTACTGTTAATAGCGGATTACTTCCGTACGCGTTACGAATGTTATATGTTTGCAAGATCTGATATGGATCGGTATCTGTACCTACTTTAGCGAATGAGGCTCTCAATTTACCAAAAGAGAAAAACTCATTCGGCTCGATAAAATGACTGAAAATAAACGAGGTAGATAATCCTCCATATAAAAATGAATTATTGTCCCTTGGTAGTGTAGAAGACCAGTCATTACGGATATTTCCTTCTAAATATAGAAAATCTTTATAACCAACCGCAGCATAACCATAGAGCGAATTGACTCGTTGATCAAAATATCTGGTTTGAACTGTTGGTCTGTCAATAGAGGCTTCCAAAGTATACAAACCTGGTACTGCTAAACCACCGGCAGTCGCTGCATCTGTGAAACGACGTTGATTGCGACGATACTCTCCAAATGCGGCCGCATCCACGGTGAAATCTCCATATTGTTCTTTGAACGCCAATGTACCAACATAGTTTACCTCATCTTGATTATTTAAGTATTGAGAATAACTCGCTTGTTGCAAGGTACCACTGGCAATACGTTCAGTCTCCTCCATGTTCAGGAAATTTCCTCGCGCAATCACGGAAGCACTCAGGGCATTCGTTAATTGATAACTTGCGGTAATATTACCATAGATCCGCTGATAAGTGTCAAGTTGTGTATTTTCATAAACTTCTGTGTATGGATTATCCCAATATGCAGGATTAGGATTTGTTGGACTCACAATATTCCAACTTCTAAAGGTACCATCCGGACGTTTATAGTCACGCAACGTGCTCATGTCCAACTGACGCTGAAACCACTGATTAAAAGACCCTGTAGTTTGAGAACTGTAACCATCCTTTGGTCGGTTATTATACACCTCATGTTGGAAGTTCACATTAGCAGATACGGTTAGTTTATCTGTCAGATTTAAGGAAGAGTTTGTAGAAAACCAATTTCTCCCCAACTTACTATTTGGCACTATACCTGTGCGAGAAACATTCGTAAACGAGAATCGAGTTTGGTAATTATCTCCTGCTTTATCAAAAGCTATGTTAGTATTTGCGCTTACGCCCGTATTGTAAAAATCACGAACATTGTTTGGTTGAGGCACTAAGGCTGTTAGCTGACCAAATTGAGGGTGAGATGGATCCCATCCATAAAATGGCATATACATCGTACCATCCATACGTGGACCCCAGCTTTCATCAGCTCCATAATTTAAGATATTCACACCATCATATGGTGCTAAATAGTCTGGTGCTATATTAGGATTGTGGTTATACGTACTCCATTCTTGCGAGTATCCACCAGCATATTCATTTTGATATTTAGGCAATAAATAAACGCTTTCAAAAGATGTTGCTTGGTTGAAGTTCACACCAACGCCATCACGTGTACGTCCGCCTAATGTCTTGATAACTACCGCACCTTCTGAACCACGCTGACCGTACAACGCTGTCGCTGCTGGTCCCTTTAAAACCGTAAGATCGGCTACATCATCCATGTTAACGGCTTCTGGCTCAGTAATCATTCCATCCACCACATAAATTGGATTCCCCCCCGATAGCGAGTTGATACCACGAATACGAATGGTAGAAGTACCGAAAGCGGCACCAGACGTAGATTGTACTTGTACACCAGCAATCTTACCTGCTAATGCCGTATTCAAATCTGGCTGACGTACCATAGACAAATCTTCTCCTTTAATAGCCTGAACGCTATATCCTAGTGAGTTTCGCGTTCGCTGTACGCCAAGCGCGGTAACGATAACTTCACCAACGCTCTGATCTTCATCATCCAATTGAATGTTAATTGTGTTATCGCTGCCCAAGGGAAATATTTGCTGTTGCATACCAACGAAATTAACTGTAAGTGTGCTTGTACTTCCAGATAGATCGATCGTAAACTTACCTTGTGCATTAGTTTGTACGGCCGTATCCGTTCCTGTAGCGCGTACTGTAGCTCCCGCTAATGGCTGACCTGTGCGAGACGATACAACATTACCGGAGATTGTTCGCGTCTGAGCATGCGCTATTCCCATCAGAAGTAGCCACGCCAAAATAAAACTGAATAGTTTTCTTTCCATAGTAAAATATGTAGTTAGTGTGTGTTCGTGCATTATCTTATCCGCCAATACGGAAGTTAGTCTTGTTGTAAAACTAAGAAATCAGAGGAAATCATTAGTTTTTCAGTAGTGATTAGACAATTATAGTCACTTTTTAGCATTTGATGGATCATTATTGCTACAAAACACTATAAAAAGCATCGTATTTAACAAAAACACGTATTTATAACAACAATATATTTTAGCAACTCCGCTGCTGAATAATTAAATAATCATTTCACGCCATGTAAGCAATCCTCCTTCTCTCTTGTCTCGGCTCGCGATTTGCTTATATTTGTTATGCTGAGATGATTTACTGCTCACAAGCACATCAACACGCCTTACATTTAACTCAATAAATCCATGAAGATAGTCGCCATAGGACGCAATTATATCAACCACGCAAAAGAGCTAAACAACCCTGTACCGGAGGAGCCGGTGATATTTCTAAAACCAGACACAGCCGTACTACGAGACGATAAAGACTTTTATTATCCTGAATTCTCGAAGGATATCCACTACGAAGTGGAAGTAGTATTGCGTATATGTAATGAGGGCAAACATGTCGCCGAGAAGTTTGCGCACAAGTACTATGATGCGATCGGATTAGGGATTGATTTTACAGCAAGAGATATTCAGCAAAAACATAAGGAGAAAGGTTTGCCTTGGGAACTGGCCAAAGCATTTGATCAATCCGCTGTGATCAGTCCGCTAATCCCAAAAGAAGAACTGGGTGACTTATCTAACCTATCCTTCTCGCTACAGAAAAATGGAGAAACCGTGCAATCAGGCAATACCAAAGATGTCATCTTTCATTTCGATCAATTGATCGCCTATATCTCTGAGCGGATCACTTTACGCAAAGGTGATTTGATCTACACGGGAACGCCCGAAGGTGTTGGCCCGGTACAGATTGGCGATCTGCTAGAAGGTTATTTGGGAGAGCGAAAAATGTTTAGTTGCCAAATTAAATAAAGCATGCAAAGATTATTTTCCAGTCTGCTGGCAGGCCTTTTTGGAGCATTGGCTGTGCAGGCTCAACAAAACAAATTTATTACGACGCGGGATTATCCGGTCAATTACTTCCGTTCGCCACTAAATATTACCCCAGATGCTTCAGGCACGTTTGGCGAACTGCGTTCTACGCACTTTCATGCTGGCGATGATTATCGTACGCAGCAACGTACCGGTTTGCCGGTTTATGCGGTTGCGGACGGACAAGTTTCTCGCGTTCGCGTACAAATCGGTGGTGGTGGCAATTCGGTTTACATTGATCATCCCAATGGATACACCTCGGTGTACCTGCATCTCGAAAACTTCAACGATGCATTGACCAACATTGTACGCGCCGAACAATACAAGCAAAAAAAGTTCGATGTGGATGTCATGGTAGACAAAGGCACTTTAAGCTTCCAAAAAGGTGACGTCATTGCCAATTCAGGAAATACGGGCGCTTCTGGCGGGCCGCATTTACATTTTGAAATCCGAGATACCAAGAGCCAACATCCGCTAAACACACAGCTGTTTGGTTTGCAATTTACAGATCGCTTTGCGCCAACTATTCAAGGATTGATGGTGTATGATTTGGGCGAAAGCATGTTCAACGAAAACACCTTCCGCCGACCAGTATCCGTACGCGCGGTGAACGGCACGGATTACAGACTGAGTAATAATGCTGCAATACAAGTCAATGGAAAGTTTGGACTCGGCATCAACACCATTGATCGGCATCGCGCTGGTGGATTTCAAAATGGGGTGTACTCGATCGAACTGTTTATTGACGGCCAGCCGATGTCTACTGTCCTATTTGAGGAATTGGATTTCAATACTTCACGCGGTATACATTCGTATATTGATTACGCTCAATGGAAACGTTCGAAAGCAAAATACCAAAAAAGCTTTAAAGATCCCGGCAACCCAATTGAGATCTTCCATCATCTTCCGAATGATGGGATCTTGGAGTTAAAAGACAATCAGGTTCACGATGTGAAATACGTGGTGAAGGATGTAAAAGGCAATTGTTCGGAGCTTAACTTTCAGATTCAGAACTCCGCAAATTATCAGCCGAAGGCCAATACGGTAAAAGGGCAATTAATGCCATACAATAAGAATAACCAATTTGCGAAAGACCACATTCAGTTGGACATTCCAAAAGGTGTGTTGTATACCGATCTGGATTTTCTATATAGCAGCAGTGCAAAACCGGCTGGTGGTTATTCTGAAATCCACCATGTACACAATCCGATGACGCCGCTCTTCAGCACCTATCAACTAAAAATCAAGCCAACCAGCTTGCCAGAAAGATTACGCGACAAAGCTTTGATCGCCTCTACACAATCCGGTTCGGAAGGTGGCAAATATGAGGATGGCTGGGTCGTTGTGAATACGCGCAACTTAGGTTCGTTTTATGTGGCAGTCGATACCGTAGCACCGAGCATCACGCCGCGCAATCTCAGCCAAGGAAAGAATGTGGCGCAACAATCAAAGATCGATTTTACGATCTCTGACAATTTCTCGGGCATTCAGTCATTTGATGGGTACATCGATGGCGAATGGGTGTTGATGGAGTACGATCCCAAAAATAGACACCTTTGGCATACCTTCCAATCCTCCTTAAGCAAAGGAAAACACGAGTTTCGATTGGTGGTCAAAGATTGGAAAGATAATGAACGTATCTATCAAGCAGAATTTACACGATAAACAAGGTTTTATATGAGCACATTAGCAATTGGCGATCAAGCTCCGGCTATCACCGCCAAAAATCAGGAAGGTAATACCATTCATCTATCAGACTTCAAGGGCAAACGCGTCATCTTATATTTTTATCCGAAGGATAATACACCAGGATGTACTACGGAAGCCTGTAATTTTAGAGACAATTACCAGAGTTTGTTGAAAGACGGGTTCGAGGTGTTAGGCGTTAGTATTGACAGCGAACAATCGCACCAAAAGTTCATTGCGAAGCACGAGTTGCCCTTTAATTTATTGGCCGATGAAGATCAGAAAATAGTAAATGATTATGGCGTGTGGGTAGAAAAGAATATGTATGGCAAAAAATACATGGGCACAGCACGCACGACATTCGTGATTGATGAGCAAGGTAAGATCGCCCACATCATCAAAAAAGTTGATAATAAAAATGCTTCAGAACAGATCAGAGCATTGTATAAATAAACCCTTAACAAAGCAAAATGCATATCCTTTTGCATGCCTTAAATAATTATATTTGCTACTTATGAGCAAACAGATAGACGATTTTTTTAAAAATATCATTTCGCATGCCAAGGAGTATGGTTTCGTATTCCCATCAAGCGAAATCTACGATGGCCTAAGTGCTGTCTACGACTATGGTCAACTAGGTTCGGAGTTGAAAAATAACTTAAAGACCTACTGGTGGAAATCTATGGTGCAATTGAATGATAACATCGTCGGGATCGACGCGGCGATTTTCATGCATCCAACTACTTGGAAAGCTTCTGGCCACGTGGATGGTTTTAGCGATCCGATGATTGATAACAAAGATTCTAAAAAAAGATATAGAGCGGATCAATTGATCGAAGACAAAATCGATCGCTACGAAAAGGACGGGAAAAGCGATAAAGCTGCCGAACTCCAGAAGGCATTAGATGCTGCTTTGAATGCAGATGATCTAGCGAAGCTAAAAGCACTTATCGAAGAGCATAATATCGTTTGTCCGATGTCGGGAACTAAGAACTGGACCGATGTTCGTCAGTTCAAGCTGATGTTTGCGACGCAAATGGGCGCCATGGCCGATGGGGCTGAACAAGTCTACCTACGTCCGGAAACAGCACAAGGAATCTTTGTCAACTTCCTCAACGTGCAGAAAACTGGCCGTATGAAAGTTCCTTTTGGAATTGCACAAATAGGTAAGGCTTTCCGTAATGAAGTCATTGCACGCCAGTTCATCATTCGCATGCGCGAATTTGAACAAATGGAAATGCAATTCTTTGTGCGCCCTGGTACCGAAATGGAATGGTACGACAAGTGGAAAGCACTACGTTTGAAATGGCACTTGGCACTAGGACCAGATGCGGCAAAATACCGTTATCATGATCACGCGAAATTGGCGCATTATGCCAATGCCGCAGTAGATATCGAATACGATTTCCCATTTGGCTTTAAAGAAGTAGAAGGTATCCACTCTCGTACCGATTTCGACTTGAGCCAACATCAAAAGTTCTCTGGCAAGAAGATGCAGTACTTCGATCCAGAAGTCAATCAGAATTATGTGCCTTACGTGATCGAAACATCGATCGGTTTGGATCGCTTGTTCTTAACGGTTTTCGCCAATTCGTTGGTACATGAAGATTTATCAACAGAGGAGAAGCAAGATTCACGTGTAGTACTGAAATTCCACCCAGCGATTGCTCCTGTGAAAGCAGCGGTATTGCCATTAACGAAGAAAGATGGGCTGCCAGATAAGGCGAAGGAAATACTTGCTACATTGAAATTAGACTTCAATACGCAGTATGATGAAAAAGATGCAATTGGCAAGCGCTATCGTCGTCAGGATGCGATCGGAACGCCATATTGTATCACGGTAGACTACCAAACATTGGAAGATAATACGGTTACAATTCGTCATCGTGATAGCATGGAGCAAGAGCGTGTCAGCGTAGATCAGCTTCAGCAGATCATACAGAATAATGTAGGTTGGACTAACTTATTGAAACAGTTGATGTAATGTGATACAGATCACGATCATCATAAAACAACAAAGCGAGGTGCATGCACCTCGCTTTGTTGTTTTATAGAGGGCATTCAGCAAATACAGAAATCATTTTTTAGCGGAGCTATAAAAATAGCTAAATCCTGTAATGATGGGCTACTATAATCGTAGACCACAAAAAAACCCTTCTGCAAATTGCAAAAGGGCTTTTATATGTCTTGTGTCTTAGAAACTTATTCTTTTTCTACTTGCATGTAGTTCAGTTCTAATGGTGTTTTACGACCAAAAACCTTCACCATCACAATAAGTTTCTTTTTATCTTCATGCACCTCTTCGATCTCACCGGTAAAGCCATTGAATGGACCATCGTTTACCTTTACAGTCTCACCTACATAATAAGGAACATTGATGCTTTCACCTTGCTCGGCCATTTCATCGACCTTACCTAAGATGCGATTAACCTCTGAAGGACGAAGTGGAATAGCATTACCCGCTTTATCACCTAAGAAACCGATTACGCTATTCACATTTTTGATGGCGTGTTCAATCTCTCCATCTAAGGCAGCTTCAATCAAGACATATCCAGGGTAGTAGTTACGCTCTTTGGCTACTTTCTTGCCATCACGCATTTGATAATACTTCTCCATGGGAATGAGCACTTGGGTTACCAAATGTTGAATGCCGAGCCTATTGATCTCCGCCTCCACATATTGTTTTACCTTTTTCTCTTTACCACTTACAGCACGAACTACGTACCACTTCAGACTTTGATCCGCCATACCTTATAATTCCTGTAAATTAAGAGTTAATTCCGTATAAAAGCTCTAGTACGTTACTCGACACCTTATCCATGGCGAAGATCACCAAAGCAATAATGATAGAAGCAACAAGCACAATGACCGCATGATTTTGCAATTGTGCCCATGTAGGCCAAGTTACCTTTTCGGTAACTTCGACGTACGAGTCTTTAAAAAAATCAAGTACTTTTGCCATTTGTTAGTTTACTTGTATTAAGAGTTTCTTAGCACGGGCACTAGGATTCGAACCCAGATCAAAGGTTTTGGAGACCTCTATTCTACCATTGAACTATGCCCGTAGAATTTGTTTTTGAATGCTGCAAATATAGGTTTTAACTACCATTACAGCAAATGTTATTTACTTTTTTTGTCTTTTAAAACCCAATATAACTACTAAAATAGTGCAGCGATATGGATGTGAAAGACTTACCTTTTATAGGCATTGAAAAAATAAGCTAACCAGCAGAACTGGTTAGCTTATTTCATATGCGCTAAGATAATCTACTATAGATTACTTAAGGATTTCAGTTACCTGACCAGCACCTACAGTTCTACCACCTTCACGGATAGCGAAACGTAGACCTTTTTCCATTGCGATAGGGTTGATCAATTTTACAGTGATCGTAACGTTATCACCAGGCATAACCATTTCAGTTCCTTCTTCTAGAGAGATCTCACCAGTTACATCTGTTGTACGGAAATAGAATTGAGGACGGTATTTGTTGAAGAAAGGCGTGTGACGGCCACCTTCAGCTTTAGACAATACGTAAACCTCTGCTTTGAAATCAGAGTGAGGAGTTACTGAACCTGGTTTCACGATAACCATACCACGACGGATATCAGTTTTCTCAATACCACGTAACAATAAACCTACGTTATCACCTGCTTCACCGTAATCCAAGATTTTACGGAACATCTCAACACCAGTTACTGTAGATTTCAAATCTTCAGCACCCATACCTAAGATCTCAACTGGATCACCAGAGTTGATTACACCTCTTTCGATACGACCAGTAGCAACAGTACCACGACCAGTGATCGAGAATACGTCCTCTACAGGCATCAAGAAAGGAAGATCTGTCAAACGTGGAGGAATTGGAATATGGTTATCTACCGCGTCCATCAACTCCATGATAGAATCAACCCATTGCTCTTCACCGTTCAAAGCACCTAATGCAGAACCTTTGATAACTGGAAGATCATCACCTGGGAATTCGTAGAAAGATAATAGTTCACGAACTTCCATTTCAACTAGATCTAACAATTCAGCATCGTCCACTAAGTCAACTTTGTTCAAGAAAACTACTAACGCAGGAACACCTACCTGACGAGCCAAAAGGATGTGCTCGCGAGTTTGTGGCATAGGACCATCAGTCGCAGCAACTACGATGATAGCTCCGTCCATTTGTGCAGCTCCAGTAACCATGTTTTTCACATAGTCAGCGTGACCTGGACAGTCAACGTGCGCATAGTGACGGTTTTGTGTTTGGTATTCTACGTGTGCTGTATTGATTGTGATACCACGCTCTTTCTCTTCAGGAGCAGAGTCAATTGAATCAAATGAACGAGCTTCCGAAAAACCTTTGTCAGCCAAAACTTTAGTAATAGCTGCAGTAGTTGTTGTTTTACCGTGGTCAACGTGACCGATTGTACCAATGTTTAAGTGTGGTTTACTCCGGTCAAATTTCTCTTTTGCCATGTTTATGCGAATTAGTAATTATAAATTATTCCTTAATTAAATTGTATTTACAAAAGTAACAAACTTATTTAAATGAGCCAAAGATGGGATTTGAACCCACGACCTCTTCCTTACCAAGGAAGTGCTCTACCCCTGAGCTACTTCGGCTTTCAATCCTAAAAGCTTATTTACAGATATATGCCCCTACCCCTTTTAGATTAAAACACTAAACAAAGACAGAGACATTACATTGTTCTATAAATGGAGCGGAAGACGAGGTTCGAACTCGCGACCTATAGCTTGGAAGGCTATCGCTCTACCAACTGAGCTACTTCCGCTTGAAAGCCTGTATAAGGTAATTTACATCACTTTATACAGACCCAATTATGGTGGAGGGAGAAGGATTCGAACCTTCGAAGCCGAAGCAACGGATTTACAGTCCGTCCCATTTGACCGCTCTGGAACCCCTCCAGACCTGCAACGTATTGTCGCATTTGAGCCTCCTATCGGAATCGAACCAATGACCTACTGATTACAAGTCAGTTGCTCTACCAGCTGAGCTAAGGAGGCTTATTTAGACAACTATCTTTCCGATAGCGTGTGCAAAAATCTTACTTTAAATTGACTTCTGCAAATTTTATTTCATTTTTCTTTTAAAGAACTTTTGAAGCGACAATTACTTGTGTTTTTCAATGGTGCAAAGATAGCGACTCCAGCCATATATCAAAAAATATTTTGTCTTTTCTACCGCACAAATATGCATTTGCCTGATTCGCAACCAAATAATTTTGATGCCAAATGTAGCCCTTATCGAATACTTGAATCTTTCCCTATATTTGGGCACATTTAAAGAAGTATGAAATGCAATCTTCAGCAAGTTTTTTTGCTTGCCTTATTTAGTATATCCCCCATTTTGAGTCAAGCTCAGGTAGAAGATGTAGGTCTTATTAAACGCACCTTCCATAAATTCTTTTCTCCACAATTGACCGACACGACTCGCGCATCAAGTTTCTTCGTATTACCGGCGTTGGGTTATGCACAGGAAACAGGACTTGAATTTGGTCTGGCTAGTTCGTACAATTTTTATATGGATCGCTCAGATCGCAACAGTCGTACTTCTACGGTCACGTTGATGGGAACTGCTACGACAGAAAAGCAGAAGAATATCAAACTAAATACCGATATCTGGACACGCCATAACGATTATCATATCTTATCCGAAATTCGATACCGAGATTGGCCATTTAATTTCTACGGTATTGGAAATACCACCCAACATGCCAATGAAGAATTCTTGGGACATCGCCTTTTCCGAGCAAGAATTGATGTGGAACGAAAAATCCTTCCATCCATATATGCGGGTTTGAACGTCAACTTTGAAAACTTTCAGTTTGAGAGTTCTGATGCCAATGGCATCTTTCAAAGAGAGCAATTCAGCGGGAAAGCTGGCGGTAAACATCTAATCCTGGGCACGTCGGCATTGTATGATTCCCGAGATTATACGACATATACAACAAATGGCTGGTACGGACGTATTAAGTATGGTTATGCGCCGAACTTTTTCGGCGGTGAAAATTTCAATGGCCATCAATTAGAAACCGATTTCCGCCATTACCAACCGATCAACAACAAACTAACGATTGCAGCTCAATTAGATTATCGTGGTACCTACGGATCGGATGTACCATTTTATGTGCTTAATGAGTTAGGCGGTGACAATATGATGCGCGGGTATTATTTAGGTCGATACCGCGACAAAAATTTTGTAGCAGCACAAGTCGAAGCACGTTACCGCTTTCATCCCCGCTTAGGTATTACCGCATTTGCTGGTTCAGGAAGTACATTTTCTAATGAACAAAACATCCGGATGATTCCTAGCTATGGCGCTGGACTTCGGTATTTCTTCAATCTTGAGCACCGCACTACCATTCGCTTTGATTACGCTATCGGCGAAAAACGACCAGGCGAACAACGTCAGAAAGGATTTTATTTAAGTTTGTCGGAAGCATTTTAGTCAAAAGTTAGTTTGACAACTATCGATGAGCGAATGGTGCTTCCTGTATTTGGGTGAGGATCTGCTATAGCGCAATTACCTGATCCAAAAAGGATAACGCAAAGCAAAATCTTCTTTTACTTGACCAGGTCGAGTAAGCAGTATACCAAAATGAAATAAATCAATACTAACCGTCACTTCATCCTCTTGTCGGGCACAGTGCCATGCGTATCGATTTCGTTTACTCTTGTAGATGCCATCCACTATTAGCAATGCATGGTCGTTAAGATGCTGGCAGATGATGCTTTTAGAAAGTTCTTCCGCTTTCACCAGTAATACGTCTCCCCGCTCTCTCTGCAAATCATATACCTTCTCTTTGTTCCAATAACACAACACCCTAGTCAATACTTGGCGGTAATGTGGAGGTATTGTTTCCAAACCATGAAGTTCTTTGGAGACGGATACAGATGACCTATATATAGCCTGATCTGCTAGCTCATACACAAAAGGAGAATGTGTACCATGGCGGCTATTGGATCTAAAAAAGTGGTTTATATGCTGAATAAAGGTAAACATTGAGGTAAAGATACAAGATAATGCATAATGCATAGAAGAAACACTTACACACTTGTAGTCATAGAGCCACGTAGAAAATACCAGTCACCAGCTATTATATAGTAAAACTTGATTTTACGAAAATTCCAATGAAGAAATATATTTTATTAACTCAACAAAATACATTGTTTAAAATAAATTATACTATCTTTATAGACTTTGTAGTCTTTAATGGATTTAATAATTATAGATATGGGAAAAAAAATCAGCTTCAACGCATTTGAAATGAATTGCATTGCCCACCAATCTCCAGGCTTATGGCGGCATCCGAAAGATCGATCTACAGAATATAAGGATCTGGAGTACTGGACAGATCTCGCTAAAATATTAGAAAAAGGTTTTTTTGACGGGATATTCATTGCCGATGTACTAGGCATTTATGATGTGTATCAACAGAATAGTATACATGCGTTGAGTGGCGCGGTGCAAGTACCTATAAACGATCCTTTACAAATTATTCCTGCGATGGCCACTGTCACACAACATCTTGGTTTTGGTGTAACGACCTCCATATCATTTGAACATCCCTATCCTTTTGCTCGGCGTATGAGCACGTTGGATCACTTAACTAAAGGCCGTATAGGTTGGAATATCGTCACGTCGTATCTAGAAAGTGGTTTTAAGAATATCGGCCTGAAAAAGCAATTAAATCATGATGAACGTTATGAGCTCGCTGATGAATACCTGGAAGTGCTGTACAAACTATGGGAAGGTTCATGGGAAGATGAGGCTATTCTTAGGGACAAAGAAAAAGGAATTTTTGCAGACCACTTGAAAGTCCATCCAATCTCACATGATGGAGCATACTTCAGTGTGCCCGGAATTCACTTATCTGAGCCGTCGCCACAGCGTACACCCGTTTTATATCAAGCTGGAGCTTCGGCTAGAGGACAAAAATTTGCGGGCGAAAATGCAGAATGCATCTTTATTGCAGGACCTTCAAAAAGTTCAACAAAAACAATCGTATCCAGTATTCGGCAAAAATTAATGGAAGTGGGAAGAGATCCATATTCCGTCAAAATCTACAATCTATTATCTATCGTTACCGACGAAACAGATGCTATAGCACAAAAGAAATTCAAAGAATATCAATCATATGGAAGTTATGATGGCGCATTGACACTAGCATCTGGTTGGTCTGGTATCGATTTCTCTCAATATCAAGCTAAAGATCAAGTAGCGCAAATTCAAACTAACGCGATACAATCCATACTTGATTCTTATCGAAATGCTGATCCAAACCGAGTCTGGACAATTGAAGAAGTGGCCAAGTGGACGAGCGTAGGTGGAAATGGACCGGTGCTTGTCGGTTCGCCACAAACGGTCGCAGATGAATTGCAAAGCTGGATCGAAGACACCGATATTGACGGCTTTAACTTGGCCTACATCTTGGCCCATCAAACATTTGAAGATATCGTCGAATATATCGTTCCAGAATTGCAAAAACGTGGTGTATACCAGACTCAATATCAATCGGGCACACTGCGTGAAAAGCTGTTTGGCCAAGGTGCACGCCTCTCCGGCAACCATCGCGGAGCGTCGTATAGACATATCGTAAAAGATCAAATCCCAGCAATCACGTCCTAAGAGTATTAGCTAACCAAAAGAAATCTCATATGAGCCACATAAATCAAAATAACTCCGTGTCGAACAGCAATATCTCCAAAGATTTTTTTGAAACCAATACGGCTGCCGATATCATTCAGACAGATGATGAAGCCATTGCAATCGCCCAGAAATTAGCAGTCCAATTTACCAAAGAGGCTTCTCAAAGAGACATAGAACGTCGATTGCCGCTAGAAGAAATCAAATTGTACTCTCAAAGTGGCCTTTGGGGAATCAATATTCCTAAAAAATATGGAGGTGCGGAGGTCAAGTACCGAACGCTGGGAGAAGTTGTAAAAATCATATCAAGCGTAGATCCCTCCTTAGGACAAATCGCTCAAAACCATTGGGTCTTTCTAGAGCATATTCGTCTGGATGCATCGGAAGAGCAAAAGAAGTTTTTCTTCGGCAATGTATTACGAGGGGAGCGGCTAGGAAATGCTTTTTCAGAAAAGGGAAGTAAAACAGTCGCGGATTTGCAGACTAAAATCACCAAATCCAACAATGGATATGAAGTGAATGGAGAAAAGTTCTTCGCCACCGGAGCCTTGTTAGCTCATTGGATTCCCGTCGTCGCACTAGATGAGGAGGGTAATCCTCACGGTGCAATTGTGCCGCGCCATACGGAAGGGGTTAGCGTGGTGAATGATTGGTCAAGTTTTGGACAAAGAACAACGTTTAGCGGAACAGTACTACTAAAACAAGTTAAAGTAGACCCCAACCACATTATCCCTATTTACAAAGCCTTTGAAAGGCCGACCGCTGCAGGTGCCATTTCTCAATTTATCCAAGCCGCGGTAGACGCTGGCATCGCACGTGGAGCTATCGAGGAGACAATTAAATACGTGCGCCAATACGCACGACCTTGGATCGACTCTGGCTTAGAAAAAGCAACCGACGATCCTTATACAATTTCAAACATTGGCGAATTGAAAATTAAACTACGTGCCGCAGAAGCCGTTTTAGATTTAGCTGGTGATAAAATAGATGCAGCTATCGTAAATACTTCTGAAGAAGATGTATCAGAAGCTACACTATTGGTTGCCGAAGCAAAGGTGTTAACGACTGAAATCGCTTTGCTCTCTTCTAATAAGTTGTTTGAGCTATCCGGTACACGATCAACACTATCCGAACTAAATTTGGATAGACATTGGCGCAATGCACGCACACACACCTTACATGATCCCGTACGTTGGAAGTTTCACATCGTAGGCAACTATTATTTGAACAATGTACTGCCGCCTCGACATCCTTGGAGCTAAATAAAACACTAAAATTCAACAAAAATGAATCAAATTAATCTTAACAATCCAATAGAAGAAGAATTATCCAGTGATGCTGATTATGCAAAAGTAGCCGATAGATTTCGTCCAATATTCGATAAAATAGCAAGAGGCACATTAGATCGAGAGAAAGAACGGAGATTGCCGTATGAAGAGATCGGATGGCTGAAAGAAGCCGGATTTGGGGCACTAAGAATTCCTGCCAAATTTGGCGGAGATGGCCTCTCCTTGCCACAGCTATTTCGATTGCTTACAGAACTGGCGAAAGCAGATTCCAATATTGTTCAAGCATTGCGTGGTCACTTTGCCTTTGTAGAAGATCGTCTGAATGCCCAAAGATTTAGTTCTCAAGAAGTTTGGTTTGACCGCTTTGTAAAAGGAGATTTGTTTGGAAACGGGTGGACAGAAATTGGCTCTGCTAAAGTAGGTGAACTAGACACGCGGGTAACCAAACGTGGAGATAGCTTGTTGGTAAACGGACAAAAGTATTATTCTACAGGTAGTATTTTCGCTGATTGGATAGATCTCTTGGCGCATGATGAGACAAAGCAACAAGACGTGATTGTAGCACTTCCTAGGCACGCCGAAGGTGTTGAAATTCTGGATGATTGGGATGGTTTTGGTCAAAAGACGACAGGAAGTGGAACGCTAAAAATAAAGAACGTTGAAATTCCAATAGATCATATCATACCATTTGAGAATAGATTTAAATATCAAACAGCATTCTATCAGACGTTTCACCTCGCTACACTAACAGGAATCGCACAATCTGCGGTCAGCACTTTCACAGAAGAGGTTCAAAAGCGAAATCGCACCTTTAGCCATGGAAATGCCAATTTGGTGCGTCACGACCCGCAAATCTTACAAGTAATCGGAAAAGCTTCCGCACAATCACACGCTGCTCAATCTATCACCATTCAAGTAGCACACAGCTTACAGCAAGCTTACCTGGCTCCTCTTACCGAATCAGAAATCGTAGACATAGAAGCGAATAATGAGGCTGAGTTGGCTTCTGCACAAGGCCAAGTCGTGATTTCCGATCTTGTGTTAGACTTGACGAGCAAGTTATTTAATGCACTTAGTGCATCCGCCAGCACCACGAACAAACAATTAGATCGATTCTGGCGAAATGCGCGTGTTGTGTCTTCTCATAATCCATTGATCTATAAAGAAAAAGTGATTGGAGACTGGGAAGTGAACCGCACACCATTACCATTTTCATGGCAGATTGGGGCAAGCAAAAACTGATGGGCTTTATTTTTGGAAAAGGAATCCATTTTTATCGTTTAAAGATGATGCAATAACACCAACTACTAAAACTGCAAGGTAAACGTACTGCCCTTTTGAGGTGTGCTGTGGACAAAAATATTCCCATTATGCACGAGCATAATTTGCTTACTCAAGGTCAATCCTATTCCGCTACCCGTTTTCTTTGTGGTGAAGAAAGGGGTAAAGATCTGTTCTTGAATATCTGCTTCCATGCCTTCGCCATTATCCGAGATCTTGAGTTGCACGCGACCATTTTCTTCCAATGCCGACATGCTGATATACGGATTTTCAGCATCTTTCACCGCTTCCATGGCGTTCAGCATCAAGTTGATGATCACCTGTTCGATCAGGTGCAAGTCGGCTTGGATGGTAGCACGTGTGTTTTTCAGAATAATATCCACATCCACCCCTTTTTGGATAAAGGAAGGTTCTAATAAATTGTAGATATTTTCAAATAACTGTACGACGGGTATTTCTGTAAACTGTGGTTTGTCTACTTTATTAATCAGCCGGTAGCTCTTCGCGAATTTCAATAATCCTTCGCTACGCTTTTTGATGGTGTGCACGCCTACTTTCACATCTTCCAGCTCGTCGCTGTAGGCTGTTTGTTCGAGTCGGCCATGCAAGGTTTCGGCGATGGATGATATGGGCGCGATCGAGTTCATGATTTCGTGCGTCAGTACACGTAGCAATTTATGCCAAGCGCGATTCTCCGTCTCGTCCATCGCATCGTTCACATTTTGATACATCACAATGCGGTACAAACCATTTTCTGTTTCAAACTCCGACACCTGAATAAGTAATTTGATGCGCCCCTTGCTCGAATGAGCCGTTTCGATATGCTGTTGACCAATCTTGAGCTGCATGGTTTTGTCATACAATTCTTCGCGACGTTTCTTCAGCCCCTTGATATTGCCCAAGTGTGGCGTTTCAAACATTTCTTTGAAAGCATCATTCACCCACTCCACCTTTCCACTATCGGCATGGTAAAAGATCAGCGCTGAATCCAACATATTGATCACCTTCGTTAGGTATTGATGTTGAATTTCACGTTTGGCACTCACGTCTTTGAATGCTTCATTGATGCGGTTGAAGGAAGCGTAGAGCTGGTTTTCTATATTACGTGTTTTCTTGACCGCATAACGGCGTGTGAAATCTCGGTACTTCACCGCTTCAGAAAATTCATCGATTTGTTTGTGCAACCAAAGATGCCGGTTGAACCATTGGAAAACCAATATCAACGCTAGTATAGCTGCCGCAATGGCATAAGCCAATGATTGCGCGAAGAATAAATAGCCAGCTGCAGCACATAATGCCATAAGGAGCAGTGCGCGAACAAATTCTTTGAGTTGCAGATTTCCCATATCGAATTGTCTCTAGCGCTAGATCCCGTATTTTTCCATACGCCGATACAAGGCTGCGCGTGTTAAACCTAATTCGCGGGCGGCTTTGCTGATGTTCCCGCTGTAGCGATCCATCGCTTGCTGAATGGCTTTGCGTTCTAATTCTTCGAGATTACGCGGTTGATCGGCCAATGGATTCTCGACAGGCGGTGCAGATTCGATCGGAGAAAACAAGAGATCCGAAGCGCGCAACCCACTATGCTCCGACATGATCACGGCGCGCTCAATGCTGTATTGCAACTCCCGCACATTGCCAGGAAAATGATACTGCCTCAATTTCTGTATGGCATCCGACTCAAAGCCTTCGATTGTTTTATGGTATTTGGTAATGTAATGCGCCAGAAAATATTCGCCCAGCAAAATCACATCATCTCCCCTTTCGCGCAGCGGCGGTACTTGGATCTCTACCGTATTGATGCGATAAATCAAATCTTTGCGAAAGCGGGCTTCATCCGCAAGCGAACGAATGGGCACATTCGTAGCAGATAACAAGCGAATATCTACCGGCACAGGTTGCGATGAGCCCAAAGGCAATACTTGCCGATTTTGTAAGACACTAAGCAATTTGGCTTGCTGATGCAAACTAATATTTCCGATCTCATCTAAGAACAGCGTTCCACCATTCGCATGTTCGAACCGGCCTTTACGATCTTCACGCGCATCCGTAAAAGCACCCTTTTTGTAGCCAAAAAGCTCACTTTCAAATAAGGTTTCCGTGAGCGATCCGACATCCACCTTGATGTATGGCATAGCCTGTCGCAACGACTGCTTGTGCAATACTTGCGCAATCACATCTTTACCCGTACCATTCTCGCCCATGATTAGGATATTCGCATCGGTTGGCGCCACTTTACTGATTTTATACTGCAAATCTTCCATGACCGCAGATTGGCCAATTAGCGGATTGTCTTCCGTGATCTTTTTGTTGACAGATTTAATTGCTCGCGAAGCCTGCTTCACTTCGGATAACGCACTTTGCAATGTTTCCAACAATTGCTCATTGTGCCAAGGCTTAACGATGAAATCAGAAGCGCCTAGCTTCAATGCCTTCACTGCCAGATCCACTGCACCGTAAGCCGTAATCATGACCACTCGCACGTGTGGATATTTATCTTTAATCGCCGAAAGCCAATATAAACCTTCGTTGCCCGTATGAATCGTGCTTTTGAAATTCATATCCAATAGCACCAGATCTACTTGTTCTTTGGCCAGAATATGTAGCAGTTGCTCGGGATTGGATTCTATAAATACCTGATGTACTTTAGGACGTAAAAGAATGCGTACCGCGGTCAGCAGATCTTGATCATCATCCACTACCAGTATGGAAGCCTTTTTCATATTGTCTATTTGGTAGCTCCACAAAGATCATCAGGAGCTATTCTGTGTATTGGTAATTAGCGCTGTTGTACTATCGTGTGCAACACAGGATAAAGATAGCTATAAATCTAATGAGCCAGAATAGAAATCATTGATATATTTTTGCAAAAGCCATTCGTAGCGCTTAATCACCAATTGATTTTGGGTGTTTTCCAATTTATTCTTAGCCGTTAGATAAATGACCGAGTTGGTAGCGCCCAAATCAAATTGCAATTGTGCTACCCGAAAAGCCTCGGAATAGCTCTGCTCCTGCTGTTGCAGATTATCTACGTTTTTGCGCGCAATATCTAAGTCGAAGACTGCTTTTGCGGTATTCTCTCGCAAGGTATTTAAGGCAATTTGTTCCTCATATTTTACTCTTTCTAGATCTACCTTTGCCAGATCCACCCGGTTACGCACCGTAAACTGATTGAAAATAGGAATATTCAATCCCACCGAGACAAATCGACCTAAGAAATCTCTTGCTTGTGTGGTGTATGGGCTAGAATTTAAGCTTGAATATCTGGTATTAAGTCCTGCATCGAAACGTAAAGAAGGGAAGAAACCAGATCGCTCACTTTTGATCGCACTTTCTGCTTCCTTTTTACGCCATTCCCACGCCTGAAACTGAGGTAAATTCATTCTGGCCAATTCGTACAACCGTTCATTCTCTAATACTTGCATTTGCGCCGGAATATCGATGCGTCGCAGCGAACCTATACGATCTACCGGTACACTCAACAAAGTAGCCAATTCTGTACGCGTATTGTTTAATATTTGTCGATTTTGCTCGATCGTATTGAGATTGGCGCTGTACTCGCCTTTAATATCATAGTAATCGCCCGGAGCCATGGCGCCTTCGCGATGCATCACTTCCGCATTGCGCAAGCGTTCTTTAGTGACTTCAAACTGCTGTACAGTCTGCGTAACTAAATCTTCTGCCGTGAGCACCTGAATATAAGCGGTAATGACATCCAGCTTCAACACATTGATCTGACCATCAAACTCAAGCTTTCCCGCCTCGCGAGCCGAAGAGCGTCCGCGGATATCATGCAGAATACGAAAACCATTTAGCAAAGAGAGGCCAGAATTTAAGTTCACATTCCCAGAATTAACCGTTTCCTCTACGAAGAGGTTGGTCGTTGGATCCACATTTCGTCCCGTACTAATGCCGTGGCTTATTCCACCATTCAAGGTGGGAATCAGAATTTGTTTCGCCTGTTTGTATTGTATATCATTGGTTCTAAGATCCAAGGCAGACTGTCGTAAGGTTGGGTTATTCGCCACCGCCAATTCCAAGCAATCGGATAAGCTACGAACACTATCTACTTGAGCAAATGCCTGCGTGATGTACGTAATAAGCGTGACGATAAGAAGTATAAGTTTGTACCACATTATAGTAATAGTTTGCATCGATCAATTCACAGCAAGTGCCAAAGTCGCAAAACACTGATTATCAACATCAATACATCGACCACTGATCACCTAGTGTTCATTTTCGAACAATGTTTGTTCGCTACTGAACAACAGCCGGATTGTCCATCTTCGCACAATAAGTGTACGATATCGAACAGGAATAGCATCTCACATCAGTATAATGAACAGAAAATCAAATGATTACGTTTTTGGCACATCATTGTATATAGATGGTTGGCGATCAATACGTCAACATCTTATTATACATTAAATATTTGCTGTACCAATGGACAGAGCAATTGAGAAAAAAAAGTGGGGAACTAAACGCATATTGACCATCGTCGGTGTACTGGCTTTGGTCGGATTAATCGGCGCGAGCTATTACTATACCAGCGGCAATAGTCGGCTCAATGTAGATAGCGAGCGTATTAGCATTTTCGAAGTTAAAGAAGGAACATTTCAGGAGTTTATCCCGATCAATGGAACCGTGCTACCGATCAGCAGTATTTATCTAGATGCTTCTGTAGGCGGCCGCGTGGAAGAAAAATATGTGGAAGATGGTGCACACCTCAAAAAAGGGGATCCCATTATGCGCCTTTCCAATACAGACTTAGAACTAAGCTTGGTCAATCAAGAAACACAGGTACTCAATTTGTTGACTCAGGCACAAATCGCACAGACTAATGCACAGCAGGTGACGATATCCAACCGTAATCAAATGGCCGATGTGGAATTGGCGGTCAAAGAAGCCGAACGCCTGTATACGCTTAACAAAAAACTGTACGACGAGAAAGCCATCGGCTCACAAGAATACCAGAAATCAGTCAATGATTATAACTACCAAAAGCAACGCATTGAGCTGACTAGTCAAATCTTAAAGCAAGATGAGGTATCGAATAACCAGAAAGCCGGTCAAGATCGTAAAACCTACGAACGTACGCAAAGCGCATTGGAACTGATGCGCCAGAAAGTCGGCGACTTGATTGTACGATCGCCCGTAGATGGACAATTGACCTCATTTGATGCAGAGATTGGTCAGAACAAAAATTCGGGCGAGCGATTAGGTCAATTGGATGTACTTACCGGATTTAAAGTACGCGCCGATATTGATGAGCATTATATCAACCGCATTTTTCCAGGTTTGGAAGGTCAATTCACGATCAGCGGCAAACCGTACAAATTGGAAATCAAGAAAGTATACACGCAAGTAAAAGACGGGCGTTTTCAAGTAGACATGGAATTTGTGGGTGAAGTTCCATCTGGCATTCGCCGGGGCCAAACGCTACAAACACGTTTGGCACTAAGTGATGAAACCAAAGGTATTCTATTAGCCAAGGGCGGTTTCTACCAACAAACGGGTGGCAACTGGATCTTTAAGCTAGATAAAGATGGGCAAACGGCTTATCGCATGGATATTCAATTAGGCCGTCAAAATCCAGAGTATTATGAAGTAATTGGCGGCTTGAAACCAGGTGACAAAGTCGTGGTATCTAGCTACGAAACCTATGATAAAGTGCAGGAACTGAATATCAAGAAATAATTATTAACCGCACCAAGCCATGATCAAAATCTTTATCAAATCAGCCTTTCGCAATCTTTGGAAAACGAAGGGGTACAGCTTTCTGAATATTTTCGGGTTAGCGGTAGGCATTACCGCAGCAGCACTCATATTCCTATGGGTAGAAGATCAAGTGACCAAAAATGATCACTTCCCTAACAAGAAAGACATCTACGTCGTCAAATCCAAGCAAAAGTATGATGGCGCTACTTATGTTTTCCAAGCAACACCAGGTCCTTTTGCTAAAGCTATTGCGGACGATATTGCCGGCATTAAGCATGCGGCAAGATTAGATTGGGGGCAAAACTTTCTTTTAACTGTAGGAGACAAGGCCATATTCCAACGCGGTTCTTATGCGGATCCCGCGTTGCTAGACATTCTATCGGTAGAATACGTACAAGGTGATCGCCGCTCGGCTTTTTCAGAATTGAACAATATTGTGCTGAACGAATCTACCGCAAAACGTTTTTTTGGAGACGAAGCAGCTGTGGGCAAAACTATTCGTGTAAACAATGATGAAAGCTACACGGTAAGCGGGGTGGTAAAGGATTTTCCTGAAAACAGTAGTTTTAAATTTGATTGGATCATCGACTTTAAGAAATATCAATTGGCTAATCCTTGGCTAGAAAACTGGGGTTCTAATGGATTGATTACTGTAGTACAGTTAGAGCCTACAGCCAACTTATCAGCTGTAAATGCTACTTTGTTAGATTTTGCCAAAGCAAAAACGAATGGTGAGGTGACGTTTTATCAAAACTTCCTCTATCCGATGACTCGTTGGAATCTGTATGACGTATTTGATAGTGATGGTTTTGAACAAGAAGGTGCACTCAAGCATATCCGCTTATTTAGTATTATCGCTTGGGTGGTCTTATTGATAGCCTGTATCAATTTTATGAACTTGGCCACGGCACGATCTGAGAAACGCGCTAAAGAAGTAGGCATGCGCAAGGTCGTAGGTGCAAAGCGCTATACCTTGATTCTGCAATTTTTGAGTGAAGCATTGATTAGTGCTGCCTTTGCAGTTATGCTGGCTGTTGGACTTATTTATCTATCTATTGGTTCTTTCAATAGCTTGCTCAACACGAACTTGACCGTAGATCTACTCGAGCCCACACATCTGTATTTCCTCGGTGGAATACTGTTAACCTGCGGTTTGCTGGCAGGTAGCTATCCCGCTTTTTATCTTTCCTCTTTCAATCCTTTGAAAACTTTAAAAGGCGCTAAGCAGAAAGCCGGAACAGCTGGATTCATCCGTCGTGGCTTGGTGGTTTTACAATATACCGCTTCTGTTTTGTTAGTAATTTGTACAGTCATTATATACCAACAAATCCAACACACCAAAAATCGAGATTTAGGGTTTGAGCGCAGTCAGGTGATCAATACCTCGCTTCAAGGAAATATGGCCAAACACCTTGACGTCATTAAAGATCAGTTGAAGGCAACAGGAAATATCGAGGATGTTGGGGTGAGTGATAATAACCTCATGGACATTGGCTCTAACGCCAGTGGATTTGATTGGGAAGGTAAAGATCCGAAAAGTCAAATTTTAATAAGCATCTTGAATGCCGACGATGATTTTATCCCGAGCTTGAGCATGACGTTGCACGATGGCAGAAACTTCAAACCACATTTCACAGGCGATAGCACTTCTGTGATTGTGAATGCAACATTAGCTAAAATGATGCAAGCGGATGGCATGGTGACCGGACAGACTTTGCATTGGAACAATGAACTTCACACCATCATCGGTGTAGTCAATGATTTTATGTTCAATAGCGTTTTTTCGGTTAATCCAGAACCACTCGTCATTTTTCCGACAAATTATGAATATGGAACGCTCTATATCAAAACAAAGGCAGGAGTTGATCTACCCGAAACGCTATCCCAGATCGAACGCATTATCAAAGCGAATAATCCAGAGTATCCGTTTGAATACCGTTTTCTGGATGAAACCTTCAACAGTAAATTCACTTCTGTGGTACGCGTACAAAACTTGGCTTCCATATTCGCGGTACTTTCGATTTTTATTTCCTGCCTGGGCTTATTCGGACTCGCATCTTACTCCGCAGAGCAACGCGCCAAGGAAATCAGCATCCGCAAAATATTAGGTGCTTCTATTGGTCGCTTAGTAGGCATGTTAAATAAAGAATTTATCCTGCTGGTCAGTCTTTCTTGCTTGATCGCTTTTCCTCTTGGATGGTGGTTTATGCACGATTGGTTGGGCAGCTATAAATATCGCATTGACATCAGTTGGACGGTATTTCTGCTGGCCGCCTGTCTGGCGATTCTGATTGCAGTACTCACGGTGAGTTCGCATGCTTGGCGTGCGGCAACAGCCAATCCAACAAAAACATTAAAAGAACAATAGAATGGAAAAAGTAATAAGTGGGAAGTAAAAAATTAAAAAAAGAAAAAATGAGAAGTTAGAATATCTAAACACTCATATCTAAATACTAAAATCGAATAAAAATGATCAAAATAACTAACCTCCAAAAATTTTACCGTACCGAAGAGGTAGAGACGGTAGCCTTAAATGACCTGAATATTCACGTACAAGAGGGCGAATTTGTCGCTGTCATGGGACCTTCAGGTTGTGGAAAATCAACCTTATTGAATATCATCGGACTATTGGATGATTTGGACGAAGGCAGTTATGTATTTAACAATGTGGAGGTAGCCAAGTTTAATGAGCGCAAACGCTCGGACTTGCGCAAGCACAATATTGGGTTTGTATTTCAGAGCTTTAACCTGATTGATGAATTGACGGTTTTTGAAAACGTGGAGTTGCCCTTGATCTACACCAATGTACCAGCTGCCGAACGCAAAAAACGTGTGGAAGAAGTGTTGGAAAAAGTGCAAATCATGCACCGTCGTAATCACTTCCCACAGCAGCTTTCTGGTGGTCAGCAACAGCGTGTGGCAGTAGCACGTGCCGTAGTCAACAATCCGAAACTGATTTTGGCCGATGAGCCGACCGGTAACTTGGATTCGTCGAATGGTAATGAGGTGATGAACTTGTTAACTGAATTGAATGAAGCTGGCACCACGATCGTGATGGTAACGCACAGTGAGCACGATGCGAAATTCTCCGACCGCGTGATCCGCATGCTGGACGGACAAGTCATTATGGAAACTACCACCGTTTAATCTCCCGCAACATGGCCCAAACTTATTTTAAAACCGCCTGGCGAGCCATTCGCAAAAATCAAGGCTTTACCTTTCTCAATATTTTTGGGTTGGCCATGGGGATTACCTGCTTCATGCTATTGTGTGCATACCTGGTACATGAGTGGAATTACGATCGATTTTATCCGAATATCGATCGGTTGGCTTGGGTTTCCTACGGCTATAAGGGAGATTCGGAAAACGAATACCAATACATTGCTACGACGCCAACGGCGGTAGCTCCTACGCTAAAAAGCGAGTTTGCCGACGTAGAAGAAGCGATTCGCCTAAGCGAATATGGCGGTGAAGGCGTGGTAAAAACGAGTACGCAAACCGTGGTAGAAACACAGTTAATGCTTGCCGATGAAGGATTTTTTCAAGTGTTGAATTATCCTTTTGTTCAAGGTGCGCTTAGTACTGAATTGCTTTCCGAGCCTTACCAAATTGTCATCACGCAGGATCTAGCTAAAAAGTACTTTCGTGATCAGTCTGCTCTAGGACAAACCTTGGTGATCGACGATCAGCCTTGGAAAGTTACTGGCGTGGTCGAGAATCCGCCGACCAACACGCGCTTTTCTTTCCACGCCGTATTATCTAATAAACATGTCAAGCGTTATCAAGAACAAGTGTGGCACTCGGCAAATGATGTCACCTTACTACGCTTGAAAAACGCCGATAGCTTTGACCCCTTACAAAAACAGGTTACGGCATTCATTGACCAAAGATTTAAAACTTCACCAGACAAGGCCGCTTCCGTACAGGTTAATATCGAAAAGCTATCGAATGTACATTTGTTTTCCAAAGCAGGTCGTGGCAATCTCATGTATATCTACATCTTTGCGGCGCTAGCGGTAGCAATTATTGTATTGGCCAGTGTCAACTTTACCAATCTTATTTTAGCGCGCTCTTCCGAACGTGCGAAAGAAGTCGGTGTCAAAAAGGTATTGGGCGCAGCTCGGTACACCATTTTCTATCAATTTTTATTAGAATGCGCGTTGATGATTGGCATCGCAACTTTAGTTGGGCTGTTTTGTACCTGGCTGCTACTTCCTGCATTCAGTCAGTATATCGGTGTCGAGATGCAATTGCAGCTATGGCATGAACCGCTATTTTATCTAGCACTATTCCTATTTACGCTATTCATGTCCTTACTCGGTGGCGGTTGGCCAGCGTGGATGATTTCGCGTTTACGTCCATTGCGTATCTTGAAAGGTAAAGGTGCTACCGCTAAAGAGGGATTCGGTTCGGCCAAAGCATTAGTGGTATTACAGTTTTGTATTTCACTGCTATTTATTACCTGTACCTTGTTTGCCACACGGCAACTACAATTTCTACAACAAACCAACACCGGTCTCAATCGGGAGCAGGTCATCGTACTGAATGGTAGCGTATTGAAAGATGCCGATCGTACGACGTTGAAAAACGATTTGCTTCGACTTAATGCCGTAAAAGGCGTCACCGCTTCTTACGATTCACCGGTTTCGGTACAAGGTGGTTACACCGCATCTGACATCGAAGGTAAAGGCAATGATGTAGCCATCAGCGTGACCGCAATTCCGGTAGAAAAGGATTTTTTGACTGTCTTCGAGATCCCTATTGTGGCTGGTGAAAACCTAACCGAAGCGGATATATTACGCGCTCGCGATACCAGTGCCGCACAGGAATATAGTTTCATGATCAATAAACTAGCTGCGCAAGCGATGGGCTTTTCGCCAGATGAAGCGATTGGTAAGCGCATGAACTTAAATGGTCGCATTGGACGAATTAAGACAGTGGTAGACAATTTCAACTTTGCCTCGCTAAAAGAGGAAGTACAACCCATTGTGATCTTTCCAGAGTACGATTACTTTGGTAATATCTTCGTCAAGGTAGATCAACATGCCGATATGGCGGCCACTTTAGCAGCAATCGGCACTAGTTGGAAACGCATCAAGCCAGATATTCCTTTTGAATCTCATTTCTTGGATGACGATTATGCCGCGTTGTATATACACGAGCGCCAAACGGCAAAAATCATGGGTTTATTCTCCGGCATTACGATTAGCATCGCCTGCTTAGGATTGTTTGCATTATCGGCTTACGCAGCGCAACAGCGGATCAAAGAAATCGGCATTCGAAAAGTATTGGGCGCTTCCGTTGTTCGGATCGTGACCTTGTTGACGATTGATTTTGTGACTTTGGTGATCATCGCATTATGCATCAGCATACCGATCACCTGGTGGATTATGCATCGTTGGCTGGAGGAATTTACTTACCACATCAACATCGAATGGTGGGTATTTCTGATTGCTGGTGCGGCCACTATTGCTATCGCTTTCCTTACGGTAAGTTTTCAAGCCATTCGCGCAGCGCTCGCCAACCCAATCAATAGCCTTCGAGATGAATAATCAACAGAAATAATAGCTTCAACTATCTATAAAAACTGACTTATGATGAATACAGAAAATATCAAAACCGCTTGGCGAAGACTGAAAAACAATAAGTTCTATACGGCCGTAAATGTATTGGGACTTGCTGTAAGTTTGGCTGCCGCAATGCTGATCATACTCTGGGTGCAGGATGAACGGAGCTTTGATAAATTTCATCACGATCATGAGCGGATTTACAAAGTTAGCTCGCACTTGGTGGGCGACGGCACGAAAAACGTGTGGTTAGGCTCTCCCAGCCCTGTTGCCAATTTGGCTAGAGAGAACACCAACGTAGAAATTGCATCGCGCATAACCTACGATGGAAATGCCACCTTAAGAAACGACAGCACGCACCTAAAAGTATCGAATATGCGCATACTGCATGCTGACGAAGAGTTCTTCTCCCTATTTAATTTTCCCTTACGCTCGGGACAGGTAAACACGCTCTTTCAACAACCAAAGAATGCTTTTCTCACACAATCTACAGCCATCAAACTATATGGAGATGAAAATGTAATCGGAGAAATCTTCCATTTTGACGACGAACAGTTTACCGTGGTTGGTATTATAGAGGATTTCCCCCAAAATTCTTCCATTAAAGCCAATGTCATATTACCACTGAGCTATTATGCACAAAGATTTACCGAGTATGGCGGCAATGGGAACTGGAAAACCATTGACGAGGATCTGGGTAATTATGGTTTTTACACCTACATGAAGTTAAGTCCAACCGCATCTTCATCCGATGTAACAAACTTTGTGAACAGCGCCTTTCTAAAAGCACGTAATGGTGCTCACTTTGTAGATTTCTCCTTAGATCGTCTCGAAGACCTCCATTTGATTTCCGCAGATGGCAATAAATCTGCTTTACATGTTGTCCAGGTATTTTCCATCATTGCGATACTACTTCTGGCTATTGGCGCTATTAATTATGTGAATCTAAGCACGGCGAGATCAATGGAAAGTGCCAAAGGTATTGGTATTCGAAAAGTGATTGGTGCCAGCAAAAAACAGCTGTTTTTTTTATTTAGTACCGAGACTGTTGTTATCTTTTTCACGGCTATTCTTTTAGCGGTAGCCTTAGTATTCTTGTGCGTCCCAGCTTACAATGAAATTTCAGGAAAATCCTTATCCTTCGCTCTTGGAAATATGCAGGTCTGGCTGTTCATTAGTACTGCCATTGTCGTTACGTTATTGCTAGCTGCAATTTATCCTGCACTGCAGCTTTCATCTTTTCATGCCATCAGCGCGCTTAAAGGACAGTTAGGGAACCATTTTTCCAATCAGACACTTCGTAAGGCATTGGTTGTGTTTCAATTTTCCATCTCCATCACGCTCATCATCAGCACGCTCATCATCGGGAAGCAGTTACAATATATTCGCGAAATTAACTTGGGGTATGATCGCGAGCATGTGTTTACAGTTCCATTACCCTACGAGGCTGTTCAACATATCGATGCTATTCATCAAGAATTGGCCTCTGTATCTGCTATTCAGAGTACGTCTCTATCCGAGTTTTACAACTTGATGGATTACGGCAATGCCACGGGCGACATTGAATGGTCGGGGAAACCGGCGTCAAGCAATATTATTGTAGCACGAGCACGCATCGATGAAAAGTTTATTCCGTTGATGGGGCTTGAGTTTGTAGAAGGAAATAATCTTTCTGGACTGCCTGCCGACTCTGCTGCCTTTGTTGTCAACGAAGAACTGGTGAAACAAATGGGCTTGCAGGCACCCTATGTCGGTACGGAAATGAGCTTACATAATATCCCAGGGAAAATAATCGGTGTATTAAAGAACTTCAATTTTAAATCATTGAAAGAAGAAGTCAGTCCAATCGTGCTGTGGACGCATGCATACAGTAGTACGCTTTATGTGAAGACCTCCGCAAACAAGACGGAGGAAGCTATCGCCGCCGTTGCAAAGGTTTATGAGAAATATCCATCGGACTACGTGTTTAAATACAATTTCCTCGATAGCCAATTCGATGATTTGTACAAATCCGACAATCGGACGGGATTGCTGTTCAATATCTTTTCGGGCATTGCTATTTTCATATCTGTACTCGGTCTTTTTGCGCTCACGACCTATGCGGCTCAGATCCGCATTAAAGAGATTGGCATCCGCAAAGTTCTTGGTGCAGATGTATTGGGCATTGTGCATTTGTTGAGCAAAGACTTCATTCTATTGGTGCTGATTGCTATCACAATTGCTTGTCCGGTTGCTTGGTACCTGATGAACGAATGGTTAAGTAGCTTCTCGTACCGCACATCGATTAGCATTTCCTTATTCGTGAGTGGCGGTGTGATCGCCGTGTTACTAGCGTATGTCACGATTGGGCTTCGCGCGATGCAGGCCGCATTGGCTAACCCTGTGAACAGTTTACGAGATGAATAGGAGAAAAAAGAAGGTAAAATTGAAAAGTAAAAAGATCTCAATGGTCTAAATACTTAATACTAATATCTAAATACTCACATCTCAATACTCAATACTAATATCTAAATACTCACCTCTCAATACTATAATCGAAACACAAAGTACTATGATCAAGAACTATATAAAAATCGCTTGGAGAAATCTCCTCAAGAACAAGGGTTACTCCTCTATTAATATTCTTGGTCTAGCTATTGGCTTGGCATGTTGCTTATTGGTCGTGTTGTATATTCAAGACGAGCTTTCGTTCGACCATTATCATACAAATAAAGATCGCATTTATCGCGTGGTACACGATTGGAAGGAAAAGAATGGCACAGAAACACATCAAATTTGGGGAAATGCACCTGTTGGCGCGGCGCTAAAAGCAGACTTTCCAGAGATAGAAAAAGTCGTACAGTTTTCTGGCCAGATCTCCATCTTGCTGAAGCAAGGGGATAAAGCATTTCAGGAGGAAAATATTTTCTGTATGGACTCTACGGCGTTCGACGTATTCAGTTGGCAATTTATTGCAGGCGATCCGAAAACCGCACTAACAGCACCATATTCTATCGTACTTACTGAAAAGCTCGCAAAGAAATACTTTGGAGATAGCAATCCAATCGGCCAA
This sequence comes from Sphingobacterium chungjuense, assembly GCF_011316935.1. Lineage (GTDB taxonomy): Bacteria > Bacteroidota > Bacteroidia > Sphingobacteriales > Sphingobacteriaceae > Sphingobacterium > Sphingobacterium chungjuense. The sequence continues at coordinate 340,401 of NZ_WLYS01000004.1, forward strand.
ACCGTAGAAGGCGGTGTGACCGGTGGTCGTGCTGCGCCGGGCATTTATACCGTTACTGCCGTGATCGAAGATCTTCCGTCAAATTCGCACTTCACCTTCGACGCCTTACTTTCTATGAGTTCTTTCCGACAATCTTGGTCGGAGGTTTTTGAAGCGTGGGGCTATGTAGATTTCTACACCTATCTGCTTCTACCTGAAAATTACGACATCAGTAAATTAGAGAAGCAGGTTCCCGATTTCATCGCGCGACATGATGCTTCTGAGGAAGGAAAATACAGTATTCACTTTGAGCCCATGCTGGGCGCCTATCTCAACTCCAAAGCAGATCGGCAGCCTGGACCAGTTGGCAACATGCAGAATATCTACATCTTCGCCGTCATCGGTGTCTTCATTTTATGTATTGCCTGCGTCAATTTTATGAATCTCGCCACCTCGCGATCTATGGAGCGGGCAAAAGAAGTGGGCGTTCGCAAAGTAGTGGGCGCGAGCAAGAAAGACCTGATCATACAGTTCATGAGCGAATCCATACTGTTAGTGCTTTTCGCCAGTGTATTGGGTGTGGTACTGGTGCTGTGCTTATTTCCTTTTATGGAGATGTTTGCCGGTAAGCAGTTCATGATATCCACTTTATTCAACAGCACAATCCTCTTGCTTTTTGTGGGTATCGTGTTGACGACAGCACTTGTTGCAGCCAGCTATCCAGCTTTCGTATTGGCCAACTTCAAACCGGTCAAAGTATTTAAAGGATCTTCCAATGCGACATCCGAAAGTGTTTGGTTAAGAAAAGGGTTAGTTGTATTCCAATTCTCCTTGTCGATCGCGCTCATCGCTGGCACGTATATCGTCTTTTCGCAATTGGGTCACTTACAGAAAAAGGATCTCGGCTTCGAGAAAACGCAGATGTTGAATGTTGATTTCAATTATGACAATCAAGTATTGCAGAATTTGGAAGCCATCAAGCACACTTTTGCGCAGCAGAAAGATGTCCTTTCGGTTTCCTCTTCGCGGAGTATACCCGGTTCCTATTTTCCAGATGCCGGCACACAGATCGAATTGCCCGACGGTGAAATGAAAGTCTTTATTCAAGCGATTTTCGAGGTAGATGTCGATTTTATCCCAAACTATGAAATTGAGATGGCTGCTGGTCGTGCCTATTCCAGAGAATTCCCAGTAGATACGATACATTCGTTAGTTGTTAATGAAGCCGCTGCCAAACTCTGGGGCTATTCCGATCCCGAACAGATTATTGGTAAACGCTTTGCCCAATGGGGACGAGAAGGACAGGTCATCGGCGTGGTAAAAGACTTTAACTACTTGTCACTACACCAAAAGGTAGAACCACTGACGCTGCGTTTGGAGCCGCGTAGCAGTAAATTCATTACGCTGAAAATCCAAGATGCCGGCAATCCCGAAACACTCGAAAAATTAGCGGACATCTGGACTAGCGTAGCGCCACACCGTCCATTTCTCTATAGCTTCTTGGACGATAGCTTTAATCGCCAATATGAGGCCGACTATCGTTTTAGACGGCTCTTCTCCGCCTTCTCTGGCTTAGCGTTATTCATTGCTTCGCTCGGGTTACTCGGATTAGCCACTTACACGGCTCAGCAACGTACCAAAGAGATTGGTGTACGCAAGGTACTCGGTGCCTCCACCTTTAATATCGTACGCTTGCTCTCCGTTGATTTCTTGCAGTTGGTGACTATCTCTATTTTCATTGCTGGCCCCTTTGCTTGGTGGGCGATGAACAAATGGTTAGAAGATTTCGCCTACCGTATTGAAATCCAATGGTGGATGTTTGCGATTGCTGGTTTAGTAGCTGTGATTGTAGCTCTGGTGACGGTAAGCTATCAAGCGATCCGAGCGGCACTAGCTAATCCGGTTAATAGCTTGAGAGATGAGTAACCGATTGCATTAACCTTAAAATGAAAAACATGACAAAACACGACATAAAAACAACGCTTAGATACCTGTGGAAGAACAGGCTATTTACCTCCCTCAACGTGGTTGGGCTTTCTATAGGCATCAGCGCCTGCTGGTTGGTGTTTAGTATTGTTCACTACGAATTTTCATTTGATAAGAAGACGCCTGAGGCAGATAATATCTATCAAATTGTCACCCAAAACGAATATAAAGGCGAAAAGTCTGGATTCGCAGGAATAACGTTAGGCTTAGCTCCATTATTGGAAGAGCAAGCACTAGACGGAGTTCTTGTCGTCCCTATTTACCGCCAGTATTTTGAACGTCTGATAGTAACCCCGAAAGATGGTGAGGAAACAATTATTTTAGAGGAGCAGAGCGACATAATTGGTTCTCGAAAAAGTTATTTCGACATGTTGCCGTATGAATGGATCGCAGGAAATAAGCAAACAGCATTTCAGCATCCAAAGAGTATGGTAATCACCGAGCGCAAAGCCAAAAGCTTATTCCCGAAAGACGATCCATCTACTCTATTGGGGCGCGTCATCATGGTCGATACCGTGCAGTTCGTGGTATCGGGAGTTGTAAAGAATCTGTCTTTTCCTAGTAGTTTTCAGGCGCAGATTTTTATGCCTATCCCGCATAAAGAATGGAGCGACGCCAACTGGCAAATGCTCAACTCGGCACATTTGCTCTATGTAAAGACGAGCAATCCAAACTCTTTAGATCATTTGTTGAAAGTTGGACAAAAACGTTATCAGGAAATAGCGGGAGAAGAGGATGCTAAGCTGGGATATACCACTGAATTCACAACAACCCCTCTCCTTGCAAAGCATTTCGAGCTTCAGTATGATGCCGATGGCTCAACTGTCAATAGAAAAGTGATGTATGGTCTGATCGCTATTGGAGGTTTTCTATTATTGTTAGCCTGTATCAATTACATCAACCTCAGTACAGCGCAAGTGCCACAGCGCGCCAAAGAAATTGGAATTCGTAAGACGCTGGGTGCTCTACCGACCGTATTGACATTCAAGTTTTTGGCAGAAACCTTTTGTATTTGTCTAGTTTCTTTGATTATATCCTGGCCATTTGTTTCGCTTTTTCCCAAGCTCTATCCTGAATACATTCCAGAGAGTATGGAAATGTATAGTAACCCTTGGATTATTACAGCATTTCTAATGGGACTAGTCGTCTTCATTACCATTTTCGCTAGCCTTTACCCCGCTTATTTGATCAATAAACTTCGTGCCATCGAAACCCTAAAAGGTAAAGTAGAAACACGGATACAAGGCACGAGATTGACGCTACGTAAAGGTTTAATTGTCTTTCAATTTGTGATTGCACAATTTTTTATTGTGGGCGCTCTGATCATGTCTTATCAGCTCAATTTCACATTAAGCAAAGATTTAGGCTTCACACATGATGCCGTGGTGATGGTACGGATGCCGTATAAATCTTATCAAAATGCCGATGTGGACCCATTCTTGTATAAAGAAGCTCTGGCTAAGTATCCCGGTATAAAACAAATCGCGCTTGGCCACGAGCCGCAAAGCCAAAATCACTGGGGCAACATCTATAATTTCGCTGCCGATACGGGTAGCGTTCAACTTTCTACGCCTCGAAAGTATGTTGATCAAGATTTTGTAAGTCTCTATCAAATAGAATTGATCGCCGGACGTAATTTACAGCAAACCGACACCATGCGCGACGTAGTGATTAATGAGACGACGGTAAAAACTTTGGGATTAAAATCTGCGGACGAAGCAATTGGAAAATTTCTTGTTCAAAGTAATCAAGTTGCTTTTCCGATTGTGGGTGTTGTTAAAGACTTTCATCAAAAATCATTACGTTCTAAGATAGAGCCTTTACTACTCGTATCATCCAGTAAATCAAACGAGCTGCAAACATTTCACATCAAATTATCTTTCGATCGTACCAAATGGGAGAATACCTTCTCCATCATGGAGCAGGAATGGAAAAAACTATATCCTAATGCTCCTTTTGAATATGTGTTTGCAGATGAAAAAATCAAGAACTTATATGAGAAAGAGCATCGTACTACCAAGTTGATTGACTTAGCTACCGCTGTTACCATCTTGATAAGCTGTTTGGGTTTGTTTGGCTTGGCTACCTTGACCGCTTTTCAGCGCACCAAAGAGATTGGCATTCGTAAAGTATTGGGCGCTTCCGTTGCTGGAATAGTAGGTTTACTGTCGAAGGATTTCGTAAAAGTCGTACTGATTGCCATCCTGATTGCTTCGCCTATTGCTTGGTGGGCGATGAACAAATGGTTAGAAGATTTCGCCTATCGTATTGAAATCCAATGGTGGATGTTTGCGATTGCTGGCGCAATGGCAATAGTCGTAGCTCTGGTGACAGTAAGTTATCAAGCGATCCGAGCGGCACTAGCCAATCCAGTAGATAGTTTGAGAGATGAGTAACTAACCTTATAAAAGATGTAAAAATGAGTGTAAATTATCTGAAGACTGCTTGGCGTAATTTCAAGAAAAACACCCTCTCCTCTGGACTGAATATTTTGGGATTGGCCATTGGGTTTGCTGGTTTTATTTTATCGTATCAATATATCAATCGGGAAACGAGCTATGATACGTGGAATCCAAACATAGACAATATCTATCTAGTTGGATTGACTTACAATGGCGATTACACCGATCAGACGCCACCTTCATTGGCGCCATCGATCATTCAAGAATTTCCTGAGATTGTATTAGCAGGACGATCTATTCCGTATATGTACGGATCGTACCCGATATTTGGAAAGGAAACGGTTAATGTCAAAAATGCACTCATGGTAGATTCAGCAGCTGCCACCATCTTTCAGATGAAAACAGCCGATGGCAAACTGTTTACCGAGTTGGACAAAACGGAAGGCACCATCGCTAATGAAGAGATTTCGGCACTGCTTTTTGCTCAAGATTCGCTTCCCACGGCGGACGCACCTATAGAATGGAAGGCACTATCATTACAGCAGAGTTTTTACGAGACTTTTTACGGCATAGCAGAAGAGCGAAGGCCATCTGTTTTGTCTTACGACATGCTCCTCGTTAAACCCATTTACGACGAGGTAGAAATAGGTAACCCATATACCTTTCAAACCTATATTCAGGTCAAACCAAACACCGATATCGCCGCATTAACTTCTAAAATAAGTCGCTATTACGAACAAAACACGTCTCAACATCATCTGGTTAAATCTTCGGCTTTTGCAAACGGAAGCGTCTTTCTAGATCCGTTGAGCAAACTACATCTGCAGCCCAAGCATGGCTCCAATATGCCGTACATTACCATCTGGGTACTGGGCGGATTATCGTTGACTATTTTGATTTTGTCAGCGATCAACTTTACCAATTTGGTGATCGCACAATCCGAAAATCGTAGCAAAGAGATTGGCATCAAGAAGCTATTCGGCGTACGTAGACGTACTTTGATTTTGCAGTTTATGTTGGAAGTTTTTATCCAATGTTTGTTGGCTGCTGGTGTAGCATGGTTTGTATTGGTGCTTTCGAGCAATGTATTACAGAAGTGGTTTAATGATGATATCTCTGAATATTTGTACCACATCAACACGCTAATTCAATTGGGTATAGCGATCTTACTTACGACAGCGATAGCTGGCATTTATCCGGCCGTATTCTTATCAGGATTTAAACCATTTGAAATGTTGCGCGGCAATATGCAGACGGCTCATACGCGTATTGGGTTTCGTACCATACTACTTACTTTTCAATTTATTATCGCCAGCATTTTTATTTCGGGAATTATCATTATCAATAACCAACTTGACTTTATGCGTTCTTCCGAACGCGGCTTCGAAACCGAACAAGTGATCAGTTTTAAAGGTATGTCACTCGTATACGAAATAGGAAATAGTTGGAAAAATGATTTTCGAGATCGATTAGTAAATAGTGGTGCCATTACACATGTAGCAACAACTTCAAATAGTCCGGCCGAAGGACAGCTCCCAGTAAAAAAGCAATTCAGAAGTCCAAAGAAAACATCTGAAGTCGATTTGGTAGGTGTCGACTTAGATTATTTTGATTTATTGTCTATCCCGCTCGTTGCTGGTAGAAATAAACTGACCGATGTAGAATTCGAGCAGGATACGGTGAACCATTTTGCGGTGATTAATGAAAGTATGGCTAAAGCAATGGAAGTTGATCAACCATTAGGGCAGAAAATAAGCGGTTGCGAAACGGAATTCACGATTATTGGTGTAGTCAAGGATTATAAAGCCTATGGTTTCGAAAGTAAAGTACCCCCAGCAGTATATAGTTTTAAGGATGAATGCGGCTACAGCTCGTATAAGCTAGATGTGTTGATCCGTACGGAAAAAGGCAAAACTAAAGAGGCTCTTGCAGCGATGGATCTAGAATGGAAGAAGAATCCTAATTCCGAAAGATTGCCACTCGATTACACTTTTATGGATAGCAACTACGCGAAGCTGCAAGCCAAGGAAGAGCAGTTGAAAAATGTATCGAGTGCATTTGGCACAATAGCCATTGTTATAGCAGCCTTGGGTTTGTTTAATCTTGCGGCCTATCACGTAACCTCAAAGCGAAAAGAGGTGAGCATTCGTAAAGTACTGGGAGCGAGCATACCACAATTATTTCTGTTACTTAACAAGCCATTTTTAAAAGTGTTTATCGTGGCCAATCTGGTGGCCGTACCCATCGGATATTTTTTGCTAAAACGTTGGTTAGAAAACTTTGCGTATCAGGTCAACCTAAGTCCATGGCCATTTATGATCTCTGCGGGAAGTTTGATTATTGTGATGCTGATTACCATTAGCATACAATCTGCGAAAGCAGCTTCCGCCAATCCAGTAGATAGCTTGAGAGATGAGTAAGGTTAAAATTCATTTTTTTGAAAGATACGATTGCATCTTCAAAAAAATGAATTACTATATTATAGATGTTTGCGTCGATTGAGTTGATAATCCTTCGAACGGTTTAAAATGGCACGACGGAACGCAGCATCGGTTTCCCAATTTTCTCCCGGTCCCCACTCGAATAATTCATTGTTCACAAAATATGTCCAAATCGGACGCGCTTCCACCTGTTCGGTCAACGAATTTTGTTCACTACGCACATATTCTAGCACTTCTATAATGTCACCATTCTCCGCTGTATAAGCGGAAACAATCAAGCTTGGTCTTCCTAGTATAGCAACCATCTCTTCTCTAGTCATACCCAACCGTACATTAAACATATCCAATGCTAATTGTTGTTTATAAGTAGCGCAGCTGGACAATAGATAGATACCTAGCAATACGATAACGCTCAAATATATTTTTTTCATAGAGGTGTTAATTAGTTAAGAATTGGACGATGCAATTATCCAAAAGTATTAAGCGAAATAAAGATTAATTTTTGTTTTGGCAAAGGTAAAAAATTTGGACATACAAAGGAATTTAGATATCAACACAAAACATGGTTATACGGAACGGCACTTTCTGGGTTATAAAATATCGCCGTGAAACGATACCTTTGTAGTCGTGAAGCGCTGCATAGTCATCATAATGAGTATACTACTTTTTGCACAGAGCATATCTGTGCTAGGTGTGTATGCTAGTTTTTATGCTAATAGGGATTACATTGCTAAAAATCTATGCGCTTACCGCAATGTCAAGAACTCTGCCTGCGGCGGCGAATGTATTCTCATGAAAAAGCTGAAACAAGCACAAGAGCAACAAGATGACGCTTTGGAGCGACTCACGCAAGTTTCTGCCTATATAATCCCTCCATTCGGCTTTTGTTTATCTATCCCAGATGGAGTCGAACAATCTTCGGATCAGATGTTATCTTGGTCTTTTTCGCCGTATGCGTTTGCTTTTCACACCCGCTTATTCCGTCCGCCTTTGGCTTAATCTTAGCCAACAAGTTTTATCAATTTTTTTTACTTCGAATGATTCCTGGTTTATCTATCCCAGAATATTCTTTTTATACTAAATCCACGCGGAGCAATATGGCTATGGAAACAACATTACCCATACTGGAGATTGAAGACATACAACACGACGCAGATCACTTTTTCCTACTAAAACTCCATACAGAGAAAGAGACATTACGTCGGCTTGAGCAAGCACATCGGCCAAACTTCTTTTCGATGTTGCTCCTTTTTCAGGGCGATGCACATGTCTATACCGAAGGTCAGCATATACCATTGACAGCTTATCAGGTGCTCGTCAATCGACCGTTGGTGGTGAGCAGCATGCAACTACAAGGCGATAGCAAAGGATATCTGATCGGTTTTACAGAAAGTTTTTTCTCTCTGCGTTATAATAGCAACGTGCTACATCAGTTTTCGTTCTTCCAAACGCAGCAGACATGTTTTTTTCGGATTCCACAGCCAGAGCAATATAAGTGGCATACCCTATTGACTTTTATGCTCCAAGAGCAAAAACCTGCGTTGTGGCGTAAAAATGCTCTTCGGTCTTACCTCAATATATTACTGCAGGAAACACAAACTTATTTAGGGAATATAATCGAAGCTAACGAAGTATTCTCTCACAACGACAAGGTCTTACAATTCATCCAAATGGTAGACCGACATTATGTGGAGCACAAAAATCCATCCTTCTATGCATCGCAATTGCATATTTCGCAGAACTACCTTAACAAACTTTGTAAGACTAATCAGGCACAAACTAGTGGGCAAATCATCAAACAACGTATCCTACTAGAAGCAAAAAGGCTGCTCGTACATACCAAAAGCTCCATAGCTGAAATCGCCTATAGCTTGGGGTTCGAAAGTCCCTCCTATTTCAATACCTTTTTTAAAAAACGGATTGGCGCATCACCAGAACGCTACCGCAAACAAGAATCTTAATTTTTTATCCATTAAATATATGTCTCACAGTAAACCATTCCTAGTTATAAACGCAGCGCTGATAACTTCATTTATGCTAAGTTGCGGAGAGCGACAGAAAACGGAAACAGATGCGCCAACAGATCCACACGTACACCATCAACAGGCGACGGGCAGTAATCAGGGATTTGTAGACAGCCTTAATCAAGGTTTAATCACGCAAGATACCTTGAAAGGAAGTCCGAAACGTGTGACGATGACCAATGTAGGAAACACGCATGTGCACCTCACCTATAATTCTCCCGGTGTGAAAAATCGAATAATCTGGGGCGGTCTCGTTCCATACGGTCAAGTTTGGGTAACGGGCGCACATACTGCCACCAGTATTATGTTTACATCAGACATCGTGATCGATGGGCAGACTGTACCTGCAGGAACTTATGCTATTTTCACCATTCCGGAATTGGACACGTGGACATTTATCCTAAACAAGAACCATAAGCAACATCTGGCAGACGATTACCGGGCGGAAGAAGATGTTCTGCGCACAACAATTCAGCCAAAACCTCATCCCGTTACACCTCGATTAACTTATGAAATTCAAGTGGTTGATGAGAAAAATGGCATCATGCGTATGCTGTGGGAAGAATTGGAAATTGCCATACCTTTCTACACTCCTTAGTTAGCAGCAACCTACCGATATCGTATTGTAAAAAATGACGCAATGCATATCAATAAATACGGTAACCACTTGAGTACAAACCCCCAAATTGAAATTTGGGGGTAACATTTCCTCGTACCTTCTGTTCTCTATACAAACAAAAGAAGGAATGTTATGAAGAAATCCTATTTAGCGGCGATAGCAGCATCAGGTATGTTTGGTATCCTATCTTGCGCAGATCCAGCAGCACACCAAGGCGATAATCTCGAGAATACCTCCGACGAAGTAAATCCAATGCCTATGACAGGTAGCACTACCAAAGATACATTATCGGAAGATTCGCTAAATCCCGAACTGGATACACCTAACAGTCCATATTAGTTCAAAATCATAACGATTATAGTAGGATTGCACATACCACATACGTATGCAATCCGATAGTAAATGAATATCAACAAAAACTATAAATAATTATATCATGGGAAAATTGACAGAAAAAAAGATAGCTATATTGACAGAAGATGGATTTGAGGAAATTGAGTTAACGAGCCCAAAAGAAGCCTTGGAAGAAGCGGGCGCTACCGTGCACATCGTATCACCAAAAAGCGATGTAGTACGTGCTAAATCTGGTGATGAGTGGAAAGGTGATTATCCAGTAGATCAACCGCTTGAGGGTGCTTCTGCCGATGACTATGACGGATTGTTGATCCCAGGCGGAGTAATCAATCCAGATAAATTACGCGTTAATGAAGCTGCCCTATCATTCGTAAAAGCATTCTTCGCCGCAGGAAAACCAGTATCTGCAATTTGTCATGGTCCGCAAGTATTGATCGATGCGGAGGTCGTAGAAGGAAGAAAGATCACGTCCGTGGGCGCTATTAAGAAAGATTTGATCAATGCAGGCGCGCATTGGGAAGATAGCGAAGTGGTGACTGATCAAGGTCTGGTGACCAGTCGTACACCAGATGATCTTCCAGCATTCAACAAAAAAATTGTGGAAGAATATGCCGAAGGCAAACATAAAGGACAGCATGCGTAATCGCTGCTAGATATACATACATCGTAGGTAGAGGATGGTTCTTAACAGGATCATCCTCTTTTTTTATGGTGCTACAATCTGTTGCTAATACACCATAAGACCAAACAGAAGGAGACATAAAAACATTATGACAATATCATGTCCATTATAAACGCAATTAAATTGCATTTGACTGTTTTTAGAAATACCTTTATCCCATAAACGTTAGCATTTAAATTCAGTATTCATGAAACAAGATTTTATATTCGACACCATCATATTAGGAGGCAGCTATGCCGGTTTATCAGCCGCAATGGCTTTAGGTAGGTCGTTGAGAACCGTTTTGATTATTGATAATGATAAACCATGCAATCGCCAAACACCACATTCCCACAATTTCTTAACGCAGGATGGTAAGACGCCCGCCGAAATCTCGGCAGTGGCCAGAGAACAGGTTGCGCTATACGATACCGTGCAGTTTCTCTCGGATTCCGTGACTACCGCTTCATCATCGGAAGAAATTTTCACGATTGAAACTATCACTCAAAAACAGTTTAGAGCAAAGAAACTCATCATTGCTACAGGTATCCGCGATATCATGCCTCTAATTCCTGGCTTTGCGGATTCTTGGGGAATATCAGTAATCCATTGCCCCTACTGCCATGGTTACGAGTTTCGTGGAAAGCGCAATGGCATTTTAGTGCCCGAGGATCCAGCCGCTGCGCTTCATCTATCCGGATTAGTGAAAAATCTTAGCGATGATGTTACCTTATTTACCAATGGTAAAAATCCATTTGATGATGCGCAATTGTCAAATTTCGCCAATCGTGATATCCACGTCAATAGTAGCAAAATCGCAGAAATCATACATCAAAACGGAAACATTGCGCACTTAACGTTTGAAAATGGAGAACTAGTAGCACTCGACGCCTTATATGCACGTGTGCCATTTGACCTGCATCATAATATCGCAGAACAACTTGGTTGCTCCAAAACAGAGATGGGACTATTGCAAGTCGATGCATTTCAAAAAACGACCGTTCCTGGCATCTACGCCTGCGGCGATATTTGTAATCCGATGCGATCAGTTGCTAGCGCCGTATATACAGCAAACCTCGCAGGTGCTATGGTAAATATGGCACTCTGCGAAGAACATCCCCAATAACTATCTTATAAATTATTGCGCATTGCGTGCCGCTTCCAAAATTGGAATATTGGCCTCTGTCGGCACATAGATTATTTGGTTGATTCTGCCTGCTTTAAGGGCCTCACCAAATGCACCGATAAATTCTTGTTTACGATACTCGGGGTAGCGCTGTGCTGCCTCGCCCATGATTTTGATAGCCTCTGCCTGTAGTAGGGCGGCATCTTTTTCTGCACGGGCTTGTTCAATCAAAATTTGACGTGACTGTGTCGCTTCGGCCAGTCGCGCTCGACCGGCCATCTCCTGCTGCCAAACATTGTAACGTGGCAAACCAAACATTAATCCTAAGATGATTCCAATAGCTACTAATGCAATCAATGATAAGCTGATTATTTTCATATATTCTTTTAGGTATTGATTATAAGATACGCAATTATCGTCACAGATCAAATAGCTGTTCGGAATTGAACGAATAATTGTCCGGTATCGAACACTTGGCAAGTACAATAAAAAACATAATTATTTCAAAAACAACAACTTATCTATTAGGTGTCAAATTTGGTATGCCCTTACTGGCAAAGCAAAGTACAAAAGGTACGCTTACCATTTAATATAACGTTTGATACTATTAGCATGACATCACATATCAAAACAGCTTGGCGTAATATCATTAACAATAAGCTCTTCAGTATATTGAACATTGTGGGCTTAGCTACCTCCTTTGCCGTCACCATTTTACTGCTTTCCTTTGTATGGAAAGAGACCAGCTTTGATAAATTTAATAGCAACTATAGGAACATCTATCGTGTCAATACGGAGTTCGAAGCAGAATATGACAATCTAAAAACACCACAATTACCTAACTCCGTGGCGCCTGCTATGATGGCCGAAGTAACTGGCGTCGAAAACACCGCACGTTTGGTAAAACACGACTTTGGCACTATCGCATCAATCAGAGTGGGTGATCAGAATTTTCCTGAGTCTGCACTCTATTTGTCCGACTCTAGCCTGTTCCAGATTTTTGATTTTCAGTTTATTGAAGGAAACGCAAAACATGTTTTTGATCAGCCTAACAGCATTGTTATATCAGCTTCTACAAGGGATAAAATCTTTGGAGATAGATTGGTCATAGATGAAATACTGACCATCAACAACCAGGATACCATGCGTGTGGCAGGAGTTTTTCAAGATTTGCCCGAAAACAGCAGTTTGGACTGTAACATGATCTACAGCATGATGGATAGTTGGATGGGGAAAAATGTATACTGGTCCAATGCGAGCTATGAAACCTACGCTTTGTTGAATCCTGCTGTAGATCCGCAGTTGGTAGAAAAGCAAACCAACGCTCTATTGGACAAGTACATGGCAGATAATCGCTTTTTGAAGCGGCTTTTCTTACAGCCTTTGGCTGATGTACATCTGTATTCGACAGATTTACGTGAAAGCAATAATGCCCGTGCTGGAAATCATGTCACCATCAAGCTAGCGATTCTTCTGGCCGCAGTCACACTTCTTATCGCCTGCATCAATTACATGAATTTGGCTACGGCACGCTCTTCCAAGAATGCGAAAGATGTCGGCGTCGCAAAGGTGCTAGGTGCCACAGGCAAGCAGGTCGTTTTTAGATTTTATGCCGAAGCGGCTTTAGTGACTTTGATAGCCATTGGACTGGGGTATGGAATCGCCATCCTATTAGCTCCAATTTTCGAACAAATAACGCAGACAAACTGGAACTATCAAGCGTTGTGGAATCCGCAATTACTAGGCATCACATTCGTACTGTGGGTGGGTGTTACCTTATTAGCAGGCAGCTATCCAGCATATTATATGCACAAGATTAGTCCGCTTATCTTAATGAATAAAGGTGCGCTAAAAAATTCATTTGCCAATCGCATGCGCCGTATTCTAGTCGTCTGTCAGTTTACGGCCTCTATTACACTATTGTCGTCCATTATGATAATAGCACAGCAAATGCGCTATGTACAGCAAAAAGACTTGGGCTACGAACCATCTGGTGTAATGGCTATTTCCATCAATTCGTTGTCTTCCAAAGCGCAATTTCAAGCCTTGAACGATGGTTTACGCAACCTCGCCTCCACCACTAGTTCGGTAGCAGCACAAAGTATGATGGGGATGCGCGAAAGTGGCAAGCAGGTTCGAAAATTAGTAACTGACAAGAAAGGATTGCCAGTATCTACCAATAGCGTGAGTGGGCCAATCGCAGAAACCCTGAAGCTTCACCTTTTAGCGGGTAATGATTTACCAGAAAACTTGTCTACTACCGACACGACTTGTTATGTCTTAATTAATGAGGCCGTGTTGAAATATTTAGGCTACGTCAATCCAGAAGAAGCTATTGGCAAACCAATCATCACCGAAATGCGCCCAAACAATTCCATTATATCTGGTGTGTTGAGCGATTTTCACTACACCTCGCTCAAAGAATCCGTGGGTGGCTATTTATATTACCGTATGAACCGCCCCTCAGAATCGCAAGGGCAGTTGTTCGTCCGTTTCCAATCGGCGCAAGTGAGCACTTATCTGACTCAAGTAGCGGAAGTATTCAAGCAACATGTGCCAGACGGCGCTTTTGTATACGAGTTTACCGATGAGCATGTAGCGCGCATGTACCAGGAAGAAACTCGTACAGCAAACATCACGGGTTTGTTTTCCGGTTTAGCGATCCTGATCTCTTGCTTGGGCTTATTTGGACTAGCCAGTTCTATGGCCGAACAGCGTGTCAAAGAAATTGGTATTCGCAAGGTTTTGGGTTCTAGCGTGAACAGCATACTACTCTTATTATCAAAAGATTTCATTAAATTGGTGTGTTTATCAATTGTCATCGCCACACCTATTGCATGGTGGGCGATGCACAGTTGGTTAGCCGATTTTTCTTATAGAATAGAATTAGAATGGTGGGTATTCGGAATCTCTGGCCTCATCGCATTACTAATTGCCGTATTAACCATCAGCGGGCAAGCACTTCGTGCTGCGCTGGCAAAGCCAATACAAAGCCTACGCAATGAGTAGGAAAATGCTGTAAATTATTAACACGAATCACACATATTTTATTCACACAAACACCACCAATTATGCGTTACATTATCTTAACCACACTACTATTAACCAGTATTTTCAGCTTACAAGCCCAACAGAAAAAAATCACGTACACCACCAAAACTTTTAAGGCATCTTCTATCAAATCTTTGGATGCCAGTACAAGTGGTGGATCTATTCAAGTAGAGGGCACTAGCGGCGAAGCCAGCGTCGAGATTGTTTTATCTCCCAATGGAAAGCTAAAATATTCCCGAATCGAAGAACTAAAGTCCATATTCGAAAAAGAATATGACTTAGATCTAGGTCTAAAAGGCGGCACATTGGTTGCAAAAGTGAAGCGTAAATCCGGTTTTAGCGGAAATAATTCACTTTCTGTAGCCTATATTATTCACGTTCCCACAAAAATTTCGTCTCAAGTAAAAACTTCTGGAGGAAGCATTTCTATGAGCAACCTAACAGGAGACCAAACCTTCGCAACATCAGGCGGCAGCTTGACGGCAAATAACCTAAATGGCAACATTAACGGCAAAACTTCTGGCGGTAGCATCACGGCAAAATCCTCTCAAGGCAACATTCAAATCTCGACCTCTGGCGGATCGATCACCATGGAGCAATTGAGCGGCACAATCGTAGCAAAAACTTCGGGCGGATCCATCACCGCAAAACAAGTAGTTGGCAAGTTGAATGCAGCGACTTCGGGTGGGTCAATCAATTTCGACAGCATAGAAGGAGATATCCAAGCAGCAACATCAGGCGGTAGCGTGAATGCAACGATCGCAAAAATTACGAATCCATTAAGTTTGAGCACCAGCGGTGGCAGCATCAACCTCAAAATTCCAAAAGGTGGCTACAACTTAGATTTGAGTGGCACCAGAGTCAATGTCAATAACTTAGATAATTTCTCCGGAAGCACCAAGAGAGACCGAGTAACGGGTAATGTAGGTGGCGGTGGCCATTCAGTGACAGCCAAAACTTCTGCTGGAACAGTGAACCTAAGCTGGTTATAAAAAACATCAACATGCAAAATTACCTCAAAACAGCCTGGCGAAACATTAAACGCCAAAAAAGCTTTGCTGCGATCCATGTCTTAGGCATGGGCGTAGCCATTGGTGTGGCGACCTTATTGTTTCTCACGGCTATGTTTGAGTTGTCTTTCGACGATCAGCACGAAGATCGGGATCGCATTGGCTTGCTTTATTTTCAATCTAATCCTGCACATGGACTGACCTACTCGAGTACGATGCCTACGCCGTTGGCGCCCATATTGAACGCTGAGATAGAAGGTTTGGAAGGCGTGTCTCGTTATTACAACAGCACACTTCTTTTCCGCAATGGCGATAAGCAAATCAGCTCCGACGCAAAATTTGTCGATCCCGACTTTCTATCCATCTTCGATTTTGGACTGGAAGAAGGTGCAGACAATGCGCTGAAAGATTTAGATCATATTGCGATTACTAAGAAATTGGCTACTTCACTTTTTGGTGTAAGTACTGTAGTCGGTCAATCCGTTGAGGTATACCTCAACGGATCTTGGACTTCTAAGATTATTTCTGCGATTCTTCAGGATCTTCCTAAAAATTCCAGCTTAGAGTTCACCTCTCTAATTCGCTTCGAACATAAACCAAACTACCTGAACAACTTAGATCAGTGGAATCATAATGATCATAGCGTATTTGTAAAAACGACGCTGCCCATAAACCAAAAAGCTGCATTCAATACTAAAACTCGACAGGTAATTACCAATCATTTCAAACCACAAACCGAGGAACTGAAAAGAGATGGCGCCACCGCCGATGCCAATGGCGATTATATCACCTTACAAGCACTTCCTTTTTCAGATTATCATTTGAACGAACTAGGCTTAGGTGATGCTGGATCGACAACCTTTCCTTGGATGTTGATCGGCATTGCCGGATTGATGGTATTTATTGCCTGTTCGAATTTTATCAACCTGTCATTGGCGAACTCCATTACACGCAAACGCGAAGTAGGTACGCGCAAAACGTTGGGTAGTACCAACGGACAATTGATCACACAGTTTTGGACAGAATCGCTACTAATCACTGGCGCAGCATTGATTTTTGGCTTAGTACTAGCTTGGTTGTTGCTGCCGCAATACAATGCCAACATGGGCTACAATCTCAAAATAGCAGAACTATTTAGCCCCACCAACCTCGCACTATTTGCACTCACATTTCTTCTGATCGCTTTGATCGCTGGTGGCTATCCCGCCTGGCAAAATGCACAATCAAATGTGATCGAGGCGTTAAAGGGCACCTCCTCGGGCAGTACGAAACACGGCTTACGCAACACATTGACGGTCGTGCAATTTGCCATCGCCACCTTTATGATTATCGGCACGATCGTAATCAGTGCTCAACTGAGTTACCTTTCTAATCGTTCCCTTGGGTATAATAAAACAGAAGTAATCAGCATACCGATTGGCAGTGGTATCAACCATCAGCAGGCATTAGAAAGAATGCGGGCGGACTTGGCCACAGTACCATTCGTGACGCATGTGACAGGTACAGATATCAATATGGGTCGTGGCCGAGATGGCAGCACATCCAACTCTAAGATTGGATTTGATTACGAAGGTCGCGGAATCAGTACGCATTTTCTACGGGTGGATTACGATTATTTGGACGCGTTAGATATCGACCTATTAGCTGGGCGTGATTTCTCCCGTGCATTTGGCACCGATACCAGTGCCATTATCGTCAACGAACAAATGGCGATCGCGCTTGGTGGTACTGATGCCATTCTTGGAAAAAATATTGACATGGGGATTACTTCGACCGTGATTGGCGTAGTCAAAGATTTTAATTTTAAAGATTTAAGGCAAAAAGTCGAACCACTAACCATGCACATCAATCCAAATATTGGTTTTGATGTAGAATATATATTTGTGCGCGTACAAACCGACAACCTGGCTACAGCTTTAAAAGACGTGGAAAAAGTCTGGAAAAACATCAATCCGAAAGCGGCTAGTGAAGCCTCTTATCTAGATGAAAACACCGAAAATATGTACAAAAAGGATCGTCGATTTGCCCATATCATTGTTGGTGGTGCTGTCATCGCCATCGTGATATCCTGTATGGGATTGTTCGCGATAGCACTTCTAAGCATCAATCAACGGGTTAAAGAGATTGGCATCCGAAAGGTATTAGGTTCGAGCATATCCGATCTTGTGTTGCTCCTATCCAAAGACTTTATCCTGCTTGTTTTATTAGCCTTGCTGATTGCTTCGCCATTAGCTTGGTGGGGTATGCAACATTGGTTAGATGGCTTCGCGTATCGTATCGATATGGCTTGGTGGATCTTTGCCCTAGCGGGAATAATTTCTTTGGTGATCGCCATCTTAACGGTAAGCGGACAAGCTATTCGCGCAGGCCTGCGCAATCCGGTCAATAGTTTACGGAATAACTAAGTCTAAAACGTTATGTGGAAAAACTACCTAAAAATCATGTATCGGAATCTCTGGAGATACAAAGCCTATTCTTTGCTCAACATTTTGGGACTTTCGATAGGCTTGGCCTCTACCTTTTTGATTTTTTTTGTGGGTACATCAGGAACGCAGCTATGATCAATTTCACGATAAATCCGCACAAACCTATCGCTTGACCAGTGGCATATCACAAGATTTTGTGGCAGCCACCACACCACCTCCGATCGGACACGAGATGGCCAGTAAGATTCCTACAATCAAAGATTACCTGCGTCTTACACATCGGGTAGATCATCTGTTTGAGCATGATGGAAAAAAATTCGAGGAGAAAGAAGGTTTTTATGCTGATGCTAACTTCTTATCTTTCTTCTCTTTTACTGTCTTGAAAGGCGATCCGGCTACCGCATTGCAAAGTCCAGATGCCATTTTGCTCACAGAAAAGATGGCTAATAAATACTTTGGCAACGCGGATGTCGTGGGCAAAACCTTGATCCGAGACAACAATAATCTGGTCACGGTGTCTGCTGTACTGGCTGATATTACAAGTAATTCGCACCTCCAATTTGATTATATTCTACCGATTTCAGCGATAAAGGACAATGATTGGAAATACCCGAGTCAAGATTGGGGCAACTTCATTTATTACACCTATTTTCAGCTAGACGACCAACTTACACCTACGGCCGAAGTCCTATCCAATGTGACTGGGGAGATTATGCGTCAGTACAAAACGCATGTAGATGGGGTGATAGCCAAGACGGAATTCAAACTCCAGCCCTTGTCAGACATACACTTGCACTCGCAGAACTTTCAGGTCGATGTGGCCGTGCATGGGCATTATTTGTATGTAAACACACTATCGCTCGTAGGTCTATTTATCTTAATTGTGGCCTGCATCAATTTTATGAATTTATCAACAGCACGATCTGCAAGAAGGGCTCGAGAAGTCGGTCTTCGAAAAGTCGTTGGTGCGGATCGCAAACAGTTGATTATGCAGTTTCTAGGAGAATCATTATTGATCACTTCTATCTCCGTCATCATCGCTCTAGCGCTGGTGATACTGGCCTTACCTGCATTTAGCCTCTTGATTGGGAAAACAATATCAATCTCTCTTTTGAGTCGGGAAATGGGGATGTACTTATTAGCCATTGCGACTATTACCGGACTTTTTGCTGGAAGCTATCCAGCGATTTACTTATCCAGTTTTAAGCCACTTTTAGTGTTGAAAGGAATTTTGACCTCGCAGCGTAGTGGTCACCGTCTCTTTCGCAATGGTTTGGTAGTCGTGCAATTCGTCGTGTCTATTTTTTTATTGGTAGGTACGATCGTCATTTACAAACAATTGGAATTCATCAAAAATCGAGATAACGGATTCGATCGGTCGAACCTTCTCTATGTGAACATGACGGGAGATATCTGGGGCAAACAAGAAACTTGGAAAAATGCACTAGCCGACAATCCACTCACCAGCAATTTCACAATTACAGATGCTTTGCCATCTAATCTCGGCAGCGGCACTATAGATTACTGGTATGAAGGTAAAGACGCTAACTCGGAGTTGGTCGTGCCCATGATGGATGTTGACGCCGATTTTATCTCGGTATTTGGTATGGAACTGCTGGCAGGACGTACTTTCTCTAAACTATTTACAGACTCTACCAGCTATATGATCAATGAAAGTATGGCTGCTGTCATGGGGCTCTCGCCTGAAGAGGCAGTAGGGAAACATTTTGCTGTCTGGAATAAAAAAGGTACGGTCGTTGGTGTGGTGAAAGATTTTAATTTCAAACCGGTGAGCCAATCTGTCGGTCCACTCATGATGCAATACAACGAATGGGGCGGCATGGCGGTGATACGTACAAAACCCGGAAAACTAACAGCTACATTAGCGGCTGTAGAAGTGGTCAACACAAAGCTAAACCCAGATTATCCGTTTAACTATGGGTTCTTCGACGAAGAGCTCACGAGGCTGTACGAGAGCGAACAACGTTTGAGTAAGTTATTCGCTCTATTCGCAGGCTTGGGCATCTTTATTTCTTGCCTAGGATTGTATGGATTATCGGCATTTATGGCCGAGCAGCGCTTTAAAGAAATTGGTATCCGTAAAGTGTTGGGTTCTTCTACGATTGGCATTGTGACGCTACTAACGAAGAGTTTCATCGGGCTGTTGGTTGTGGCTATTCTTGTAGCCATTCCAATATCTTGGTATGGCGCCGTGCAGTGGTTGAATGGATTTGCTTATCGGATTGATATGAGTATCTGGATTGCAACTTTAGCTTCTGCTATCGCATTGATGATCGCCTTGCTGACCATCGGCTATGAATCGCTTAAAGCCGCCTTGATGAACCCAACACGTAGCCTTCGGGATGATTAGAAGATTGCCGTAGGCTCATACTTCGGCTTTGTAAGGACGTCAACTCGTCATCGCGCGGAGGTACGACAAAGCGATCTTCGAACAAGAAAGAATTATGGAACGAGGCGGCTGCGTTTATATTATAACCAATTACAATAATACAACACTGTATACGGGAGTGACATCGGATTTACAAGGCCGAATATATTCGCACATCCACGGTCTATCTCCTAATTCTTTTTCTAAAAAGTACAAGCTATACAAATTGGTTTATTACAATGTCTTCTCTACTATCGAAGATGCCATTGCAGAAGAAAAAAGAATTAAAGCCGGAAGCAGATCAAAAAAGGAAGCGTTAATAAATGCTTTAAATCCAACTTGGTCTGACTTATATGAAACAGAAGTAAAACACTGGTAGTGACACTTTACAAGTTTCGATCATAACCCGTCACTGCGCGGGGGATCAATGATCAATAAGACAATATTGTTGAATACAACACGTAGCTTGCAGTATGGTTAGAAGATTGCCGCAGCCTCGTACCTCAGCTTCGCAAGGACGTTGACTCGTCATCGCGCGGAGGTACGACAACGCGATCTTATAGTAGAATTGTAGATTGCCAAAGCCATAGACCGCTCCGAAGAAAACCAATCTGAGAACAATTATTACAAATACATCCCATTTGGTACCATCACCACAGTGTAGTACCACCAAGCAATCAAAAAAAACGCTATATTAGAAGGTAATTACCTATATGACATAAACGCTAAATCGAAAAAGCATGATTAAATTAACTGCCCTCGTGGCTACTGCTGTGCTAAGTTGCAGCTCATTTGCACTAGCACAACAAAACCCCGTTTTCCCAGGAAATTACGCTGATCCGGAAGGAATTGTATACAACAACACGTATTGGATCTTCCCTACCTATTCCGCACCGTATGAAGAACAAATATTCTTTGATGCTTTCTCTTCGAAAGATTTGGTCAAATGGGAAAAGCACGAGCGCATTTTGGATAATACAGAGGTGAAATGGGCGAATAAAGCCATGTGGGCACCAGCTGTACTAGAAAAAGATGGTAAATACTATATTTTCTTTGGCGCCAATGATGTACACCCAGGCGAAGTGGGAGGAATTGGTGTAGCCGTAGCCGATAAACCCGAAGGACCATACAAAGACTTAATTGGCAAGCCTTTGATCCAGGAAAATGTCAATGGAGCACAACCAATCGATCAATTCGTATTTAAGGATAAAGACGGCACGTACTATATGTACTACGGTGGTTGGAAGCACTGTAATATGGTAAAGTTAAAACCAGATTTCACTGGCATACTGCCATTTGAAGATGGGACTTTCTACAAAGAAGTCACTCCTGAAAATTATGTCGAAGGCCCATTCATGTTTATAAAAGATGGCAAGTACTACTTCATGTGGTCCGAAGGTGGCTGGACAGGTCCAGATTACAAAGTAGCTTATGCGATTGCGGATTCGCCATTTGGCCCATTCAAACGAGTAAACACGATCTTAGAGCAAGATCCTGAAATTGCCACTGGTGCAGGCCATCATTCGGTGATTAAAGTACCAAACGAAGAAAAATACTTCATTGTATATCACCGCCGTCCCTTAGGCAAAACCAGTGCGCACGATCGAGTAACCTGTATAGAAGAATTGCATTTTGACGAGCAGGGCTTCATCAAGCCAGTGAAGATGACTTTTGAAGGTGTAAGTCATCCGTTGAAATAATACACGGCTAGTACAAGATGATCTGTTCGGAACTGAACAACGAACTGTTCAGTTCCGAACATTAATCAAAACTAAAACACACCACACCACCTGATATACAGCAATTTACCACTCTGGCACATCCTTAGACAGAGGTTCTAGCATAAAGCCATTGCATATATGATCGAACTACAACATATTTTCAAGTGGTATAATGTCGGAGGTACGAAGACATTTGTGCTCAAAGACATTAACCTACGTATAGAACAAGGGGAGTTCATCTCCATTATGGGCCCTTCGGGATCGGGAAAATCGACGCTCCTGCACATCTTAGGTAATCTGGACACACCAGATGAAGGCACGTATCATTTCTTGGAAGAGGATGTATATGCGTTAAAAAGCCGCAAAAGAGCCGAACTTTTCCAATCGCGTGTTGGTTTTGTTTTCCAGTCTTATCATCTCATTGATGAGCTCACCGTGTATGAAAACATCGAAACACCTTTGATCTATAAGAATATTTCTGGTTCGGAGCGAAGAGCCATTGTGGGAGATATGTTGGACCGTTTTGGCATTGTCGGTAAGAAAGACTTGTTTCCAAATCAGCTCTCGGGCGGCCAACAGCAGATCGTAGGTATCGCACGCGCCTTGGCAGGATCTCCGAACCTTATTTTGGCGGATGAACCAACAGGCAACCTCAACTCTCAGCAAGGTGAAGATGTAATGAAGTTATTCAAACAACTGAATGAGGAAGGCGTAACGATCGTTCAGGTGACGCATTCGGAAAAGAATGCAGAATACGGCAACCGTATCATTAACTTATTAGACGGACAGCTTAAGAAAGATTAATATCGCCAAATGTTATCTTAGGTGCACCAATTAAAAAGCGCTATGAAGATCGATCTTCATAGCGCTTTTTAGTATTTCCTAAGCTTTTTTTAGGCTTTTTTATTGGGCTTCGCTCCCATTTTAAATTGCAGCTTACCACCATTCACGATGTCGGCATGTTTCAAGATATAGCCTTTCAACGGTTTGCCGTTTAGACGGACTTCTTGCACATACACATTTTTATCGCTTTGATTGATAGCTTCTACTTCGAAAGTTTTTCCATTCTCCAGTCGAACAGATGCAGATTGCACTAATGGACTACCCAACCAGTAATCGGTAGAACCCGGCGCCACCGGATAGAATCCTAGACTAGAAAACAAATACCAAGCACTCATCTGCCCGCAATCGTCGTTGCCACCAAGACCATCCGCCCCGTTGTGGTATTGATCTTTCAAGATCTTACGAATCCACTCTTGAGATTTCCAACCTTCGCCAACCAATTGATATAGGTAAACAACGTGATGTGCCGGCTCATTTCCATGCACGTAATTCCCGATAATACCTTCACGTGTGATATCCTCTGTATGTTCGAAGAATTTGTCGGGAAGGTGCATCGTGAACAAGGAATCTAAGTAAGTGGACAGTTTCTTCTGACCACCGATCAACTCCATTAATCCTGCTGGATTATGTGGCACATACAGGCTGTAGTTCCATGTATTGCCCTCTATAAAACCCTGTCCGTGTGTTTCCAACACATCAAATTGTTCACGGAATTTGCCTTGCGCATCTTTCGGACGCATAAAGCCGATCGATGGATCAAACATATTGCGCCAGTTTTCAGCCCGTTTAGCAAACGTCTGGTAATCAGCCTCTCTGTTCAAATGCTTTGCCAGTTGCGCTATGCACCAATCATCGTAAGCATATTCCAAGGTATTGGATACCGAAGTACCATTTTTCTCATCAGGAATATAACCCAAATCAATGTATTCACCAATGCCTTCATAGCGGCGGTAATTTGCTGTCGCAATACAGGCATCCAATGCCTTATTCGCATCGCCTTTGTACACGCCTTTGAGAATAGCATCTGCAATGACAGAAACACTGTGATAGCCACTCATACACCAGTTATCATTGCCATAATGCGACCAGATCGGCAACATTTTCAGCGTACTTTGATCGTAGTGCGCCATCATCGAAGCCACCATATCCGCGTTGCGTGAAGGGTTGACTAAGTTCATATACGGGTGAAAGGCACGGAAAGTATCCCACAAAGAGAAAGAAGAATAGTTTACAAAACCATCTGCTTGGTGCACCTGATGATCCAAGCCACGGTATTGTCCATTTACATCCATATATTCCGTTGGCATCAGCGCAGCGTGGTACATGGCGGTATAGAAATTAACATAATCAGCCTTAGTAGGCAACTTCGCATGAATACGGCCTAGTTCTTTCTCCCACAGATCCTGTCCTTCGCGTTTAGTACGTTCAAAGTCCCAATGTGGCACTTCTGCTTCCATATTCGCCAAGGCGTTGTCCATACTTACGGGCGAGATCGCCAGCTTCACCTGAATTTCTTCGTTAGCCGCTACATCAAAGTCGAAGTGCATACGGATCTTCGTGCCAGCGATGTCTGGAAAATTGTCCGTTTGATCAAATTTGCGCCAGAAACCTTTGTACACTTGCTGTTTTTCGAAATCCTTCGTGCCATAATTTTTAAATGGCTTGGAGAACTTCATTGCAAAATGCACCACGCGCGTTCTTGCCCAACCATGCGTTTGGCGATATCCTACGATGGTATAGTCATCTAGCACACGTGCTACCGTCCACACATTTTTATCATCGTAATTATAGATACCGTGCATCAAGTCGAACACGATATGACTCTCGCCTGCTTGACTAAAAGTATATTTATGATGACCAACGCGTGAACTTGTCGTAAGCTCTGCAGTAATGTTGTGTGCATCTAATTTTACTTTGTAATAATTTGCTGCAGCTGTTTCATTGTCATGGCTGAATGCCGAACGGTAACCGCTTCCCGGTTTATCTGCCGTACCAGGGTTTAGTTTCAATGCACCGCTGGTTGGCATCAATAAGAAATCACCTAAATCCGAATGACCTGTACCACTGAAATGTGTATGACTAAAGCCGACAATCGTAGGATCGCTATATTGATAGCCAGCACAGTATTTGTACACATCGCCGTTGTACTTGCCGTTCATGGCGTAAGGAATCGTATCGGTATCCGGACTGAGCTGCACCGATCCAAATGGCACAGTTGGCCCAGGATACGTATGTCCCATTTTGGCCGTGCCGATCATCGGATCTACATAATCTACGAGTCTTTTCTCTTGCGCTTGCGAAGCAACAGCAAGGTGTAGCAAACTCACTACACCAAAAGTGCGCAGGCATTCCTGCCAGCGCACTTTATAAGCTAAACCTAAGTTTATCATTATTTATATTTTCCTTCCATTTCTAAACTCAACGAATACGGGAAGTCTTTTGCAGACGTTCCGCGTTGCGTATTAGGCTTCGCTCCCATCGAGAAGTCGATTTTCGTACCTTTTTGCAATTGCTCATGCGTAATAAAATTCTTCGCATGCGCTTTGCCATCTACATTCAACTGCTGTACATAGCGATTCTCTGCGCTATTGTTCCCAGCTTGGATTGATACAGTTTTGCCGTTGGCCAAGGTAATTTCTGCTTTATCAAACAAGGGTGAGCCTAAGATATATTCATTCGTAGCCGGACAAACAGGATAGAATCCTAATGCCGAGAACACGTACCAAGCCGAAGTCTGTCCGTTGTCCTCATCACCGCAATATCCATCAGGATACGGCGTGTACATCCGATCCATCGTTTCACGTGCCCAGTATTGTGTTTTCCAAGGCTCACCTGCATAGTTGTACAGGTAAATCATGTGCTGGATTGGCTGATTACCGTGCGCATATTGGCCCATATTGGCTACTTGCATTTCGCGAATCTCGTGAATCACGCCGCCATAATAACTTTCATCAAAAACTGGAGGTAAAGAGAATACCGAATCTAATTTGGTGGTGAACGATTTATGGCCACCCATCAAACGCGCCAAACCTTCTACATCGTGGAATACCGACCACGTGTAGTGCCAGCTATTTCCTTCGGTGAATGCATCCCCCCAAGTGAACGGGTTGAATGGCGACTGGAATGATCCATCTTTATTTTTACCGCGCATCAATCCAGTTGCTGGATCAAATAGATGCTTGTAGTTCAGACTACGTGAGCGGTACAATTCGATTTCTTTCTTCGGTTTTTTCAATGCTTTTGCCAATTGATAAATGGCAAAGTCATCGTAAGCGTACTCCAAGGTTCTAGCCGCATTCTCGTTGATGCCTACATCGTAAGGCACATAACCAAGGTCTAGATAATATGGCGCGCCTGCACGGCCTACTGCCGTCATTGGCCCTTCATTATTTGCACCATTTAGCAACGCTTCGTACAAGGTTTCGATATCATAACCGCGCAACCCTTTGATGTGCGCATCTGACACCACAGAAGCCGAGTTGTTACCCACCATGATGTTGGCATAACCCGGACTGCTCCACTCCGGCAACCAACCGCCTTCTTTGTAGGCATTGGCCAATCCTTCTTGCATCTCCACATTGATCTCTGGATACACCAAATTCAAGAATGGATATAGCGCGCGGAACGTATCCCAAAAACCTGTACCGCCAAACATACGACCTGGTAAAATCTTGCCATTGTATGGACTCCAGTGTACCGGCTCGTTGTTTGCATCGATTTCATACAGTTTGTTTGGAAACAACACCGTTCTGTACAGACAAGAGTAAAATGTTTTCAATTGATCTTGTGTTCCACCGCCTACTTTTACGCGGTTCAATGTTTGGTGCCAAGCTTCTTTAGCTTCGTCATGCACGTTCGCAAACGATTTAGCACCGACTTCGCGAGAAAGATTTAGTTCTGCTTGTTCGTAGCTAATGAAAGAAGATGCTACACGCATATTGACTTGCTCGCCACGTTTGGTTTTGAAACCTACGATGGCACCGGTATGGTTTCCAGCAGCTGCTTGTTCACTCGATGCTTGATACACGCTATCTTTCCAGATTTTGGTAAAGGTCACGTCTTTGTCGAAATAGATGACAAAGTAGTTTTTAAAGTTCTCGTACTTACCACGGCTGTAGCGGCTAGAGTAGCCAATTATTTTATTCTCCGCAGGAATGAATTTCACTTCAGATCCTCTGTCAAATGCATCGATAGCCACAAACGAGCTATCACTTTCTGGAAACGTAAAGCGAAATACCGCAGCACGCTCCGTTGGCGTGATCTCTGTCGTCACATCGGCATCGGCCAAGTACACACTATAGTAGTATGGCTTAGCTGTTTCTGATTTATGTGAAAACCAGCTAGCGCGTTTGTCTTGATCGATCTCGGGTTTTCTACTACCCGGCATAATGGAGAACTGACCGTAATCATTCATCCAAGGAGAAGGTTGATGTGTTTGTTTGAAACCGCGAAGCTTGTCCGACGCATACGTATACATCCAGCCATCGCCCATTTTTCCAGTTTGCGGACTCCAGAAATTCATCCCCCATGGCACAGCAATAGCAGGATAGGTATTTCCGTTAGACATAGATGGTTTTGAGTCAGTTCCCATCAGGGTATTTACCCATTCTTCAGGTCTTTCTACTTGATCAATTTGTTGGGCAGAAAGTGCCCCTATCGAAAATAAAAAGGATAGGGAATAAATTAAGTAACGTAGGTTCATAATTCGAATATACTAAAAAAATGTTCTATGCTTTGTTGGCTGCTACGTACGCATCCCAAAGCGCATCCAGTTCCATTCCGGTTAAGTTAACCCAGATTTCTGGTGTATAAGTTTTTTCGCGCATGGCAGCATCTAATTGCTTTACAGCGCCTTTCTTTTTATTATTTTCTATCCAATCCAAGAAGCGAGCAGATATGCGATAGCTTTTGGTATAGTGATGGTCTTCCTTCAATTCAGGCAAAGACCAATTGCCAGCTTTATTATTTATACCGTATTTGTATCGTACGTAATCGGCAATACCTTCCACTAACCATCCTGGTCCGCTGCGCGGTGGATAGGCTTGTACGATATGCATTACCTCGTGCGTCACGACGTCGATATCTTCTGGCATTTTTTCCATCCAAGCTTGTGCAATAACGATTTTACCATTATGAGCATAAGCCACGCCGTCGTAAGCCGTATCAATGGTGATAGTCACTTCTTTCAACGAATTTTTATTAAAGTCTTTTACCAGCTTAGGGTAGTTGGTAAAGAATACATTTTGAAGGCGTTTTTGCTGTACGGCATCAAAATCTGGATTTTGCGCATGAAAATGCAACGTATAACCCTTTTTTGTGATCGTTTGCGGTTGTTGCGCAAATAGTGCCATAGGCAAAAATAGCGCAAGCAGCATTCCAAGGTTTAGGGTGCGCTGCGCAGATTGGCGAGTGAAATAATTTAACATGGGTGTAGATGTAGGTGTCTAATAAGACATCGTTCTTTGCGATATCTGAAAATAAAAGTAATTCGAATTACGGTATTTCGCTGTTAACAAAACCCCAACAAATTGTTAACAAAAACTAAAGACACCAACAGTAGCCATTGATTTTGTGTATATTCAGCCTGCTTTAGGACATAACTTTCTGCCAATAATTGCGTGACGCGAACATGAAACTCACCTCCATATCTCTGGTTTATAAGATCGCAGCTGTATTCAGTTTTATTACATTGATCAGCCTGCTCGTTTACCTGACCTATAATACCTTTATCCTGAATGACCAGCAGTACCAGAATACGGAAAAACTGTTGATTAAGGAGTTTTATTTTAATGCGATCCGCAATGATAAATTGTACCCAGGCGGGCAGAAGGTTTTCGATGCAAACATTAATCCGAAACTAGCACTGCTAGATAGTTTGGATAAGCATGATAAGCGAGCCCTTGCAGATACCGTCAGCACACTTTTACAAAATCTAGATCAAGAACTCAAAGCCAACAATACGATGGATAGTGTGTTTGAGCAGATCAAGACGAATTTTCAGCTAGGAGACGATTGGGAATATGCCCTTTTGTTAAATCGTGTACGCGTTAATCTGACAGATGATCGCAAAGTGGATATCTATAGTCCGCCTACTATCAAAGCCGGTGATCAACATACCATTCCGGGTATGCACGGACTGCGGATGGGTGGGCAATTAGAAAAACTTCGCAAACAAAATTTGGTAACTGAACTCAATGTAAGTAGCACAGAAAACTATAGTTATCAGGTATCGTTTGCACTTTTTGCCGACCGCAAGCATCGTACTATAGCCTTACTTAAGCTGATCGCACCAGTATTTCTACTCGGCATATTTGCCATTGTGACTATCATCATTATCTATCTGGCGACATATCGAAATTGGATTAGGCAAAAAAGATTGGCAGACATGAAGTCGGACTTTGTCAACAGCATTACGCACGAGTTCAACACGCCTATTGCGACCATACAAGTCGCTAATAAAACACTGAAATCGCAGCAACTCGTAAAAGAAAACAAGCCACTCGAAGCATTGACCGATGTGATCCAACGTCAATCAAGTCGTTTGCAACGCCTATTTGCTCAGGTATTGGACATCACTTCGATGAGTGGTTATGCTTTACAAAAAGAACCGAGCAACATCTCAAACCTTCTCCAAGAGATGGTGGACGATTACCGCCTGAAAACGAGTGAAAGTAATGTGGAGATTGTTTTTGTTGATCTAGCCGATCAGCCAGCTAACGTCCGTATGAATCCATTCTTCTTTACAACCATGATTTCTAATCTGATGGAGAATGCCGTGAAACATAATCACAAATCAGAGAAATCGATCAAAGTAGAGCTTAGCGAGAATGGACATAACTGGCGCATACGTCTATCAGATAACGGCGAAGGCATTGCTGATAAGGAAATTAAGCTTGTGTTTCAAAAATTTTACCGATCCGCTTCCAATATGCAAAGTAGCCTCGGACTTGGCTTGTATTATGTAAGACAATGTGTTATCGCACATGGCTGGAGCATTGAGGTGGAGAGCATCGTAGAACTAGGCAGTACATTTATCATCGATATCCCCAAAAATTCGTAATATAGGGGCATGAAAACACGCATTTTGTATGTGGAGGATGAATCAGATCTGGGAAATGTCACCAAACAATACTTAGAGATGATGGGATTCGACGTGTATTGGGCACTCGACGGCACTTCCGCATTAAAGGCGTATGGACAAGAGCAGTACGATATCAGTATTATCGATATACAATTGCCCGATACTGATGGATTCGCATTAGCGAAGCAAATCGGACAAATCAATGAGCAAGCGCAATTTCTATTTCTGACGGCTCGAAATATGAAAGAAGATAAGATTCAAGGACTTCAATTAGGTGCTTTTGATTACGTTACCAAACCGTTTGATGTAGATGAGCTGGTGCTACGCATTCGCAATTTTGTAAATAGACAAATGCGCTTTGCCAATTCATCGCGCGAGCACGCTAAAAACGAAATTTTCATCGATGACGTAAAATTGGACTTAAAATTGCTGTCATTATCTATAGGAGAAAGTTTCACGACAACACTAACCCTAAGAGAGCTAGAATTGCTTACGTTTTTGTACAAACAACGTAACCAAATAGTAAAGCGAGAGGAGATTCTGCTACACATCTGGGGCGACAATGATTACTTTCTAGGTCGCAGTTTAGATGTCTTTATATCAAGATTGAGGAAAGTGTTGTCCAGATCCAACAGTGTCAAGATAGATAACGTATATGGTGTGGGATTTAAACTAGTTTCTCCTAGATAATCTAAAAACGATGCGACGTATGACCAACAACGAATTCACCGCCTTAGTATCCTTGTTGGACGACCCCGATTATGCTATTTTCCAGCAGATTGAGCACAAACTGATTACCTGCGGACCCGACGTAATACCCGTACTAGAACAAACTTGGGAAGAGTCTTTTGATCCGCTCGCGCAATCACGCATTGAAAACATTATCCACAAAATTCAATTTGACGAAGTCAAAAATGAACTACAAATTTGGCAGCTAAACAATGCAGATGATTTGTTAGATGGGTTAATGATTATCAATCGGTATCAGTACCCCAACATGAATGAAGATCAGGTTTATTACCAATTAGCAGAGCTACGTAGCGCTGCTTGGATGGGCATGATGTACGACATGAGTGCGGTAGAAAAAGTGCGATTATTAAATAACGTGATTTTCCGTGAATTTGGCCTATCTGGAAATACAAGCAATTACCACGATCCGCAAAACTCGTTTATCAATCAAGTGTTAGAAACAAAGAAAGGTAATCCCATTTCACTGGCATGCATCTATGCTTTGGTAGCACAGAAATTAGATTTACCCATTTACGGGGTCAACTTACCTAAACATTTTGTATTGGCTTATATGGATGAATCCGAGCCAAGCAAGGCACTCTTCTACATTAATGTATTCAATCGTGGGCAGATCATGCAAGAAGAAGATATTCAGGCTTTCCTCAGACAGCTCAATCTTCCAATATCGCCAGAATATACGCACCCTTGCGACAATCCAGCCATCATCAAGCGCGTACTGCGCAATCTAATTTCGGCCTACGAACACGTGGATAACATGACCAAAAGAAATGATATTGCGCTTCTATTAGAACTTATTCAATAATAGTACTTCAAACAAATTATACGCTTCGTGTTAACGACGTATTCTAGCGGAAGCTCCAGTACCATTAGCTGTAGAATCTGCGGGAATCGTTCCGCGTGCATCAAGCGACACACCGACAGGTGTACGATTTGCGATCTGTAATACATCATCAGGTTGCACATTTCCTTCATCGGTAATTAAAAAACGTAGAACGGATCCACTTGTTCCCGAATTTGAATCGGCTACATATAGATACTGTGCGCCATCTCTTGTATCAATAGCTACACTTACCGGGTTTGTTAATAGTGTTTGAACACCAGTAATAACACGACTCGGTGCAATTTGAGTATTTGCTGAATGAGTAGAGAAGTTTTCGAAAAATAAAATACGACCTTGACCAGCCACGAGAGTCCCAGTAAGATCTACAGCTTCTGTAGCCACCATTAAGTCCAACTGCGGTGAATACGTCATACTATTTAAACTGCGGGAAGATGGAATATTTAAAGTAAAATCAGGAGTAATGTTAGGTAAAGAATCCAACGGATTACTCATTAAACGATTGGGAAGTTCTTCGTAAACTAGAATCTCTCCCTGTGTCGATGCGGTGGATATATAAGTTTTGTTACGGCGATCATTTTCCTGTATACTGATATCGTGTATAAACACAGCACGAATTATTTTGTCCGGAAACGGAAGTCGGTAATTAGGGAGAGCCGGATTACTTCTAGATCTTGGGCGGCTGTATACAAATAGATCTGACTGAGTAGGTCCTGCATCAGTAACTAATCTCGACCCTTGTAAAGCAGGCGGTATTGTGGTCGCGGCAGCACGAGCGTTGGCAAGCAGCAACATGTCGGTACTAGGGTGATAAGCAATCCCACGGACTGCTGTAATCAGTTCGCTATTCACAGTTCCTTGCGCAGCAAGAGTTCCACGAACGGTATCAATATTCATGACCTGCACAGAATTGTCAGTTCTGGCGATATTCTGCGCAGATTGAAAAAGCAATCTCGCTTCAGGACTATAAAATATAGCAGAGCCTCCGATAGCAAAAGTCCGATAATTTAAGTCATGTCGAGTAAAACTATTATCATCTGCCGGATCAACCACATATACATTTTGGATGACTTCCACATCGGAAAGACTAAACTGTGATGTCGATATATACAACCTACTAATTGGACGAGTTGGACGGATAGGCTCGTCATCATCACGCAGACAACCTGTCAACGTACTTAATATTAATCCCAAAATCATCAATCGACTCCAGCTCACCATGTTTACCATAATATTTAAACTACTACAAATGTAAAAAATAAAGTATTACGAAATACATGCCATTACATTTCTTAACACATCTTCACCTGCACGTTGTTCGAGATACAAATGTTACTAAACCATTGGAAATGAATACCACATTTATGTACATTTGCGAACTATGCATAAAGACGATTCCAAAATCATACGCAATCAGGTTCCTCGTTCGGATAAAAGAGAGCACTCTGCACCTTTGTATTTAACGTCCAGCTTTATCTTCGATAGCGCAGAGCAAGGGCGTGCTATCTTCGCAGAAGAGGAAGAGGGAATGGTATACTCTAGGTATTCCAATCCAAATACAGATGAGTTTATCAGCAAAGTATGTATTATGGAAGGTGCTGAAGCTGGCTTATCTTTTTCGTCGGGTATGGCGGCAGTATTTGCGTCTTTTGCAGCCTTTATTCATAGTGGCGACCACATTGTATCGAGCCGAGCCATCTTCGGATCTACACATCAATTGTTTACGCAACTTTTCCCGCGCTGGGGCGTTACCACGACGTACGTCGACGGTGTTGACAAAGCGCAATGGGAAGAAGCGATTCAAGAAAACACGAAAATCATCTTTTTAGAATCACCTTCCAATCCCGGTTTAGAATTAGTGGACTTGGAGTGGTTGGGCAAATTCAAAGAGAAATATCCGCATATATTGTTGATCATCGACAACTGCTTTGCTACGCCATATTTACAAAAACCATTGCAATATGGCTTTGATTTGTCGATTCATTCGGCTACGAAGTATATGGACGGACAAGGTCGCGTATTGGGCGGCGTAACGGTCGGTAAAAAAGAGCTGATTGATACGATGATGTTCTTCATTCGCCACACGGGTCCATCCATGTCTCCGTTCAATGCTTGGCTTATATCTAAAAGCTTGGACACACTGGGTTTACGCATGGATCGCCATTGTTCTAATGCATTAGCGCTGGCAGAAGCTTTGGAAAATAATCCAGAAATCGAAGATGTCAAATACCCATTTCTACCTTCGCATCCGCAATACGAATTGGCGAAGAAACAAATGAAAGCCGGTGGAGGCATCGTCACTTTCGTGGTGAAAGGCGGTTTCGAACGTGCGAAGAACTTCATTGATCATTTAGAAATGATTCTCTGTACATCCAACTTAGGTGATAATCGTTCGATTGTCACTCATCCAGCTTCTACCACCCACTCCAAACTGTCGGAAGAAGAAAGATTGAACCTAGGCATTAAGCCTGGATCTATCCGTCTTTCGGTTGGCTTAGAAGACAAAGAAGACATCATTGCCGATGTCACCAATGCGTTGGATCAGACAAAATAGGCATCAACTTGCTTCAGCAGAATTTGTGTATCTGCTTTATATTTTTGACATTTGTAATAGATGATTAGAATTTTGTCCATATTTCTATTGTTAGTATACTCGCTTACCAGCACGGGTGCGACGGTGTATTACCATACTTGTGGACAAAACTCTCAGATCTCCATTTTTAAGAAGCAAAATAACTCCAAGGCCTGTGCTTTCTGCACGGGAGACGAAGGTTCTTGTAGTTTGGAGCAACAAGAGCAAGATCACACGGATACTTCTTGTGAACTGGATCACACGTGCTGTACGGATGTACAGGTCGAACTAAACAACGGTGACGATCAAGCCGTTACCAACTTATTAAAGGATTTTAACACGCTTTCGCCAGCAGAATTTATTATTCCTTGGATCATGGTATTTCACCATGCATTATTTGATGCCCCTGCACCAAATAAGACCACACTTGCTTCTCTAGTGCCTACAGGCACATTCCCAAATACCTATCTCGTCAATTGCAATTTCCGTATTTGATTTTAGTGTAGTCTCATTATTCTGCCACGTAATTGGCAGCAAACAAGTACTCTACATTAAAATACATTTATGAAAAATATACATTATTTGTGTATAGCGTTATTTTTAGCGGCTATACAATGGTCATACGCGCAAGAAGCTAACAAGGTTACCTTTGACGTAGCAGGCAATTGCGGTATGTGTAAACAAAGAATCGAGAAAGCCGGTAAAGATGCCGGTGCATCCCAAATTGTATGGGATCCTAACACGGGCAAAGCCGAAGTTATCTTCAATAGCAAAAAAACTAGCGTTTCGAAGATAAAAGAAGCCATTGCGGCAGCGGGACATGATACTGACGAGTTCAAAGCGCCTGACGAAGTATACAATGCACTCCACACCTGCTGTCTGTATGAGCGCATGGGCGAAGAAGGTGCTGTGACAGGGAAAAAAATGCAAAACAATCCGGATGATCCTGCACATCACGATCATGATCACGAAGTACGTGGCGTGGTGGTGAATGAAAGCGAGAATGGCAACCTGAAACCTATCCAAGGCGCTACGGTGTACTGGCTAGAAAACCCAGAGAAGAAAGTACAATCGGACAAGGACGGAATTTTCAAGATCATGCACGAACATGATTATAAGCGTTTGGTCGTGTCTCACACAGCCATGCAGGCGGATACGTTGGAAGTCACGAAGATGCATGAAGTGCTGGTGGTACAGTCCAAAAACAATGTGTTGAAGGAAGTGGTGGTTTCTCGTCAACAGAAGTCCAACTACATCTCTCGCATGAATGCGACTCGCGTAGAAACGTTGACCGCAAGAGAACTTTTCAAAGCCGCTTGTTGTGATCTGAGCGAAAGTTTTGAGACCAATGCATCCGTAGATGTCGTGAGCAGTGATGCCGTCACCGGCAGCAAGCAAATCCAGATGTTGGGACTCAGCGGCATCTATACCCAATTGACCGTTGAAGGATTACCAGGACCAAGAGGTTTTGCGATTCCCTTGGGATTAAACAGCATTTCTGGCAGCTGGATTGATGCGATTAACATCAGTAAAGGTATTGGTTCGGTGGTCAATGGTTTTGAAAATATGGCCGGGCAAATCAACGTTGAGCTTAAAAAACCACATAATACGGATCGTCTTTATTTCAATGCCTATGGCAACAATATGGGCCGTACTGACGTCAACCTCAACGTTTCGCAGCGACTAAGTGATAATTGGTCTGTGGGCTTCTTATTGCATGACAATTTCATGTACAATCGTCACATGAACTTTAGTAATAATGGTTTTCGCGACATCCCAGTCGGAAATTTGTTTAGCGGTGTCAACCGTTGGCATTACCAGAATGATCACGGCGTGATTGTACAATTTGGCATCAAATATTTGCACGATAATCGTGTTGGTGGTGAGATTGATTTTGACAAAAACAACGATCAATTTACCACCAATCGATATGGATTAGGATTTATCAATAAGCGAGTAGAAGGTTTTGCGAAAGTAGGCTATGTATTTCCGACCAATCTGCACCGCAGCATTGGCTTGCAGCTGTCGGCAAGCAACTACGATCAAGAAAGCTTCTTCGGACTAACAGGATACAACAACAATCATTCTTCCGGCTACGCCAACCTGATTTTCCAAGATGTGATCGGCAGCGAAGCGCACAAATATAAAGTGGGTGCGTCCTTGCAATATGATAAGTACAAGGAAGATCTTTTTTACACTTCCCCAGGCATCAACTACCAAATGGGTCGGCAAGAGCGCGTAGCAGGTGTATTTGGAGAATATACCTACAGCCCGGTTGAAAAATTAGACGTGGTCTTGGGATTGCGCCAAGATCATAATAATTTGTACGGTTGGTTCACCACACCGCGCGGCGTGATTCGTTATCAGCCAGCCACCAACACGACCTTGCGTTTGAGCTCTGGCCGCGGACAGCGGACGGCTAATATCTTTGCAGAAAATTTAGGGATTTTTGCTTCGAGCAGAAGTATTGCGAATCTAGATGGTATCGTGAATGGTGCTGGCGCTTATGGCCTTCGGCCAGAAGTATCTTGGAACACTGGATTTAGCGTAGATCAAAACTTTTCATTATTTGGCCGCGAGGCGGGTGTATCCTTCGAACTTTTTCACAACAATTTTCAGAATCAGGTCGTGATCGATTGGGAGAATCCGCGTGAAGTCGGCTTCTATAATTTAGAGGGAAAATCCTTCTCCAACAGTTTGCAGACAGAGTTTCGTTTTATGCCGATCCAGCACTTAGAAGCGCGGTTTGCTTACCGTTATTTGGATGTGCAGACCGATTATCAAACTGGTCGCTTGCAAAAACCATTAATTGCAAAACACCGTGGTTTTATGAATTTGGGTTATAATACGCATGGCGGATGGTCGTTTGATTATACGCTAAATGTGGTGGGGCAAAAACGGATTCCACCAACCACAGGAAATCCTGTACAGTATCAATTAGAAGATCGTTCTCCAGCATACGTCACCATGAATGCACAAGTATCCAAGACATTTGGGAAGAACAAAAACTTCGATATATATGTCGGTGGTGAGAATCTAAGTAACTTCTTCCAAAAAGATCCAATTTTGGCTTTTGATCAGCCATTTGGCAGCAATTTCGACACCAATATGCTTTGGGGCCCGCTCACCGGACGCATGTTTTACACCGGAATTCGCTATCACATCAAATAAGCATGAGGTGATCGAAAACAAAGAATCCCTGATTAACAGCTTCTGTTAATCAGGGATTCTTTTTATAAAGACCATGTCAGTTCTTATCGATCCCCTGCTATAAACTGTTTCAATTCACGATATAAACGAGCGGTCGGCAATCCCATCACATTCTCGTACGCGCCATCGATGCGTTCTACCGCAATACGGCCGATCCATTCTTGAATCCCGTACGAACCGGCCTTATCCATTGGATTGTAATTGGCTATGTAATAATCAATCTCTTGCTCTTCCAACTCCACAAACCATACCGCGGTGCGCTCCACAAACTGATGCACCCGACCGCGCAAGGCCAAGGTCACTCCTGTATAGACTGCGTGTTCACGACCGGATAACTGAGCAAGTACAGATTTCGCTTCAGCCACATCGGCCGGCTTGCCCAGCATCGTACCGTGTTCGTCAGCCACTAAAGTATCGGCTACGATCACCAGACGATCATGATAAGATTCGTCCGAGAAAGCGGTTAGTTTAGCTGCCGCAATGGCCGATACAATTTCTTCTGGCGTGAGCGTGGTATCAATATGCTCATCCACTTCTGGAATCTCTACCGTAAAATCTAAATCCAATTTTCGAAGTAGCTCCTGTCTTCTGGGAGACTGTGAACCCAATATAATCGGAGTATCTTTTAATTTTTCAATAAATATCATGCTACTAATTACTTTTAACACTGGACGAAGCCGGCCATTTTCCTTGAGTTTTCAATACTTTTTCTAATACATCGCGCACAGCACCTTGGCCGCCAGCAAAGGGAGATTGATAACGACTGATCGCTTTAATCTCTTCCGCCGCGTCTTTCGGACAGGCTGGCAAGCCTATGATAGACATGGCTTCTAAATCGGGCATATCATCTCCCATATACAGTGTGCATTTTAGATCAATCGAAAGCTGTTCGCAAAGTTGCAATAGCAATGTTTTCTTGTCGGCAACGCCCAAATGGATATGCTCTACACCTAATCCGCGTAAGCGTTTTTCTACGCCAGTAGAGCGACCGCCTGTAATGATCAGAATAAGTATGCCTGCTTGCACGGCTGCTTGGATGGCAAATCCGTCGCGCACGTGAAAAGTGCGGAGTTGATGGCCTTCTTCGGTAACGAGAATCGTTCCATCGGTCAATACGCCATCTACATCCAGCACGACGGTCTGGATGTGTTGAAAATCTCTCAATATCATATCGCTTCAAAAGTAGGGATAAAATCCGGATGCCGAATCAAAGCGCTGCTCATTCCATAACAAAAAAGGCTTCCCGTTGGGAAGCCTACAAAACCATTTGTTCTAGTTTATTTTTTGTTAGATTCTCCAGGTTTGGAGATCGACGTACGCATATCCGTATCTGCCTGAATATTTTGCATTTTATAATAATCCATGATACCGAGATTACCATTGCGGAATGCTTCAGCCATCGCCATTGGCACCTGTGCTTCGGCTTCGATTACCTTCGCTCTCGCTTCTTGCGCTTTGGCGCGCATTTCTTGCTCATTGGCTACGGCCATCGCACGGCGCTCTTCTGCACGCGCATTCGCTACCTTCAAATCGGCTTCTGCCTGATCCGTCTGTAGTTTTGCACCTACGTTTTCGCCGATATCAATATCGGCGATATCGATGGATAAGATTTCGAATGCCGTACCCGAATCCAATCCTTTGGAAAGCACCGTCTTCGAGATCCGATCTGGATTTTCCAACACATGTTTATGATCGATGGATGAACCAATGGTGGTCACGATACCCTCTCCGACGCGCGCGAGGATTGTTTCCTCGCCAGCACCACCTACGAGTTGATTAATATTCGCACGAACAGTCACACGCGCTTTGGCGATAAGCTGTATACCATCTTTCGCCACAGCGGCTACGGGCGGCGTGTTGATCACGTTAGGATTTACCGACAACTGCACTGCATCAAATACATCTCTACCTGCCAAATCGATGGCTGTAGCTAATTTAAAATCGAGTGGAATATTGGCTTTATCAGCCGATATCAATGCTTTAATTACTTTATTTACATTTCCACCCGCGAGGTAATGCGTCTCAATTTCATTGGTGGTAATTCTTAAACCTGCTTTCGTCGAAATAATCATCGCATTAGAAATTAATGCTGGTGGTACTTTACGGAGTCTCATCAGCACTAGATTTAACAAGCTGATTTTTACATTGGATAATTGCGCCGTGAACCACAGATTGACTGGTAAGAGGTAAAGCAATAGAAATAGGGCAATGACTGCACCTACAATAATTAAAACAATTTGTATTTCAGATCCCATATTCAGATTAATTGTATATCTCCTAAAGATATAAAAAAGTATACATAATACGCGATTTAGCTAGCCTTAACTTGAGGTTTAATATTCGATTCCGTAAAATAATTTCACCATTCGACGCATTTTATCCATATTTGAATCATCGTTTAGCAATTACCACCAAATATCTTATGAAAAGGCACCATATCTTAAAGATCCAGTTTTTCACGGGTGTTATCGCTGCCTACGCCATTTTGATCTACGCATTCGTTTATTATTTAAACAGACAGAATGACTATGCCAAGACGACGTTGCAATACAGCGAGACATTTAGACAAAAGGCCGATGTATTGAGCAACTTTGAGAACCAGCTTTTGAATATCAATCGGGTAAAATCTGACTTCCTCACGCGAGGATCTACCAATACGATATTGCAACTCAATCATTATATCCAAAAAGCAACTGGTCATCTCATCGAGTTTGAACAATCTAATGACCTTTATAGCGGCAGTCTACCTGAGTTCGAAATGTTGCGCGGACTGCTTCGCCGCATCAGCCACCTCGACTCACTACAGCAAGTGATGAAAGATAAGACGCTTGATGAAAAAGCAGTTGCGCTCGCAGTTGAAGAGCAAATGATTCACAACACCTGTGACGTGGTGATAACGGCAATATTTGAGATCAACAAACAAAAAATAAAGGAAGAAACACTTAAGTTACAAGATGCGATGTACGTAGTGCTTCCGCTAAACATAGTGGCTTTGCTCGCCATACTTTATGTGCTGTATAGTACCTATATGATTAGCGAAAAGTTGCGTGTATCCACTATTCAAGAAAAACAAATCAAATCGGAGCTTACCATCGCAAATAAACGCTTTGAGAGCACTAACTGGATTTTGGATAGAACCAACAGAATATACGATGAACTCATCGGTATTGATAAACTAGCGGATATTGCCGAGATCTCGCTCCGCAAGATTATGCGATCGATGGAGCAAGCATTTTATGCAGGCGCTATTTACATCAAAGAAGAGCATAGTGACATCTTTGAACGCATCGCAATGATGGGCTTTGAAGATACTCAAGTTGTAACCAGTTTTAAAACTGGACAAGGCATCTTGGGAATGGCTGTACAGCACAATAAACAAAAAATCTATGAAGGATCAGAGGCCGAACACATCAAACTATATTCTACCTTTATTGATCGGATCAATCCTCAGATTATATTAGTTCCCATTATCCACGATTCTGAAGTGGTAGGATTACTTGAATTGGCTCTCAAAATAGATTCGGAAAGTATCGATCGAACCACCGAATACCTCAGCCGTGCCACACGGATCATAGCGGCAGCTATCAAGTCGGGACAGAATCATGCGGTTGTTCAAAAATTATTGCTCACAACTCAAAAGCAAACAGAAGAATTAAGTGCGCAGCAAGAAGAATTGCGGATGACAAATGATGAATTAGTATACCAAACTAACCTTTTAGAATCCAGCGAAGAAGAATTACGCGTACAGCAAGAAGAGCTATCTCAAACAAATACCGAGCTGAATGCTAAGGCAAAAGAGCTAGAAAATCGTAACCAAGAGCTCAAAGAAGCTCAAAAAGTGGTAGAATCAAAAATTGCAGAGGTCGAACAAGCTAGCTTGTATAAATCGGAATTTATGGCCAACATGAGCCATGAGCTACGAACGCCATTGAATAGTATCTTGATATTGGCCAAATTGCTGGAAGAAAATAAGCACCACAACCTAAATGAAGATCAACGTAAACATGCAGCGGTAATCTACAGCGCTGGGTCAGATCTCTTAGAACTAATCAATCAATTGTTAGATCTAGCAAAAATTGAATCTGGAAAAGTCGATGTGCTATCTGAAGTAATACATACTTCGGTATTAACACAAAATCTTGAAAACCTATTCAAGCAGACTGCAACACAGAAAAATATTCAATTCAATATAGAGACGTCCGAATTTCCGGATACGTTCATTTCAGACGAATATCGCTTAGAGCAGGTCATTAAAAATTTCTTATCAAACGCTTTCAAATTCACCAATGCGAATGGCTCTATATCTCTCAAATTGACGCAAGAGAATGACCAGTTGTTATTTTCGGTAAAGGATACGGGCAAAGGAATTCC
The DNA here is from genome assembly GCF_011316935.1 of Sphingobacterium chungjuense. GTDB lineage: Bacteria > Bacteroidota > Bacteroidia > Sphingobacteriales > Sphingobacteriaceae > Sphingobacterium > Sphingobacterium chungjuense. The sequence goes on from NZ_WLYS01000004.1 coordinate 382,255, forward strand.
TGCAGAGAAAAGACAATTAATCTTTGAGGCTTTCCGACAGGAAGATGGGTCTACCAGTAGAAAGTATGGTGGTACTGGACTTGGGCTTTCTATTAGTCTAGAAATTGCCGCCTTGCTCAACGGAAATATTCAGCTAGAAAGTGAATTGGATAAAGGTAGTATTTTCACGTTATCTATACCTTTCAAGACATCTGTGGATGCTACAGCAGCAGTCGCTCCAGCACCAACAGTATCTTTGTCTAGCTCACCTGCATTAGACGAGATCATACCTCACGTAGAGAAATTAAAAACGGCGCGAAGTATATTGATCGTGGAAGACGATATCAATTTTGCCTACATTTTAAAAGATTTTGCAGAACAATATTCCTTTGACGTGATGCTAGCGCACGATGGGCCGCAAGGGATTGAAATGGCAAAAACGCATTTACCCGACGCGATCATTCTGGATGTGATGCTGCCTATCGCAGATGGATGGAATGTATTGCGTACGCTTAAGTCAGATCCGCAAACCCAAGGTATACCGATACACATGATGTCTGCAGCCAATATCAAGCAAAAAGATACGCTAGAAAAAGGTGCCATCGGATTTTTGTCCAAACCGGTAACAGAACAAAATATTAAAAAAGCATTTTCTAATATTATTCTCAATATCGATCAAGACGTCAAAAAAGTACTACTGGTAGAAGATCAAGAGGTCATGAGTGAGTTTATTAAAAATTCTTTTGCCGAGCAAAACATCAATATAATACAGGCTTTTACTAAGAAATCTGCATTAGAGAAATTACGGACAGAAGACAATATAGACTGTATCATTCTGGATATCACGTTGCCTGATAGTAGCGGACTTGGGTTGCTCGAGCAGATCAAAAAAGATGATGCATTCAAGAACATTCCCGTGATTATTAACACAGCGGAGGAATTGACAGCGGAGCAAACCGATCGAATCGCGCGATACACCAAATCGATGATCCATAAGGATGGAAAATCTACCGACAGACTGATCGATGAGGTCAATCTATTTCTGAACAAGATCAATAATGTAGATTATGAACCGATCCGTAACAGCAAAAAGCTCGACAAAGCAACCTATACCGAAGCAAATAACCTGCGCGGCAAGCGCGTATTGGTTGTTGATGATGATATGCGGAATGTGTTTGCGTTGACTACGGCACTTAAAGAGCATGATCTTCATATTGAAATCGCGAACAACGGGAGAGAAGCACTTGATATCATTCAAAATCAAGAACAACCTTTCAACATAGTCCTCATGGACGTCATGATGCCTGAAATGGATGGCTATAACGCTATTGAACATATCAGGAAAGAACCCAAATATGCTAGATTACCCATTATTGCAGTAACGGCCAAAGCTATGCATGGAGACCATGAAAAATTGATACAACTTGGCGCAAATGATTATATCAGCAAGCCAATAGATATGGATAAATTAATCGCTTTGATGCAAGTATGGTTAAGTTAAAAGGTGAACCGGCATACTTATCATTTGAAGAGTTAGAGGAGATCATAGGATTACTTAGGCAAACATCAGGCTTCGATTTATCTGGATATAGCCGATCATCTCTAAAAAGAAGGATTCAGCGCGTGATGGGTCTGGATCGAATGGATTTTGTTGATCTCAAAAATGCGCTAGTGAACGCGCCGGGTTTTCAGACCTATCTCATGTACGAGATTACTGTTAACGTGACGGAAATGTTTAGAGATCCAGATTTTTTCCAAGCACTGCATGCGCTTGTTATCCCCTATTTACGCACGTTTCCACGAGTCAAAATTTGGAGTGCAGGCTGCGCTAGTGGGGAGGAAGTGTATTCGTTAGCGATTTTATTGTTACAGAATAAATTGTACGAACGTTCTTTTATTTACGGAACAGACGTGAACTCTCATATTATTGAAGTCGCCAAAAAAGGCATTTATCCTTTACAAAAAATCAAGACATACACCGAGAATTTTAACCACTATACGACCGAAGAATCCTTTTCTAAATACTATACCGTAAAGTATGATATGGCTATCATATCCAACCACTTACGTAGCAACACCCTGTTCTCGACCCACAATCTAGTCTCAGATTCTGTATTCAACGAATTTCAGTTGATCACGTGCAGAAACGTGATGATATATTTTGACCACAATTTGCAGAGTCGAGTACTAGAATTGCTCTATAATTCGCTCTCTCCTTTTGGCTTTCTCTGTCTTGGTGCCAAAGAGAATTTAACGAATCATCCTATTATCGATAAGTTTAGGATCATTAGTCGCAAACACAACATCTACCAAAAAATAAAATAGCAGAATAACAGGCGTGCAAGACACTGACTAACAACTTAATAGCCCCTGCTTAACATCTTTCGTAAAATAATTGACTACTTTTGTAACGTCAACCAGTGAGGAGCATGAAAAAGATTAATTTACTTATACTAGATGATCGCGAAGAAAACATCATCAGTTTGCGTGCTTTATTAGAAGAGTTGGATGACTTGCACATCATAGCGCACACTGATCCTAATGAAGCGCTCAAGGTGTGTTGGCATGAAGATATTACCATTGCTATGGTAGATGTACAGATGCCAAAGATGAATGGTTTTGAGTTTGTTTCCCTACTTAAATCAAATCAAAAGACCAATCACATCATGGTCATTATGGTGACGGCCATTTCTAAAGAAGAACGCTATTTACTAGAAGGCTTACGAAGTGGAGCGATTGATTATTTGTATAAACCGCTTAATCCAGAGATCACACGCGCTAAAGTACGATCTTTTATACATCAAGTCCGTTTACAAGAAGAAATAAAACAAAAAAATATAGCCTTAGAAGTATCTGGCAAGGAGCTTTTGCTGGCGAAGGAAGAGGCGGAGCATGCTCGAAAGTCCAAAGAAATCTTTCTAGCCAATATGAGTCACGAAATACGGACACCGATAAACGGTATCATGAGCGTGATCCATGTATTAAAAACTTCGCCACTTAGCAACGAACAATTAGAATGGCTGGGCATATTAGACAATGCGTCGCAATCCCTTTTAGTGATTATCAATGACATATTGGATCTATCCCGAATTGATTCGGGCAAGTTCAAAATCGAGATGGAAGATTTCTCACTTACCAAGTTCATTGATAATATGGATCGCATGTTTAAGGTGAAAGCGGACCATAAAGACCTACATTTTATAGTAGAGAAGGAAGGAGATTTACCAGACAATGTGGTTTTTGATGCTTTGCGTCTTCAACAGATCGTGACTAATTTCATTTCTAATAGTCTCAAATTTACAGAGCAAGGGAGCATTACATTCAATGTTAAGCTATTGGACATTGGTCCGAAAGGATACTTGATTCGTTTTACCGTCACAGATACCGGCATTGGCATACTTACCGATCATCTGCCTAAAATATTCCAACCTTTTGAACAGGGAGACGGCGCCATCACCAAGCGATACGGTGGTACTGGACTCGGATTGGCAATTGTGAAACAATTGGCTGAATTATTAGATGGAGAAGTTGGGTCAAAGAGCGATGTGGGAATAGGGTCAAGCTTTTACTTTGAAGCTTGGTTTCAAAAAAGTAAAACCGAGCAAACTCAAAAACCAAATGAACCCTATATTAATTTCCCAAAATTAGATGGTGTACAAATTTTGGTGGCAGAAGACAATGACCTAAATGCGTTTATGCTGGCACATATGCTGAAGACTTGGAATTGCGAAGTGGATATTGTAAAAGATGGCCAGCAGGCATTAGACGCCGTGTTGCACAAAACATACGATCTCGTTTTGATGGATACGCATATGCCTGTCATGAGTGGCTTTGATGCCATCAAGGCCATCAAAGCACTAGACGATCTCGAAAAGAACAGCATGCCTATCATCACCATTTCGGCTTCTGTACTTGCCCACGAACAAGCTGCAGCCTACGAGGTAGGCGCACGATACGTTATTGTAAAACCGTTTGATCCCGTAGATCTTTACAGTAAAATATCCAGCGTAGTAGAAACAAGTACGACCGAAAATTGACGTTTAAAAAATTCTCATGTAGCTGCTTTCTAACGAATAATACTTAAATTCGTCTTGTAATACATACAAATATAGACTATGAAAAAAATATTTATTGCCCCTATCGCGGCTTTAGCATTTGGCTTAGCATCTTGTGGCGGCAACACAGATTCAGACAAAAAAGAAAATACACCTTCTGAAGAAGCAGCACCAGTATCCCCTGCCGCAACCGTACCTGGCATCGAGAATGTAGAATTATCCAACAATTGGACAGTTCAAGGTAATGATCAAATGAAATTTGATGTCAATTTGATCCGCGTAAAAGCAGGCGAGCCAGTAGAGATTACGTTCAAAAACGCAGGCGAACTGCCTATCGAATCTATGGGACATAACCTTGTCGTATTGAAACCAACAGTAGACATTCCTACTTTCGGCGGCGAAGCGGCTGGTGCTCCAGACAACGAGTACATTCCAAAATCGTCTCTAAGCTCTATCATCGCGCACACAAAATTATTAGGCCCAGGTCAAGAAGATAAGATCACATTCACTTTGGAAGCTGGCGTTTATCCATATATCTGCAGCTTCCCAGGTCACTTCGGGATCATGCAGGGTAAAATCGTTGCCGAGTAATAGCAAAATCAGCGATAAAGAAAACGACAATCTGTACAGATTGTCGTTTTTTTTTAACAATAACGTAAATTTCCAACTATCCGATTCGATCATTCTTAATTTAATCGTATTTTTGTGTAGAGAAAAAACACGACTATATGCAGTATGACGTAATTGTAATCGGAAGTGGGCCAGGCGGCTATGTAGCCGCTATCCGTTGCGCTCAACTTGGCCTTAAAACCGCTGTTATTGAAAAATACAGCACTTTTGGTGGAACCTGTCTAAATGTAGGCTGTATTCCTTCCAAAGCATTATTAGACACATCAGAACACTATCATAATGCTGCACACAACTTTGCAGATCACGGCATCAGTCTAGACAGCTTGAAGATCGATGTTAAGAAAATGATCGATCGCAAAAATGATGTTATCTCACAAAACACCGCCGGCATTACCTTCCTATTCAAGAAAAACAAGATTGATAGCTTTGAAGGCATGGGTTCTTTTGTGGACAAAAACACCATTAAAATTGAAAAAGAAGGTGCGGATGCACAAGAGATAAAAGGTAAAAACATCATCATCGCGACAGGTTCGAAACCTACCGCTTTGCCATTCTTACCTGTCGACAAAAAGAGAATCATCACCTCTACTGAAGCTTTGCAACTTCAAGAAATCCCAAAAAGCTTGATCGTAATTGGTGGCGGCGTGATCGGATTGGAATTGGGCTCAGTATACGCGCGCCTAGGATCAAAAGTGTCTGTGGTAGAATATGCTAAATCTATTATTCCTACGATGGACGCCTCTTTAGGCAAAGAGCTGCAGCGTGTTTTAAAAAAACAATTGGGTTTTGAATTCTTCTTGGGTCACAAAGTAACAGGTGCTACTACCAAAGGTAAAGAGGTAACTGTAACAGCAGAAGATGCCAAAGGCAACGAAGTATCTTTCCAAGGCGATTACTGCATCGTAGCAGTAGGTCGTACAGCTTATACGGAAGGCTTAGGCTTAGATAAAATTGGTATTGAAACCGAAGAACGCGGTAACAAGATCCCCGTAAATGAGCATTTGGAAACATCGGTAGAAGGCGTTTATGCAATCGGTGACGTGATCAAAGGTGCTATGCTAGCACACAAAGCAGAAGATGAAGGTATCTTTGTGGCAGAGCGTATTGCTGGACAAAAACCACACATTGACTACAATGCGATCCCTGGAGTTGTATATACTTGGCCAGAAGTGGCAGCTGTTGGACAAACAGAAGAGCAACTAAAAGAAGCTGGTAAAAAATATAAAACAGGCAATTTTTCATTCAAAGCATCTGGCCGTGCGAAAGCATCTGGCGATACCGATGGATTTGTGAAAGTATTAGCGGATGCTGAGACCGATGAGGTATTAGGTGTACACATGATTGGCCCACGTGCAGCAGATATGATTGCGGAGGCTGTAATGGCATTAGAATACCGTGCATCTGCAGAAGATATTGGTCGTATCTGTCACGCTCACCCAACTTATACGGAAGCGTTTAAAGAAGCCGCATTGGCCGCTACAGACAATCGAGCAATACACGCTTAGTTTTGAAACTATACGAAAGGGAAACAATAAGCTTGTTTCCCTTTTTTAATGACTATGTCACAATATAATTAAACGCCAAGTTTTTTTACCTATGAATTTTTACACGCGCAAATGGATCAAACCAGAAGATCTAAATCCTAACGGTAGCCTATTCGGAGGAACACTGCTTCGATGGATAGACGAGGAAGCCGTAATTTACGCTATTGTACAATTGGAAAATCCCAACATCGTTACCAAATACATTTCGGAGATTAACTTTGTGAGTTCGGCGCGCACGGGGGATATTATCGAAATGGGCATCGAAGCGATTGATTTCGGCAGAACATCACTCACCATGCGTTGCGAGGTGCGGAACAAGATCACACGTAAGACGATCCTGTCTATTGACAAGTTGGTATTCGTAAACTTAAACGAAGAAGGCACACCAACTCCGCATGGCAAGACAGAGATTCACTACAATTATTTGGGAATCGAACCGGACAAGAGAGATTAGATTTTAACGCTATTAACTTTATCAACTCAAAAAGAAATAGATCGCATTGTCGTACTTTCGCGCGATGACGCGATGATTGCTAAAATACAAAAAAAGCCTTTCGGAAATCCGAAAGGCTTTTTTTGTATTTGTACGTTAAACTTAACCGCCTAATACTTCAGATACTAGATCTGCTGCTTCTTTCAATGCGATTGCAGAGTATACTTTCAAACCAGATCCGTCGATTAGTTTTTTAGCTTCTTCTGCATTCGTACCTTGAAGACGAACGATGATCGGCACTGGAATATTTCCAATTTCTTGGTAAGCATCAATCACACCTTGAGCAACACGATCACAACGAACGATACCACCAAAAATGTTAATTAAGATTGCTTTTACATTCGGGTCTTGAAGGATGATATTGAATCCAGCTTTTACGGTTTCCGCATTTGCAGTACCACCAACATCCAAGAAGTTAGCTGGCTCACCACCTGCTAATTTAATGATGTCCATTGTCGCCATTGCCAAACCAGCACCATTTACCATACAACCAACGTTACCATCTAATTTCACGTAGTTCAAGTTTGATTTACCAGCTTCTACTTCGGTAGGATCTTCTTCTGAAAGATCGCGCAAAGCAGCAATGTCAGCGTGGCGGTATAGGGCATTTTCATCCAAATTCACCTTGGCATCTACCGCCAATATTTTGTCATCAGATGTTTTTAGTACAGGATTGATTTCGAACATAGATGCATCGATAGCATCATACGCTTTGTACAATGCTGCTACAAATTTGATCATGTCTTTTTGCGCAGCACCTGATAAGCCTAAATTGAATGCAATTTTGCGAGCTTGAAAACCTTGCAAACCTACTTTAGGATCAATTTCTTCTTTGAAGATAAGGTGTGGTGTTTTCTCCGCCACTTCTTCAATATCCATTCCTCCTTCGGTAGAGTACATGATCATATTACGACCAGAAGCACGATCCAAAAGAACAGACATATAGAACTCTTTTGTTTCACTTTCTCCGGGGTAGTATACATCTTGTGCGACAAGCACTTTGCTCACTTTCTTTCCTTCTGGGCCTGTTTGAGGAGTTACCAACTGCATTCCAATGATATCGGTAGCACGTTGTACGACCTCATCATGGTTTTTAGCCAATTTCACTCCACCACCTTTTCCGCGGCCACCAGCATGAATTTGGGCTTTGACAACCACCCAGTCCGAATTATACTCTTCTTTCAATCTCTTTGCAGCATCTAAGGCTTGCTCAGGGGTTTCGGCTACAATACCTTCTTGTATGCGTACTCCGAAACTTTTAAGTATTTCTTTTCCTTGATATTCGTGAATATTCATTGATTCAATATTTCCAGTAAAAGTAGTTTTTTTATTTGTAAGGGGCAAGTTATTGTTATGTAAACGACAATTTTGACAAGCTAAATTGCGAATCATAATCTAGCTATTTTGTGTAACTTCGCTCTATGATACTACAGGCCAAAGACATTTTTAAGACGTATGGCGAACTCCAAATATTGAAAGGCGTAAGCCTTGAAGTACAGAAGGGAGAAGTCGTATCAATTGTGGGCGCTTCTGGAGCTGGAAAAAGCACGCTATTACACATCATCGGTACGCTCGACACACCAGACAAAGGCTATCTATCACTCAATGGACAGGAACTCCACAAATTAAACGAGAAAAAATTAAGTGATTTTCGCAACCGCAACATTGGGTTTGTGTTTCAGTTTCATCATCTACTACCAGAGTTTACCGCTTTAGAAAATGTATCCATTCCAGGATATATTGCAGGAGCTCCGCAAAAAATGGTGGAGAAACGAGCGCTGGAGTTATTGGAGCGTTTGGGCGTGGCTGATCGCGCGATGCACAAACCGAGTGCATTATCTGGTGGAGAGCAACAACGCATCTCGGTCGCCAGAGCATTAATCAATAACCCCGCAATCATATTAGCCGACGAACCTTCTGGGAATCTCGACTCGGAAAATGCAGCTTCATTGCATCGCCTCTTTTTTGATCTTCGCGACAGCATGCAACAGACCTTCATCATTGTAACACACAATGAAGAACTGGCTAGCATATCTGATCGCACCATCCATATGCGAGATGGGTTGATCTACGAATAATCAAACTATTTATGTCCACCATTTTACTTACGTACGGTACAAGACCTATTGCGCAGCGCATTATCAAGTTGTTAAATACAAAGCATCAGCTGATTCTTGCGACCAATGAGGAAATTCCCTCCGTGTTATCGCACGCATACAAATCCATACCTAATCCTGCCAATCCAGTCTTTGCGCACGAAATGTTGAAAATCTGTTTGGATCAGAGCATTGATCTGGTTTTACCACTGGGTGAATCTGAGATAGCAGTGTTGGGCCCATCGACAATCTTATTTGAAGAATATGGCATTTCCATCCTTCTACCTTCGATGAATCCTCAGCTAGAAATTGCTAAGCAAGTTCCATCCGAAACGCCATTACAAGTTGTACAGAACGGTAAATCTTTATTAGACGAGAGCCAATCACCTGATGCTATAGAAAATGGTGTGTATGCTGTGGTAGGTAATAATTGGCTTCCAGTCATCATCTAACTCGTATCTATGAAAATCATAAATCCTGCAGCAGATAAGCAACTCTATTTATTTGAGGTGGATGATGTGTTGTATCCCAAGCGTGATTACGTATTACAAATCTATTATCTATTTGGTCAGTTTGTAGAATTTACCGAATCTAAACCCATTGCGGCAGCGATCACGCAATTTATGAAAGAGCGTTTCGAAGCCGACAACATCACTGGACTGCTACAGGCAACGCAAAAGGAATTTGACCTGTTAGAAGATTACGCTGAAAATTTTGAACGTCTGCAAGCGAACGCACATTTGCCGTTAAAACTCTTGTTATTCGAAGAAACAAAAGACACTTTTCAAACACTAACACAATTAGGCAAGAAAATAGCAATCTTGACAGCAGGAAATCCCGTGTTACAATTAAATAAATTAAAACATGTGGATTGGGCCGGTTGGGATCGACAAATCAAAATATTTTTTACAGACGAATTGGTTTTCAGAAATTTAGACCCTTTTTCTTATATTGCCAGTGAGTATGGTCTGGATAAAGCAGCGATTGAATATATCCGATAGCGTTTGGTAGACCATCAATAGCGCTTATTATTTAAGGATATTGTCATGGATAAAGTATCATATTTCGAATTGAGGTCTGCGTCAGCAGCATTCGAATGGACGTCTGTCCAAAAAGAAACCATTCACGCGATTGATAATATTACGCGTCATGACGACGATAATAAAAATCAACATAACAATCAAGAATATCGATTTACTCAAAAATATATCACCATATTCTTAGCACTCTTTGTGGCGATATCTAGCATTGTCACATCTTGTAGCAAAGAAATTGAGCCGACGGAACCTCCTGTCGTCCCAAGCACGCGCAGTACAGAACAACTAGTTGCCGATAGCATTTGCTATTACTATAAAGAACAATCGTATTGGTCTAGCGCGATTGCCACTGCAAATCCGATTAGCTCCTTTACCGACCGATTCTTTGTAAGTAATGTAGACTTAATGACGAATGCACGCCTTGCTCTTTCTCAGTTAGTCGCGCAAACGCCTGTACACGCGGGATATAATGGTGCCATAGATCGATTTTCTTACGTAGCCGAAGCTTCGTTGAGTGGTAGTAGCCTACGTGCAGATCGAGAAGACGGGTATGGCATTTATGAAACATTGGCTCGAATCAACAACGATACGATTGGCCATATTTACATCAGCCTAGCGGAAGGTGGTTCGCCCGCCGCTCGCGCTGGCATAAGACGTGGCGACAAGATTACAGGGATCAATAACAATCGAAATTTGCAAGTGCCCATCGTGGGAGGTGTAGCTCAAAACCAAACAGCAATCCTGCTCGTTAGGCAAGCTTTAGAAAGTCCGGCCTTCACGATCGAAGTAGAGCGCGAAGGTGTAACATATCGTCACAATTTACAATACGACAATTACGAAATCGACCCGCTGATAGCCGATACCATATATACAATACAGGGCCGAAGCATTGGTTATTTCGGTCTTTCTTCATTCGAACAGACTCGAACCAGCGGCAATATTGGCACCGCTTTTAGATCGAGATTAGACGCTATATTTTCCCGATTCAATGCAGCACAAGTGCAGGATATTATCGTTGATTTTCGATACAATATAGGTGGATATGTCCACGCGGCAGAATATGTGGCCAACCACCTGATTAACAATGAAGGTGATAGACGATTGATGTATAAGTCGGATACAAACCCCAATCTGCGCCAAGGGCGTTACGCCGGAGAGTTTGATGATGTCAACTTTTTAAAAAATACGACTCTTAATCCCCGAAAGCTTTACTTCTTGGTGGGCAACAATACGGCGTCGGCAAGTGAACTCGTTATCAGCGCGCTCATGGCCTATTATAATCCAAACGGCAATGATGATGCAGGATCTCGCAGAATGGAGATCATTGGTACTCCATCAGCCGTGAAACCGGGCACCAACATACCAAGCACCTATGGCAAACCCATGGGCTTCTTCCCGCAAACGATCATGAACAGAGTTGATCTATGGGCGGCGTCTTTCAAAATCATCAATGCTAGAAACTACACAGATTATTTTAATGGTATTCCTGCTACCTACCCTATACCTGTGCAAGACAACATTTTGTACAACTTTGGAGATCCGCGTGAATCTATGATATATACAGCCCTGTATCACAGCGTGAATAATTCCTATCCGATTACCTCAGCCAGCACGGCAGCTCGTAGTGCTCGCAATCCGAGCATGAGCACAAATGGCGTAGAAATCGTAAAAGAACTACACCCCAGAAGCCCACGTGAGTTGAAGAAGTACAAACAATAATCTTTAACTTAGCTTATGCCGAATAGTAAACCTGCTACCATAAAGGAAATAGCGAGAAAACTAAAGATTTCAACTTCGACCGTCTCCAGAGCTTTGAACAACCACCCAAGTATTGGTTTGGTTACTACAATGCGAGTAAAAGAAATGGCCGCAGAGCTCAATTACGAGCCAAACCAAACGGCGATCTTTTTTAAACAACGCAAAACATTTACCATTGGCGTTATTTTGCCCTATTTATCAGAACCATTTTTTGCAGATGCCATCGGCTCGATTGAGCAGTATGCAAGTGAAAAAGATTATACGGTGATTTTGGGTCAGTCACTGGATGATGAACAGCGCCAGCAAAAGATTGTTCAAAATTTTAAAAGACATCGGGTTGATGGACTAATAATTTCTTTAAGCAAAAACACGACTGATGTTTCCTTTATAGAAGCTTTAGGTCAAGCGAAGATTCCGGTAGTATTCTTTGATCGCGTACCTGAGCGCACCGATGTGCATCGTGTGTTTAGCGATCTATCTACCGGTATGAGAGAAGCTATTGAGGCATTTGTACAGCGAGGACACCAAAATATAGCCTTAATTAATGGGCCTGACACGATGATCGCTTCGCAAGAAAGACTATTGAGCTTTCAGGCTGCTATGAAGGAACAAAATCTCACACCCAATGAGAACTACATCGTTAGTACCGATCTGGCTGCAGCTAGCAATGAACAAGCGATGGAAACACTGATTAATCTGCCGGAAAGACCTTCGGCAGTAGTTGCTTTTAATGACATGGTGACGCTGGATGTTATGCGCTATTTTAGAACCAAAGGTCTAATATCAAATCAGGACTTTTTTTTCATCAGTTTTGCAAACAATCCCGGATGGGAATACATAGACAATCCGCCCATGGGAAGTATTGAGCAATACCCTGGAAAACAAGGATTAAAGGCTGCTGAAATCTTATTTGAAGCTATAGAACAGCAAGAAGATCTACCTGCTCAAACAGTCATATTTCCGTCTAAGTTGGCACTCACCTGATAATGGAACGTGAAGTAAAGTTTTTTTACTGGCTCCGCAAAAATGCTATTAGCTTCTCGACTGCCACCGCACGATGACTAATTTTATTCTTCTGTTCTGCGGTCATCTCTGCAAAAGTCTGCTCATAGCCTTCTGGTATAAAAATGGGGTCATAGCCAAAGCCAGCAACACCACGCTCTTCCGTAATAATACGCCCTTCCACGGATCCTTCGAAGAAATGCTGTTGGCCAGCAATGGAAAGCGAAATTACGGTACGGAACCGCGCAGTACGAAATTGATTCTCGCCCAAATTCTCCAGCACCAACGCGATGTTTTGCACCATATCTCGCGTGCCGCTATAATGTGCAGAATACACGCCCGGCTCACCGTCTAAGGCATCGATTTCTAAACCCGAATCATCCGCAAAACAGTCCATCTGAAAATGATTCACAACATAATCACTCTTTTGCTGCGCATTATGTTCAAACGTATCACCCGTTTCCGGGATGTCTGCCGTGCAACCAATGTCTGCCAACGATAGCAAATCAAATTCTTCGCCCAACATCGCTTTTACTTCTTGAAGCTTGTGTGCATTGTTGGTCGCAAATACCAGTTTAGTCATTCGTAATAAATTTTTTGAATTCAAGCCAGAAGGCTTTCTTCTTCTCTACATTAGCAAACATCTCCTCGAAACTATACGTATTGAAGACGGTCGCCACTTTACCTCTCATATATTCATTATGCGGAATTAGTGGCAACAACAAAGAAGCCGGATCTACACCAAGCAACGTAATCCGAGTCGGCTGGAAGAATTGCATAATGCGCTTGAAATCGTTGGGATTGTGCGCGTTGGCTAAATTGACCACCGCCACATCAGCTACCGTAAGCCCAACTGCCGCTAGGATTTTCTCGAAAGCATCCAATGCACCTGGAGAGAAATAATCAAAGTCGGGATAACGCAGGATAAAGAGAATACGTTTCTCGACCGATCCTTGATAAATAAACTCCTCCGGAGTACTCGCCGTGGCGACGATATTTTCCGGAGGAGTAATCAATGGTTGTGCTTGCGCCTGCTGAAAACTATTCGAAGGTTGCTCAGCGACGGTAAAATCCGCAGAGAACAACGTTTCGTTCATCAGCGCGTTAAGCGCAATGGGGTGATTTGTCAGCAGGTTGGACATCGTATTTTTATTGACCTAAGATCCAAGCAAAGATTAATGGTGCTACGATCGTAGCATCCGACTCTACAATAAATTTCGGCGTGTCGATATCTAGTTTACCCCACGTAATTTTTTCGTTGGGAACAGCGCCAGAGTACGATCCGTAAGAAGTCGTAGAATCTGAAATCTGACAGAAGTAAGACCAGAAAGGCACATCATGCCATTCCAAATCTTGGTACATCATCGGTACCACACAGATCGGAAAATCACCGGCAATACCGCCACCAATCTGGAAGAAACCAACTCCTTTGCCACCAGAATTCTCGCGATACCATTCGGTCAAGTAAACCATGTATTCGATACCTGACTTCACAGTTGACGCTTGCAATTGTCCCTTGATCACGTACGATGCGAAGATGTTACCTGTCGTAGAATCTTCCCAACCTGGTACCACAATAGGAATATTTTTTTCGGCAGCAGCCAAGATCCAAGAGTTTTTCGGATCGATCTCGTAATATTGTTCCAGCTCACCAGAGCGAACTACTTGATATAAAAACTCGTGCGGAAAATAGCGCTCGCCGGCGGCTTCTGCCTTCTTCCAAGCAGCCTCTAGGTGTGATTGCAAACGACGGAAAGCTTCTTCTTCTGGAATACAAGTATCCGTAACACGGTTATAGTGATTCTCCAATAAATCCCACTCGTCTTGCGGAGTAAGATCGCGGTAGTTAGGCACACGCTTGTAGTGCGAATGTGCTACTAAATTCATTACATCCTCTTCTAGGTTAGCACCTGTACATGAAATGATGGCAACTTTATCTTGGCGAATCATCTCCGCCAGAGAAATACCCAATTCTGCTGTACTCATCGCGCCAGCTAATGAAACCAACATCTTTCCACCTTCGTCCAAATGCGTTTCGTAGCCTTTAGCTGCATCTACTAACGCTGCAGCATTGAAGTGAAGGTAGTTTTTCTCAATAAATTGAGAAATAGGACCTCTGTTTTTCGTCATGATCTATTAAAAATTTAGATGGTAAATCCTTTCTAACAAAGGTAGCCTTTTTTGACGAAAAGCTAATCGCCAGTTAAAATCTCCCTGATCTACTTGGTTTGGCTCGAATATGGCTCGTATTTACAGAGAAGATATAGATTTGTGAGTATTTCAATATTGTCAACAAATCAAGCATAAAATACAAATAATACGATATAATCAGTTCATGTTTAAATTTGTATCAATATAACAAGCTAAAAAATGAAAATTGATTAAAATCATATTGTATTTATTACTATATTAGCAAACTAAATAATAGAGGAAGTATGATGTACGATAGTTTGCAGGCAGCCGGATTATACAATCCGGAGTTTGAGCATGATGCCTGTGGTGTAGGATTTGTTGCACATATAAAAGGGGTTAAATCACATAATCAAGTGGCTGATGCATTGACCATGTTAGAAAACATGGAGCATCGTGGTGCCTGTGGTTGCGATCCAGAGAGTGGTGATGGTGCTGGGATTATGATTCAATTGCCACATGAGTTTTTGTGGGAAGAATGCATTAATCTGGGCATACAGCTAGAAGAACCGGGCTACTATGGCACCGGCATGGTATTCTTACCAAAGGAACAAGAATTGAATGCACTTTGCCGATCGCTTATCAAAGAAGCAACGAAAGATCGCGGCATGGATTTCCTAGGATTTCGCGATGTGCCTGTCAATCGCGAAGGCATTGGCCCGACTGCATTAAGTGCAGAGCCAGAGATTGTACAATTTTTCGTTTCTCGCCCAGAAGGCGTTAAAAACACGGAAGATTTCGAACGAAAACTATATGTTCTTCGCCGTCTGATCGTACAGAAAGTAAAAGAACACCAAGAATATCCCCTACCCTTATATTTTGCGTCTTTGTCTTGTAAAACCATCATCTACAAAGGACAATTGACCACCTATCAAGTAGGCACGTACTACAACGACTTACGCGATTCGCGCGTGACCTCTGCCTTCGGCTTAGTTCACTCTCGTTTCTCTACGAATACATTCCCATCTTGGGCTTTAGCTCAGCCATTCCGCATGATGGCGCACAACGGGGAGATCAACACCTTGACGGGTAACTTGAACTGGTTTTATGCCGGTGCAAGAGCATTATCTTCTCCGTATTTCACCAAAGAAGAGATGGACATTCTTCTTCCAGTAGTCGATAAAGGGCAATCAGATTCTGCATGTTTGGACAATGTGGTGGAGTTACTGCTGCATTCTGGCCGTAGTCTGCCACATGTGATGTTGATGCTCGTGCCAGAAGCTTGGGATGGCAATACGCAGATGGACCCATTAAAACGCGCATTCTATGAATACCACGCCACCTTGATGGAGCCTTGGGATGGTCCTGCTGCGCTGTGTTTCACCGATGGAAAAATCATCGGTGCAACCTTAGACCGCAACGGACTACGTCCATTGCGCTATGCGATCACTTCGGATGATCGTGTGGTTGCCTCATCAGAAGCTGGTGCTCTACCAATTCCAGAAGAATTGATCATCGAAAAAGGCAGACAACAGCCTGGAAAGATCTTCGTAGTCGACATGGAAGCAGGACGTGTACGTACAGACGAAGAAGTAAAAGGAGAATTGGTACGCCAACAACCGTATGGAGAATGGCTGGACAACTATAAAATCAAGTTGAAAGAGTTAGCGGAACCCCGCGTTACCTTCACTTATCTATCAAAAGAATCGGTATTTAAATACCAACAATCATTCGGATACACACGCGAGGATCTAGAAACCATCATCGCACCGATGGCGTTGACCGGCTATGAGCCGATTGGTTCTATGGGTACCGATGTGCCTTTGGCTGTGCTATCCGATCAACCGCAGCATTTATCGAGCTATTTCAAGCAATTCTTTGCACAAGTAACGAACCCACCTATCGATCCGATTCGGGAACGCTTGGTGATGAGTTTGGCGACATTTATCGGTAATGCAGGAAACATTTTGATCGAAGACAAAAAATTCTGTCACTGTGTTGTATTAGAGCACCCGATCATCACGTCGAGCGAATTAGAGAAACTACGTTCTATCGATACCGGTGTATTCCAAGCGAAAACCTTGCAAACGTATTTCAAAGCGGATGGACAACCTGGTTCTTTGGAAGCAGGTATCGAACGCTTGTGTCGCTATGCAGATGATGCCGTAAAAGATGGTTTTGAAGTCATCATTTTATCCGATCGCGCGATCGATTCACAGCACGCTGCGATCCCATCTATCTTGGCCGTTTCCGCCGTACACCATCACCTGATCAAAACGGGTAATCGTGGCGCAGTTGGCTTGGTAGTCGAAGCGGGCGATGCATGGGAAGTACACCATTTTGCCTGTTTGCTAGCGTTCGGAGCTACGGCGATCAATCCGTACATGGCCTTGGCCAGCATCCGTACGATGAAAGAAGAAAAGCAACTAGACACCGATCTTTCGTGGGATGAGTTACGCAAGAACTACGTTAAGGCAGTATGCGCCGGCTTATTGAAAATCTTTTCTAAAATGGGTATCTCGACGCTACAATCCTATCACGGTGCGCAGATCTTTGAGATCTTGGGAATCGACAAGCAGGTGGTAGATACTTATTTCTGTGGCTCGGTATCACGCATAGGCGGATTGACATTAGATGACATTGCGCGCGAAGCGTTGGCCAAACATGCCAAGAGCTTCGAGACCGGTCGCGTACCAAAAGAAATCTTGCCAGAAGGCGGAATTTACCAATGGAAACGTCGTGGCGAAGGCCACTTGTGGAATCCACAAACGGTACACTTATTACAGCAAGCTTGTCGTAATAATGACTACCAATCGTACAAAAAATATGCTTCACTGATCAATAATCAACAAGAGCGCATGTTTACCTTGCGTGGCTTGTTGGACTTCGCCAAGCACCGTACGCCAGTGCCGCTGGAAGAAGTAGAACCGGCTAGCGAAATATTAAAACGTTTTGCTACAGGTGCGATGTCTTTCGGATCGATCTCACACGAAGCACACAGCACCTTAGCGATCGCCATGAACCGCGTTGGCGGTAAATCGAATACCGGTGAAGGTGGAGAAGACGAGATTCGTTACACACCTTTGGAGAATGGTGATTCGATGCGCTCCGCGATCAAGCAAGTTGCTTCAGCTCGCTTTGGAGTTACTTCCAACTACTTGACACAGGCGGATGAAATTCAGATCAAAATGGCGCAAGGAGCGAAACCGGGAGAAGGTGGACAGCTACCAGGTCATAAAGTAGATGATTGGATTGCTAAAACACGCCACTCCACGCCGGGCGTAGGACTAATCTCTCCGCCGCCGCATCATGATATTTACTCGATCGAAGATTTAGCGCAGCTGATATTTGACTTGAAAAATGCCAACCGTGCTGCTAGAATCAACGTGAAATTGGTTTCTAAAGCAGGTGTTGGTACGATTGCAGCGGGTGTGGCAAAAGCACACGCAGATGTGATCTTGATTGCTGGATACGATGGTGGTACAGGTGCCTCACCGCTAAGCTCGGTGAAACATGCTGGCTTGCCATGGGAATTGGGCTTGGCCGAAGCACACCAAACGTTAGTACAAAACAGACTGCGTAGTCGGATCGTTTTGCAGGCTGACGGACAAATGAAAACAGGTCGTGATCTAGTAATCGCCACGTTGTTGGGTGCCGAAGAATGGGGCGTTGCGACGGCGGCATTGATCGCAGGCGGCTGTATCATGATGCGTAAATGTCATTTGAATACCTGCCCAGTGGGTGTGGCTACACAAGATCCAGAATTGCGCAAATTATTCTCTGGTAAACCAGAAGACGTGGTGCACCTATTCCACTTCTTAGCAGAAGAAATGCGCGAAACTATGGCTGAGTTGGGCTTCCGCACCATCAATGAAATGGTTGGTAAAGCACAGTTCTTGAAAAAACGCGAAGATATTCCACACTGGAAAGCACAAAAGGTAGATTTCTCCGGCATTCTACACGTAGCCAGAAATTTTGCGGAAGATTCCTTATACAACACCGAAGAACAAGATCATGGTATGAGTATGATCTTAGATTGGGCACTGCTCAAACAAGCAGAGCGCGCAATTGAATCCAAAGATCCTGTATTTGGCACGTTCAAAGTCAAGAATACAGACCGCACCATTGGCACGTTGTTATCCAACGAGATCTCGAAAGTATATGGTTCGAAAGGCTTGCCTGAGGATACCATCAACTTCAAATTCGAAGGTTCGGCCGGTCAATCATTCGGTGCATTTGCTACCAAAGGATTGTCATTTGAGCTCGAAGGCGAAGCCAACGATTATGTCGGTAAAGGTTTATCTGGTGCGCAGTTGGCCATTTATCCAGCCAAGGAAAGCACCTTAGTACCTGAAAACAATATCATTATTGGCAACGTAGCATTGTATGGCGCCACTAGCGGACACTTGTATATCAATGGATTAGCAGGTGAACGTTTTGCCGTACGAAATTCTGGCGCTACAGCGGTTGTGGAAGGCATTGGTGATCACGGTTGTGAATACATGACTGGCGGCCGAGCGTTGATCTTAGGTGCTACAGGAAGAAACTTTGCCGCAGGTATGAGTGGCGGTATCGCGTGGATTTACGATATCAACGAGACATTCCGCGACAATTGTAATCAAGAGATGGTAGATTTAGATCCTTTGGATACCGAAGATGAAAACGAGATTATCATCTTATTAAAGAAACATATCCATCTGACCAATAGTGCAAGAGCAGCTTACATCTTGCAACATTGGGCAAATGAGAAATACAAGTTCATCAAAGTATTCCCGAGAGAATACAAGAATGTGTTAAATAAAAAATTAGTGGTCGCTTAGCGGAGGAAAGTTATGGGAAAACCAACAGGATTTTTAGAATATGATAGAGTTGCGCCTCAAAAGGATAAAGCAGACAGTCGCGTAAAAAATTATGAAGAGTTTGTTCAACCTTATTCCGACACGCAACTCAACGAGCAAGCGGCGCGATGCATGAATTGTGGTATTCCATTTTGCCATTCGGGTTGTCCGCTTGGAAATGTGATTCCGGAGTTCAATGATGCCGTATACGATGGTAAGTGGGAAGAGGCTTACCAAATATTGGTGTCGACGAATAACTTCCCCGAATTTACAGGAAGAATATGCCCTGCACCTTGCGAAGCTGCCTGTGTATTGGGTATTAATAAACCACCGGTATCTATTGAAGAAATTGAGAAACACATCATCGAGATCGCTTTCAAAAAAGGCTACGTAAAGCCAAACAAAAGCTTTTTGAAAACAGGCAAAAAAGTAGCGGTTGTAGGTGGCGGACCGGCAGGATTGGCTGCTGCTGCGCAGCTCAACAAAGCAGGACATGATGTGGTGGTTTATGAGCGCGATGATAAAGTCGGCGGCTTACTACGCTACGGTATTCCGGATTTTAAATTGGATAAATCGGTCATTGATCGTCGGGTAGAGATCATGCAGCAATCGGGTATAGAATTCCGCACGAATGCAGAAGTCGGCAAAAATGTGCCTACCTCAGAATTAGATGCGTACGATGCGGTGGTATTATCTGGTGGATCGACCATCCCACGCAACCTCAATATCAAAGGAAGGGAATTGAAAGGCGTGCACTACGCCATGGAATTTTTGAAACAACAAAATAAGCGTGTTGGCAACTCTCCGATTGACGTGGAAGAAATCACCGCTACGGGCAAAAATGTGTTAGTCATTGGTGGTGGTGATACCGGATCGGATTGTGTGGGTACATCCAACCGTCATGGCGCAAAAAGCGTCACGCAATTTGAGTTGATGCCTCAGCCACCAAAAGAGCGTACCGCAGCGATGCCATGGCCATCTTATCCGATGTTGTTGAAAACAACGACATCGCACGAAGAAGGTTGTGAGCGCCACTGGAGCGTAAGCACTAAAGAATTCTTAGGTGACGAACAAGGTAATCTACGCGCTGCATTAGTCGTAGATCTGGCTTGGGAAACCGATGCACTTGGCCGACCAACAAAATTCACGGAAGTAGAAGGCTCTGAGCGTGAAATTCCTTGTGAATTAGTCACACTCGCGATGGGATTCTTACATCCGCAGCATGATGGTTTGTTGGACGAAGCTGGTATTGGCTATGATGAGCGCGGTAACGTCAATGCAAAAGAGGGCGAATACCAAACTTCGAAAGCGAAATATTTCGCTGCAGGCGATATGCGCAGAGGACAATCCTTAGTGGTTTGGGCTATATCAGAAGGTCGCGAATGCGCACGCAAAGTCGATGAATACCTGATGGGATATTCGGAACTGGAATCGAAAGATGCTATTTATTCCTACGCGTAAATTACGGTAGCGTGTAGCTTTATTGAGCGCATATAATCATTAATTGAAAGCAAAGCCTGTTCTTATTTGAACAGGCTTTCTTTATATTCGTAGCACCCCGACGCGCTAAACTTATGAAAGAGGTTATATTATCACAAGTCTATCAACATCCATTGATCTCAGCGGAAGATCTTCGCCGCATTATAGACGCACATCATCCGCGCTCTTTCAAAAAAGGTGAGTTGATTTACAAGCGAGGTAAAGTCCTCAACGAATACCTAGTACTCGAAAACGGACTGATTCGTTCGTACACACACAATTATCATGGCGATGAGATTACGACCGATTTTTTTGGCCAATACGAGGTGGTCATCGAAGTGCTTTCGCTATTCCAGCGAACCCCGCTTCAAGAAGACCTGCACGCACTTACCGACGGCTGCGGATGGACGATACAGTATGACACTTTTCAAGAATTATATCATACGATTCCGGGACTAAGTGAATGGGGAAGACTCTGGATGACGAACAAATTGTTTCAATTCAAACAAAAATCTATCGACATTATTACCCAATCGGCCAGAGCGCGCTATTTGGACATTTTAACCAACAAGCCACAGATTATTCGCCACGCACCATTGAAGCAAATTGCTAGTTTTTTAGGCATCACCGATACTTCTCTTAGTCGCATTCGTAAAGACATTGGTTAGCGGCCAATTTCTTGCCATAAGACAAGAACAATCAAGCGTTTATGCATTAGATTTGTTTATACTTCGGCATCACTAATTGTCGTTCTCACTTTATAAACAACTATACTATGATTGCAAATCCTTATCTCAATTTTGAAGGCAAGACGGAAGAAGCCTTTCGTTTTTACCAATCCATCTTTGGTGGCGAACTAAACATACAATACATGCACCAAGTGCCCGACTTTGATGTAGCCGAAGAGGAAAAGAATTATGTGATGCATGCCTCCATTCCCTTAGGTAAAAATCAACTTCTCATGGCCTCCGACTGCCTAAAAAGCGCTGGACAAACCGTGACACCAGGCAACAATAATTACATCTGCCTCATCGTAGATAGCCGTGATGAAGCAGATCGACTCTTCTATGAATTATCCGTTGAAGGTGAGGTCGAAATGCCGATGGAGGATATGTTTTGGGGCGATTATTTTGGTTCATTCAACGATCAATTTGGTGTCCGTTGGATGATTTGTTTTGAAAACCCTAAATAAGAAATGAAAAAACTTCACTATAACATCAACATTAATGCCCCCTCCAAATGGGTTGCTGATCAGATGATCGGCAAAGAAACCTATCCGCAATGGACAACGCCTTTCAGTCCGACGTCAGACTTTGAAGGCGGCTGGAACAAAGGCGACAAAATTAAGTTCACTTCGCTGGATGAGCATGGCACAAAGCACGGCATCTTAGCAGAAATTGTGGAGCATATACCACATCAATTTATCTCCATGCATCATTACGGTTATTTGCATGCTGATCAGGAAATAACAGAAGGATCAGAACTTGCTGGATGGGAAAACTCTTTTGAAAACTACTATTTCGACGAAGAAGAAGGCGTCACCACCGTTCGTGTGGAGGTGACTGATGATGGCGAGCACGCTCAACATATGGATGAAATCTGGCCAAAGGCGCTGGAGAAGTTAAAAGCAATGTGCGAGCGCTAAGATTAGCGCAGCTAATTATCGCGCAGACTAAAGCTGTTTTTTATGATCAGCTTACGTTTAGGCATGATATTCGATTAAAGTGTTTTACAAAGGTTAAGCGTTTTACCATGGAAAAAGACTGGGCAGATGTGGAGAGCTACATCGCGTCATTCCCAAAGGAAGTGCAACAAAAATTGCAAGATATTCGAGCAATCATTGTACGCATAGCTCCGGATGCACAAGAACAGATTTCTTATGGTATGCCGGCGTACAAACTGCATGGCAAGCCGCTGGTATATTTTGCAGCTTTCAAGAGTCACATCGGTTTTTATGCAACGCCAACTGGTCACGAAGCGTTTGCTCAAGAGTTGTCGATGTACAAACAGGGAAAAGGCTCGGTGCAATTTCCTTTAACAGATCACTTGCCTTTGAATCTTATCGAACGAATTATTCTTTTTAGAAAAGAAGAACAGGATACTAAACACAAAAAATCATGCATATAACAGCGATTACCATTTCAACGACCATCGACACCACGCTCGAAGCAGCATGGAAATTTTATACGGAAGCAGAGCATATCGTACAATGGAATTTTGCTTCCGACGATTGGGCATGTCCAAGTGCATCGGTAGATCTACAGCCAGGCGGCGAATACAAGGTTCGTATGGAGTCGAAAGATGGTACAATGGGCTTTGATCTTGAAGCCATTTTTTCCGACGTTTCGGCACCAGACCAAGTAAGCTACATCATGACGGATGGCCGCAAGGTGAACACGCATTTTTCGGAAAGTGCGGATGGTGTAATCGTCACCACGATCTTCGATCCTGAACAAACCAACGATCCAGAAATGCAACGCGCAGGCTGGCAAGCGATTCTCGACAACTTTAAAAAGTACGCAGAACTACAGATGGAAACACCTCCGGATTTTGAATAATCTGAAGTACCTTTTAAAACACTACAATGTTACTTGATACGCTATGGTCAATAGTTTTCAGCAAACTGAAACAATCGAGTAGCAACTCAAAGTTAATGATGGCTGATTTTACAATATAATCAGCCATTCTCGTTAAACAACCCATCGTTTAAGGCAAAAAAACGGGCTTTTTTTAGTAATTTTATCCGCAACCATCACAATTTAGGTCGGATACATGCTATTAACGGTAATTCTAGGATTATTCAGCGCATTGCTGATGTTGCCTTTTGGCAACAAAATTAAGACAAGATGGAGCGCCTTACTGACGCTCGTACCTGCTATCATATTCATATATTATCTACAATATGTTCCTGCAGTATCGACCGGAACGGTTTATACGCAAATTCTTCCTTGGGTTCCTTCCATGGATATCAATTTTGCATTTCGATTGGATGGCCTATCGCTTCTCTTTGCCTTGTTGATTTCGGGAATTGGTAGCGCCATATTTGTATACGCTATCAAGTACTTGAAAGGGCATCCGTACTTTGATCGCTTTTTCGGTTATTTATGTCTGTTTATGGCAGCCATGCTCGGTGTGGTGCTGTCCGACAATATTTTTTCCTTATTTATATTCTGGGAATTAACGAGTATAAGCTCATTCTTTCTGATTGGGTTTAATAATGATAGTGATGAGTCTCGCAAAAGCGCTCTGCGTGCGTTGACCGTCACTGGAATGGGCGGATTCTTTCTTCTAGCAGGGTTAACGCTATTGGGAAATATCGCCGGCACGTATCAAATATCGGATCTGGTAGCAGCACGAGATCTCATCATTGGGCACAACTTATATCCGCTGATCCTGGCACTTATTTGCTTGGGAGCATTTACTAAATCCGCTCAATTTCCGTTTCATTTTTGGCTTCCGGGAGCGATGAAAGCGCCGACACCCGTTTCGGCTTATCTGCACTCGGCGACCATGGTCAAAGCTGGTATTTACCTCTTAGCCCGCTTCAATCCTGTGCTCGGCCAGACCGAATTATGGAGCTATACTTTGATGATTGTTGGTGGATTTACCATGATTTTCGCGGCATTTCATGCACTCTTCCGACTGGATTTGAAAAGTATATTAGCGTATTCTACGATATCTGCTCTGGGTGTGCTGACCTTCTTAATTGGATTAGGCACCAAAGATGCGATTATTGCTGCCGTCGTTTTCATAGTAGTGCACGCGTTATACAAGGCCACGCTCTTCATGGTCACAGGTATTATCGATCACGAAACGGGCACGAGAGACATTAGCAAACTGGCTGGATTGCGAAAAATAATGCCATGGGTAGCTGTAGCTGGCGGTTTGGCCGCTTTATCCAGTGCTGGCTTACCGCTTACATTTGGTTTTATTGGTAAGGATTTAATTTATGCAGCCACGCTCGAAGGTGGAGGCACACTTTCTGTGATCTTAACCAGCTTGGCGGTCGGCACTAACATCGCTTTGGTTGCTGCCGGTTTTATGGCTGGATTAAAACCTTTTTTTGGTGCACTACCAGAAACGTTACAAGATACGCATCGACCATACGCAGCGCTTTGGATTCCACCTCTAATTTTAGGACTATTCGGTTTAATTGCCGGCATCTTCCCGGGCATAATCGGAAACTACTTTTCGCTACAAGCTGCTGATGCCGTTTTTGGTGGCAATACAGATCTTCATTTAGCGCTTTGGCACGGGGTCAATACTGTATTGATATTAAGTTTGGCTACGCTGGGAACAGGTACCTTGGTATATCTTGCCAACAAACCAAATCCTAAAAAATTAAAAGCACTAGAACGCTTAAACGTGATCTCACCTCAATATTTCTTTGACCTAGTCGGACAAGGATTACTAAAGCTGTCGCAAGGCTATACGAACGTAGTGCACAATGGATACCTACGCTCCTACCATTTGAAGATCATTCTATTTGCCGAAGCCTTATTGGCCTACAAGCTTTGGCTTAGTGGTCCTATTCAATTAGATTGGTCAAGTTTGACAGCACTGTCCATTTACGAAGTAGCGGTTGTACTGATACTGATCGGTGCTGTGGGCATTGTATTATCCACACCTTACCTTCTTACGGCTGTTGTGGCCATGACGGTAGTAGGTTATTGTATCTGTTTGATGTTTGTATTCTATAGCGCACCAGATTTGGCAATGACGCAGTTCACGATTGACACGCTGACTACGGTACTGTTTGTATTAGTATTGTACAAATTGCCGCCGTTCTTGAAGCTAGAAAGTTCCACACGCCGCTACCGAGATATTGTAGTAGCCATGAGTTTTGGCGTCATTCTTTCGCTTATTGCGCTCAAAGTAATTAATGAACCGATCGATAAGAGCATCAGTCAGTTTTATGGTGAAAATGCGTACCTGTTAGCCAAGGGCAAAAATGTGGTCAATGTGATTCTCGTTGACTTTCGGGGAATAGACACCATGTTTGAAACCGTAGTGTTGAGTATTGCAGCCATTGGCGTGTATAGCTTATTGAAATTGCGTTTAAAATCTTCTGAAAAAGAATAATCTGTTATGAGAAGTACGATCTTACAAACCGCTACGCGGTATTTGCTGCCTATACTGCTCCTGTTTTCGGTGTTCTTGCTACTACGCGGTCACTACTTCCCGGGAGGAGGTTTTGTCGGTGGATTAGTCGCATCGATTGCCTTTGTGCTACATAGCTTTGCTAATGGTGCAGAAGCCTCTATGAAAATCATGCGCCGCAAGCCGCTTTCTCTAATCCCGATCGGATTGGGGTTAGCTGTACTTAGTGTGATTATTCCGACTTTCTTTGGCTATCCGCCGATGACCGGATTATGGTTGGAGGAGAAGTTTCCAGTAATCGGTTCGGTCGGCACGGCCTTGTTTTTCGATATTGGCGTGTATCTCGTTGTGTTAGGCGTAGTGCTCACCATTCTATTCACTATATCGCTCACCCAAGACTAAGCACATGGAATTACTACTAATATTGCTTCTTGGCATCATGTATGCCGCTGGCGTATACCTGATTCTTCGCCGCAGTATGATTAAGTTGTTGTTAGGTATTATGATGATGGGGAATGGTACCAACATTCTGATCTTCGTCATGGGCTCGATCACCAAAGGAAAACCACCCGTTATCAATAGCAATCATAATATCTTTCAAGACATTTATGCCGATCCGATTCCGCAAGCGTTGATCTTGACGGCCATCGTCATCAGCTTTGCCTTATCGGCATTCGCTATTGTATTGCTCAAGCGAGCATACGCCCTGTTGCAAAAAGATGATTTGGATGATCTTAATACCCCCGAAGAAGAAGATATATGATAGACAACCATATTTTAGCCGCTATTTTCGTTCATCTCATTACTGCGATCTTGCAGTTAATTGCGTGGCGCAAGACCATCACGCAGCGATATTTATCCGTGGGCGGCACCTTCTTAGCATTAATCGTAGCCATTCGGCTATTTGAAAAAGTCTATACAGATGGTACACTGACGTTGAATGCATCGAACTGGGAAGCGCCTTTCGGGATTGTTTTTGTCGCCGATTTATTGGCGGTCACTCTCGTGCTTTTAACGTCCATTGCGGGCTTTGCCGTATCCATATTCTCCACCACCGGTCTGAGTCGGCAACGGATGATGTACGGCTATTTCCCTATTTTTCATTTTCTATTAATGGGGTTAATTGGCGCATTCCTTACGGGCGACATTTTCAACTTATACGTGTGGTTTGAGGTAATTATTATCTCCTCCTTTGTACTCATGACTCTGGGCGGGCGAAAGGCACAGTTAGAAGGCGCTATCAAATACATGGCACTCAACATCCTGGCATCGATGTTTTTCTTGACCGGAATCGGAATTCTGTACGGCATTACTGGATCACTGAATATGGCCGATTTGGCATTGAAGATTCAAGCCGTAAAGAACCAAACGCTAATTGGAATTACCTCTATCTTTTTCATTTTAGGATTTGGTATTAAGTCTGCTGTATTCCCTTTATACTACTGGCTACCATCCTCTTATCATACGCCACCATCTGCTGTAGCGGCTACCTTTGGCGGCTTGCTGACAAAAGTAGGAATCTATGCAATGCTACGTGTCTTTAGTTTGATCTTCATCCCCGATGAATTTACGAAGCAATTACTGTTAGTCATTGCGGTGCTCACCATTCTTACTGGCACATTGGGCGCATTAGTGAAAACCAACGTACGCAGACTTTTTTCTTACCTTATTGTCTGCCATATCGGTTTTATGGTAGGTGGATTGGCTATGTTTACCAAGATCGCGCTGATGGGAACGATATTTTATTTGATTCATGATATCATGGTCAAAACGAATATGTTTTTGATTGCCGGTGTTATTCGACAGTTAAGGGGCTCGATGGATCTGGCTAAATTGGGCGGCATTTACGGTGAATATCCTAAAATATCACTCCTTATTGCTATTGTACTATTTTCACTCGTCGGTATCCCTCCACTGTCTGGTTTTTGGCCAAAAATATTTCTATTCCAAGAAGCATTTGGCCAAGGACAATACTTCTTTGTTGCCGCATTGATTGTGGGAAGCTTAGCGACATTATATGTAATTGCACAACTATGGTCGGAAGTGTTTTGGAAGAATCCGCCCGATCCATCTGTGCTAGAGAACAAGTTTGAGCCCATGCCGTTGTTTAAGAAGATTTTGTTGGTTTTGCCGGTAGCTATTTTGGCGGGCGCATCACTATACATTGGATTGTATGCCGAAGGTGTCGTACAAGTGGCAGACCGAATATCTAATGAATTAATAGACACTACCCCTTATATCGAAGCGGTATTAGGGCCTAAAAGATAATTTGATATGATTAAGTACTTCTTGATGAATCTATTGCTGTCCTTTATCTGGGTAGCATTGACGGGTTCGCTTTCTTACTCCAATTTCATCTTTGGTCTGCTATTAGGCTTTTTCGTACTATGGATCATGAGTCGCAATGAGTACGATCAACGTTATTTCTACCGTGTACCGAAGATCATTAGCTTTCTGCTGTATTTCATCTGGGAGATGATCAAAGCAAATTTACAGGTGGCTTACGATGTGATGACACCGAAGTACTTTTTCCGCCCGGGTGTCGTGTTATTTCCGCTGAGTGCTAAGACAGATTTAGAGATCAACGTTTTATCGACCTTTATTTCGTTGACACCAGGCACTTTAATTTTGGATGTGAGCGAGGATAAGAAAGCGTTGTACATTCATGTCATGTATTTGAATGATCCCGAAACTTTTGTAAATAGTCTTAAAATGGGTGTAGAACGCAGATTGATGGAGGTATTACGATGACACTAGGCACCTACTTTGATTATGTAATCTTACCGATCCTTACCTTATCGGTATTATTGGTTTTCATTCGCATCGCGAAAGGCCCGTCCGTAGTGGATCGTGTGGTCGCGCTGGATGTCATGATTACGATTGGTATAGGTATTATTACAATTTATAGTATTCGGCAGAACCAAGAGGTATTGCTCGACGTGGCGATTATCTTGGCACTGATCGCCTTTCTAGGTACTATTGCCTTTTCGTATTACATAGAAAAACAAAAAGATGATTAATATTATATTAGGTATTCTGAGCACGATTGGTGCGCTATCGATTTTATTTGCATCTATTGGTTTGATTCGGATGCCAGACTTTTACCTGCGCTTATCCGTGACGGTTAAGGCGTCGACTCTTGGTGTCGGACTCTTTTTGATCTGTGCTGCCATTATGTTTCCCGATGATATTTCGGTCACGACAAAAGCGATTGCTATTCTCTTCTTTCTGATTATAACCGCACCTGTGGCAGCGCACATGATTGCCCGTACGGCGTATATTACAGGAACACCTTTGTGGAAAGAAACCGTAATTGATGAATTGCACGGTATGTATAATCAAGAAACGCACGAACTAAAAAGCGATCCGGAAGAAGCCGCAGAGGAGAATGAGCAAGATCCTAACATGCCAAACGGACAAATAGCGGATAGTGACGAGAAAACGGAATAGGATTTCACAACGTTAAAAAGGGTTAAAGCAGCAGTGGCACCTCAAAAAACAGCTACCTTTGCACACGGTATTTAGTGTAAATAATTCCATACCTTTGTATCTCAGAAGGATGAATATCTTTGGATGAATAAATCAACAAGAAACATGAAGAAGTACGCGATTTTATTTATTGTATTTGCATTCTCAGTAGTGCAATTCGCGCAAGCGCAAGATAAATTAATCGATAGGGTTGTTGCTACGGTGGGGTCAAACATCATTTTACAATCGGATGTCGATATGCAATACACGCAATATTTAGCGAATGGTGGGCCTGCAAATCCAAACTTTAAATGCCAGGCCTTACAACAGCTCATCATGACCAAATTGTTGGCACAGCAGGCTGTGATTGACTCCGTTGAAGTTTCGGAGGCAGAGGTGGATGATGAATTGAATCGTAGAATGCGTAGCATGGTACGACAAGCAGGGAATCAAGAACGCTTAGAAGGATTCTTGAAGCGCTCTGTATTACAATATAAAGAGGAAATTCGCCCAACGCTATCCGAACAAATGCGCGCAGAGCGTTTGCAAGGGAATATCGTTCAAAAAATCAGTGTTACTCCGCAAGAAGTAAACCGCTACTTTGACGGACTGAATAAAGATAGTCTGCCTTACTTTAATACAGAAATTGAAACAGGTGAGATCGTGATTGAGCCGGTATTGACCAAATCCGAAAAAGAACAATACAAAAGCAAGGCTGAAGGGTATCGTCAACAAATATTAGCAGGATCGGACTTTGGAACGATCGCTCGTTTTTACTCCGAATGTCCTTCGGCTCCTAATGGCGGTGATTTAGGTTTTGCGACACGTGATAACTACGTTAAAGAGTTTTCGGCTGTAGCCTTCAAATTGAAACCAGGTGAAGTGTCAGAAGTATTCGAGACTCCTTTTGGATTTCACTTTTTACAAGTATTGGAAAGACGCGGCGAAGAGGTGAATGTGCGCCACTTGTTAATCACCATGAAGCCTACACAAGCCAGCTTAGATCGTGCAAAATCGAAGATCGATAGTGTATACAATCTGGTAGCCACTGGCAAGATGAGCTTCCACACAGCGGCGTCCATGTATTCTGATGCTAAAGAAACGAAATTTAATGGCGGTATGGTGTTTGACCAAAACTCGTACACACGGAGTACCGTGATTTCAGTAGACGGTTTGGACAAAGATCTTTTTGCCGCAATCGATACATTGAAGCCCGGACAATATTCGAAGCCTTACCTATTTTCACATGTGACAGATGCACACCGTGATGGTATAAAAGCATATAAGTTTAATTATTTGAAAACCCGTGTAGCACCACACCAAGCAAATATGGCGCAAGACTTTGCGAAGATACAGGAAGCTGCACAGCAAGATAAAGTAAACCGCTTCTTAAGTGAATGGTTTGAAAAACGCACCGCAGCGACGTATATTCATGTTAACGATGATTTCTCGACTTGTGATGATCTGGAACTTTGGCTGAAAAAACCAACGCAGGATGAAAAGGTAGCGCAAGCCAATTGATAGACTAAAAAAAACGGTAAAAAAAGGGGCTTCAACAATGTTGAAGCCCCTTTTCTGTATATTCGTGCTATTGCACAAAAATTTAAATCGATGCCAAAGCCGCTTTGTAATTAGGTTCTTCTGTTACTTCTGCGACCTGCTCTGTGTATTTCACTTTTCCATCTGGGCTGATGACCACTACAGCACGGCTTAATAAACCTTCCAACGGACCATCTGAAAACTTCACGCCGTATGCTTCCGAGAAGCTAGCGTCTTTATATTCGGACAAGGACAATACTTGCTCCAATCCCTCTGCAGCACAGAAGCGACCTTGCGCAAATGGCAAATCTCTTGAGATACACAAAACAACGGTATCTTGTAACTCCGAAAGCTCTTGGTTGAACCTCCGTACAGATGCTGCGCAAGTACCTGTGTCCACACTTGGAAATATATTCAACACGACATGCTTACCGCTAAAGTCTGCCAATGTTTTTTGTGACAAATCACTTCCTGTTAAAGAAAAATCAGGAGCGCTATCCCCCACCTTGGGCAATGTCCCTTGCGTGTGTACTTCGTTACCTTTAAATGTTATTGTAGCCATAAATCTTTTTTTTTGTGATAGCAAGATAGGAAATTATCAAGAGCCAAGCGAAACATTATCAAATCCTGTCGGTTATCTATTTAAATTTATCAGAAATAAATTATAGTTTTCTCGGATTAAAATATTATGTTAGCATATTAAATCTAAAGATTGTGACCTAACCTAGTTAGGTAATTCTAACCAAGTATAAATAAAAGTGTATGAAAAGATTATTACTCGGCCTTTTATTGGCATCCCCCGTACTGGTGTTTGCGCAAGGATCTGTCGTTAATACCCAAAATCAAAAGATTGTCGGTATGGCTGGTGCAGGTAGCGCATTGTTCATCGATGAGGCTTCCATGGTATACAGCCCTGGAGCCCTAGCTAAAATGGATC
This sequence comes from Sphingobacterium chungjuense, assembly GCF_011316935.1. Taxonomy (GTDB): domain Bacteria; phylum Bacteroidota; class Bacteroidia; order Sphingobacteriales; family Sphingobacteriaceae; genus Sphingobacterium; species Sphingobacterium chungjuense. The sequence continues at coordinate 414,340 of NZ_WLYS01000004.1, forward strand.
ACAACGCCGTACAAGTCGGCGGTAATGCCATCATGTTCCGGTCGGCATTCCAAGAGGTGGGATCGATGGATTCGTACAGAACCCGATCTCAAGTCTCCACTCCCTTTGCAGCTTACGCTACTTATGCGCCCGATGGGGCATTTTGGAGAGCGGGCCTCGCGGTATACACGCCTTTTGGTGGCGGAGTAGATTGGGGAAACAATTGGCCCGGAAGATATGAACTGAATGAATTATCACTTCGTGCTATTTTTATACAACCCACCGTTAGTTTCAAAATTACAGATCAATTCTCTGTGGGTGGTGGTTTTATCTACAACATTGGAACAGTCGAACTAGGACGAGTCTTACCGGCTTTTAATGCCGACGGCAGTCCTTCTACCGCCCGATTAACAGGAACAGGAACGGGAACGGGATACACCTTAGGCGCGCACTATCACTTGGATAATGAATTTGCATTTTCCGTCACCTATCGATCAAAAGTAGTCACCTCCTTGAATGATGGCGATGCGGAGTTCCATGTTCCGCAATCCATAGCGGGCAACTTCCCTAACACGAACTTTTCTTCTGAATTGCCCCTACCATCTTCTTTGAGTGTAGGCATCGCCTTTCCCGTCGCAGAAAAGATAAAGATGGCGGTTGATGGGTCTATTATTAATTATAATATCTATGAGCAATTGGCCTTCGAATACGAATCAGATCGGATTGCGAATACAGTTTCGGAGAAGAATTATCAAAAATCATATACTGCTCGTGTTGGTGTAAATTATCAAGCAAAAGAGAAACTCGCGCTTCGTGCCGGTGTAGGTTATATTCGCACACCCGTGCGCGAAAATTTTGTTAGTCCGGAAACACCGGACAACAACCGCTATGTCCTATCAGCTGGTGTGACGTATGATATTACACCAAAATGGGAGCTGAATGCCGCGTACGCTTTCCAACATATCTTACCGCGTACCACGACCAATACGGCTATCAATTTGCAAGGACGATATGAAACCTATATCCATGCACCCGGTGTTTCAGTAAGCTATAAATGGTAAACCAAACTATTATGAAAAAGATCTTTAACATATATACTTCTGCCCTTTTTGGCTTGTTTTTCGTCGCTTCCTGTTCTCCAAGCTTGGATGAATTCGAAGTACGGAATACGTCCACCGCAGACTTCAATAAATACATTGCTATTGGAAACTCGCTTACTGCAGGTTTTGCCGATGGCGGGCTGTACTTATCCGGACAGCAAGTGGCTTTCCCGAATCTAATCGCTGCACAAATGCAATCTGTGGGTGGCGGTACATTTACCTCGCCATTCTTCAACGCGAATCAAGCGAATGGCTCTGGCTATCTGCGTTTAGACTCACTCGTGAATGGACGACCGGTAACTGCACCTGTAACCGATAATCTAGCGATTCGTGGAATCAACCCGGCAACGGGACTTCCCTTATACACCAAATACGAAGGACCAGAAATTAATAACTATGGCGTACCGGGCATGCGTTTGGATTTAGCATTTGTACCCCAATTCTCTGGATTAAATTCTTATTTCGAGCGTTTGCTGGCAGATGCTGCAGCAGTAGGCACCACCTCTTACTTTGATTTTACCAGAAGTAGACAACATACGTTCTTTTCTTTCTGGCTCGGAAATAATGATGTTCTAGGCTATGCGATGAATGGTGCTGTTGGCGGAACTCCGACAACGACATTGACTGATGCTGCCCTATTCTCCGCTTTATATAACAGGTATATTGATTCACTGACAACAAACGATCGTAAGGGTGTTATAGCGACCATACCTGATGTAACTAGCATTCCGTTTTTTACGACGGTAACACAGCCACAGTTGGCCGCGGCAGTGACAGTAGGTACACTTGGTACGCCTTTAGAAACAGACAATGTTTTGATCCAAACCAAAACTGGAATTAGACCGGCTACGCCGGAAGATCTCTTTATCTTAACATTGCCTACAGATAGCATTGGTGATACTTTTAGAGGCCGGCCATTCTTCGGAATAATCGAACAAAATCCAATTCCAGATAACATGGTGCTCGATCGTGATGAAGTTGCGGAAGTCGTGGCGCGTGTACAGCAGTACAATAATGCGATTAGACAAGCGGCAGACAGAAGAGATTTGGCACTTGTAGATGTGCATGCATTTCTAGCTCAGGCTAGAACTGGCTTTATCTACAATGGTATACCATTTAGCTCCTCGTTCATTACAGGTAACGCATTTTCCTTAGATGGTATTCACCTTACGCCGATCGGAAATGCCGTTATCGCCAACCTATTTATTGATGAAATCAATAGAAAATACAATGCGACGATTCCGCGCGTAGACGTCACACGGTACCGTGGCGTACAATTGCCAAACCACAATTAAGCGGTTGACTTACTTCTTAAAACTGATTTAAAATAAATACTAAAAGTTGTTAAGCGTTGGTTTTCTCGAAAATCAACGCTTTTTTGCTATATCGTTAATGATTATATTTGTACTACGATGAAAGTAACATTCCAACTTACTCTTTAATGTTACAAATACTAGACTCCTCTTACTTCAACCGAAGTATTTTTAGAAAAAAATATCCACCTAATTTTCTCATTTAAAGACGTTTGTCTATACCCTCAAAATACCCATGTTATCAGGTTCAATTCTTGATCCTACGCTTTATCCCACCACTTATGTTAGGCTGAGTATTATATTTAAATAATCATAAATACACCTAAAGTCTAATAAATATGAATAAAATTCACATTTAATTTTCTTTATAATTAAATTATAAATAAAATTAAATGTGATTAATCGTTAAGACTCCTAACTTTATAAAAAACTACATATTAAATTAATTTTATTATGAAAAATTTAATTTGTCTAATCGGTCTAGCAGTGCTGATAGCACTCGCTTCTTGTTCCAAAAATGAAATTTTGGAAAATAGTATTAATGAAAATACAATCTCTAGGAACGCTACAGAACTATCTATCAATGAAATAGAGCAAAATGCTTATGATGATTTAATACAACTAGTAGGCATGGGTTTCTACATACGAAGCGTTGGTAATTTTCAGGGAAGAAATGCATTGCAAACACAAGGTAAGGGGCAAATAATATCCGTAGTAGCACCTACAACGGTAACACCTCCAAATCAACTTTTTTATGTAAGGAAGCCTTTATACAGTACCAATAGTACTAATCTAGAAATTTTCTCCCGTCTTGAAGACGCAGCAATAGGATTAGGATTTGGTATATCCAGTTTCCCTCCGATATCATTTGGCCCCCCGCCCCCCCCGCCGCCACCTGATCGTTCCTTACGTACATACACTAGTGCTGGTGCTCCATGGGTGGGACCTTTTGTCCCCGCTCAAGGTCATCCTGCCTATCAATGGAGATTTCGTCCTAATGAATCAGGAAATGCTTATCTAATGATAAATTCAGGCTATAATGTTGGTAATCCATTAATCACAAATGATTTTACTAATGTTAGCATACGCAATAGTAATGGAATTATTACCGATGAGAGACCTAATCCAAATGACCCTTTTCAGCAATTTCAATTTATCCCTAACGATCAATTTATCGTAGAGAGAGTTGATATGAATATCGAAGGTGCTAACATCGTATCTTCTAATCCGATTGTACTGTCAGAAAGAATAGTAGATAACTTCCCAGCCGAATCTGCTTCCAGAACACTTACATTCAATGAGACTCTGCAAGAAAATTATTCCTTTAATCAATCTTCTGCTGTTAGCTATCAATTCACAAATGGGGCAAGTGCAAGTGTTAGTATTGCTAGTATTGTATCAATCGGAGGAAACTTTTCAGTAACGCGTGGAACTACACAAACTTTACAATATGGGACAAATGTCACAAAAACAATTTCTTTATCAGAAAGCTATACAGTTCCAGTCCCAGGTCAAACACGTTCTGTACTCACCTTTAGCGCTATTAGACATACTGTTAGAGTTCCGTACACAGCAATTTTACGAGGATTAAACACAGGTAAAATAATTACTATCAATGGTTTTTTTGACGACGTCAGCTATTCTGCAACAACCTTAGCGATTAATAATTTTTCTATTACTAACAATGTATTGATGAGCCGGACGTCTGTTAACCCTAATCCTAAAAATTAGATTCTATTCATTAGATGATCGCAAAGTAAAAGAAGAACAAGTATTTGTCATTGCAACTTAGAAAAACTTAATAATAAAGCGTTGGTTTTCTCGAAAATCAACGCTTTTTTGCTACATCGTTAATGATTATATTTGTAATACGATGAAAGTAACCTTACAAAGAGAAAACGATGCGATGCACTTTGCTGGGAGCAGTGCCTCTAGTGATGTAAAAGTACATATCGATGGTTCGCCCGAAATTGGAGGCGAAGGCTTGGGCGTGCGCCCAATGGAATTGGTGTTATTTGCCCTAGGTTCTTGTAGTGTATTTGATCTATCGGTTATTTTAAAGAAGCAACGTCAACAAATCGACGATATTCAAGTCGAGGTAGAAGGAAAACGCCGAGAAGAAATACCGACCATCTTCACCAACATTCACATTGCTTTTACGTTGAAAGGTGAGATCGATGCGGATAAAGCTGCTAAGGCTGCCGAATTGGCCGTCAAAAAGTATTGCTCTGTACATGATATGTTGGCCGCAGGTGGTGTAGATATTACCTATAGCATCAAGATTAATTAGGCTTATTCTATGCGCATCTTTTAGAGATTGCCACAGCCTCGTACCTCCCTCGGCTTCGCAAGGATGTGTATTTGATCACAATTACAGACGCAGACCTAACGATATTCAATACGTAAAGAGCGACCCGAAATGGGTCGCTCTTTACGTATTGTAACGACTGCTTTCCGCAGCAATACAATCCTTACTCGTGCATTTATCTACTTCCCTTTCTCTGGAATAACTGCCCAAATCACATTCGCGGCATCATCTGCTACTAACATATAATTCTTTGTAAACGCCACGCCGACCGGTCGGCCATGAACTTCCTTTTTCTCTTTATTAGCTACAAATCCCGTCAAGAAATCTTGCGTTTTACCATTAGGTTTGCCATTTACGAAGGGTACAAAAGCCACTTTGTAACCAACGAACTCCGAACGATTCCATGAGCCATGTTGTCCAATAAAAGCACCTGTTTCGAAACCGGGCGCTTTGTTAAAAGCAAAGCCCAGCGATGCGGTATGCGCGCCTACTGCGTAATCTGGTTTTAGCGATTTTGGCAAATCGGTAGGCATACGATCTTTCCATCTTGGATCAACCTGCATGCCCCAATAATAATATGGCCAACCATAAAATTTCTCTGCTTGTACGGAGGTAATATAATCTGGCACTAATTCATCGCCCAACTCATCTCTTTCATTGACGGCCGTCCAAAGCATATTAGTTTGCGGTTCGATATCCATCCCGACCGGATTACGCAATCCAGATCCAAAGATACGCTCGCCTGAGCCATCGGGATTTACTTCTAAAATGACCGCACGGCGTACTTCATGCTCCATCCCATTCTCCCCGACATTACTTCCTGATCCTACCGATATATAAATCTTATTACCTGCTTTATTCGCGATGATATTGCGCGTCCAGTGATTATTGTAACCACCAGCAGGCAAGCTAACCAATTTCTCACTAGCAGAGGCATCTACTTTTCCATTCGCACTATTATACGGGTAGCGCACAAGCGCATCGCTATTGGCCACATAAAAGTGATTCCCAAGAATCAGCATACCATAGGGCTGTGCTTGATCCTTAAGAAAAATCGTTTTTTCCTCTGCCACACCATCCCCATTTTTATCTTTAAATAATAAAATTTCATTGGGACTTGCGCTTCGAAAGATATTCCGAGCATCTATCTTCTCATCTTTTTCACCTTCCTTTTGAGTGCGGGATTGTGCTACAAAAATATCTCCATTTGGTGCAACATAAATATTTCGCGGACTATTTAGATTTTCGGCAAACTTGACGACTTTATAGCCTTTCGGCGCTTTGGGCATTGTGCCATCTTTCCAACCTACTATAGTAGCGTACTTATTGGTGGGCTCGGTTGCCATCGGCTCTTGCAATGCCAGCGAATCACCGTACTCCCGCTCCACCGTAGTAGAATCATGATCCGTATTCCCCTCTTTAGACTGATTACTGGAATTACAACTATAGAGAAATAGAGAGGCGAACAACCCGGAAAAAAGCGATGTTTTGATAAACGTATTCATAACAATTTCTTGAGTGACAAATATGCTGTTACAACAACATTCGCTGTGAATAGTTTACAGAAAATCTATTCTTCGAAGATCACCGGATCTGGCGGACGTATTTCTTTACCGCCCTCCTGCGCTTCTTTATCCACTTCTTCTTTGGTATCAGGGACTGTGTTGTCACGTTTCCGATTCATCATATCGTCGACGGATAATGGTCGGTCTTGCGGACGCCAAATAAAACCGGGCAGAATCTCGTTCTCTTGATTGACCAACTTCAACGGATACACTTGTTGATTGGGCTTGAAGGTGTTATAGATATTGACCTTTTTGTCTTTAAAGATGATTTTAATCCGAGCTCCACGATCATGAAACATATCGCGAATGATACGGGTGGGTTCATCTACATTGAACACGAGATTTTCAGCATTACCATCCACAAATAGCCTTTCGATGTAATTTTGATCAAAAAACACCGTGATCTTTCGACCTTTGAGTTGGTTGAATTTGATAGAGTCTAGCACGGCATTGACCATGAAAGCATTGTCTTTCAACAGTGCATTATCCAGCTTTCTATTGATCATCTGCATGAATATCGTATCTGCCGAGATCTGAGAACCATCCGACCAGATCATGGGTTTGCCCATGAAACGAAACATAGAATCTTGCATGCCATAATACACCGAATCGGCCACCGCTTGCAAATCGGACTTGAACATGCGAACATTCCGATACGCTTTGACAATACGCGTTCGCGCCGTGTCCGAAATTGCTTTTAAGGAATCTGGCGCAGACAATAAATCTGGCCTCATCACGGTTTCCATCGCTTCATCAATGCGTGTGCCGGCCTCATTTCCTGCCGGAATGACTACTTGATCACGTAAGGTACTATCTGCTTTCAGTGTATTGGCAATCGTGAGTGAATCGGTTTTTTTGGCGATATCTGGTGGCTTCCGGTCGGTTCGCGAAGGTAACTTTTTCTGAATGGTATCGATTGCCGCTGTTGCTAAACCCGCTACGCTAACACTATCAAGCTCTGAAATGGTAGATGGATCTGTAAATTCTTCTAATTCACCAGATTCTTCGCCGCCGATCAGGTCATCGTCATCGCCATAATCCACATCTTCATCCACAAGCAGCTGACCGCCGTCCCGACTCAAGCCGAGATCCAAGGCCACATATTCTACTCGCGGAATTGTTCTTGAAAAGATGGTATCGGCCGTCATATAAACAGTGTCGACCTTACTTTTTGGTGTAGAAGCAACATGCACGGTATCCAAAAGCACATTGTCTTTAGACAATGAATCGATCGAGAGTTGGAGTTCTTGCTGTGCGAGTTCTTCTTGCTGTTGTTGTTCTTCAAGATCGCGTTCACGTTGCTTGCGCTCGCGCCGCGACAATTTCTCCGCCTCGGGCTCGATGGTCTTCACACTATCCGCGGGTGCTTTCGAGGTAGTATCATTATCGACCACCATCTTCACGAGCGGTTTGTCGGCCATGGTGATGGATTCTTCGCCACCACGATACTTTCCATACCCGCCATTAGCATAGAACTTCTCTAATGTATCAACAAACACCACATTCCGAAACGCTTCTCCATCTCCTATAGATCGATCATAATACAAGCTATCGCCTTTTAGGAATTTGGAACCTTCAGTATAAAGGTTGTTCAGGTTGAATTTGGCAATACCCGTACCTGTATTATATACTCCGCGCTCGGTATATAAGTTCTCTCCTGCTCGACCTTTAATATTGGTCGGTCCGAAAAAGAAATTGTCGCGCGTGATCGAATTATAGCGCATCGTATCAGTGTAAATCACCACATCGGGCGAACGCACAATGACCTTTTCTCTGAAATACGAATCTTTAGTGCGCTCGAAGTAATAGGCATTCCGTGAAGTAATCGTATCTGTTCCGCTGACGATGCGGCCGCCGCCAGTATATGTACCGCGTTGATCTCGAAAACTGTAGGTCAGATAATTCGTGGTCAATACCGATTTATTGTCCACCACACGGACATTGTTTGTGAGCACGGCATGTTGTGTGGCCGCTTCATAATGCAGACGATCACCATAGATCACCGTACCGGAAGGCTGTGTAATCACCACATTACCGTATGCTTCAAAAAACTCTCTACCAATATCATCGCGCCAAAAATCGCCACTATCAGCCATTAACGTGTTGCTCTTATGCTCGTACACTGGATTGTAATGACGCATGACACGCTGCTCAATAATCACACCGCGCGTAGAAGAAACCAAACGCATAGCGTCCGCAGCTCCTTGCTGAGCGTGTAAAGCCGCAATGGACAACAGATAGATGAAAAGGGTAAATACTGGTTTCACAAGCGCAAAAATATACATTTAATCCCCAAAAAAATGTTAAAATAGAGGTGTACATCACGTAATAAATTGCTTCCTCCTATTTTGGATCGAAAACTATCTTATTTATTATCTGAAAATTCGTTTTACGCTCATTAACTTTGACCATGGAGATCTTAGATCGGCTTTCTGAATATATTGACCGTGAGCAATTATGCGATCCTCAAGATCGTCTCTTGTTGGGCGTGAGCGGCGGAAAGGATTCTATGTTAATGGCTTTCTTATTGTGGAAATTGGGCTATCAGATCGCGATCGCACATTGCAATTTTCAGTTGCGCGATGCTGAATCGGATTTGGATGAACAACTGGTTCGCCAATTTGCCAAAGAACGCGCCATTCCATTCTATCACATTTCGTTCGAAACGCAACGCTACGCCGAAGAACAGCAGCTTTCTATACAAATGAGTGCTCGTGCATTGCGCTATCAATGGTTCGAAGAACTACTAAACGCACATCACTTCAAAGCTATTGCGGTAGCGCATCATCAACAGGATCATATCGAGACGGTTTTCATCAATCTTGCTCGCGGAACGGGTTTGCGTGGCCTACGGGGTATTGCTGCGAAGCGTGACCGGATCATTCGACCGATTTTGTGGATGTCTAATGAAGAGATTGTGCAAACCGTCGCGCAGTATCATGTTCCTTACCGAGATGATCAGAGCAACTTCTCCAACAAATATGCACGCAACAAAGTGCGTTTGGATATTTTACCTCAATTTCGGGCGTTACAACCGCAATTCGATCAGGTGATGTTGGAAAATATTGAACGCTTTACAGACAGCTATAACTTGGTTCAACGATTGACGGAAACGATTCGTCAGCAACTTTTCATTGCGGCAGCAGATCGCACGGAAATCGATAAAAATTCGCTGCTAACCTATGTGAAAGATATTCCGCTGCTGTATGAACTATTTAGACCTTACCACTTTGAAAAAAATATCGTAGCAGATCTAGCCAATACGGCCCTAAACCATATTGGATCGCGATTTGAATCGGAAAGCCACGTAATCGTAGTAGATCGAACACAGGTATTTGTATATGATAAAAAATTAGTACCGCTGGACACTTATGAGGTGCAGCAAGATGATATGAAGGTGCATATCGCTGCGCACACTTTATCCCTGTCTATTAGTACAGATACGTCATTAGATCTCGCGCAAAACGTCGCTAAAGTGGATTTCGAAAATTTGGTTTTTCCGCTCACCGTTCGACGCTGGTCACTGGGGGATCGTTTTATGCCTTTGGGCATGAATTCTAGTAAAAAAATAAGCGATTTTTTCATCCAAAAGAAGATCCCTTTACTCGAAAAAGACCAAATCCCCCTTTTAGTGAATGGCAATGGAGAAATTATTTGGGTAGTGGGCTACCAACTAGATAATAGGTACAGAATAAAGGAAAATACAAAGAAAGTAGCTACATTCGTGTATAGTTAACTGACGGTATGGGAGAGCAATTTGCATTTGAAGAAAAGCAGTATTTAGGTCGTGATATGACTTGGGTGAGCGTGCGTCTTATTCTGGCACTATTCTGTTTTGTGGCCTATTATCTCAATATAGATCACATTGTCTCTAGTCAGTTGTTTTTCATTACGGGAGTAGGTATTCTATTTGTCTCGATCCTCATGTTGTATATGATCAGCTACCGTACCTTGGTGCAGGATCATAAATTGACGCTAAGCGGCTTGTGGACGACGAGTTTGGTAAAGATCGATCTACGATCGATCGCGAAGGTAGAAGTGAAACCCTACAATACCTTTATCTTCAATAATCCGGTGTATAACCTGCACAAAAATGGCAAAATTCGTTTTTATTCTGGCGGCAAAAATGCGGTCTGGCTTACGGATTTGGATGGATTGATCTATGTGATCGGTTCGCAGCGCCCCAACGAATTGGCGATAGCTATTCAAGCTGCTAAAAGCTAAATTTTGTTAAGTGATCCTGATCTGACATTTTCGTCAGACATTCTTAAGGAGTTTTGTTAAATTTGAACAAAGCGGTTTACCATGGAATTTTTAAAAGTCGTCGTTATTTTAGTTGCATGTTACTATGCATTCAAGCTGAGTGTTCGGTTTTTGCTCCCTTTTGCCATGAAAAAGATGGCCGAAAAAATCATGAAGAAAGCCCAGCAGGGTAATTTTAATGGGCAAAGCGGACCTTTTCAATATCAAGGTTTTGGACAGCAACAAGATACAAGACAAGATCATAAAGGCAACGGAAAAGTAAAAGTGGCATATGTGCCACCCAAAGAAGATACGCGTAGTGGCCAAGCAACTGCTGGAGAATTCGTGGATTTTGAAGAAGTCAAATAAATAGCCGTACTTCGCATCTGATATGTGGCTAAAACAGCTTTCCTTATTACATTTTAAGAATTACACAGAATCTACGCTGGAGTTTTCTCCTGCTACGAATGCATTCACAGGGTTCAATGGTGCGGGGAAAACCAACTTGTTGGATGCTATTCACTACTTATCCCTTTGTAAATCATACTTCAACCCAATCGACTCGCAGCATATCAAGAAAGGCGAAGATTGGTTTATGGTACAAGGTCTTTTTGAAAAGACATCCGATGCGTCAGATAGCATTTCGTGCAGCCTCAAGAAAAATCAGAAGAAACAGTTTAGAAAAAACAAAAAAGATTACCCAAGATTAGCAGATCATATTGGCCAGTATCCATTGGTGATGATTACGCCTAATGATGTGGGCATCATCCTTGATGGCAGTGAAGAACGTCGTAAATTTATCGACAACGTGATCTCGCAGACGGATAACCGCTACTTGGATACGCTGATCCAATACAATCGCATCATACAGCAACGCAATCAATTGCTCAAGATGGCCGCAGCAAGCAGACAATTGGACTTGGGTCTGTTGGAAGTGATCAACAGCCAATTGATCGAAGTTGGAGATCAGATTTTTGCCAAACGCCAGGCTTTCATGCGGGAATTTGCTCCTTTTTTTGAGCAGCATTACAATTATATTTCAGATGAAGCCGAAATGGTGGAACTTCACTACGAATCACCACTGCTACACGACACATTTGCTAGTCTGCTAGCGACAAATCAAGATCGAGATCGCGCACTGGAGCGCACCAGCCAAGGCATCCATAAAGATGATTTGCTTTTCAGCATTCATGAGGGTATGCCACTCAAAAAATTTGGATCTCAAGGACAGCAAAAATCTTTTTTGATTGCTTTAAAACTCGCACAGTATTCCTTTTTCAAAGAGAAGAAAGGCTTTTCTCCCTTACTGTTGCTCGATGACATCTTTGATAAGCTCGACGATAAGCGCACCAAAAAGATCATGCAAATGGTTTCTGATGATGCTTTTGGCCAGATATTCGTAACGGATACCAATGCCGATCGAATTCGTCAGATTTTTCAAGAAATCGGAAAGCCTATTCGTATCTTTGATGTCAAAGAAGGTGCGGCAAATGAGAAAATATAGAGGCGAAGATGTCCGAAGAAGTGACGATATATCCATCAAACAAGCGGTAGAAAAGATGTTGGAAGTTTACCGACTTCGGCAGAAGTTTGATGAAACCTCCATCGTAAATGCCTGGCCAGAAATCATTGGTAAAGCAATCGCCAATAGAACGGAAAGAATCTATATTCGAGACAAGAAGTTATTTGTATCAGTAGAGTCTGCCGTGATCAAAAATGAATTAGCCATGATGCGCCGTCAAATAGTAGGCCGCATCAATGAGCATGTGGGCTATGTGATGGTGGAGGAATTTGTGATTCTGTAATTAATCCGACGTTTATACTATTATTTCGGTGAATCTTAAATATTATATCTCGGCACTTACCGGTTTTGCCATTTGGGGATTATTTAGTTTGGTACTTCGCCCTTTGCACGAATATGCCGCCTTGGAAATCCTCCTGTACCGTGTACTATTTGCGACGATTACCATTTGGCTTGTCAATTTGCTTTTTCGACGTAAGCAGACCAAAAGTGCTATGCAAGAAATTGCCCAATTAGAAAGCAGCGAAAAACGTAAAATCTTCACCAACTTCATCGTGAGTGCGCTGATGCTGTCGCTCAACTGGTTTGTCTTTATCTATGTGATGAATGCGGTGAGTGTCAATGCTACCTCACTCGCTTACCTGTTATGCCCAATTCTCACCACAGTTTTGGCCACTTCATTTTTGGGTGAGCGATTGAAGATTGGACAATGGTTGGCTGTTGGTGTAAGTGCGCTCAGTTGTATCTTACTATCCCTCGGTCATTTTATGGACTTGTTTTATAGTTTGATGATCGCATTGACCTATGCGATTTATCTCATTTTACAGAAAAGCAATACGCGGATTGATAAACTGTTTTCGCTATCTATTCATTTTGTACTAAGCACCATTATCTTATTGCCGTTGTTTGGCGTAGTAGGATTAGGAGGTAATAAGTCTGCCTTATTTTATGAGTTAGTCTTATTGATTGCCGTGGTGTTTACCATCATTCCACTATTCTTAAATGCATATGCCTTAAAAGGATTGAACTCGTCATTGGTGGGCATTCTTTTATACATCAATCCACTACTCGCTTTTACCTTAGCGGTGACGTATTTTAAAGAGCCTATTACCGGAGTACAAGTGGTGGCGTACGGCATGATCTTCCTCGCGGTGCTCTGGTTCAACTTCTTGTATTTTCAGAAACCCAAAAAGGTCACTCCTCCAGAAGAAGAAATGCCTATCGTACCGCAGTAAGGGATTCGGACTTATAAATAAGCCGACAAATCACCTTTGCCATCACGGATTACTTCAAAGTCGCCGTTTGTGAGGTCGACCACTGTGGACGCTACGTTGTCGCCATAGCCGCCATCGATCACCATATCGACCTTTTCGCCGTATTTTTCATAAATAAGCTCTGGATCAGTGGAATATTCAATGATGTCATCATCGTCATGAATGGAGGTCGTAACGATGGGATTGCCCAATTCTTTGACGATCTCGCGCACGATATTATTATCTGGAACACGAATACCTACTGTTTTCTTTTTCGAACTTAACAGCTTTGGCACTTGACCACTCGCATTGAAGATAAATGTAAATGGCCCAGGAAGTGCTTTTTTCAATAATCGAAATACCGAGGTATCAAAAGGCTTGGTGTATTGAGAAATATCTGTCAAATCATAACAAATGAAAGAAAGATTGGCTTTCTGCGTCTGCAAACCTCGGATCTGACATACGCGCTCAATCGCTTTCTGATTAGTAATATCGCAACCAATACCGTACACCGTGTCGGTCGGATAAATGATGACCCCGCCACTTTTTAATATATCTACCGCTTGCTCTATAGCTTTCGGATTCGGATTTTCTTCGTAAATTCTGACTAACATACTTTAGAAACAGTCGGTATTGGAATAAGTTTAGGCTTTTTGCGGATCAATAACTCCCGATTCATGCAAAAATTGCTTTATTTTTTCTATATCCGTTGGTGCAAACCAATGGGTATTGCCATATTTTTTGAACCAGGTGATCTGTCGTTTGGCGTAACGTCGGGAGTTTTGCTGAATCTTTTCTCCGGCCTCTTGCAATGTTCCATTTCCGTCCAGGAAATCAAATATTTCGGTGTAGCCAACGGTACGCAAAGCAGGATGATCTCTGTAGGATGCCAAGGATTGCACCTCTTCCAACAATCCGTTTTCCATCATTTGCTCGACTCGCTTATTGATGCGATTATACAGCGCTTCTCGATCATCGTTCAAGCCAACGGTGATGACATCAAAGGGGCGCGCTACTTGCTTTTGTTGTTGATAATCGGCAATAGATTTACCCGTAGTCTCAAATACTTCCAGCGCACGTACCACGCGCTGCGGATTTTGAAAGTCCATTTGTGCGTAATGCACAGGGTCGATTGCTTTTAAACGTTGTTGCAAAGACGGCAAACCATCTATTTGCAAGGCTTCATTCAATCGCTGTCGAATATGCTCCGGTGCTTGCGGTAAATCGTCCAAACCTTCGGTCAGTGCGCGTACAAATAATCCCGAGCCTCCAACCAATACCACCACATCATGCTGCTGGAAAAGCGTATCGAGCAAAACCAGCGCATCTCTTTCAAAATCGCCAGCAGAATAAACGGTATCTACCGCATGCGAATTAATAAAATGATGCGTGGCGGCGGCTAATTCCTGCACGTCAGGTTTTGCCGTACCAATGGTCATTTCCCGATAAAACTGTCTGGAATCGGCCGACACGATCTCCGTCTGGAAATACTGCGCTAGCTGAATGGCTAAGGCAGTTTTGCCCACAGCGGTAGGACCGACAACGGATACCAGCGTTTTTTTCATAGGACTTATGCCGCTGTAGGCACTATTTGGTTTTAGTAATCGTCTCTATATCCCGAAGAACTCTTTTCACTATCTTCTCCGCCTTCCGACTTTTCATCTTCTTCGTCAAATGTATCAAAGTCATCTTCTTCGTCTACGCCATATTCTTCTGCACCTTCGTGAATGAAGTCTTCTTCTTCCTCATCTGTATCATCAGTTACGGGGAAATCCGCAGCAGCGGCATTTTTAGGCGCTTGACCAATCGATTTGAAAACAGCAGGATATACTTTTCCTTCTTCCTCTTTCAGGATCTTCACCAGCTCCACGTGGAAATCGTACGGTCTATCGAAGTTATAGACGTAGTAAAATTTTTGATGCGGATCATCGATAAACTTACTAAGTTTTACATCTGCCATGAGCAGCACCTCGTTCTTTTTCTTGCGGTCATTAGGAAGGTGTGCTATTTCTGTCCCTTTTTTCCACTGATCATTGCTCACGAAGAAAGAAGACGAACGTTCTACTTCATAGCTGGTGGTACTGTGAATAACTTCATGTAATTCGAGGAAAGTACTTTTGGATTGCATATCCACTTCGCGATAGATATCTTCATAATCTTCAAAAGTGACCTTAAATCTATAAATTGCCATGGTGTACTACGCTTTATTATTTTAACCGATTTATAATTTACTTCTCTTCGTTTTCTGATGAAACCGGCAGACCTAATGCTTTTCCTTGCGCTTTCATATAGTTGATGGCTTCTTCGCGCGAATTCGGAATTTCTCCTTCCAATATCGCTTCGCGAATCGCATTTTTAATCTTGCCCACCATCCTGCCGGGTGCTACCCCAAACATCATCATAATATCTTCGCCTGTAACAGGCGGTTGCCAATTACGAATATGATCGCGCTCTTCTACATCTTTCAGCTTTTGCTTGACCAGCTCAAAGTTATCGCGATAGCGCTTTTTCTTATACTCGTTTTTGGTGGTGACATCCGCATAGCAAAGCATCATGAGGGCGTCAATATCATCTCCCGCTTCAAACAGCAATCTTCGTACCGCAGAATCCGTCACAATATCTTTTACCAACACAATCGGTCTCAAATGCAATTGTACCAGCTTTTGCACAAACTTCATCTTCTCATTTTGCGGGAGCTTCAACTCGGCAAATAACTTGGGCACCATGCGAGCGCCCCGATCTTCATGCCCGTGAAATGTCCAGCCGATCTTTGGATCAAAGCGCTTGGTCGGCGGCTTCGCAATATCGTGCATAATAGCTGCCCAGCGCAACCACAAATCATCCGACAATTCTGCTACATTGTCGAGCACTTCGAGCGTATGGTAAAAATTGTCTTTATGGCCTTTGCCATCAATATATTCTACGCCATGCAATTGGCACATGACCGGAAATATTTCCTGTAACAATCCAGTATCAAATAGATATTTGAAACCGATGGACGGCTTAGCCGCCAGCACAATTTTATTGAGCTCATCAATAATGCGCTCTTTGGATATGATACGAATGCGAGCCACGTTGCGCACAATGGCATCTTTTGAAGCAGCATCTATGGTAAAATCCAATTGAGTCGCAAAGCGAATGGCACGCATCATGCGAAGCGGATCATCCGAAAAGGTAATATCTGGATCTAGCGGCGTACGGATTAGTTTGGATTCCACATCAGCCAAGCCGTCAAATGGATCGACCAACTCTCCGTAATTCGCTTTATTCAACGAAAATGCCATGGCATTGATCGTAAAATCCCGGCGATTTTGATCGTCTTCCAACGTACCATCTTCCACGATAGGTTTGCGAGAATCGCCGCGATAGGATTCTTTGCGTGCACCGACAAACTCGACTTGCAAGTCCTCGTGCATCAGCATCGCTGTACCAAAAGATTTGAAAATAGTCACTTTTGCGCCTAATTTTTGGCCGACTTTTGTCGCGAAATCTATCCCGCTACCTACTACGACGATATCCACATCATTTTTAAACGCTCTGCCCATAATGCGATCACGCACATAGCCACCAATCACGTAGCAGGAGCGCTTTTCTTGATCAGCTAATTCTCCAATGATATGAAATACAGGGTGTTGTAAATTATCGTCCATAGTTGCAAGGCGCAAAAATACGATTTTTTCTCCAAGTGCAATCACACTTGGAGAAGATCGAAAATGTGGTTTGATCTATTAATCGCGGTCTCTCGAAAGTCGTCTAAACGTCAATGGGTTTGCAGAAAGTACTTTTTGCTCCCGACGGCGCTCTACGATATGCACCGCAGAAAAAAGCGCTTCCACAAAAGAATCTGCCGAAGCCACATTTTTGCCCGCAATATCATAGCCTGTACCATGATCCGGCGACGTGCGCACGAATGGTAATCCAGCCGTAAAGTTGACACCAGCGCGCGACGCAATATGCTTGAATGGGATCAATCCTTGATCGTGATACATCGCCAATACCGCATCAAATTTGGTATACGTATCGCTGGCAAAAAAACCATCTCCAGGATATGGACCAAAGCATAAAATACCTTCTGCTTTCGCTTTTTCGATCGCTGGCGCAATGATTTCACCATCTTCCTGTCCAATCAATCCGTTATCGCCCGCATGCGGATTCAGACCTAATACGGCGATCTTTGGTTTTTGAATCCAGAAATCAGTTTTCAAACTGGCATGCATCATGCGCAATTTATGCAAAATGGCTTCCTCGCTCAGTGCGTTCGCGACATCTTTGACCGGAATATGTCCCGTCACAACGCCCACTTTGAGGTCGTCGCTCACCATAAACATCAACACATCTTTAGCATCCGATTTAGCTTGCAAGTATTCGGTATGTCCCGGAAATTCGAAACCTTCTTGTTGTATATTATGCTTATTGATGGGCGCGGTTACCAAGGCGTCGATATGTCCGGCTAACAAATCATCGCAAGCTTTTTCTAACGATAAAAAGGCATACTTACCGCCAGTTTCATTCTCTTCGCCCAACGTAATCTTGACATCCTCTTGCCAGCAATTAATCATATTAGCCTTTTTGGGAATAGCCTCTTCTGCCGAAGAAATGACCTGAAAATTGAAGTCATTCGCATGAATGGCTTTGCGATGAAAGGAGGCCACCTTCGTATTACCATATACAATCGGTGTAAAATACTCTAATACACGACTGTCTTGTAGTGATTTGATGATCACTTCCAAGCCTATTCCATTAATGTCTCCTACGGTAATACCAATTTTTAGCTTATCCTTCATTCTATACTGCTTATAACGCTGATTGCTCAAAAGTAAACAGTAAAAGGGGAAATGGCAACTATTTAAAATCGGTCGCCCCGAGTTTTTTGCGTACTTTTGATACATCAAACAAGCACTATGAGTACAGTACGCGCGAAAAAACACCTCGGCCAACATTTCCTAAACGACAAATCCGCAGCCTTGCGAATTGTCGATGCTTTGCAACCTGAACTAGGATTCAAACAGGTACTAGAAGTAGGACCGGGAATGGGAGTTTTATCCGATTTTTTGCTAACGCGCGAAGAAAACTACCAAACTTGGCTCATTGATGTGGATGACGAATCGGTGGGCTACCTTGCCAACCAATATCCCAACTTGGGAGATCGGTTGATCCACGGCGACTTTTTAGCATTGGATTTCAGCCAACATTTTCCGGATAGCTTAGCCATCATCGGCAACTTCCCGTACAACATCTCTTCACAGATTTTATTTAAAATCTTAGACGAACGCCAAAAAGTGATACAGATGGTTGGTATGTTTCAAAAAGAAGTCGCCGAGCGCTGTGTCGCCAAACCGGGCAACAAAGAATATGGGATTTTGAGTGTTTTTCTGCAAGCTTATTACGAGGTAGAATATCTTTTCACGGTCAAAGCAGGCGCTTTTACGCCACCACCAAAGGTACTTTCGGGCGTGATGCGCATGACGCGCAATGAAAGAGTTACGTTAGATTGCGATGAGAAACTTTTCTGGCGCGTGGTGAAAGCGGGCTTCAATCAACGTCGAAAAACGCTTCGCAACGCCTTATCGGCCGTGATTCCAAAAGATCGCATGACCGATAATCCTTTGTATGAACTACGCGCAGAGCGGTTAACCGTTTCAGACTTCGAAAACCTCACCAACGAGATTGCCGCCGCGCTATGAAAAGCCTAGACTGTGAATTTGCCATCATCGGCGGCGGAGTAGCAGGATTGAGTATGGGCATTTCCCTAAACGCCTCGGGCAGAGATTTTCTAATTTTCGAACAAGCAGATGAGCTTCGCGGCATTGGAGCTGGATTTGGCCTCGCGGCCAATGCAATGCGCGCTTTTGACTATTTGGGATTACGAGAAGAAGCAGAGCAGCTTGGTTTTTATACCGAAACTTACAATATTCTCGACGACAAAGGTCGCGTGTTGATTGCGCCTGATACCGCGCGTTTAGGCACGCAGTATCAGCAAAAAAACCTCACCGTACATCGGGCAGATTTGCATACTTTTCTGCAATCAAAAATAAATGCCGAACAAATCTTGCTTGGCAAACGAATCCTTCGTTACGAACAGCAGCAAGAAAGTATTCAACTCTTTTTTGCCGATGGCAGCACTTATCGCTGTCGCTATCTGATCGTTGCGGATGGCGTCAAATCACCAATCCGCCAACAATTGTTGCCAAATGCTAAGCCGCGCTATGCTGGTTATACCTGCTGGCGCGCCACGATCAATAATGCGAACATCGGACTGAAACATGGCTCTGAAACTTGGGGCATCAACGGCCGATTTGGCATGACGCCGCTTGTACGCGATCGCGTATATTGGTACGCCTGCCTGAATGCCAAAGCGCAAGACGAAAAATATAAAAACTACAGGCCGCAAGATCTACTCCAACATTTTGGCAATTACCACGCGCCTATTCCTACCATCCTACAGCATACCGCGCCCGAGGATTTGTTGTGGAATGATATTGTGGATATCAAGCCGCTATCACAATTCGCCTTCGGCGCCATCCTTTTAATTGGTGATGCAGCACATGCAACGACACCCAATATGGGACAAGGCGCTTGCCAAGCATTGGAAGATGTGGCCGTGCTGACCGATGAATTAAAAAAGAACCAAACAGCAGAACAAGCATTTATAAACTTTCAGCGTAGAAGATTAGCGCGCACACGCTATATCACGGATACTTCTTGGCGAATCGGCCAGATCGCACAGTGGTCTAATCCGATTCTTGTGCCAATCCGCAATGCCTTGATGCGGGCGATGCCGGCCAAATGGAGCGAAGCCTCGCTGAATAAATTATTAAAGCAAGATTTTTTGACTATCAATCCTTCCTGATGACAACACGCATTCTTATCGTAGACGATATACATCCGATATTTTTAGAAAAACTTCAACGAGCAAATCTTGAGTTAATTTATCAGCCTGATATTTCTCGCCAAGAAGCAGAAGAACTAGTAAAAAATGTTGAGGGCTTAATTATACGTTCGAAATTTTTTGTGGATGAAGCTTTTCTGCTGCAGGCGCCTAAACTTCGTTTTATCGGCCGTGCTGGCGCAGGTATGGATAATATTGATGAGGTGGCAGCGCAGCAACGCGGCATTCAGCTTTTCCCAGCCAACGAAGGTAACCGTGATGCGGTAGGCGAACATATGATCGGTATGCTGCTTAGCTTGATGAACAATTTGCGTCGTGCGCACCAGCAAATTGCCAATCAACAATGGTTGCGCGAAGAAAACCGCGGACTCGAACTCAAAGGTGCGACCGTGGCGCTGATTGGCTATGGCCACAATGGACAAGCCATGGCCAAAAAACTGTCCGGTTTTGAAGTCGAGGTGATTGCGTACGACAAATATAAAACTGGCTTTTCCGATCAATATGCACGGGAAGTATCGATGGAAGAAATCGTAAAGCGAGCCGATGTACTCAGCTTCCATATTCCATTGACAAGAGAAACGAAAGGCTTGGTCGACGAGGAATACCTACGTCATTTTCGCAAACCTATCTTCTTTTTAATGGGAGCGCGTGGCGGCATTGTCAACGTACCTGCCGTATTGAAGGGATTGGATGAAGGAAAAATCCGTGGCGCAGCATTCGATGTGCTCCCTGTAGAAAAATTTCCAGCGCTCGCCGAGCAATCTTGGTTTGCTGACCTAACGAGTCGAGATAATGTATTACTCAGTCCGCATGTGGCTGGCTGGACGGTAGAAAGTTACTATAAGCTATCCGATGTATTAGCAGACAAAATTTTACAGCATATAGGATAAAAACCCTAGGATTTGTTGTTTAGAATGATTTTAAATAGTATGTTTGTCTAAAGAAACACACTACTTAAAATCATCGACAATGAAATTTAGCAAACAACTTGTTCTTTTGGCGTGCGGACTTACCTTTACCGCAGCGACATCGTTCGCACATAGTGAAGATCATGACAAAACTCCAGCAAACGAAACGACACTAACCTCGGATAAAAAAGCGAAGGACGTAGGAACCTTTACTGCCGAAGGCAAAACACATAGCACAAAATTTGTTCGTGTATTATATGCCGCAGAAGGTTCAGAAATCGAAGGACAAAGCAATGATATTACGCCATTAGTCTATGAAAGCGTTGATCCTAAAGGAAATGTAGTTAAAGTACGTCGCTTCCAGATTACAGCAAAAAACACCGGTTACGATGAGGTGCAGACGGATCAAACGCAAGATTACAAACTAAAAACTGTCAAAGAAGGTATCAAATTATACATCGAAGTCCCTGTTGCTGCGGATGGTACGATGGATCTGAAGAAAGCATATGTGGGTA
The DNA here is from genome assembly GCF_011316935.1 of Sphingobacterium chungjuense. Classification (GTDB taxonomy): domain Bacteria; phylum Bacteroidota; class Bacteroidia; order Sphingobacteriales; family Sphingobacteriaceae; genus Sphingobacterium; species Sphingobacterium chungjuense. The sequence goes on from NZ_WLYS01000004.1 coordinate 435,934, forward strand.
ATGCTGCGTACAATTTCGGAACACATGAAACTCGTCACGCATTGACACCAGAAACGAGTTCGGATTATAAAATCAAAATCAAACGCTTGGATCTGCCTAAATTCGACGCCAGCAATAAGCCTGGTGACAAAGGATTGATCTACAATCAAGGTTTTATTGAATTGTCTTTCAAAGCGAAGGCCAAGCAATTGGCTTCTGATGAGATTAGCGATTTCACGGTAGATATCAAAGGCCCCATCTCTGTGACGCATATTCGCGGTAAAGAGCGCCAAGATGCTGCTGTGGTCATTAACCCAGAATTGGTTAAGAAAAACTTGTAGTTTTTCTTAACGGAATAACATCAAAAAAGCCGTCTGATTTTATGTCAGACGGCTTTTTTAATTAAAATATCGCGTCATTGCGATGCCGAGGTTCTTATTTCTTCTGCTCTTTCGCTCCGGCAACGATTTTCTCTACGATTGATGGATCCAGCAATGTCGACGTATCACCAAAATTATCGGTATCGCCTTCAGCGATTTTGCGTAAGATTCTACGCATGATTTTACCAGATCGTGTTTTTGGCAGATCATCTACGAACTGAATTACATCAAGTTTCGCGATCGCACCAATTAATCGAGTGACCGTCTGCAAGATATTCTGCTTCGTCTCATCTTCATTACCATGATGGTTAGCGATTACATACGCATAAATGCCTTGTCCCTTTACCGAGTGCGGATAGCCTACGATAGCCGATTCAACCACGTCGGAGTGCATATTAATCGCGTTTTCTACCTCTGCAGTACCGATACGATGTCCGGAAACATTCAGCACATCATCCACACGTCCAGTAATACGATAATACCCATCTTTATTGCGATAGCAACCATCACCTGTGAAGTACATATCTTCGTACGTAGAGAAATAGGTTTTCTTGCAACGCTCATGATCGCCCCAGGTGGTGCGCAGCATGCCTGGCCAAGGAAACTTGATACACAAATTTCCGGTAACATCATTCTCGACAATCTCTTTTCCATTTTCGTCCATCAAACAAGGTTGCACACCAGGAAGTGGCAACATCGCATAACCTGGAATGGTTGGAGACACACCTGCTAATGGCGCTATTAAGATTCCACCATTTTCTGTTTGCCACCACGTATCGGTTATTGGAGCTTCACCCCCACCGATCTTTTCGCTGAACCAATTCCAAGCTTCCTCGTTAATTGGCTCACCAACAGAACCCAATTTTCGAATACTGCTCAAGTCTTTATTTTCCAAATATTCATCGCCAAATGCCATTAAAGATCGGATGGCGGTAGGAGCTGTATACAGAATATTCACTTTATGTTTGGCTACGATATCCCAAAAACGGCCTGCATCTGGAAAAGTTGGAATTCCTTCGAACATGACCGAAGTCGCCCCTTGAGAAAGTGGTCCGTAAACGATGTACGAATGACCGGTGATCCAACCAATATCGGCTGTACAAAAGTAAACCTCATCGGGTTGATATTGAAATACATTAGAGAAAGTATAACCGGTATATACCATATATCCAGCCGTGCTGTGAACCACACCTTTTGGCGTACCGGTAGAACCCGAAGTATATAAAATGAATAAAGGATCTTCGGAATCCATCTCTTCTGCTGGGCAGGCAAGATTTCCTTGCGTTTCTACTTTCGAAATTTCATCTTCCCACCAGACATCGCGCCCTTTAATCATCGACACAGGCGTGCGCGATCGCGTAAGTACAATAACACGCTCGACAGATTTGCATTGCACTAATGCATCGTCTACAATATTTTTCAGTTCCAACACTTTGTTGCCTCTAAAACCACCGTCGGAAGTAATGACCAGCTTACATTCCGCATCATTGATACGGTCAGCAATCGATGTAGCGGAGAAACCACCAAATACCACAGAATGAATCGCACCGATTCGCGCACAGGCTAAAGTAGCAATCGCTAACTCGGGAACCATCGGCAAATAAATACACACGCGATCGCCCTTCTTCACGTTGTTATTTTTGAGCACATGTGCAAATTGCTCGACTTTAGCTAACAACTGTTTGTAAGTAAGAACGCGATGTGCCTCCTGCGGATCATTGGGCTCCCAGATAATGGCAGGCTTGTCGCCATTATTGTAAATATGTCTATCTAAGCAGTTTTCGGTGATATTTAACTTTGCGCCTTCGAACCAACGAATATCTGGCTCTTTAAAATTCCAATTAAGCACATTGGTCCACTTTCTCTTCCAGAAGAAGTGTTCAGCAACTTCTCCCCAGAATGCTTCCGGATCGGAAACGCTTTTGTCATAAGCCTGTTGATAGGCTTCAAAGGTATTCATTTGGAAACTCATCTCTCTCAAGTATTGTGTTAGGTTTATAGATTACGGTGAATTTATTATTTCCAGCCAAATCGTTATTTGATTGACCTAAAGACCCGTAACTTTAACTAATTTAGCTTTTATATTAAAAAAACCCAAGTTTTAGAAGAATGTTTAAACAAGTTTTTGTTCGACTGCAGCTATGAAGCTTCTGGTTCACGTCTTTCGGATATTGGTCTTTTCTAATGGGATCATTGCGCTAGCGAGTGTGGCGCAGAGCGCACTGACTTACTTAATTCTTGATCTGCCGACCAACCCATTTATCTTGCTAATAGAAGGATGTTCCACAGTGGCATTATATAATATGAGCTTGTTTTACGCAAAACCTGCAAAGCCAGCTGATTCTCCTTTTGCACGAACGCGGTGGTTTTTTGGTCATCAGCAAGCGATGATAAGTGTTACTGTTATTGCGGGATTGTTGTTAGCGTATAGCTTATGGCATATTCATTGGTACACCATGCTGTATCTAGGATTTATCGGTGTACTGAGTCTGCTATACAATATTCCTTTTCTTCGATTGGGAAAAAATACCGGCGGCTTACGTCAGATTCCAGGACTGAAGTTGTTTCATATTGCCGTGCTGTGGTCGTTGAGTACGGTGGGATTACCTGTCGTGGAAGCGTGGATGGATGGTCACGCGATCGATTGGACTGCCGCCAATTTTTTGGGTATCATTAAAATCTTATTCCTATTGGTATGTACACTTCCGTTTGACGTACGGGATATCAAACAAGATTCGTACTACAATTTGAAAACGGTGCCGACCATGATTGGCGAGCAAAAGGCGATACAACTAAATTATGTGCTTATTGCCTTCCATACGTTGCTGATCGCATTCGCTCCTTTTACTTTCCCCATTCAGGTAGGATTGTGGACAACTAATCTCTTCATATTCATTTTGTTGCGCCAGTTTATTTTTGTCGCGCAGCAAAAACATTATCATGCCGTGTATTTATTGGATCTTGCACTGATTGTGCAATTCGTATTGGTGTCGCTCACGACATCTGTATGATGCCAGCTTACAAGAAAAATGTTTGGTCAATCATGTAAAATGCTTGGTTGATCTCGTCATAAAACTTGTATGCAATACCATTTCTACAAAGGATGTTTAAGGTATTGTATACGGTAGTGATACTAATCTTTTTCGTTTTGTAGATTTTTAACCAAAGTTGTTCCGCCGTAGTACGTTCTTCTTGAGAAACTAGCTCTTCTATGACGATCTTCCGCTGTTTATTGACGATAAAATTATGATTTATCAGCCTTTCATACACCTGCGAAGTCAACGCTTGTTGCGACGATTCTCCGATCGATTTTTGCTTTGGATCTGCTTCGTTCTTCTTCATCAAGCCCTCCTTTATTTAGCCTTCTTACTGTCCTACAAATAACGGAGGAATTATCGAAACGGCATAATGCCGATTCATTTTAAGAGAAGAATCACGAATTAAGAGAAGAATCACGAAGGAGCTTAACGTTGACGCAATAGCGCGATGTAATAGATGCGCTCGACCAGATCTCCTACCTTACTACGCACCTGCTCTGTCCTTTTTTGCAGATCTGCCATTGCCCAAGCGCTATCGCGCAACAAATCTTCCAGATCTGCGGGCTCGTATAATGTAAATCCATATTGCGTGAATGGCAGAGTCTGCATGAAGGCTTTACTAGCAAACGTGATGGCCAGCACCGCATCGGGCTTAGCCACCCGCGCCAGCTCTCGCAACATCGCTGCTGGATCTGCCCAGAAATATACCGTATTCACCGTAAATATTTTATTAAAAAACTGACCCGAATAAGGAAGTACCGATCCGTCATAACAGTCGAAGCAGATCGCATGTTGTGTCATCAGTGCCGCATTGAGCTGCTGCGCTTCAGTCTGCATAGTCTGCGAGATATCGACACCCACATAGTTTAAATCTTTAGCGCAATCTATCAATTGGGTAAGATGACCGCCATTGCCATAACCTAACTCCAGCACCTGATCACCATCAGCTAACTGCAGCGCAGCTAGCGTTTGCAAGGTCATGTCGATGTTGGTCTCGTTCATATTGTCGCCAATCTGTACACCATGTTGGCCATCAGGGCATCGCAGCTGTGCTGCGATGCCCTGCAATTCTTCTTCCGTTGCCATATGCTTCTTATTTACTTTCGTCGCGACGCTCCTCAGCCGATTTGTCTTCGGCCGTACCCGCTTTCCAATACGAAAATGCATAGAACGATTTATTGTCCCAACCCAGCGTACTCTTAAAATACTCGCGAATCTGTTTTACACTTTGATATTCGCAGGCTACATAACCGAAACATTCTTTGCCTGCCGGAATGATGGTATCTACCACCTTTTGATGTAGCGTACTTCCAGCAGTTGGATCCGCATTGAATACCCAATCGATCGTGAATCCGGGATGTTTAAAGTCGTCCTGCACGTCTTCTTGTCCATGAACCTCAACAATACAATGTCCTTTTGCATCTGCAGGTAAAGAATCTAAAATAACACGTAGCACTGGAATGGCCGTCGCATCGCCAACTAATAAATACCAATCGGCTGCCGGATACAGCGTGCTTTTTCGGATTTTCATGGCTACACCCAATTCATCGCCTTTTTCGGCGCGACGCGCCCAGGAAGAGGCTGGCCCTGTATCACCATGGTCGACAAACTCGATCACAATACGATCATGCTCGACATCAATTGCTCGATGCGTGTACGTACGTATTAGTGGTCTTTCATGTTCTGCTGGCAAGATCCATTCGCTATTGGCTTCGTCCCAAACCGCTAATTTCACTTCCTTTTGACCCGCTGGCGGAATCATTATTTTATTGTTCGCACCCAAACTACAAGCCGCAAATTCTTTGGCTCCTTCCCCTTCCAAGGTGATTCGGATATAATGTGGGGTTATATATTCTTTTGCCCAAACCCGAAATACGTGTTTGGCAATCACTGGTCGCTCCATAGCTATCCTTTTTTCAGCACGTTTAATGCTTCGTCAATCATCATATTGGTGGAGGTAATACCACCGCCCGATAAATACCACACTTGCGGATTCAGGTAAACGATGTGTCCTTGTTTATAGGCTTTGGTTTGCTGAATCAACTTATTTTCAATTTCCCTTTTATCCGCGCCTTTTCCTTTTACCGCTTCGTTGCGGTCAACGATGAATAGGTAATCTGGATCAGTTTCTACAATGAATTCATTGGATACTTTCTGTCCATGTGTCGCTTCTTCCAACTGATCTACAGCAGGCTTCACACCGAGCTCAGCATGGATAAAACCAAAACGAGAACCGGCACCATATACACTGAAACGACCATTATTGTGCATCGCGATCAAGGCATTCTCGGTATTACTTTTTAATTGTTCCTGCGCTTGTTTCAATTTCTCTTTGGTAGCGGCAATTTTTTCTTTTACGACTTCTTCCTGCCCTACGAGCTTGCCCAATAGCAACGAATTGTCCTCAAAAGATTTCATGTAGTTGCTGTTATCGATATCGACAAATATGGTCGGTGCAATTTTGATAAACTCGTCGTAAAAGCGTTCTTGTCTTGCCGAAATAATAATCAGATCGGGTGCTAAGCTATTGATCTTCTCAAAATTCGGTTCCATCAGTCCGCCAGCATCCGCCACTTCCGAATCGTCTTTTAGCGTAGCTAAATGATCGGGCGTATAGTTTTTAGGAATACCGACTGGCTTAATGCCCAATTCATTCAAGGTTTCTAGCGATCCGAAGTCGAAGACCACAATTTTGGTCGGCTGCCCATAAATTGTAGTATTGCCCAGTTTGTGACTAATTACCGTCGAATCCGAAGCGGTATTTTCGTTTTCAGAACTGCTATTATTACAGCTTGCCATCATAAACAAAAGGCAAGCGATGCTCGTCAATTTTAAAAGATTTTTCATGTTTCTATATTGAAATAATTACAAATATTTTTTCCGTTTTTACTAATGATATCGAAGTCGATGCCGAATACTTCTTTTAAAGTGTGGGCTTGCACGACCTGATCTGTCTCGTCATTATATACGATCTTGCCATCCTTCATAGCAATAATATAATCAGAGTATTGCGACGCAAAATTGATCTCATGAATCACGATTACCACCGTTTTGCCGAGCTCATCGACTAGACGGCGCAGGGTTTTCATCACGAGAACAGCATGCTTCATATCCAAGTTATTCAGCGGTTCGTCTAGCAAGATGTAATCGGTATCCTGCGCAATAATCATCGCGATGAAGGCGCGTTGCCGCTGACCGCCACTCAACTCATCGATGTAGCTATGAGCCATATCCTCGAGCTGCGCAAAGTGAATCGCTTTATCAATCTGTGCCTGATCTTCGGCTGTGAGTCGACCTTTGGAATATGGAAATCGGCCGAAGGCCACCAAATCCCTCACCGTAAGCCGAAGATCAATGTGATTGGACTGCCGTAAGATGGATAAACGCTTGGCCAGATCTTCACTTTTATAATCGTCCAAGCATATATCATCCAGGTAAATCTTGCCTTGATCGGCATCTAGCAGCCGGCTGATAGTAGAAAGTAAGGTACTTTTTCCAGCTCCATTCGGCCCGATCAACGAGGTGATCTTCCCTTTGGGCAAGCTGCAAGAGATATTATCCAGCACTAAGCGCTTTCCATACGTCTTCGTGATTTGTTCGAAACGAATCATATTGCTTTCCTTGTTTTAAGCATCAAATACATAAAATAGAGCCCTCCCACAAAATTAACCACGATACTTACCGTCGTCGAAAAGTTAAAGATATGCTCTACCAAAAATTGCCCTAATAACAAGGCTACACAAGCTATGCCACTACAGAGCCACACCATGTAATGGTGTTTGCGCGTTTGAAATAATTCGTAAGTAAGATTGGTCACTAAAATCCCCAAGAAGGTAACTGGCCCAACCAATGCGGTAGATACCGACACCAATAGCGAGATCAGTAACATGTAAATCTTGACCAATTTATTATAATTCAACCCCAGATTTACGGCGTGCTCACGCCCGAGCGCGATAACGTCGAGGTATTTGAGATAACGCTGACCAAAGAGCAACGCACCCAGCAGCGTGGCGCCAGCGATCAGCAGCAGATCGGTGTTAATCTTATTAAATGAAACAAACATAAATCCCTGAATGACAGAAAACTCGTTGGGATCGATTACGATCTGTAAGAATTGCCCGAATGTCTGAAATAAGGCACCCAGCACCAAACCCAGCAGCAACAGGTGATAGATATTCTGCTTGCTTTTGCCAAAGATCAGTATGTACATCAAAAAAGAGAATGCCATCATCAGCAATACCGCATAGAAAAAATTATCCTGATGCGTAATCACCTGAAAGGTCTTATCGCCATAAATAAAGACGATGACCGTTTGGAACAAAATAAATACGGATTCGTAGCCCATAATCGCTGGTGTCAGAATCTTATTATTCGTAATCGTCTGAAAGATGAGTGAAGAATAGGCCACACTCACGCCCACCAATAAGATCGTCGCCAAACGTACTGCACGTCGTGGAATCACATAATCCAAATTCGGACCCGTATTGTACAACATGAATAAGGCGATGATGGTCCCCATTAGCAATACCAAGACAATTATTTTGTTCTGCTGCTTCATCGATTTCGTCTTAGGATTAAGAATAAAAAGATGATTCCGCCGATAACGCCTACCATCAAGCCAATCGGTATTTCATACGGAAAGATGATGGTGCGGCCTAGAATATCGCAGAACAGCAAAAAAATCGAACCAGCCAGCGCCGTCATCGGCAACGTACGACGGAGATTATCTCCCATCATCATACTCACCATGTTGGGTACAATCAGACCAAGAAATGGAATCGCTCCTGCCGTTACCACGCTTACACTCACGGTAAGCGAAACGGCAAACAAGCCCAGATTCACAATGGCCGTGTACGAAATCCCCAAATTCTTGGCAAAGCTGGCTCCCATGCCCACAATGGTAAACTGATCCGCATAAATGTAAGCCAGTACCACGGCCGGCAAAATCAGGTAAATCGATTCATATTGCCCCTGCAATACCGAAGAAAAGTCACCTATCATCCACTCCTGTACATTTTGTACAATGCCATGCTTGAACGCAAAGAAGGTAGATACGGCCGCTAAGATATTGCCAAACATAATCCCGACCAAGGGGATGAACACCGAACTACGAAAACGCACCCGACGCACCATCAGCATAAACAATAGATTCGCCGCCAGCGTAAATAGCAAAGCAGCAAGCGACTTGATGCCCATAGAAGCTTGTGGAATCAACAAAATACTGAAAAGAATTCCCATCTTCGCCGCTTCCAATGATCCAGCGGTCGTGGGCGACACGAACTTATTTTGCGAAAGCTGCTGCATAATGAAGCCCGCTACGCTCAGTCCTGCGCCCGTGAGCACCAATGCGATCGCTCTTGGAATACGCGCAATAGTAAACACTAGTAACTGATCCGAATTCATCGCGAAGACATCACGCATGGCGATGTCTTTGACGCCAGTAAATAGCGAAATCCAGATCAATACGAGCAGGCTCACGATGGAGCCTGCGTATAGTATTGGAATAGAAGTTTTCTTTGTTGTCTCCAATAGGCTGTGCTATACTGTCCGGAACTGCAAATATCGTTTTTTATTTGATTTTCGTTAGCGTATCGCCATTTGTATCGGCTGCTGGAGCAGGTTGCCCTTCGACTGGACGGCCACCTTTTGTTTTATTGACGACGAATGCAACACCCGTTTTAGGATTGACACGCACATGATTTGGATGTGAGCCAGTAGGCAGATCAGCCAATACTTCATAAGACTTCGCATCGATTACCGTAGTCGTGCCTGTTTGTCTGTTAGCAGAATATACGCGATTGGTTTTCTTATCGTACGTGATACCGATAGCGCCTGCTCCTGTTGGAATACTCTTCAAAACCGCACCCGTTTTCGCATCTAATACCGTGACCGTTCCGGATTTTTGATTAGCAACAAACAGACGATCGTCAGCAGACACTAAGTTCACTGGTGATTCACCACCAGAAGGATAGCTTTTCTCTACTTGACCACTTTTAATGTCGATCACCGCAATTTCATTTGTACCCATGTTCGTCGCGAAGAATTTGTCTTTCTTCTTATTGAATGCCAATGCAGTCGTTGTTTTACCGGTATTAGGAATGGTGCGAACTACGGTATTGCTTCTGCCATCGATTACCCAAATATCACTTGGATCGCCTACATTAGTCACATAAGCCATATTGTTATCTTCATCTACCAATACCTCACGCGTGTGCGATTTATCGCCTCCGGCGTTGAACGTAGCCAACACTTTTTTAGTCTTTAGATCGACGGCACTTACCGAGTTCGTTCTGGTATTGGTGGTGTACACCACTTGCGTTTTATTGTTAATGCCCAATCCGAAAGGAGGATTATCTTTCATCGAAATGCTATCCACAATCGCTAAGGTTTCTGGATCAATTTTGTACAAGGCACCACCTGGATTTGATCTCGAACCAGCACTCGATATATAGATATGTCCATCGGCCTGATTGATGACCGCTTCATAAATACCTGTTCCAGCAGGAGCAGATTTTTCTACTTGCTGCGCCGCAGCACCGTGAGCAGCACCTAATAACCCTAAGGCCATCACCAAGCGTGCGGCATTTTTCTGATGTTTGTTGATATGTAGATTCATGTTTTGAAAAAAATTGATAAAATTCTTATTTAAGGTTGATTATTATTTTGGGAAAGCTGTGAAGTCCACCAGCTATAGAAATAGGGAAAAGCTTTTTGCCAATACCACGCACCATGTCGGCCATCTGGCTCAATCACCACCTGCATCTGCTGCCGTCCGCTATTTTGCATCATCTGGATGATGCGTTCGATATCATCGTGCATGCGTACGCGACTGCCGTCTGGCTTTATGCGATTCTCATTTCCGCCACCGTAGAAGTAGAAATGGGGAATTAAAGATGCATCTTTCACAGGAATGTTGGCGATGGATTGGTCAATATTGCCTTCATCCAGCCAAATTGAAGGCGATAACACAGCAACTGTTCCAAATACTTCGGGATGCAACAAGCCCGCATAAAAGGTGAGCAAACCGCCTACTGAACTTCCCGCCATCGCCGTATGTGCACGATCTGCCTTAGTACGATAATGCTGATCGACATATGGTTTCAACACCGATACGATATCTTGCAGGTAGGCTTCGCCTAATGGTTGCGGAAATGACGTAGTCGGGCGCACAAAATATTCATTTTGCCGCTGCTGAATATCTTCCGCATGGGCAATAGCCACTACTATAGCTTTTTCTTTTGCTTCATCAATCGCTTCATCTACGCGCCATTCTAGCGGACCAATCCTACCTTTAGAAGTGGCTTCGTCAAAGAGATCTTGCCCGTCGTGCATATAAATCACGGGATAGCTTTCTTGCGAATCTGCATATCCTTCTGGCAAGTAAATCCACACGCGGCGCCGCACGTCAAGTTTCGGAAAATAAAATGCGCTATCTAATATATGTACTTGCGGACTAGCTGTAGAAGCTGGATAATCATCGCGCCAACCGTCGATCGTAGCCGTCAAGGCGGTATCGCCGGTAACGATTAGCTTGATCGGACCTTCCAGATTCCCTTGGGAGGTAGAGGCCAAGGTTTCCCAATTTCCACGCGTGAATTTATACTCAAAAAGCCCTTTGGAAACTGAAGGAATAGTGACCTGAATCGTTTCGCCGTATTTCGGAATAGCTCCTACTAATACGGCCGCTGGTTTCCAACCATTAAACGCGCCCGTGATAAAGAAGTTCTCACCAATATGTGACGATTGATCGCGATTTTGTATCGTTATTTTTACCTCATACAGCTCCTGCGCCATTCCCCACTTTGCTATTAAGATTGTCGTTAGGCATAGCAGCCAAACCTTCATTTTCATATTGTTGTCGATATCAATTTCTGTTTTAGTGTAAACAGATCGCTAATTTAGACAAATTCTAAACAATTAGCAATTAGTATCGTCAGATTAGCTTGCGTGCAGCCGTAATCCTTTGATTTTATTAAGATTTAATCTAATTTAGCGGCAAATATTATTTCTGCCGCTACATGAGCACAAAATCAAGCTTCTTTTTGTTCATCACTTTTTGCTGGATATGCACTTCTTACGCCCAACAACACTCGGATGTATACGGTCGTGTGAAGAATGTGCAAGCTACGCCTTTGGCAGGCATTACGGTAATTTTAGGTGATCAGCGCGCCAGTACCGATTCTTTGGGCGGCTTTGTCTTTCGCGATGTTGCCAATGGTACACAAATAGTTCGGTTGTCGGGCATTGGATACCGCGAACAAGAGGAAATCGTGCAAAAAGTAGCGAACAAATCATTGTATCTAGATATTACACTTTCTGCAGCAGACAGCCAGATTGCTGAAGTGCAAGTCATGGGACAATCCGACACCGAGCGCGCGGGCAAACAAGCGATTCGTGCAATCGTTGTGGATACGCGTGCGGTGGCAGAGCAACCCGTTACCTTGGCCGAGTTGATTAATCGCTCGCCGGGTGTGCGCATTCGCCAAAGCGGCGGATTGGGCAATGCGGTGGATGTTTCGGTCAATGGTTTTCAAGGGCGCGCGGTACGCTATTTCAAAGATGGTATTCCTTTGAATTACTTGGCTGGCGGATACGGCATTCACAATATTCCAGTCAATTCGCTGGAGCGCGTAGAAGTTTTTAAAGGCGTGTTGCCCATCTCATTAGGCGCAGATGCTTTGGGCGGGGCGGTCAATTTAGTGACCAAAGGTTTGCCGGTAGGCGATCAATTGGATGCCAGTTATGAAATCGCTTCCTTCAACACGCATCGTTTTGCTGTCAATGCATCCACCCGTAAGAAAAATGGCTTTTACACTGGTTTAGAAGCTTTTTATAATTACTCTGACAATAATTACAATGCGTTTGTCATGGTGCCTGATCCCAGCACGGGCAATCCGAGTGAGCAATCCGTCGAGCTATTTCACAATGCGTATCGCGGCGTGTATGGTGAGGCATTTGTTGGTGTGAAAGATAAGCCATGGGCCAAGGATTTACGATTCAGCCTTGCTTACTTTGATGTAGAGCGACAGCAACAGCATCCTGTTTTGATGACTTCACCTTACGGTGCAGCCTTAGCTAAGCAATCTTCTGTGATCCCAACCTTACGCTATGTTGGCAGCTTTTTCGACGACCGTTTGACGATTGAACAATTTGCCGTAGCCAATACCTTGAAATTTAACACAGTCGATACGGTACAAGGCCGCTACGATTGGTTTGGCAATTTTACCCCGACGCCGGGAAATATTGGCGAAAGTGGGCGCCCATCCTTATCCGACATTCGCATCCAACAGATCACTTCTCGCACGACGGCCAGTTGGCGATGGAAGGCAAATAACATCTTGTCTGCCAATTATACGGTAACAAGTAGCAAGCGAACAGGCGAAGATCCATTTGGCCCACGCTTTGCCGACTCCGATGTAGACGTACTTTCGGCGCGTACGCGATTTGACAAACAAGTATTGGGATTGGACTGGTCGGGAAAAGTAAGCGACCGTTGGTCATATTCTATTATGGGCAAATGGTATCATTATCGTTCAGTAGGCACTGAGGCGTGGGCTAATCGGCCTATTTCGGAAAACGAGGAATCGTCCGTTTCCAAGAGCTACTTTGGTGCTGGCGGATCGTTAAAATATGAGTGGGATGCAGATAGAAATGTACGCTTCTCGAGCGAATACGCGTATCGTATTCCCGAGATCGATGAGTTATTTGGTGATGCGGTGTGGACTGTTCCAAACTTCGATCTTAATCCAGAACGCAGTCTCAACTTCAATTTGGGTACGCGCAACCGATTCCGCAATCTGAACTACGAAGTCAACACATTCTACCGACGTACTAAAGGATTAATCCTATTAGTTCCCGTATTAGCACCATACGCACAATTTCAGAACATCAATAACGTAGAAGGTTATGGCGTAGAGCTGGATTTGACACATCCGATCAATTCCTTCTTGGATGTGAGAGGTAATGCTACTTGGCAAAGTCTTCGGCTAATGGGCTTTGACTTACCTAGTGATCAGTGGCGCAATGGAACGCGATTGCAAAATACGCCTTATTTCTTTGCGAATCTTGGATTGAATGCGCATATCGATGGGGTTGGAAAGCCCGACAATAGATTGGACATCTATTTGAATTACAATTTTGTGCGCGAGTTCTACTTGGAGACGATCCCTCGCCAAGCCGAGCCCGGAGGTTTTCTAGGATTATCAGGCAGCGCGAGCGTAGCATCCGACCTCATCATTCCCAACCAAAATCTACTAAGCGGTGGTTTGAGCTACCGCATGAAAAACGACAAATACCGCATCAGCATGGAAGTTAAAAACATGCTGGATGCCCGATTATACGATTACTTCCGCGTACAACGCGCCGGACGTAGCTTTCACTTAAAACTCACCTATCAACTATTCAATGCACATGAAAACTAGATTTATATTTCAAGCACTTGCGCTCTCTTTATTCGGATTGACCGCTTGCTCGGATGACGCTCCAAATCCGGGAAACGAAACAGAAAGTGTCTATCTAATACAAACCATGAGCGAGGTCACGCAATTGAAACCTGGCTTTATGAGCAGCTATGCGGAGTTCCCCTCAGGAACTATTTCCAATGCACAACAGCCTACTGCTCGCCAAGGACAAGCCAATGAAGGATGGCGTACGCATAATGGCAACGTCTATAAAATGTTTAACGCGAGCTTTGAACGCGGTATCCACCAACTAAATATTACTTCGCAAGGTGTGATCTCTTACGGTGCATCAATCATCACTGGCAATACCTTGAACGGCTCTGGTAATTTTGTGATCGAAAACGATACCAAAGGTTACTACTGGGATGGCAATGAGCCTTGGGGAATCCAAACATTTAACCCAGAATCGGTACAAAAAACAGGCAAGATCGACGTAGATTTCGAAGCCATATTAACCAGAAATGATAGTCGTATCACTTTCCAAGGGATTGGACAACACTTCTTAGCCATAAAAGGTGGCAAGCTCTATGCTGATGTCGTATATAGTAGCGGTACAGGTATGGCGAGAGGTATGTTCAATGACGTATTCAACGATGTTTCTATTGCGGTGATTGATTTGGCTACGCAGAAATATGAGAAAACCATTACTATTCCGAATACACAATCCATCGCTTTTATCAATGATAATGAAATGTATTCTTTTGACACCAACGGTGATTTGTACATCCTATGCCAAGGAGGTCCTGGTGCATTGGGCGGACGCTCTAAAATTGCACGCATCAAAGCTGCGGAAACAGACATTGATACTAGCTGGGAATTGAAATACTCCGATATCTATTCGGTAGATACGGGTAAATTCACCGGTTTATTGGCCAAAAATGGCAAACTGATTGTATTCTCGAATTCGGTACCGCTTTCGTTAACACCGAATAATATTAATACGGGTGAAATCTGGAAGTACCACGTAGTAGATATCAGTTCCAAAGCGATTACTGCGGTAGAAGGTTTAGAGTTATCGACCAATGCGGGTGGCGCTTATGCAGCATTTGAAATTGATGGCAGAATTATCCTACGCGTTAATGCACCTTCAAAAACGGGCGTAACAGGTTACTACGAATTGAATGGTACACAAGCCAAACAGATCATTCATGTATCAGATGGTCACGTAGCTGGCTTCACAAAAGCAAATGTGCAGTAAACGCTATTAGCAATCAAGTAACCTGCATAACAGATCAAAAAGCCACCTTAACGGGTGGCTTTTCTGCTATGAATAAGTTTTTTTATAATAATTTGCAACATTGTATGAACGATGGCGACTATAGTATAGAAACAAGATGAAAGACATTAGGGTAAAATAAAAAGGTGAAAGCGAGCTGGACCGATAAGGAGTTAATAGACTTATGTCTTGCTGGTAAAGACAGCGGGTATACTCGGCTATACGAGCGGTATGCTACATCGATCTACAATTCGATCTATCGGCTCGTCAATAATATAGCCGAAGCAGAAGATCTCTTGCAGGAAGTATTTGTCAATGTATTTTCGAATGTGAATCGCCTAGTAGAATTGGATAGCTTCGAAGCGTGGACAAAGCGTATTGCCATCAACAAAAGCATTTCCCATTTGCGCAAACGTCGTATCTATTTTACGGATATCGATGAAGTACAAGGATCGGAAATACTACGGGATGACGAAGAGAACGAGTGGCAGCAAAGTCGCATAGAGGATATCGAACAGGCAATAGAAAAACTGCCTGATACGGCAAAGACCATCGTCAATCTGTTTCTTTTTGAGGATATGTCGCAAGAAGAGATCGGAGAAACACTAGGTCTATCACACACGGCGGTACGTAGTCAGTATCACCGAGCGAAGCAAAAAATAGCACAAATGATAAAGGAGAAAGGGTGTTATGGAAGATAAACTGAAAAAATTTGTGAACGAGAATAGGCAGGCGTTTGATCGGCATCAGCCCTCACCGCTTGTTTGGGATCAGATTAAGAGAAAATTACCGCAGCAAATCGAGGTGGCAGCGGAGCAAGAAGAAGCGGTTACTCCGGTCAAGCGCATGCGCCCAGCACGTATATGGTATGCTGCGGCATCGATTGTGGCGATATTAATGGTGAGCGGAATCATCTGGAAACAGTTCAATGCAAGCAATGCCATTGTAGAAGAAGATACAAATTCTCAAATCGCACAACAAGCACAACCGGAAAATAACAACAGTGCACAAGGTCCAACTGTTGATCAACCAACATCGAAGGTTAGTCCTGACAAGGATGGATTGACGTATGATATCGATGCGCGTACGGCACAAGCAACGACAAGACAACCGCAAAAACAGATCCAAGAAGATCGATCAAAACAGGTCGAGATAGAAGATCCATTGGAGAAATCTTATGCTTTGCTAGCAGATGAAAGCTCTGCCATCAACCGAATGGAAGGCGTATTGCAATTGGCGAGTATGGATTATGTACCGGATGCAGGCATGGAAAAAATCCAATACCTCATGGCGAGCGACCCAAATGAAAACATCCGTTTGGCAGCGTATGACATCTTCATGGAACATGCCTCTGCGGCGCAAAAGGAAGAACAAATTCAGGACGCATTTCTACAACAAAAAGATGCAACTATGCAAGTGGAATTGATGCAGGCCATGGCTGAAACAGAAGATTTAAAGATTAATGATGCCACGACCAAACGTTTGGAAGCAATCGTAGACGATCCTTTGGCTATTGACCTCGTAAAAAATCAGGCGTATGCCGTATTAATGAAAAATTGGTAAACACAAGACTATGAAAACACAAATAATCAGCAGCGTAATAGCTTTGTTAGCTATGTGTACTTGGGGTACAGCGCAAACACAACCTAAAAGACCACCTCAGGCGGTATTTGGCGAAGATGCATTTAATTCAGCACAATCCAATAACACGAATCGTGAAAAAAAAGAATACCGATTTAAGAAAAATAGCGGCAAACTACTCGTGAATGCTAGTTCCGTATCGGTAGAAGGATATGATGGTAATGAAGTCATAGTTTCCACTTGGGTTGAACGTTCAGAACAAGATGAGCGTGCAGCGGGTTTGCAAGGCATTAATAGCTCCGGCTTAAAAGACAATACCGGTGTTGGACTACAACTGACCGAATCAGACGGTATCGCTATACTCAGCGTCGTAAATCGTCAAAAATTGGATTCAATACACCTTCGCTTACCAAATAAAATTTCATTGGCGGTAAAATCGCTTTCAAGCTGGACAGAAGGCACTATTACATTAAAGGATTTGCTATCAGAGATCGAAGTGAGTAATACATTTGGCGATGTAAAACTGCAGCAAGTAACTGGCCCTATGACCATTAAAACGGTACATGGAAACATCGAAGCCGTATTAGACAAGCCCGTGAAAGGACCTGTCTCCTTAGTTTCAACCTTAGGTTTTATCGATGTCGCTATCCCCAAATCAACGCCTGCTAATTTAGAACTGCGGACCACTATGGGAGAAATTTTTGCAGCAGAAGAACTCAATATTGACTTGAAGCCGACCACGAAGCAAAAAGATGCTACGATTGTATTGGCAAAAACTAAAACTTACGTGAATACCGATAGTTTAAGGAACAAGATGAGCATTGATCTTCAATCTGAAGGCTTATCTGACTCGATTGGAACAGTGATAGAACAAGCGATGGAATCTGCCAATGTGGCGATGGAATCTGCTTTTTCTGAATTACCACAGTCCTTTACTATTTCTGGTTCTTCCTCCAATCGAATTCAAGGTACGATTAATGGTGGTGGTGAAAACATCAACTTGCGCACGACGCATGGCAAAATTTACTTACGCACTACCAGCAAGTAAGCACGAAGTATACCCAAGCAAAACGCAAAAGTCGTCTTTAAAATGCGTAACTTTGCCACCTGCATAAATCAGGATTCTAATGGCAAAAGATAAGACGGTAGATCTGGGTGAACAACGTGAGGTAGAGGTTTTTGGAGCAAGGGTACACAATCTTAAAAACATTGATGTATCCTTTCCGCGTAATGAGCTGGTCGTGATCACCGGCTTAAGCGGGAGTGGAAAGTCATCCTTGGCCTTCGACACCATCTATGCCGAGGGACAACGCCGTTACATGGAAACTTTTTCGGCGTACAGCCGGCAATTTTTGGGTGGCATGGAACGACCCGATGTGGATAAAATATCGGGATTGAGTCCTGTTATTTCTATCGAACAGAAGACCACTTCGAAAAACCCGAGATCCACCGTCGGTACTATTACCGAAATTTATGATTTCTTACGTTTGCTTTATGCGCGTGCCGGTGAAGCGTATTCTTATGCTAGCGGCCGCAAGATGGAGCGCATGTCCGACGATCAGATCATCGATCGTATTATGGACGAGTATGCAGGCGACCCCATCTACATTCTAGCACCAGTTATCAAAGGCCGGAAAGGACATTACCGTGAACTATTCGAGCAAATACGTAAACAAGGTTATACCAAAGTACGCGTGGATGGCGACATCTTAGATGTGGTTGCTAAAATGCAGGTAGACCGATACAAAATCCACGATATCGAGATTGTTATCGATCGATTGTACGTAAACGAAGACGATCGCAAGCGTTTGTACACCTCGGTATTGCAAGCGTTGAAAACCGCTAAAGGAATTATCAAGATCGTCAACAAAGAAGATAAGGAGAATTTCTACAGCCGTTATTTGATGGATGCAGAATCCGGCATTTCCTACGACGAGCCACAGCCCAACACGTTCTCGTTCAACTCGCCTTATGGCGCTTGTCCGAAGTGCGACGGACTTGGTTATGTATTTGAGATCGATAAGCAAATGGTCATCCCCGACCGTTCTTTGAGCATTCAGAAAGGTGCTATTGTACCGATTGGCGCGCTGCGCGAATCGTGGACCTCGGCCATCATTAAAGCCATCGCCACTAAATTCGACTTTTCGCTTACTGCGCCGATCAGTAAACTGACGGAAGAGCAAATAGATCTGCTTTTGTACGGTGCAGACGAGCCTATTCCACTCACCGTTTCCTATGGTAGCTACGGCGCCAGAGAATATAAAGTTAATTTTCAAGGCATCTTTACGATGTTGGAGGAGCACGCTCCAAAACAACAGGAAGATAGCCGTCCGGTTGAAGATTTTCGTACTAAAGTAATCTGCCCTACGTGCCAAGGTGCTCGATTGAAAAAAGAATCGCTTCACTTTAAGATAGACGACAAGAATATCTATGAGTTGGCATCTACAGATATCTCTAACTTACACGCTTGGTTCGAAGGATTAGAAGATCGCTTGAACGATCGCCAGCGCACCATTGCGACTGAGATTTTGAAAGAGATCCGTACGCGTTTGGGCTTCCTGCTAGATGTCGGACTTACCTACCTTACGCTCAACCGTAGTTCGAAAACCCTTTCGGGCGGCGAGGCGCAACGTATCCGATTGGCCACGCAGATTGGTTCTCAGTTGGTCAATGTATTGTATATTTTGGATGAGCCGAGTATTGGTTTGCACCAGCGCGACAACGAACGCCTGATTCATGCTTTAAAAAATCTGCGTGATATCGGTAATTCAGTATTGGTCGTAGAGCATGATAAAGATATGATCTTGCATGCCGATTATGTGATCGACATGGGGCCGGAAGCTGGTTTACACGGCGGTAAAGTCGTGGCAGAAGGTACACCAAAAGATATTCTGAAAGCAGATACGCTGACCGCAGCTTATCTAAACGGTAGAAAAGAAGTCGCCATTCCTGCCACACGACGTGAAGGCAATGGCAAAGAATTGGTGCTGTCGGGAGCAACAGGACATAACTTGAAAAAAGTAAATGCGGTATTTCCGTTAGGAAAACTCATCGCTGTCACGGGTGTATCGGGTTCTGGAAAATCCAGTTTGATCACAGGAACGCTGTATCCGATCTTGAACCATCATTTCTTTCGTGCGAAAGCGACACCGCTTCCTTACAAATCCATCGAAGGGCTAGAGCATATCGATAAGGTGATCGAGATTGACCAAAGTCCGATCGGACGAACTCCACGGTCGAATCCATCGACGTATACTGGTGTATTCTCCGACATTCGCACGCTATTCGTCCAACTGCCGGAAGCCAAGATCCGAGGTTACAAACCGGGACGTTTTTCTTTCAATGTGAAAGGTGGGCGTTGTGAAACCTGCCAGGGAGCTGGTATGAAGATTATTGAGATGAACTTCCTACCTGATGTGCAAGTTCCTTGTGAAACGTGCCATGGCAAGCGCTATAATCGCGAAACATTGGAAGTACGCTACCGCGGAAAATCGATTGCGGATGTGTTGCACATGAGTATTGACGAGGCCGTGGAATTCTTTGAGAATATCCCATCCATCTTCCGTAAGATCAAAACCTTGCAAGATGTTGGTTTAGGATATATCACTTTAGGACAATCATCTACGACATTGTCTGGCGGTGAAGCACAACGTGTCAAGCTAGCGACCGAATTATCCAAGAAAGATACAGGAAGTACGTTTTACATCCTGGATGAGCCAACCACTGGATTACACTTTGAGGATGTGAATGTCTTGATGGGCGTCATCAATCGTTTAGTAGATCGCGGAAATAGTGTTTTGATTATTGAGCACAACTTGGATGTGATCAAAACAGCAGACTGGGTGATTGATATGGGACCTGAAGGTGGAGCAGCAGGCGGCACAATGCTATTTGCTGGCGTACCAGAAGATCTGATCAAAGTGAAGAAAAGTGAAACGGGTAGATTCCTGAAAGAAGAAATGAAACCGCAAAAAGCCGCTGCTGTTTAACGGTCTTTTAAATTGATCACGACCGGTTGCCGGAAACGGGTCTTCACAGGCTGACCATCGCGCAGCGCTGGTTTCCAGCGTGGTGAACGTTGCATCACGCGCATTACTTCTTCTTTGAACTCGGGACTGATCTTATCGGCGTTGAGCACTTCTATGTCGCAGACTTTACCATCTTCACACACGGTAAACTCCAGATTGGCTTGCTGCACTAGTCCGAAGCTGATGTAGCTATCTTCGTCGATGCTTTCTTGTATATTACGAACGTTCAGATTTTTATTCAGGAAGTTGCTCCAGCCTCTCGCACCACCCGAAAATCGTGGAATAACATCTACCTCGGTATAAATGGTATCCACCGAGATATGATTTTTTTTAAGGGCATAAGCCGAGGTCATCACGGCGCTCAGCGAAAGCCCAAGCGCGATCGAGAATATGTATTTTATCGTCTGCATATGTTTGTTCCTACCTTTCAGAGAGGAAAGAAACAAAAATCACTCCACGAAGTAAGAAGAAGTGTGCAGCGCAGACCAAGACCGCTTAAGCAAGGGGAAGATCGACCTTATCCCGAAAATTTCCGTCTTCATCGGAGATAAAGCTCATCGGCTCTTCAGGATTTTTGATGATCTCAAAAAGCGTATATCCCCAAGGTTTCCAAAAATTCTCCAACACCTGTCCATAAGTTTTCACCTGCCAATGATCGAAAATAGGTTTCATCGTCCAATCTTGCATCGGCATTGGCTCTACGTAGATCATGTTGGGTGTATCCATATAGGTGTATTCTGGCAACTTATTAAATAAATAAGCCGAGTAGAAATAACGTGCACAGATTTCTTCGAATTGAATCGGATGCAATACCTTACCATGTATCATTGCCAGCACATCTTCATGATAGATAGCATGTGTGCCATTATCCTGTAGCGTAGCAATGATCGCAAAATCATTCATCCGCAAGGAGAATATCAAGGTATTGATCTCGTCACGGTAGATAAAGGTTTCCGGCGCATTCTCCACAGGAAGAACCAACACCGAGAATGGGTTTCTATTTTCAAATTCCATGGGGTGAATGGCCGATTGCAACATCGTATGCAGATTGCGAAATTTGTGCACCAAAGCCTGCGAGAAGTTCATCTCCTCCCCGCTCATGGTAGCTTGTCGAATTCCGGCTTGTATTTCATTAAACACGACACCATACAGAATCTTGGCTACCCACTGGAATAAAATGGTAGTTGGCAATTCCTTCACCGCATCATAACCAACAGCCATAGCGCGTTCTACCGCAGATTCTACCGATTCTAGCTGCAGAGCTGCGTCCGCAGAGCAGGGCAACTTCAACTTTTTGTAGGTAGAAAAACTTTCATCCAGCATCTTGAAGGGCTGTTCTTCCAAATTGAAAGCACGCATCATCCATACTGGAAATACCTGAATTTGTTCATCGGCAGAATGCAAGGCTTTGCCGGTCAAAAAACAAGTCTTATTATCAAATGTGAAGTCTTGAAAAGGGTTGTAGAGTCGTGTCGCCATATCTCAAACAAAGGTAGGGCTTTGGATAAGTTATTTGATAGTTTGATTAGCTAATGACGAAAAAATGGCGGATGATGACTACAGCGAAACAAAAAATTCTAAAAATGTACGTATTTTTGCGCCTTATTCAATAAATTCTATTCGTGCGAGGTCTACTTACGCTATACATTTTCTTTTTTATCGTGTCTGCAAATAATGTATACGCACAAACGGATTCTATCGCAAAGCGAAAATCTCCTATTATTTTTGAAATGGAGATAGAGAATGGCGGTATTCTGCAGCAGAAAAATGCGCGTGTAGCCTATCAAGACGCCTATTATGAAGGCGTAAACTTCAAAATTGGCTGGCAGCAACGTGATAAAACAGATCCTTATTTTGAGTTATACAACAATCCGATTTATGGAATAGGATTTTACTCCAGCACGTTCAATAATGATATCATCGGTAATCCATATGCATTGTATGGATTCGTACAGACGCCGATCGCACCGCGTGAGCACAGCCGCTGGTCTTATGATTATCGCATTGGATTAGGTTTATCAGGAAATTTTTACCCATTCGATGAGGAGGATAATCCTTTGAATCTTGTTATTGGCTCGAAGAACAATGTATTTATAGATTTCGGTATTCGCGCTCAATATACGTTTCACCCCAAATGGCGTGCAGGATTAGGTTTGGCCTTCCATCATTTTTCCAATGGCGCATTGGCTTTGCCCAATTCTGGTGTGAATCTAGTTCCCGTCACGATTTCGGTTAATTATCAACCGAACCCGATGCCCGTACATGCAAGAAAAGCCGATATTCCGTCTTACAGCAGACGAACGCTTTTCCACATCAACTATGGCGCCGGTGTTAAACAGCTTAGTGAAGATAATGATCATCTGTATTTCAAATCTACCGTAAGCGCCTATGCGAGCCGGCACGTGAGCCATAAATGGCGTATCGGAGGCGGTTTAGACCTTTTCTATTCTTCTTCTGGCAATGATAATGAAATTGCGGGCGATAAATCAGGCGATCTAGGTTCGAAAATTTCGGGCGGCCCGTCGTTTTATTTAGCGCATGTGCTCAATCAACGATTAGTATTGAATGGCAATGTGGGATATTATATCCACAATCAGGTCTTCAATGGAGAAATAAACAAGTTCTTTCTACGTGCAGGAGCACGTTATTATGTATACCAAAATATCAATGCCGGTGTATCGATCAAAGCACATATGGGCAAGGCCGATTTCATCGAATGGACCGTCGGTTATACCTTTAATCGCTAGCTCGTTTATTCTACCGGGCTAACGCGCAGATTTTCGAATGTCAAGGCCGCCTCTACCAGTTGGCCTTGCTTATTCTTCACGCCTTTCAGCACCGAAGTTTTTCCTTTCTCCAACAGGTTTTTCATTTCCTTTTCTTCCAAGAATACGCCATTCAAGGTGCGCCAAATCTTAAAGTCGCAACCTTGTGCATAGCGATCACACTGCGCGATTTTTTCGTAGAGATGGATGTTGCCCGGTTCGCATTTCGGACACTTAATCTTGCCTTTTTGCTGCGGCTTGGCTTCTTCCTGTGCAATGGCAATTTTCAATTGCAGCAACTCACCCGTAATCTTCGCCGTGTAATCTTTGATATGCTTCATAAATACGTCGTAAGACACTTTGTTGGCGCGCATCTCTTCAAGTTTCTGCTCCCACTTACCTGTTAGGGTGACTTTGGCAATCGAGCGATCCTTCACCAGATTATAGATCGTCAATCCCTTATCGGTAGGTACCAATTTTTTCTTTTCCCGACGGATGTATTCTCGTTGAAACAAAGTTTCGATGGTCGCAGCGCGCGTGGCTGGCGTTCCTAATCCACAGTCTTTCATCGCTTGACGCATTTCCTCGTCTTCGATTTCCTTACCCGAAGTTTCCATTGCCTTTAATAACGAAGCTTCGGTATGCACAGGCTTGGCTTTGGTAAAGCGCTCGGACAAGGCCAGCGAACGCATGGCATGCCATTCACCCGTCGTCAACTTGGGCAATTGCGCATTTTCATTATCCTGATCTTCATTGCCTTTTTCGTCTTCTGCGGCGGGTTCTACTTGTTCGGCAGATAAGCGCCAGCCGTACTGACGGATCACCGTTCCTTTGGCAATAAGTTCCGTATCTGCGGCTTTGAGCACCACGGTCGTGATGTCTTTAATACATATTTCGGAAAAACTCTCGACCATTCGCTTCGCGATCATCTCATACACATGTTGTTGATCTTTGGGCATCGGTCCCGGTTTTTCATCGGTCACGAGCAAAGCATGGTGATCAGTGACTTTCTTGTCGTCTACCGAGCGCTTATTGAGCTTCGCTCCAATCAGGTTTCGACTAATCGCCGCAATATTTTCTGGAGCAGTAGCTGCCAAATGTTGGAATAAAGGATCGATGGTTTCGAACACATCTTCTCCAATATACCGCGAGCCCGTACGTGGATAAGTAATCACTTTTTTCTCGTACAATGTTTGTGCAATGCTGAGCGTTTGATCGGCAGAATAACCGTATTTCTTGTTAGCATCTTGTTGCAGCGTAGTCAGATCGTACAAGAGCGGTGGTTGCTCTTTCGTTTCTTTGGCTTCTACCTGCATCACTTCCGCGTTATCTCCGACTTTGAGCTGCGCGAATCGTGCATCGGCATCTTCTTTTTTGTCGAACTTATTGGAAGTCGCCGTGAAAGAAATACCGTCTTTTTCAAAACCAGCTTGAATCTTAAAAAAGGCTTGCGGCTTGAAATCAAGATTTTCCAGATAGCGCGCGCAGATCATGGCCAAAGTTGGTGTTTGCACACGACCCAAGGAAAGTAAACCTTTGTTGCCGGCTGCCAGCGTAATAGCTTGCGTGGCATTGATACCAATCAGCCAGTCGGATTCCGAACGAGATCGCGCCGACATATACAAGCTATCGTACTCCTTCCCTTCTTTCAGTGCGGCAAAGCCCGCTTTGATGGCTTTGTCCGTTTGCGACGAAATCCACAAACGCTTGAACGGCACATCAGATTTGAGGTAATAATAAATATTGCGAAAAATCAATTCGCCTTCGCGCCCTGCATCCGTTGCCACAATGATTTCTTCGGCTTTGTCCAACAAGCCTTTGATCGTATTCAATTGCTTCGCTGCGCCGCCATCATCTACTTGACGGCCATCTTTGCGCACCTTTTTTACTTCCAGTGCAAACGCAGGCGGAATGATCGGCAAGTTGCTGGCCGCCCAGCTATGATAACCATACGCTTGCGGGGTGCATAATTGCACCAAATGCCCAAACGCATAGGTAAAAGCATAACCATTTCCTTCGATATAGCCATCTTTAATATCTTTCGCTCCCATCACTCGCGCCAAATCTCGCGCGACAGATGGCTTCTCCGCAATTACTACTTTCATGCTTTTTCGTATCGAAACGTCAGGATCTTGTTTAGTCTAAGGAAGGAATGGTGATTCCTTGAATTTTACGGTACAAATCTACGGCATACACATCGGTCATGCCCGACACAAAGTCTAGCACAGAGCGAATCTTGCTATACACATCATCTGATGCGGCATGAAACTGTTCTGGAATCATCGCGACGACCTTTTCATCGAACTTAGTTTTATTGGTTTTAAGATAAGCGGGCAAGAATTCGCCCAACAAAGCATTCATTACCTTAAAACCAGCAATCTCGATCTGTACCACATTTGGTGCGTTATAGATCCGTTTTATGGACAGTTTTTCAATGCGTTTCATCTGATCGACCAATGGCTGATCCAGCGCGTCCATCAAAGAAGATTGAAAAGTTCCTTCTAATAATTGGACTTGATGATCCGTGAACACCTTGGCACAACCGTGGATTAAGGTATTAATGGCTTTTGCACGCAACAAGGACACGCGACTTCCTTCGTCGGCCAATCCATCCAATCGCTCGCGCAGATTCGCATCGCCGCAAAGCGGCAACAATAGCGCTTCTACTTCTTGATACGACAGAATCCGTAAATGATGCGCATCTTCCAGATCGATAATATTATAACAAATATCATCGGCGGCTTCTACCAGATAGACCAACGGGTGACGCAAATATCCGTCTGGATTTTCAGGGTCGGTGTTCAAACCAAGTTCGGCCGCAATCTTGTCAAAAATAGGCTTTTCACCCTCAAAGAAGCCATATTTCTTACGATGATGATTACCTTTTATATGGCCATCAATAGCACGACAAGGATATTTAACAATCGCTGCCAGACTGGTATACGTGAGCGCAAAACCTTTATCATCTTTACCATTGAAAGGATGCGTCAAAATGCGTAGCGCATTGGCATTACCTTCAAAATGGGTTAGATCTGCCCATTGCGCCTCTGTAACCTGTTCTTTAAAATGTAAGCCTGCACCGTCGGTGAAGTAAGAAGAGATAGCGGCTTCGCCGGAATGACCGAAAGCGGGATTTCCCAAATCATGTGACAGACAAGCTGCCGAAACAATATTGCCTACCTCTTGTAGGAAAGGAACCTCGATATCGATATTGGGATTACTCTTTTTGGTCATCATGTAAAATAATCGACCTAAAGACCTGCCCACACTGGCTACTTCTAAACTATGTGTCAATCGGTTGTGTACAAACACGGATCCGGGCAATGGAAATACCTGCGTTTTATTTTGCAATCGGCGAAAAGGTGACGAAAATATCAGACGATCATAATCACGCTGAAACTCAGAGCGCGCATCA
Source organism: Sphingobacterium chungjuense (assembly GCF_011316935.1). Taxonomy (GTDB): domain Bacteria; phylum Bacteroidota; class Bacteroidia; order Sphingobacteriales; family Sphingobacteriaceae; genus Sphingobacterium; species Sphingobacterium chungjuense. The sequence continues at coordinate 462,796 of NZ_WLYS01000004.1, forward strand.
ATCTGATCATTCATTTCTCGGGCTTCGTAGCCCCACCTTTTAGCCGATAATAGTTGTTTCCACTGCATGCAATATCGTGTTTTGACCGCCAAATATACGGTTTAATCGGGAGAAGGGGAATGCTCAGCGATCCACTTTTAGACGCTGATCTACCATTTGCCGAGATTGAAAATATTCGTTATCTTTAGTCACCAAATAGAAACAACAATCTCATATGATCACTTATCAGCTACCTGATCCAGCACAATTCAAAACAAAACATCGCGACAAAAATACGCATCTTATTGTGCTTCAAAATCAGGCCGGTATGCAGGTTGCGCTCACCGATTATGGCGCACGGATTGTGAGCATTATCGTGCCCAACCAACAAGGTGCACCGACAGATGTGATCTTAGGTTTTGATAACATTGGAGATTATTTGACCGCAGAAGCAAAGTTTTTAGGAACTACGGTGGGTCGCTATGCGAATCGCATTGCGAATGCGCGCTTTGAGCTAGACGGACGAGAATATCTGCTGGAGAAAAACAACGGTAGCAACTGCCTGCACGGTGGTAGCGATGGATTTCATGATCGCGTATGGGATCGCCAAGTAAGCTTGCAGCATAAAGTCGACTTTTATTATACAGCAAATGACGAGGAAAGCGGGTTTCCCGGCAATCTTAATGTGCATGTATCTTACGAGTTGACGGATGCAAATGAATTGAAAATTGCTTACAGAGCAGTCACGGATCAAAAGACAGTGCTTAATCTGACTAATCACGCGTATTTCAATTTGCATGGCGAAGGCCAAGGTGAAATACTGGATCATTATGTACGCATTCCGTCTAGTCAATATATCCCGACCAATGCAGATCAAATCCCACTAAATACGGGCGAAGAGGTTGCGAATACGCCATTTGATTTCCGAGCCGAAACACTTATCTCGGATCAACTGGACTTAAGTAATCCGCAACAGGAAGTAGCCAAAGGATTTGACCACAGCTATGTCGTAACTGTTGGTGATCAAGAACCTTTAGCTACGGTACGATCAGCTTCTTCGGGCATTCAGCTGGAAGTTTTCAGCACAGAGCCATCGGTACATTTTTATACCGGCAATCATTTATTTGGCCAAGATACGGGCAAGGCTGGAAAAGCCTACACACCGTACACGGGCTTGTGTTTTGAAACGCAGCACTTCCCCAATTCGCCAAATATGCCCGAATTTCCTTCGGTGGTCCTTGACAAAGGGCAAGAATATCAGTCTAAGACGATATACAAATTTTCATTACACAAATAAGAAAGTATACACAAACAGATCTTCACCCAACAACGGAAGGTCATAAACATCTATCTGAGAAACTAAAGTAAGGTACAACATGATGAAAAAGATAAAATGGATCGCGCTGGCCTGCAGCGCTGTATTATATTTCCAGCAAGCTAATGCGCAGGAAGTAGTGGCCGCTAAAGAGGGGGCGACCTACGAAGAAATTGTAGCACAGATCAACAAATTAGCAACAAGTGGCACAGCCGAAGACAAAGTCCTCTTGAAAAAAGAAGCTGAAGCATTGGTTCTGAAAAAAGATGAAGACCAAATGAGTCTAGCGGCCATGGTATACGAGAGAGCTCTCGATGATGAAGCACGTGCACAAGAAATTCGAGCGTCAATTGAAACTCAATATCCTCAAGGAAAGTTTGTGCGCAACAAAGCGTATTCTGACATGATGAAAGAAGTTGGCGAAGATGCTTCGGCAACTGATTTAGAGCAACAATATACTGCTTGGGCACAGAAATATCCTGCTGCTAATTATGCCGAAAAAGATCAAGCCATCTATCAAGCTGGTCTATATCACTTATCGTCCCGCTATATCAAAGAGTCGAATACAGCGAAGACACAAGAACTCTTAAAACAACTAAAAGGTTCTGATTACTATGTGACCGCCATCTCGAATGCCTTTGCCAAGGCAGAAGCAGAAAAACAGGATCTGAGCACGTACTCTTCCTTATTGAAAGATGCTTATGCTGTTGGTAAGGCTGCCGCGGAATCAGAAGATCCCCAAACTAAGAGAAGTAATAATGCGTATTCGTATAATGCAATAGCGCCACAATACGCTACGTTGCTGACTGAAGAAAAAAACTATGATGAAGCCATAGCGATTACGCAATCTTCGTTGGAAGAATCTCATGATGGCGGTTATTATGCCTTGCAAAATGCTCGGTCATTAGGCAACGCCTACGCGCAAAAAGGGGACAAAGCAAAAGCTTTGGAAACTTACGAAAAGTTCATCGCCGCGAATGGCAAGGACTCTACGATCGTAGCAGAAGCACAGGTGTTGTACAAAGACGTACATGGTGACAAAGCTGACTTCCAAGCACATCTTGCCAACTTGGACAAGCAAATGACAGAAGCATATTTTGCAAAATATGAGCAAGAGATGAAGAAAGAGGAAGCGCCTGCATTTACATTAATGAACCGCGAAGGCAAAGAAGTTTCCTTAGCTTCTTTGAAAGGTAAAGTAGTCGTATTAGATTTCTGGGCGACTTGGTGCGGACCATGTATCATTTCATTCCCTGGTATGCAAGCAGCCGTGAACAAATATGCGAACGATGATGAAGTGGAGTTTTTGTTTATCGATACATGGCAACGCGAAGAAAACTACAAAGAACTAGTGGACGAGTTTATCGCCAAAAACAACTATAACTTCAACGTGCTATTTGACGAAATGAAAGATCGCTCAAAAGCAACGGTAACGGCTTATGGTATCCAAGGTATCCCTGCGAAAGTCATTATCGACAAAGAAGGTTTTATCCGTTTCCAAAACTCTGGATCGGAACCCAATGTAGATAAGTTGGTAAAAGAATTAGACACGAAGATTGCCTTAGCAAAACGCGGTTAAATTACCTTTAATAACATATTGAATGTATCGAAAATCCTCCGGAAGAATTCTTCCGGAGGATTTTTTTTGCTGTAATCAAAACAGATATCTGTAGCAACAAACTATAACAGTATCCTTACGCTCTTTTAATTTTCCCTTAATCTTTGCTTACGACCTTTGTGGTCGATGCCCGTATCACCTACCCATGAAGATCATATCAGCGACTTAGATAATTCGCTGGATTTGGCGACGCACCATGTGCTGAGTCATGCTCAACTATCCATTATTTTTCAACGTAACTGGGAACGACTGTATCGACTTGCTTACCATTTGTTAAAGGATAATGATGATGCGCAAGATGTGGTACAAGAGGTTTTTATCAACCTTTGGGATCGACGCTACGAACTACAAATCCAAACTAGCATCGACAATTACCTCTTTGGAGCAGTTCGTTATAAAACCCTCACCCGACTGCAGACCAAATTAAGTCACAACAAGCGAAATATCCCATTAGAAAACGCTTTAGTAGACAGCTTTGCAGAAGCCGTTGATCCAATTTTGGTGCAAGAGTTACAAGAGGAAATCGACCGACAGGTCAAACTCTTACCTGAAAAAATGCGACAGGTTTTTTACCTACGAACCGTAGAATGCCTTTCTATTCCGCAAATCGCGGAAAAATTGCTCATCTCAGAGGCTACCGTAAAAAACCACTTGGCTGCCGCCCGACGCAAACTGCGTACACAATTGGGCGATGCGGCCTATTTAGCTGTAGCATTTTTCTTGAACCAGTTGTAAACCGGAGATTCGTGCACCAATCTTTAATAGGTAGGTAACGATTTCATAACACGGCTCACTAGTCCTCCCCCTATCTTTTCGAGACTTATAAGTAACGAACAGTACTTATATGCAGCGGAAAGAAATTCAGCAAATCGTAGAAAACTACCTTAAAAAGAAAAACACCATAAAACAGACGGAAGCACTGCGACAGTGGCTTTCCTTTTTAGCAAAAAAACCGCTACCGCATAGCCAAGATGAGCAGGAAGCCATCCGCGAAAAGATGTGGTTACACATCGAGGAAGCAACGCGTACAGCAGATTATGAAGAACCAAAAACAGGGAATAACCACATTTCCATCTGGAGTGCTGCTACCGCAGCGGCTGCCTCGCTGTTACTGACCTTTGGTCTATATCATTTCTTTCAACCGGAACACTTGATCTACCAAACAGGTGCTGGCGAAACGAAGCACATCACACTAGCAGATGGTTCGACCATCATATTGGAGGAAAATTCGCAGATGGAAGTTGGCCCAGAATTTCAGTCGGATACCGCACGTACTATTCATTTGGTCACTGGACAGGTTTTCTTTCAAGTGCAGAAAGATGCTTCCCGACCTTTTAGGATTAAAGGCCCAGCGATGCAAACCGAAGTACTTGGTACTTCATTTCGAATTCGTTCTTACGAAAACGAATCGCTGTGGCACATCGCTGTAAAGACTGGAAAAGTGGCCGTATCCTCACTGCATAATCCGAGTAAAAAATACACCTTAATCGCTGCCGACAGTCTAGTGTACAGCAAGACAGACGATCAAGTAAGACAATTTATACATCCTGCAACCACATCGGGTTCTCTGCTGTTCCATGATGACAACTTTCAAAATATTGCCCAAAAGCTAAAGCAACGCTACGGCATCGCTATTATTCTCGAACCATCCTTAGCAGACGACCACAAATTTTCGGGCGAATTCACAGCGCAGGATGACATGGAAGACATTTTGGAGATGATCTGCTTAGCTACCGGAACCACCTACCGACAGGAAAATGGAAAAATAATTATTCAATCCAAATAACAAACTGGAAAGAGTGCTTGTACACAGGCTGGATCGCGCGCAAACTATATAATCTAGCCAAATACACCACTTCATTCCTTATTAATCAAACAAACAAACATCAACCACAAAAAATGAAAAGTTACCTATTGCTGCTTACCGGAGCCTGCCTTTTAGGGGCTGCTCCCACACAAGGTAAGATGCTGACGACCGTCTCCATGTACACCACGCAGGCAGATGGAAGTGCTTTGCTTGTCTCTTTGGAGAATATCGCCAAAAATGCCAACAAACGATTGGTCTACGACAAAGAGATCCTGATCGGAAAAAAAGCGGCTAGTTACGACAAAAATCATTCGCTACCGCGGATGCTGGAAGAATTGCTACGGGGCACGGGTATCGCCTACCAAATCAAAGGCGACATTATTTTGCTGCATGCATCGACTGAAAACCCGGCGCCAAAAGTAGAGACCCGTAGCCAATCGCAACAACAATCAGTACTTCGCGGTATTGTGCGTGACGAGCTAACGCGCCAACCTGTATCGGAAGCCACGATTGCTGTGGTGGCTAAAAATAGATCCATCAAAGCGGGAGTAGATGGAAATTTTAAGCTGGATCTTCCTACGGCGGAAAGCTGGATCATTCGCGTGAGCTTTATGGGATATAAAACCAAAGATATTACCGTTTCGCGCAGCAGCTTATCACAAAAATTGGAAATTGACCTCGCACAAGATCTTTTCGGATTGGATGAAGTGGTCATCACTGGTCAAGGTCTCGACATCAATAAAAGAAGGCTTTCTACCAACATTGCCAGCATTGGTGGCGACGAGTTAGCGAAAGTACCGGCAACCCGATTTGACCAGCTCCTACAATCCAAACTGCCGAATGCGCAAATCCGCCTGACGGGTGGACAATCTGGCGCAACGTCCATCATTCGCGCACGCGGTGTCGTTTCTGCCTTTATGAATTCTACGCCCGTGATATATGTGGATGGGGTACGTATGGATAATCTAAATACCGCCTCGGCGATTGGTGGTGGTAGCGCACAAGGCGCTGGCGTGAGTGCGCTGGCGGATATTCCGATCGATAATATCGAACGGGTAGAATATGTAAACGGTGGTGCGGCCACGACTTTATATGGCTCGGATGCGGCGAATGGCGTCATTCAGATTTTCACCAAAAAAGGCGGCGCAGATCGCACCAGCGTATCAGCCGAGGCGACGCTAGGTGCGGAACGTGCAACGACAGATTTCCTACATTTCCAACGGACGAAAGAACTTTTGTTTGAGCCTGGACTTTTCCAACGCTATAATGTGGCGGTGAATGGCAACAGCGGAAAAGTAGGATACAGCGTGACAGGTGCGTATCTCAGCAGTTCGGGCGTACAGCTATTCAAGCAAAATCAAAATAAACGTTTCGATCTGCGCACAGGATTCAAAGCCGAATTGCATGAAAAAGTATCGTATGAAAGTAGTTTCTCTTTTGTCAACAACAGCTTCAAACGTACACGTAATGGTAACCAAGGCGGCTATACTGGATTGTGGTATGCAGAAAGTGGCGCTTCGGCTGTAACTGGACCAACGCCAAGATTCAATCCGCGTATTGATGATCTATCTGAGGAGGAATTTGAAAAGATGAAAACGTTTGTACACACCGCAGAACGACTTCAGGATAATGAGATTGTGGTGAATCGTTTCCAAACCGGACAAACTTTTCAATATAAACCCGTTCACAACATCAACATTAAAGCGGTCGGTGGTATTGATTACCGTGTGGTACGCAACCAAACGATCCAAACGAATGAATACCTAACGCACACCACAGGTAACTTGACCACAGATCGTGGCAGTATCAATAATGGTGAACGGAAATTCTGGGGATTAACCTTGGAATTAAACGGACAACATCGTGCAGAGATCGGCGACTTTTCGGCCGTAACAACCGTTGGTGGACAATTATTCCGTAACGAAGACAAGCAAGTAGCTTACAATGGCACGAATGTGCGCGATGGCGCAAGAACCATTCGCGAAGCGATCGCTACGAGCAGTGACAACTTTGTAGACGAAGTGGTTAACTACGGTGTATACGCGCAAACGAACTTAGGTTGGAAAAACAAACTTTTCTTGGATTTGGGTCTTCGTGGCGATGGCAATAGTGCCTTCGGTAAAGATATTGGTGTGCAGTACTATCCGAAAGTCGGATTCTCCTACATTCCTTCTTCCGAAGGTTGGTGGAGTGACCATCTTCCTTTCTTACCTTCTGCCAAATTGCGTGGTAACTATGGTGTGGCCGGAAACTTTCCACCTGCTTTTCTCAATTTGAGAACCGTGAGTTTCGAAGGATATTTGGGCAGTCAAGCGGCGATGTTTGGCATGCCGGGCGTAGACTTGCGCCCAGAGAAAACCACCACGTTTGAAGCAGGTTTGGATTTAGGTTTCTGGAAAGACCGCATTACTTTGTCGGCGGGCCTATATCATGCGGTAACGAATGATGCCTTATTTTCTGTACCAGCAGCACCTTCCACCGGTGAAGCATTAGCGCTTAGAAATGTCGGCACGATCCTGAATCGTGGCTTGGAGTTCTCGACACAAATTGTCGCAATTCAGAAAGAAAATACTTCCCTGCGTTTTAATCTAGCAGTAAACACGCTTTACAACAAAGTATTGTCTTCTAATGGCGCTGCGCCATTCAACTTGGCCGGATTTAGCGAGCGTACCATACAGACTGTGGTACAGGAAGGTTATCCGATCGGATTTATACGCGGTGCATATGGCGTATTTGGTGAAGATGGTGTCTTGGAGAGTACCACGCCATTACAAAACTTGGGTACCACGATTCCCGATCTTTTCGGTAGTATGGGCGTCAACTTCCAATGGAAATCACTTAACCTATTTGCCAATGCAGATTACCAACAAGGCGCTTATGCCAACAACTGGGACAGCCAATTTCGATACAATTATGGCGCTGGCAACGAAGGTATTCCCGAAGGCGAAATCAACTCCGCATTCAAGCGTACTCGTTGGTTGCAATTCACGAACATGTTTGTAGAGAAAACCGATTACATCAAGATCAGAACCATTGGAGCCAGTTATACATTGCCACAACAAATGACCCGTTCTTTCGCTAAAAGCCTGGTCGTGAGCGGCACCGTAATGAATCCGTTCAACTTTGCAACCTCCAGCTTTGATCCAGAAGCAACCATTAGTGGATCGGCACAAGGTCAAGGTCGCGCAACGACGGGCGGTATTTCTTACGCGACTTACTCTGCACCTAGACAATACCTGATCTCTGTTAAAATGTCCTTTTAATAAATAATACCATGAAATTAGCATTCAATCCATTATATCTATTAGCAGGCGCTACCCTTATGCTGAGCTCTTGCGAACTTTTCGAAGTTGAAAATCCGTACGTCACCGAAGAACGTTTTATCGACGGGCAACAATCATTGCCTACTTGGCTGAATGGTGTGCGTCGCCAAACCAGCCTGACCGTGGGTACCGTGGTGGAGTTTACCGAAATCGTATCTGATAATTACTTCAACAATTACACGCAAAGTAGTAAGGTTTTTGACAATCCAGAGATCAACCACTTTGATCGTGACGTCACGAATATTCAGGCCAACATCCAAAAGTTGCTGGAGATGAGCGAATTTGGTTTGACCAAATTTACCTTTTCTGAGTCGCCAGAGGACCAGCAAATCCGTGCGGAACTGCTGTTTTCAAAAGCATATGCCCATATTTTAGGAGCAGAATTATATGTAGGATTGCCGACTACGGTATTGGGCGAAGTAAAATCGCCCGTAGAATTACGTAATCTGGCTATTGCATTACTCAACGAAGCGTCAACCTTATATAGTGCTGCTGCCGATAAGAATGCTTGCACGCTGTTGATTGCGCGCTGTCATTATGGTTTAGGCAATATGACTGAAGCCACCACCTTTGCGAATCAGATCGTAGCAACGCCACTGCTGCTACGTCAAGTAAAATATGGTACACAGAGCGGTCCGTCTAACAATTTCCAAAGCGCCATTTTCTCGAGCACAACTAATTGGTTTGCTCCGCTGCCGCGATTGGACTTTCTAGATCCAAAGTACTTTCACCAAACCAGCAATATCTTCGACGATGAGAAGCCTATTGCTATCGCCAAAGCCGAAGAAGCATTCCTGATCTTGGCAGAAGCCCAAGCCGTACAGAATAATTTGACTGCGGTAAAGCAGACCTTGAAAGATCTGTTGAGCAATACCGTCAGTAAAAGGCCCGTAACGCAGCTTAACGACAAGAACGACACGCGTAATGGCGGTAATAGAACCGATTATGCTATTACGGCCGTGCAGGTCAAGTTCGACGCGCAAAGCCCAGCGCTATCTGGATTCGTACTGGATCGCGCCAAAGGAACTATTCCGGCTTACTCGGTATCCGGCACGCACATCACCAATGTAGAAATCGATGCCATACAATCGCAAGACGAGGCGCTTTATCTGATCTATCTACTGCGCCAAGAAATCTTTATCGCGGAAGGTCGTCGCATGACGGACTTAGGGATTCGTTTCCCGGTTTCGGAGCGCGAGCAGTTGAACAACCGCAACGTGAGCGAGCAGCATATCAAGGCGATTATTCCAGATTTCATTCCAAAAAACAGAGGCTTGGATGATTTTACGTACGATCGTGCGAATGCCACGGTGACCATGGCGTATGATATGAATAAAGTATTGGTTCAACACAAAGCATCGCCTTACGTGATGCCATTCATTAAATAATCTATAAGAACTATGAAGAAGAATCTATTTGGCCTATTGGCTACGGGCTTAGTATTCGCAGCGCTAACAGGCAACGCACAAGAATTGGCCAAAGGCAAGGTTTACGAAGACCTCAACAAGAATGGAAAATGGGACAAAGGCGAGCAAGGCGTTGCCCAAGTAGCCGTGAGTAATGGCGTTCAAGTGGTATTGACCGATGCAAAAGGACAGTACGAACTTCCTGTTGGCGAAGACAATATTGTATTTGTTATCAAACCAAGCGGATATACTGTGCCTCTAAACGAGCACTATCTGCACAAATCTTACTACATCCACAAACCCAAAGGTTCGCCAAAGGAGTTGACCTATGCGGGTGTGGATCCAACCGGCCCCTTGCCGAAATCTATTGATTTTGCGTTGCATAAAAATGCAGAAAAAGAAGAATTTCGTATGTTGCTATTTGGCGATCCACAAGCGTACACGGCACAAGAAATGACCTTTTTCAATCGTGCGATTGTAGATGAAGTGGTCGGCATTCAGAATGTTGCTTTCGGTTTGAGTTTAGGAGATTTGGTGGGCGACGATCTGAGCTTACACCCATCCTATCGCGCTAGCGTGGCACGCATCGGCGTGCCTTGGTATAATCTAAAGGGCAACCACGACATGAACTATGACGTGACGGCCGATAGTTTATCAGACGAAACATTTGAAAGAAACTTTGGTCCTGCCAATTACTCCTTCAACTACGGCCACGTACATTTCATCGTGTTAGATAATGTCCGCTACCCGAATCCACGCACTGGAAAAGGATATTTGGGTGGATTCCGTAAAGATCAACTGGATTTCGTAGAGAATGACCTCAAGCACGTGGATCATTCCAAATTAATTGTTTTGGCGTTCCATATTCCGTTGGAGCATCGCAATGGCGATACATTCCGTGCGGAAGATAGACAGCGTCTGTTTGATCTGTTAAAAGATTATCCGCATACCTTGTCGCTTTCTGCACACATGCATACGCAGACACAGCATTTTTACGGTAAAGCGGATGGCTGGCAACAATCGAAACCGCATCATGAATATAACGCTGGTACAACGTCAGGAGATTGGTACAGCGGCGAATTGGATGAGCGTGGTGTGCCAGCAGCAACGATGCGCGATGGTACGCCAAATGGCTATGCCTTTATCGATTTCAACAAACACGATTATCGCATTAGTTACAAACCATCGGGCAAGGATTCCACCTATCAGATCAACTTGTACCATCCGAAAGTAGTTGGGCAAGGGAAACGCACTCGCGCGGCAATTTTTGCTAACTTCTTTATGGGTCATCATGGTAATAAAGTCGAATTTGCGATCGATGGTGGCAAATGGGAAAAGATGATGCCGGCCAGAACAATCGACCCCGCTTATACCGCGATTTTATATCCTTGGGACAATCTGGAAACTTTGCTTCCAGGTCGTCGTCCGACAGATGGCATGACTAGCACACATTTGTGGCGCGTTGGATTACCAATTGACTTGGCCGTCGGCGAACATAAAATTAAAGTACGTGCAACAGATGATTACGGTCGAGTACACGAAGCGACGAGTACCTACCGCATCGAACCAACAAAGGATTATCCGGATCTCAAATAATCGGATAAAAGGCGCCGCCTGAAAAGGGCATGGAAAGCCGACACAAAGCGTCGTTGCAAAGGACGTTAATAGCAAAGAGGGCAGCCTGTGGATAGACTGCCCTCTTTCATGTTATAGCATATTACGCTATTTAATCTGCTAACAGATCAGCCAACGATTTCTCCACCTGATCAAAGCCAAATGAAGATTTTGCTTCTTCGAACAAACGAACAACCTGATCGTTGCACAAATTGCCAATACTGCCTTCGTGGGTATGATTCACAGATTTCTCCGGACTGAAAGTACCTTCTTCAATCGCTAAGCCAATATTTTTGTACGCTTCGCGGAATGGGATACCCTGCAGCACCTCGTTATTCACGACTTCCACACTGAAGAGGTAATCGTACTTTGGATCCTCTAGAATGTCTTTCTTGATATCGATATGCTGTAGCATAAAGGTGGCAATCTCCAAACAATCTTTCAACGATTGGAACGCTGGGAAAAGGTTTTCTTTCAATAATTGTAGGTCGCGGTGATAGCCTACCGGCAAGTTAGTGGTCATCAAAGCAATCTCATTCGGCAAGGCCTGAATCTTATTGCAACGCGAACGAATCAACTCAAACACATCGGGGTTTTTCTTGTGCGGCATAATGCTTGAACCTGTAGTTAGGTGTGCTGGAAAAGAAATAAACCCAAAATTCTGGTTGATAAACAAACACACGTCCATCGCGAATTTGGCTAATGTCGCCGCGATAGAGCTCATAGCCTGCGCTAGAATGCGCTCGGTTTTACCGCGGCCCATCTGCGCATACACCACATTGTAGTTCAAATCTTCGAAACCTAATAAACGTGTGGTCATCGTACGATCCAACGGAAACGACGAACCGTAACCGGCGGCCGAACCCAGCGGATTCTTATTGCACACTTGCCAAGCGGCTTTCATCATGTGCAAATCATCTACCAAGCTTTCTGCGTAGGCACCAAACCACAAGCCAAAAGAAGAAGGCATGGCGATTTGCAAATGTGTATAACCTGGCATCAGCACATCACGATGCGTATTGCTCAACTCGATTAATTGACGGAATAAACCTTCGGTGTGCGAAACCATGCTTTCGATCTCCGTCCGGAAATATAATTTAAGATCTACTAGAACCTGATCATTGCGGGAGCGCCCCGAATGGATTTTCTTGCCTGCATCGCCAACCCGTTGCGTCAGCAACATCTCGATCTGCGAATGCACATCTTCTACCACGGCTTCGATTTCGAAGTTGCCCGCCTGTATATCTTGATAAATATTTTTTAGCTCCGCTTGTACTGCCGCAAGATCTTCGGCCGTCATCAAACCAATGCTGTGTAGCATCTGCGTATGTGCTAGCGATCCCAGCACATCTGCTCCGGCTAGATGTAGATCCATTGCGCGGTCATTGCCTACGGTAAAGTTTTCTACGAAAGTATCAACGTCTATATTCTTTTGCCAAATCTTCATATTTCTATATTCGTGCTTGTGCCCTGCTAGTTTGGAAAATTGGTGATCATTGCGCCAACTCCATTTCGAAGGATCGAGTTAAATCCACCAAAAGTAGCAATTGCAGACCGTTAAATCAATTGTTTGGCAACGGTAACCTTGCTGATACCTACCGGAAAAAGAAAGAAAATTCAATATATTCGAAAATCCAAAATAACGATCAACGAATTCCTCACTATGAAATTAAAACAATGCATACTTCTGGGTTTCCTTTTAGCGTCAGCTTTAGGTGGCCAAGCACAAGAAAGCAAACCGCCCATTACCTGGAAAGATATCCCGAAATGGGAATACCTGCGCATGAACGTCATGACGATCTCCAACAATGCGAAATGGTACGCTTACGCAGAAGGACCAACCCAAGGCGATCTCAACCTGTTATTGAAATCTGCTTTTGACACGACGAAATACCAATACAATATAGGCGGCGAAGCAGGGCCAATTCGCTTCAACGAATCGGCGAGTCATATCGCTTTCTTTGAAGCCGCACCTTACAAAACCATCAAAGCGAACGAAAAAGCGAAGAAACCTAGCTTCAAAAATTTACGTTTGGTAACGGTGAAAGACACCAGCAGCACTTTATTCGAACGCGCAAGATCATTCGAATTTTCGAACGAAGGCGGCAACTGGCTGGCGGTAAGATTTGAATCTTCGGGTGATGCCCCAAAAGGCCCAGACGCGGCTAAAGGAAGTGACTTACTATTGTATAACTTACAGAATAAGCAAACGTTCAACATCGGTAATGTCAATGAATTTCAATTCAACAAATCGGGACAATACCTCGTGTACACCATTGACGCGAATAACAAAAACGGAAATGGGGTATTCTTGCGCGATATGCAAAGCGGTACAACCTACGCATTAGACAATGATAAAGCAGCCTACAGCAAAATCAATTGGAACAAAGAAGGTACGGCGCTAGCCTTGTTGAAAGCAAAAACAGATAAAGCGTATAAAACGCCTGTTTACACGCTTATCGGTGTGAAAGATATCAAAGGAAATGCGTCTAACATCATCAGCTACACCGGATTGGATGATAAAGAAATCAGCGCTGGCTTTGGCATTAGCGAAAACAGCACGCCATTTTGGTCGAAAGACTTGAACACACTTTTCTTTGGCATCGCCAAACTGGAAAAGACAGAAAACAAAGCGGCGGCCGATAGTACGGCGCAAGATTCTACCAAAATCGCCGAGAAAAAACCTGCTCCAAAAGCCGATAAGGATGCCGAGAAGCCAGACATGATCATTTGGAACTGGCAGGATAAAAGATTACAATCGGCGCAGCGCACGCAATCTAACCGCGATAAGAACTATACGGCGCAATCGGCTTATCACATCAAAAGCAAGCAATTTGTATCGTTGGCAGATAGCGCGCGCAAGAGCATTGCGCTAGCACCAAATCAAGATTTGGGTTATGCACTTGATTACACGCCTTACGAGATGGCATCTAGCTTGGATGGACAACAATTTGCCGATTTGTATCTGGTAGACATCACTACTGGCCAAAGCCGTAAAGCGATTGAGAAACTGTATCTGAATGCCATACGAAATCTCTCTTTCTCGCCGGATGGCAAATATTTATTGTATTACCAAAACGGGCATTATCACAACCTGAATACAAGCAGCCTGGCTTCTACAAACTTGACCGATAAGATCAAAGCCAGCTTTATTGCGGAAAAAGTAGATAACAACGTCGAAAAGCCTGGCACACCCAACTTTGGCTGGACAGCTGATGGCAAATACGTGCTTTTACGAGATAATTTTGATTTGTGGAAGGTTTCTGCAGATGGCAAATCGGCGGTGGCATTAACTGACCGTTGGAAAAATCAGCAATGGACAGCCAACCGACTTTTGTCCAATTTGTACCCAGATGATGACTTTACCGACACGAAGAAGGATCAGTATTTTATGGTGTTCAACGAAAGCGATAAGCAATCGGGCATTGCGGTACTGAAATCTGGCAGCAACAAGCTAGCGATCGTACAACATTCGGCTGACTTGTATTCGTATATCAGCAAGCCGAAACAAGCGAATGACCTATTTTTCGTAAAAGAGAATAATACGACATCGCCCGAGCTATACATCGCGGAGAACAGCACTTTCAATAAAACCAGAAAGCTGACCGAGAATACGCCGAAGAAAGATGATTACGCGCTATCCAGCGGTGCAAAACTGATTGATTATGTCAATGACTTTGGTGATACTTTGCAAGCGACACTTTTCTTGCCTGCCGATTATGTTGAAGGAAAATCATACCCTACAATCACGTACATCTACGAGCGATTAACAGATGGTACGAACAGTTATTCTCAACCTGCTTTTCCGGGCGGAGGTTTTAATCGCGCCGTATACACGAGTAATGGTTATGCTGTCCTTATGCCAGATATCGCTTATAAATTGAATGATCCGGGCATGTCTGCCGTGGCTTGCGTTGTGCCAGCAGTAAAAGCAGCGGTGGCAACGGGCATCGTAGATGAAGAACGCGTGGGTATTCACGGACATTCTTGGGGCGGATATCAGACTTCGTTCTTAATCACACAAACGGATATTTTCAAAGCAGCCGTGGCCGGAGCGCCGCTGACGAATATGATTAGTATGTACAGCTTGATTTACTGGAACTCGGGAACGACGAATCAAAGCATTTTTGAGTCTTCGCAAGGCAGATTGACGACGGGTTATTGGGACAATTGGGATGCGTACACGCGCAATTCTCCCATCTACCACATCAAAAATGTGAACACGCCTTTGGTCATTTTGCATAATGATAAAGATGGGGCGGTGGACTATACGCAGGGGATAGAATACTTCAATGGATTACGCCGATTGCAGAAGCCGGTAACGATGCTAACCTATAATGGAGAAAATCACGGCTTAGCGAAAGAAGTGAATAAAAAAGACTACGCCGTGCGCATGATGGAATTTTTTGATCACTATTTGAAGGGAGCAACTTCTCCCGATTGGTGGGAAAAAGGTATTGATTACCTGGATATGGACAAACATTTGGAAGATCGCGCTTTTTAATAAAATGCGTTAGTAAGTGGTTAAGCGTTGCTTTATACGATTTAGCAAAGTGTGGGTCTAAATGTGATTTAACAACGAAAGTAACCACTTACTTTTTTTTGAGTTTTAGTTTGTGAGGTCTAAATCAAAACCCTATGTTTGTGATGTAAAGGGAGATGAAAAAAAAATCTGAGTAAGCTTACCCTTACTCATCACTGCCACCAGTAAACTTTAAACTTGATAGACCTAAAAAGTCTTAAAACTTACACGAAATTCATGCTATCCAATTATAAACTAGTTTTTGATGAAAAGCTTGTCTAATCCTAAGACAAGCTTTTTCCTTTTAACGGTATTTTATTTTCCCATGGCATGCCTTATTCTAAGCGAAAATTCATGTGATCTATTTTGCCTATATTTGTAGCTTAATATAGCGTTACCTTATAACCTCATATTATCATGGCAACTGAGAGCAAAAGACAACAAAGATTTGCTGGTGTGATCCAGCAAGATTTAGCAGAGATATTTCAACGGGAAGCACATCAGTGGGCGCCGAATGCATTTATTACCGTGACTAGAGTACGCGTGACGCCAGATTTGGCGATTGCACGCGTGTACCTGAGCTTCATCAATACACAGACCGCGAAAGAGGATTTGGAGAAAATCAAATCCAAATCCAATGAAATCCGCTATAAACTAGGCACACGCATTAAGAACAATGCTCGTATCGTACCGCATCTAGAATTCTTCTTAGACGACACGAATGAATATGTGGAACATATGGACAAAATATTTGACCAAATTAGCAAGGAGCCTCGTCAACCAGACGAAGAAGATTAAGGAACACCGATAGTTCATGATCTTTCAACTGAATGCAGATCCGACGCAGATGCCTGATCCAGCGCTGGCCGACGAAGATGGTTTGCTCGCCGTCGGCGGCGACCTATCTCCTACCCGATTGCTACACGCGTATCAAAATGGTATATTTCCTTGGTATAGTGAAGAAACGCCAATTCTATGGTACGCACCACATGAACGTTTTGTATTGGATCCAAAAAACATTTGCATCAGCAAAAGCATGCGACAAGTATTGCGATCAGACCGCTTCCACTGGACGTATAATCAGGCTTTTGCAGACGTAATAGATGCTTGCGCAAGCGCAAGTCGCAAAGATCAGGATGGCACATGGATCGTAGCCGATATGCGCGCCGCTTACATCCAATTGCATGAACTCGGTTTTGCACACTCTATTGAGGTGTGGAATACCGACAACGAACTGATTGGCGGATTGTATGGTGTTTTGTTCGGGAAGGTTTTTAGTGGCGAAAGTATGTTTTCTCACGTCAGTAATAGCTCCAAATACGCCTTGATTCAATTTGCCAAACATTTTGATCTTCAACTGATCGACTGCCAGATCCATTCCGCTCATTTGGAAAGCCTTGGCGCTAGTATGATCTCTCAAGAAACTTATCTGAGATTATTGGATCAGCAGGAATACACAAAGAACGGTTTGGATATATTGATCCAATCGAATACATAGAAGAATTAGATTTACAACATAAGGAGATAGCATATGAACTTCAAAATAGGTGACTTTGTACGATTTGTGGATGAGGCTATTGAGGGCCATATCACGTCTTTTCTGAGCGACGATATTATCGGCGTTACAGACGAATCTGGATTTGAAATCCCTGTATCGATCACTAAAATAACAGCAGTGCATGGCGACATGAAGCGCCAAGACGATGAAGATGCTCCGGCAGAAATCGTAGGCCAGTTCATCGAGAAAGGTATTTATCTCGCTGTTACCGGCGAACAGAAAGAAGGATTAGCGCGATTCTGGATCGTGAATGAAACGTCGTTTCAATTATTGATATCCATTGGCGAAACGAAAGCTGGCAAGCAGGAAGGCTTATTCAGTTCCTTGCTGGGCGCAAAGAAAACGGTAGAATTTCATAAAGCTAATTTTTCTGCTGTAGGCAAATGGCCTATTTTTACAATCCGTATGATCAGACACAGCAATAACTTACACACTGCCCAACCAGTATTGGAAGAAGAAATTCGCATCAAACCGATATCGCTTAGTGATCCGAAAACAAGATTAGATTTACTCTCTGAAAAAGCTTGGGTCACCCAGCTTGATATAGAGAAAAAAGACATTGGATTACAACGATTAAAAGATTTCGGTAAGTAGACGGTCATATAATTGGAACGAATACTCGTTCAAAGCTTCGTACAAGGAAGTTAAATCATTGAAAATAAGATACATAAAATAATTTTCACACTATTTAAAATCGTTCTAAATTTGTCGCTTTGACAGATTTTTGACAGAAACAGACGGCTTTTGATCTACATTTGCAGGACGAATCATAGCGCGAGTAGCAGACTTTGGAAAATTTAAAAGTAATAGCGTTTACACACAAACATGTCGAGTTGAAGGACTTGGGAAATTTGGTAATCTGCAACGAAGAGTTGAACCACAGATTGATCAATCTCAAGAACAACTTGGATATTCCTGAAATCTTTTACATTGGTACATGTAACCGCGTAGAGTTTGTCTTTTACGGGGCGCATGAACTTACAGACGAGTTTATTTCGCAGTTCATGCATAGCATGAATTTTTGTGTTCCTACCGAGCGACTTCAATGCTACTTAGGTCAGGTAAACAAGTATGCTGGAATGGACGCTCTTAATCACCTACTTCGTATGTCTTGCTCAATTGAGAGCTTAGTGGTTGGTGAGAAAGAAATCCTTGCACAGGTTCGCCGTGCTTATGAACGCTGTCGCGATGCCGGTTTTACTGGAGATTTCATGCGTATGATGATGGATCGCTTGGTCAAAACTGCTAAGGAGGTCTATACCCATACCAATATCTCTCGCAATCCGATATCTGTCGTTTCTTTGGCTTACCGTAAGCTAAGAGAAGTGAAATTGGTAGAAAATCCTCGTATCCTTGTTATTGGAGCAGGTGAAACCAACCAAAATCTAGCAAAATACCTTAAAAAACATAAGTATAAAAACTTCGTAGTATTCAACAGAACCGTGGAGAAAGCGTATGCTTTGGCTTCCGAGCTGCAAGCAACTGCATATCCATTATCGGAGTTGGCTAACTATAAAAAAGGTTTTGATGTGATGATTACCTGTACAGGATCATCAGAACCAATTGTCGACCAAGCATTGTACACCTCCCTGTGCAACGGTGAAGTGGATAAGAAAGTGGTGGTCGATTTGGCTATTCCAAATGATATCGATGCCGAAGTGATCGCGCAAAACCCGATTCACTACATTGAGGTGAGCAGCTTGCAAGCTATTGCACAGAAAAACATTAAAGAACGCTATGATGAGCTACATCATGCGGAGAAAATCATACATCAAAACATCGAAGAATTTCTTCCGATGATCAAACAAAGACGGGTAGAAGTTGCTATGCGTCAGGTTCCTGATAAAATCAAGGAGATACGCGCTACCGCAATGAATGAAGTATTTGCTCGTGAATTGAATGGGTTGGATCCTCAAGCTTTAGAAGTTTTGGAGAAAGTCATCAATTACATGGAAAAGAAATACATTAAAGTTCCAATGGTCATGGCGAAGGAGATTTTAGTACAATCTTCCGACGTCGCGCAGAATTAAATATATTCTTTCCGCCCTTTTTCTTCTATTTTCTCTGGCATATTAGCATCATTTTGGGTAATATAGCTCCACATCTTTATACCTTTACTATTTCATTGTGAAAAGAAAACTTACAATCGGCACGAGAGGAAGTGCTTTGGCACTATGGCAGGCTAACTATATCAAAGATAGACTACAAGAGATTGGCGTAGAATCCGAACTCAAGATCATCAAAACGCAAGGTGATATTGTACAACACCTTCGCTTGGATAAATTAGAAGGAAAAGGTTTTTTTACCAAAGAATTAGAAGAGGAATTACTCTCTAGCCAAATTGATTTGGCAGTACATTCACACAAAGATTTACCGACGATCAACCCACCGGGCTTATCTATTGCCGCAGTTTCTGAGCGCGAAGATCCATCTGAACTACTGATCATCAGACCCGAGGCGGTGGATATCTCACAGCGTTTATCCCTGAAACTGAAAGCAGACGTAGGTACGTCATCCAACCGCCGTAAAGCACAATTACTTTCTTTGCGGGAGGATTTGGACTTCGCCGATTTGCGAGGCAACATACAAACGCGTGTACAGAAATTGCGTGATGGGAAATATGACGCGATCATGCTGGCCAAAGCGGGTATTGAGCGTGTGGAGATGGATCTATCAGAATTTCATGTAGAAGAAATTCCACCGATTAAAATCATTCCAGCACCGGCACAAGGTGTA
Organism: Sphingobacterium chungjuense; assembly: GCF_011316935.1. Classification (GTDB taxonomy): domain Bacteria; phylum Bacteroidota; class Bacteroidia; order Sphingobacteriales; family Sphingobacteriaceae; genus Sphingobacterium; species Sphingobacterium chungjuense. Next base: position 482,674 of record NZ_WLYS01000004.1, read on the forward strand.
CTTGCGATCCAGATTCGGGATAACGACCAGGAGCTATTTGACATCTTGCAACCCATTAATGACACGGCAGTGCAAGAAACCATAGCGGTGGAACGTAAAGTGTTGAATCTTTTTGATGCCGGCTGTCATGCACCACTTGGCTGCTATTGTCGCAAGCACAACGGTCTGTATGAAGTGTGGACATCGGTGGCAGAAGACAATGAAGAATTTCCAGATCGCTTATTCGTACGTGCAGAAAGCACCGAAGGTTTGGCGCAACATATATTTGAGAAATTCCAGAAAGATCGTGCCCTTCCTCAGTCCGTTTTTATCACACGTGATTTGGACGAAGAGTCGTACCTTTCTCGCTTCTTGAACAAGCACAAAGTGGAGGTAGAAGGTAGATCACTCATTAAAATATTCCCCATCATCAAGCACTTGGATTCTTTTATCCTAAAGCATGTGGATTGGTTGTTTTTCGGTAGTAAAAATGCCATCGATCATTTCTTCAAGTTGGAGCCATTCCTGATGAAGAAAACGAAGATCGCCGTATTAGGACAGGGATCGGAGCAGGCATTGCGCAAGTACGATCGCGTTGCTGATTTTTCGGGCGACCAGATTGGTGTAACTGCCGAAGAATTTGCGGCGGAATTTGCCAAAGTGGCAAACGGCACCAAAGTCGTGATTCCTTGTGCCAAAGAAAGCATGAATACGGTTCGTGATGCCTTGAGTGCGGATACGGAGGTGATCACCATTCCGATCTATGAAACGGTACAATTGGAAGATGTAGACAAAACCAATGCACAGGTATTGATCTTTACATCGCCAAGCAATGTAGAGGCATATTTCCGCGAACATTTATTAGATCCGGGACAGAAAGTAATTTCGATTGGTACATCGACTGGTAAGAAATTTGATGAAATGGGCATTCCTTACGTTTTACCATTCTCCCCGGATGAGGTGGGATTGGCAGAAGCGGTATTTGGATTAGATATATAATAAGATGATGAATCGACCACGTAGAAATAGAAAATCGGCTGTAATTCGTGATATGGTGCAAGAAACACACCTACACGCGGGCAACTTGATTTTTCCGTTATTTATTGTCGACGGTGAAAACCAAAAGACAGAAGTAAAATCGATGCCGGGCATTTTTCGGTATAGTATAGACAATCTACTGCGTGAAGTAGAAAGCTGTATGAATCTTGGATTGAAGGCTTTTGATCTATTTCCCAACATCGAAGATTCGCTAAAAGATAAATATGCTACGGTTAGTTATCAAAAAGGCAACTTGTACCTACGTGCTATTGAAGCAGTGAAGAAGAATTTCCCAGAAGCTTGCGTGGTGACGGATGTGGCGATGGATCCCTATAGTTCGGACGGACACGATGGTATTGTCGAGAATGGCGAAATCCTGAACGATGAAACCTTGGATATCTTAGGCAAAATGGCTTTGGCACACGCCGAATCTGGCGCAGACATTATCGCGCCTTCGGATATGATGGACGGCCGTATTGGCTATATTCGCGACGTACTAGACACGAACGGCTTTACCCATGTATCGTTGATGTCGTATACCGCAAAATACGCTTCTGCATTCTATGGACCATTCCGCGATGCGTTAAACTCCGCACCTAAATCAGGCGATAAGAAGACCTATCAGATGAATCCTGCTAATGTGCGCGAAGCGCTGATTGAAGCACAGCTTGATGCCGAGGAAGGCGCAGATTTCTTGATGGTTAAGCCAGGACTTCCGTACTTGGATGTCGTAAAGTTATTACATGATAATTTTGATCTACCAATCGCTGTATACAACGTGAGTGGCGAATACGCCATGCTAAAAGCTGCAGCACAAAATGGTTGGTTAGACGCAGAACGCGCAACGATGGAAACGCTGTTGAGCTTCCGCCGTGCAGGCGCCTCTTCTATCCTTACCTACCATGCTAAAGAAGTATTGGCGAATGGTTGGTTAAGTAGATAGGTTGAGAGAAAAGTTGATAGGATTATAAACTAAGGTTCATTTGCTACGGCGATCCTCTTCGGTTTCGCAATGATGAATTTAATAAGTCCCTTCGGTTAGCCGAAGGGACTTATTTGTTTTATAGATTACGTCACCCTCGTGCCTCGGGTTAGTAATGATGTAGTGAATAAATGTGTAATCACAAAGCTCTAAAATGCAAAACGGTGGCTATCCTAAAAGGATGGCCACCGTTCATATATCTAAATACTAATATCTAATCTCTACTGCGCATTTAAGAACATGGATTTCTGACTGTATAACTCGCGGAAATGTGGATCTTCCAAATCTTTGATAAAACGAATCGCTTCACCAGTTGATTTCATCTCTGGGCCGAGCTGCTTATCTACCTCTGGGAATTTAGAGAAAGAGAATACTGGCTCCTTGATCGCATAACCTTTTAGCTTGCGCTCGATCGTGAAATCGCTTAGTTTATTCGCTCCCAACATCACTTTTGTTGCGATATTGATATATGGTACATCGTATGCTTTTGCGATGAATGGTACGGTACGAGATGCTCGTGGATTAGCTTCGATTACATACACTTGCTCATCTTTGATCGCGAATTGTATATTCAACAAACCACGTACATTCAGCGCTTTGGCTAATTTACGGGAGTACTCTTCCATCTTGGATTGCACGTTTTCAGACAAGCTGAATGGTGGCAATACCGCCGATGAATCTCCAGAATGGATACCCGCAGGCTCGATGTGCTCCATCATACCGATGATGTGTACATCTTCGCCATCACAGATCGAATCCGATTCTGCTTCCTCTGCACGATCTAAGAAATGGTCGATCAGGATCTGGTTTCCTGGAAGCGTACGCAACAATTTCACCACTGCTTTTTCCAAATCTTCGTCGTTGATCACGATGCTCATGCCTTGTCCACCCAACACGTACGAAGGACGAACCAATACCGGGTAACCAACTTGATTCGCTACTACGATAGCTTCTTCAGCAGAAGTTGCAACACCATATTTCGGATAAGGAATCTCTAGTTCTTTCAACAAATCAGAGAAGCTACCACGATCTTCTGCCAAATCCATATTAGCAAAAGATGTTCCGATGATCTTTACCCCTAACTCTTCCAATTGCTTCGCCATTTTCAACGCCGTCTGACCACCCAATTGTACGATCACACCTTCTGGTTTTTCCATCTCGATGATTTCACGTACGTGCTCCCAGAATACAGGCTCGAAGTACAATTTGTCTGCCATATTGAAGTCGGTAGATACCGTCTCAGGATTACAGTTGATCATGATCGCTTCGTAACCACATTCTTTGGCGGCTAACAAACCGTGCACACAAGAGTAATCAAACTCGATACCTTGACCGATACGGTTAGGACCAGAACCTAATACCACGATCTTTTTGCGATCAGATACTTGCGATTCGTTTTCGTCCTCAAAGGTCGAGTAGTAATATGGCGTTTGTGCTGGGAATTCTGCCGCACAGGTATCTACCATTTTGTACACGCGACGAATGCCTAATTCGGTACGGCGGTCGTATACTTGATCTTCTGTCACATTGCCCAACAACCAAGAAATCTGTACGTCAGAGTATCCTTTTTGTTTCAAGGTTAAGAAGAAATCACGTGGAATATTATTCAATTGGTAACGACGTAATTCAGTTTCTAAGTGTACCAATTCTTGGATTTGCACTAAGAACCATTTGTCGATATGTGTCACCTTGCGGATGGATTCCAAAGGAACGCCCATTTCGAAAGCATCTTTGACGTGGAATAGACGATCTGCACTTGGATGCTCCAAAGAGTACATGATCTCTTCTAGATCGCGTGATTGACGTCCGTCGGCTCCAAGACCAGCTCGGCCTGTCTCCAACGATTGTGCTGCTTTTTGCAACGCCTCAATAAAGGTACGCCCGATTGCCATCACTTCCCCTACGGCTTTCATCTGTAGACCTAATTCTTTGTTAGCGCCTTTAAATTTATCAAAATTAAAACGAGGTACTTTCACGATCACGTAATCCAACGTTGGCTCGAAGTAAGCCGAAGTAGTTTTGGTGATTTGGTTTTGCAACTCATCTAAGTTGTAGCCGATGGCTAATTTGGCAGCGATCTTTGCAATAGGATATCCTGTTGCTTTAGATGCTAGTGCCGATGAACGGGATACACGCGGATTGATCTCAATCGCAATGATCTCTTCGTTCTCAGGATTTACCGAGAATTGTACGTTACAGCCTCCGGCGAATGTACCGATGGAGCGCATCATCAAGATCGCCTGATTACGCATATCTTGGTAACACTTGTCAGATAATGTCATACCTGGCGCTACCGTGATCGAATCTCCTGTGTGGATACCCATCGGATCGAAGTTTTCGATCGTACAGATAATGATCACATTATCGTTGGTATCACGCAAAAGCTCTAATTCAAATTCTTTCCAACCTAATACCGCTTGCTCTACCAATACTTCATGCGTTGGTGAAGCGTGTAGACCGCGGTTCAACGCCGCATCAAAATCTTCTTTTTTGTGTACGAAACCACCACCTGTACCAGCTAGTGTGTAGGATGGACGAATAACTAATGGGAAACCGATTAATTGTGCCGCTTCTTTACCTTCTAGAAAAGAGTTCGCAATTTTAGAGTTGGCAATACCAACACCAATATCGATCATCAGTTGGCGAAACTCTTCGCGGTTTTCGGTTTTTTCGATGGCGGCAACATCTACCCCGATCACTTTAACATTGTATTTGTCCCAGATACCTCTATTGGATGCCTCAATACATAAGTTCAATGCCGTCTGTCCGCCCATCGTTGGCAATACAGCATCAATTTGTTGCTCTTCCAATATTTGCTCGATACTTTCGCAAGTAAGTGGCAATAGATACACATTATCCGCGACGATATTATCTGTCATAATCGTTGCTGGATTGGAGTTGATGATCGAAACTCGGATACCTTCTTCTTTAAGAGATAAGGCGGCTTGTGAGCCTGAATAATCAAATTCGCACGCCTGTCCGATGACAATAGGCCCTGAACCGATAATTAAAACCGAGTTGATGGAAGTGTTTCTTGGCATTTTTTTTAATTCAAAATGTTAAAATACAAATTGTTAATTGTGGGACAGCGCAACGAAACGTGCATGGTAGAGTGCGGAATTCCGACTGCTTTGTCGGAGTGCAAAATTACAGTATTTTTTGTAATAATCCAGCAATTATTTACGTAGATTTTTAGTTGCTCTCCTCCGGGATATACATTTGCAGATCAAAATGCTGATTGATATATCTTTTAAGATCCGGTGTGAGCACTACCTTCTCCTCTACCAGCGGTAGCAAAGCGGTATCTACGGCTAGTCGCTGATGGTAATCATCAATGGCCTTAACTGTGATTTGATATAAGAATTCGTGTTCTTCATCTGATTTTTCGCGGTAAAGGTATTCTCCATCGTCATACTTTGCATTGGCTACCTGATCACAAGAATCTTGTATCGTATAGTGGTAATATTTGTAAAAATCACCGAACAATACATTTTGATGATCCAAGGTATTGAGTACGCTATTGAATGCATCTGCCGTATCCTTTTGGAAATGCATTTGATCAACCAAATTTCGGAATTCATCATTGGGCTGAGGTATTTTGTTGCACGAGGCAAAGAAAACTACGGCAGCTACTAGTAGTAACGTGTTTTTCATGATAGGGGATTTTGAATATTAATCAACAACAATTTCATCAATGAATAAAAAGGCTTTCTTCGTATTCTTCGCTTCGAATTTAATGAATTTCGCCATTACCGGTTTATCGAATTTGATTTCGAAAGATTGAATATCGAGTACTTCCGGATTTTTATCTACATGTGGCACGAATGATCCCGCCTCGCGGTAGCTTTTGCCATTGTCAGAAATCCAAACTTTGATCAAACCTGGGAAGAATACCCCCGGCCCTGGCATTTGCATAAAGCGCGCAGCCACCCGGTTGATTTCCTCGCGGCGATCCAAATCGATTACCAACTCAATATCGGAGGTGAATCCTTGCCATTTACCATCTTGGTAGCTGACGCCGCCTTTGCGACCGTCGACCAAGGTCTGCTCGCCCTGCGCGGCATAGCGCTCGTTCCACTTTGTGTTGTATTGTACTGTTTTTCCGATCGCTTTGTGGATATCCAGTTCTACTGTTTTGACAGGACCCATACGAGCGGAATCTAAAAAAGAAGCTGCTTTGAGCGTGGCACTTACGGCCAAATCAATCGGCGCGATATAAAGCGGAGATTGATTATTTGGCTCGGTTCCATCGGTGGTATATCGTATCGACGGGTCAAACTGCTCTGACGTTAAAGTAATACGATTTGATTTCTTGGCAGCATCGTATACCACATCATACAGTACATCAAAGCTCGGACGGTAATAATTGATCTGTAGATCTTGCAGTATAGTGTAATGTTTTTGCAAACGGCGTTTGAAATCCGGAAAATCACGCTGATCCTGAGCCGTCCAGTTAATTTCTGCTAAGGCCAAAGCCCGAGGAAAAGCCATGTATTCCACTTGCTGCGGATTGGGCATATATTCCGTCCACAAGTTTGCTTGCGCGCCCAAAATATGTTTGGCCTTATCGGCTGCAATCTTATCAGATACTGGATTGTAACTGTATACGCGTTCCAATGGTAAGTAACCGCCAAATGCTTTGGGTTGTGTACGCGGATCGAATTGATAAAAGTCGAAGTACAAATGACTTTGTGGCGTCATGATCACGTCGTGCCCTTTATTGGCGGCTTCGATGCCGCCTTCTTCGCCACGCCAACTCATTACGGTGGCTCCTTCGGTCAATCCACCTTCCAAGATTTCATCCCAACCTATCATTTTACGACCTTTGGATTGCAAGTATTCATCCATTTGCTGCACAGCATAGCTTTGCAGTTCTTCTTCCGTCTTTACTTGGATTTTTTCTTTTAAGGCCTGACATTTCGGACAGGTTTTCCAATGGGATTTATCCGCTTCGTCGCCACCGATATGAATGTATTCCGAAGGGAAAATATCCAACACTTCATCCAGCACATTTTTCAAAAAGGTGAAAGTCTGCTCATTGCCCACACAAAACTCATTTTGTGTATAAGGCAGACCAGTGCAAGAAAGCTCTGGATATACGGCTAACACCTCTTCGGAGTGGCCTGGCATTTCGATTTCAGGAATGATATTGATGCCCTTTCTGGCTGCATAAGCGACGAGTTCACGTGCTTGCGCTTGCGTATAAAATCCACCGTGTGCATTGGGTGTGCCTTGCTCCACATAGCGTTTACCATACTTATCCCAATCCGCAAAATGCGCCTGCGGTCGCCATGCTGCTTTTTTAGTTAGTTCAGGGTAGCGACTGATCTCCAAGCGCCATCCGGCGCCATCAGTCAGATGCCAGTGAAACTGATTGAACTTATATAAGGCCATCACATCTATGTACTTTTTCAAAAACTCAAAAGGCATAAAATGACGGGAAACATCCAAATGTAATCCGCGATACGCAAAACGCGGCTTATCTTTTATTTCCACAAAAGGAAGCACTACCGAATGCTGTAACATACTGAGCTGATGCAAACTCTGCACTCCAGCTAAGGCACCTGCCACATCAGGAGATTTGATCGTGATCCCTGCTGGATTGATTAACAGTGTATATTCGCTTGGGCGTAGATTATCCGATGCTTTAGACTCTAGAATCCAAATGGCAGCGGGTTGCTGTTTTTTCACTCGCTTAAAGAGTTCGGAAGAAGTGATTTGTAAATTAGGAATATCGCCAAGTAATTGACTCAACTCCATAAAACGTTCGCTGTAGAATACTGGAAATGCCTGATCCAATGCAAGCGCTCCTTCATTAATTACGACTTTATCCGGACGAGGAATTAAATCGGCATGCAGTTCTTGCGCCCTGCTGTTGCACCACGTTATTAGGAAGAAACAACTAAGTAGTGTGACTCGCGAAAATTTCATAGGAAAGCAGTAATAGTTTGTACCCAAAGATCCTAAATAAAGTGTGAACCGACAATCTGCGGATTGTAAAACTTTTATGAGACAACTTATAATTTTTGCAAAACAAAGTGTTGAGAAAATCTTTAGCGAGCTTTTGTCTAAATGTGATAAACATATGAAACTGGCTCAACAAATGCATTGCATAAAAAATGAAATAATGCGTAACTTTGTGTTATGATTGAATTACCCGTTATTCCAGCGCAACAAACACAGCGAAAACCTGATTGGCTACGTGTAAAACTACCTGTAGGCAAGGAATATCGCCATGTGCGCGGACTGGTTGATGAGCACAAATTGCATACGATCTGTGAGAGTGGCAATTGCCCGAATATGGGCGAATGCTGGGGTGCCGGCACGGCTACTTTTATGATCTTGGGAAATATCTGTACACGTTCCTGTTCTTTCTGTGCGGTAGCTACAGGAAGACCATTAGCCGTAGATCTGGATGAGCCAAATCGTGTGGCACAATCGGTAAAACTGATGCAAGTAAAACATTGCGTGATCACTTCGGTGGATCGTGATGATTTGAAAGATGGTGGATCTACCATCTGGGCAGAAACGGTCAATGCTATTCGTCGCGAAAGCCCGGAAACTACTCTGGAAACTTTGATTCCTGATTTTAAAGGGCAATGGGACAATCTTGATCGCGTATTAGCCGTGCGTCCAGAGGTGGTATCGCACAATCTAGAAACGGTGCGACGTCTTACGCGCGAAGTGCGTATCCAAGCCAAATACGACCGTTCATTAGAATGCCTTCGTCGTATTGCGGAAGCAGGATTACGTACCAAATCTGGTATTATGTTGGGCTTTGGTGAGACAGAAGAAGATGTGGTAGAAGCGATGCGCGATTTGTACGAAGTGGGGGTAGATATTTTGACCATCGGTCAATATTTGCAACCAAGTAAAGCACACCATCCTGTGGTAGAATGGATCACACCAGATCAATTCAAACGCTATCAAGAAATCGGTCTGGAAATGGGCTTTAAGTATGTAGAATCTGGCCCTTTGGTAAGATCTTCGTACCACGCAGAGAAACATCTCTTCGACATGCAATAAGCATCAAATTGATTATTAAGCTGTTTTTGATTACATTAGTAAAACATGAAGCAGCCAAAACATAGACGATATTTTATAGGAGCAATGCTAATCGCATTGCTTTTTATTTTATTGGTCAGTTCGTTGCTATATGCTTGGTACATTCACACGCAAGATGACGGCCTTCCCTTTTTCATCACCCGAATTTTGCTTCCACTTGGGGTGGGCGCTGCTATCAGCAGCGCATTTGTTTCCCACCTCTATCAGAAAAATAATTTCTACGTTCTCCTGCTTCCTGCTGAACGCTATGCAGCGCATCGTTTTACGCTGACGTTCATCCTGACCGCTACTGCGATTGTTTTATTTCAGCCTTTATCCACGAGTATTCGGTACAATGTAGGTAAGGTATTGCACTTGCAAAGCGTAGAAGAAATGCCTCCATACGAGCAACCTACTTTCCTTTCGCTTGGCGAATGGCATGTGGATCGGATGCGTGTGATACCTATTCATACTTACGAAAATGGAAAGGGCTGGAACTACGATAAGGTTCACCTCAAATCACTTTTCTTACTACCAATTTTCTCCCAGAAGAATGCATATCAAAATGCGGCCAAAGCTTGGCTGGCATTTAAATACGAAAACACGATTTCGAAAGAGGAATTTGCACGTAATAAAGGTCGTGCTTACTTTGAGCAATCGCTGAGCCATTTTAAAAAGATCAACGTAGGTGCTTTTTTGTATTTTGAATTGTACGATCAAGGGCTAGAAAAACAGGTATTAACACAACTAGCTCGTAATCACTCCTATTTTAAAAGCTCCTACAGCGCCGTATACCAAGGTAATTCCGTGGATCGCGATTGGATTTCTTTGCGTTACTTTGTGTACACGCTGTTGGGATTCCTACTCATTGTAATACCTCTTTATTGGCTGATCATTCTTTATCTGATCGCAATGGAAGATGATGACGAACAGTCTTTGCGTCATATCGAATAAGAACCGTAGGATTCTTACTTTTTCTGATAAACTGTTTCGCCGTTGATCACCGTACGAAGCACGGCCACGCGACGCAATTCACCGTCAGGAATGGTCATAATATCCTGCGACAAGATCACAAAGTCGGCATCTTTTCCGCGTTGAATATTACCGCGTCGGGTTTCCTGAAAACAGGCTTGCGCCGCCCAGATGGTCATTCCCATTAATGCTTCGCGCCGTGTAAGTGCATTTTTGATTTCAAAACCACCTTCTGGAAGCCCATTGGCATCGACACGAGTCACGGCGGCATGAAAACTATTAAGAGGGTTAAAATTTTCTCCCGGAAAACCACTTCCAATAGCCAGCATACCATAATTATCTACCAAGCGCTTTAAGGCGTATGCATTGTGCAAGCGCTCCTCTCCGATTCTATTTTTCACCCAATACATATCAGAAGTCGCATTTGCTGGTTGTAACGAAGGGAAAACACGGAAACGATCGAATTTCTCAAAATCTAATTCATTCACCACTTGAGCATGCTCTATACGCCAACGTCTTTCATTATTTTGACCAAGGTATTTGCCATAAAGATCCAATATCAGCCGCGCAGCGGAATCCCCAACAGCACGTGTACTTAATTGGAAGTTCGTGGCAGCGATCTCTTTAATCGTTCGCTCTAATTCTTCTGGCGTTTGCAGCAAGAAACCTCTTGTGGTACTGTCATCAGAGTAAGGAGTTAACAAACTGGCATCACGCGTGCGCAACAAGCCATCTGCAGTCAATTTGACTGCACGAATATGGAGGCGGCCATCATCATAGTATCCACTACGAATCATCCGACGCACGGTTCGGAGATTATCTTCGATCATCGCATAATTCCGAATTTTCAGCTTTTCGCTGGTATAGAGATTTCGTAGAAATTCCAGATCTCTTTCATTAACGCCGGCATCAACAATGCTAGTAAGCCCGACCGAAAACAACAATTGTTCTGCCTTGGTAAGCGCTAGTAACTCCTGATTATCGTCTACTTCTGGAATATGTGATTTTACCAAGTCCATGGCATTATCCATCAATACGCCACTTAATCGGCCGAGAGAATCGGTGAGAATCAAACCACCTTCTACATAGAATGCCGTGTCTATACTCGCGAGCTCCAATGCTTTAGAATTAACCGAAGCTGCTTGATAATCTACCCGAGAAAGATAAACGGGAATATCTGGAAAATATTTATCCAAGGAATCGCGGACGGTAAAAGATTCGTCGTCCCAGCGCTCCTGATCCCAGCCAGCGCCGACGAGCCACGGACGATCGGGATAGGTTTTGTGATGTGCTTGTAAACGTAGCAATACATCATGAAATGATTTTGCTCCGTACAGATTCGCCATGTCTAGCGAAGCAGCAAAATCTAAGAAATGCGTGTGCGAATCGTAAAACCCCGGATAAACGGCCGCGCCTTGCGCATCAATCGTTTCTTTTGCTTCGTAGCGTTGAAGCAAGCGCTCCGAACTTCCGATCTCCACGAATACGCCTCCTCGTATCGCGAAAGCCTCTGCGATGGTAAACGCGGAATCTACCGTGTACACGCGCGCATTGTACACGATTAGATCCACCTCATGATTGGTGGTACAGGAGGCAAACAGAAAGAGTAAACCTAGAGCGGCAAGTATTGATTTCATGTATCTTTGGGGCTTTGTGCTAATTTACAAAAGAATTGGTGGAGATTGTAGTTGTAAATACGGGTATAGAATACGTAAAAAGCTTTTCGCGAGGGCGAAAAGCTTTCCTATCATTCAAAAAATCAAAAGACTAACTAGCAGTACTCGTCGAATGCAGCCACTAGGTTGTCTGCAATCATTTGTGCCGGACGACCTTCGATCATGTGGCGCTCGATCATATGTACCAACTGACCATCTTTGAACAAGGCCATCGCTGGAGATGATGGAGGATACGGCAACATATATTGACGTGCTCTATCTACAGCATCTTTTTCCATACCAGCAAATACGGTTACTAATTTGTCTGGATGTTTTTCGTTTTTAACGGCTGCTTTAGCCGCTGGGCGTGCATTGGCTGCCGCACATCCGCATACAGAATTAACCACCACAAACACGGTTCCTTCCGAAGGAATAGCACTTTCTACTGCTTCTGCAGATTTTAGTTCTTCGAACCCAGCATCTACCAATTCTTGACGCATAGGGGTTACTAAATATTCTGGATACATATCTTCTCGTTTTTGATTATTTACAAATATAATAGGAAACCGCTAGCAGGTCAAGAGCAAGGAATCAGAAGAATGTAAGATTTGTAAGATGCCCTATTTTCCTCGTATTTCGAGTCCGCTCAAAATTGACATTTTCCTTACGGAAAACAACTAATCAGGCATATATTTTGCATACCTAATGGTATAAAAAGTAGAAAGATTATGAGTACACTATCAAAAACACATAAGCAACCTGAGATAGGCTTGCAAGAAAGAGATATGGCGAATGTGTCTGAATTTTTAAATAAATTGTTAGCAGACTATACTGTATTATATACGAAAGTCAGACATGCACACTGGAATGTGGAAGGACCAGATTTTCACTCACAGCACTTATTTTTTGAAGAGCTATACAATCAATTAGCGGTTAATATTGATGACGTAGCCGAGCGTGTACGTATGTTGGGTCATTATGCCGTGGGATCATTGGCGAAATACCTGCAACTAACACACTTGTCAGAAATACAACATGGAGGCACCGATAGCCAAGGGTTGATCAAGGAATTAACTTCTGACTATGAAACCGTCATTATGGTAATTCGTTCAGGAATCGAATTAGCAGAATCGGCAGGTGATACTGGTACGGAAGATTTCTTAACTGGATTGATGGAAGAGCACGAAAAAACCGCTTGGATGTTGCGCTCTCACCTCGGTTAAAAGAAACTGTTTATTATAGTTAATTTACGAAGAAGCCGCTTACCTTGTTGATTGACAACTCGGCAAGCGGCTTCTTTATTTGATTATAGTTTGTAGTGTCTACAAGTGGATTACTTCTCCGTAAGCGTCCGCTGCCGCTTCCATGATCGCTTCGCTCATGGTCGGGTGTGGATGTACTGATTTGATGATTTCGTGTCCTGTAGTTTCTAGCTTGCGTGCTACTACCACTTCAGCAATCATCTCCGTTACGTTAGCACCAATTAAGTGTGCTCCTAAGAACTCACCGTATTTCGCATCAAAGATTACTTTTACGAAACCATCTTTTGCGCCAGCTGCGGATGCCTTACCTGAAGCAGAGAATGGGAATTTACCCACTTTTACTTCGTAGCCAGCGTCTTTCGCTGCTTTCTCTGTGTAACCTACAGAAGCAATCTCTGGCGAACAGTACGTACATCCCGGGATGTTGTTGTAGTCAATGGCATCTACATGCAAGCCTTTGATTTTCTCCACACAAGTGATCGCTTCTGCCGAAGCTACGTGTGCCAAAGCCTGACCTTTTACAATATCACCGATAGCGTATACGCCATCTACATTCGTTTTATAAAAATCATCTACCACTACGCGGCCTTTATCTACTTTTACACCAACTTCTTCAAGCCCGATGTTTTCGATATTTGGTGTGATACCTACTGCTGAAAGTACAATTTCGGCTTCGATAACCTCTTCGCCTTTGGCGGTTTTGATTTTCACTTTAGATACATCACCTTTCGTATCAACACCGGTAACCTCCGATTTAGTTAGGATATTGATGCCTGCTTTTTTCAGTGATTTCTCCAATTGTTTCGAGATCTCCTCGTCCTCTACCGGTACGATACGATCCATAAATTCTACGATCGTAACCTTAGTACCGATCGTATTATAGAAGTAAGCAAACTCGACACCAATAGCGCCAGAACCCACTACTACGATAGATTTAGGTTGTGTAGGCAAGTTCATCGCTTGGCGGTATCCAATGATTTTTTTACCGTCTTGAGGCAAGTTAGGCAATTCGCGAGAGCGAGCTCCTGTGGCTAAGATCGTATGTTTAGCCGTATATTCTTTAGTGGCACCATCGGCACCCTTTACTTCGACTTTACCACCTTTTTTGATTTTGGCCGTTCCCATGATGACGTCGATTTTATTCTTTTTCATCAAGAACTGGATACCTTTGCTCATTCCATCAGCAACACCACGGCTTCTCTTTATGATCGCACCGAAGTCTGCTTCTCCACCATTCACTTTAATACCATATTCTTCGGCATGGTTCAGGTATTCGAAAACCTGTGCACTTTTCAACAATGCTTTTGTAGGAATACAGCCCCAGTTCAAACAGATTCCACCTAATGCTTCACGTTCTACAATCGCTGTTTTAAAACCGAGTTGGGATGCTCTAATGGCAGCAACATACCCACCTGGACCACTACCAATAACAATAATATCGTAATTCATAAATATAACGTTGTCGTTTTGATTCTATTAGACAAATATACCAAAAATACACCTTTCTAAATTGTATTCCGCAAATTCCCTGTCAAAATACTTACGAACAAGACAATGAACATCAAGATTTTGTCAGGTGTAAGTCAGTTCCGGAAAAAGAATTCTACACATCCCCTTTTTATACCTTTCTTTGCGAACCGTTCAAACGCGATTAATAAAGTTATGCTCAGAATTTTTAGACAAGTTGCGCTGTGGGAGGCGATCTCCACCATATTTTTATTCTTTGTCGCGATGCCTATTAAGTATGTGTTACCTCGCTTTATGGAGGTACCTGATGATATTCGTCTCGGTACAGTACGTGTCGCCGGATCTATTCATGGCTTTTTAGTCGTGATATTCGTGGTGCTATTGATTACGTGTTGGCAATCGTATCATTGGAAATTCAAACGCGTAGTGATGTACTTTGCGGCATCTTTGATTCCCATCGTTTCCTTCTGGGTAGAGCGCGATGTGCTGAAGATTATTAACAAAGAAAAGATCTAGCGGAAATCGGCTTTATTTTCGGCAATACCTCATAATTTCGTATCCTTGCATAGCAAAAGCGCAATCGCGCAGGGTATAGATAATTATAATGGAACACACACGTATTAAACAACTGCTGATCGCAGAAGACTTTGGTCAAGAGGTAATCGTTAAAGGATGGGTGCGGACTTTTCGCAACAATCAATTTATTGCCATTAATGATGGCTCCACACTGAATAATATCCAAGCTGTAGTGGACTTCGAGAATACCGATGAGCAGCTACTACGCCGCGTGACGACTGGCGCTGCCGTTCGCGTAAAAGGCGAGTTGATACAATCGTTGGGCAAAGGACAACGCGTGGAGATCAAGGTCAATGAATTGACCATTTTGGGCGATTCTGATCCAGAGAAATATCCATTACAACCGAAGAAACATTCCTTAGAATTTCTGAGAGAGATTGCACATTTACGTTTCCGTACGGGCACGTTCAATGCGATATTCAAAGTACGTAATGCCTTGGCATTTGCCGTACACCAGTTTTTTAACGAACGCGACTTTGTGTATATACATACGCCTATCGTGACAGGTTCTGACGCAGAAGGTGCAGGTGAAATGTTTCGTGTAACGACGATCGATTTTGACAATGTCCCCCGTAACGAAGACGGTACAGTAAACTATAAGGAGGATTTCTTCGGGAAATCCACCAATTTAACGGTATCTGGGCAGCTGGAAGGTGAGCTGGCAGCGATGGCGTTGGGGAATATCTACACTTTCGGACCGACGTTCCGTGCAGAGAATTCAAATACCACACGTCACTTGGCGGAGTTTTGGATGATCGAACCAGAAATGGCTTTCTATGAGTTGGAAGACAATATGGATCTCGCAGAGGAGTTATTGAAATACGTCATTAACTATGCGCTGAAAAACTGTCCGGACGAGATTGCTTTCTTGAGCAACCGATTGGTAGAGGAAGAAAAATCGAAGCCGCAGAGTGAACGCTCTGAAATGAATCTGGTCGATAAATTGCAATTTGTATTGACCAATGATTTTGAACGGGTAACGTACACAGATGCCATTGAAATCTTGAAACGCAGTAAGCCTAACCAAAAGAAACAGTTTAAATACTTGATCGAAGAATGGGGCGCTGATTTGCAATCGGAGCACGAACGTTATTTGGTAGAGAAGCACTTTAAAAAACCGGTGATCTTAACGGATTATCCAAGGGAAATCAAATCATTCTACATGAAGCAGAATGAACCAGATGCACAAGGCCGCCACACCGTGCGTGCTATGGATATCCTGTTTCCAGGCATCGGAGAAATGGTAGGAGGATCGCAACGCGAGGAAAACTTAGAAAAGTTATTGGCGCGTATGGCGGAAGTAGGTATTCCAGAACATGAGATCGACTGGTTCTTGGATACCAGACGATTTGGTTCGGCACCGCACGCTGGATTTGGAGTTGGTTTCGAGCGATTGGTACTATTCACCACCGGTATGAGCAACATCCGTGACGTGATTCCTTTCCCACGTACTCCGAAAAACGCAGAGTTCTAAAGGTCAATCAACCCTTGTGATATAAAAAATAAATTAGCCCATCTCAAAATTGCGTTGAGATGGGCTTTTTATCAGAAGTCGAAGACAAAAAAACCTTAAACCTGCAACTGTCCCTCGCTTGCTTTTGCTACCGCACGAATCTTCGTATTGCCACCACCTGCTAAACTCAGATTTACTGGTTTATTGTTCTTCCAATTTCCCTTCGTAAAATCTGGAAAATTCAACTGCCGACTATTTTGTGCCGACGATTGTATACTAAGTGGTATGATGGCGCTCCACGATGCAGCATCATACACATCCTGATCCAATGGCAAACCATTGCGCAAGCAATCAATCAAGCGCCAATCCATAATAAAATCCATTCCACCATGTCCACCAACCGCCTTAGCTTGTTCACCAATCAGCTTCACCATGTCCGGCGTATATTTAGCCTCTAGCTCTGCCATTTCTTCTTGCGGTAGCCATGCGTGTCCGTCTTTATAATCCTTAAAAGACAAGCCTTTGGTAGGATACTTTTGCGCAAAGCCAATCGTGCCACTCAGCAGGTGTATACGAGAATACGGGCGAGGGGAGCTCACATCATGTTGTATCATTAAGGTTTTGCCTTTCTGTGTCCTCATCAAGGTAGTATTCATATTTCCTCGGTAGGATTTGCTAGCGAATGGCGCAAAATCTGCATCGGTAGCGGCTAATTCGGATGCTTTTGCGCGCATATGAAAGTCAGCACTTTGCATATTGACTAAGGTAGCGATCTGGTCGCCTCGATTGATATTCATGCACTGCGCAATCGGGCCAATACCATGTGTGGGATAAAGATTTCCGTGCAAACGGATGTTTTCTTTCAACCGCCAGAAGTCATCATAATAGGTTTTGCTGAAGTTAAGATCCAATAGATCGTGAATGTATGCACCTTCCGCGTGTATCAGTTCACCAAACAAACCCTGCTGTACCATGTTGAGTGTAATTAACTCAAAGAAGTCATAGCAACAATTTTCAAGCATCATGCAGTGCTTTTGTGTCTGTTCAGAAACTTGTACTACTTTCCACAATTCCTTTACAGTTAATCCAATGGGCACTTCACAACCTACATGTGCTCCTGCTTGCATGGCAGCGATAGACATTGGCGCATGCAAATCCCAGGGCGTACAAATGTATACCAAGTCAAGTTCATTTTCTGATAGCATTTTCTTCCAGCCCTCGTCTCCCGAGTAGGTCTTAGGAGCCTGTAGACCTGCATCTTTCACTTTCTGCTGCTCTTGTTGCACGCGGTCTTCATGCCGATCACATAGCGCCACTATCGTGACGCCTTCTATATAAGTGAATCGAGAAACAGCTCCCGAACCACGATTTCCCAAGCCAACGATCGCCATGCGTACTTGATCGATTTTAGGGGCACGGAATCCACACATATTGTTTGAGGAAAAAGCAGTCCCGGAATGGACGATATTGGGCAATGAAATGGCTAAGCTGGAAAGCAGGCTGGCCTGTTTTAAAAAGGAACGTCTTGAGGAATCCATAGTAAATGAGGTGTTATAGGTCATGCACAGCGACATCTCTTATGAAACAACACTAAGAGACGCTTGAAATCACTGACTCAGCAAGTATAAATCAATTTAGGGACAAATAAAACTTGGCAGACAACGCAATCGATTGCTTAATCGATCGATACAAGAGACCTAAGCTTGGTGAGTAGAAATAGCAGGAAGATCTACATTACATGTAGAGAACAAGCTTAAAACAATGCTTCTAAACCTTAAAAAGTGAAACGAAGACCTAAAGATCCGCTGTATTGCGAAAGATTGGCTCCGTTTAGACGCGTATACTTTGTACCTTCGTTGCGAGTATATAGTTCGTCTAGGCCTTGGTTAGTAAAGGCACTGGTGTAATGACCAGAAAGTTCGATAGCAACCGCCGGATGAACCTGATACCCCAGTCGTAATACACCATTATGTTTTAAACCTAATGCCGAATGTCGAAAGCTGACAGGCTGCTGAAATTCATCCCTCAAATTCCAATTAGCTTTCGCCTTGTAATCAAACAAACCGAAGCCATAGCTACCTAATGCATAAAATGAATCATAAGCATAAGCAAGCTCTAAAGCCATTTGTCCACCATACCAATCAGTCTGGTAAATAGTACGCACATCGGGATCACTACTACCATCGGCTAATGGCAATAGAAAAAGTTCATTACCGAGCTGCTCATAACCCAACAAGAGGCGCGGCGAAACCGGTCCAAGATCAGGAAGGACATATCGCGCTGAAACTCGAAAATTATAGAAATATCCTTCGTCACTACTGAATTGCTCATCGTAAAAAGGACCTGTGCGATTATCAAAATCGTAATCTGTATCTCGTGCACTACCTCTGCGTGTCTTTTGATAATCACCTTCTAGAACGATATCTAATTTTGGCAGTATACGGATCGTTCCTTGTATTCCATAATTCATACCCTGAATTTGATCCCAAATCAACTCTGAGAAAACATTAGGACTTGTACCATCTAAATTACCCGCTATAGACCAGTCTAGATTTTGGACACCGTAACCTATACGCGGAGCAATCGTGAATCGAGGTTCTTGTGCGTACAAGCTGCTGCAAGTAAATAAAAATACTAATACAACTACGGCCAGACTACGGAAGTAAAATAAATTATACATATCAATAAATTGTTATCGTATGTAATATACGTCTTTTCTCTTTGATAGGGAATTAGAAAATCTCTAAACGCAAAAAAGCCCTTGCAAAGTTGTTGCAAGGGCTTTGGTATAAAATTAGGCACCGACCTACTCTCCCACCTGTTACGGCAATACCATCGGCTCTGGCGGGCTTAACTACTCTGTTCGGAATGGGAAGAGGTGGACACCGCCGATATAGGCACCTGAATATCTTGTGATAAGTAAGAAGCGGGAACTAAAAAGTAAGAAAAACATTTCTAACTTCTCATTTCAAACTTCTACATTCAAGTTTTTTAAATAACATAGTTGAAAGAAAGAAGGACAATCAGAAAATATAATCTGTAGATCATTTGCTATTGCTAGCTAAGAAACACAGGAAACAACAGAACACGTTTTCTATCATTGCGAAAGCTTCGGGCTATTAGTATCACTTGGCTATGGTATCTCTACCTTTACACCTATGACCTATCAACGTTGTCATCTGCAACGACCCTATAAGGAAGTCTCATCTCGTGGCTAGTTTCGCACTTAGATGCTTTCAGCGCTTATCTATTCCCGACGTAGCTACCCAGCCGTACACCTGGCGGCATAACTGGTTCACCAGCGGTCAGTCCATCCCGGTCCTCTCGTACTAAGGACAGATCCACTCAAACTTCCAACGCCCACAACAGATAGGGACCGAACTGTCTCGCGACGTTCTGAACCCAGCTCGCGTGCCACTTTAATGGGCGAACAGCCCAACCCTTGGGACCTTCTCCAGCCCCAGGATGTGACGAGCCGACATCGAGGTGCCAAACCTCCCCGTCGATATGAGCTCTTGGGGGAGATCAGCCTGTTATCCCCAGAGTACCTTTTATCCTTTGAGCGATGGCCCTTCCATACAGAACCACCGGATCACTATGTCCGTCTTTCGACCCTGATCGACTTGTTGGTCTCACAGTCAAGCGGGCTTATGCCATTGCACTCCTCGTACGGTTACCAAGCGTACTGAGCCCACCTTTGAAAGCCTCCGTTACCTTTTTGGAGGCGACCACCCCAGTCAAACTACCCACCAAACAATGTCCTCGGAGAATCCGAGTTAGAAACCGAATACAGAAAGGGCGGTATTTCAAGGTTGATTCCACGACTCCTAGCGAAGCCGCTTCAACATCTCCCGCCTATCCTACACATCCTGTATCCAATTCCAATGTTAAGCTATAGTGAAGGTTCATGGGGTCTTTCCGTCCCGTTGCGGGTAATCGGCGTCTTCACCGATACCACAATTTCACCGAGCTCATGGCTGAGACAGCGCCCAGATCGTTACACCATTCGTGCAGGTCGGAACTTACCCGACAAGGAATTTCGCTACCTTAGGACCGTTATAGTTACGGCCGCCGTTTACTGGGGCTTCGATTCAATGCTTCTCTTGCGATGACATCCCCTCTTAACCTTCCAGCACCGGGCAGGTGTCAGGCCTTATACTTCATCTTTCGATTTTGCAAAGCCATATGTTTTTGCTAAACAGTCGCCTGGGCCTTTTCACTGCGGCTGCTCTATCGCTAGAGACAGCGCCCCTTCTCCCGAAGTTACAGGGCCATTTTGCCGAGTTCCTTAGCCATGATTCACTCGAGCACCTTAGGATTCTCTCCTCGAACACCTGTGTCGGTTTGCGGTACGGGTTTTATATACCTGAAGCTTAGCGGGTTTTCTTGGAAGTCTGATTACCTGCACTATCTGCGCCGCCGAAGCTTTGCAGTACTATCGTGTTTCAGCATTCTCTGCGGATTTGCCTACAGAAAATATACCTACGCACTTCAACGAACTATTCCGTCAGTTCGCGGCAGTGTCACTACTCCGTCACCACATCGCAGTATATAAAAGTACGGGAATATTAACCCGTTGTCCATCGGCTACCTCCTTTCGGATGCGCCTTAGGCCCCGACTAACCCTGATCCGATTAGCGTTGATCAGGAAACCTGGTTCTTTCGGTGGGCGGGTTTCTCACCCGCCTTATCGTTACTTATGCCTACATTTGCTTTTCTATAATCTCCACAACAAGTCACCTTGCTGCTTCCCCGACGATAGAATGCTCCCCTACCAGATGTAATAAATTACAAATCCATAGCTTCGGTAATACACTTGATGCCCGTTTATTATCCACGCCCGGTCGCTCGACTAGTGAGCTGTTACGCACTCTTTAAATGAATGGCTGCTTCCAAGCCAACATCCTAGCTGTCTGGGCAACCGGACCTCGTTAGTTCAACTTAGCGTATATTTAGGGACCTTAGCTGATGGTCTGGGTTCTTTCCCTCTCGGCCTTGGACCTTAGCACCCAAAGCCTCACTGCCGGCCATATCTTGTAGCATTCGGAGTTCGTCTGGATTTGGTAGGATTTGACTCCCCCGCACCCAATCGGTAGCTCTACCTCTACAAGACTCTATGCCGACGCTGTTCCTAAAAACATTTCGGGGAGTACGAGCTATTTCCCAGTTTGATTGGCCTTTCACCCCTACCCTCAGGTCATCCGGAAACTTTTCAACGTTTATCGGTTCGGTCCTCCATTACATGTTACTGCAACTTCAACCTGCCCAAGGGTAGATCACAAGGTTTCGCGTCTACCTCATCCGACTATGCGCCCTATTCAGACTCGCTTTCGCTTCGGCTGCGTCGCTGAACGACTTAACCTTGCCGGACAAGAGTAACTCGTAGGCTCATTATGCAAAAGGCACGCCGTCACAGAATAAATCCGCTCCGACCGCTTGTAAGCACACGGTTTCAGGTTCTTTTCACTCCCCTGTTCGGGGTTCTTTTCACCTTTCCCTCACGGTACTGGTTCACTATCGGTCTCTCAGGAGTATTTAGCCTTACCGGATGGTGCCGGTAGATTCAAGCAGGATTTCTCCGGTCCCGCCCTACTCAGGATACCACTATGCTGTCATTCTTTACCTGTACGGGGCTGTCACCCTTAT
>NZ_WLYS01000005.1 GCF_011316935.1 Sphingobacterium chungjuense
TGCGGGTCGCAAACTATCCCTCCGGCTCCACAAAACGAAAGCTCAACTGCAAAGTTGGGCTTTTGTTTTTGGCGGAGGTGATGAGCGCCCGATAAGAGGGTTCGAACAATTTCTTTGCGGGTTGCGTGCGGGGATTGCGGGTCGCAAACTATCCCTCCGGCTCCACAAAACGAAAGCTCAACTGCAAAGTTGGGCTTTTGTTTTTGGCGGAGGTGATGAGCGCCCGATAAGAGGGTTCGAACAATTTCTTTGCGGGTTGCGTACGGGGATTGCGGGCCGCAAAAATCCCTCCGGCTCCACAAAAGTAAAAGCTCAACTGCAAAGTTGAGCTTTTACTTTTGATCAGAAAGGCGTTATCCAAGTGCTAACTCACTAAAACAAGCCAAAAAGCTCAGCTTCTATCTTTTGGATTACCATGCCCAGATCTTCCGGATTTTGAGCGAAGTCCAAATTATCTTTATCCAAAATCAAAAGTTTTCCTTCTTTATAATTGCCAATCCACTTTTCGTATTTCTCATTGAGTTTAGAAAGGTAATCTAGGCGAATTCCCGATTCGTAATCACGGCCACGCTTCTGTATATTATTGACTAATGTAGGCACAGAAGCACGTAGGTAGATCAACAAATCCGGTGGTTGGATGTAGTGTACTATGCTCTGAAAAATATTGCTATAGTTTTCGAAATCTCGGGCAGACATCAGCCCCATATCGAATAGATTTTCTGCAAATATATAGGCGTCTTCATAGATCGTACGATCTTGAATCATGTCGATGTTTCTATTTTGCAACTCCACGATATGGCGGAATCGGCTATTCAAGAAGAATATTTGCAGATTGAAAGCCCAGCGTTTCATATCGCTGTAAAAATCTTCGAGGTACGGATTGTTTTCTACCGCTTCAAACTGTGGCTCATATTTGAGATGACGAGCCAATAATTCCGTCAAGGTTGTCTTTCCGGCTCCTATATTTCCTACTACAGCTATATGCATTTTTATATCTTCTTCAATCCAATAATTTCACGAACATCTTTGATGGTACGGTCTGCACTTGCGGCAGCTTTTTCTGCACCTAACTTGATGACTTTACTTAGGTAATCTTCATCCGCAGATATTTCTTCGATACGCGAACGCACGGGCTCTGTTGCCAATACCATATCTTCTGCCAATTGCTTCTTGAAGTCTCCGTAACGAATTGCACAATTGTTGTATAAATCATCGAAATGCGTATACGTATCTGCAGAAGATACTACTTTCATTAAGTCAAAAAGATTCTGAATAGATTCAGGTTTAGGTTGGTTTTCGATGGTTGGTCCGGAGTCAGAGACCGCACGCATTACCTTTTTACGAATTACCTCAGGGCTATCCGACAAATACACGCAACTGGCGTCGCCATTGGATTTACCCATTTTTCCTTGACCATCCAATCCCGGTATTTTCACGAGTTTGTCGGAATAGCTAAACGCAAAAGATTCTTTAAAATAATCTACCTCATACAAGCGGTTGAAGCGATTGCCAAAAGTACGCGTCATTTCCAAGTGCTGCTCTTGATCTTTGCCAACAGGAACTTTAGTGGCGTGATGGATCAAAATATCACAAGCCATCAATACAGGGTAGGTAAGTAGTCCCGCATTTACATTATCCGGATTAGCTCTTACTTTATCTTTAAATGCCGTTGCGCGCTCTAGTTCACCTAGATAGGCATTCATATTCATATAGAGATAGAGTTCGGCAACTTGTGGTACATCAGACTGTACATAGATAGTCGATTTCTCAGGATCGATTCCTGCTGCCAAATACTCTACCACTACTTGGCGTACGGTACGACTTAAATCACCCGGTGTCGGGTGCGTGGTCAACGAATGTAAATCTGCAATAAAGAAGAAACAATTGTATTCTTCCTGCATCTTTACAAAATTGCTCAGCGCTCCATAATAATTGCCCAGGTGCAACTTTCCAGTACTTCTAATTCCACTAACTACGGTTTCCATAATAAGGCGAAATTAAGAAAAAATCAGGTCTTCTGAAAGCTTAAAAGTCAAACTTGATCCGTGCACGTATGCCCCAAGTAGGTACATTGGGATGATCTAGGTAAGACAATCTTTTCACAGCATCTACGCGCAATATTTTGAAGATATTGGCCACACCAAAACTAGCTTCCATATAAGGAGACCCATCAAAGGTATATGAAGATACTACACCATCGGAATTGCGTTGCCAAGCATACACTTGGTCGCTCAAGTCTGGGTTGTTGCTGTCTCGTAAACCACCATAAATACCTTTAAAACTGAAAACTTCACGTAACTTTAGTCTTTTTAATAAAGGGATTTTGTTAAACAGAAATCCATTCATATAATACTGCACTTGCAAAGCAGCATGATGATCGGACACGAACTCCATAAAATTCATCAAGTTGTATGAACTCAACTGGTAAGCATATGTCTGGTTGGCGCGGTGTATCGTAAGCAATGGATAAGGAATGTTATTTCCCAAAATATAGGTGCCATCAATATTTACATCAGCATAACCAAACTGTGAAAGATATACGCGTTTAAAAGCTCCGGCTGTAAAGTTGTGGTAGTTATACTCTCCGTTCAATACATTCTTAAGACCAGCAGTATAATTTATATTGAATATCGGATATTCGTTGAATATCGGTGTACGGTAGGTTTTTCCTTGATAAAACTGTTCGTTAGGAGCCCAGCGAAATCCTAAGTTGAATTCTGTTGTATTTAGCTCTGAGATAGTACGCAGGCTACCGTCCGGTTGCATTTGCTGATACGAAAGTACACCGGCAGGCATCTGTTTCCAAACATTAATTCCTGATGTAATCGCAAAATTGCCTTCAAATTCGGCTTTATAATCCAAACGGTACTGGTAATTATAAAGATAGCTTAAATCTTCGCCACGTTTGAAAGAAAGCAATACGTTATCTTCCTGAATGAAGTCTAAGTTCTGACCAGGAATCTTGGTATCATACGAAGCCGATGCCCGGATATAGTGCTGTGGAAATTTATAAGGTGATTTTTTATTAAGGGCATAGGTGCCACTTACAAAATACTTCCATTGCTCATCCCTAGTTCCGTAAGCACCGAATGCTTCCATGTAAAAGCGTTCGCTGAACTGTTCTGTAGTTCGTCCACCGACGCGCAAACGTAATCCTTCTACAGGATTGTATGAATAAAAGGTATTGACAGGTCCGACTTCTACGGGACCAAATTGCTTATAACCTGCTAGGATTAATGCCGAGATATCCATCACTCGCTTAAAAGAAGACATGGTCTGTAATCCTTCAATATTAGCATACACATTAGCTTCGTTTTGCGAAAGTGGTTCTGGACGAAGGGTGTTCCAATCTATAGGTACTTCCTCTTTTGCAGACTTTGCTGGGGTGTTTTTTGCGATTTGATAGACGCTATCCGGCCGCACAAGTCCGCTTGTATAATCTTCGATCATCACTACACGCGTACCTCGAATACCTTTTCCCTTTTCGGAAAGTGAGAATTCGATATCTAAATGACTTTTAGCCAAGTAATACTTTTCTTGATTGTCGTTATTAAAGAAAAGCTCAATATTCAATCCGCGCACAAAGTTGAGGTTAATTTCCTTGTTTACAGTCATATTCGCATATTTCACCGCGTAATGACCGTCCATCGTGACGTGAAGCTTTCCTTTAAAAAGCAGGTTACTCTTATTGCGTGGGAAAAAGCTCAACTCCACTAATTTTTCATTGCCAACTGTCACCGTATCGGTGATATAAAATCGATAAAATGTCGGCGCTGTATTAGCAATAGGGCTCAGAAATTGATTGGTGAGAATGGTGACGTTGTTATCATAAATTTCAACTTCGTCATAAAGTCTCTGCAAGTAGCTACTTAACCCAGAATTGTCTACAAAGCGAGGGTCGAAATCGGCCTGTTTGTGAGCCAAGATCTCCTGCGCGGAAGTTTTAGGATCTTTACGGTAGTAATTCTTCGAATATTTTTCTTCCATAAATGCTGGAAGAACATAGGATGAATCGCTTGTACCTAAAGTATCTGATTGAAAAAGAAACTGATAATTCTTAAAGATCTTACGATTTTTAAACTTCTCGCTAAGGTTGCTCAAACCTAATACGAGCTTTTCATATTGGTTGTATTCTACATAATCTTGTCCCGTCAATCGGTTTTCATCCCGATGTGCGACCACCTGACGAATAAGCTCTACAGCTGGATTATTTTTATTAGAATATTTTACTTTTGGCGGTTTGACAGATACGGCTTCGATAGAATTTTGAGCATAAAGGAAGATATCTTCATATTGTTCTTTTTCGTCACTTAAGTCAACCTCGCGTGAATCGTAACCCACCGAACTAACCAACAACTTGCGTTGTGGACCTGAAATTTGTAAAGTAAATTCGCCTCGCTCATTGCTCGCAGTACCATATGATGTTAATCCTACTACATTAATACTTGCATAAGGAATTGCTTCCAAAGAATATCCATCCTTGATTTTGCCTTTTATGGTAATCGTTTGAGCAGCTCCTGAAAGTGCTGACAGTGCAGCTACAATTGCCGTTAATACTGTCCTAATATATGACCTATTCATAAATATAAAATACTATCTGACTATTATGGTATAAAGTTCAGCCAGATTAGTAATGCAAAGGAAACGCTATTTTGTCAATTAAAGAAGCAAGTTTTACACTTTGACTTTTTTATGATAATGGGTCAGTTGTTTGGTGCTTAATGCGCTTTATGTATACAATTAGTACGAACTTGTATAAAAAATGATTAATCAAATATTAAATGAATACGTGATCTGTCATCGACCCTCAGCTCGCAGCACCTAAAACTATAGAATTCAAATTAAATTCGCTATTGTCATCCCGCGAATATAACATGCTCATTGCAAATGTGCGAAACTGATTGTCCAGAATCCTGTTGCGATAAAATCTAGATGATTTGCGACTCGCTAAACTCACCCTTGGTCATTGTCTCTACATGATAAATTTAATATCTGTAACTGTTTTTAGAGAAGATAACACTCGAGCTGCAAGCAAGCGTAAAGTTTAGATAACGCATTTTATTAGGTACTACCAAGATTCACCGTCACCGGTATCTTTGCTCTTATTATCTTCTCTTTTGATAGGTGCGGAAGTCTTAGGTTGTCGTACATTTTCAGAATGAGCAGCAATCCAATGTTCAGTTGCAATTGCGTCAACTTGAATATTTGGGGCAATGTATTTAGATTTCTTTTTGTCTTTCATGGATATGGCAGTGCGGGATTCAGATTAGTAAAACCCAGAGTTAAAGTTTAAAAATTACAATTCAATGGTATTAAGGTGGTAATGTATCTAAATGCAAAATCATTTTCAATGCGCATGCCGCAAAACATAAATTTATAACATGTTCATGTCAGTTTCGATCCGTTGAATAGCAAAATATTGTTAGTGAAGTAGAAGGAAGAGTCGGCCTTGTTTATAATTTTAACTTGACCGCCTTAAATATCAGCATAAATCTATTTATTTAATGGCAACTAAAATGTCGTTCACCGTCCAAATGTGTTTTTAGATGACTTATAACCTGTTAAGATATTCCAACTGGGCAGTTTTAGAGACATAGTCATCTTGCGACAATAGCGTAACACCAAACAGAATAAATTTCTGGCTTTTATTTAGCGAGATAATACGTTAAATGATCAGCC
The DNA here is from genome assembly GCF_011316935.1 of Sphingobacterium chungjuense. Lineage (GTDB taxonomy): Bacteria > Bacteroidota > Bacteroidia > Sphingobacteriales > Sphingobacteriaceae > Sphingobacterium > Sphingobacterium chungjuense. The sequence continues at coordinate 5,680 of NZ_WLYS01000005.1, forward strand.
CAACAGTGCTTTACTATCGAAGTATATGCTTTGAAAAGTGTACTAGTTTGTTGGTCAGATACATGATGTGTGCTACTACACCTATTTTCGTATTCATTTTTATCACTATCGGTGTCTAAATTATCATTTAGAATTTTATCGATGTATGCCTTACTATTTTCAAGTGTATCTTCGAGGCATAAGAAACCTTCTACATGCGGAGCAAGTTGCATGTTGGCTCTATACTCAGTTAGAGTGTTTACCACAAGTATAATACGCACGGTAGGTTGCAGATTTCGTATTGTCTCTATATGTTTTATAGCATGACCTTCCAGTATATTTAAATTTATAAATAATGTGAGTACTTTTTCAGCAGTTAGAATGACATTTACCTCATATAATGCTTCGGCCTCAAGCACTGTAATAGTATCAAAAGATTGTCTAGCCACAAGAATTGTACTATAGCGACATAGGCTGCTGGCGTCCGCGAATAAAACTTTCATACATGTAAGCTAATAATTACCCGAGAAAATTTGCAAATCATAATTATCTGTAATATCAATATTACAAATCAACTTCGCATTATAGCTAATTTTTGTCATTTTTTATTGCAAAAAAAATTACATAGTTGATTATCAGATAATAAGATTTTAAAACACGTATTAGTAGCCTTTTTTTATCACGGATAATTGCGATAAATACCTGTCGTATAGTTACTTTATGTTTGATTGTTCAATAATGGGATTAGCAGACCTGTTGACCGTTCAAAATTAAATGATACGCTATCTATGATTATGCTGAATGAGTTGTCTGCTAGGGGCCTGCTTCTCAACTTGTACCTGTGTTGGTATGCTAAAGCAAAATGTAGATCCTTTGCCTAGCTCACTGTTCGCCCAAATCTTTCCATTATGTCTTTCGATAATTTCAGCACTTATATATAAACCGATTCCGAAACCGGAAACAAATTCAGAACGCACGCGATAAAAGCGTTCAAATATTTTTCCAATATTGTCCTTGCTGATACCGATACCTTGATCGATTACACAAAACTCGATCTGGCCGTCCACCTCCTTGCAACTTATATTGATTTCGCTATCATTGGGCGAATATTTAATAGCATTATTGAGTAAATTAGATATAACAATACCAATTTTTATGCGGTCAGCACTTACGTCAAATTTGAACGGTTGACTAAAATTTATTTGACGTGTGCTCATCGTTACTTGATGCTCTTCAATTATTTCTTGTACGAGTTCTCCCATATTAAAAATACTTTGATCTAAAGTGATCTTACCAGATTCAAATCGCGAAAGATTTAGAAAGCCATTGATCATGGCTGTCATTTTTGATAACTGAACGACAGTTGATCCGGCAATCTTCTTTACAAATGTATTATGGTGTTCCTCGCCATGTCGACTCAACAATTGCACATAGCTATTTACAGATGTTAGTGGAGTTTTTAATTCGTGACTTACCATACCGATAAAGTCATTCTTACGTTGCTCATCTTTGATGTCTTCTGTTATATCCATCACAAAGCCTGAAAAAGCTTCAGTATAATCAGAGGTTTCCGCTATTTTGCCAAACGCCCTTAGCCATATTAGCCCATTATCATCAAAACGGCGCTGCGAATACGTCAAGTCAAATGGTGATTTTTTAGATCGTGCTAATTCAATTTCTTCGAGCACTATTTCTCGATAATCGTCACTTACTTGCGCCATAATCATCTCAAAGGTAATTGGTTCGCTATTTTTATAACCGAAAATACGTAGTAATGCTTCATTGTATATGAGTTTTTTACTGTGAGGCTCTATTTGCCAAGTGCCTAAGTTCGCTGCATTGATGGCCATATCCATCATAGTTTTGGTCTGTTGTATCTCTAACCTTGCCATTACTTGATCCGTCACTTCGGTAACAACCTGTAGTACACCCGTAATTCTGCCATCGCCACTCCAGAACGGTTGACAATCAAAATTGAAATAACCTTCTACGATTTTGCCTCCACGTTCAATCTGTGCCCAGCTCTCTTGACCGTAATATGGTTTTCCAGTAAGAAAGACATTGACTAATATTCCGATAAATGGTTGTCCTTCTAACTCGGGCATTGCATCCGATAGTGGCTTCCCAATGATCTGGCTATCTTTTCCCCATATTTCTAACATTTTTGGATTTACGATGTCTATAATCAATTGTTCGCCATGTAGTACCGTAATCGCAACAGGTGCTTGTTGTACCAATTCCCGAAATAAAGATGCTTGATAATGTGCCTCCTCCTTACTTTTCACCTTTTCGGTTACATCCAGAGCGGTTTGCATGATAGCATATATCTCACCAGCTTCATTCTTTATTGCTTTGTATTCATAATCAAAATAATAACGTTGTAATTGTCCAGCAGTAACCAGATCGGCGGCAATTGCTTCGCCGATATCATCAATACCTGTATTCCAGACGCGGCGTAACATGGAAACGAAAGGTTGATTGGCTATTTCTGGAAGTGCCTCAGACAATGTCTTTCCTATTACATCCCTCGGTTTGCCCCACGCTGCCAGCATTGCAGGATTAGCAAACTCAATTAGAATTTCTTCACCAGTATATACAGCAACAGGATGACTTGATTGGTTCAAAATCTCTAATATTTGTAAGGATTCTAATCTGTTATTATTCATTCTTCACAACGATAATTATTTTTTAATTATTGATTTAAAGTTTAAAATTGTTAAAATATTTTTCTTTATAGAAATATTTGAACTAGTTTTTTAATACTTTAACCAAATTTTTTTCCTACTTCCCGTATCGGTGCTAATGGTAACCTTTAAAATGGAAGTTTAAATGCTGTCATAGCTAAAGAATGAAATTATTATATTTAGCACTTAATTTGTAAGTAACAATTATCAAGCATGTTCATGATTTTCACATTGAATCGTTTTTACTGCCTAACCCTTGTAGGGATTGCTGGTATTTTAATATTTTCCTGTCAAGATTCAGAAAGCAATAGTAAAGCACAATTTAGTGCTGAACCAGCTATTCAGAAATTTCAATTAAGCGCTGAGCAAGCGAAAACAATCTTTGATATGCCGGTTCACTGTATTACGGTAGAATATCCGAATAAGCTAGGGCAATCTATTGGTAGCGATTCCGATCTAAAGCCGCCACGCGTCTTGCGACCGATATTCTATGGCTGTTACGACTGGCATTCTTCGGTACATGGTTATTGGTCTATCGTTAAATTAATGAAATCATTTAACGATCTGGATCAGCAAGGTGAGGTACGTGCTACATTAAACACGTTAATTACCGATAAGAATGCAGCTATTGAAAAATCTTTTTTTGAGGATAAAAACAATCTTTCTTTTGAGCGTACGTACGGCTGGGCTTGGTTGTTTAAGTTGCAAGAAGAACTGATTACTTGGAATGATGCCGATGCTAAAAGATGGAGCCAATCCTTGCAACCGATGGTGGATCTTTTGCGCGGTAAATTATTAGATTACTTACCTAAATTAGTTTATCCCATACGTAGTGGTAAGCATGATAATACGGCATTCGGATTGTCCTTGATGTACGATTATGCTCTCACGGCGAAAGATAAGGCATTGGCCGATGCCATTACAGAGCATGCGATACGCTTGTATCAAGAGGATAAAAACTGTGATTTCTCCTATGAGCCGAGCGGATCAGACTTTCTCTCACCATGTTTGGAAGAAGCTTACCTCATGAGTAAAGTGTTAGATACTAAAGCCTATAAAACTTGGCTCAACGAATTTTTACCCCAAATGTACCGTGAAGACTTTAAGTTGGAACCAGCTATTGTCAAAGATCGGACTGATGGACAATTGGTACATCTTGATGGCCTAAATTATAGTCGTGCAGCTTGTCTTTATGGTATAGCGCATCAAGTTCCAGAGCTTGCGCATCTGCGAGAAGTGGCAGACGCGCATTTAGCTTTTACCTTGCCTAATCTCGGTAAGGATGATGATTACATGGGGTCACATTGGTTAGGCACCTTCGCACTATATGCGATCACGCATCAATAAATAGTGTTAGCAGGCGAGGGGAATCAACGTGTTGTCCTCGCCTAATTCTACGGCTACCAATTGTACTGTTGTAAATCCGTCATCATGTGAAATGATGCGCGACAAATTTACGCCTTTGCGCGCAAGACTATTTAATACTGCAGTTCTAAAGGCGGCCTTTTGCGTGCCCCAAGAAGCATTTCGGACAAGATCGTTGTTTAAGTTTACCAGTTCCTTGATAGAGTAGTGGTGAAAATTTTGAACCAGATGCTGGTAAAGTTCGTGTGGAGTTTGCATACAATACAATTCTTAAAGGTGAAACCATCAATCGTATTCTGAACGGCCATTTAATCTGTTTTGGAATAGTTCCCGTATTAATAAGACCACCGTGGTTTGACTAACTCGGTTGGTATTGCACCGTGCAATTCTGAATACTCTACAAACTTAGTAGACTATTCGTTATTCTCCAAAAAAACTTTAAAATAATTTGTCAGCATTTGGTAATTTCAGATTCAAATCAAATGTCTTATTCATCAATTTGATGAAATGATCAGCAAGGAGCGGAGATTCTTCTTCCATATTTTGGTGAATGAAGAAATACAATTTCTGCAAACCAGCCTTTCGCCATTCACTAATGCGTGCTATCCACTCATCCAGTCGAGTGTAATCCGATGGTGCATTGGCTCCGACATAGCGCACGAATGCGATTGGCGTCGTAAGGCGCATATGCAATAAATCTCGTCGTCCTGCCGTATCTACAATGACATTGGTTTTATTTGTTTTCTCCAGCAAAGCGTAATAACGCTCGGCTACTTCCTTATCTGCAAACCAGCTTTCGTTGCGCACTTCTACCGCTAAGGGATAGCCAGCAGGGAAGTTTTCTAGAAAAGATTCCAGACGATCAAAATCTTTAGGTTTGTAATTATCGTGCATTTGAAGAAATGCCATACCCAACTTCTCTTCAAACAACACGGTTGAATCTACAAATGCTTTTACCTTTTCATCTGTATTTAGCAGGCGGCCATAGTGACTAATCGACTGGGGGATTTTTGGGAAAAACTTAAAATCTTTACCTGTTTTATCTTTCCAAGTTTCTACTTGATCCTTAGAGGGAGAGTTATAAAATGTGGCATTCAACTCGATCGAATTAAATTTCGTGGCATAATATGCCAATTCATCTTTGGTGCCTCTCGGATAAAATCCTTTCAATTCCTTTTTGTTCCATTTGGCGCAGCCAACATATACTTCAAAAGGCTCATCAGATTGATGCGCTTTTAGCAATTCTAGGGTAGCAGAAGGGGTTTTTGGTAAAGAAAAATCAATGGAAGAAGGGTCTGTAACGCTGCCAAATTTCATGTCTATTTATTTTGAAAAGTGTAAATGCTAAGGTAAGAAGAATTCGCCGTGTAAAAATCATCCTGAATATGTAACTTTGCGCCATGTCAGAAAAAATTATTATCCTCGATTTTGGGTCACAATATACGCAGTTGATCGCGCGTCGTGTGCGCGAACTGAATGTGTATTGTGAAATTCATCCATTTAATAACATTCCTGCCTTCGATGAGACGGTTAAAGGCATTATTTTTTCAGGTAGCCCTTATTCGGTTCGTCAGGAAGATGCACCACAGGTAGATTATGCTACCATGATGCGCGATTATCCTGTTTTAGGTGTTTGTTATGGTGCCCAATATCTAGCACAACATTCTGGCGGTGAAGTATTGCCTTCCGAAATTCGTGAATACGGAAGAGCAAATTTATTATTTGTTGATCAGGAAAACCCGTTGCTGACTGGCATTCCGACACAATCACAGGTGTGGATGTCGCACGGAGATACGATTAAAGATGTGCCTGCTACCTTTCGCGTAATCGCCAGTACGGATAAAGTACGCGTAGCAGCCTATCATATCGAAGGTACGCGCACGTATGGAATTCAATTTCACCCTGAAGTAACGCATAGTACAGACGGTCAAGTTTTGGTGAAGAATTTTGTGGTTAATATCTGTGGATGTACGCAAGATTGGACGGCTGATGCTTTCGTAGAGATGACTATTGCCGATCTGAAAACACAATTGGGTGACGATCACGTCATCATGGCGCTATCGGGTGGTGTTGATTCTACAGTAGCGGCTGTGCTATTGCATCATGCGATCGGTGATAAGTTGCACTGTTTCTTTGTTGATCACGGTTTATTGCGCAAAAATGAATTCCAAGAGGTATTGGATTCGTACGAGCACATGGGCTTGAATATTAAAGGTGTCAATGCGAAAGACCAATTTTATAGCAAATTGGCCGGCGTTTCTGACCCAGAACAAAAACGTAAAATCATTGGTGCATCTTTCATTGATGTATTTGATGATGCAGCAAAACAGATCCAAGCTGAATTGCCGGATGGCGTAGAAGCAAAATGGTTGGGTCAAGGTACGATCTATCCAGATGTCATCGAGTCCATCTCGGTGAATGGTCCATCGGCTACGATCAAATCGCATCACAATGTGGGCGGATTGCCAGATTATATGAAACTGAATGTCATTGAGCCCCTAAGAACCTTGTTCAAAGATGAGGTAAGACGCGTAGGAAAGACGTTGGAAGTAGATCCTAAAATCTTAGGAAGACATCCTTTCCCTGGTCCAGGCTTCGGTATTCGTATTTTAGGGGATGTAACGGCAGAAAAGGTACGGATTTTGCAAGAAGCTGATGACATCTACATTCGTAATCTTCGTGAGTCGGGTTGGTATGATAAGATCTGGCAAGCTGGTACGATTTTCTTGCCAGTACAATCCGTTGGTGTCATGGGAGATGAGCGTACGTACGAACATGTGGTCGCTTTGCGTGCTGTAGGTTCTTTGGATGGTATGACGGCAGACTGGATTCATTTGCCATACGACTTGTTAGCAAAGATTTCTAACGAGATCATCAACCACGTCAAAGGTATCAACCGCGTCGTATACGATATTAGTTCAAAACCACCTGCAACCATTGAGTGGGAATAAAATTAAAACAAAAATGAAGTGTACTTATCTAATAGGTTTTTTTGCAGCTGCTTTGGCAGTATCATCTTGTTCACCAAAAACGACAACAGGCGTTTTGCGTGCGCCTGGCCAATCGACGGGAAGAGTAGATGGCAAAAACGATCAATCAGAGGCTGATCGTGAAGATAAGTCGCGAGATACAGAAGTAGCGGTTAGTAGCAAAGCGAGAATGTATCCTGGCGGTACGATTGCTTTGCTTTTGCCATTTCAATTAGATCGTGTAGCATCTAGCGCGGTATCAGAAGAGGATGTGAAACGATCTGCTTTAGCGCTGGATTTTTACCAAGGTTTTCAGATGGGTTTGCAGCAGACTGCAAAATCGAATAAACGGGTCGAATTGCAGGTGTTGGATTCGAGAGATAACGCTGGGCATAATGCTAATTTGGCGCTCTCACAAGAGATTAAAGAAGCAAGTTTAATCGTTGGTCCGATTTATCCGGCCGAAATCAAAGCATTCAGCGCAAGTTTGCCTCCTAATAAACGGGTATTGCAAGTAAATCCATTGGCAGCTACCATGCCGACTGAGTTTAATTTGCCAAACTTAGTATCTGTAACGCCACCGATTAGTATTCATATGCGCGCCATATCTGCTGAGTTAGCCAAAAGTTACAAGGAAGGCGATGTTATTTTGATCTACAACTCAGCCAACAGCGATCACCAACAGTTTATCCAAGGGTTCCCGGCCGATATTAAAGAGCGTTTGCCTTATGCCGAGGTTATTTCGGTATCATCGCCATCAGAGCTAAACGACAAATTGAATTCACGCGTGGTTTATCACGTTGTTAGCGGTACTACGGATAGGAATCAGCTCAAAGCTATGCTTAATGTGATGGATGAGCGCTCACTGTCTGATAATTTGGAGTTTCGTCTGTACGGGCATCCACTTTGGAGCCGAGTAGATTTTAGTTCATACAGCAACTTTACCTTTTATCGTCCAGTTATTACTTCTGAGAGTCATCTAAATCCACTGTCATCAGCTGCACGAGATTTTCAGTCTGCATACAAGAATGCGTACAGTGTAGATCCATCGGATCATGCCTATAAAGGATATGATTCGGGTAGATATTTTGGCAATTTATTGCAGAAATATGGATCAGATTATGCGGAATACATCAACAAAGAAACGTTTGAAGGTTTGTATAGCAATTACAAATTCAATCGTAATGACCGTTGGGGTTACGTGAATTTTGGAGTAAGCCTAATGGAATATCGCTTCGGGCAATTTCAAGCTCGCTAAGAATAGGATATGCTGGAAAAACGGGTGATGCATCAAATCCGGAATGCCGTTAAGGCGCTGGAGGGTTATCAGTATGGCGAGCCACTGTCGCGATTTCTGACAAAGTTCTACAAATCGAATCGTCAAATGGGTTCGACTGATAGACGCGTGACATCACGTCTTTGCTACAATTACTTTCGACTTGGTCGCGCATTTACAGATCTAGCTATAGAGGAGAAGTTGGTCATCGCGGAGTTTTTGTGCGAGCAGCAAAGCGATGTGGTGGCCGTTCATTATCCTGCATGGAATTCGGAGATTACCAAATCAGTCACTGAAAAAATTGCTCTGGTCGAAGAACGCTATGGCAAATTCATCCACGAAGTTTTCCCTGAGCTAACGAACTTGTCTTCTGCCATAGACCCAGCTGAATTTTTGCCTAGCTTATTTATACAGCCCAAATTATTTATTCGGGTAAAACGCGAAAAGCTAGCTGAAGTATTGCAGATATTGAAACGTGCTGAGGTGGCTCATGCACATTTAGGTGAGCAAACAATTGCTTTTCCAAATGGATTTAATGTCGCTAGTATTCGCAAGATAGATGGTATGTACGAAGTACAGGATCTTTCTTCGCAAAAAACTCAATCCGATTTTCGTCTGCAAGCGGATCAGAAGTGGTGGGATTGCTGTGCTGCTTCCGGAGGAAAATCATTAATGCTACTGGATCGTTGTCCAGATATCCAGTTATTAGTTTCCGATGTGCGATTTACGATCTTGCGCAATTTGGAAGAGCGCTTTCAGCAAGCCGGCTTTCGACCAACAGATTACCGCCAAAAGATCTTAGATTTGTCCAAACCTGTCACTTATTTGATGCAAGGCGAGCAATTCGATGGCATTTTGGTAGACGCTCCTTGTAGTGGTTCGGGCACTTGGGGTCGAACGCCTGAAATGATGGTGCAGTTTGATCCAACATCTCTGAAACGTTTTACAGACTTACAGCGCAATATCACAAAAAATGTCCTCCCGTTTTTGAAGTCAGGAGGACAGCTTATTTATATAACTTGTTCGGTATTTTCCGAAGAAAACGAAGGGATGACTAACTATATCCAACAAGATCTCGGTTTGAAATTAACCAAACAAGAACATTTGCTAGGTTATAATGACCAAGCAGATTCCATGTATGTAGCTCACTTTCAGAAAGTCTAAAATAAGCGTCTAATCTTCTTCCTCATCAGCAGGGATGACCAATACCGGGCATTTCGATTTTCGAACGACAGATTCTGCCACTGATCCTGACAAGAAATGATCGAATCCAGTCCGCCCATTCGTGCCCATAATAATCAGATCTGCTTGCCATTCTGCTGCTGTCGTCAATATTTCATCGCGCACCGTACCTACGGTGTTAAATATCTGCACTTCTTTGGCTCCTGAAAATTGACTACGAAGACTTTCTAAACGCCGTTCCGCCGCATTGTGTTGTACTTCAGACACTTCGGGTACCACGATTGCTTGTTGTCCTAATAAGGGGTCTGCACCAAAGCTAGCTGGTGCTGTTACTGGTGTCACAGTCAATAGCGCTAATGTCGATTGCCATCCATCAACCAGTTGTTTGGCATATGCTGCTGCTTTATCAGAACAGGGACTATCGTCCAATGCGATCAGTATTCTTTCAAATTTGTTCTCCATTACCTAAGTAGCTTTAGTTATCTACTTAATAACACAAGCGATCGGGTAATTTGTTTGTTTTTGCATTACTAAAAATTGGGAGATATTAAGGAAAATCATCTTAGGAAGTAATCACAAATTACCAGTAACTTGCCGTAATGAAAAAACAAGCCGTTTGTAGTTTATCCGTGATTCCGCTTCGGTCGGAACCCTCGCATCGTAGTGAGCAAGTTTCCCAATTACTTTTTGGAGAATACTTTAGTGTATTGGAAGAGCGAGAGGATTGGATCATGATAAAATGTGCCGATCCGGCCTACGAAGGTTGGATACAACGCGGTCAATATGCCACGATAGCGGAAAGTTCCAACGATTTTCATATTGTTGACGTATGTGATGCCCTAGTGCAGATAGGCGATCATAAGCCATTTCCACTGCTGCACGGGTGTGTCTTGCCAAGTGCAGAACAACTGGTGTTAGATGAAGCAGCTTGCCGAATAGAAGGATCATTGCGCAAACCTTCGTTGTTAGACTTTGCGGACGAATTCCCAAAATTAATTGATTATTACCTCGGTGCGCCTTATTTGTGGGGCGGTCGCAGCCGCTTTGGCATAGATTGCTCCGGTCTGGTGCAACTAATCTATCGACATTTCGCGATTTCACTTTACAGAGATGCTTCTCAGCAAGCTTCTCAAGGAGACGTGGTCGATTTTTTGCAAGAAGTAAGATCAGGTGATTTGGCCTTTTTTGATAATGAAGAAGGGCATATTATGCATGTCGGAATATTGATCGATAAGGAAACAATTTTACATGCGTCAAGCTCTGTACGAATTGATCGCATTGATACCACAGGTATTTATCATAGCGAACTGAAAACATATACGCATCGCTTGCGCATCATTAAACGGATGCTCACAGATGAGCTGTTAAAACCAGAAGATCCTGTTAAATAATTATTCAACAGGATCTTTAGATCTTTTTTCGGAAATCCTACGTTATGCTGATGTAGTCGTTCTTCCCGGATAAGCGGCTAACGCTTTTTCCAAACAGACTAAGGCTTTCTTCAACTCGTCGGTATGCAATACATAGGCCAGACGAACCTCGTCTTTTCCGGCATCACTTGAGCTATAAAAGCCTGCTGCTGGTGCCATCATCACTGTTTCGTTTTCGTACTCGAATGATTCTAGCATCCATTGGCAGAACTTATCCGAATTATCAATCGGAAAGCGAGCTACTACGTAAAATGCGCCTCCTGGGTTAGGACAGAATACACCAGGCAAAGCATTCAATCCGGCTACCAACAAATCTCGTCTTTCCGTATATTCTTCTAAAACCTCATCAAAATAAGTTTGTGGCGTATCTACCGCGGCTGTCGCCGCAATCTGCGCTACGGCAGGAGGAGATAAGCGTGCTTGGGCAAACTTCAATGCGACTTGGTATAACTCTTTATTTTTGGTAATCAAACATCCCAATCGTGCACCACAAGCAGAATAACGCTTGGAAACCGTATCAAATATCACCACATGGTTTTCTAATCCATCCAAATGCATCGGTGAGATGAATTCTTTACCGTCATAACAGAATTCACGATAAGCTTCATCCGCAAAGAGATATAAATCGTATTTCAAGCAAAGCACTTTCAACGCTTCTAACTCTTCCCGTGAGTATAAGTAACCGGTTGGATTGTTTGGGTTACAGATCACAATGGCTTTAGTTTTGTCGTTGATGACTTTCTCAAAGGCTGCAATGCTTGGCAATGCGAATCCATCTTCGATGTGCGACATGATCGGGCGGATCACCACATCTGCCGGACAAGCAAAACCATTGTAATTCGCATAGAAAGGTTCTGGAATAATGATTTCATCGCCGGGATTTAAGCAAGCTTGCATCGCGATCGAGATCGCTTCTGATCCACCATTGGTTACTAAGATCTGATTCGCCGTGACATTGTAGGCCAATTTATTATAGTATTCAACCAACTTATTGCGATACGTACTCGTGCCTTCAGAAGGTGTATACGCCCACACATCAAAATCAATATCACGAATAGCTTGCAGCATGCCGGCTGGTGTCTTGATGTCAGGTTGACCGATGTTTAGGTGATATATTTTTTTTCCATCTTTCTTTGCCTGATCGGCAAAAGGCGTCAGCTTACGGATAGGAGAAGCGGGCATCTGATGTCCGCGCGATGATATAGTTGGCATAGTACTGTTTAATTTTGCGCTAAGTTACTAAATTCAGTGTTTAGGAAGTTGAGAGAGTTAACAAAGTTGATAAGGAAGTTGATAAACAAAAAAAGCTACTCTTATTAAAAGAGTAGCTTCTAGCTGTATTTTAATGCGCAGAGTTCTTTATTCTACGTTCCCTTTGATGGTCAAATTTTTAACCGGTGTATTGGTGTTGGATTTAACGATAAATGATTTTGTAAACGGACCTTTCACACTGGCGTCGTACGTCACGTTGATGGCACCAGTATCGCCTGGCTTAACAGGTGCTTTGGTAAAATCCGCTACCGAACATCCGCAAGTTGGTCTTACCTCCGAGATAATGATCGGCGAATCACCGCTATTGGTGAAAGTAAATTCGTACGATGCAGGCTTGTTGTGTGGAATCTTACCGAAATCGTGTGTCTCTGTATTAAAATTAAATGTGCCTTGTACCAACGACATCGATGTCAATGCTACGACGGCTACTAATGCTACAATTACACTGCTTATCTTTTTCATCTTAACTAGTTGTTTTACGTTTATTCTCTTCAATTCTTAGACCAAAAGTATATTTTTGAGTTGGTAAATTGTATTTTTTCGGCTTTTACATATAGAAATATTACACTATGTGGACGCAACACGAATCACTTTTATTTTTGATTTGGGTTGTAGTAAGCTCGCATCAGGCTAGAAATGTGTGATCATCAGTACGATAACCATTTCAGGTTTCGTATTGGTTTTCCATCAAAAAATCTGTAATTTTATTTTACTGTATTTGGGACGTGCAAGCGCGATTTAGTGTAATGCACACATCTATATATTTCATCTAATTCTATGGATATAGAAAAATCACTGTTTGATAACTTGCAAGAATTTTTTGGGTTTGATACGTTCAAAGGTGATCAAGAAGCGATTATTACGAATGTTTTAAACAAGAAAGACACCTTTGTCATCATGCCAACGGGTGGTGGCAAATCTATTTGTTATCAACTACCTGCCTTGATGAGCCAAGGAACTGCTATTGTCATTTCTCCATTAATCGCGCTGATGAAAAATCAAGTCGATCAGTTGCGTGCATTTGGTGGGAGTGATAGCATCGCACATTTCTTAAATTCGTCGTTGACCAAAAGTGATATAGCACGTGTAAAAGATGATGTGGTTTCGGGTAAAACCAAATTGCTCTACGTAGCTCCAGAATCTTTAGGCAAAGAAGATAATATTCAGTTTTTGCGCAATATTACCGTCTCCTTTGTCGCGGTAGATGAGGCACATTGTATTTCGGAGTGGGGGCATGATTTTCGTCCGGAATACCGAAAAATTAGACAAGTAATCAATGGGATTGGACAAGGAATTCCCATTATAGCATTGACAGCTACCGCTACACCAAAGGTACAATCGGATATCCGTAAGAATTTGCAGATGAACGACGCGGCGCTGTTCAAGTCGTCGTTCAACCGTACCAATCTCTATTATGAAGTACGTCCAAAACGCGACGTCGTGAAAGAGATTGTGCGTTTCATTCGCAACAATGCTGGTAAAACAGGCATTGTGTATTGTTTGAGCCGCAAAAAGGTTGAAGAAATTGCAGAAGTGCTTAATATTAATGGTATCAAAGCTTTGCCTTATCATGCAGGATTGGATGCCAAAGTACGTGCGGAAACGCAGGATAAGTTTTTGATGGAAGATGTGGAAGTCATTGTGGCAACGATCGCTTTCGGAATGGGAATCGACAAACCGGATGTGCGTTTCGTCATTCATCATGATATTCCAAAATCCATGGAAGGCTATTATCAGGAAACTGGTCGCGCTGGGCGAGATGGTGGTGAAGGAGTTTGTGTTGCTTTTTACTCTGAAAAAGATATCGAGAAGCTGACCAAATTCATGAAAGATAAACCTGTAGCCGAACGGGAAATTGGTACTCAGATTCTCAAAGAAGTTATTGATTATTCGGAATCTGCCGTTTGCCGCAGGAAGCAGATTTTGCATTACTTTGGTGAATCTTTTGACGAAACCGGCTGTAATAATATGTGCGACAATTGTCGCTCTTCGCGCACTTATCTGGATGCAGAAGCACCCATATTGCAAGTATTAGGATTTATCAAAGAGCAAGGTGATAAGTTTGATGATCATCATGTTATCAACGTGTTGATGGGGCAAAATAACCAACCCGTATCTTCTTACAAGCATGATACGCATCCACTTTTTGGCACGGGCAAGGAGCAAGGGGTGATTTATTGGAAATCTGTCATTCGGCAGGCCGAATTAGCAGATTTCATCAAGAAAGATATCGATCACTACGGGTTGTTGATGTTGACAGAGTCGGGAAGCAAGTATTTGTTAAATCCGTACCCGATGAAATTCGTTTTAAACAAACCTTTTGAAGCTGCCGAATCATCTGGTACTACTATGGGTTTGGTAAATCCTAATGATAGTGCCTTAGATACGGCGCTGCTACAATTATTGAAGGATTTGCGTAAGAAGATTGCCAAACAAAAATCTTTGCCGCCATTTGTGATCTTTCAAGATCCTTCTTTGGACGAAATGTGTACGCATTATCCGATCACAATCGATGAATTGAAACAAATTCATGGGGTAGGTAGCGGAAAGGCCATAAAGTTTGGCGCGCCTTTCGCAGAGCTGATCCGAAAATACGTAGACGATAATGGTATAGATCGGCCACAAGATTTAGTCATCAAAAGTACCGCCAACAGATCGGCCTTAAAGGTGTCGATCATTCAAAATATAGATCGAAAGATTGGGTTAGACGATATTGCTTCATCAAAAGGCATTAGCTACGAAGATATGTTGCGCGAGGTGGAATCGATTGTGAACTCGGGTACGAAGTTAAATATCTCGTATTTCGTGGATGAAATGATTGATCAAGATCGCCAAGATGAAGTGTACGAATATTTCTTATCGGCAGATATTGATACGGTAAAAAGTGCTCTTGATGAACTAGGAGAGGCTGATTATACGTACGAAGAGATTCAATTGATGCGCATCAAATTTATGTCGGAATTAGGCAACTAATCTGATGCGCAAAGACTTTTGGTTTAGCGCACGCGCCAAGCCAAAAGTCTTGATATTTTCTGCCCTTGCTGCATCGGGATAATCTCGACCTGCGGAACTTTATGATATTCTAACACCGAAACCAACGGTTTTAAATGATCTTTGTCGGCCACCAAAGCGGTACACCATTTCAATTGCTCTTTGTATTCCAAGCTATCGTAAATCAATTGAGTGACAAAAGCCTTTTCACCGCCTTCTCGCCACAATTCGTTCGCCAAGCCACCGAAATTCTGAACAGGTAAGCTTTTTCCTTTATGCAACTTCTCATTTTTATGGATCACTTTGTTCCAATGCTGCTCGCGTGAACTATAAAAAGGTGGGTTGCAGATGATGGCGTCAAATTGATCATTCGGACGAATGATTCCTTTTAGAATCTGTGCCGAATCTGGCTGATGACGCAATAGAATTCTTTTTTTCAATTCGGGATTGGCTTCTAGAATTTCATACGCATTATCAAGCGATGGCGCGTGTGTATCTGTTGCTACAAAGCTCCATGGGAATAACGAAGCCCCCAACAAAGGATATATCAAACTCGACCCCGTGCCGATGTCCAAGACACGCATGGGCTGATCATCTGGAATAAGATCGGCTAAATAATGCAAATAATCAGCACGTCCCGGAATCGGTGGACACAAACTATTGGCCAACAGTTTCCAGCCTTTTACCTGGTAATAAGCTGCTAATAGCGCTTTGTTCAGTATAAAAACAGATTCCGGATTTTTAAAATCAATGGATTGAGTGCCACGCGGAGTAGTTACTACGTGTTCAATTAATGCAGGCTCTGCTTTGAATAATTTTTTGAAATCGTATCCGTCAAGATGTCGGCTATTGTAATGGAAGGTCTGTGCTGTATTTGCCATAAGAATATTTTACGGGACAAAGATACCAATTCTGTTGCGTGTTTACCGATGTGTATCATATTCCATAGAAAAAGGCGGAGAAATTGAATTTATCCGCCTTAGATGTTTTCTAAAATATTTTTTACTCTCTTCTGCCGCCTGGGGTTTTATTAGTAATTGGCCCATTGTGCTCTCTTGAATTTTGTGCAGATGGGACTTCTGGGGTCGGTGGTACATAACCATCACCTTTTTCAGATTCGTGCTGTGCTTTTTTAGGGTCTTTATCTTCTGCCAATTTCGGGTCTTTGTTTGCATGATCTTGTGTGCTCATAATAATCTCCTTTTTTTGTTGTTCATTAGAAGAACAGGTAGAAGCACTAAATTGTTTTTTCTGTATGTTTACGTTTATGATCAGATGGTTTCTACTTATGCTCCTGTTGTCGGTGCAGTATATTGGTCAAGCGCAACAGGAGGAGTCCATTCAAAAGCTTTTTCAGGAATCTGCTGTTCTACGGCAGCACTTACATGGTTTCTCCCTCTACGATATAGAGGAACAGCGGTACGTTCATAGTGTAAATCAGAATGTACATTTTACACCAGCATCCAATACCAAAGTATTTACCCTTTTGCAAAGCTTGCAGCATGTCGGAGATTCCATTCCGGGCTTGGCTTATGTGGTACGAGGTGATTCCTTGATATTCTGGGGGACGGGAGATCCAACTTTTTTGCACCGTAAACTAGATACCCGAAAAGTCTATCACTTTCTACAAAAAACACCTTATAAATTATTTTATGCACCTGCGCAAGTACTGGAATCAGCGTATAGAGATGGTTGGGCAGCAGAAGATTATCAAAATGATTTTCAACCTGATATTAGTAGCTTTCCCATTTACGGCAATACCGTGCAATTTAAAAATGTACGAGGACAGTTGCGTGCAACTCCGCGTTATTTCGAAGCCAATATCAGTGTAAAGCCCGGTATTGGAGGTTTTGATATCATTCGGCATCCGCATGAAAACTATTTTGATGCCACGAGTTATCGCGTGCGTTCGGGCTTTGTATTTCATAAACCATTTATCTACAGTTCGGATATGTTTGTAACCTTGTTACAAGATACCTTGCATCGCCCAATCACGGTGCTTGCTGGCTATAGCATGCCGTCTGATGTGCAATATGTGTATTCTATGTCTACACGGAAATTGCTTCGCGAAATGATGTTGTACAGTGACAATTTTTTAGCAGAACAATTGTGCTATACGGCGTCCTTTCTGATGTTTACCCAATTTAATGCGGAGCGGATGCGCGAATACATGGCTACTACGTATTATTCGCTATTCACCGACAAGATTGCTCTTTATGATGGCAGTGGTTTATCTTTTTACAACAAGGTCACGCCAAGAAGCATGGTGGAGCTATTATTGATGATTCAGAAAAATGCTGGTTCCGACGAAGACTTACTTTGGTTGTTTCCAGCGGGAAGATCCAGCGGCACCTTACGTAATTTGTACTCACTGGTCAACGGCAAACCATTTGTTTGGGCAAAAACAGGTACCATTAATAGCGTATATGCACAGAGTGGATTTTTGCTAGGAGCGAGTGGCAAGCGCTATGCGTTTTCCTTTATGAATAACAATTATTTCGACAACTTAAAAGAAGTAAAACAGGAAATGGTACGCATTATGACCTACATCCACCAAAATTATTGATCGGGTCCCTTGCTCAAATTGTGGTATATTCGCTTTCAACTCTATGGATATTCAAACTTTACAAAAGGACAACCCCAAAACGATCCGTTCTTGGGCCATGTTTGACTGGGCAAATTCTGCCTATAATTTAGTCATCACCTCAACGATTTTCCCAGCCTACTACACGGCGATTACCTATACTGAGATGCACGGTGATGTGGTGTACTTCTTTGGTTATCCGATTGTTAACACCGCTTTGTCTAATTTTGCATTATCCATTGCCTATTTGATTATGGCTTTTGCGCTGCCTTTTGTTTCCGCGTATGCGGATGTACGCGGACGCAAGAAGTACTTTATGAAGTTCTTTACCTATTTAGGTGCTTTGGCGTGTATGGGGCTATTCTTTTTTCGGTTAGAGACCCTTGAACTTAGTATCTTTTTATACGCTTTTGCGGCAGCAGGATATATTGGCGGTCTGGCATTTAATAATTCTTATTTGCCATTGATTGCCAGCGTTGAGCAGCAAGATCGTGTTAGTGCGCAAGGTTTTGCCTACGGATATGTGGGCTGTGTGACACTGCAAATCATTTGTTTTGTGTTCGTACTAAAACCAGAATGGTTTGGCATTACCGACGCCTCTTTGCCAGCAAGACTTTCGTTCTTTTTGGTCGGATTGTGGTGGTTAGGTTTCTCTCAGATCCCTTTTCGTCGTTTGCCAGAAAGCCGACCTTCGGCGATGCCATCCGGTTGGACAATTGGCCAGAAAGTGCGTCAAGAATTTGGTAGCGTATGGCAGCGTATTCAAGAGATTCCAGCGATTAAACGCTTTCTCTTTCCATATTTCTTCTACTCTATGGGCGTACAAACGGTGATGATCGTTGCGACAGCTTTCGGCATGAAAGAGATTGGTCTAGAAATGTCGGAACTAATTGCAGCAATATTACTAATACAACTTATCGCAATAGGAGGCGCTTACCTCATGTCAAAATTGGCGAAACCATTAGGCAATACGACGGTGTTGATTGGTGTGGTTTGCGTGTGGATTTTTATTTGTGTGGCCGCATTTTTCATACAAACAAAAACAGAGTTTTACATTCTCGCGATGCTGGTGGGTGCGATGATGGGCGGTATACAATCCTTATCGCGATCCACCTATTCTAAGCTGCTACCTAGCAATATAGAAGATACGACCTCATTCTTTAGTTTCTATGATGTAACCGAGAAAGTTGCCATCGTGCTAGGCTTGTTTAGCTTCGCGATCATTGAGCAGGTAAGCCACAATATTCGGTATTCGGCACTGTTTATGTCGGTGTTTTTCATTGTAGGACTCATCCTCTTGATCAGTCTATATAGATTCGAACGTAAAGTCACAAAAAATACACATGCATAAAGTAGAATTATCTATTCCTGGAGTTATTGATCAATTTTATCCGCAAACCGCTTTCAACACGCTTCGTTTGCTAGAGCGTGCAGGATGTGAGGTTTCTTATAACCCACAGCAAACTACCTGTGGCATAGATCTGTATGAGGCAGGATATTGGGAAGAGGCGAAGGAGGTTGGGTCCAAGTATCTGCATGACTTTGAAGGTATCGATTATATTGTGTCACCTTCGCTGACCGAAGTGGGGATGGTACGCGATGGATTCAACGATTTGTTTACCAATTCTACCGATCACAACAAATGTCGGCAGATGCAACGTAATATCTTTGAAATCACTGATTTCTTAGTGAATGTCGTTCGAAAAGAGTATTTTGGAGCAGAGTTCGTGTCGTCGGCCGTGTTTCATTCCGCCTGCGCGCGTTGGAATGGCTATCAATTGCAAGACGAAGCGCTGCGCTTATTGAATCAAGTAGGGGGATTGGATTTGATCGTATCTGACTCAGACCATACTTGCAAAATAGGGAAAGCCACAAAAGCAGAGTATGTACCGCTGTCGGTATCTTGGGGAAGTGCCGTCGTACAGCACGCTTTGGACAAGAAAGCCGATTATATTATTTGTCAAGATCACACCTGCTTAATGCACCTGCAGGCAATTATTGAAAAACAAGGACTACCGATTCAGGCAATTCACTTGGTGGATGTGCTCACGGCCGGATGGCCTAATATATAGCGAGAATATCCATGTAAACCCTAAATAATATGAGTATGCAATCAAGAAAAACATTTTTACAAAACATGGGTCTGTTGGGAGCAGGCCTAGCATTGGCACCCATCAATAATCTATTTGGTCATTCCGTCAACAAACCTTGGTTCAGTATTTCGCTAGCACAATGGTCGCTGCACCGTACGCTGTTCAAAGGTGATTTAAAGAACATTGACTTTCCGGCATTCGCTGCCAAAGAATTTGATATTCACGCCGTAGAGTATGTGAGCCGCTTCTTTAAAGATGAGGTGCGAAATGCAACGTATTTAAAAGATCTAAATGCTAGAGCAGCGGATCACGATGTGAAAAATGTGTTGATTATGGTCGATGGAGAAGGCGAATTGGGCAATGCAGATGTATCCAAAAGAAAAACAGCCGTTGAAAATCATTATCAATGGATAGATGCTGCACAACAGTTGGGCTGCCACGCTATTCGTGTCAATGCGGCGGGCAAGGGTACACCAGAGGAAGTGGCCAAGCGCGTCGTAGAAAGTCTGAGAACTTTGGCTGTTTATGGTAAAGATGCGGGCATCAGTGTGGTCGTCGAGAATCATGGTGGTATTTCATCAGACGGTGCATGGTTGTCGAATGTGCTTAAGAATGTGGGTCACAAATATTGCGGTTCGCTGCCTGATTTTGGAAATTTCTATGAATATGATCGCTATCAGGGTGTGACAGATCTCATGCCATTCGCCAAAGGCGTAAGTGCCAAATCAAATGTTTTCGATGCGCAAGGCAATGAGGCCAATATCGATTACGCACGCATGATGAAGATTGTGCGCGATGCCGGTTATACGGGTTATGTAGGTATCGAGTACGAGGGAGATAAGCATAGTGAAATGGAAGGCATCAAACTGACCAAAAAATTACTACAGCGATTTCAAATGGCCTAATAGGTAAAAGATCTATGACATTGCAGCAGATGTGGCGTTATTTTTCTTTTCTTTGTAGACCTCACACCGCCTACCAATGTGCTCCGAAAGTCGTAGCATAGCGATGTGAGGCTAACAACTAATTAGAGATTGTTTTAAAACTTATATGAACCAACACAACGATGAAGGCCTAGTTCAACACTTGGCTAAGAAGGGTATTGACGACAAGATGGTCTTTGGGCATCCAGCAGGTTTGCTGGTGCTGTTTTTTACGGAAATGTGGGAGCGTTTCAGTTATTACGGAATGCGAGCCTTATTGACCGTGTTTTTAGTGTCAGAAATCGCCAAGGGCGGATGGGGCTGGAACAATGAAGAAGCGCTTTCTTTGTACAAATGGTACACCACTTTGGTGTACTTTACACCGCTCATCGGTGGTATTTTAGCCGACAAATTAACCGGTTATAAAAAGGCGATCTTAATCGGTGCCTTTGTGATGACCTTGGGTCATGCTTCCATGGCGTTAGAAGGCATTTCTGAGAATTTCTTTTACCTAGGTTTAGCCTTTATGGTATTAGGTAACGGTATGTTCAAACCCAATATTTCGTCCATGGTTGGTCAATTATATCCAGATTCAAGTGCTAAAAAAGATGCTGGTTACACGATTTTCTATATGGGGATCAATGCAGGTGCTTTTCTAGGATCGTTACTTTGCGGATATATCGGAGAGAAAGTAGGTTGGCATTATGGATTTGGATTAGCCGGTGTATTTATGTTTTTTGGCATGCTGCAATTCTATTTTGGACAGCGCATCTTTGGTGTAGTAGGAGATAAACCAGGACATCAGATTCCGTTGGAGACAGAAGTGTCGGAAATAATTGAAGAGGAAGTAACACCCAATCACGTGGTACGCGATCGCTTAATTGTGGCTGGCGTATTAATGGTTGCGAGTATTTTATTCTTTTTCGCGTTCGAGCAGGCTGGTGGGTCTATGACCATCTTTGCCAAAGATTATACACAACGCATACTTTCTGGTTCAGCAGCTACGAGCTTTAAATGGATCGATGCCTTGTTGACTCTAATGCCGATCGTGATTGTGACTTATGTACTCATCAGTTTGGCACGTAAAATAGTTCGGAAGTATCCTCTAACCATTTTCTTTACCATGTTATCTTTTGCTTCGATAGCGGTGCTAGGTTTTTGGAAGATCAATAATGAATTTAATTCGGAGGCGACTGAAGTAACGGTTTCTTGGTTTCAGATCTTAAATGCGTTCTTTATCGTGACCTGCGCTTCCATGTTCAGCAAGCTATGGGAAAAAGTATGGAATCCATCTGGTCCAATCAAGTTCGCGCTCGGTTTAGTATTAGTAGCGCTTGGTTTCGTTGCGATGGCTTATGGTAGCCGCGATATCCCGCAAGGAGCGTTAACAGCATCTGTAAGTATGTTGTGGCTGGTATTAGCCTATTTCTTCCACACGATGGGTGAGCTATGTATTTCTCCGGTTGGATTATCGTATATCAGTAAATTATCTCCAAAAAACTTGGTCGGATTGATTTTTGGATTCTGGTTTATGGCAACAGCGATTGCTAGTTATTTGGCTGGATGGTTAGGTGGCTATATCGATCAAATTGCCAATGCATATTCTATTTCGATTTTCTTTCTTATCATCGCCAGTTTACCGATTATCGTAGCCATCTTGTTAGTAATGTTTAACCCGATGCTAAAACGGATGATGCATGGAATTAAATAAGTGATCAAAATCAACATATACAGAAGCGCCTTCCAAAGGCGCTTTTTTTGTTTTTTAGAAGTAGATAAGTGTCTTCACTTATTTTTTTAACTTTGGGACTTGAAAATACATCCTTTTTATATCTTATGATTCCATCTTCACCTATAAATCCAATAGGCGCTACCGATAGCGAGCCGGAGAAGTTGCTATTGGGGCACTTTCCAGGATTATTTGTGTTGTTTTTCACAGAAATGTGGGAGCGATTCTCTTTTTATGGTATGCGCGTCTTGCTGATACAATTCCTCACCGCTTCCGTATTAACGACCAATCCAGGTTGGGGCTGGTCTGCTGAGCAAGCTGGTGCGTTATACGGTACGTATGCCATGTTATTGTACATCACCCCGATCTTTGGTGGTGTGATTGCTGATAAGTACATTGGATCGCGTGCTGCCGTCATTATTGGTGCGATTATTATGACTTTGGGACACGCATCCATGGCATTCAATTCGCCGATCATGTTTTTTATTGGATTGGCTGGTTTGGTGATTGGTACAGGCTTTTTCAAACCGAATATGCCCGCTATTCTGGGCGAAATGTATCGTTATCGACCGGAGAAGAAAGATGGTGCTTATACGATCTTCTACATGGGAGTGAATGCGGGAGCATTTTTTGGAATGATGCTTTGCGGTTATCTGGGCGAAACGGTGGGTTGGCATTGGGGATTTGGTCTTGCTGGTGTATTTATGCTTTTAGGTACGATTCAATTTTGGTTAGCAAAACCGATTACGGGCGATTTGGGTGTGCTGAAGAAGTCGACTACTTCCGAACAAAAAGAAGTGACGAATCTAGAAGAGGGCGAAACGAGTTACAATCGTTTTACCAAATTGGATTTCTTCCTAATCGTGTTGGTTTCTATCGTCGGCTTGACGTATGCGTTCAATGATCCTTTGTCTAAAAACAACGTGCTAGACATGTTTGCTTTCTTGGATACGGATAGCCTGCGCGGCCAGACTATTGTGGTCTTAGTAGCACTTGTTATCTTTTTAGGCTTAGTAGTTTCTCGTATTGTCCGGTATGCAAAGGTGGTAAGAGATCGCATGTTTGGTGTTATTCTATTGGCGGTATTCCTGATCTTTTTCTTCATGAGCTTTGAGCAAGGTGCTACATCGCTCGTACTGGTTGCACGGGATTACGTGGATCGGGAGTTGACAGGAAATAGCTTGTATGTATTTAATACCATTAATACCTTATTGACCATTGTGCCACTCATCATTATTTCTTGGGTGTTGGTTCGTTTGTCGATCATTACTTGGTCGAAGACGGCTGCTTCTAATATCATTCTCTTTATTTGTTTTATACTGATTTGGGGATCAGGGATCTGGATGTTGTACCGTGAATTCACAGCAGAAGTTTCTGCCATTAAAGTATCTTGGTTTTCTATTCTTAACTCCTTCTTTATTATATCATTAGCATCGACTATCTCCAGAATTTGGGATTCTAAATACAATCCGTCGGCAGCGGTGAAATACGGCTTGGGTTTGTTCTTTGTAGCGATCGGATTCTTAATTTTAGGTATGGGTTCACTGCAAGTCGGTTCTGGTGTGAAGATGTCGATGATATTCTTGGTATTGACCTATTTATTTCACACCATCGGAGAGCTCTTTATATCTCCAGTAGGCTTGTCTTACGTTTCCAAATTGGTGCCTGCGCGAATGTTGGCCTTCATGTTTGGGATGTGGTATTTGGCGATTGCTATTGCGCAAAAGCTAGCCGCTATTCTAGGTGGACAAGTAGAGGTTATTCAGCAGAATTATTCATTGAGTCATTTCTTTTTTCTCTTTACCATTATTCCGGCAGCAGGCGGTTTATTGGTGATCTTATTGAATCCATTGATCAAAAAACTGATGCACGGCGTCAAATAGCCTCATCTTAAAAATTACGTATGTCTAAAGAATTGACGTTAGAAGATATTCAGAATTTTGACGGGAAATACCCGAAACAACTGTGGTATCTCTTTTTAGTAGAAATGTGGGAACGCTTCTGTTTTTACGGAATGCGTGGGGTATTGGCCATCTTTATGGTCGACCAATTATTGTTGTCTGATCGCGATGCTAACCTAAAATATGGGGCGATTCAGGCCTTTGTATATGCCTTTACCTTTGTAGGAGGTATCTTTGCAGATAAGTTTTTAGGATTCAAACGCTCGTTGATCTTTGGTGCTTCGATGATGTTGCTGGGCAACGGATTAATTGCTTTATCACCACACGATTATTTCTACTTTGGAATAGCGCTAACCATTATCGGTACAGGTTTCTTTAAGCCCAATATCTCTTCGATGGTGGGCGACCTCTATAAAGAAGATGATCCGCGAAGAGATGCTGGTTTTGGGATGTTCTATTCTGGGATTAATGTCGGTGCATTATTAGGTGGTATTCTATGTGTTTATTTAGGGAAAAACTATTCATGGAATTATGCCTTTGGTGCTGCAGCTCTGGTGATGTTGATTGGATTAATCATCTTTTTGGCGACTAAAAGACATATCAAACCGATTGGAAATAGTCCGCTACTACACATGCCGAATTCAACGCGTATACGGACCGAGCTATTTGTGTATTTGGCGGCGCTGGCTAGTATTCCACTCATCTTTACGATGATTAACAATACGCGGTACACCGATTACTTTATGTACATCATCGGTCCGATTGCACTAGGCTACTTCTTCTTGCAGATGAAGAGAGAAAACG
This sequence comes from Sphingobacterium chungjuense, assembly GCF_011316935.1. Lineage (GTDB taxonomy): Bacteria > Bacteroidota > Bacteroidia > Sphingobacteriales > Sphingobacteriaceae > Sphingobacterium > Sphingobacterium chungjuense. The sequence continues at coordinate 30,862 of NZ_WLYS01000005.1, forward strand.
ACTCGAAAGCGCGTCAGCAATTGATGGCTGCCCTGATTCTGATTCTATTTTCCATCTTGTTTTTTGCGATCTTCGAACAGGCAGGCGGTTCTTTAGCGCTCTTTGCGAATAACAACCTGCATGATAACCTATTCTTCTTCAATATAGATCCCAACGTGGTCAATAATGGAGCAAATTCCCTGTTTGTAATCGTTTTCAGTCCATTGTTAGGTTTGCTTTGGTTGGCCATGGCGCGGAAGAAAGCGGAGCCCAATACGGTGATCAAATTTGCTTTAGGTTTCGTGTTTTTAGGATTGGCCTACTATCTGTTTTTCGGAACACGCTTTTTTGCGGATGCTGAAGGCAAAACCTCTTTGGGCGTGTTTACCTTAGCGTATCTGGCGGTTACCATCGGAGAATTATGTCTGTCGCCGATCGGTCTATCCATGATTACGAAGCTCTCGCCAAAGCGTTTAGGAGGTATGATGATGGGTTTGTGGTTTTTGGCTAGTGCTTACGGACAATATGTAGCCGGATTGTTAGGTGCAGGGATGTCTTCTCCAGATGACAATGCTACTGCGTTAGACAAATTGATGGCGTACACAGATGGTTACCAGCAGTTGGCGATCTATTCTATCGTGGCGGCGATTATCTTATTTGCCCTTTCTCCATTCATCAAACGATTGATGCACGGCGTTAGATAGCAGATTTTATTTAGTACTTTTATCTTTTAGATCAATAATATACCGTGGCAGACAGTCTGATAATCATTCCTACATACAATGAAAAGGAAAACATAGAACGCATCATTCGTAAAGTGTTTTCGTTGGAAGGTGACTTTCATATTTTAATTGTAGATGATGGTTCACCAGACGGCACCGGGGTGATTGTGAAGGAATTGTGCGAATCTTTTCCGGATCGACTGTTTATAGAAGAACGTCGCGGAAAACTGGGCTTAGGTACGGCCTATATCCATGGTTTTCGTTGGGCACTAGCACGATCTTATGCGTATATTTTTGAGATGGATGCCGATTTCAGTCATAACCCAGACGATCTATTGCGCTTAAAAGAAGCCTGCATCACGGGAGCTGATATGGCGGTGGGATCGCGTTATATTCAAGGCGTAAATGTCGTGAATTGGCCGATGAAGCGGGTGCTGTTATCTTATTTCGCTTCCATGTATGTGCGCGCGATTATGCGTATTGATATTCAAGATGCGACGGCCGGTTTTGTCTGTTTCCGACGCGAAGTGTTGGAAACAATTCCGTTGGATAAAATTCGTTTTGTGGGTTATGCGTTTCAGATCGAAATGAAGTTCAAAGCCATCCAAGATGGATTCCGAGTGGTAGAAGTGCCAATTATCTTTACCGATCGTACGCACGGTACCTCGAAGATGAGTACCAAGATTTTTAGGGAAGCATTTTGGGGCGTTATAAGCTTGAAATGGGCGAGTTTGTTTAAGAAATCGAATAAAAGGGGGAGTAACTGATGAACGAAAATCTAGATCCAAATGCGGAAAGGCTAAGCCACACCGACAAAGACCTGGAACGTGTATTGCGTCCACAAACCTTTGAAGATTTCACGGGTCAAGCCAAGATCTTGGAAAACCTATCTATCTTCGTAAGAGCGGCAAAATTACGTAGCGAAGCTTTAGATCACGTCTTGTTGCATGGCCCTCCGGGCCTTGGAAAGACGACGCTTTCCCATATCATTGCTAACGAAATGGGAGTCGGCATCAAAATTACTTCTGGTCCGGTATTGGACAAGCCGGGCGATCTGGCTGGATTACTCACTGGCTTAGACGAAGGTGATATTCTATTTATCGATGAGATACATCGTTTAAGTCCTTTGGTCGAAGAATATTTGTATTCGGCCATGGAGGATTTCAAGATCGATATCATGCTCGAAACTGGCCCCAATGCACGTTCTGTGCAAATTAGTCTAAATCCCTTCACTTTAGTAGGAGCAACGACCCGCTCGGGTTTATTGACGGCTCCATTACGCGCTCGTTTTGGTATCAATTCTCGCTTGCAATATTACGATGTGAAGTTGCTGACGACGATTGTCGAGCGTTCTGCGCATATTATCCGCGTGCCGATTACCGAAGAAGGCGCTTATGAAATTGCTCGACGCAGTCGCGGTACGCCGCGTATTGCCAATGCCTTGTTGCGCCGTACGCGAGATTTTGCGCAAATCAAAGGGACAGGTAATATCGATAAAGCCATTGCACAGTTTGCTTTGAACGCGCTGAATGTCGATGAACATGGTTTGGATGAGATGGACAACCGCATATTATCTACTATTATCGACAAATTTAAAGGTGGTCCTGTCGGTCTTAAAACCATCGCGACAGCAGTAGGCGAGGATGAAGGAACTATTGAAGATGTATACGAGCCTTATTTGATTCAGGAAGGTTATTTGATGCGTACTTCTCGCGGTCGTGAATGCACGGAGTTAGCCTTTAAACATTTGGGGAAGCTTTATCCTCGGGGTAATACCCTCTTTTAGACGTATCACTGTTTTGTGAAGTGACTGCACTTCGCACCTAAGCACAAGATCTCTCCTAAAACAGCGCATCAGGCTGTTTTTGAAAAAAAATCCTTACAACTGGCTTTATTTAAGTGAATATTTATTAATTTTCACTTAATATTTCTATGCGCTATAGCGATATTGAATCGGTTATAAACCCAATTGTACACTAAAATCTCTAAAAATGGAATTTCTAGACGGCATGAATGCCCTAACGTTGGTCTTTGTCGCATTGCTCGTGTTGGCTATTGGCTACCGGTTTTATGGACTTTTCTTGGCTAGCAAAGTACTTCGATTAAACGCAGAAGTCGTTACTCCAGCCGTTGAATTTGCAGATGGTCGTGATTATGTAAAAACTGATAAGAACGTCTTGTTTGGTCATCATTTTGCGGCGATTGCTGCTGCTGGTCCATTAGTGGGTCCTGTTTTGGCGGCACAATTTGGGTATTTGCCCGGTACATTGTGGATTTTGATTGGCTGTGTGCTGGCTGGTGGCGTGCACGATATGGTGGTGCTATTTGCCTCTATGCGACACAAAGGGCAAAGTTTGGCTTCGATCGCTTCGAAAGAAATTGGTCCAGTGACGGGCACAATTGCTGGCGTTGCCGTGCTATTTATCCTTATTCTGACTTTAGCTGGCTTGTCGCTGGCTTGTATCAGCGCGATGCATGAAGCGTCTTGGTCACTCTTCACCGTAATCATTACTATGCCGATTGCGATTATTATGGGATTGATAATGCGTTATCGGAAAGACAGCGTTACATTTGCCAGTATCTTGGGCGGTATACTGCTGATTGCTGGTATCGTTGGTGGACATAATTTAATGCAAAATCCGTTTCTCAATGATCTATTTCACTGGGATGTATCCACCATATCCATCGCGATTGCCATCTATGGTTTTCTAGCGTCTGTATTACCTATTTGGTTTTTGCTCGTTCCACGTGATTATTTGTCCACCTATTTGAAAATTGGTACAATACTGATGTTGGCTGTCGGAATCATATTTGTGCATCCGACCTTAGAGATGCCGGCTTTGACCGAATTTATTCATGGTGGAGGCCCAGTAATTGGAGGTCCAGTATTGCCATTTATCTTTATTGTGATCGCTTGTGGTGCTATTTCTGGTTTTCACGCCGTTATCGCGACAGGTACGACGCCAAAAATGATTGGTAACGAAAAAGAAATACTTTTTGTCGGCTATGGTGCCATGTTAGTAGAAGGTTTTGTAGCCTTGATGGCGCTTATAGCTGCGTGTACGCTGATGCCTGGTGATTATTTTGCGATCAATACGCCTACGGCCGGTTATGCGCAATTTCTGATTGACAATCCACATCTTCATACCGTAGATCTTCCGCATTTTATGGAGAAAATCGGTGTTGATTTGCAAGGTCGTACAGGTGGCGCAGTTTCCTTAGCCGTAGGTATGGCGCATATTTTTAATAGTATTCCGTACATGGACGAAGTGATGGCGTACTGGTACAATTTCGCCATTATGTTTGAGGCGGTATTTATCCTGACAGCGATTGATGCCGGCACGCGTGTTGGTCGGTTTTTCTTACAAGAAATGCTGGGAAGCGTAATTCCCAAGTTCCGCGACAAAGACTGGATGCCAGGCGTTATCGTTGCCAGCTTTTTATTCACTTTTGCGTGGGGCTATCTTGTCTATACGGGAAATGTAAGCAGCATTTGGCCTTTATTTGGTATTAGTAATCAATTATTGGCGGCTTGTGGCTTGATTGTCTGTACGACCATGCTTTTGCGGATGGATCGAGGAAAATATGCTTTGTGTGCCGCTGTACCTGGCGTGATGATGGCACTGATCACTTTTTGGGCAGGTTATCTGCAAGTTGCGAATATTTATATTCCGGCAGGCGACTACCTATTGGCTAGTTTGGCCATTATTGCGATGGCATTGATGCTGATTGTATTTATATCCGCTTTCAGAAAGTGGTACGAGCTTTCGAAGAAAGTGCCGACCGAAGTAGATTTCTACGGCGAAAAGGTAAAAGAGCTGGTAGAACGATAGTCTATTAGGATCAGGATTTTGGGTTGCGATGTAATTGTTTCAATACTTTCTGTCCTCTGGATCGGATAGCGGGTGTGGTGCCACGCTCAAGCAATAAACTGATCTCTGATTCGAGCGCTTTTTTAATCCAATCGCTGCGAAGCGATAAAAAGTATAGCAATTCGATGGAATTGGCGACGACAGCGATGGATTTATCTGGTGTAGTTAACCAGTCGAATCCACAATTAATGAGTTCTTCTTCTTGATCTTCGGTGGTTGTATAGGAAGAACTATTGAGCGCCTGTAGATAGATATTACCTAGAATACGCTGCGCACCTTCTATGGTAATTCGTAAGCGATTATCTAGCAGAAAGTGGAAGATGGTAGGAAGATCTTCCGTATGTGCCAGTGCATATTTTTCCAAAAACCAGATGGCATGCAGTGCCAAATTACTTTTTGTCTGCTCGACTACGCAAAGCGATAACAATTTTTCCAGGTCGACATCCTTTTCGCGCAATGGGCTGATATCCGCGAGTTCATATTTTTGCAACCACAACATAAATCGCGTTTTCTGAATCTGATAGGCTTCGGATGCATTCATTAGCTAGGAGGTTGGAAAAAATTCGGGTGGAAGTTAACGAGGTACAACTCTTGGGTAGCACGCGTCAAAGCTGTGTAAAGCCAGCGCAGAAACTCCGTGGTGAGCATTTCATCATTCAAATAACCCTGATCGATAAATACCGCTGGCCACTGTCCACCTTGCGCTTTGTGGCAAGTGATGGCATAAGCAAATTTAATTTGCAAGGCGTTAAAATAGGGGTCTTTCTTGATAGCTTCTGCTCTTTTATTGCGATCTAGAATATCCGCATAATCTGCTGAAATCGATTCGTACAACTTTTGTAGCTGTTCTTGCGGCAGGTTAGGACTATCCACATATAGACTATCCAATAGAATCCGACATTGTATCGTGTCATGCTCATTGCCGTCCAGAAAATCAATCATCACATCGGCAAATCGGAAATCGTGCATCTCGTGTACATTAGATACTTTTCGGATTTGTGCCATATCGCCATTGGCAATAAAACCCGTATGCGATTCGTCGTGCTGCTGTAGCCAATAATAATTGTTTTTGACCACCATGATCAGATCGCCGCCCGTAATTTCTTCGTCCCGAAATAGGATCTGGTTACGAATATGCTGGTTGTACAAATTTGCTGCTTTGTTAGAGCGACAAATGACCATAGTATTCTCCAATCCAAATTTATCATAGCTGTAATGCAAGCCATCGATCAGGCGTTCGCCTGTCATTTGAAAGACGTCTCTATATGGACGGGTGATGAATTGTGGAAATGGGTATTCTGCTGTTTCATCTTCCAGTTTTATTTCCTGTCGGATTTTGGTAGCGTTGAATAAAATGCCGGAATTCTTGTTTTGCCGCACCACGTCTGTCAGCTCAAAATGAGACACATAAAGGTCGTAGCGGCTGGCCATATAATCCGGCCGCAAGGCCGGACTTTGCAGCATACCAACTGGCGGTAATTGCGCGGTATCTCCCACAAAAAGTAGCACGCAGCGCTCACCGCTTTGAACATACGTTATCAGATCTTTCAATAAACTACTTTGAAATACAGTAGCCGGATCATCCGATAGCATAGATGCTTCATCCACAATAAATAAGGTATCTTCATGTGGATTATCTGCTAAGGTGAAATCCATGGCAACAGAGGCGGCTGATTTCTTACGATAAATCTTTTTGTGAATAGTCAGTGCTGTACGTCCTGAGTAGCGACTAATGACTTTAGCAGCTCGACCAGTAGGAGCAAGTAGAACCGTCTTTTTTTGTAGTCTTGGTAGTACTTTTACCAATGCGCTGATGATGGTGGTTTTTCCTGTACCGGCATATCCTTTTAAAATAAATAGACTACGAGGATCAAAACGCGCTAGAAATTCTTCTAGCAGTCCAAACACCGCGCGCTGCTGTTCGGTTGGATTTTGTTGAAAGTATTGCTCTAAATAATCCCGTATTTGCACGTTCAAAGTTATTTAAAAGGTTGATCAATCCAATTTTAAAAGCTATTTTTGTTTATACTGTTGTTGTGTTATGCTACAAGACATGAACTATATTTCCGAAGATTTTCGTATTCAGCATTTGTCTTATTACAAATTGGTTATCCAAGCCGGTCATCAGGAGGATGTTTTGATGATTCTGGATGAAAATAATGCGGTGCAAGCTTATATCCGGTATGCGTCGGCAAGTCCCACTATGGATGCGACGCGCTTATTGGCTTTGCCTTTTCGGCATGTCTCTATCATGATTCCACAACATAGCTTCACTTTTGTGCCAGCGGAAGCGTACCAAGAAGAAGATGAAGATATTTATGGCGAATACCTCGTCAACAAAAACGATCAGGATATCTATACGCTAGATATGCTACGATTTGGTTCGCACGCGATCTATCAATTGGATTCTTTGTTGTATCAACGCTGGTTTGCCTTGTTCCCAGATGCTACTTACCTACCTGTCTTTCAAGTTTTATTTGACTTGATCCCAGAGCAGCTACCTACAAAAGGTGCGCAGTTGTTCATATACGAGCAAGCAAACTATATGCATGTGATTTTGCTGAAAGACGGTCAATTTTTGTTCTATAACAATTTTTACGTCACGAATGCGGAGGATTTAGGCTACTATGTACGTCGTATTATGAGTGATTTTTCTATCGATTCGTTGGAAAATATCAAGTTGGCTAATCTTGATAAAGATCATCCACTTTTGGCATTTGTACAAGAGTTTTCCAAACGGCTGGATAAAAATGATTTGACAATGGGTGAAAATGACAGTTCCAAAGTACATCCAAGTTCCCCCTTATTTGGTTTCTTATTTCAGCGTGAAGTATGCGCATAATTGGTGGTCGTATTGGCGGAATACGGATAAATCCGCCAGCTAATCTTCCTGTCCGTCCGACGACGGATATTGCCAAAGAAGCGCTATTTAATATTCTACAACATCGCCTCGATTGGGATGGTGCTATATGTCTGGATTTGTTTGCAGGTACGGGTAACATTTCTTTTGAATTGGCTTCGCGCGGAGCGAAATCTGTACTATCGGTCGACGCACATTTCAAATGCTTGAAATACATCGCCGAAATGGCGAAAGAACATCAGCTCGATGGCATTAGTACGCGCAAGGCAGATGTGTTCAAATTTGTGCAGCAGGAGCAAGGAGTGTATGATTTTATATTTGCCGATCCGCCTTACGATATCGATCGTTTGCCGCAACTAGCGCATATGATTTTGGATAATAATTTGTTGAAGCCCGAAGGAATTTTGGTCATCGAACATCCTTCTACACGGCAGATGCTGAGCCATCCTTTATTGCGCGAGGTGCGCAAATACGGATACTCTTCTTTTAGTTTCTACAGTCAGGACGACCTTTAATCTACGATGATGAAAAAGATAGCTGTATTTCCCGGTTCTTTCGACCCATTCACCCGTGCACATCAGGATTTGGTATTAAGGGCTTTGCCGTTGTTTGATGAAATCGTTATTGCCATTGGTGTGAATAATTCCAAGCAAGGCTTACTTCCTTTTGAAGTACGCGAAGAGGCAATTAAAGCTGTTTTTAAAGATGAATCGAAAGTACAGGTACAACGTATTCAAGGGTTGACGGTCAACTTTTGTCGCGAAGTGGGTGCACAATTTATGTTGAGAGGTTTGCGAAATGGGATAGACCTCGAATTCGAGAATGCCATTGCCCAGAACAATCTAATCTTAGCGCCAGAAGTCGAATCGCTCTTTTTACTTGCTCGAAGTGGGCTCGGCCATATCTCTTCCACGATTGTACGTGATATTTTGAAAAATGGCGGTGATGTATCTGCCTTGGTACCAGACGCGATTTTACCATTTCTTAAAACACCTGAATAAGGATAAGCTGCTTAACTGCGTAGTATCCGCACTTTCGTTCCTTTGATCTTCCCGTTATTTCCTTTTTGCAAAATAGTCGTGACGCTACTGCGCGTCACCGCTACAAAGGCATTTTTCTCTTTGACTTCGATCATGCCCACTTCATCTTTAGCGATGCCTGCTATTTTAAGTAAATAACCTACAATATCACCTTTACTCACTTTATCTCGCTTGCCAGCCGTGATCATTAAAGTAGTCATTTTGCTATTAGCAGGTAGTGGATATTCTTCTTCCAAAATCTCCTCTTGCATCGCATCCGTTAGGTATGGGAAGTCATCCTCCGGTTTGAGCATCAAATACACAGTACCTTTGGCCTGCATACGCGCGGTACGTCCGTTGCGATGTACAAAAGCATCTTGCTTGTAAGGAAGTTGATAGTGAATAATGGCGTCCACTTCAGGAATATCCAATCCACGCGCGGCCAAATCAGTGGTGAGTAAAATATGCGTACTGCCATTCCGAAATTTAAGCAGCGCCAGCTCGCGATCCGCTTGTTCCAGTCCGCCATGAAAAACATCATGAATAATATCGCGATCGGCCAATAGTTCACTAATGTGATCTACCGCTTCGCGATGATTGCAGAATATCAAGGTTTTCTGCTCGCTACCCAACTTGCAGATTAGTTTTAATAATGCTTTGAGCTTGTTCTGGGGACTAGCGGTCACCGTGCGGAAAGTTAAGTCGGGCGCATAGCCTTTTTCGTGCAGGTAATTGATCGTCTCTACGTTCTTTAGCGTAAGAAATGGAGGGATTTCTTCCAGTTCTGTAGCCGAAGTAAGCATCTGAAATGGAGTTCCCGTTTCTGCAACGATTTGTTCCATTTGCTCATGGAAACCCAATTCCAAGGACTTGTCAAACTCGTCCAATACCAATGTATCCAATTCCGAAAGATCAATATTATGACGCTCCAAGTGGTAAATGATTCGACCTGGCGTTCCTACCAATATTTGTGGTGCTTCTTTGAGTTTGTTTTTCTCAGTGCGGAGGTCGTTACCACCATACAGACAAGTTACTTTCGGATGGTTAGGCATTTTTCTAAGTACCTGCTCAATTTGCAAAGCCAACTCGCGCGTGGGGGCGATGATCAATGCTTGAATTTTTCCAGTAGCTTCATCACTTAACCTTTTTTGAATAATCAGGGAGAAGGCTAGCGTTTTTCCACTTCCAGTTGGAGACAACAGAAGCAAATCATTAGCGGCGTTGTACGTGCTCGATACTTGTTGCTGCATCTCGTTTAATGCCGTGATGCCCAAATTGGCTAAATATTGTTGTTCTCCCATAGCGGCAAAGGTAGCACAAATTAATGTAATGACATGCTAGGTGGTCTATAGCTTTATCAACGGTCGTTTTACATAATAATTAGCATCAACGAAGAGAAGATCACCAAACTCATAATGACCCAGCGGAAATGTTGTTCTTTGAGTACTTTTACGAGTTTAATGCCGATCAAACCACCCAGAAGAATAAAAGGTATGGAAGTGATATTTAGCAACAGGCCAGAAATCGTAAGATTCTGCCAGACAAAGGCCTGCAATGGAATCTTAATATAATTGAGAATCATAATAAACCAAGCACCTGTTGCTACGAAAGTTAATTTAGACATGCGTTTGGTCAATAAATAAACGGATAGTGCAGGGCCTGCCGCATTGCCAATCATCGTCGTAAAACCAACAATAAAGCCAAACAAGGGCGAATACCATTTTTTAGCGACAAGCTCTTCTGTACTTTCCTCCGTTTGTCGGGAAGACCACAGCATGATGCCAACACCAACTAGTATGCAGATTCCCATGGCTAATTTAAATATGCGGTCATCTATGCTATTTCCAAGCGCCAAACCAACCAACAAGCCAACTAATGCAGATGGCAATAATTTTGTGACTTCGGACCAAATTAGTGATTTACGGTAGTAAATCACTGCGATAAGATCTGCCATACACAGCATAATGAGCACGATACCCGTGGAATATTTAGCGCCGAATAATAACGCAAAAAATGGCACAGATACGGTGCCAATATTTTGTATGCCGGTCTTCGACATCCCGATCAGCACGGCACAAATGAGGTATAGAGACCAAGCTTGAGGCGAAGGAAGTAATTGTAATGCATCCTCCCAGGCAGTTTCTAGCATATTATTTTAGCAATGATTTGACCGTAGCAGCATCGATGTCTCTGTAATCCCGAATGTAAGCCGCGCAGGGTGGCAATTCTTCTTTTTTGTGAGATGTCAATACGCCTGTCACTTTCATGCCCGCGGCATTACCAGCGGTTACGCCAGAGAAAGAGTCTTCGAAAACCATGGCATTTTGTACAGGTACGCCTAGTGCTTCTGCTGACTTCAAATATACTTCCGGGTGCGGTTTGTGCAATTTCACATCTCCGCTAGAAAGAGTAGATTGAAATAAATCTCGAATTTCTAGCGCATCCAGTACCAAATCCATATTCGCCTGCGGTGCTGAAGTCGCTACTCCTAGCAAAAAGTTGTGCTGCTTGAGGTCGTGCAGAAATTCTACCAGACCTAATACCGGCGTAGCTACCGATTTATAAATTTCCCTAAACATCCCTTCTTTTTCCTGTTCTAGTTTAGCGATCTCTTGTGGTGATAATGGTTTTCCGAAGAAATGTTGCATGATATAGCTGTTGTGCTTACCATACATATGTTGCTCAAATGCCTCTTGTGTGTATGCTACGCTGTATTTGTCAAAGAATGCCTCGAATGCTTTTGCATGATAGGGGTTGGTGTCGGCAATTACGCCATCCATATCGAATATAACGGCAAAATTATTAGAGTTAGTATTTTTAGATTGTAAAGACATGTAATTTGGTTTTAAAGTCAACATCATACGATATGCATGACAATTGATACTGCATATTGGGTCACTTCTTACCATATCAAATACGCAGAAATCGGTCAAATATAGGGCAATTAGCAGCAATATTATAATCGATTTTTGAATAATTGATATTTGAAACGATTGGGTAAAATTCCATTCGAATCGCGCGATATTTCAAGTAAGTATATGGTGTACAAATGGGTTTTTCTCTGTCTAATATGGTATATTGTCATCTATTTTCTCCAAAAACAGAACTACTATGATCCAAAATTCGAATTCCTCTTCGGTGAAATGGCCAAATGCTGTCATACTACTGCTGATGGCTTTGCTTACTATTTTCGCAATTAGCCCTTGGTCGGCTTGGAGTTTCGATAAAAACTCCCATGCATATGGCTGGAACTTATTTAGTTATTTTACCATTCAAAGCAATTTTTTGGCAGTAATTACCTATGTGCTTGCCGCACTTTACATCTTCAAGCGGCAGGCCGCCACTAATTGGTTTCGCTATCTGCGTGGTGGGGCGGTGTTATATATGACTATAACTGGCCTGGTCGCGGCTACGCTCTTGCAAGGAGCTGAGGTGAACGCTACACCAGAAGTCTTTGATTGGAAAAACTTCGTACTCCACGAATTTGGGCCACTTTTTATTGTGTTGTGGTGGTTGATGTGGCCATCTAAATCTCCAACAACTTCTAGCCAAGCATTCGTCTGGTTAATATTTCCTCTACTGTGGACGATTTATACATTTATTCGCGCTCAGCTGACAGGTTGGTATCCATATCCATTTCTCAATCCGGAAAGAGTGGGAGGTTGGATGGGTGTGGCGATTTACGTATTCGCTATAACGATTGGTTTTCTTATCATTTCGCAGCTGATTGCCTGGATTAGTCGTGTGCGTGCTAATAATCATACGTTTTATTAAGCCGACGTTTTAAAGCACCACTCTAACTCATATATTTATTATAAATTTTTAAAAACTGCTTGCCAGCATACTCCGCTATGCTGGCCGTTTTGTAAGTAAATCGTACTCCTATACCAGCTGTTTTTCCACCAAAAATGTATGAAAATCCTTGAGGCGAACTTACAGAATAAAAGTACGGAAAAAAGGCACGCTTGTCCTTATTGGTATACTCTGAGTTTTCGCAGGTATTTAGTGCTTTAGATATAATGCGCAATTGCATGTAAGCATACGCATCATCCGGTAAGGATTGGTGCTCTACATGAAAGGCTTGTTCACTGATGCCGAGTGCTTCACATGCATTTTTGAAGGTCTTGATATCTGTGTAGTCTTTAAATACCTTCCTTTTAGAAGTTAAGTTGGTCGGTTGCGAAAGCTTAACTCCGTTAATAAATCTGTCGAATATATCGATAAACTGTCTGCCGACATAGGTTGCTTTTTCGGATGTTTCAGTACAAAGTCGTGAACCTACAAATGCACCAGCACTACCATAACCAAAGTCGCAATAGCTAAATCCTAAGGAAGAATGAACAGATGTGAACCAAGGGTAATACCAAAATTCGCCGAGCTCGTTCCCCTGTCGTATAGCCTGGCAAATCACTTCCAGCTCCTTATAAGCTTTTTGAGCATCGTCATCAAAAGTAGTCCGTTGTTCAAAGGACGCGGTCGTTTCGCCTAGGTAGGCGAGAGCATCCGCTAATGTTTTTATATCGGTATATGATATAGACTGACGCATAGCACGTTGAATTTGCTGTGGAGTCAAATCAATCTCCACATCCTTTCCCTTGTAATTTATCTTTTGTTTCATTTCACCGATATTTAAAGTGTGTATGTCCAAGAGCCGTGTCGTATGTAGTAAAATTGCAACTCCAACAAGAATTATCAATGCCGAGTACCGGATAGTAAAGCGATTTTATATCTATAAAGAAATTAATTATTTTTTTAGTTATTTAATAATCTAAATTACAAATTTTCCTATTTGTGAAGTATACCTAATATTTGCTATATTTAGTTATATCAAGATAGTTTCATCAACCTGTGACAAAAAAAGCAGATCTTGAGCGAGTTTCCACTCAAGTCTAATTATGTAAAAAAATTCGGATTATGGTGTTACCGAGTGATTCGATCCCGTATAACCAATTCGGAAGACGGGTCTATTCGTAGATTTCTTTTTTGCTGCAATAAAGTTTCCCAACTGACTAGACTGATTAAGACTAGTCGATCTTTTAATAATTTTTCGTGACCAATAGATTCACCCGCAAAAAGATCAATGCGCTGATGGCAGGTGGGATCTTGGCTTTTTACTTCGCTTAGCAAATCTACTTCTGCAAACTGAGTATCCACATCCCACAATATTAATCGACCTTGTGGGTTGGCGCCTATGAGCTTATCGACATATTTTAACAAGAATAAGTCTTCTTTAAAAAAGATGGGCATCACGACCTGATCTATTTTCTCCAAGCCTTTGTCAATCAAGACACCAACGGGAATATCTACTTTGGATAGCAAGCGATTGGTACGCTCATAGAATTTACTGCTGTATACGCCAGTTTTGCTGGTAAACAATTTCTCTGGATGTATGATGTTGGAGGTAAAACCAATGATTTTACCTAACAAACTGCCTTCGTAAATAGATTCACTTGTGCCAATCAATAGCATATCATATTGTCCTGACTCTACCTCATCTACGATCTCGTGATCAATATCACTCGAAATTCTAAATAAGGTCTTGATTGGCCTTTTCAACACTTTACTATCGTCCAGTATTTTACGAAAACATTCTGTTTCCTGTTCCTCTACTTCGTAATGGTGTAATTCGTTCGCAGGCGATACATGCAGTGCCGCTACTTGACACTTTTCTGGAGTGCCAGCTGTCAGCGCATTGGACAAGCGAAGTAAGGCTTGTCCAGATTCTGTTTTTCCAAAGCTAAATAAGATATTGAATTGGCTTTCAATCTTTTCAACAAACGCTGGTTTTTCCTTATCGCGGAAAGCCCAATTGATGAGGTCTAAAGCTGGGCCAGTCATAAACGTAGTGACCAAAGCCATCACGACCATCATCGAAAATAATTCGGCAGATAATACGCCCAAATCATAGCCGATATTTAACACCACCAATTCCATTAATCCACGCGTATTCATCAACGCACCAATGCTCAAACTGTCTTTCCAACCTTGCCCCATAAAGCGAGCTGCCAAAGCGCTACCAACAAATTTGCCTACGACAGCAACTAAGATGATCAAGCCAGTAATCAGCCACAGCGACGGATCATTCAATAAGCCAATCTGTGTACGCAAACCGGTAAATACAAAGAACAAAGGCAGTAATAATACTAAAGCGACGTCTTCTATTTTCTCAATAAAGATATTTCGAAATTTATTGTTTTCCGGCATAATAGCCCCTGCCATAAATGCACCAAACAAGGCGTGAATACCAATCACTTCGGTCGTGTAAGCCGAAAGAATCAACATCAGAAAAAAGATAGCCACAACAGGTTTGCTCAAGGTTTCTTTGGTTGAGTTTACCTGACCAATGCGTTGGAAAAAAGGTCTAACGATCTTGATCATGATCAAAACATAAGCTAATGCCAAACCAATGTTGTATAAGGCTGATACAAAAGAACCTGCCTTCACGATTGCAATCACGACGGCTAAAATACACCAAGCGGTAATATCATCTGCGGCAGCGCAAGTAATGACAACGGTGCCCAAGCGTGTTTTTTGCAAGCCACGTTCTTGTACGATCCGCGCCAATACCGGGAATGCTGTTATACTCATCGCAATACCGATAAACAAACTATAGGAAAGGAATTGCACATTATCTGGCGCATGATTTTCGTAAAGGAAATACGCTAGGCCAATTCCTAAGGCAAAAGGCAGCATAATACTGGCGTGACTGATGACGACGGCGTCGTGTGCCTTATTGCGCAATACATGCAAATCCAGTTCCATCCCCACGATAAACATAAACAAGATCAGTCCGATCTGACTCAAGAATTGCAAATTGCCTAAGGATTGCTGCGGAAACAATGCCCCAAAAAAATCAGGAAAAAAGAGTCCCAATAAGGAGGGGCCTAAGATAATACCAGCCAACATCTCACCAATCACGATGGGTTGCTTGATTTTCACACAGATCCATCCAAATAAACGGGCAGTCAGTATGATAGCTACGATCTGTATCAGTAAGATTGATAGCGGATATTGTAAACTTTCTTTGATCGATTTGACAAAATCAGCCCAAGCACCATTTTCTGAAGTTGGGATGAATACATCTCGTCCAGATTCTAATGCACTTCCTTGCTGGATGATCCAGTACATAAAGAAGCTAAATAAAATGACTATGGCAATATAGAAAACAGTCGAACGTAAGTTTTTCATGAACACGCTTATCAATAATTTTTTTGGATAATTCCATCCCAAGAATACGAATTAAATATTAATGGCAGCGTCATCAATTTTCAAATTCACGTAAAATCTATGTGGTCATGTTTGAAAAAGCCTAATAAATACGTCATATCGATACACAACTTTTGGTCAGGCAGAGAGATGTTTCGTACCTTTGTAATCAAATTTTACATTTGTACATATCATCATGGAATTGAACTTACGCCGTCCGTTGGCATTTTTTGATTTAGAAACTACCGGAGTCAATATCGCTACCGATAGGATCGTAGAAATTGCCATTCTCAAGGTATTGCCTGGTGGTGGTGAAGAGGTATTGTCCATGCGCGTCAATCCGAAACGTCCTATTCCTGCCGAGTCCACCTTTTTTCACGGAATCCGTGATGAAGATGTCAAGGATCTGAAAGGATTCGATGAGATCGGGCAGGAGGTAGCAGATTTTATTGGTGATGCCGACTTGGCTGGCTATAACTCCAACAAATTCGATGTGCCGATGTTGATGGAAGAATTCTTGCGCGCAAAGATTGCGTTTTCATTAGAAGGTCGATCTTTTGTAGATGTACAGAATATTTTCCACCAGATGGAGCAACGTACCTTAAAAGCAGCGTACAAATTCTATTGCCAAGATGATTTGACGAATGCACATACCGCAGAGGCCGATGTGCGCGCTACCTATTCGGTGCTAAAAGCACAATTGGATAAATACGAAGGAGTATCATTTGAAAATAAAGAAGGTGCCGTATCTACACCAGTAGTCAATGATGTAGAAGCGTTACATCAGTTCACTAATCTTAGCAAACCAGTGGATTTTGCAGGTCGATTGGTCTATGATCAAGACGGCGATCCTACTATTAATTTTGGTAAGCACAAAGGCAAAAAGGTGGTCGATGTGTTTGAAGTAGAACCAAGTTACTACGCGTGGATGCAAAACGGCGATTTCCCATTATACACAAAAAAGGTGTTGGAAAATATCTGGAATGAATACCGCAATGCACGCAAGGAACAAAAGGCCGCAGCACCGAAGAATACCGAGGCAGCACAGACGGCTAGCCGCCCAACAACGGATGCTAAAGGAAAAGTAGAGCGTACAAACGCACCACAATACAAGAAGAAGGAAAAGGCGGTACCCGTTACTTCCGACATGCTGAAGGCCTTACAAGGCAAATTTGGAAAAGAATAATAGCATACATTACATATGGAAACCAAACAAGAAATAGAACACGTACCTTGCCTGATTATAGGCTCAGGACCAGCAGGATATACTGCTGCAATATACGCTGCGCGTGCAGACCTCAAACCGGTAATCTATACCGGTATGGTACCCGGTGGACAGTTGACGCAAACAACTGAAGTAGATAATTTTCCGGGATATCCCCAAGGAATAACTGGCCCCGTGATGATGGAAGATTTGCGTGCTCAAGCCGAGCGTTTTGGTACACAGGTACGTTTTGGATATGTCAACAAAGTAGATTTTTCTACCGATGGCGGCATTCACACCGTAGAAATCGATAATACAAAAACGGTTACCGCAGATACGGTGATTATTTCTACAGGTGCTACTGCCAAATGGTTGGGTTTAGATTCGGAGCAAAAATACAATGGCTTTGGTGTTTCTGCCTGCGCCGTGTGTGACGGATTTTTCTTCAAAGAACAGGATGTGGCGATCGTTGGTGCTGGTGATACGGCCGCCGAAGAAGCGACTTACTTGGCAAAATTATGTAAGAAAGTACACATGTTAGTACGTCGTGATGAGTTTAGAGCTTCTAAAGCAATGGTGCACCGCGTGCTCAATACGCCAAATATCGAAGTACACTACAATTCGGAAGCACAAGAAGTGTTAGGTGATGGACAAGTGGTTACGGGATTACGCGTTATCAACAATGTTTCTCAGGAAGTCAAAGATCTAGATATTACAGGTTTCTTCGTTGCGATTGGGCATACGCCGAATACTGATTTGTTTAAAGGAATTTTGGATATGGACGAAACCGGTTATCTCATTACAAAACCCGATGCGACGGCTACGAATATCCCAGGCGTATTTGCCTGTGGTGATGTGCAAGATCATGTGTACCGCCAAGCTATCACGGCAGCTGGTACAGGTTGTATGGCCGCATTAGAAGCCGAACGTTATTTAGCGGCTAAAGAAGTTTTTGCATAGAACTTTCATAGCTTAACCAAACAAAACGCAAAAAGCGTCGTTTCCCTTAAAAGAAACGACGCTTTTTGTGTTTCTATATCACACTAATTAAAAATACGAATATGAAATCATTACTATTCATGTTGCCATTGGCTCTGGCCATATCTTGTACATCGGCTAATAAAAATAAAGCTGAATCAAATGATGGACCAGAAGTAAATCCAGCGATAGATTCGCTTCATGCGGCGAGCAATTTTTTAGATTGGCCCGGTAATTACAAAGGCACCATACCGGGAAAAGGTAAAGACAGTACGATTATGGAAGTAACTATCAATCGGGATAATACCTTTGCGGTAAAAGTGAGTATGAATGGTGGGGCAGAAATAATTGAAGATAAAGGCGAAATCAAATGGGAGAGCAATGAAACCTATATCGTGCTAAAAGGCAGTAAAGTAGATTATTCCTTTCGCTTAGGAGACGATGAAATAACGTTCTTGGATAATCCGGAAAATGTATCTGAAACAGCA
This sequence comes from Sphingobacterium chungjuense, assembly GCF_011316935.1. GTDB lineage: Bacteria > Bacteroidota > Bacteroidia > Sphingobacteriales > Sphingobacteriaceae > Sphingobacterium > Sphingobacterium chungjuense. Next base: position 49,190 of record NZ_WLYS01000005.1, read on the forward strand.
ACTCCGCAAGAATACCGATTGGTGAAACAGCAGGAATATGCTACGCACGATAAGCATCAGCGTTTCCCGACAGAATAGGGCAAGATGAGTGACCAATAATTTCTATAAAATTGTGTAACTTTGCCCTTATTTTTAGAAGCGTAGCTCTGTAGGCCACGTGGACTTAATTTTTTGAAAAACGATGAAATTATCTCAATTTAACTTTGATCTACCTGAATCGCTCTTGGCATCAGAGCCTAGCGAAAACCGTGACGAATCCCGATTAATGGTTCTTCACCGCGAAACAGGACAGATCGAGCATAAGATCTTTAAAGACGTATTAGACTATTTTGATGACAAAGATGTCATGATCCTGAACAATACAAAAGTGTTTCCGGCACGGATGTATGGTAATAAGGAAAAAACGGGCGCTACGATTGAGGTTTTCTTATTGCGTGAATTGAATAAAGAACTTCGTTTGTGGGATGTATTGGTAGACCCAGCACGTAAGATTCGTGTCGGTAATAAGTTGTATTTCGGTGAAGATGATTTATTGGTAGCAGAGGTGGTAGATAATACTACATCACGTGGCCGCACGATTCGTTTTCTTTTTGATGGTACAGATGAAGAATTTCGTCGTAATATCGAGATTTTGGGTGAGACACCCTTGCCAAAATACATTACCCGTAAAGCAACTCCAGAAGATAAATACCGCTACCAGACGATTTATGCTAAGAACGAAGGTGCAGTGGCTGCTCCAACAGCGGGATTGCATTTCTCTCGCGAGTTGATGAAGCGTCTAGAGTTGAAAGGAATTGATTTTGCTGAAATTACTTTACACGTCGGTCTAGGTACATTCCGTACAGTAGAGGTAGAAGATTTGACTAAGCACAAAATGGATTCGGAGCAAATCATCATTACGGATGAAGCGGCTCGCATCGTAAACAAAGCAATCGATGGCAAAAGACGTGTATGTGCTGTAGGCACGACATCTATGCGTGCTATTGAATCTGCGGTATCTGCCGATAAACATTTGAAAGCGAGTGATGATTGGACAAGTAAATTCATCTACCCGCCTTATGATTTCAGTATCGCGAATTCGATGATTACCAACTTCCACACGCCAGAATCTACACTTTTGGTGATGATCGCAGCGTTCGCTGGATATGAAAATACCATGAGAGCATACGAAGTGGCTGTAAAGGAGAAATACCGTTTCTATAGCTATGGAGACGCCATGTTGATTATCTAAATTAGCAAAATAATAATAACTTTGAGCGCAAGTCCTAATTCGACTTGCGCTTTTTTTATGTCCGACAAGTTTGTTATCATCGTTGCTGGAGGAGTGGGTTCGCGAATGAACAGCACTTTGCCCAAGCAATTTCATCTGCTGCGAAATTTGCCCGTATTAATGCACACGATTCGTCGGTTTGAGCAGGCAGACGTAGGATTGCATATTATAGTGGTATTATCGGCTAGCATGCAAATGTATTGGGAAGAACTTTGTCAACAACATCAGTTCACGGCAGTACATCATGTAGTCGTCGGCGGAGCGACAAGATTTCAGTCGGTGAGAAATGGCCTTGATTTTATCAAACGAAACTATACAGACACGCAATTAGCTAACGCACTCATTGCGGTACACGATGGCGCCCGTCCGCTTGTATCTGGTAGATTAATTCAGAATTTGTTCGCAGCAGCGCATACATTACATGCAGTCATTCCTGCCGTACAAAGTACCAATAGCATTCGCATTGGTGAAGTCGATAATAGTAAGTCGGTGAGGAGGGATCAGGTTTGGCAAGTGCAAACACCACAGATTTTTGCAGCCACTTTATTCTTTGAAGCTTACCAGCAGATGGAGGTAGATGATTTTACAGACGACGCTTCCGTGGTCGAAAAAATGGGCAATATCGTCAGCATCTTAGAAGGTGATCATTTCAATTTGAAAATCACACACCCTGAAGACCTCGATATTGCCCAGATATACTTGGATAAACTATCTACTTAGTTACGCATTTCCTCGTATTACACGTAATAGCACCACGATAATTGCGATAACTAATAGGGCGTGAATAATTCCGCCTGTGGCATATCCGCCCAAAAAGCTGATTGCCCAGATAATGACTAAAATAACTGCGATTAAATACAATATGTTTCCCATAGTGATTGATGTTTAATAAAACCTTTATTTGTTTAAATGTATCTTATCAACAAATAATCACCATATAGGTTTTTGAATAATTGCAAAAAACTAAAAATTGGGTTTGAGCAGATATTTATCGTAAAATCTAAAGATATGTTCCACCGCCTCTTCGGCGGTGTCTACCATTCGATACAGGTTTAGATCTTCTTCGCTGATGTAATGATTGCCCAACATCGTCTTCTGAATCCATTCAAACAAACCCGACCAGTACTCGCTGCCTACCATCACAATAGGGAAGCGCGCAATTTTACCGGTTTGAATTAAAGTAATTGCTTCGAAAAGTTCATCCATTGTGCCAAAGCCACCTGGCATCACAATATAGCCTTGCGAATACTTCATAAACATGACTTTACGCACGAAGAAGTAGTTAAATTCCAGCAGCTTATCGCGGTCAATATATTTGTTATGAAACTGTTCAAAAGGCAAATCAATATTCAATCCTACCGATTTTCCACCAGCTTCGTAAGCACCTTTATTAGCTGCCTCCATAATTCCAGGACCACCGCCAGAGATCACTCCATAGCCACGCTCGGCAAGCAATCCTGCAATATCTACCGCTAGTCTATAATATTGATGATCATTGGGCGTACGTGCTGATCCAAAAATGGACACACAAGGCCCAATTTTAGCTAACTTCTCGAATCCGTCTACGAATTCGGACATAATTTTAAAAATTTGCCAAGAGTCTTTTACTTTAATTTCTTGCCACGTTTTGTTCGCGAAGGAACGGCTTATTCTATCGTCTTTTGCCATAAAAAATATCGAAATCTCACTTTTATAATCTATAATTCTATTTTCTTGTCACGCTCGTTAGGCCGACATAAGCAATATAAGTATTTTCGTTGTCATTAAAAAAAGAACTGCCATTACCAGTTCTAAGGCTTATTCGGATATCTATTTTCTTTTGTAAATTTGTGCATGCATTTCTCATCTAAACTATTGGAGCAGGCTGTGGAAGAGTTTGGAAAGTTGCCTGGCGTGGGCAAAAAGACGGCTTTACGCTTGGTGCTACATCTACTCAAACAATCTAAGGAAGACGTCAACCGTTTTTCTCAAGCCTTCACGCAGTTGAAGGAGCATATCAAATACTGTAAACAATGCTTTAATATATCGGATACTGATACCTGCGAGATCTGCCAATCTCCGAAACGGGATCGCACAACGATATGTGTGGTAGAAGATACGCGCGATGTCATGGCGATTGAAAATACCAATCAATATCAAGGTGTGTATCATGTGTTGGGCGGATTGATTTCACCCATGGATGGCGTAGGACCTGCAGATTTACGAATCGATGGATTGGTAGATCGTGTGCGACAAGGGGATATCAAAGAAGTTATCTTAGCACTTAGCGCTACAATGGAAGGTGATACGACGATTTTTTACCTCTATCGCAAGTTGCAGGAGTTTTCGATTGAAGTATCCACCATCGCGCGTGGTATTGCATTTGGCGGCGAGCTAGAATATGTAGATGAAGTCACATTAGGTCGCTCCATCATGACTCGTGTGCCTTATGAACGTAAGGTAGGATAAGATGTATAAGTTGATCGTAAAAAATGGCGGTGATTTTTCCCAATCACCGCCATTTTTATTAGCTCCACATCTGCTGATCTTCGCGCAAGCTCGGATCGACCGTATAATGCTGTGCCAGATAGCGCTTGCTGCCGCTCTTTTTATCGAAGTAATAATCGATACGCCCAAGATTGACGCCTCCATATCCCATCTGGTTTACCAACGTGATTTCGCCATCCAGATTTTTTACTTCTGTCGGTCTGTCTAAGAAAGTGTGCGTATGTCCGCCGATGATCAAGTCAATTCCACGCGTTTGCGAAGCCATCACTAAATCAGAAACCTGATCCGTCTTGTATTCGTACCCGATGTGCGATAGGCAGATCACCATATCACATTTTTCTTCGCTACGCAATTTTTTGCTCAAATGGTTGGCAACAGGTATGGGATCTAAATATTTAACACCCTTGTGGTTATTCGGATCTACCATGCCGTCTAGTTTAATCCCGACCGCAAAGACACCGATTTTTAAGCCTGATCTTTCCAGAATGATGTATTCCTTCGTTTTACCAGCTAATATGGTATCACTAAAATCATAATTTGAGGTAATGAATGGGAAATTAGCTTTGTCGAAATGCTTGAGCAAACCTTTCAAGCCATTATCAAACTCATGATTGCCAAACGTGCCGGCATCATAGCCCATCTTAGACATCAGTTCCAATTCCACCTTTCCTTCAAATAGGTTGAAGTAAGGTGTGCCTTGAAACATATCTCCGGCATCAAGTAAGAGCACGTTTTGCTCTTCTTGGCGAATATTTTTAAGCAATGTACTTCTGCGAGCCACTCCACCTAAGCCTTGTAGCCTTGAGCCATCCATCGGGAATGGTTCAATACGACTATGTACATCATTGGTATGCAATATGGTAAGTTTAATTTCCTTTCCACGCTTTCCTTTTCCGAAGCTTGGTAACGTGCCTAACGTTGCTAATGCGCCTAGCGCACCTGCTTTCTTGATAAAGTTGCGTCTATTGTACAATGATAATTCTTTCATCGCGTTGTGCATTAACTAGTTTTCCTTGTTTGCTTAGAGATTCAATGTATGCGATCAATCCTTCGCGTACTCGCATTGACGTATCTAGACGTGCTACGGGCGTTCCGATGCCTTCGATATTATCACCACCATTGGCTAAGTAATCGTAGGTGACTAATTTGTAGGTTTTGTTTTTGTCTACTGGTTTGTCCTGTATTTTCATCGATACTAGTTGCTGATCTTTGATCGTAACAGACATGCCTGCGACCGGTTGTCCGTTGGTCTTCGCAATGAATTTACCAAGGACTAAAAGATCTTCTCCGCTCAACGTAAGTACCGTAATGGAATTCTCAAAGGGCATCAACTCAAAGACTTTACCGACCTGAATATCTCCCTGTGCGATATCTACTCGAATCCCACCTTGGGTGCCTAATGCACAGGAAACTTCCGGATCCAAGACTTTTCCGAGCGCTAATAGAGCATCTGCAAAGAAATTACCTGCCAAGCTCTGTCCATTCACAGTAGATCGCGGCAACATTTGTGCGGTTTGGCCAATCACGGTATCCATTTGCGCTTGCAAGCGTTGTTTGTATGGCGCAATGTAATTGGTAAAACTGGAATCGGGTTCTATGTGCTGATCGATTGCTAGCTTGGTGGGTTGATAGTTATTCTTCTGCCAATGTGTCGTCTTACAACCGCTGATAGCGAATAATAGAGCAGCACTACAGGGCAAAATAGATTTAAACGAAATATATATCATATTAAATGGTAATACGAGGCAAAACTATTAAGAATTATCGAAACAGTAGTCCGCCGTCCTATTATTTTTACGATAAATGAGAGGGAACTATTGCACTAGCAAATTGCAACCGCGAATATCGCTGTGGTCAAATCGACCTAGAATCTCGAATCGTCCATCGGAGTGCAATTTCCCTAAATCTTGGGTAGCGATAAAGGCACAGGAATGCGTGTTGGCTAGATCTATAATATTGATCGCACCTGTCTGCCGATTTTGTAACAACGTGAGTGGATCGTTGGTGTCACGCATCAACACTTTCATCCACGGGGGAGTTTGAAAAAGCCCATCTTGCTTGGCATAAGCCTGACTAAGCAGTTCGGTCATACCATATTCGGAATGTACATGCGGTACACCAAAACCCGCTCGCAGCAGATCGTGTAATTCTGTCCGAATCAGCTCACGACGGCGACCTTTCATCCCGCCAGTCTCCATCACAATCAGATCGGGAAAATCAATCGGATAGGCATCTATAAAATCGAGTAGGGCGTAGGTCACGCCGAACAGCATTGTTTTTATACCTCTATCTTTCAGCGTAGTAAGCGTTTGAAATAAGGCTTGATGATCTGATAGGAAATAACCGCTTTCTGGCACTCGGCTTTGGGAAATAAGGTCATTGACCATATAGATCAGCGAAGATCCTTCGCGTTCTTGATACGATGGCAATAAGGCCAAAATGGCCATTTCCGAAGGATCGCCATAAAATAGTTGAAAAGCTTGATTGTAACTTTGTTCATAGATCGAAGGATCGGCTACCAAGTGCTTACTGGTTACAGATCCTGTCGTGCCCGAACTCGTAAAAGTGATTTGAGGCTTTTGCCCTTCCGCGATCACGGATTGTGTTTTGAAAAACTCAATGGGTAGAAATGGAATCTCTGTATAATGATGTACATCAGATACATTTCTACCCAGATAAGTGATATATCGCCTGTAAATAGCGATATGTGCAGCCTGAAAGCGAAAAACTGCTAGCGCTTGGGCATTAAATGCTTCATCGTCACGAATGGTGAATATAGCGTTTGCTTCCGGCAACATTTCTTTATTTATTATAACATACCGCCGTCTACCGCCAATACTTGGCCGTTGACATAGCTAGATAAGTCTGAAGCCAAGAACAAACAAGCGTTCGCCACTTCTTCTGTCTCACCAGCACGTTTCATTGGAATACCAGCTTCCCATCCAGAAACCACTTTTTCATCCAAAATATCGGTCATTTCCGTACGGATAAAACCTGGCGCGATTACATTGGTACGAATATTACGAGAACCCAATTCTTTTGCAATGGATTTTGAAAAACCGATGATGCCTGCTTTAGAAGCAGCATAGTTTGATTGTCCTGCATTTCCCTGGATACCGACTACCGAGCTCATATTGATGATAGATCCTTTGCGACTTTTCATCATCACTTTGGTAGCTGCTTTGGTCACATTGAAAACAGATTTAAGGTTAATGTCAATTACATCGTTCCAAGCATCTTCACCCATACGCATCAATAAGCCATCTTTCGTAATACCTGCGTTGTTAACTACAATATCCAACGAACCAAAATCCGTCACAATATTAGCAATTAATTGTTCCGACTCATCAAATTTAGATGCATCCGAACGATAACCTTTGATCTGCGTACCATGCTCTTGTAACGCAACTTCCAAAGCTTGCCCCTTTTCTACCGAGGAAAGGTACGTGAATGCCACATTGGCACCATGCTGTGCGAATACCTCAGCGATTTTACGGCCTATTCCTTTTGAAGCGCCCGTTATTAATGCGGTTTTACCTGCAAGTAGTTTCATTTGTAATTTTTATTAGATTTTTTGTTTTGCATAGATTAAACGGCTCAAACTGTTTAAAATTGCAGGTGCAAAAATGTTAAATAATTGTTATAATAGCAACTTAACAGAATAATGATCGTCCGTAGATGGTCTTCTCATCTTCGCTTTGCTGTTTTAAAACTTAGTATTTCGAGCAAGCAGATATTGGGAAATTCTTATAATTAATGAAAGATTTGTGACAATTTGATTCGCAGAATCCTGCTTCAAATGTTAAATTTGCATCACACAAGATTACGATGGGTAAAAAGACGACAAAGACAGAAGTAGATGTAGTGTTGATCGGGGCGGGCATCATGAGTGCAACCTTAGGTACACTCATCCACGAGCTAAGTCCTGATATCAAAATTGAAATTCTAGAAAGATTGGATACGGTAGCTGCTGAAAGTTCAGATGCTTGGAACAACGCCGGTACAGGACACTCTGCTCTATGTGAATTGAATTACACGCCACAGCGTCCCGATGGCTCTGTGGATATCAGCAAAGCAATTTCCATTGCCGAGCAATATGAAGTTTCTAAGCAATTTTGGTCGTATTTGGTAGAACATAATGTGATCAAGAACCCCGAAGAGTTCATTCGTCGTGTACCGCATATGTCTGCGGTGTTTGGTGAGAAAGACGTTCAGTTCCTAAAAACACGTTACGATGCGTTAACGCAGCACAATCTATTTAAAGGAATGGAATACTCGGAAGACAAATCTTTGTTGAACGATTGGATCCCATTGATGATGCAAGAGCGTGATGCCCAGGAGCAGATAGCGGCTACTAAAATGGATATTGGTACCGATGTGAATTTTGGAACGTTGACGCGTGATCTGATCTCTTACTTAGATAAAAAAGAAAATATCAACCTTTCTACAGGCAGCGAAGTGAAAGATATCGAACGTTTGCCTGATGGTAGATGGCAGGTGGAAACCAAAGATCTTAAAACGGGAGCTAGAAAAAATATTCAAGCAAAATTCGTATTTATTGGGGCTGGCGGACATTCATTACTTTTGCTAGAAAAATCAGGTATACCAGAATCAAAAGGTTATGGTGGCTTTCCCGTTGGCGGACAATGGCTGCGTTGTACCAACGAAGAAGTGATTGCGCAACATCACGCCAAAGTATATGGAAAAGCTTCCGTAGGAGCACCACCTATGTCTGTACCACATTTGGACACGCGTTATATAGATGGTAAACAAGCTTTACTATTTGGTCCTTACGCTGGATTCTCTACCAAATTCCTCAAAAAAGGTTCTTACTTTGACCTCCCTGCGTCAATCAAATTATCGAACATACGTCCAATGCTATCCGCTGGATTAGATAACCTACCGTTGACCAAATACCTCATTACGGAAGTGATGAAAAAACCAAAGGATAAATTGGATGCCTTAAAGCAATTCATGCCGACGGCGAAGATGGAAGATTGGGAGATTGAGAAGGCTGGACAACGTGTTCAAGTGATTAAAAAACATCCGGTTCATGGCGGGATTTTAGAATTCGGAACAGAAGTAGTTTCTAGCGCAGATGGGTCGATTGCAGCGCTTTTAGGAGCTTCTCCAGGTGCTTCTACATCCGTAGCAGTAATGATTAACCTCTTAAAAAGATGTTTCCCAGATCGTGCTAAGTCAGATGCTTACCGAACTAAATTACGTACGATGATTCCATCGTGGGGCAAAAATCTGAATGACGATGCTGAGCTATGTGCCAGCACAAGAAAATGGACACACGATACCTTGAAGCTTAATTAAGCATTTACATACATTTTAGAGAGCCTGCTAGTCAGGCTCTTTTTATATACTCGAAAAGCGCCACAACACAGTTAGCGAACAAAAATGGATATTGTCACCTTCACCACATCTTTAGCGCAGGCATTCGAACAAACATCGTGGGTCGAGCGTTTGTCGGTGCTATTTGGCATCTGTCAGGTATTGTTGTCCAAAAACAACAAGATCGCGAATTATCCAGTTGGTATTATGGGTATTGTGCTGGGTATGGCCGCACTTTACGGCGCAAAGCTGTACGCCGAAATTTTACTCAATGTGTATTATTTGGTCATGAGCGCTTACGGTTGGTGGTATTGGACGAGCAATCGAATCCAAAGTGAGCAACCTATTACGATTGCCAATCGACGTGATTGGAGCATTGTGCTAACTATTGTGATTGGTGGCTTTGCATTGCTGTATTTTGCTTTACGATCCTTCACCGATTCAGATGTACCGTTGTGGGATGCTTGGGTTTCTTGCACCGCATGGGCAGGTATGTGGCTATTAGCACGCAGAAAGCTCGAGAACTGGCTCTTACTCAATTTGAGTAACCTTTTTGCCATTCCATTACTGGTGCACAAAGAACTGTATTTGTTTGCCTTACTGACCACTTTTCTCTTCATCGTTGCATTTATCGGCTTCGCCAAATGGCGTCATATCATGAAAACACAAAACACACATGCTTAGCCAAGATATCATCAATCTCATACAGGAACATCAAAGTTTTGGTACCAAAGCGGGAGTGCTGCCCGATGTAATATTGCAAAAAATCAGGGAAAATAGCTGGTTTGATCTTTGGGTACCAAAGGAATACGGCGGATTGGAGCAGTCTTTAGTCGATGGATGTCGATTATTAGAATCTTTAGCTTATTGGGATGGATCTCTGGGTTGGACAGTTACGCTGTGTGCTGGGGCAAACATGTTTGTCGGATTTATTGATTCTGCTACCGCAAATGCTTTATTCAGAACAGGCAATGTCTGTTTTGGTGGGAGCGGACGCGCATCTGGAAAAGCCATTAAAGTAGCAGGCGGTTATCGATTAACAGGTAGATGGTCCTATGCAACTGGCGCGCCACATCTTACGCATTTTACTTGCAATGCCATGGTGATTGATGCTGAAATGAAATCTTCTGAAAAACCTGAAGTCACAAAATCATTTTTCGTGCCGCGTGAGCACGTGTTGATCGAACCCGATTGGCATACATTTGGTTTGGAAGCTACGGCTAGTCACAGCTTTACGATAGAGGATGTCTTTGTGCCTATCGAAAACAGTTTTGAGCTTCATCCGGACGCTGCTATACACGCGGCTAAGCTGTTTCAATATCCATTTCAGCCATTTGCAGAATGTACCTTATTTGTTAATTATTTAGGTATGTATTCTAGATATACAGATATAGTTCAAAAGAATTTTTATATACGCGCACAGAATGGCGAATGGCAGGAAAAGCATGGTAAAACGTTTTTTAGAGAGTTGGACGTCGCTCAGCAGTTAGCAGAAAATACAAGAAAAAACTTGTACGATTTAATGTCAGAAAGTTGGAGCAATTTACTTCACAATAAGGAAGACGATAATATAGTTATTTATGAAAAAATCGGCATATTAACACGAGAAAGCTTACGTATGATGCGATCTCATGTACTAGATATGCATGTGAAATGTGGGATAGAGGCTGCTCAGTCAGATTCCGAGCTAAACATGTTGTTCCGTAATTTCTTTACGGCTACGCAGCACGCGCTGCTACAATCTTAGGCAAAAAAAAACTTAAACCGATCGGTTTAAGCATCCTACTACAAGTACCACTGGAGATATAGGTGTCTAATCTTCCAGTGGGTTCAAATCATCTCCGTCGTACAACCATTCTAGTGGTTGAATCGGCTCTTGAAATTCTAATTCTTCATCTTTAATCATAATATCTTTACTTTAATTATTTAAAGATAGTTATTCCATGTTTAATAATTATCACTTAGTTGTTATTTTATTGTTAATCAATTATCGTTTCGGCCTTCTGTTCTTAATCCTTAGGCTTGATAACTTGTACCACCTGATCACTGAAACTGGTGATATCCGATTTCAAACCAACCATAACAGTTAGCACATTGACAGGGTTTCCTTGAATATTTCTAAAATGGTGCATATAATCTAATTCAAGGCCTAAATAAAATCCACGAAATTTATAATCAGATCCTACACCAAATTTGACTGCAGGAGAAAAACTGTAAATTTTTTCCATTCGTGTACGATCGTTGCCAATATCATTAATTCGAGATTCGACGTCCATCGCAAATGCCGGTCCGGCATAAGCATAAGTATTCAATCTATTCACTTGCTTTCGAATACCGCCAGCAAGGCTAAGCGCATAGATCGTGGCCTGTCCATTTTCCAGCGTCCTGTTGTACTCTGGATCGTTCTCAAGCTGATTATAATTGAAACCTAAGGTAAATAGAGTGGGTATAATAAAGTAGCGAGGATTACGCAACGCTATATCCAAGCCAATACTTCCAGAGAATGCTTGTGCAGAAAGTGCATCTTTAGATTTTCCAAGCGGAAAGGCAATTCCTGTTCCACCAAAATAATAGATTTTATTATAATGCAGAGTATCTGGTCCGCTATAATGTATGGTGGTGGTATCAGCATCCGTTTGCGCACTAGCCTGAGCTATCCAAAGTACCGCTAGTAAAAATAGGACTAATCTTTTCATGAAAATCTGCATATAAAACAGATAACATGAAAGAGGGGAATAAAGTTTTTATAGCGAAAAATGTTTTTCTAATAGACTGCAAATATGTGGTATTTTCCCACTCTAAGTATATTTAAAGCGAATAAAACTATATTAAATCCATGTATTTAGTATATTTTATTTGTATGTTTGCGTTCTACCAAATCGAATATTTTACTCTTAAAAAAATGAAGTCATGAAATTATTACTTATGCAGCAGATGCGAATGCAGATCATTTAACAGCCAAGAATTTCGGCCATTGGTTTCTTGTTCGAATCGGCAGATATTGGACAGAATGACTGATCCGAAAATTCGCTGAACTACCGTGTTTTAACAAAAAAAATCATACAAGTACAATTGGCGTTGGCACTTGTTTTTCTCTATTATCTTACTCAAATTTATGGATAGCATACGCTTATCTCGATCTACTGTATTTTTCATTTGCCTCTCATTCTTTGTATTTCAATTGAGCGCCCAACAAACAGCACCAATTGTCAATGCAAAATTAGAAGGCGTTGTGAGAGACAGTATCAACGGTCGTCCTATAGAAGGAGCCACCGTACAATTAGAAACAGTAACACATCGTGCGAAGACTGATCACGAAGGATATTATCAACTAGTAACTGGACAAAAATTTCCAATCCAATTAACCATATCTTACATTGGATATAAAACAAAAACGGTAACCGTTTCCGAATCTCCGATCAATATCGTACTACAACCGTCAGAGGAAGAGCTGGAGGAGATCGTCGTGGTTGGTTATGGGAATCAAAAAAGAAAAAACTTTATTGGATCTATCGCTACTATTGAAGGTGATCGATTAGTAGATCGTCCGGTGCAAAGTTTCGATCAAGCCCTTATGGGACAAGCTCCTGGTGTGAGCGTGGCATTGCCCAACGGACAATTGAATAGTCCGCCCGTGATACGCATTCGAGGGACCAATTCTATTTCATTGAATTCTTCGCCCTTGATCGTTATAGATGGAATACCCGTCACAAGCGGACAAGTTTCTAGCACAAGAGCATCCAATAACCCATTGGCCGATATCAATCCCAATGATATCGAATCGATCAGCGTACTGAAAGATGCTGCCTCTACTTCCATCTATGGTTCAAGAGCTGCAGGTGGTGTTATCCTCGTGACGACCAAAAGAGGAAAACAGGCAAGTTTAAAAGCCAGTTACGATGGTTGGATTTCCATTTCTAATCCCACTCGAATTCCTAATGTTCTCAACGCAGAGCAATACACGGCGATCAAGAATGAATCGATCGCCAATGCGACTGCCATCGACGGAACGAATAGAAACCCCGTTTATTTCTTAAGTTATTTAGCCGACGGCTCATTGGTAGATACCGATTGGAAATCCTATGTATACAGAACAGGATTAGCGCACAATCAATCGGTTAATATCGCTGGTGGCACGGAGAAGGTTAACTATTATCTGTCTGCTAATACCACTGATCAATCTGGCTTTTTAGTAGGTAATGATTTCGCTAGAAATGGTGTACGATTCAACCTCGATAATCAAACGACTTCTTGGCTCAAACTTTCAGCAGGAGGAAATTATAGTAGCAGTAGCAATCATTCGTTTGACTCAAGTAGTTTACCTGGTGCTTCCATGACTACGACTGGTGCGACGCGGTTGGCGCTGGTATTACCACCTAATATTCCCGCTTACAATGAAGATGGTAGTTATCACCTCAACCCAAATAGCGGTACATTGGGATCAGGAGCTAATACGACAACTATTCCGCTCTATAATCCTGTATCTATTTTTGATCTTACGCGCAATCAATCCGACAATAGCCACTTCCTTGGGAACTTTAGCGCCACGGTAACGCCAGTAAAAGGATTGGTACTTACTTCGCTCTATGCCGTGGATCGCATCGATATTCAGGATGAAGCCTACCGCAGTCCGTTGCTGGGATCTGACGGATATAATACTGGCGGATCTGTCACCAACACATCTGTGAGTAGATTGAATCAAATATGGACAAGTACGGCGCAGTATAACGCAGCGTTATCGGTAGGACATACGATTAGTTTACTTGCGGGATCCGATGTACAGCGCAATAAGTTGTCCTCATGGGGAGCTACAGCCACACAAGCTACCGATGACTTCTTTGATTACTATCAAGGTGGTTGGCGCAATGTTGTGGCCGCTGGCAATCGGAGAGGAGAGCGCGTTTATGCTTCATTTTTCTCTAGATTCAACTATGAGTTTCAGAATAGATACCTGCTTACGGTCAACTTCCGCCGAGATGGAAACTCTGCGCTTGCCGCAGGTAGAAAGTATGGTAATTTCGGTGGTGCCGCTGTGGGTTGGTTACTTTCTGACGAATCCTTCTTTCAAAATTCTGGACTAGCACAGATCTTTTCTGATGTGAAACTCAATGCTAGTTGGGGCAGGGTAGGCAACGGAAATCTTGATAACGATTATAGCTCTTACGACCTGTATTCTGCTTCTCTGTATGGCAATGTGGGCACTTGGGCTATTAGTCAGCAAGGAAATCCGATGTTATCGTGGGAGACGAGCGATCAAACCAATTTTGGACTTAATTTCTCCACTTGGCAGCAAAGGCTAAAGTTTGAAGTCGCATACTTCAATAATAATGTCAATAACCTGATTCTGAATACACCACAATCGTTATCTAAAGGAATCCCAGGCAATACCATTTTAGCCAATGTAGGTGCCATGTATAACCGCGGACTCGAACTTGGTGTAAATGCAGATCTCATCAACAAGAAAGATTTCTCTTGGAATGTAGGTTTTAATTTCTCCGCGATCCGTAATAAGGTGACGGCATTGGCCGATGGCAATGCAGATATCATCGGTGCCACTGGAACTGGGAATACCAACGTAACTCGTGTTGGATATTCGATTGGAAGTTTATACGGATTGAAGACGGTTGGCGTGAATCCAGATAATGGACAACGTGTTTTTCTGAATGCCAAAGGTGAGGAGGTGCAATACAATGGTCTTGGGAAATGGACGTATTTGGACGGTACTAATGCCACAGCCTTATCAGGTAATGACTTTTACTTGTTGGGCAATGCGCTGCCAAAATGGTACGGTGGATTCAATAATCGAGTAGCGTACAAGAATTTAGAATTGGTACTCAACTTTACTTACGCTGGAGGTAATTATGTCATGAACCGTACACGTTCAACATTGACCGATCAGATATTTTTTAATAATTCAACAGAGATATTGGATCGTTGGACGGCACCAGGGCAGCATACCAATGTACCTCGTGTAGTTTCTGGAGATCGTATTTCCTTTGGTGGATCCACGCCGATATCAGAGCATGTGGAGAAAGCTGATTTCCTCAGATTACAGCAGGCTCAGTTAGCTTATACATTTAGTGATGCATTTCTTTCTAGTCTAAAGTTGAGTAAAGTACGTGTATTCGCACAGGTGAACAATGCTTTCCTATGGACTAATTATACTGGAATAGATCCTGAAGTTTCTTCCAACGGCGATTCGAACACGGCTCCTGGTGTAGAGTACAACACGGCTGGGCTAGGCCGCACATTTACCTTCGGTTTGAACCTTACATTTTAGAAAATCATGAACACAACAACAAATAAAAATAAGAAAAGGATTACAGGGCGTGTTTTACTTGTCGGAATTAGTCTGCTAAGTACGCTGGTTACACAGATTTCCTGCGAAAAGATTCTGGATACGCAGTCAGAGATTGCCATTAGTTCGTCGAGCGTATTTCAAACAGCGTCGCGGATTGAGGGGCTGGTAAACGGGAGTTACAAAGCTTTGAAGAGTGCCAATCTATATAGTGGTCGCTTGCTCATGTATGGTGATTTGCGCGGAGAAGAATTTGTAATACGTACCGAAAATGCACTGACAGGTGGATACGTATGGGAGCATACAACCACCAACCTCACTGGAGATGTCAATGAGTTGTGGGCACAATTTTACAGAGTGATTAATAGTACAAATATATTGATCGATGGTCTTAGCGCTACCACAACGGTGTTGACAGAAGAGAAGCGGCAACACTATCTTGGTGAAGCATATTTCCTACGTGCATTATCTTATTTCAATCTGGTGTCGTTCTATGGCAGACCATATGCTGATAATAATGGTACGTATCCAGCAGTTCCATTGCGTTTGCAACCAGAATCGTCTTCAGCGAATAATGATTTAGCGAGAAGCAGTACCGCATCAGTATATGCGCAGATTATTGCTGATCTGGATTTAGCGGAGAAAAACTTGCCGCTGACTTACGCAACACCTTTATTGAACACGACGAGAGCACACCGCAATACGGCTATTGCGCTGAAAACAAGAGTTTATCTCAACGCTCAAAATTTTGACAAGGTAAAGGAAGAAGCGCAGAAGATCGTGCCGCAAGAAGTAGCGCCATTCCAATCTACTAATGGCGTAACCAATAGATTGGTAGCAGACATTGCTACCATCTTTACGACTAACTACAGTTCCGAAGAATCTATATTCTCTCTACCGATGTCGGCTGAAGATCCACCAGCGGGATCTGCGCTTTCAAATGTGTTCTTTTACGCTCCCGACTTTGTGTTGAATAGCAGTTCGAATGGTATTATTTCAGAAGCATCGTGGCCAGAAGGAGATCGGAGAAGGTCTTTTGTTCGCTTTGACGAAACCTTACGACTCTATCTGCTGGCCAAGTAACTGAAAAGAAATCCAAACACGGATTATGTTCCCGTAATTCGTTACGCGGAAGTGCTACTTAACCTAGCAGAAGCAGAAGTGCGGAGTGCAAACGGGAATTTGCCGAAAGCCATTTCTTTGTTGAGATCTGTGCGCAATCGTTCGGATGCTAACTATGTCTTTCCGGAACAACGCCTGACATCGTCTAGCATTCTAGAAACCATTGGTAAAGAGCGCCGAATTGAATTTTTAGGCGAAGGGTTAAGGTCGTTTGACATCACCAGAAATCTACTTCCTTTCCCTACCAAACCTTCACTGAGTAGTTTTACTGCAAGACAAGTCAATCCTACAGATGAAGCTTACGTATTTCCATTACCGAACGGCGAGATACTCACCAATAGATTAATAAACAATTAAACACTTGATTTCATGAAGACATTATTCCACTCGATTGTACTGCTTTTCTTTAGTGTATCTTATATCCAGGCACAGAGTAAAGCAGATAAATTAAACTTGTCTGGCACCGTAGTGGGGCAGCCTAATGGCAAAATATACTTACAACGTTACGAAAACAAATCGTTTACAACGATCGACTCAACCAACGTCACCAATGGCGCCTTTAGCTTTAACAGTAAAGTGCAACTACCAGAAATATACGGACTTTCTCTAGAAGGATCTGGCGTGAATCCATTCGATTCGTTTATTATATTTCTAGACAAAAACCCAATTGTAGTTACGTTTGATCCATCACATGAATTTAAGAATACGGTTGTGAAAGGTTCTCACGAGCAAGATCTGCTAAAGGAATTACTCTCTAATCGTTCTCAAAGTTTGGAAGATAAATTGAAAGCTAATCCTAAATCCATTGCTGCTTTGTATTACCTTTATCGATATCAATCGTATAAGCTTACTCCAGCCGAATTACGTAGTAGTATCAAACTGCTAGATGCTGGCTTCAAGAAAACCGAATATGTAAAGGTGCTAAATGAACTTGCTGGTACTTTGGATGGTATCGCTGTCGGAAGTAAGGCACCAAACTTCACTGCGTATACTAAGGATGAGGTGAAGAAAGAACTTACCGACTATCTAGGACAAGGTTACGTGTTGATTGATTTTTGGGCGTCATGGTGTCCTCCTTGTCGCGCAGAGAATCCGCATTTAAGAAAAGTGTATGATCAGTATAAAGACAAGGGCTTGGAGATCGTTGGTATATCGTTGGATAAAAAGGTTGATCCATGGATTGCGGCTGTAGCGCAAGATAATTTGCCATGGCAACAAGTATATGATCCGAAAGCTTGGGCAGGCGATGCTGTGGTGAAGTATGGCGTGCGACTCATTCCTGCAAACTTTCTAATAGACAAAAATGGGGTGATCATAGCCAGAAACCTTAAAGGGGAGCAACTAGATGAACAATTGGCAGAGTTACTCAACAAGTAGTAGAGCATTCTTAAAATGGTTATAACGAAATCGGCGTATTCTAAGGAGAATACGCCGATTTTTAATGCTTTTATACTAGGAAACTATGATGCTTTAGGAAAACAAACCGAAATCTCTATCAACTTCTCGCCAAACGCTATGTTATAAAAAAGACCTGGACTGCGGACCTTGGTTGAATAACAAATCAATAACACTAAGATCTGGAACAAAACCTGTTTTCTCTTCAAATACCTGATAATACGGATTTGGATCTGTCATCAGACTTGGCTTTTGTGGTTTAGCATCTGTGCGCCAATCTATTTCGGCATCAATCTTCTTTACAAAACTCTCCGATAAGGCGATATCGCGATTGATTTTTAGTAATTTCAACAATAGCTCTAACTGTGCCATATTATAATCCAGCAGAAACTCGAATTCTTCGGTGTAGAAGCGAGTGAAATCATCCTCATAGTATTCGAAATAAGCAGAACTACGGTACGCCGTTTCTATACTCAGCCAATGTAAGCGCTGCCAAGGATGGTCGTAGTTAATGCGAATATCCTTTACTGGAACATGCATTTTCTTGCCGTGAACAATAGGGACAATCAGATCCAATCCACCATTTGCCGTACCGATACGCGTGCGCGTCCGGTACGTTTGTTTTGGGAAATGCTCGTGTTGTTCTATACAAATGCTTCCTTTATGTTGGTAAATAGCCTGAAAATAAGATACATTCGGCAGGTAAAAGGAGGGCAATAGTAATTGTTCTGTCATCGCTATAAATATCCAGTGTCAAGATGGGACAAAAGTAAGTTTATTTGAGGATATTTGTAGCTTAATCTACGGGCGACTTGATGAAAGAAAGAATATTGACGCTTATTTTGTACATTATTTCCTTGCTTCCGTTTTGGGTACTTTATCGTATCTCAGATCTGCTATTCGTGCTCATCTATTATGTATTTGGATACCGCAAGAAGGTCGTACTAGAAAATTTGCGCAACTCTTTCCCCGAGAAATCTGAAACAGAGATTAAACAGATCGCCCGTCGTTTCTTTCGTCATTTACCAGATATCATCGTCGAAGCAGTGAAGGGCAGAAGCATATCACGCAAGCAAGTGCTCGACCGGGTAGAATTGCTGAATCCCGAAGAAGTGTACCGACATTTTGAGCAGGGGCGAGGTGTGATGGGTGTCACCGCACATTATGCTAACTGGGAACTGGGTATTCATCGACTTTCATTAATGACCGAATATCCGCGATTAGTCATTTACAAGCCGTTATCCGATAAAGCTTTTGGCGGCGTGTTGAATGCGATTCGTAGTCGATTTGGTGCTACTTTGGTGCCGATGAAACAAATTCTTCGTCATTTAGTGAAGCTAAAGAATCAGCCTCATATATCTATGTTTGTAGCCGATCAGACACCTGGATATCAAGATTCTGACTATTACATGGATTTTTTGGGACAGGATACGCTTGTATTTACTGGTACGGAGCGCATTGCGAAAGCGATGGATGTAGCAGTGGTTTTCTGTGAAATACGTAGAAAGCCAAAACGTGGATATTATTCCTGTAAATTTACCACTTTGGTAGCGCATCCAAAGGAATGTGCTGATAAAGAAATTATACACCGACATACCGCTTTTACCGAACAAATTATCCGCGATGAACCTGCCTATTGGTTGTGGTCACACCGTCGGTGGAAAAGAAAAAGACGACAATAAATGACGACAAATTATCCTAAAGTTGCTATTGTGATACTGAATTGGAATGGAAGATATTTCCTAGAAAAATTTCTGCCTTCCGTTTTTAATAGTAGTTACCCAAACCTTAGTTTTGTCGTGGGAGATAATGCTTCCGTGGATGATTCTGTTGCTTTCGTTCGAGAATATTATCCTACTATACAAATTGTGCAGAATGCCGCCAATAAAGGCTTTGCCGGAGGATATAATGCTGTGCTAGAGCATGTAGATGCGGATTATTATGTGCTACTCAATTCGGATGTCGAAGTGACGGAAAACTGGATAGAACCCATGATCGCAATGTTGGAAAGTAATCCCAATATGGCGGCCGCACAACCAAAAATTCGTTCATTCCACGAACGCAACAAATTTGAACATGCAGGCGCTTCTGGAGGTTTTATTGATGCCTATGGTTACCCATTTTGCCGCGGACGAATGTTGTCGCATACCGAGGAAGACAAAGGTCAATACGATGATGCCATTGATATTTTTTGGGCGACTGGTGCCGCGTTATTTATAAAAGCACATGCGTGGCGTGCTTCTGGAGGTTTCGATGCCGATTTCTTCGCACACATGGAAGAGATTGACCTCTGCTGGAGGTTGAAACGTATGGGATTTCGAATTGGCGTTTGCCCCAGCTCCGTAGTATACCACGTAGGTGGTGGTACGCTAAATAAAAGTAATCCCCGAAAAACCTTTCTCAACTTTCGCAATAACTTAATGATGTTGCAAAAAAACTTGCCATTTTCGTCCGCCTTTCGGGTGATTTTTATACGCCTGTGGTTGGATTTGCTGGCTCTGCTGCAATTTCTATTTAAAGGTAAATTGGGTGATGTGTGGGCAATCAGTCGCGCCCATCAAGAATTCTTTTGGTATTTCTTCCGTACAGCATCTAAGCGTAAACATTTGTTAGGCCCTTTTCTTCGGCAGGGTTATTATAAAAAACTACTCATTTCTGCTTATTTTTTAGGTGGCAAAAAGAAGTTTTCTAGTTTATCTCGGAAAGACTTCATTCCGTAGAATTCCTATTTATTTTGTATTTTCGTCGACTATGTCGATGGATGTGAAACAACGGATTGCAGAATTGACTGCAACGCTAAATGAATACAATTACCAATATTATGTGTTGGCCAACTCAGCAATATCTGACTTTGATTTCGATCAGAAGCTAGCCGAATTAGATCGTTTAGAAAAAGCACATCCTGAGTTTCTAGATCCCAATTCACCGACCCAAAAAGTAGGCGGCGATATTACCAGCAAGTTTGAGACGGTGCCACATCGTTGGCCGATGCTATCCTTAGGAAATACTTACAATGAGCAGGAGCTTAAAGAATTTGACACGCGTGTGCGAAAAGCCGTAGGAGACGACGTGTCTTATGTGTGCGAACTCAAGTTTGATGGCTTGTCGATTGCGATCACGTATGAAAATGGACAAATGCAACGTGCGGTGACACGCGGCGATGGACTGAAAGGAGATAATGTGACCGAGAATGTGAAAACAATTCGGCGCGTACCACATCAGGTAAAAGCGAAAGGATATCCAGATTCGTTTGAGATTCGTGGCGAAATATTGATGCATAAATCGGCTTTCCTGCGTCTTAATAAAGAGCGAGAAGAAAAAGGCGAAGTGACTTATGCCAATCCGCGAAACTTTGCCTCAGGTACGATCAAGTTGCAAGACCCCAAGGAAGTCTCGAAGCGTCCTTTAGACTGTTTCCTTTACTTTCTATATGCAGATAATCGCAGTAAATTATTTAAAACTCATTGGGAAAGTCTGGAAGCCGCCAAAGCCTGGGGTTTTCATGTTTCTGAGCATTCTAAATTGTGTCACTCTATCGATGAGGTGCTGAATTTTATTCATTACTGGGATAGCGAAAGGCATAATTTGACTTACGATATTGATGGCATTGTGATCAAAGTAAATGATTACGCCCTGCAAGAGGAGCTAGGCTTCACCGCTAAATCACCACGTTGGGCCATTTCGTATAAATACCAAGCGGAACGTGCCGAAAGTATCTTGAAATATGTTAGCTATCAGGTCGGTCGAACGGGTGCCGTTACGCCAGTGGCTAATCTAGAACCTGTATTATTAGCAGGAACGACGGTCAAGCGTGCTTCTTTGCATAATGCCAACGAAATTCAACGTTTGGATTTGCACGAAGGCGATGCCGTTTATGTAGAGAAAGGTGGCGAGATCATTCCTAAAATCATGGGCGTGATTACCGAGAAGCGTTTGCCTGGATCAAAAGCCATACATTATCCTACCCATTGTCCTGAATGTAATACCGAATTGGTGCGACAAGAAGGCGAGGCGGTGCATTATTGTCCCAATCATGCTACTTGTCGCCCTCAGATCGTAGGTGGTATGCAGCATTTCATCGGGCGCAAGATGATGGATATTCAAGGTTTAGGAAAAGAAACCGTTGAAGCATTGTACAATAAAGGTTTGGTGAACAAAATCTCCGATTTATACACCTTAGCCGATCGCGCAGAAGATCTGCTAACGATGGAACGCTTCGGGCAGAAATCCATCGACAATATGTTGCAGGGTTTGCAGGAATCTTGCCAAAAGCCGTTTGAGAAAGTGCTATTTGCCTTAGGTATTCGCCACGTGGGCGAAACTGTTGCTAGAAAATTGGCGCAGCATTTCAAGTCGATTGATCAGTTAGCGAACGCTACTTTAGAGGAAATAGCAGCCGTTTCCGATATCGGTGATCGTATTGCCGATAGTGTCTATGTTTATTTGCACACGGCGGCCAATCTAGAAGAACTAGAACGTTTAAAAAAGGCAGGACTTCAATTTGCGGTCGAAGAAAAAGAAGTTGTGCTCGCTGGAGATCATTTATCTGGCAAAACTTTCTTAATTTCGGGCGTCTTTGCAGACCATAGTCGCGAAGAACTAACCTCGATCATTGAATCGCACGGCGGTCGAATGTTGAGTAGCATTTCTGCCAAGTTGAATTACTTGGTGGCAGGCGATAAGATGGGTCCAGCTAAATTGGCCAAGGCCGAAAAATTAAAGGTTCCGATTATTTCGGATCAGGAATTGTTTCAAATAATTAATCAGTAATAACAGTATATACAGATAATGAGAGAATTACATGGAGCGGGAGTCGCATTAGTGACACCATTTCACAACGACGGATCGATTGACTTTGAGTCATTAGCAAAGTTGATTGAGCATCAGATAGCGGGCGGAATGGATTATCTGGTTTCTTTAGGCACAACTGGCGAAGTAGCGACATTGAGCAAGGAAGAGAAATACGCCGTTTGGGAATTTACGGCGAAGCAGGTGGCTGGACGAGTTGCGCTGGTAGCAGGTATCGGTGGTAATAATACGGCCGAAGTTGCGGCAGCAGTGGCTAGCTTTGACCTATCTGGTTATTGTGCGATCTTATCTGTTTCTCCATATTATAGTAAACCGACGCAAGAAGGAATTTATCAGCATTATAAAGCTATTGCTGAAGCAAGTAAATTGCCCATTATTCTATATAATGTGCCATCTAGAACGGGTAGCAGCATTTCACCGGCTACCACGATACGATTGGCAAACGATTTTGCGAATATCGTAGCTACCAAAGAAGCTTCGGGTAGTTTTGCGCAGTTTAGTGAAATTATGCGCGATAAGCCAGCTGATTTCTTATTAATCTCTGGCGATGACCCAATTACTTTACCGATGATGGCTTTGGGCGCTGTGGGGCTTATTTCGGTGGTGGCCAATGCGTATCCAAAACAAATTGCTGATGTTGTACATGCTTGTGCGGCCGGAGATTATGCTGGCGCGCGCGCTACGCACAGCAGCTTGTTGGAAATCACAGATCTTTGCTTTGTGGATGCCAATCCATGTGGCGTGAAATACATTTTACAGGAAATGAATATCGGTATAGATCATGTTCGTTTGCCTTTGGTACCTGCGAGAGCGGTGACCAAAGAAGCTATCAAACGCAGCATGAGCGCCTTAGCATAACAAGCAAAAGCCTATCATTAAAATAGTGATAGGCTTTTGTTTGGTAAAAAATTAAAAGTGTTAATTTAACACTTTTAATTTTTTTTAGTACCTTTCGTCCAGCAATTGCGTTTTAAAATATACTAACCACATATATCTATGCTAAATTTTTCAGACCATCCGCATACGCGTCTCAATATTCTCACGGGCGAAAAGGTGTTGGTATCGCCGCATCGAAGCAAGCGTCCTTGGCAGGGACAGGTAGAAGACCTTGTGCTAGAGCAGCGTCCTGCTTATGATCCTGAATGCTATCTGTGTCCCGGCAACAAACGGGCAGACGGTACAGTGAACCCAGATTACACCGATAGTTTTGTTTTTGTCAATGATTTTTCAGCTTTGCTGCAAGATACACCAAACGAGCAGTATAATGATTCTGATTTGTTGCAAGCCGAGAGCGAGCGCGGTATCTGCAAAGTGATTGCGTTCAGCCCACGACATGATCTTACATTGCCTGAAATGGATCAAGAAGCCATTGAAGCGGTGGTCGATTTGTGGCAGCAAGAATTTGCGGATCTTGCCAAAAATGAATGGATCAAATACATTCAGATTTTTGAGAATAAAGGAGCGATTATGGGTTGTAGTAATCCGCATCCACATGGACAGATCTGGGCGCAGGGAAATGTACCCGTAGAAGTTCAGAAAGAAGACGCGCAGCAGAAAAATTACTTCGTAAAGCATGGCAAATCGTTATTGTCTGCGTATCTGGACCTAGAATTACGGAAGCAAGAACGCATCATCGTTGATAATGCACACTTCGTGGCCTTAGTGCCCTTTTGGGCAGCATGGCCTTATGAAACGTTGATCGTAAGCAAGCGGCATGTAAGCAACATAGCAGAATTCACGGCAGAAGAGAAAGCGGATTTGGCAAAGACATTGCAAGAGTTGACGATCCGATACGACAATATCTTTAGTACTTCTTTTCCGTATTCTGCCGGGATGCATCAAGCATCGGTCAATAATGGTGATCAATCGCATTGGCATTGGCATATGCATTTTTATCCACCATTGCTACGTTCGGCTACGGTCAAGAAATTCATGGTTGGCTATGAAATGATGGCCAATCCGCAGCGTGATATCACGCCGGAATTTGCGGCCGATCTATTAAAAAAACAATCAACTATACATTACAAAACACGTCAAGATGGGTAAGCAGAATACATTAAAGGAAAGATACCAAGCCCTATTTGGGGCGGAGCCCGATCTGATGGCCAAATCACCGGGACGGATAAATCTCATTGGAGAGCATACGGATTATAATGAGGGATTTGTGTTGCCGACGGCAATTGATAAAGCAATTTATGTAGCGGTAGCAGCGCGCGATGACGACAAAATTGTACTCTACGCCGAAGATTTTTCAGAGTATTTCGAATCTACTGTAGATACAGTTAGCCCATCCGATAAAGGCTGGCCAAATTATATCTTAGGCGTAGTCGATCAATTAAATAAGCTGAACTTAGCCGTCAAAGGATTTAATTTATATGTGGATGGTGATGTGCCATTAGGCGCGGGTTTGTCCTCTTCGGCCGCGGTAGAATGCGCGACTGGATTCGCGTTGAATGAGCTTTTTCATTTCGGCCTGAGCCGACAAGAGATTGCGAAGATTGGACAAATGGCTGAACATACTTTCGCTGGCGTGAAATGCGGCATCATGGATCAATTCGCATCTGTGCTTAGTAAAGAAGATTTTGTGATCAAGTTAGATTGCCGCTCACTCGAGTACGAGCATGTGCCTTTGCTTTTAGGAGATTATGAGTTGGTGCTGTTCAATACCAATGTCAAGCATTCCTTAGCATCTTCTGCGTATAATGATCGCCGTAATTCCTGCGAACAGGGCGTGGCTTGGTTGCAAAAAGCATATCCTGACGTGCTGAGCTTACGTGATGCGACGGTCGAAATGCTGGAAGCGGTGGTAAAACCCAAAGACGAGGAAGTATTTACCAAATGTAAATATGTAGTTGAAGAAAATATTCGCGTGGAGCTCGCTTGTGAAGCCTTGAAATCTGGTAATATCGAAGAGATGGGCCGCCAGATGTTTGTCGCACATCAAGCGATCAGTCAAGATTATCAAGTAAGTTGTGCCGAGCTCGATTTTTTGGTGGATTATATGAAAAATCAGCCCGAAGCGGTAGGAGCGAGGATGATGGGCGGTGGCTTCGGTGGTTGTACGATCAACATTGTGCAGAAAGGACATGCAGAGCGTATTGCGAGGCAAGTTTCACCCGCATACAAAGAAGCTTTTGGCTTAGAACTTGAACCAATTTTTGTAGCAGCTTCCGGTGGATCAACTTTGTTAGCATAATCCGTAGGTTTTTTATAAAATAAAAGCGGCCGATCAGATGATCGGCCGCGCTCGTTTTTATTAAGTTGATGTGATTTTACTGGTTTAATGTGAATTTGGCGACTTGCGTATCGCGTGAGTTGGTACCTACAAACACTTCAAATTCACCGCGCTCTGCTACCCACTGCAATTCCTGATTAAAGAATTTAAGATCTTCCTCTTGCAGGGTAAACGCGATTTTCTTCGTTTCCCCTTTTTTGATAAGTACTTTTTCAAATTTCTTTAATTCCTTGACCGGACGTGTGACCGAGCCAACTAGATCACGAACATATAATTGTACGACTTCTTCACCATCCCAGTTACCAGAATTGGTAACATCCACTTGCACTTCAATCGTACCGCCTGCTGTCATACTAGTAGCAGAAAGTTGTGGTTGTCCGTAATCAAATTGGCTATAGCTCAAACCAAATCCGAAAGGATATAATGGTTCATTGTCTACGTCAATATAATTCGAACGGAACTTTTCAAACCACTTTCCTTTTGCTAGCGGACGTCCGGTATTTTTCTGCGCGTAATACAGTGGAAGCTGACCAACATGCTTTGGAAAACTAGCTGGAAGTTTACCCGAAGGGTTCACATCACCAAATAGCACATCGGCCACCGCTTTTCCTGTCTCGGAGCCACCAAACCATACATTTAAAATCGCTGGTACGGATTCACTTTCACCCACAATCGTCATCGGACGACCCGCAAAAAGAACTAAAACTACCGGCTTACCAGTTGCCAATAGTCTTTGCAATAAACGTTGTTGAATTTCTGGAATACCAATATCTACTCGGCTCGAACTTTCGCCAGACATTTCAGAAGCTTCACCCAAGGCAGCAACAATAACATCTGCATCTTTTGTCGCTGCCACCGCTTCTGCTAAGATGGATTCCTCATCGCGTTCATCACGTGGGATGGTACGTCCAAACATCGTGGCTCGTTCTTGATAAGCGGCGTCTTCTACCAAATTCGAACCTAGGTGCGTGATGATTTCTACTTTGTTGCCCAATGCAGCACGCATGCCTTCCACCAACGAAGGTGTATTGGCATGATCGGCACTTACGCTCCAAGTTCCCGGCATATTGCTGCCCGTATTGGCTAATGGGCCAATCACAGCTAATTTGCCCTGTTTTTTCAGAGGCAAAAGCTGGTTTTCATTTTTCAGTAATACAAAGGATTTGCCGGCAGCTTCACGTGCTTTTTGCAAATGTGCTGGGGTATAGATATCCGTTTTTGCGCGCTTTGCGTCAGCATTTTTGTACGGATCGTCAAACAGACCAAGTCGGTACTTCGCTTCCAGCACCGCACGACAAGCCGCATCAATCCGTTCTTGCGCGACTTTGCCTTCTTGTAACGATTTCTCGAGCGTAGTCAAGAATCCTTCTCCGACCATGTCCATATCCATTCCTGCATTCAGCGACAGTTTGGATACTTCTTGCAGATCTCCCAAACCGTGTTCCACCAATTCATTGACGCCCGTATAATCAGACACCACTAATCCTTTGAAGCCCCAATCTTGGCGCAAGACATCGGTAAGCAACCATTTATTAGCGCTGGCAGGAACACCATTTATATCATTAAAAGATACCATGATAGATGCTACACCAGCATCCACCGCTGCTTTGTACGGCGGGAAATATTCGTTGTACATCCGATGCAAACTCATATCGGTGGTATTATAATCACGTCCGCTTTCTGCCGCGCCATACAACGCAAAATGCTTCACACAGGCGAGCATCGCATCTTTTGCACGCAGATCATCCGATTGTAGTCCGCGAACCATCGCTGCCGCAATTAGACTTCCCAAATAAGGATCTTCACCACTTCCTTCGGAAATACGTCCCCAACGCGCATCGCGACTAATATCTACCATTGGCGAGAATGCCCAATGGATTCCATCGGCCGTGGCCTCTTTGGCGGCAATACGTGCCGTTTGCTGAATCAGATCCAGATCCCAAGAAGCCGCTAAACCTAATGGGATAGGGAAGGCGGTGCGATAACCGTGGATCACATCCATGCCGAAAATAATAGGAATCTTCAAGCGTGATTGCTTCATCGCAATTTCCTGCGCACGTCTTGTTTTCTCTGGTGTGCTCAGGCTGAAAATACCGCCGATTTTTCCTTCGGCAATCTTTTGTTCCACTCCCGTGGATACGACCGAGCCTGTCACCGCTTCACCAGCAGTTACCAAGTTGAGTTGGCCGATCTTTTCCTGCAAAGTCATCTTAGACATCAAATCGTCTAAGAATCGGTTCATTTTGGCATCATTTTGCTGTGCTTGTGATAAAAAAGGTAACGCTAAAGCACAAATTATCAATCGAAATTTACTTTTGTTCATATTATTCGTTTTTGCTTAAAGGATTCTAGGTGAACTGAATCCTAGCTTTTTCAATCCGGCTTTGATCTCTGGCGCTTCCATAAATAGATTCCACAATAATCCAGAACGGTAATTCTCGATCATCACGACGATCGGACCTTGATCGATCGCCAAATAATGCTGCGGAAACCAATCTTCTGTTTCCGAGTACGCATCATAAAAACCATATTTTCCCCACACCTTAGTACCTAAAGAGTCCATTAGATAATGGGCGAATGAAATACTTTCTTCCGGTGTGTATGGCATAGACGAAAGCGCTGCCGTTGGGCTGATCACACCGTGATCGTTATCCGGATGATGGGCATCATATCCTTTCAGCGAATAGCTGGCCGTCAATCCCCATCCTTTATCCGCACCATAGCCTTTGTAACCTTTTGGGTTTTCTTCTGCGTAGGCAATATTGATTTTTGCATGATTGCTTGTCACATCCCAATAATTAGCGCAGCGATCTTGCAAACCTTTTGGATCCAATCCTAAATACGAGTAGTGCGCCCAAAAAAGCGGACCGATCTCACCCGGTCGTGCATTGTGCTTGATGCTCAACGGTATATTTAGCTTTTCTGCGGTGGAACGAATCTCGCCCGAACGTGCCCAACCTTCATGATATACGGCTGTATCGATCGCGTGTGTAGGAGAGGAGGCTGCCAAAATATAAGTGACCAACCCTTCGTCGTAACCGCGTACTGGATGATTCATGCCGAAGTCTACCGATGGACTCCAATGCCAGAAAATCACATTTTGTCCATTGGTATAATGGTTCCAGTTTATGCCTTTCCACAGTTCATCAGCGCTGCTAGCCACGGCTTGCTCATCTTCCGAACCATTTTTCAAGTACTCGCGAATCGTAATTAGAGATTGTGCGAGGAAGGCTGTTTCAACAATGTCACCGCCGTTGTCTTTTTCACTAAACGCTTGCACTTTTTTGGTATCACCATGGTACCAATGTGCCCACGCGCCTTGAAAGCGTTCTATTTCCGACAGGTAATTCATTATATGCGCTAATCTTTTTACGCCTTCTTCCCGAGTAATAAATCCTCTTTCAATTCCTGTGATGATGGCCATGAGGCCGAAACCACTGCCACCAATGGTGACCACATTTTGATCGTTTTTCGGATAAATTCCATCCAAATGGATGCGCTCACGCGCCATGCCTGAAGTAGGTTCAGCGCCCTCCCAGAAATACTGGAAGGTGTTGCGCTGAATCTCGGTGAGCAAAGAATCATCTTTGCTACTGTGCTCTGTTTGTGTTTTATCGTCGTTGGCTTGACTACCGGTATTATTCTGGCAAGAAAAAAATAGAGTTGCCGCGAATAAAGAGAGGGTAGCTGTTGTCAGTTTCTTCATATATTTCTAGTAATTCGCTCTTTTGTGTATAGTTACTATCGTTGTTCTAGACCGACTAATTGTGGTAAAATGTCTTGTTGTGGCAATGGATAAGGATAGAAACGCCCCGAAGCAGGATACGTTCTTCCTTCGTAGTTTAGCTCAGTTGTACGATCATGGCGGATCAGATCATAGAAGCGGATACCCCATTCTGAACCGAATTCAGCAAATTTTTCTGCTAACACATTATCCAATGTTACACCCGAAATGGCTCCCAATTTTGCCCGACCACGCACGAGATTAACCGCTTCGTCGGCGCTTAATGCGCTACTCGACGCGCCACTAACCAACGCTTCGGCATGCATAAGCAGGACTTCTGCGTAGCGAATCACGATCATGTTTTTATTCTCTCCATAATTAGTACGGTCCTGCGTCAATTGCGTGGACGGCAAATAGTGCTTGCCACTTAGGAATAAATAACGTGGGTGGTTGTTAAATACATCACCTTCACGTGTTGTATTGCTTACGAATGCTGGTAATTCAGCATGAGCCGGATCACTTTGTAAGGCTTCGATTCCGCGTGGTGTAAATAATACGGTAGTCTCTAAGCGATCGGTTTCACCACGATCCAGCATGAATTTGATATATTTCTGACTTGGTTCGTAGAAACCCCATCCTTGACTGGCTCCAGCACGAGCCGGCGTCCAGCTACTTGGGCCATAAAAATCCCAAGGGAATCGGTACGATGTACCTGTTCCAGTACCTAAGTCTGAATATTGGTATTCCAACAGGTTTTCGTTATTCAGCTTTCCAGGTATCTTAAATAATTGGTAGTAATCTTCCGACAAACTATACAAACCACTACTGATAATTTCACTCGTCGCCTCAGCAACGGCTGGATAATTCTTGGCTTCCAAATTGGCCATCGCTTTTACGGCTAATGCCGTGTGGCGGGTAACGCCACCGCGGATGTCTGTGCGTTGGTTTGGTCGCATATCGGGTAATGCGGGTAAAGCTTCATCCATTAATGTGGAAATATGTGCCATCACACCTGCGAAATCCGTAGGCTCTACATTAAACATATCTGCCGGCACCGAACTTGTTGGGATTAGAATTGTTCCCCACAAACGCGCCAATTGCAGCAATTCAAATCCCTGCATCACCTTAATTTCGGCAATGTACTGCTGTGCCGTTTGCTCAGAAGCTCCAGCCTCTTGGTATTTTTGAATTTCTTCTATAGCGCCCTGCCAATTGATTAAGTCCGTATAGAGATTTAACCAAGTGGAGTTGAGCATCCAGAAATTACGATCGTAACGGTAGTTGTCTGCATTGGCAAATAAGGGTTGATCACCAAGACCACCTGCATTGATATCATCTCCGCGAACACCGATCAATGGTACCGTTTCCCATTGCATGGTATATAAGTCATTGTATGCGCCACGTGCCAGCAATACCATATCGGCACTTTGGGAATAGTCGATCTCATCCGCGATAATCTCGTTCTCCAGTGGTGCGTCTAGCGAACAGGAACTGGTAAATCCTAGCACGAAAAGCGCTAGAAAGGCACGAGGTATAGTATATAATTTTTTCATTTGAGTCATTGTTTTAGTGCTACTTACAATTTAATCATTACGCCAAAAGTGTATACAGCTGGAATTGGGTACACCTCGCGGTCAATACCATCTGCTACTTCTGGGTTGAAGCCGTTGTATTTGAAGATAGTCAATGGGCGTTCTGCCGTAAATGTTAAACGTGTTTCTGGCCATTTGCTCTCGCTGCCAAAGAAAGTGTACGATAGGCGGACGTTTTGTAGGCGGAAATACGAGCCACTTTCCATAAAATAGCTGCTCATGTTTTGATTCCAAGCACGTCGCAAGCCAGATGCAGAAGGATACTGGTTCGATGTGCCTTCGCCTCTCCACATGTTTTCAGCTAGATCAGCATCAATGTTGGTGTCATTGGTGAAAATCATCTCGCCACGTTTACGGTTCAGAATACTGAAGCCAGACTGGCCTTGAAATAGTGCGGAGAAATCCAATCGCTTATAACTAAGACCTATGTTTCCTCCCCAAGTAAATGTTGGCAAGTAAGATCCTAGAACGGTACGATCTAGATCGTCGATCACACCATCACCGTTGACATCTCGGAAAATTAAATCACCTGGACGAAGGCCGTTGGCTTGAATAAACTCTGGCGTATACCCACTGTTTTGGATTTGCTGCTCATTTTGGAATACGCCGACCACATCATAACCAAAGAAAGCTTGATAAGGTTGGCCAAGGATAGAACGTTGTCTAAACTCTGCCTGTCCAGCATCCAAAAATGGTGCATCACCGAGACTACGTACCTCATTTTTCAGCGTAGCAATATTACCGCCTATGCTGTACGAGAAGTCCTCGTTGATATTGTCCTGCCAGTTGAGGTTCATTTCAAATCCAGTGTTGCGGAAAGCCCCCACACTACGACGCTCCGATCCACGAAGTACTGGTGGGATAATGTTTACCGCAAGGTTGCGCGTGTCTCTGATGAAATAATCTGCATTCAATGACAAACGGTTATTAAGAAACTGTGCGTCGATACCTACGTTGGTCTCTACTGTGGTTTCCCAGCTCGTGATTAAATCAAACAGGGGATTAAGGAAGCGACCCACAATACGGCCATCTCCAATCGCACCCGTGTTTTCTTGATATCTTGGGCGACCTGCGGCTGGATTGATGCCATCATTACCCAACTGACCCCAACCTCCGCGAAGTTTTAAGAAGTCGATTCCAGGTACATTGAAAAACTCTTCCTGTGATACCACCCAGCCTGCGCCGATCGTCGCAAAGTGACCCCATTTCTTTTGAAACTTGTTGTTACCGTCACTTCTCAATGTACCATAAAGTAAGTACTTGCCATCGTAGTTATAGGCTACCCGACCGAAGAAGGAAAGGAATTTCAAATTTGCATTTAATGTAGTCTCGTTGGCGTCACCAATGTCATTCAAATCAAAATCTGTTGCATTAGTAAGATACCAGAATTGTTCTGCCGCACGTGTCGGCGCTGGATTGATCGCTGTACCTCTAGCGAAAAGCAATTCGCTGTATTCGGTACGATACGAATGTCCTAAAACGGCGTTTAAGTTATGCTTGCCAAACTGATCATCGTAGGTCAAGAAGTTGTCCCATACCTGATCATAGCTGCTCGTATTATTTCTACGAATGGCTGATGGTACCTGAGTAACACCATCATTGTATCCCTGATCTACGCGACGTGTATTGTTAAATGCCAGACTGTAATTGTACTGCGTACGGAATTTCAGTTTGTTCTCGATGATGGTGGCTTCTAGATTGAAGTTACCTAATACTTTGGCGATATGGTTTCTGTTATCAACAAAATTCAATGGGAAAAATGGATTTTGTACTCCTCTATAGCCCAAAGATTGTGCATTGGCCAATCCAAGTGGTGAAGCGGCCGTGTTTTGTGGATCAAATACAGGTAAGGTCGGTACCGCGAAATAAGAGCGGAACCACGCCGTGTTTTCACCAACATATTGACGGGCGGTACTTACATTAAAGTTACCACCAACCGTCAACCAGTCACGCACACGACTATCTACTTTTGTTCTGAAATTCAAACGGGTGAAATCATTACGCTGCTCGTTCAGTAAACCTTCTTGATTGAAGTAACTTCCACCTATGGCATAGCGTGTTTTCTCGCTACCTCCACTAAAGGATAAGTTGTGGTTTTGGATAGGAGCTGGCGACATCACTTCGTTGTACCAATTGGTATTGACATTAGGCAGTGCTGGATTATTTGGATCGGCACCAAAGCGGTTGATCGCATTTTCAATAAATGCGATATCGGCAGCGCTTCCCGTTTCGTTGATGTAGCGAACAAATTGCTCGGTGTTGGCCATTTTTAAGACGTTTTGAGGATTTTGAATACCCCAATAACCATCGTACACGATTTCCGCTTCTTGATTGTAAGCACCTGATTTCGTTTCGATGATAATAACGCCATTGGCAGCGCGTACCCCGTAAATAGCAGCAGCAGAAGCATCTTTCAACACATTGATGGTGGCAATATCGTTCGGGTTAAGAAAGTCGATATTATCAAAAAACATGTTGTCTACCACATACAATGGCGCTGAAGCACCTTCGGCAGAGGTAACACCACGCAAGCGAACAGTTGGCGAAGCGCCAGGCGCGCCGCTACTCACAATTTGTAATCCTGGTACACGCCCTTGCAAAGCTTGCATAGGTTGTGCTGCGGGAGTTTTTACAATGTCATCAGCACGTACAGTCGCGACTGCGGTGGTGAGGTTACGTTGGCGTTGTGTACCGTAACCAACGACTACAATTTCTTCTAAAGTTTGGTTGCCGTCTTCTAGCAACACATTTAAGACGGTATCGCCTGCAGTGACTGTGACAGTTTTCGTTTCATAACCCAGGAAAGAAAATGATAGTGCATCGCCAGTGGTAGCGTCGATCGTAAAACGACCCGCATCATCTGTTTGCGAAATAGTAGATTTTCCAGAAATGCGAATGGTAGCACCGGGGATACTCATTTGCGATTGGCTGTCTTTTACTGTTCCCCGTATGGTGGTTTGGCCATACACTAGAAGGCTGCTGTATAAAAACAGCAAGGAGAGTAAGAGTGACTTCCTCATAGATAGTGTGTAATTAGAATAAGTGATTTAATTTATAATGGCTTTGATATTTATGTCCCAATCATCATATGTAGCCGGGGACATAACAAATATCAGCATATAAGGTTTTGTCAGGGAATTTTGTACTAGCACATCATTACTACGCCAGTGAGATAGTTGCTTTAAGCATTGATAATTAAATCTATTGACCTATATACTAGTATCTTACGATCTAATCTAAAATCAAAATCATCTTCTACAAATGAGATCTCGTAGTTTGTTTAAACGGAATATGTGTGGTAATGATGTAGTAGATTGCCTATATTTCTAGCAGAAATTCTGTCAGATTCTTGTTTGTTTCTAATTGCAGTTTCTTGCGCAGTCGATATCTTCGGATCTCAACACCGCGCAGACTGATGTTCAACAGAGAGGCTATTTCCTTGCTCGACATATTGAGCCGGAGGTAAGCGCAAAGCTTCAGATCGTTGGGTACTAACTCGGGGTAATCGGCTTTCAACTTCTTAAAAAAGTTGTCGTGAGATTCATTGAAACTGGATTCGAAGAGCTGCCATTCGCGCTCATCATTTTTAGCTTCGTCGATGAGCTTATTTACTTTCTTGAGTTGGTCTGAGCCGAGGGATTTGCCTTCGGCATCTTTAATATTTGCTACTTCTTCGTGTAAGGTTTTGAGCAGATCATTCTTGTATACCACATTGGTGGCCATATTCGATAACTCCCGCTTTTTGTTCACTAATTCCTGTTCCAGTTGTTGGTTTTTAAGCTGCATCATCCGCTGCGCATTCAACTCGTTTTCGCGTTCAAGAGCGCGTTGCTTTTCCTTTTGCAATTTCAGCTGTAGTTCCTTCTTTGCACGATGAAGCTTTTTCTTGTACCATTTACGGATCATTATAGTGGCGACGACAAGGAGCACGGCGTAGCAAAAGATAGCGAACCAGCTCCAATACCAAGGTCGAGCAATCTCGAAGGTGAAGGAATTGATGTCAGATATGTTTCCCATAGCATCCATACTCCGTACTTCGAATACATATTTTCCGTGTGGAAGATTGGTGAAGTCTTTGTATGCATCCGCACCCCATTCGGAGAATGTTTCGCTAAATCCGAGTAATCGGTGCTGGTATTTTACCGGACTAGCATCATACCAAGGCACGCTGTAGGCAATGCGTATATTGTTTTGACTGTAGGAAATAGATTGATCGCTGTCTAGTGGAATTAGTTCGGCTGTGCTATTCCAAAATCCAGTCACTAGCGGCGCGCCAATGCGGACCTCATCATTTTTCAAATCGCGCATATACAAGGCAAAACCATCATTGAGGCCGATGAGATCTATGTTCTCGCCAATGCGTAGCAGATTTTCGTAACCACTCATCATTCGTCCGGATAGGGGACGCCACGTGGTGGAGTCGATCTGCGCTGCGCCATCGTTTTGGAAACTGAGCTTGGCCAAATGTGAATCTTTGAAAAACCAAAAACTGTTTTTATGATCCGCTTGAATACGATTGGTCGTCGCGAATGGCCCT
Source organism: Sphingobacterium chungjuense (assembly GCF_011316935.1). Taxonomy (GTDB): domain Bacteria; phylum Bacteroidota; class Bacteroidia; order Sphingobacteriales; family Sphingobacteriaceae; genus Sphingobacterium; species Sphingobacterium chungjuense. The sequence goes on from NZ_WLYS01000005.1 coordinate 84,999, forward strand.
AATATCTTGTTCAACTCATCATAACGCGTAAACTCATTCAGCACATGATCAAACCGAAACAGACCGGTATCTGTTGCAAATACATGCTGGCGCCCCATATCGTAAATACCATAAATCTGGGTGTTTAGAGGCATCCCTTTGGTTGTCGAGTTGTGTGCTTTTAGGCTTGAAAAATCTTCCGCAAATTGTACAAAATGCAAATTATCTTCATTACCAACCCAATATCCTGTTTTGCTTTCTCGCATGATATATTTGATCGGTTGCTTGATCGATGGGTATTGCTGGATATGCTGGAATGGCTTCCTGGAACGGTTAAACAAAGAAAGTCCGGTGTAATTACCTTCTAGAATCAGATCACTATCGGGAATGGGATTCAATACCAAACTGCCTGTGTAATCGGATAGTCGATTGAGTCGATTTCCATCTACGGCAAAAACGCCACCATTATGGCCACAATATAGCACATCATCAATCTCTCGCAGATACCAAACCTGTCCATTCGAATTTTGCACAAATTGAAATTGCAGTGGCTTCTCGGAAAATACACCGCTCCATGCGCTTTTGAAAAGACCTTGGTTGGTTCCAAGATATAGTTCGCCTTGAAAAATAGCCGAAGAATAGACGGTGCCGAGCATGCCTGTCTGATCTGTATAGTAATAAAACGGTCTATGCAGATCCAGACGGTCAATCCCATTATCTAGTCCGATCCAAAGGTTTGATTGCCGATCCAGCGTTAAGCTTAAGACCGTATTATTCTGTAATCCAGTGTTTTTATTGATTTGCTGTACGATCTCACCTCGGGAATTGATGATAATCAACCCATTCTTAATGGTGCCGAAAGCATACAAATCTTCGCCGACCTGCAATGCGTTGTTAATTTGGTGCTGTTCGAATAGTGCCTGCGCAGTGGTGCGCCAAGGTCGAATACGCTCTTGCTGATCCATCAGGTAAAGACCATCTCGCTCCGTAGCGATTAAAGTTTGATTTTGCGCAAATGGCAACATACTTAGGATACGCTTTCCGCGTAGTACATCCTTTTCACGAACGGGCATAAGCTTGCCTTGTACGTATCGGTGTAAACCAGATGGTATTTGTTCAAAATACAACTCCTGACCGACTGCAAAAGAGAATAAAAATGGTTCTCCAGCTGCGCTGATGATCGATATTTTATCGCCATCTAATACGTATGCTTTCGAAAAAGCCTGAAAAATAATTCGCTTACCCTGCGTAATAATGCGCCAAATCTCGTCGTTTTTTAATGTTATTTCTGCTGGAACTAGGGAAGTTAAGCTTGTATAAGACAATCTTCCGAATCCATTATCAATCCAATAGCCAAATTCTCCTTTTCCACCAGTGTAAATGCGTCCGTCTGGAGTCGCGTTCACGCTGCGCATAGGCATTCCTTTTGTCGATCGATTCAAATGCCACTCTTGGCCGTCATAACGCAATAATCCTGCATTATTGGCTGCGTAAATGACGCCCTTCTTGTCGACCGAAAGCCCCCAATTTTGATTATCTGCGAGATAATCTGCTTTGCTGTAATGCGCCACATGCGGTTTGGCAACGCGAGGCAGCTCTTGCGCAGTCAGATATCTCGGAAAGCAAATAGCACCTAAAATGGCTATGTGATAGATAATGTTCAACATCCGATAGAGTTTTTGCAGCTACAAGTTGTAATGCTTGCGATAACGTTCAAAGGTTTGCCAATATTTGTCTTTATAGATGTCGTAACTGTGTATAAAATCACCGGCTTGTTCAGACAAAAGTTCATTTATAATCTTGGAGCAGATTCTAAATTCCTTACTCACAAAATAGATTTCTCGTACGCCGTCACCCGTTTGTTGGCCAATGTAAAGATAAGTAGACCCATCTTGCAAACTAGCGACCAACGCTTCATCTAGATTATTCAATGCGATCATGGTTTCGTCATCTGGAATACCATCAGCATGCGTAGATTGGTACTCCAAAGATATACGGATGATATAAGGACGAGAAGGTTTGTTTTCCCATTCCAATAATTGCGTGTTCATATACGCGACCAATGGAAATCCACCTTTTATTTCGCCTTTGTATACCGAAAAACTATCGTTGTTTTCGCTGGCGTAGTTGCTTTCGTATTCTTCAACAAATTCTGTTTTTCTCCAAGTCAGAAAATCTTGCAGGCTCGTAATGGGGATCAATTCTTGATCGGCAGAGTCTCTTCCCATGACCGTTACACTATCAATCAAGGTGATGGATTGTAGTTCTCCCAGATAGTTATCTAGAAAGATGTAAATACCGCTGGTGATGATTTCATCAGCATTTTCATTATAGTCGTCGTACACGATGGACAGATCAATCTCATCCGGATATATACGGTGTTCATTAGCAAAAAAATGCAAATTGTCTTTGGTGAACACATAATCGCCGACTTGTATAGAAGCATTTTCAATAGAGGTTGGCGGTTTGAGCGCTGTAAAAACCCAATTAGGTAGCACAGGTGCCATGGATACAATCTCTTCGGCAAAGACGATATTCTTAATGTTTCCATCGGGCGTAAGCACCAACTCGGCTTTAGATCCAAACAAACCTGTTAAGAAAAATATTCCAGGATGTAACTTAGATAGGCGAGGAGCTAGCAATTTAAAAAAACCATCTTCCACATTTCCCGCTTGCACAGCGTTAAAGAATCGTGCTTCATTCTTAATGAACCATTCCCAAAATTCACTGATCGCTTCAGGATCTTTGACTACATCTTTCCGACTATCCTGTTTCATGACCAAATTTTAAATAACGTCACCCTCAAGAGGCGCTTCTAAGCTAAATTAATAAAATCGAAGGAATATTGGGCGTTATAACAGACTATTTCTATATCCACAGTATTGGGCAGCGAACTATCACGAGTTTCCGATGATTTTGTATCTTTGCGCCAAGTTTAGAAAGCATAGCAAAAGACCGAATGGCAAATAAGAAAGCAAACCCGAAAGTAACTACACCCAAATTTGACAGACCGGTAGATACTTATTTCTATGAGATGGATAAAGCATTGCAAGGAAATAAAAATGTGTATGCTTTGGGGGTATTCCTAACATTCTTTAGCGTAATGGGCTTGATTTGGATGATTCCATTCCCGCAATTAGCTTTTTTAGAGCGCATGGAAGCGCAGACTTTTCTAAATTGGGGCTCTTTCTTTATTGCTATTGTGATTTATATCTACCTGAAGTTGGCCGCCACGTTGTCATACGCGATGTTATTTACGATCGGAGGGATGAGTTACCTGATTGTACAATTAGAATACGTGGAGCGCGATCACGGTCTGCCCGCATGGATGGTGTTTGCTGCATTAGCTCTTATTGGTTTAGTCCTATTATATCTACATTACCAAAAAGAGCAACCGAGCACCAAACCAGTTTCCTTTTTACGTCTACTAACCGTTGGCCCAATCTGGCTGTGGTCCAAAGTGTTTCAAAAACTAGGCTGGCGCTATTAGATTAAGTACTAGTATGCTGTTCGAAATAAGCGCGAACACTCTCTTCGTCTCGCTGAATCTGAGCTTGCAACTCTTCTAAACTTTCAAACCACTGATCGTGTCGGATAAAGTGTACAAAACGGACGCGAAGTGTTTTCTTGTACAAATCATCTTTAAAGTCCAATAGATTCACCTCGATTTTGCGACTCATATCATCGATAGTAGGTCGTGTGCCAATGTAGCACATGCCCTTCGCTACGCGCTCCGGTTGTGGCGAGATGTATGGCCCTGACTCAATAGAAGGCACACGCGGATAGATTTCTACCTCTACGGCGTAAATACCGTATGCAGGAATCAACTTATGACTTTCGTGCACATTGAGGTTTGCTGTCGGAAAACCAATTGTACGACCAATCTGATCTCCTTTTACGACAGTTCCTGTTAACTCAAATGGGTAGTCCAAGTATTTATTGGCTGTTGCAATATCCCCTTTAATCAGTGATTCGCGAATGCGTGTAGACGAAACGCCTACATCATCAATATCCTGTTTGGGAATTTCGCTGACCTGAAAATCAAATATACTGCTATACTTGGTGAGCTCTTGAATATTTCCGGCGCGATCTTTTCCAAAATGATGATCATAACCGATAATGATCGATTTGCAACCAATCTTATTGACCAACACATTGGAAATGTATTCTTCCGGAGTCTGTATCGAAAAATCTCTCGTGAATGGCGTGATAATCAAATGATCGATCCCTGCTAATGCCAAGCGATGCGTTTTTTCTTCGATGTCATTGATTAGCCGCAAGCTATCATCATCCGGATTAATTATCAATCGTGGATGCGGAAAGAAGGTTAGCAAAACGGTTTCTCCGCCCGTAGTACGAGCCGTTTCTACCAATTTGCTTAGTATGCGTTGGTGTCCGACGTGTACACCATCAAACGTACCAATGGTAACCACCGCATTGGGTATTCGTTCGAATTCGTCTAGACTTCTATAAATTTTCAATGTGAAGCTCTTTTAATTAATACGTTACTTCTTCCGACGTACTTTAATTATTGTTTTTGCGCTTTAATAGCGTGAATCAAATCTTGCAGGTTCCAGGCATCTTCTACGCTGAAATCACCGCTTTTTGTACGACACAGAGCCGATAAGTGACTCCCATTTTGCAATCGCTGACCAAAGTCGTTAGCAATAGAACGTATATAAGTGCCCTTAGTACATTTAATTCTAAAATAAATCTTTGGCAGCTCAATTTTTTCCACCTCAAAACTATGCACCGTGATTTGTCTTGGCTTCAATACCACTGTCTCACCACGACGTGCTTTTTCGTACACGCGCTCGCCATCAATCTTAATCGCAGAGTGTGCAGGCGGATATTGATCCTGTTCGCCTACGAATGACGCAGCCGTACGATATATATCATCTTCCGAAATAGCACTGATATCAAACGTTTGATCGATATCACTCTCTAAATCAAAGGTTGGCGTTGTAGCGCCTAAAGTAATCGTACCGGTATATTCTTTGTCTTCTGCCTGAAAACTATCAATCTGCTTGGTCATTTTTCCCGTACAGATAATTAAAAGTCCGGTAGCTAAGGGATCCAAAGTACCTGCGTGGCCCACTTTTAGTTTGAGCGGTTTCATGGTGTTACGCAACTTACCAACCACATCAAAACTCGTCCATTCGTAAGGTTTATCCACTAGCAAAAGCTGTCCTTCCGCAAAGTGAAACTGCTTTTTCTCCTCCATCATCAACTCCGAAATTCCTTATAAAATTTCGAGGCTATAACCACCAGCCATCAAAAGAATAATGATCGTTCCTATCGCAATACGATACCAACCAAAGGCTTTGAAACCATACTTGGTAAGGATACCTATAAAAGTTTTTATGGCAATAATCGCCACGATAAAACCAACCACATTACCGATAATCAATAAATTGATTTCATCCGAGCTGAATGCGTGACCCTCTTTCAAAAACTTGTACAACTTCACAATAGAGGCACCCAACATCATTGGGATCGCCAAGAAGAATGAAAATTCTGCAGCCGCTTTACGTGTCAGCCTCTGTGTCATACCACCTACGATGGTACTCGCTGAACGAGATGTACCTGGAATCAACGCTAGACATTGATAACAACCAATGATAAAGGCTTGTTTGTAAGAAATAGCATCCGAATCATCTGTGGTCGGTTTATTAAACCATTTGTCGACAAACAGTAAGATCACACCACCAATCACTAACATCACCGCTACCATAAATGGACTTTCCAACAAATCGTCGATGAAATCACTAAATAATAAACCAAGAATAGAAGCCGGAATACCTGCTACAACTAACTTGAAATAGAAATCAAAGGATTTAAAGAAACGTTTCCAATACAACACCAATACCGATAGGATGGTACCTAGCTGAATAATAATGGTGAACAGTTTGACAAATGGAGTAGGTTCGATGCCCATGAACGCGGTCGCGATAATCATGTGGCCAGTAGACGAAACGGGTAAAAATTCTGTAAGGCCTTCAATAATGGCCAAGATAATTACTTCTAAATAGGTCATTATCCTTCGTTGGATTTAGCGGGTTTTGGTTTATATAAAATAGCTACAAAACCTAGCGCAAAGCCCAGCACAACCACGAAAGGCGCGATAGTGATTTTTGTAAAACTATATAGGTCTTCGGTACCAATCATTAAGATAAATCCAATAGCTACCACTAAGATACTCAATACAAAGAGTTGGTAGTTTTCTTTCTTGAAAACGAAAGTAGCTTTGCTCGCAGAGCCAACCTTGGTGGTTGATTGCTTTTTTACTTGAGCCATATTTTAGATATTTTTTGGTGTCAAAATTTATATTAACGATACAGACTGGATGATTTTGCTTTTAGGTACTTCGTTACCGCAAAGTAGGTGCTTGCACCAGATATCAGGATGCCCAATATCACCACTGCCACGAAGATAAAGATGAATTCTAACCAATCGCGCAAGAATACCAACTCAGGTACTTGTTGTTGAGCAAAATGCAAGGTCAACAACAATAACAAGATCGCGATCAAGGAACCGATCAGACCGTGCACGATACCATACAAGATGTACGGTTGGCGGATAAAGCCTTTCGTCGCACCGATCAACTGCATGCTTTTTATCAGGAAACGTTGTGAATAAATCGCTAAACGAATCGTATTGTTTATTAATGCTACTGCAATGATTAGCAAAATTACCGCAAATGCAAGCACGACAATACCGATCACCCGAATATTTTGATTCACCATATCAATCAGGTTTTCCTGATACACGATTTCATTGATGCGGCTATTGCGAGAAACTTGCGTAATGAAAGCTTGAATACTATCATTATTGGCATAATCTTCGTTCATGTATACATCAATAGAAGGTAGTAGCGGATTGTGACCAAGGTATTCGACAAAATCTTCACCCAAATCCTCTTTTAAGTTTTTAGCGGCTAATTCTTTGCTGATGTATTCGGTACGTAATACATGTTTATTGCGATCCAAGTCTTTTTGCAATGCCAATACATCGCCTTCATTAACATTGTCATTGACAATCACGTTGAGTACGATATTTTCCTTGACGTATTTAGACAGGTTTTTAGCGTGAACTAGGATCAGTCCTAGCAATCCTGTCATCAAAAGTACCAATGCAATACTGATAACAGTGGATACATATACCGATTTGGTCTTTTTTCTGGAGGAGCCTTCTTCTATTATTGACATATGTTCTTGCGATCTTATATATACCCTGCGAAAGTAATCATTATTGCCGACTATAGAAATAGGCGTTAACATAATCTAACACTTTTCAAGCGCCATTTTGGGTTTGTAGTCGCTATAATCTTAATAAATCGTTATTTTCGCACTTGTTATAAGTTCATTGCATTTATTATATGGAGTACAATCATAAAGTCATTGAAAAGGGATGGCAAACTTTTTGGGCAGAAAACGGCACATTTCGCACGAGCGAATCTACCGATAAGCCAAAGTATTACGTGCTAGACATGTTTCCTTACCCATCAGGAGCGGGCCTGCACGTCGGTCATCCACTTGGATATATCGCCTCAGATATCTTTGCACGATTCAAAAGATTGAAAGGTTTCAACGTGCTTCATCCAATGGGTTATGACTCTTTTGGTTTGCCAGCAGAGCAATATGCTATCCAGACGGGACAGCATCCGGCGATCACGACGGAGGTGAATATTGATCGCTATCGCGAGCAATTGGACAACATCGGTTTCTCCTTTGATTGGTCGAGAGAAGTGCGCACCTCCGATCCAGCGTATTACAAATGGACGCAATGGATCTTCATGCAGTTATTTCATGCTTGGTACAACAAAGACGCGGATAAAGCAGAATCAATAGATACTTTAGTTGAGCGATTTCAACAAACAGGTAGCGAAGGAATTAATGCAGCTTGTGACGAGGATGTAAAAACGTTCACCGCGCAAGAGTGGGCGGCCTTTATGCCGGAAGAACAATTGCAAGAATTACTTAAATACCGCTTAGCTTATCTGCGTGAAAGCACGGTAAATTGGTGTGCAGCCTTGGGTACTGTATTAGCAAATGATGAAGTGATCAATGGCGTTTCTGAGCGTGGCGGATATCCTGTCGAGCAGAAAAAAATGATGCAATGGTCGATGCGGATCACGGCGTACGCCGAACGTTTGTTGACCGGATTAGATACCGTGGATTGGCCAGAGCCTTTAGTAGAGATGCAGCGTAACTGGATTGGAAAATCCATCGGCGCGACGGTGCGTTTTCCGCTGCCGCAATTAGATACCAATATTGAAGTATTTACCACGCGAGTGGATACCGTTTACGGGGTTAGTTTTGTGGTTCTGGCACCGGAGCATGAATTGGTCAGCACTCTGACTACAGACGAACAACGCGCTGCCGTTGAAGAATATATTGCGACCACTTCGAAGAAATCGGAGTTGGATCGTATGTCGGATGTAAAAGCAGTATCAGGTGTTTTCACAGGTGCTTACGCTAAGCATCCGCTGACTGGTCAGGATGTACAGATTTGGATCGCCGATTACGTGTTAGCTGGATATGGTACCGGCGCGGTGATGGCCGTACCATCGGGCGATCAACGGGATTATTTATTTGCCAAGCATTTTGATTTACCTATTATCCCAATTTCAGATTCCCAAGACATTAGCGAAGCGGCCGACCCGAATAAAGACGGTCGTTACATCAATTCCGAAATCATCAATGGCTTGACGTATGAACAAGCCGTTCCGGCGGTAATCGATCAGTTGCAAGCGTTAGGATTGGGTAAAGGGAAAATCAATTACCGCATGCGCGATGCGATCTTCGGTCGTCAGCGTTACTGGGGCGAGCCAGTTCCGATCTATTTCAAAGATGGTTTGCCTTATTTGATTGATAAAGAAGAGCTGCCTTTGTTGCTTCCTGAAGTAGATAAATACTTGCCAACCGAAACCGGCGAACCACCTTTAGGTCGTGCGCAAGATTGGAAATATCAAGGCAGCAATATGTACGAATTGAGTACGATGCCCGGTTGGGCAGGTTCGTCTTGGTATTGGTTTCGCTATATGGATCCTAAAAATCCAAATACATTTGCTTCTCGCGAAGCGGTGGATTACTGGAAATCGGTCGATTTATACATCGGTGGTTCGGAGCATGCTACCGGCCATTTATTATATTCCAGATTCTGGAACAAATTTTTGAAAGATTGGGGTTGTCAGGGAGAAGAGGAACCTTTCAAAAAACTGATCAATCAGGGAATGATTCAGGGACGCTCCAACTTTGTGTATCGCGTGATGGACGCCGAAGGTAAAGGGACAAATCAATTCGTTTCCTACGGATTGAAAGGGGATTACCAAACGATGGCCCTGCATGTGGATGTCAATATCGTTTCCAATGACGTGTTGGATCTGGAGAAATTCAAAGCTTTCCGTCCGGATTTTGCTGACGCCGAATTTATTTTGGAAGATGGCAAATATCATTGTGGCCATGAAGTGGAGAAAATGTCGAAATCTAAATTCAATGTGGTAAACCCTGATGATATCATCGAACAATACGGCGCAGATACCTTACGCTTATACGAAATGTTCTTAGGCCCATTAGAGCAATCAAAACCTTGGAATACGAATGGGATAGAAGGCGTCTATAAATTCCTTAAGAAGCTGTGGCGTTTGTTTCATGATGCGGAAGGTAATTTCCATATCTCTAATGAAGAACCAACAAAAGCAGAATACAAAGCGTTGCACAAGATTATCAAAAAGGTGGAAGATGATATCGAGCGATTCTCTTTTAATACCTCGGTATCTGCCTTTATGATCTGTGTGAATGAGTTGACAGATTTGAAATGTAACAAGATCAAAATTTTGCAGGACTTGGTGATTACCTTACAACCTTATGCGCCGCATATTGCAGAGGAATTATGGTGCTTAATGGGACAGCCTAAAGGAACAATCTCTTATGCTTCTTATCCAGTATTCAATCCAGCATATTTGGTAGAATCGGAGTTTGCGTACCCAGTTTCTGTAAATGGAAAAACTCGTTTGAATTTGCCACTCGCATTGGATCTAGACCAGAAAGCGGTAGAGGAGATCGTGTTGGCTAATGAAGAGGTGCAGCGTTATATCGATGGTAAAGCGATTCGTAAGATCATCTTTGTTAAAGGTAAGATTATCAATATTGTAGTGTAAACCAGCAGTAGCTTATTATGAAAGCGGCGCTGGAGTAGATCCAGCGCCGCTTTTTATGGTTTTAGCCTTTATTACGCGTAGTTACGACAAGGTGATCTTCTCGTTCAGAATTTTGATGCTGTTTAAGCTTAAATGTGACGCGCGCAAAGTTGGTGACATATAGAAGGTGAAGATTGGCAAATTCTTTTTTCCTACATTTCATATAGAATATCCTTAACTAATCCGTTTCAGGTGCTTGCTCCAATATTCCTTTTAGATAAATCTCTTGAATCAAAATCATAATAACCACTAAAATCGGTGTTGCAAATAGAATACCCCAAGCTCCCGATATACCCGCCATCAACAATTGGAAAAATAAAACCAGTGCTGGCGGTAATGAAAGCATTTTCTTTCTAACGAAAGGTCCGAAAACACCAGATTCTAATAATTGTACTAACAAGAATAAACCAATAAGCCACAATGCCATTTCAGGGCCATCCATCAGACCAATTAGTGCGGCAGGAATCAATGCCAATGTCGGCCCAATATTAGGAATAAATGTCAATGTACCGCCAATAATCGCTAATATCAACCACAATTCAGCACCGAGAATCAATGCACCAATCGCGGTTAATGTAAATACAAAAGCCATTTCCAACATCTGCGCTTTCAACCATACTTTGAGGTCATTTCCCATTTTGCTCAAGATATGATCTGCCTTAGGTTTATAATTATTGGGTACAAGCGCTACGATACCGTTCTTGTATTCTTTCGGAGAGATCATCAAAAATAACCCCAGAAAAATGACCGCATACAAATCTCCAAAAAAGCCAAAAGTAGATTTAAACAATGAACCAGCATGTTGCATCACTTGGTCTCCGTTTTCTTCTAAAGACGGAGTAGCATCTTTTATTTTGTCGCCCCAACTCTGATCTTCTAAGTAAGATTCTACCGACTTTAGCGTCTTTGGAATACCTTCTTTAAATTGCTCGTATTGTTGAGCCATCGTATTACCGATCAGATACGTAACTCCCGAAATGAAACCAAATACCAAAAAAAATGCTAGCGTAAGCGTAACACCTTTATGCCAACCTGTCCAACCATGAATGCGATTGGAGATAGCTTGAAAAAAGATTGAAAGTAGAAGACCACCGAACAATAGAAGCAATATGCTAAATGTTTTCACGAATAGCGAAGCGAATAAAATAAACAACAAAACGACAAAGGAGATCAGCGAAGTTTTACGCATGATGGCTTTTTTTTCCGATTTTTCCATAATACCGTTACAACAATGGATACTGGAAAACGTTTTATCTTTTACTTATAAGGAAACTATTGGGCTTGATCTGTACTACAATAGAAAAAGACCGCGTGAAACGCGGTCTTCAAAAGTTTATAAATATGAATGCTTGATAATCAGCGATCAGCGGTTTTATTAACCTTCCAATTCCATAATCTCTTCGGCCAATTGCTCCCATCTTGTTTGCAATTGCTCCCAAGCTGCTTTAGAAGAATTATATTCTCGAGTAGCTGTTTTGAGCTTTTCGGCGTCTGAAAAGACCGCTTCCGTAGCTAACGCAGCTTCTAATTGATTGACCTCTTTTTCTGCTGTGGCGATCTGAGCTTCCAGCTGTGCGAGTTCTTTATTTTTCTTTTGCAGCTGCGCTTTCGAGTCGTCTGTCAGTACCGGCTTAGCTTTTTTCTCTGCTTTTGGTTTTTCTTCCTTTTTCTCCGCTGCAGCAGGTTTTGTTACCCGCTTGCTACTCCAAGCTTCGTATTCTTCGTACGTACCCGGATATTCTTTGATATCTTTTTCTTCGATATACCAGATTTTGTTGGCTACATGATCCAAGAAATAACGATCATGGGAAACCACGATCAGCGTACCTTCGTATTGTTGTAAAGCCTGAATCAAGATATTCACCGACGCCATATCCAAGTGGTTGGTGGGCTCATCGAGTACCAAGAAGTTCGCATCCGCGGTTAATGCTTTCGCTAACGCAACACGAGATTTCTCTCCTCCGGACAAGACTTTGATTTTCTTGAACACATCGTCTCCGGTAAATAGGAAACAGCCCAAAATCGAACGGATTTCCGTTTCCGTATGTTTAGGAGCGAAGTTTTGAAGCTCTTGTAAAATAGAATTTTCCAAGTGCAAGGCTTCCAGTTGATGCTGCGCAAAGAAGGTTTGCGACACATTATGTCCTTTTACCGTCGTGCCTGTAAATTCAGAATCATCATCAGCCACAATGCGTAGCAAGGTAGATTTTCCTTTACCGTTGGCACCGATCAAAGCGATTTTATCACCCTTTTCGATTAAACCATCTGCATTGCGCAAGATTTCAATATTTGGGTAGCTTTTCGAAATGTTTTCTAAAGTCACTACATGGCGACCAGAAGGTTTGGAAAACTTAAAGCTGAAGTTTACTTCTGGGTTATCGTCATCCACGTCCGAAATCTTCTCCATCCGATCCAATGCCTTGATACGTGATTGCACCATCTTGGCTTTCGATGCTTTCGAACGGAAACGCTCAATCAGTTTTTCTTCTTGCTTGATCTTCGCCTGCTGATTCTTAAACTGATTGCCTTGTAGTTCTTCGCGCAGCGACTTTTCCTCCAAATAGAAAGAATAGTTACCCGCATACAAGGTCAATTTGCCTTTACGGGATTCTACCGTTTTGTTGATGATTTTATCGAGGAAATAGCGATCGTGAGAAACGATGATAATCGCGCCTTCGAATGAACCCAAATAATTCTCTAACCACTTGATAGAAGGTAAGTCCATGTGGTTGGTGGGCTCATCTAGTAGCAAGATATCAGGAGTTTGGAGTAGAATTCGGGCTAACATCACACGCATACGCCAACCTCCAGAGAAGGTGGCCAAAGGGCGCTTTTGCTCTTCTTCGGAGAAGCCCAAACCCGCCAAAATTTCGTTTGCACGAAACTCAATGTTGTACCCGTCTAGCGCTTCAAACTCCATTTGCTTGTCGCTCAATTTGTTCAGGATATCATCCGAATAGTCGGTTTCTAATTTCTGCAACAAATCTTCTATTTCTGCATGCAGCTGATTTTGGCGTTCAAACGCTTCCATCGCCACCTGTACAATATTCTTTTCGGAATGGTAAGATAGCAAGTCCTGATTCAGGTAGCCGATCTTCAGATCTTTGGCCATGGATACCGTGCCTGATGTTGGCGTGTATTCACCTACGATAATCTTGAGTAAAGTAGATTTTCCTGTTCCATTAGCGCCAATAAGCCCTACTTTGTCGCCCGGTTTGATGTGCCAATTGGCATCATCGTACAAAGCCCGAGAGCCTATTTCAAAAGTTAAATTATTAATCGAGATCATTTCCGCAAAAGTAGTGAATATTTCTGCTTCTTTGGCTAAATTTGCCGTACTATGTATAAACTTGTCAAACCATTGTTTTTTAAAATGGATCCGGAGTCGGCGCATCATTTGGTGACCGGCGGATTGACCAAAGTGTCTAAAATTTGGGGCTCAAAAGCAGTATTGAAAGCTTCTTATTCGCTAGAAGATCCTCGTCTGGAACGGGAAGTATTCGGTTTGAAGTTCAAAAATCCGGTCGGACTTGCTGCAGGATTTGATAAGAATGGATCGTATATAGAAGAGATGGCTTCTTTCGGATTTGGGTTTATCGAAATCGGAACCGTAACGCCAAAACCACAACCTGGGAATGATAAGCCGCGCATGTTTCGCTTGATTCCTGATGGCGCACTCATCAATCGGATGGGTTTTAATAATCAAGGCGCTGATGTGGCGGCAGGTCGCTTAAAACATCTAAAAAATAAGGGCAACTTAATCATTGGTGGCAATATTGGTAAGAATAAAGTGACGCCAAACGAGCAAGCCGTAGACGATTATCTATACTGTTTTCACTCATTATATAGTTATGTCGATTACTTTGTGGTGAATGTGAGTTCGCCCAATACACCAGGTTTAAGAGAATTGCAGGAGAAAGAACCGCTGATGCATATCTTAAACACATTGCAAGCCGCTAACTCACAAAAGGATGTGGCTAAACCAATCTTACTAAAAATAGCTCCAGATCTAACTGATAGTCAATTGGATGATATTGTGGAGATTGTACAAGAAACAAAGATTGCCGGTGTCATAGCCACGAATACAACGATTTCACGTGAAGGATTGAAAAGTGATCCGCGATTGGTACAAGAAGTAGGCGGTGTGAGCGGAAAACCACTGACCAAACGCTCGACAGAAGTGATCCGTTATTTGGTTCAAAAATCCAACGGAGCATTTCCTGTGATTGGTGTTGGCGGTATTCACTCGGCTGCTGATGCACTAGAAAAATTAGAAGCTGGTGCCGCCCTGATTCAATTGTATACGGGCTTTATCTACGAAGGTCCGGGTTTGGTGAGCAAAATTTGCAAAGCATTACTCAAAAAGTAATTCATTCGCTGTGCTCAAAATCGCCTATCATCCAGCTTATGTCCATCCGGTGCCCGACAATCATCGGTTTCCGATGGCGAAGTACGAATTGATACCAGCGCAATTGATGCACGAAGGATTGGCTACTAAAGAAAACTTCTTTGAACCATTATTGGCAGATCGCGCCACGCTTTGCTTGGCACACGATTCCGAATATGTGGATCATTTGCTCCATCTTACCTTGGATGCCAAAATGATTCGCCGTATTGGCTTTGCCTTATCCCAATCCTTAATTATTCGCGAGCGATTGTTAGTCGACGGTACGATCAAAGCGTGTCATTACGCGCAGCAATACGGCGTGGCTTTCAATGCCGCCGGAGGTACGCACCACGCTGGGCGTGATTTCGGGGAAGGATTTTGTTTGCTCAATGATCAAGCGGTTGCCGCGGCGTATTTACTACATCAGAAGCTTGCGAATCGAATTTTGATCGTGGATCTGGATGTACATCAAGGAAATGGCACAGCACATATCTTTCGGGATCATCGGGATATTTTTACTTTCTCGATGCACGGAGAGAAGAATTATCCTTTCGTAAAAGAGCAATCGCATCACGATGTGGGATTGAATGATGGCATCGGTGACGCGGATTATCTCACGCAACTGTTGAACACACTGAAGCCTGTTTTTGAAAAAGTAAAACCTGATTTCGTCTTTTATCAAGCTGGCGTAGATGTGTTGGCCACCGATAAGCTGGGCAAATTAGGATTGACAGCGGAAGGTTGTCGGCAACGCGATGAAATCGTATTCGATTTGTGCCGCAAATTTCAAGCTCCTGTACAAGTCAGCATGGGCGGCGGGTATTCCGAAGTTTTGCGTCATATTGTGGATGCTCACGTGAGCACGTATCGTACGGCGATTGACCTGTACAATTTATAACTATATTATTATTTAAATTTCAATAAGCATGTTTTTTCATCAGGACGCTACGTTCGAATCCTTATCTATACATCGCGTGGGCAATAAAGCCCGCGACGAATATTATGCCTTGTCAGAACAGCCGATTGACTTGAGTCAAGACGAGGTGTTGCCGGATTTGCTGATGCAATATTTTATGAAACCTTTTGCGAAAGTGAAAGAAGTGTATCGCTTCTTTCACCCGAACGAAGATTTGCAGCTCAATGAAGTCTATCATTTCGCGCATGCTTTTTTCGAGGGGAAAATGCCTTTTCATGAATTTTCGGAGCAAGTAACAAAGCATTTATACGAAGTATCTTCGCATCCCAATATTAAATCCGGTGAATTGTACGTGGTCGCGTTGAAGAATATACAAATGGAAGGCGAGGAGGGATCCGCTGTGGGGATTTTCAAATCGGAGAACAAAGAAACTTATCTGAAAGTGTTTCCTGATCAGGGCGGATTTGGACTGGAGTACGAACAAGAAGCCATCAACATCAATAAGCTGGATAAAGGTGTAGTGATCGTGAAAGCGGACGCCTGGGAAGGATACAAAGTATTGGTAACGGATCAAACTAATGGTTCAGACGCCGTGTATTGGAAAGATGATTTCTTGCAATTGCGCGTACGCGACGACAACTTTCAGCAGACGGGTAACTTCCTCAAGGTGTACAAAAACTTTGTCAACGAAAAAATTGATGAAGTGTTTGAAATGGACAAAGCGGAGAAAGTAGATTTGCTCAACCGATCGATGAACTACTTCAAAGCGCACGATACTTTTGAAGAAGAAGAATTTTCCGGCGAAGTGTTGGGCAATGCCCAAGCGATCTCTTTGTTTAAGGAATACCGTGAGCAAGTAGGAGAGGAATTAGATATGCCATTCCAAACGAATTTCGATATTGCTGCTGGAGCGGTTAAAAAAATGGCTTCTGACTATAAATCAGTCGTTAAATTGGATAAAAACTTTCATATTTATATTCATGGAAAGCGAGATTACATCGAACGCGGATATGATGAGGATCGTGGAATGAATTATTATAAATTGTATTTCGACAACGAGCAATAGCTTATGCGGTCAGCAGGATCAAAAAATAGGCTCTATTTTTGGGTAATAGGTGTTTGTATTGTATTAGGCATCGTCGGGTATGTATTCGTGCAAGATCCTGCTCGGGTAGAATGGCTTTACTCCAGAAACTTTTATCCGCTTTATAGCTATTTGCCGACTATCCTGTTTAGTTGGCTTCCATTCAGTCTAGGTGATCTCTTCTACACGTTCGCAATACTAGGGTTGCTGCTGCTAGTCGTCAGAGGAATTCGATTCTTGATTCTCAAAAAATGGGAGCAAGCCGGCCGATCAGGGCTACAATTTGTTTGCACAATTTTATTGCTGCATCACTTCTTTTATATTAGTTGGGGACTGAACTATTACCGCCAACCTTTGGCAATGACCTATGCGTTGGATGTAGCAAATATCAGCACTGAAGATTATGAAATAGTATTAGATAGTCTGATTCGGCGAGCTAACGATTTGCGAAAACAGGTAGATGTATCTACTGTTGTTAGCGCTCGAAACATGCATCAACTGGAGCATGTGATGGCAATGGATACTACGTTCAACACCATATTAAGTAAAAAGCATATCAATGCAAAGACTCCTGTATCGAACACTTTGGCCTCTTATTTTACAGTAAACGGTTATTTCAATCCCTTTACACATGAAGTGCAGGTCAATGAGCTAATTCCTTGGCCAAGTTTTCCATTCACGGTAGTGCATGAATTGTCTCATCAGATGGGAATTGGTTTTGAAGATGAATGTAATTTTATAGCTTACCAAGTGCTATCCGAACATCCGAACCCATGGTATGCCTATAGTGCACATTATGCGGCCATTCAATCTTTGCTCCGGTCAATGCGCTATACAAAGCCGCAACTGTTCGATACGTATTTTAGGAAATTGGATGCTGCAATCGTGCGCGATATGCAATCAGAACAAGATTTTTGGTCTAATTATAGCGGTCCGGTCAATTACATCTCTGGAATAGTATATAACCACTATTTGCAACACAATAATCAGCCTGAGGGTACGCAACGCTATGGCATGATGAATCGCTTGATCGTCGCTTGGTACAAGAAGGAGAACATCAAGTAATACCTTATGCAACCGGGAGCTAATTCACATCGCTAGTTTTTTGACATTGCTTCTAAAGCGGCAATGTGAAGCTAAATGTAGAGCCTTTGTCGACTTCACTATCCACCCATAACGTCCCGCCATGCTTTTCAACAATCTGCTCGCAGATATACAAGCCTATTCCCATTCCTGGAAAATGCTGCTGAATGTGGCGAGCGCGATAGAAACGCTCAAATATCTTTTTCTGATCATTCAAACTGATACCCATTCCAAAATCTTGGACGGAGAATTTGATGTATTTGCTAATTACGGAAAGTGAAACTTTTATTTTTCGAGCTTTGGGCGAATATTTCACCGCGTTGGCTAGCAGATTTTTCACCACCTGACTGAGTTGCGCTTCATCCCCAACATAGGACCCATCAATACGACCCGACAGTATAATTTCATGGCTATCCGTTGTGCGACTCATAGATTCGACAGCTTCCTCTACCATATTATTGAAGTCAAAGGCTTCGCGATGCACTTCCAGATTGCCCGATTGTATTTTAGAAACGTCTAATAGCTCCGCAATCAACCTATTCAGCCTATCCAGTTGGACATTGGCTTTGTCCATAATATCGATGATTTTGGCATCCGAGTCTTTCGGAAGCAAACGTGTAGCATACTGTAAATACCCCTTGACTGTTGTCAGTGGTGTTTTTAGTTCGTGACTTGCCACGGCCAAGAAATCGTCTTTACGCAATTCGATCGCGCGTCTATCCGTAATATCTTCAATCGCCAATAGGATACGATCTTTGTAAGCGCCTTCTAATTCTATACGGTGTGCATTGAGCAACATGAGCTTTTGACCTATATGCGGGAAGTTGTGCTCCACCTCGAAGTCAAGCACTGGATTGTTTGTCGGAAGAATCTT
Organism: Sphingobacterium chungjuense; assembly: GCF_011316935.1. Taxonomy (GTDB): domain Bacteria; phylum Bacteroidota; class Bacteroidia; order Sphingobacteriales; family Sphingobacteriaceae; genus Sphingobacterium; species Sphingobacterium chungjuense. The sequence goes on from NZ_WLYS01000005.1 coordinate 103,523, forward strand.
CTCCAATAATTCTCTTAAAGCCTCGATGTTCCATTGTCCATTTCCCAAGTCGAACAATTTTCTGTTAATCGTTTCCGATTTATTGACTTTAAAAGTCCGCATAAACTCTTCATTGGCTGTAAGCACTTTTAAATCAGAGTCCAACACCAGTAAGCTTTCACGAACAGTCTCCACAATACTTTGCAAATACTCTTGACTCAACTGCAGACTGGCGGTACGTTCATCGATTTTTTGCTCCATCAATTCGCGCTCCAATTGCAGTTGTTGTTCCGCTTTTTTGCGCGAAGTCACATCATTCTGGACACCGATAAAGTGGCTTACATTACCTTCGCTATCTTTTATAGGGGATATGTACAGTTCATTCCAGAATAGCTCTCCATCTTTATTGTAATTCCGAATTTCCACATTAGCATGTTTTCCATCTTTGACGGCCTTACGCAATTCTGCACGTACTGACTGCTGTCTATCCTCGCGCTGCAAAAAACGACAATTATGACCAATGATCTCCTTACGGCTATATCCACTAATCCGCTCAAAAGACTTATTGCAGTATACGATCGGGTTGTCAGGCAGGCTATTATCGGTAATAATAATACCTGAAACACTAGCATCAAGCGCGGCATGATATAAGGGACTTACATCTGTCGTGCTCAAATTTGGAGCAATTGTTTGTGATGGATCAAATTCGTTTTTCATAGATGTATTTTTACAGATTATCACCAAGAGCTTGACATGAGAGCCCTATCGTTCCAAGCCATCAAGCAATATTGTTGTCGCTATGTGCTCACAATAATCTTCTGGATTACCAGCTGTTAACGCGCCCAAGTAAGCATTTGTAGCCCAACGTGAGCGCTTTGTAATGATGTCATTATTGATGAGCTTCTCCCGCACTTTTTCCGACAATGATCTTTTCAATTTGTTTTCAAATCGATTGTAGTGCTCATTAAAAACTATATCGTTCATTTATTTTTAATCGTTGTGTAATTGTATGCAACGATTGCAACTTTGAGGCCAAACATGGATTGTATTACCGCAAGCCATTCGATTCTTAAAGATTACGCATTTATAACGAATGGCTTACGTATCTATACTTTTAATAAGTAATAGCAGGTATCTAATTTTGACTTACGCAATACAGGCAAAGCCACGTTGAATACCGGTACACCTTCCTTTGTCTTACCTTCTAAGGTGCCGGCGTGGGCATGTCCGTGAAAGGCAGCAATCACATTACCTCGATTGATTGGCTCCGCTAGGCGAGAAGATCCTAAAAATGGAAATAATACTTCGGGCTCACCAACAACTGTTTCTTTGATCGGTGCATAATGCAATAAGGCAATCTTTGGTATATCGGGATGTTCTTGATCTAAACGGGTAAGGGCACGTTCGAGCTGTAAAGACTCATTGACCACTTCGTGTACAAATGATTTCATCATGTCCTCGCCAAAAACAGATAGCATGTACTGATCAAAACCGCCACCAAATCCTTTGACACCTGCAAAACCCACGTCGGCCAACACGGTAGATTCGCCGTCAAGTATGGTCATTTTGTGTTCGGTCAAGATTTGTTTGATGATCTTTTGCCTTCCTTTTTCGTAATCGTGATTGCCTAGCACACCAACGACAGGAATCTGTAACGCCCGCAGATCCTCCGCTAAGATCGACGCTTCATCCTCATCGCCTGTATCCGTCAAATCACCACAAATTACTAATACATCTGCTTGGTGCGATACTTCTTCAAAAATCGCCTTCATCTTTCCGCGATCATTCATCTTGATATGTATGTCCGCCATAGCGGCAACTCTTTTCGGAGCACGTTTTGCATTCATAATTATTTAAATTGTGGTAATGGTATATGATTTATAATTCCATTCTTTAATATCTACCTGGTATTGCGTCTGATCGATCAGCGGTCCGCGACATACCTTTTCTACTGGCGCCGGAAGATCATACTGCTCGAGTGCACGCGCGATCAATTCATCAAATAACCATTTTGGTATAATGGAGCGATAATCTGCGGGATATACAAATTGAAAGGTAAGCAGTTGTGCCAATAGAATATGCCAGTGTCGATCCATTCGTGACAACAAATGCTTCCAATCAACATGTTGGCCATAGCGCAATAGTATATGATTCACATCGGCACTATCGTTACGTTCTCGATTTTGCACATACAATTTGCACCAAATCAATTCTTCTACAGGAATAAATTTCACGGGAAGTTCGGCGAACTCACCTTCGCTCGCACGTTCGTACCAGCCATCATCCACTGTACAAATGTTGTTGACGGTATCAAAGATGATATCAATAAAGTATTCACCGTGGAAAACCTTCGCCAACCAACGTACATCTGTGAGCTCGGTGCGGTATCCTTTTTCGGCAAAGGCTTTCAAGATTTTTGGATATTCGCTGCTTTTGCAAAAGATATCCAAATCTTTTGTATCTCTAAATATGCCTGTATATTGAAACATAGCGAATGCTCCGCCCAACATAAACTGACAGTCATTATCGTAAATTAACTGCAAGGCATCCTTGTAGAAGGCTTGAGATTCTAATTTCTGTTTTTCTGTTTCTATCATATCACTAATCCTCCATTATACGGCTAACAAATCTTCTAATACGCGCTCGTCTTCACCTGGGAATCCGCGATCGGGAATTGGCGGCATATGTATTGTTGGATCGCCTTCTTCTAATGGGGTGGGGTGATCGCGCTCTTCTGGATCGGGCACGTCCTCATAATCAGGAATCGCAAAAAGGGGATTTCTTCTATTATATGTCGTGGTACTCATAGCTCTTTATTTAGTAGATGTTTAAAAACGTCGCTTAATCATAACAGCGCAAAGCTGAAATGGTTGTTGCATAAATAAGCTTATTTGCTACAGCATACATTGAGCACTGCATAAATGGCAAACATGTCACTAGAAGATTTGTTGTACAAAAAGCTATGACGAAAAAGACTTACCATGCCATGCATACATGGTTTATAGGCATATTGATGTGGTCGGCACTGCCACTTTATGCACAACAAGACAGTATATCTGATAATAGTAACAGCGCTGATACGACATCTATTGTTAGAAATGATTCAATAGATACTACAAAGCAAGCCTCTGGGCAACAACCCGTGGTCGTCGATCTGAAATTAAACGCGCTACAAGGGCGAGTTGTCGCCTTGGCGCAAGAGATTGATAGTGCCAAAGCGGATCAAGACACGTTGCGAAACAATGTGGGGATTTTGGATTCTGCCATGCAACCATCGACCGTCTTCTTGAACGACAAGGTTCGGGACATCACCGTATTAAAGCGGGAGATAAGCCGATATAGACAGGATTTACAGATACAACGTCAAAAGCAAGGCACATCTACTAATAATGACAGCAATCGTGTAGATGGGGTTTTGCATGAATTGCAATTAGGTATAGAAGATTCACTAATGGGTCTTGATAGGCGATTAGATGGACTTTTGGCCAATCTGGTACAGATTCGCGAAAACCTGACGAATCCTATATTGACAGATTCCTTAGCGTTAGATTCTAGCTACAGTGCCACCATGGACATGCCAACAAGACGACGCGTGATGACCTCCATTCGCAATAACTTGGATAGTGATAAACCATTGGAGCAGTTTTTTGATTACGCCGCTTGGAGTAGTCGTGTCTTATTGATTTTACTCACTTTAGGATACCTATATTGGATTTTCCGATTAGGTAAAGAGGAAGAAAGCACTAACCAACGGTGGCGTCTGTTTAAGCATTTTCCACTCTGGATTCCGTTGGTCAAATCCCTTATTTTCTTTTTAATCTTATTGCCGTTAACCGCTTATGTGATTCCTATTTTCATCATACAGATGAGTTATCTCATCATCTTTATGCTGCTGTATGGCTTACATTATAGTCAGTTTTCAACGGCCCAAAAGAATGCAGTTCATATCGTATTTGGTGTATTTCTATTACTTATTGTCGCTAATCTTATTATTTCACAGGCGTTGTGGATCCGATTGGTAGCTGGCGTGTTAAATATTTTTGGTTTAATAATCACATGGCGTATCGGTCAACCTACTAAAGAAGGTGAGCCAGCCAATCATATCAAACCCATTGCCAAGTGGGCGATCTTGCTTGGATTCACTGTCTCCATCATAAGTAATATCTTTGGCTATGTATATTTGGCACGCATTAGCAGTATTGCAGCCAGCGTAGGACTTATTCAAGCGCTAGCTTTGCGTGCATTCAGCACCATGCTGTTGAAAGATTTAGATCAGCATTATAATAAGGTTTCACAGGAAAATCTGATCCGCCGATTCGATCTGCAACGCATGCTAGGAAGTTTGAACAGGCTGATTTCGTTGGTATCCTTTATAATCGTTGCCATTGTGTTGGTCAACAATTTAAACATCACGACACGTACAGCAAACTTTTTGCAAGGTGTGCTTTATAAAGAACATACTTTAGGTAGTATCACCTTTAATTATGCCAACTTATTACTGGCTGCCTTAGTTTTATGGGGTTCCAATTGGTTGCAAAAGAATTTGAAGCATCTGTTGAATGACCCATCTTCGGATGAGTTGCAGATGAAACGAATGACTTTATTTCCGCTATTTAGGCTAATTTTAGTTGTCGTAAGTTTTTTCTTTGCAATCAGTATTCTTGGATTGGGATTGGACAAATTGACCGTGATTGTAGGTGCACTAACGGTCGGTATTGGTTTTGGTTTGCAAAACATCATCAACAATCTCGTATCCGGTGTGATATTGGTCTTCGAAAAACCATTCAAGATCGGTGACTACATAGAGTTAGCCGATAAAAAAGGGCAGGTGCTGGAGATCGGAATTCGCTCTAGCGTACTATTGACAGATCAAGGTGCAAAAGTGATTATTCCAAATGCCGACCTATTTTCAGGTCGCTTGGTCAATTGGACTTTTTCATCCACCGATATTAGAGTAAATTTAGATTTATCGATCACAGGCAGTAACAACATTGATGATGTAAAAGAGCGTTTGCGTAATCGTCTGAAAAACGATCGGTTTGTAGATAAATCCATTCCGATAAAAGTGTACACCAAGGATATCCAGCCAGATACGTATAAAATTTCTATCCAAGTGGGCGTCAAAAATGTAAGACAAATTGAGCGATTTAGAAGTCAGTTTTTAGAAGGAATGAAAGAAGAATTACATACATTGGACGTGAATATTGCGTCTGTATAACCGTTGGAGAATATAAAATGAGTGATCAACAAACAATTATGCTGGAGACCTTGCGTCAATCTAGCGTGGCAACGGCTATTTATACGTCGACGGCATTGCATATCGGATTTATTAATGAAGGTATGCTAGGTATCTGGGAACATACTAATGATAATGAAGTCATACAATTTCCAGATCTACTGCCCGACGGAGATCAGCAATATCTTGCGAGCTTACTTTCCGATGTTTGGAATCAAGGAATCCCGTTTCGCCTGACGGCCTATCCTGTAGCCATGAGTACTAATAAAACTGGTAGCAGGCTGTATGCAGATATCTATTTGCAGCCAATCCTGAATTCGAATGGCACAACAGAGTCTATGATCCATACAATGCAAGAAGTACAAAACCCCTTGGTGGATTTGCACATTGGCAATATGCAGAGCAAAGACATATTGGCCGACGAAAAGTTGCAACAATGGAGTCGTGCGCTTTCGCACGATCTACGCAACCCGCTATCCGTTGCGAAGTTAGGAATGCAATACATGCAATCTCGTAGGCAAATGACGCCTGAAGAACATCAAAAATGGGTGACGATGGTGATCGATGCTTTGCAAAGTGTCGAAACCTTGATTACGGATGTAGTAGAAGTGAGCCGTAAAGAAGCCCCTTCAGCCACCGCGACCAATGTTTCTTGCCTAGTTCATGCAATTTATAAACGAAATCCCTTACTGCTAGGGCAGGATACGAGTAAATTGGATTTTGGCAGTATGCGAGCTGTCACGGCAGACTCAAATCTATTGTATGCCATATTCAATTTAGCGATCCAAAGTGCTGGCCAATTGTCCGATGGTACTTCGCATTTCCCTGTGATAATTACCTGCAATCAAACCGCTAACCAGGTACAGTATAGCCTGAAGTATGGTGATTGCGAGAAAGAGCAAAAATTGGTCGGCTTAACCGTTTTAGAGTACTGGATACAGCAAATCAAAGGCGCAGAGATCGTACTGGATTTAGCCAATAAACAGCTAATCTTAAATTTTCCCATTTTATAATTTTATTTTTCGCCAAAATAAACTTTCTGGTATGAGAATTGGTCTATAATAGTACAGACAAGTTAACCGCATTTTTGGAAGAAAAGAAGTGCAGTATTAGGCGGCTGCAACGTATAGATAGCAGATAATTATGGCACAGAAAAAAGTTTTCATTTGTGATGATGATAAGGGAATAACAGATATGTTGGAAATGGTATTGGAATTGGAAGATGTAGACACCATCACCGAGACCGATAGCATTTACGCTTACGACAAAATGATCGAGTTTAAACCGGATATTCTAATTGTAGATCTATGGATGCCGGTAGTGACAGGAGATCAGTTAATTAAGAAAATTCGCGCTAGTGAAGAGCTCAAGCATATTTTTATCATTTGTATTTCTGCAAGTCGCGATGGTTTGCAGGTAGCGAATGAAGCGGGAGCTAATACCTTTATTGCGAAACCTTTCGACGTGGACGAATTTTTGACGACTGTTGAAAATGCGGTAATTAGCGCCGCCTAAATAGCTGGCTCTATTTCAAGCATTGCGCAGTAGAAGTTTGGATACTACACTAATTTTCTAAATTGTTCTGATTGTGATAAATTAGATATTAACAACTAGAGCCGAGATATTACTATCTCGGCTCTAGTTGTATTAAGCAATTTGTTTTTTCAACTTACGATTCTAGGAATTGAATCAAATCTTTATTCAATTGCTCGGTGTGAGTGACATTCAGTCCGTGTGGCGCATCATCATATACTTTGAATTCACTTCCGGAGATTAGCTTCGCGGCCTGTTCTCCTGAAGTAGCGATTGGCACTGTATTATCTTCCTTACCGTGAATAATTAGCGTAGGCAAGGTGATTTTCTCTGTTTCAGCTCTAAAATCAGTATCCATCCAAGCCTTTGCCGCTTCAATCGTAGCCTCCGCATTCGCTGCAGATGATACTGCCAAATCTGCATCTAATTGAGATTCTGGAACGGCATCAGGTTTCTTATCTACATTGTAAAATTGCTGGTGAAACTCTTTCAAGAAGGCCATGCGATCCTCTTTCAAGTTTGCTAAAATATCATCCAAATCTTCCTGTGGCACGCCATCAGGATTATCATCCTTTTGTTTTACCAATGGAATAATCGACGCTACGAATGCTAATTTGGAGATTCGATCTGTTCCGTAATTAGTTACATATCTAATCACTTCACCACCACCCATCGAAAATCCAACCAATGTAACTTCTTTCAAATCCAATTCTTCCAGTAATGCATGTAGATCAGAGCTCAAGCTATCGTAATCGTACGCATTGCCGGTAGTTGAATCACCAAAACCACGACGATCATAAGCAATAACACGATATCCCGCATCTGCCAATGCGCTAATTTGGTTATTCCATGAGGTATGACTCAAAGGCCAACCATGTATTAAAACGACCGGCTTACCTGATCCTTGATCTTGGTAATGAATATCTACTAATTGTCCGTCATTCTTATTTGTAATTTTTGCCATATTGATTTTATTATAAGTTTAATTTTCAATTCGTTTTTGCGATGATGTATGTATTGCGCCCATGCTCCATAATGCCAACCAGATCAATGGCGGTTGGAAAAAAAGACGGATAAATCGGGCCTTATCGGTATTTAAACCAAATGCATTTCTACGGTTTTGATATTGAGCCCAATTTCCTGGGAACACTGCTATTAAAAAGGAGCCAATCAACCAACCAATTTTTGGATCCCGATGTCCTCGCCAGAGAATAAGCAGTCCGAGTAAAATTTCGACATAACCAGACCAGACTACCGTCTGATCTTTTGTTGCCGGAATCCATTTAGGCACTTGCGCTCGAAAGGCGCGACGGCCAAATGTAAGATGTGCTATACCCGCATACACAAAGAATACACCTAATGCTATTCTTCCAATATGTCTACCTATTCCTAGTTTTTGCCTTTTTGTCCCTTTCATCATGTTGTTTTTTAAACTATGCTGGCACTTTTCGAAAAGATTCACGTGCCCAGATCCGGTGTTTTGCCACCGCTTTTACAAACTCGTCTAACTGCTGATCGGCTGTTTCTACTAAGATTCCCCAATCGTCGTCATTTTTTTTGATGTACGTGTGGTTCAAGATTTCCTCTGCACCAGCACCGAAGGCTATCGGCTTACAATGTCTATATACCTCATTAACAAACTGAAACACGTCTGGTTCTTCCGATAATGATTTAATCGACTTTTCACCACTAGGTATGAATAATGCATCGTATAACACAGAAGCTTCGGTCAAGAAACTATGCTCAATCGGCATTGTATTTCCTTGCTTAGTTTTTACGGAGCCCACTTTTGGCCCGATCAATACCGGCGTAGCACCACCTTCCTCCAATGGGATGGTCAGTTTTTCCAATGATTCTTCGCAAACACCATCTGCTACAAGTACAGCGACCTTTTTAGTTTTGATACCTTCCACTTTATTAAACTCCATACTCAATGCTTCTGATTTTTCTACTTCGGGCTTGTTTGGGGTTATTGGATAATCTGCATGATTTTGCTTGGCATAAAACAGGGTTTCTTCTGCCAGACCATTTGGCACTTCTAATCCCAAATTATCGGCGACTTGTTTTGCTAAATCTGTGTCTACTTGCGAAAGGATTCCCAAATAGCGTTTTCTTACTTCAACTAAATTTATCTTTCCTAATTCAAAACTAAAGGCGCTAACGATATGCGATTTTTCGGGCTCAGACTGGCTATTATAAAACAAGGTAGCTTGCGTGAAATGATCCGCGAAACTATCTGATCTGCCACGCACTTTAGTTTCTGTCGTTTCCTCTGGAAAAGAATCAAAACCTTGTCCTTGTATCATGGCGTGGAATGGACATCCACCGCCCATACTGTTTGGAAAGTAATTGGCCTTACCTTTTGCAATATCGTGTCGCATATGTCCATCACGCTGATTGTTGTGTATCGGAGCAACCGATCTATTGATCGGTAATTCGTGAAAATTGGCGCTTCCTAAACGGCTGAGCTGCGTATCTGTATAAGAGAACAGACGACCTTGCAAAAGTGGATCACTTGAAAATTCGATGCCGGGCACAATATGCCCCGGGTGAAAAGCAACCTGTTCTGTTTCCGCAAAGAAATTATCTGGATTTCTATTCAAGGTTAGCTTACCTACCCGCTGCACAGGAATCAACTCTTCCGGAATGATTTTAGTTGGATCCAACACATCAAATGAAAAGCCGTCCGCTTGCTCTTGTGTAAAGATCTGTAAACCCAATTCCCATTCAGGATAATTCCCAGCTTCAATGTTTTCCCACAAATCACGGCGATGAAAATCGGGATCGAATCCCGAGATTTTCTGTGCTTCGTTCCATGCCACACTTTGCATGCCTAATAAAGGCTTCCAGTGAAACTTAACAAAATGCGATTCATTTTGCATATTGATGAGGCGGAAGGTATGTACGCCAAAACCCTCCATTGTACGATAATTTTTGGGAATCCCACGGTCGGACATCGCCCACATCATCATATGTGCTGATTCTGGCATGAGGGATACAAAATCCCAAAAGGTATCGTGCGCGGAGGCGGCCTGCGGAATCTCATTATCTGCTTCTGGTTTTACCGCGTGTACGAGATCTGGAAAGTTCATCGCATCTTGTATAAAAAAGACAGGTATGTTATTCCCCACCAAATCATAGATCCCCTCGTCAGTATAAAATTTTACGGCAAAGCCACGTGCATCACGCGCCATATCGGTCGATCCTTTAGACCCAGCGACGGTTGAAAAACGCACGAAAACAGGCGTTTCTTTCGCCGGATTTTGCAGAAAATCGGCTTTAGTATATTTTTCCAGTGATTCGTACACTTGGAACACACCATGTGCGCCACTACCACGAGCATGCACGATGCGCTCTGGAATGCGCTCATGATCAAAGTGGAAGATTTTCTCTCGTAATATAAAATCTTCTAATAGAGTAGGCCCTCGTTTTCCTGCTTTTAGTGAATTATTGTTGTCATGTATGTTCAACCCTTGATTGGTTGTCATATTGGTCATGTTATTATTCACGAGGTTAGAGTCCATTTGCTCTCGCTTGGAGTTTCTTCCATCTTTACCAATTGCCATAATTATCTTATTAGGTTTTTATGTATATCTTATTATCTCTTTATAGTACTTCTCAACCGGCGCTGCAATGGGCATAAATCCTGCTTTGATCTTGCACTTTGCATTTAACATCATTGTCAATGATTGAACAGTTGCTACAGGCAATAGTTTGATAAATCAACCACCTAAAACACATACGGGTAGTATTACGTCTACGGCAAGCGTACATGCCGCAAAGTACCGGAGGTGACTTCGTGATCTGTACTATTTGAAAACATTCAGGAGGCAAAAGCGTCTATTGCTATGAGAGACTCGCATACTGAAATGCACAAAAACACAAAATTGAAAAACATGGAGAATAAAGAGACACCAGGATTAGTGAATCCACTTACCCGATTTCAACAGCCACCATATCCAAAACAGCAACAACCATTTCCGGGATTAGCCGGTAAGATGGATCCTATTCCAGATCATGGCGAAACTTCGTACGTAGGATCAGGCAAGTTAAAAGGTCGCAAAGCCTTGATCACGGGAGGTGATTCTGGTATTGGCCGTGCAGCGGCTATTGCCTATGCTCGTGAAGGTGCTGATGTTGCTATCAATTATCTACCTCATGAGGAAGAAGATGCACAAGAAGTGATTCGGTATATCGAAGAAGCAGGTCAGAAAGGTTTTGCAATTCCGGGTGACATCACAGACGAAGCTTTCTGTGTACAGTTAGTGGAAGATGCAGTGGCGCATTTGGGCGGATTAGATATATTAGTCAATAATGCGGGGAAACAAAAGAGTCACGATTCCATCGAAGACATTGATTCCAGAGATTTTGATCTCACGATGAAAACGAATATTTACGCGCCTTATTGGATCACCAAAGCAGCTTTAAAGCATTTGAAACCTGGATCTGCGATCATTGCGACTTCGTCTGTACAGGCATACGACCCATCGGCTAACCTTTTCGATTACGCCCAGACTAAAGCCGCAAATGTTGCTTATGTAAAGTCCTTGTCGAAACAATTAGGACCTAAAGGTATTCGCGTAAACGGTGTTTCACCAGGTCCAATCTGGACACCATTACAGATTTGTGGTGGTCAGCCATCCGATGCGATTCCAGAATTTGGCGCTACGGCACCGTTAGAACGTGCAGGGCAGCCTGTTGAGTTAGCTGGAGTTTACGTGCTGCTAGCAGATACCACCTCAAGTTACTCACACGGACAGATTGTCGGCGTAGCCGGCGGTTATGGCCACCCGTAGAAAAATAATAATGAGTGATTATTAAATGTTGTCCATACGACTGGGTAGTCGGTATGTGGTGCGCCCACAGCCGACTACTTTTTTGGTATACTATGTGCAGTAATAAAAAGAAAGGATTCGCATGAATAACAATCAAACTGTGTTAGATAAAGCCATTGACAAAGCATTGTCCTTCGTAGAAAGTAAACATAGTGAGGAATTGGACAATAGTTCTTGTGTACGTATTGGAATCTATGTACATCGGCGTCAACCGCCGCTACCACCATTGGGGATCAATTATATCATCACGTTCAAACGTGGAAAAGATCAAGAATGGCAATATGAAAGCCACGAACGGCACATTCCGTCCGTGGACTATGCAAAAATCACCAATGTCGATCCAATATTGCATTATTGCGGATAATGCACTGCGCATTATCCGCGATTAAATACCTTTACAATTTCTCGCAGCTCTTTTATTCTGCTGGCGTCAAAATCTCCCGATTGCATTTGCCAGCTCCAATTTCCTTCGGTCGTTGCAGGCGTATTCATTCGAGTACGCTCATCCAGATCTAAGATATCTTGCATGGGTACAATGGCCATATTTGCGCTAGAGCCATAAGCTAATCGAAGCAAAGCATCATTGATGGAGTTTGCATTGACTTGTTGGCCAGCGTAGCGCTTAATATTCTGACGCACGGTTTCATCCGTTTCCGTCTCGTACCAGCCACGCGTCGTATTATTATCATGCGTACCTGTGTACACCACATAATTCTCCTCATATTGATGTGGAATGTGTGGGGAGGATGCGATATCATCACCAAAGGCGAACTGCAAGACTTTCATACCCGGCATTTTCTGTTCGTCGCGCAGATCATAGACCGCATCGTCAATGTCACCCAGATCTTCTGCAATGAAAGGTAGTTCGCCAAATGCCTGACGGATTTTGGCAAAAAGAGCTTTTCCGGGTGCTTTTTTCCATGCGCCTGACTTGGCAGATTCGGCACTAGCGGGCACTTCCCAATAAGCAGCGAATGCCCGAAAGTGATCCAGCCGTATCATATCGAACAACGCGACGTTGCGCGCTATTCGTGCCGTCCACCATCTAAAACCGGTTTTTTTGTGCGCTTCCCAATTAAAGACTGGCATGCCCCACAATTGTCCATCTGCATTGAAATAATCGGGCGGCACACCTGCTACCGCTTTAAGATTGCCATCTTCTTCTAGCGCAAATAGTGAAGGGTTAGCCCACACATCCGCCGAATCGTGACTCACATAAATGGGAATATCACCTAAGATAGATATATCGCGTGCATGGCAATAGCGGCGCAATTTTGCCCATTGTTTGTCGAATATATATTGTAACCATTTTTGAAACAAGATAGCAGATTGATGCTGGTTGGTAAAGCTTTTTAAGGCGTCTGCATCGCGCATGCGATAAGCCTCGTCCCACGAATACCAAGCTACATGATCCTGTTTTTCGCGAAGTACGACATAAAGCGCATAATCATCCAACCACTTACTTTCCGACCTACAAAACTGCTGAAATTCTACGTCGCTTCTTACATCAGATTGGTCGAAAGCGGCTTGCAAAAGCGGCATTTTATAGGCTTCTGCTCGCTCAAAATCCACCTTATGATGCTTAGGCTTCTTTTTCTTATTAGGATATGATTGACCGTATTGTTGCGTAATCCCGAGCTGATCCAGATCAATTAATAGCGGATTCCCAGCCATCGCACTCCACGTACTATAAGGCGAATGAAACTGATCTTTCGCGGTAGGCCCAAGAGGTAATACTTGCCACCACCGTTGTCCGGCGGCAGCCAATTGATCAGCAAAGTTATAGGCTTCTTTGCCTAAATCACCAATTCCATTTTTTGATGGGAGCGAGGTGATGTGCAATACGATGCCTGCACTTCGCTTATTAACGGTAGATTGGCCTTGCAGCACGGCGATTGGTAAATCTTCAAAAAGCGTATTGATGTCGATCTGTTTTGCATCTGTGCGTACAGCAGACCACGCATGTCGCCATTGGATTTCCTGATCTGCCGGTAATACAATATGCGTATCCTCCCAATCAAATTTTCGAAAATCTTCATGGGTCGATTTAGCAATAGAAGCGAGGTGTAAAGGTATGGCAACCAGCACCCAATCTTGACGATATTTGCGCGCATAAGCCAATATATGACGTTTGTATTTGCCAGCCACCTCCACAGGTTGGTACATGCCATCGCGGAATACATCGGCATAATCAGCTCTCATTCGCAATAAGTGATGTAGTAGCGCTAGCTTAATTTTGCCCGAATGCCTTTCTTCCCACAATGTCGAAATTTGTTCTTGTAATGAGGAAGCCTTTATTTTTTCCAAATACTTTTGTCGCAGCGCATAATCTACTGGTCGTCGATTATCTGGATCTACAAACCCTAGTTCCCATAATTCAGAACCTTGATACACATCGGGGATACCGGGACAGGTTAATTTTAGCACTAGCTGATTTAATGAATTGCTGATGCCAAAATCAAGATATTTAAGCAAGAAGTCGTGAAATTTCGGGAAGAATGCCTGTTTTTTATTCAATAAATAGCTGGCAAAGGATTTGAAACTATCCTCGTATGCTTCATTGGGCGCAGCCCAATCCGAGCGCTCTTTGCCTTCCCTTAAATATTTTTCCAAATAAGCATATAAGCGCGAATCATAATCGTCATACGGTGTATCTGGCATAGGATACGAGCCAAACAACGATTGGTATAAGAAATATCGATCGTTAGGATGCGGTAAATCTTGCTTGTAGCTATTGGCTAAATCGGCTTCCCAAGATTTTACCGCTTCGATCCATTGTTCAGGTATCGCACTAAGTACTTGTAAACGCGCGCGTTGATCTTCACCTCGCTTCGTATCGTGCGTAGCACTTCCATTCAATGCTTCGGGCCATTTGGCTTGCCGATCAAGCATTGCTTGGTGAAATTTCTTCTTCGATAAACCAAAGTTCTCCGGGTGATCGCCGACCTCATGCCGACCAATATGGCGATGGTAGGTATACATCAAGGTATCTTCCACACCTTTAGCCATTACTGGACCTGCAAATTGCATGCATCGTGCAAAAAACAACGCAGTTTTTTCTGCCAATTCATGCTCATTAGTAGATTGTGCTTTGTCAAATATTGCCGCAAGTGCTTTTACTGCTTTTTTATTCGCAGCCTTATTTTTTAGCATTTGTTCGAAGACAGAATCCATTAGTTTTACAGACGCATCCGCTAGTGGAAATTGCTCATCGTACAAACGATACACAGGAAAATAAACCAGAAAGCCGGCAATAGCTTCTTTCATGTCGCTTGCAGTAAGCGAGGTATCCGCAGGAAGCAATTCCAGCTGAAGCAGGTAGTGGTACAAATTATCGATCTCGCCGCCCATGTGGTTTTTCAATATGGCCGCCTTTTTCTGGAGTTGTAGCGTATGTACATCCGCTGTGATACCAGTCAGCTCATGATAGTACGCCGTCAACAACTTTTCGCTTTTCTCATTCGTCAGTACGTTATTGCATAACGACAAAAACTCATAACCCGTAGCGCCTTGAATCGGCCATTCTTCCGGCAATTCTTCGCCCGTTTCTAGGATTTTTTCGGCGACGATGTAGGTTTCTGCACCACAAAGCGTACGGAGATCACGTAGGTATTTTGATGGATTGTACAATCCATCAATATGATCAATACGAAGTCCGTCGAAAATACCTTTATCTATTAGTTCTTTTATTAATGAATGCGTATCTGCAAATACTTCTGGCCGATCTACATTCATACAAATCAGACCATTCACGGTAAAGAATCGCCGGTAATTGATCTGCTTATCCGTTTCTTGCCAATGGCACAGACGATAATTTTGCTGTTCTAATAATGCGCTCATCGCGTTTGCATCCAACCGGAAATGAGCTAAATGTCGCTGTAGTTGGTTACGAGCTTTCGTGCCAGTAAATAACTTAGCGAGTGATTTATACACATTTTTTCGTCCTGACATCTCATCAATAGGCTGTCCTTGCAATTGTTGCATCAGCTCCGCCCAATCGTCTTTTTGATCGCTATCATCGAACAATCCTTGTAATAGATAGGCGTAGCTAGATGGTGCGAGTGGAAAAGACTGATCGTAATACTGAATCACGAATTTACCTTTATCGAACTGGATGCTTAGTTCTTCGTCTTCGCATGCTTGACGCAAAGATTTCCCTAATACAGGCACCATCATCTTGCCGTCCATCAGCTCACTACTGAAACTAGTATCGAAATAGGATTGATAGGCAGAATCAACACCATTTTCCAACAGATCCATCAACCACGTGTTGTCTGGATGAAAAGCCATATGATTGGGCACGATGTCTTGCAGCCACGCCATTTGATGCTGACTTAATTTCTTTTTAAGCTGGATCAATTGGTTTTTAGTGCCGATCTCTGGGTTGATGCGATGGCTACTGATACCATCATAACCGTGCGTACTACCCGGCGTAGCAGCCAATAGTGGTGATGCATAAATAGTATGAACGCCTAGCTGTTGTAAGTACGACGTGATTTGCTCCAAATTGGATAATTTGAAATCCTGATGGAATTGAATGCGATACGTATTGTGTGGATGAGGCATGACAAAGTCCTAAATAGATTATTTATAGTTGTTGAAAGAAAACGCCAGTAGTTGCAGGAATTGTGACCTCGCCATTAAAGAGATCAGCAGTCGGTCCAGAACCGCCCCAAGCTGGATCAGAAGTATCCCAAATTCGTTCCCACGAATAAGCACTATCTAAACTCACCGTTTGTGCTGCTGATGAAAAGTTTAGTAGGCCAACCATTAATTGATCTTCAAATGCGTAACTTAATACAATAACCGACTTGGGTTCATCGTATTGTACGGTAACCAATGATCGATCTACTTGACGAAGGATACTATTCGCTTTGCGGAAACTGATTAAAGCTTCGTAATAGGCCAACATCTGCTGATGCGCCCCTGAGTCTACTTCATCCCACTTTAAAACACAGTCGGCAAAAGTGTTTTCCGACTGAGGGTCGGGAGCTTCGGCATCCGAATGAAATGATTTAAACTCTTCTTTGCGACCTTTTCGTACGGCTTCAATCAACTCCTCATCGCTATGATGTACGAAGTATTGGAATGGGGTAGAAGCCGACCACTCTTCGCCCATAAACAACATCGGTACAAATGGTGAAGCCATCACTGTAAGCGCCATCAATCGTTGCATGTCGGCAGAGAAGAGCATGCTCGAGCGCTCGCCCAGCATACGATTGCCGGTCTGATCGTGGTTTTGAGAAAACACGATGAAATGGTCTCCCGTAATACCAACAGTATCCGTCCCGAAGAATTTCTGCCGATGTTCAGAGTATTGACCAGTATACACGTAAGCATGTTGCAAGGATTTCGCTAAATCGGCGACACCGTGAAAATCACTGTAATAGCCGTCGGGTTTGCCACCAGCAGCTACGCGTAAAGCGTGATGAAACTCATCGACCCATTGCCCATCCATAGCAAAGCCATTTTTCTCTAAGGATTCCAAATAACGTCTGTCATTCAGGTCACATTCCACGATGAGATAATGATCTCGCTCTTGTTCCTCGATCCAAGCATTTGTCTCTCTCCGGATATCTTGCAAAATATGCGAGGCGCTCCAATCCTTTAAGGCATGTGCCGCATCGATTCGCAAGGCGTCTACATGATAATCTGCAAACCACATACGCACATTAGCGAGTACAAAATCGCGCACGCCATTGCTATATGCATCATCAAAATTGATCGCGCTACCCCAAGGTGTGCCATATTTGTCAGTAAAATAAGGGCCGTAATTGGGTGCGTAATTTCCTTCTGGTCCAAAGTGATTGTATACCACATCCAAGACTATAGCGATGTCTTGTGCGTGCGCTGCATCGACAAGCTGTTGAAATGCTTTTGGCCCGCCATAGGAGTCTTGCACCGCAAAAGGAAATACCCCATCATAGCCCCAATTTCGTTCGCCGGGGAATTGCGCAATCGGCATGATTTCAATCGCATTAATCCCCAATTTTTTGAGGTAAGGTATTTTGTCGATCGTTCCTTGGAAATCATGCGTATCCGTAAATGTGCCTATATGCAGTTCATAGATGATCAAATCTTTCATCGCAGGCACTGTATATCCGCCGTCTGTCCAATTAAAAGAGAGATCAACAACTTGGGATGCGCCATGTACACCTTCTGGTTGATAGTACGACGCTGGATCGGGATAGGCTTCGCCATCCAGTACAAATTGATATCGATCACCCGCTTTTATGGCATGTGTCTTGGTTTCCCAGTAACCGTATTCTTTACGATCCAGCGTGATGAGCGTTTTTTGATCTTCCACTTGGCATTGCACGATTTTTGCCTTTGGCGCCCATACTGAAATATGGGTGCCGTCGGCTGTGGTGCGAACACCGATATGATTTCTATTTGGTGTATTCAAAACTGCTTGCTTTAAATGTTGCTATTTGCTTTCAGCACGATGATGGACCGACCTTGTACCGTTACTTCATCGCCAGGATTAAAGGTATCGTGCTCGTCAATGGTATCATATTCAGTATTGATCACTTTCGTCCATTCTTTTCCGTATTTATCTGAAGGCAATTTGTAACGAATAGCTTCATGATATGCATTGAATAAGATGTAGAAGTTGTCATCGGTAATCTTTTCGCCATCGTCATTGAGGGAACGAATACCATTTCCATTCAAGAAAACAGCTAAAGAACGCGCAAAGTCATGTTGCCAATGCTCATCACTCATCTCCTGACCTTCTGGTAAGAACCAAGCAATATCCTCTAAACCTACTCCTTTGATCGGCATGCCTTGAAACCACTTACGACGGCAAAAAGAAGGATGCGCTTTACGGAAAGCAATCAGTTGCGCGGTAAATTTTTGCAAGCTTTCATCGCGATTTGCCCAGTCCAACCAGGAGATCTCATTGTCCTGGCAATAGGCATTGTTGTTGCCGTCTTGTGTGCGTGCAAATTCATCGCCCGCCACGATCATTGGCACACCTTGCGATAGCAACATCGTGGTGAGCATGTTGCGCATTTGTTTACTACGTAAAGCATTGATTTCGTTATCTTCCGTCGGTCCTTCAGCACCACAATTCCACGATCTGTTGTGGCTTTCTCCGTCTTGATTGTTTTCACCGTTGGCATCGTTATGCTTTTCATTATACGACACCAAATCATTTAAGGTAAAACCATCATGCGCTGTGATGAAGTTAATACTGGCCGTTGGCCGGCGATAATCATCTTGGTATAGATCGGAAGATCCCATAAAGCGCTCAGCAAATTCACCCAACATAGAATCTGCTCCGATCCAATAATCACGCATACAATCACGGTATTTACCATTCCATTCTGTCCATCCAGCTGGGAATTTGCCTACCTGATAACCACCTTCACCAATATCCCAAGGCTCGGCAATTAATTTGACCTGAGAAATGATCGGATCTTGATGAATTACATCAAAAAAGGAACTTAATTTATTGACTTCGTGCAGTTCACGCGCCAATGTAGATGCCAAATCAAAGCGGAATCCGTCGACATGCATTTCCTGAATCCAATAGCGCAAACTATCCATGATCAATCGTAAAACATTTGGCATCATCGCGTTTAGCGTATTACCCGTACCTGTATAATCCATATAATAGCGCGGATCTTCGGTCAAACGGTAATAGGCCGCGTTATCAATTCCACGGAATGAAAGCGTCGGTCCCATTTGGTTACCTTCGCCCGTGTGATTATACACCACGTCAAGGATCACTTCCATGCCGGCTTGATGCAATGCTTTGACCATTTCTTTGAACTCACGCACTTGTTCACCTTCTATACCATTCGCAGCATAACGAACATCCGGAGCGAAGAAACCAATCGTATTATAACCCCAATAATTGGTTAATCCTTGATCTTTCAAATGCCGATCGGTGATAAAATGATGAATGGGCATCAATTCGATGGCAGTAACACCCAAATTCTTCAGATACTCAATGGTCACGGGATGCGCCATTGCTAAATAGGTTCCTCGTATTTCTTCCGGAATATCTGGATGCATTTGGGTGAATCCCTTAACATGCGTTTCGTATATAATACTTTTGTGCATCGGAATTTTTGGTGATTTCACACCTTCCCAGTCAAAAGATTCGTCGACCACCACAGACTTTGGAATGTAGGGCGCACTGTCTAATTTGCTAAAACTTAAATCTTCTTGTTCATGACCGACCTCATAACCGAAAAGGGAATCATCCCATTCTAAGGTGCCAGCGATCGCTTTTGCATATGGGTCGATCAACAATTTATGAGCATTGAATCGATGGCCGGCAGCTGGGTCAAATGGCCCGTGTACGCGATATCCGTATAATTGCCCGGGCTGTATACCTGGAATAAAGGCGTGCCAAACCTGATGTGTACGTTCTTTAAAACGAATCTTAACGCTCTCGGTAGGATCGTCGGTCTTGTTGAATAAACATAATTCTACTCCTTCTGCATTTTCAGCATAAATAGAAAAGTTTACACCTTCACCATTGTAGGTGGCGCCAAGTGGGTATGGTGAACCCGTCAGTACTTTTGTCTTCATATAAATATTAGTCTCTCTGCTAGTTTGGTTGCGAATTCTGCAATCTTTTATCCGGCAAGATTTATCCTGCGAGATTTATCTTGCGTTATAACAGTGATTCCAGCAATTTGTTCGTTAGCAATCAGGATATAAAAATCCTATAATTAATCTTTAAAATTCCTTCACATGTGCAAATATTAATCAAGTAGTTTTAGACATAATCTCGGTCACAGACGTTCCTTATTTCGACGTTCCTTAGCGTATCTAAATCGAAGGCAGCATAAAACCGATCCTGATTGCGTGTTATACGTTATGTATCGCGCATAATACCTGTTTATTTTTTTAGTGTCGATTATCTAATAGACCCTCAAAATGGAAAGATCGGCTTCAAATCTACGCGCATCACATATTCAAGCAGTTCTTGATCAAATTATCGTTGGCATTGGAGTGTCGAAGGTATATTTTCCGACCCTTGTTTTGTAAACTTTGTGGCGTGAGGTTTGTTATAAAGATACCGATCAGTCGGATCAATTTTTAGGTGAGTTTGTAGGAGAGGGATCCTGAGAAATGAATAAAAGCCAGGCGCAATGCCTGATCAAGATATAAGGAAAATTGACAGATACTATAACTAAGAAATATTATGCGAATCGGAATTACATTCTCTTCTTTTGATTTATTACACGCAGGCCACGTAAAAATGCTGGAAGATGCGAAAGATCAATGTGACTATCTAATTTGCGGCCTGCAAACAGACCCAACTTTGGATAGAGCAGAGAAGAATAAACCCACACAAACGGTAGTAGAACGCTACATTCAGTTAAAAGGTTGCAAACATGTAGACAAGATCATACCATATGCTACTGAACAGGATTTGGAAGATATACTTCGTTCTTTCAAATTTCATGTACGCATATTAGGTGATGAGTACATGCATAAAAACTTTACAGGAAGAAGTTACTGTGAAGAGAAGGGCATCGAATTGTATTTCAACCGTCGTGAAAATCGTTTTTCCAGCTCTGCATTAAGACAAATCGTATTTGAGAAGCAAGGTGAAATGGAAGGTACGATCTTACCATTCAAAGAGCCAATCGCGTTGCAGAATACTATTAAGAAAGTTTTGCTTAAAGGATAGAAAAAGGGATAGTTGATGAAAATTGGAATTACATTTGGCGCATTTGATATGCTGCATGCAGGACAAATCATGTTTTTGGCACAAGCACGAAAACAGTGTGATTATTTAATCGTAGGATTGTGTACAAACGGGCAAGTAGATTCTGCACGTAAAAGCAAACCTGTACAATCACTCGTTGAGCGCTTCATACAATTGGAAGGCAATCCTAGTGTGGATGAGATTATTCCCTTTGAGAATGATGATGATTTAGTCGATTTGTTGCAAACAATGCCAACGGATATCAGGTTTGTGGGCAGCGAATATGAAAATGCAGCATTCACCGGAAAAGAGTATTGCCACGAGGCAGGGATTGAGATCTGCTACATCAATAGATCGCACCGTTTTTCCGCAAGATCATTGCGTAAGATCGTGGCAGAAAAACAGGCGGCTAAGTTGATGTCACAATAAATTATAGCTAAGCAAAAATCACACTAATACTATCATATATTTAAAAGGCATTCAAAACAATGAATGCCTTTTTTCATGTTGTAAATTCTCGGCATTTTCAATAAATTGCCTCATTCAATTTTACAACCAAACAAACATGAAAATACTTAAACCTTTAGCGCTAGCATTTCTGTTGCCAGCGCTGGGCGCAAATGCAAAATCGCTTGCTAAAAAACCTACGGGATTGAATCCGCAAGCTCTGCAAATTTTGGCACAGGATACAACGTCGTGGTCACAAACCCTACCATTTGATGATGGCGTAATTACTGGAAAATTAGAAAACGGGTTTCAATACTACATCCGTAAAAACGTAGAACCAGAGAATCGCGTGACGATGTTTCTTGCGGTTAAAGTAGGCTCTATTTTAGAAAATGAGAAAGAATTAGGCTTAGCCCATTTCTTAGAGCATATGAACTTCAATGGGTTGAAACATTTCCCCAAAAATGAGTTGGTGGATTACTTACAGCGCGCCGGGGTACGTTTTGGTAGTGATCTCAATGCCTATACAGGATTCGATGAAACGGTCTACCAGTTGCCTATCCCTTCGGACGATCCAGAATTGCTTAAAAATGGATTGCAGGTGATGCGCGATTGGGCGCAGGATGCATTATTGGACGAAGAAGAAATAAATAAAGAACGTGGTGTCGTATTAGAGGAGATGCGCGGATCGCGTGGTGCACAGCAACGGATGCGTGATCAATATTTCCCGTTGATGCTCAATGGATCTCGGTATGCGGAGCGTTTGCCGATAGGAACGGAGGATATTGTCACGAACTTTAAACCCGAAACCATTCGTGAATTTCATCAGAAGTGGTATCGCCCAGATTTACAATCCATCATCGTAGTCGGAGATATTGATCCAAAAATGATCGAGCAGGAGATCAAGCGCTTGTTTGGTGATATGAAACAACCAAAATCTCCGCAGGATCGTAAGAAGTACACCGTTGATTTGTTAAACAAAAATCAGTTTATGGTAGTTACTGATCCCGAAATGCAATATACCGTAGGACAAATCTTTATCAAACATCCTGAAGAAAAAGTTAAAACGGTAGGAGATTACCGACGCTCATTGCTCAAATCTACCTACAACGAAATGATCAATAGCCGACTAAGCGAATTGATGCAGTCTGCGGATGCACCATTTTTGCAAGCTGGTATCGGCATTAGTGAATTTTTAGGTGGGTTAGATAATCTATCTGCTTATTATGTAGCTAAGCCCGGAGCGATTGGAGACGGATTTAAATCTGTTGTGCGTGAACTCGACCGAGTAGACGAATTTGGTTTTACGGAATCAGAATTTGCTCGTACAATCGTTTCGATGCAGAAAAATAATGAACGTGCTTACACCGAGCGCGACAAACGCCGTTCAGACAGCTACGTAGATGCTTACTTGAGTCATTTTCTGAAAGATAATCCCGCTTTGAGTGATGAAGATAGCTATCGGATCAACAAAGAATTGCTACCCACCTTAACACTAAGTGAAGTAGAATCGATCGGCAAGCAATATTACGTAGATCAGAATCGCGATGTACTATTTCTAGCTCCCGATAAGGAAAAAGCCAACTTACCAGATGAAGCCGCTGTAAGCGCTTGGTTTCAAGAAGTGAATCAGGAAACGTTAACGGCTTACGATGATAAAGTTTCTGACTTACCATTGCTCGCAGCAGAGCCTGCAAAAGGTACGGTGGTAGATCGTCAAAACATCGATGTGATCGAGGCAAAATCTTGGAAATTGAGCAATGGTGCCACGGTAGTTCTAAAACCGACCAAGTTCAAAAACGATGAAATTTTGATTCATGCATTTGGTCCAGGGGGTACTTCATTGTATCCAGATGCCGATTATTTTAATGCTTCTAATGCTGCCTCATTGGTAAACAGTAGCGGGTTAGGGCAGATGACTACTGTTGAGCTACAGAAATATTTGTCTGATAAGAAAGCCAACATCAGTCCGTTTATCGGAGAGCGCACGCAAGGAATTTCTGGCTCTGCAGATAAGGAAGGTTTGAAAACAGCTTTCGAAATGATTTACGGCTATTTTACAGCACCTCGTATCGAAGATGATGTATTCAAAAGTACCATTAGTCGTGCGGTTTCATCGATGGAAAACCGCGAAAACAATCCTTCATTCGTATTCAGCGAAACAATTCAAAAGAGTTTGTATGGCGATAATGTACGTCGCATTCCAGCCAATGTAGCCGATATACAATCGATCAATAAAGATAAAGCTTTAGCTATTTTTCAAGAGCGATTTGCCGATGCATCGGATTTTACTTTTATGATCGTTGGCTCATTTACCGAAGAGGAAATCACACCCTATATTGAGCAGTACATAGCCTCTTTACCTAATACGGATCGCGATAATGCTGCGAAAGATCTACAAATTGTAGAACCAGAAAAAGGTTTTGAGAAAATCGTACACAAAGGCAAAGAAGAAAAGGCTCAGGTACGCTTGTCGTTTTATGGTGATTATGCTTACAATGAAAAGGAAAACCTAAATATGGACGCACTGGAATCGGTTTTGTCGATCAAATTGATTGAGCGTCTGCGCGAAGACGAAAGTGGTGTATACGGCACGGGGGCTAGTGCGAGCTATCGTAAACAGCCAAGTGGACGATACGGCTTCCATATCGGATTTGGTACTAGTGTTGATCGATACAAATCATTGATTCAGTCTGCATTAGACGAAATTCGTAAGGTAAAAGAAAATGGACCGACCCAAGTGGATTTGGATAAATTTTTTATCGAGCAAAGACGCCAGCACGAGGTCAATTTGAGAGAAAATAGTTTTTGGCTTAATTCTTTGAATGAGGTGATCAGTAATGAAGAGGATTTCAAATCTATTATCAACCTTCAGGAGGATATACAAAACGTGACCGTGGAGTCGGTGAAAGCAGTAGCCAACAAATATTTGGACGAGACGAAATTGTTCAAATTCATCTTGTTACCAGATGCCAAATAAGCGATAATTGGATCGTATATTACTAAAAAGGGCTTTCATCTGAAAGCCCTTTATTATGTACATTAATCGTTGAATTTTCTCTTTTGTCGCCGGTACAACATAAATATGACGATAGCCAGCAACAGAATGCCAATTAAAACATAACCGGTTGGTGATGATTCAGTTCTATTCACAGATGGAGTTTGCGCAACCAAATTGGAAAGAAACCCGCTCAAGACCAACCCACACAACCAATTTTTCATAATTATACGATTTAATAACCAATTTGAATCTACTCAAATTAGCTTTAAAAAGCAATAGTGATGCCAACTAATTTTTATTTCGCTCTGATTTAACAAATTTTACCAGATCGGCTACATATTCTGGAGAAAAGTCGAAACGAATCCCCGCTGCTTCGTATATTTTACCAATAGGCTGTGTGTAACCTAGCTTCAATGCGGCAAGATAGTGCGTTAGCGTCTTATCACGATCGGATAAGTAATTTTTCCAAACAGAAATAGCACCCAATTGTGCAAAACCGTATTCGATATAGTAAAAAGGAACTTCGAAAATGTGCAATTGTTTATGCCAAAGGTATTGTTGCGCCTCATCGTGGCTCGTCCAGTCGGCAAAACCTTGACCAAACTCTGTATATATTCTCTTCCAAGCTTCTGTGCGCTGCACCGGTGTGTGCTCTGGATTAGTGTATAGCCAATGCTGGAATTTATCGACCGTAGCCACCCAAGGTAAGGTCGAAAGCACATCTTCCATTTGTTCTCTCTTGGCACGAGCGAGATCATCGGGATTTGGAAGGAAGTGATGCCATTGTTCCATGGATAATAGTTCCATAGACATTGAGGCCAATTCTGCTACTTCCGAAGGCACATCCTTAAAATCATTCAGGGCCAAATCTGCACTGATAAATGTGTGGATCGCATGGCCGCCTTCATGCACCATCGTGGTGAGATCGCGCATCGTACCCGTTGCATTCATAAATATAAAAGGTGCGCCTGACTCGTAAAGCGGATAATTGTAGCCACCTGGCGCTTTGCCTTTTCGGCTTTCTACATCGAATAATCCATTTGCTTTCATCGTGCTAATGCACTCGCCCATATAAGGGTGCATAGCTGCAAAAGCTTGTTGCGTTTTGTCAATCAATTCTTGACCCGATTGGAAAGGTTTTAGCGGCGCCAGATTATCCGGATCTACCTGCGTATCCCAAGGCTTCAGTGTCTCCAGCTGCAATTTGTGTTTGCGCTCTACGGCCAGTTCCTGCATTACCGGCACGACATGATCTGCTACAGCAGTGTGGAAGGCCTCACAATCGGCTACGCTGTAATCAAAACGGCCCATGGCCACAAACATGTAATCACGGTAATTAGCAAATCCAGCATTCAGCGCAACCTGATGACGTAGTCGTAGCAAATCCTGAAAAATATCTTCTAATGCTTGAGCCTGTTCCAAGCGCACTGCAGTAATAGCGTCCCAAGCTTCTTGGCGAACGGCACGATCGGTATCTAACAATCGTGTGGCGGCTTGTTGCATCGTGTATTCTTCGCCACGGAGCTTCACGGTCATACCGCCTACAATAGCTTGATAGGCCTGTTGTTGCAGTTGTATTTCGGTAAATAGGGAGATATTTTCTGAGCGAAAAATCTCTAAAGCTTTTTTCACTTTCCGCAGATAGATGAAGTATTGATCTTGATCAAGTTTATCCGTCCATGGATTAGCCATCAGCTTCTTATCTAATTCATTTTGGATAGGCGCAATTTTTGGCTCAATTTCCGTCGTGAAATAGCGAAAGTTTTCTGCATATTCTTCCTTGTCGGTATGGCAGGTCATCTGGATGTAGCGCCAAGCCTGATCCTCTTGTATTACAGCATCCAACTCGTTGCGATCGAGCATCCACTTTTCTAAACTTGCTAAGTCGTTGATCTCACGGCTCAGTAATTCGTTGTATAAAACATCCAAATTCTCCCACACAATGGGTAGATCATGCGGTACATATGTTCTTGGCTTTGCCAGTGTAGTCTTCATATTATGTTTATTAGTAATGATGCACGAAATTACTTATTTTTTAGATAGCTTAATTGCTGGATCAAGCATGCGAAAAAGCGCATTGAAATAACTATATTTGCCGATTATAAAAAGAGAGACGGTAGAACCTAGTATGGAGCATATACGCAATTTTTGCATCATCGCGCACATTGATCACGGAAAGAGCACCTTGGCCGATAGATTGTTGGAATTCACCAACACCATTACGCAGCGCGAAGCGCAAGCGCAATTATTGGACAACATGGATTTGGAGCGGGAGCGGGGCATCACGATCAAAAGTCATGCAATCCAAATGGATTTCATGCGTGACGGACAAAAGTATACGCTCAACTTAATCGATACACCAGGCCACGTCGATTTTTCGTACGAAGTATCTCGTTCTATTGCGGCTTGTGAAGGTGCTTTACTAATTGTAGATGCTTCCCAAGGTATTCAGGCACAGACTATTTCCAATTTATACTTAGCGCTCGAGCACGATCTGGAGATTATTCCAATCTTAAACAAGATGGATTTGCCAGGGGCAATGCCAGAGGAAGTGAAAGATCAGATCGTTGATTTGATTGGTGGCAAGCGCGAAGATATTATTCCAGCTTCTGGAAAAACAGGGCTAGGTATTCCAGCTATTTTAGATGCGATTATTGATCGTATTCCTGCTCCAGTTGGCGATCCAAAAGGAGCCTTGCAAGCCTTGATTTTTGACTCAGTATTCAATTCCTTCCGCGGTATCATGGCCTATTTCAAAGTAGAAAATGGCGAAATCCGCAAAGGCGACAAAGTAAAGTTCGTGGCTACAGGAAGAGAATATTTTGCGGATGAGATCGGTACCTTAAAGCTCAACCAGGTCGCTAAAGATGTGATCAAGACGGGTGACGTAGGTTATATTATATCTGGAATTAAAGAAGCCAGAGAAGTGAAAGTAGGAGACACCATCACGCACAAAGATCGACCTTGTGCTTCTGCTATTCAAGGTTTTGAAGAAGTAAAGCCGATGGTTTTCGCGGGAATCTATCCGGTGGATACCGAAGATTACGAAGAGTTGCGTGAATCGATGCATCGCTTGCAATTGAATGATGCTTCGCTGGTGTTCGAACCAGAATCTTCTGCGGCCTTAGGATTTGGTTTCCGATGTGGATTTTTGGGAATGCTCCACATGGAGATTATTCAAGAACGTCTCGAGCGCGAATTCAATATGACGGTGATAACCACCGTACCCAACGTGTCTTACAAAGCTTACCTAACGAAAGATAAGGAAGAAATCGTGGTGCACAACCCATCTGATCTTCCAGATCCAAGTAAGCTCGACATCATCGAAGAGCCGTATATCAAAGCAAATATTATTACTAAATCTGATTTCGTAGGGCCAGTAATGTCTTTATGTATTCAGAAAAGAGGGACGATCGTCAATCAATCTTATCTGACTTCTGACCGGGTAGAATTGGTATTTGAAATGCCGATGGGAGAGATTGTATTCGATTTTTATGATAAATTGAAAACAATATCCAAGGGCTACGCTTCGTTTGATTATCATCAGATTGGCTATCGTACATCGGATTTGGTTCGTTTGGATATTCGATTGAATGATGAGCCGGTAGATGCGCTATCATCGCTTATTCACCGAAGCAATGCGTATGATTTTGGTAAGAAGATCTGTGAAAAACTAAAAGAACTATTGCCTCGCCAGCAGTTTGAAATTCGTATTCAAGCTTCCATCGGTGCTAAGATTATTGCGCGTGAAACCATTTCAGCCTTGCGTAAAGATGTAACGGCTAAATGTTACGGTGGTGATATCTCGCGTAAACGTAAGTTGCTGGAAAAACAGAAAAAAGGAAAGAAACGCATGCGTTCGGTAGGTAACGTGGAGATTCCACAATCGGCGTTTATGGCGGTTCTCAAATTGGACTAATCTAAAATTTTAAGATCATAAATTATACAATATGCAATTACTAGACGGTAAAGTCGTATCGGCCAAGATAAAAGAAGATATTAAGCAGGAAGCTGCTGAATTTTTACAGGAAAAAGGTCGTAAACCGCATTTGGTCGCTATTTTAGTGGGTAATGATGGTGGAAGCGAAACGTACGTGGCCAGTAAAATGCGTAATTGTGAAATGGTTGGATTCGATTCCACCAATATTCGCTATGATGTAGAAATTAGCGAAGCTGAATTGATCGCTAAAATCAAAGAAATCAATGCGGATGCTACGATTGATGGCTTAATTGTGCAATTGCCATTGCCACCGCATATTGATCCAGAAAAAATTACAGAAGCAATCGACTACCGCAAAGATGTGGATGGTTTTCACCCAGTAAACTTGGGAAGAATGCAACGCAATTTGCCTTGTTTCATTCCGGCTACGCCGTACGGAATTATGTTGATGTTGGAACATTATAACATTGATACAGCAGGCAAGAAAGCCGTAATTGTAGGTAGAAGTAACATTGTGGGTTCGCCGATGAGTATCTTGCTAGCACGCAATACGCAGCCAGGAAACTGTACCGTAACGATAACACACAGTCGCACGCAAAATCTTCGTGAAGAAGTATTGCAAGGAGACATCGTCGTTGCTGCGATTGGCAAGAAAAACTTTGTAACTGCTGATATGGTCAAAGAAGGCGCTGTCGTTATCGATGTCGGTATTAACCGCGAGACCTCTACAGAAACCAAATCGGGCTTTAAGTTGTATGGTGATGTGGATTATGAAAATGTAGCACCAAAGGCATCTTGGATCACCCCAGTTCCCGGAGGCGTCGGTTTAATGACTATCGTTGGTTTGCTAAAAAACACACTCGAAGCCGCCAAAGGCACCATCTATAAAGACTAATATTTGGTATAAAAATTGCCCTATTATGAGCGTAAACTTAAATTTTACGCTCATGTACAAATCTACCATTTTTATCGCCGCACTTTCTGCGACTATGCTAGTCGGGTGCAATCAAAATCAACAACAGGATAGTTCCGCTGCGAAGGATGCAGATACCATATCTGCCACACCTGGGCAGCGCTTGGATGATGCTATCGAAAAAGTAGAGCAGAGTGCCGATCGCACCAGTCAACTAGCAAAAGAAGAAGTGGATAAAGCGGAAGCTGCTATGGAAAAAGCGAAGCGCGATCTCGCAGATGCTAAACAACGTGGCGATGCCAAAGCGGAAAGCGAAGCGCAAAAAGCATTAAACAAAGCAACTGGCATCTGGGAAAACACCAAAAAAGCAGCTAATCGTGCTGTAGATGCGACAGAAAAAGCAGCCCGCAAAACAGGACAAGCTGTAGATACATCGGTACAAAGAGCCAGTCGTAAAGTAAATGATTTGTTCGATAAAGACTAATAACCCCTTATTTACTTCATAATCTCCTATTTATGCCACTAACTTCTAAATACGCTGCATTAATTAATCTTTTGAATGATCTACAAGTAGATCAGCTGGATATACAGGAGGAAAACAATGTATTGCACATTTCAGGTGTCACTCCTTCGGTAGATGCCAAGCACAAGGCTTGGGATTTGTACAATCGGATCGATCCAAATTATATTTCTGAAGATCTTGCGCTCGAATTACGAGTGATCACAGATGATGAGCTCAAAATCGTAAGCATTAATTGTGTAGACGAACCTTTTGTAGCTTTACGGCGAGGGCCAGGCGTCAATCAGCCCACAATTGCCGAGCTGAAACATGGTGATCCCGTTCAGATCTTGGGATTGACTGGTCAAAACTGGTGTTTGGTTAAAATTAACGATTTACTGGAGGGGTACGTTTACGTCGATTATCTATCGGTCTAGGTGTTATTTATTTTACGGAAATAAGACCTTACGATTTGGATTTATTCCAAATAGTATTTAGATTTGTTCCAGTTAGATAAATATGATCTGTCCCTTAGCAAACGTAGAGAAGGTGTTCGATACAGAACACGGTGTGGTATACCAATGTAGCCGTCAAAACTGCTATTGGTTGGAATTTCAGGGTACAACTACTGCTTTTAAAATTTCTGATCTTTTCTTGTTCAAGAAACGCATTGACGCGATCGATATTGAAGCGATGTTATCTGAATCCTCCAGATCATATGACTTTGAAATCGTAATGCCATTCCGTACGGAGCGGTGTTATTTGCTTAACGTATCTGACATTCTCAATCTAAAAGAGATACTTGCTGGAACTAAGTTTATGATTCAGCTCAATAGCGAAGTAAAACGCTGTCTCCGTCGTGGTTGTGTGATTGCCTAAAACACATTTATAATTATACTGATTCTAAAGAACTTACAGATCTAAAGTGTAATTTAGACTGAATTCGTATTGTACTTTTTTTATCCTAATTGCTGCCGGCTGCTGTATCTTTGTATCAAACAAAAGCAAGGTACATCCTGTTATCACGGTGTATTTAGTTTTTATAAAATAGATATAACATGAAAGACTTATTAAAATTAAAATCTTCTTTAGCAGAAGAGATAGAAAACATATTGAATGCACAGATTAAAGTAGAAGCTCACGCATCTGCTTTGTACCTAGCGATGTCTAGCTGGTGTGATGATCAAGGTTTTGATAACGCAGCGGCTTTCTTCGCACGTCAATCTGACGAGGAACGTGCCCACATGTTGAAATTATTTAAATATGTTGGTGATCGTGGTGGTCGTGCCATTTCTCCAGAAATCACCAATGTACCTACAGACTTTGAGTCTTTCCGTGGTGTATTTGAGCAAACGTTGGAGCAAGAAATGTTCGTTACCGAGCAGTTCAATAATATTGCTGACCTGTGTATGAAATCAAAAGATTACGTTACGTTTAACTTCGTGCAGTGGTTCTTAGAAGAGCAAGTAGAAGAAGAGTACGTAGCACGTCGTATCATCGAGTTATTTGATGTGATTGGTGAACAAGGAACAGGCCAGTGGGAAATTGATAGACACTTGGTAAAAGTGACGTTTGACGAAGCATAGTCACTTTGGAGTTTTAATGATGCTTTTCTGTGATTGAAGAGTAATACAAAACTTAGCATAATTATAACAAATGGTAGTGAGCAATAGCTGACTACCATTTTTGTTTTTGTGGTTTGGGACAGATCAATCCGTTTTATTCAGCTATATTTCCTAAATCCTGATATACTTTTGGTTCGAAGTCTGATGGCGTTTTCGCATGAGGTACGATGTTTTCAGGATCGACCAAGGCAACGTTGTGTCCATCTGCTCGCAATCGGTCGATACCATCCAATAACATGCGTCGGCCTACATCATTGACCAACGAGATATGACTTAGGTCTAAGATAATCGTACCGCTGTCTTGATCTTCTTCTTGTAATTTACGTAATAGACGTTCGGCGTCCGTAAACTGCAAAACGCCATGTAATTTGTATACTTTTACATCTGGTCGAATTTGTTCGACATCATGATCATTGACAATAACGCGCGAAGAGGGGACGCCTTCTAACAAATGCAAACCCATATCACGAGACATCTGTTGCATAATATCTATGCCACGCACACTATTGCCAAACCGATCTAGCTTAGGAGAAAAAACCGCAAGTCCAACTTGACCGGGCAACACACCAATAATACCACCTGATACACCGCTTTTAGCTGGAATGCCAACATTTGCCAGCCAGTCGCCAGCAGCATTGTACATGCCGCAAGTCGTCATCACGGTCAACACCTGACGAACGGTTTGATGGCTCAAAATACGTTCACCTGTTCGTGGTAGAACGCCATCGTTCACCAGCACGCTCATCATATTCACTAGATCCTTTACCGTCACATTAATAGAACATTGCTTCACGTAGCTTTCCACAATTTCGACCGGGTCGCTCTCCAAAATATCAAAATTCCGCAGAGAATAGCCGATGGATAAATTCCGGAAAGCAGTTTCTTTTTCAGATTGGAAAATAGCAAGATCAAAAGACAATTCTCTCCCGGCCAACTGGCTAAAAAACTGCCGAACGGTTTCTGCGCGACAATCGTTTTCTGCTTTTGGTATTAAAGAATGTACGGTAATAGCCCCTGAATTGATCATCGGATTTTTTGGTTTTATCCGGTCATCTGTCTGATCAAGCGAGATCTCATTAAATGCTTCGCCCGAAGGCTCGACACCAACTTTCTGCATCACCGCTTCCAATCCAAGCTTTTCTACGACGTAGGCGTAGGTAAATGCCTTCGAGATGGATTGTATGCTAAACTCATAATCATCGTCGCCAACGCTATAAAGCAAGCCATCTAGGGTTATCAGTGCGACGGCTAACTTATTCGGATCTGCAGAAGCAAGTTCTGGAATATAATCGGCCAACTCGCCACCTTCGGCAGCTTTACAGTTTCGTAATAGATCGGAAAGGTAATCAGGAACAGGTGTATTCATCAGTAATATATAGTAATCGTGTGATATGCCTTTGGTGCAGATCTCCATACCACAATATCCGATCCTAATTTTAAAGATAAGGTATTAAACTTCGTATTACTGAAAAGTATGTCGAAATTGTAGAGGAGATAAGCTTGTTTTCTTTTTGAAGAGCGTGCTAAAAGATTGTGCATGTTCAAAACCTAACGCATAAGCGATTTCACTGACTGATAGTGTTGTGGTAGACAGCTTTTCTTTTGCCTTTGAAATGAGCTTTTCG
Organism: Sphingobacterium chungjuense; assembly: GCF_011316935.1. Lineage (GTDB taxonomy): Bacteria > Bacteroidota > Bacteroidia > Sphingobacteriales > Sphingobacteriaceae > Sphingobacterium > Sphingobacterium chungjuense. The sequence continues at coordinate 136,829 of NZ_WLYS01000005.1, forward strand.
TGAATATGTTGCTGTGTATTTTTTCCTGTATGCATCCTAAGCAGATCACTCAAATAATTGGAGGAAAAGTTCATCTGTTCAGCCAAATGATGCACAGACAATAAAGTCGATACATCGCTCGCGAAATAATCATCTAGTAGCTGCTCGAACTTTGATAGCAGATCGTGATTGTTATTTTTACGCGTTAGAAACTGTCTCTCATAAAAACGATTGGAGTATTTTAATAAGCTTTCAATATGTGTAAGCACAATCTCCTGTGTGTATTTATCAATGTGCTGATACTCTTTGTCAATTTTGAGCAATATATCAATTAAGTTTTCCTCTTCCTCGGCAGATAAGTGTAGTGACTCATGCACCGCATAATCGAAAAAACCATACTGATGTATGGTATTTGCAAGCTGGTGTTGTAGCAAGAAATCTGGATGAAAGACGAGCAAATAACCAGATCCGCATTCTATCTTTTGCAGATCCAGTTGCTGCACTTGATTAGGCCTCGTAAAACTTAATATCCCTTTGTCGTAATCATAATGCTGCTGCCCATACCTTATTTTGCCTTTCACAGCGCGTTTCAGCGCTACGCAATAAAAGCGATTCACGAAACCATTCCAGACATCATCTTCTAAAAAGATGCTATCACTAAGATTGATAACCGTAACCAATGGATGCCGTGGTTCTGGTAAGGACAGCAAGCGGTGAAATTCGGATATGGAGTTGATCGACTGCATACCCAAATCTAATCAATTAATCCCATACTGAACTCGTCATACGCCGCTCCTGTATTCGTGCCAATTGGCACAATGCTTTCCAGCTTCTCCATATCAGACGAAGTGAGTTCAATCTCTGTCGCCTGAATATTCTGTTCCACGTATTTTCGACGTTTTGTACCAGGTATAGGTAGTATTTCTTTGTGGATAACCCAAGCTAATGCTAATTGTGAAGGCGAGATGTTTTTGTCTTCTGCCATACTTTTGATCGCATTGACCAGTTCAATGTTTTTTTCGAACATTTCTCCCTGAAAGCGTGGGATCGCCCGACGGAAATCATCTTTTGGTAGATCATCCAGCGTTTTAATATCACCCGATAAAAATCCACGACCCAAGGGGGAGTACGCCACAAAACCAATACCCAACGTTTTTAGCGTGTCTAATATGCCTCGAGATTCTACCGTTCTTTCGAACAAAGAATACTCGCTTTGTATTGCAGTGATCGGATGTACAGCATGCGCTCGTTTAATAGTTTCTGAGGATACTTCGGATAGGCCCAAATATCCTACTTTTCCCTCTTTGACTAATTCACTCATGGCTTCTACCGTTTCTTCGATGGGAGTGCTTTTATCCAGTCGATGTAAATAATAAAGATCAATGTAGTCCGTTTTGAGATTTCTTAATGACCGCTCGATAGACTTTTTTACATATTCCTTTTTACCATTGATGGCCCAAGTTGCTTTACCATGATCATCTATTTCCCAACCAAATTTGGTTGCTAGAATAAATTGATCTCGCTTTCCGCTGATAGCTTTAGCAATAAGTCGCTCATTGGCAAAGGGACCGTACAGATCTGCCGTATCCAAAAAGTTGCCTCCCAGCTCTAGTGAACGATGAATGGTAGCAATCGCTTCTTGCTCATCTGCTGGGCCGTACATATGTCCATCTTCGAAACCAGTCATTCCCATACATCCTAAACCGATCATGGGCACCTTCAGTCCTTGACTGCCTAATGCGATTTGTGCTTTTATCATAGTTCTAAATTCGCACAATTACTGTTTAGCTACGTAAGCAGATCAAGGAATTTTGTATGCAAATCGCGGAATGGTTGAACGATAGTAGGATAGAGCGCTTATGATATACTTATAGGTAGTCGTGAGATAATGCGTTTAAGATGAAGCTCATGTAATCGATTCATCACTATTTAATGCAGGGTTACTCGTTTGCCAGTCTTGGCCGACTCTTTTGCTGCTTCGAGGATTTTCACCACGATCAGATTGTTTTCTAAGCTGGATAAATCTTGTCCGGGTTCGATTTCTTGGTTCAATACGGCTGCTAAATAGTCGAGATGGTTGCTAAGATTAGTTGGTAGCGAATTGGCGGTTGTTTCGTGATAAGGAGCACGTTCATTTTCTCTTATTCTAAGCTTTGTTGGATTCACCGCTTGTATGTAACCGGTATCACCAAATACTTCCATATCCTTAATTGAAAATGGCCAATTCCATGATGCTTCGACAATTCCGGTTGCTTCAGGATATTCTAAAAGAATAGTCGCGTCATCATCTACATTCGGATAAATGTCTTTCTTGAGTTGGCGTGTAATGGCTGTGACCGCTATCGGTGCTTTTCCATCCATCAACCAGGTCATGAGGTTTGCACCATAACAACCAAAATCCACAATCGCACCGCCGCCATTCTGTACGGGATCCGTTAGCCAGCTCAGAAACTCCTTACTCACGTTAATTTCTTTTGGCCCTTGATGCCCATCATGTACCACCATTTTCCTAATCTTTCCGATCTCTTTGTTGATTTTGATTTTCTCATACACTTCCTGATTACTGGCGTACCATGTGGTTTCGTAGTTTGTCAACAAATGGATATCATGCCGTTTCGCCAATTGTGCCATACGTTCCGCTTGCTTTACTGTTGTTGCCAAAGGCTTTTCGACCATCACCGATATACCTAGTGGTGCTGCTGCTTCTACAACGGCGAGATGTTCATTGATAGGATTATAGGCCAACACGACATCTGGCTTTCGCATTTTGAGCAACGCGGATAGATCTTCATTAAAGAGCGAATCAGCTAGTTTGTACCGCTGCTTAAAGCGGTTGATCAGATCGCCGTTACTTTCGGAAATACCCACGATATTAACTTCCCCTTTTTCGTAGCTATTCATGATCAGGTAAATGTGATCATGACTTAGGCCGGCCACTACTACGTTCAGTTTATGCTGTGCCATGGCATTCATTCCGGCAGGGGAGAAGGCTAGGATGCACAGCGCACAAAATGCTATGAGGGAGAATTGCTTTTGCTTCATGTTTATCAGGTTAGATCGCAATGTAACGTTTTCTGTGCAGAATACATTTTAGCGTTATAAATATCTATCCGTTTCCTTTATTTCGAGATCATTAATGCTGGCATAGCGTCTTTTCATCAGGCCATTCTCGTCAAACTCCCAGTTTTCATTGCCATAAGCTCTAAACCATTTGCCTTCTTTGTTTCGATATTCGTATTCGAACCGAACAGCAATCCTGTTGTCGGTATGAGCCCAGTATTCTTTTCTAAGTTTGTAATCCAGTTCTTTTTCCCACTTCGCGGTTAAAAATTGGACAATCTCTTCCCGTCCGTTGACAAAAACGTCGCGGTTTCGCCACTCACTGTCTATGGTATATGCCAAAGCAATCTTTTGAGGATCTCTGCTGTTCCAAGCGTCTTCTGCCATTTGAGTTTTCTGCTTTGCGGTCTCCACGGTAAATGGAGGCAAAGGGTGTTTCTGTTCCATTGCTGTAAAATTTAAATTAAACTATCTATGATTTTTTTTGATTTTTCGACCAATTCATTTGATTTAAATAGTTGACTTTCAATGATGGCACTTTCAAATAGGAGATAGATATGTGCAGCTAGCAATTCGTCTCCAATTTCTTTTTCAAAAAAACTTCTTAAGTCATTTTTGTGCGCCTGTATCACGGAAAGTATGGCGTTTTGCGCTTTGGATATTTCCGACAGGATATTTAAAAAACTACATCCCCTAAAATTCTCTTTCTGGTTCATCTGAATGATGAAATCAAAGGCGGTCAACAGTTTTTCTCTGCTATTCGCAGACTTCGCGACAAAGCTTAAGAGTTCAGAAAACCAGTATTCATGTCTGGCATTTAGAAATGCAACGCAGAGCTCGTCTTTTGATTTAAAATGCTGATAAAAGCTCGCCTTGGCTACCTTAGCTTCGCTAATAATCTGATTGATTCCAGTGCTATTATATCCTTGTTGGTGAAACAGGAGGGAAGCGGTATGTATTATTCTTTCTCGCGGACTGCTCATGCCTTTTGTTATTATGTAAGCAAATGTAGATAAGTTATAATAAACAGACAAGTCTGTCTACAAAATTTAACATTTTGTTTACTACACACCCAACTGCTTGTAAAAACTACTAAACTGATCTGCATGACAATGCTAATTCCTCATCCTGCTTCCTACTACAATTAAAGCGGATAATTGTATACAAAAGAAATACGAAACCAAGCAGGTGTGTTCTTTGTTGAGTTTCTATGCCACTTGATCCAGAAATTGCAAAAGCCATCTTGTCTCTCACCGCTGCGCGTGGTGCAGAGAAAAGCATTTGTCCATCGGAGGTGGCGCGCCACCTCTATCCAGACAATTGGCGTGATCGAATGCAAGATGTGGTTGATGTAGCGATCGCAATGCACAGAAAAGGTGAGGTGCTGGTCGTACAGCACGGCGAACCCGTGGATGTAAACCAGATCAAAGGACCAATACGCATTAAAACTACTTGATTCGACCAATTTTATGGTAAAAAACCGCAAACCGAGTTATCTCAGCTTTGACAAAGATAGTTACCCTTGGAAACCGGATATCGACTATCGCGAAAATCCAGAACAGTATCGCGTAGGCAAAGGAGAACAAGGCGTACTGATTTGCGAACCTTACAAATCAGAAATCGGGCAATATTGGCGATTTAAAACGGAGCAGATCGCTGTAGAAAGTAGCGACAAAATATTTGAACTATTTGAAGCGTATGTGAAAGCAGACGATTTAGTAGGAGCTGACATGGCTCGAAAATATTTACAGATGGGCTATACCCGAGCCAGGCGTTATGCAAACTATAAAGGTGGAAAAAAATATGATGAGCAAAACGACTATGCCCTGTTAGAGCGTGGTACAGGCGATCTTGAAAAAGCAGCTGCTGCAGACGTATTTTATGACCGATGGAAACAAGCCGAAGCAAACGAAAAATATGCCACCATGAAAAAACAGTGGAAGGATGAAAGGGGTTAATAAAACGAACTTACCGCAAAAGATCTGTTTGACCTGCGGCCGGCCATTCACGTGGCGCAAAAAATGGGAAAAGGTGTGGGATGAAGTCAAATATTGTTCACAACGATGCAAAATAACGCGAGTAAAGTAATCTACATCTTGACCATCCAATTGGATGAGGCTAATCAATCGTACTTCGATCACTTAAGGGATCGGCATTTTCCTAGCGAGCGTAATTACCTCAAAGCGCATTTGACGCTATTTCACCAACTACCTGATACTGGACATACTTTTGAGATCCTACGAAATATAGCGAAGAATCAGTTTGATATGGAGGTTGTTGGCCTGATGCATTTGGGTGCTGGCGTCGCTTTTAAGATAATGTCTACAGCGTTGCAAGAATTGCACGCACATTTAAGTCAGGTATTTGCAGCGGTTCTGATCCCACAAGACAAGCAAGGTTTTAGACCGCACATTACAGTGCAAAATAAGGTGACTCCGGCAGCATCAAAAGAATTGCTATCACAATTGGAAAAGACCTTTGAACCTTTTACTGTCCGCGCAACTGGTCTGGATCTTTGGATTTATCAAGGTGGACCTTGGCAACATCAGGAAACATTTGATTTCCTATAAGAATACGCAAGCTTTGGTAAACGTGGGAGGAAGGTTTTACTACAAATCCTAATCTTTCGCTTCGCTTACGGCATTTCGTTTTCTCACTTTACTTCTTGTACTGATCACGTGACCGATATACATATAAGAAGCTCCTATTACCACGATCCATGCGATTAGCGGCGGCATATACTCTTTATAAAAGAACACAAATGCTACGGTGAAGCCAATTATGAAGGCAACAATTATATAGATCAGCACATAAGCCGTCTTAGACTCATAAAAAGATGGTGGTTTGGTGATGATGGAGTGATTTTCTGCGACTGCTTGCTCATTCCAACGTTCTATTTCGCTGAGAAAATCTTCTTTAAAGGCGAGAAAGTCATTGCTTTTTGTTCTCATGCTCGCGAAAAGTCTTGTCTTACTACCATTATTTAGTGAAAGTTTCATACAATAGTAGTAACGAGTCCAAGGAAAACTGTAATGTCGGATATTACTCCAATCTATTTTAAAATCATCTGCTTTACTCCATGGATAACGTCGCTGCCAATGCCATTTAATACCGTTTTGATTGATTGATAATTGGATTCTACCCGCGCCAAGTCGCCATCCAAGTAAGTATCCTGTAAGCATGTACACACCTATTACTAGAAGGGCTTGATCCTTACTCAAGCTATAAAAATAATACTCTATCATTGAATATTGTTCGAATCCAAATAGGCGAAAAGCCATAATGCTTACGATAAAAGTGAAAAAGACCGAAAGGTGTCTCATGGGAGATCGTACTTGCACAGCATATGTACGAGTGGAAGAAGCTGTTCTCGAATTCGTCGTCATGATCTTATAAAAGTAACAGAAACTGGGTAATTGCTTAAAATGATATCACTTCAATTTCCGTTAGCGGCATGCAAAAAAGAAATCATTGTCGTGAACATGACCTTAGCCGAAACATTTTACTGCAATATCCATTAAATATAATTTCTTAATATACTTAAAATTACGAGTTTTACAATTGTTTTGAGTTTACAATTAACAAATTCAGAAGTGACACAACATAATGCTATTAACCATATAATTGATTATACACTGCTACAAGTTAAAAAAATTAACATAATTTACTATCTTTACTGTATTGAATTATAGACTTTATTGCACGTAGAATTTAAATAACCTAAAATATATGCTATGCAAAACCAAGGCATTGACGAAAAATTATTGTCTGACGAAGAGTTGCTAAAAAGAAGAAAGAAGGTGCGGAATCTGTCGATTTTGTCAGGTTTTATAACGGCTATATTTCTAATCGTCATCGTAAATTTAGCCCTTAAAACCGACCAGTTTTTGATGTTGATTGGGGCAGCTTTTATACCCCTAAGTATTTTGCCGCTGCGCATAGCCTATAAAAGAACTGATAAAGAAATCAAAGCGAGAGGTCTAGATTGATTCGCCACATAAAACACAACTCCTGAAGAGTTGTGTTCTATAATAAACGACTGCCTGCTTCTTTAATTATTTGATATTAAAGTGATATGCTCCGATATCAGGTAGTTGAAGTTTAAAATTTTGTTCATCTCCACGTCATGAGGTGCATTCTTCATTTGCGAGGCCGTGACATTACCGTAGATAAATAGGTGCGTCTTGCCGACTTGGTAATATTTCAGGGAAAAGAATGATCCAATAATGGCCTGATCATTTTCAAAATCGTAACTGATCGTGTATCCCACAACATTGTCTTTCTCCTCTTTCACCAGAACCATGTTTTCATTTTCTGCTACAAATTTTTTCATATCAAAGCCTGCTGGATCAGTCGATACCCAGATGGTCAGCTGTTTTAACCCATAATCTTCTGCGTGTTCTATGTCGTAGATCTTTGAATGATCTTTAAACGTTCCTATTTTTATATCGCCAAATTTTTCATTTTTAAGATCTCCTGATTCATATAGTGCGATCTGCTCTGGTATCTGCAAGATGATGTCGCTATCATACGTATCATCAAATATTGTATCCACTTTGGTGTTCAGTTTTTCCAACGGTAGTAGTTTAATAGGCGGTTGCTTTTTTAAGCTAGCTTTCAAGGAGATAATTTTGTTTTGCACCTCTCTTTCATAGGCAAAAGCCTCCGCAATGTCCTGATCATACTGCTCTTTATCGACTTTTTCAAACTCGATGATCGTGTTCTTGGATTTGGATGATGTCGCATTATCCTTGAATTTAATGAGAAAGCTACTATTGTGGAATGTGTAATCGTACATTTCGTAATAATCCTTTTCGGTAATATCGAGCTGTTTGAGATTAGTGAAACTATCTAGGTTAATTTCCAGCTTTTTGGGATAGTCGAAATGCAGGCTTCCATTCTTTCTGACAAAGTGAAAATTGTAATCCAATATCTCTTCCATCGACATGGCTGTTAGCCCTACAAAGGGTTCATGATCTTCCCGATAAATGGTTTTGATTCGGTAATAGGTTTCCTTTTCCTGGCAAGAAGACTGCAACGTAGTTAATGAAGTGAACAATAAGGAGAGGATAATTATATTTTTCATACGCAATTTACTCAAGTGATCTGTTGCTGTATATCAGGCACTCGCTTGATGCAAAGTAGTATTTACAACGATAGTATCGCCCAACGGTTTATTATTTACAGGTAATCATTTACGATTCGTATTTGATGCTCACAAGCACTTCCTAAATCTACGCCGACAAAATTTCAACTATGCCTGCTATTGTTCGCGTATAGTAGGATTTTAATAAATCGCATACCATGCCAAAACGCCGTTGCATCGCATTGGACGTATTACGAATAATAGGTGTTGCTCTTAACAAATCGTAAATGCCTTTTTGCGAATTGTAAACGATCAAGTGCTAAAAGCCCGTTATGGCTTAACTTTCGAAGTAAGATCAGAAAAGTCAAGATGAGCAAACTAATCTGTATAGCAAAAACCATGAAGATACTATGTTATCTGCTGTTCCCTTTTTGGCTCAGCGCTCAGGACCATCTTACGGAAGAAAAGACTTCTCAAGCGATGATTCATTACCAAGATAAAGAATATGCGCAGGCCGCAAAGCTCTATGAAGAAATCTTGGAGAAAGACTACAAAAATAGCTATTTGCTCACTCAATGTGGGCTCTCGTATTATCATCAACAGAAATTTCAAGAAGCGAAAGAGAAATTTAGATTAGCCACGCTTTATGGAAATGTAGACGATAGAGAAACTATGGCGCTATACCATTCTAATCTATCTGCGGCCTATTCCAATCTAGATGATGATGAACCTGCTTTTGAACATGCAGTTAAAGCTTATTATTTGGATAAAGAAAGATTGTGGAATGCCGCATCCATGGCGCAAAATCTTGGCCGATATGACGACTGTCTAAAGCTCATGAATGAGGCGGAGGAGGGAACATTGCATAATGCCTACCGTACGCTCTATGGCAGATCGTATTACAGAAAAGAGGAATTTAGAAAAGCAATACAACAGTATAAAACCTTTTTCGACCATTATGATCCGAATGATGACACCGTGCCGCTGGTTATTCGAGACGATCGGAACTTTTACCTGTATTCATGCCTTCATGTCTTAGCAAAAAGTGATGATGAGCAGGAGGTAAATGAGATCATCGATCAAGTTATTCAAGTGCAGAAAGCTCATCCTATGGTGATGTATCGTCAAGATATGCTCGCATTTTTTACCATTCCAAAAAATATATGTAAAACCTACGGGTTAGACGTCGAAATGTCTAAGAGGCTTTTCTATGCTTGGGTAAATGATCCGAATAAATATGACGAGTTGCTATTTAGCTTCTACGCGCTGAATGCGTATCATGACACCTACCAGTTAACAGCTAAATATTTGCAGGATGATGTGGGCGAATTGGAGCGGGAATTTCACGAGATTCATTTTTTATCCGCACTGCATCTTTATTTACAAGATCGCAAAAAGCAGCAGACATCTGCCAATGACGAAAGGTTGGAGGAGTTATTATTTCTGTTTGATGATTTTTTTGAAGCAGATCGAATCTATTCTGACGACGAATTCATGGTGATACCTCGAATTGAAAATCTGCTGATGGGCTTGCTGGCGGCTTTTCGATCTAACTATGCTAAGGGGGAAGAACAGGAAAGAATCGCGCCGGTATTAATAAAATTCCTTGAGAGACTTCCCAACGAATCGATAAGAAACAAAATTAAGGATGACTTGGGCTATAATTAGTCATCCGGTGAAAACGAATAAAATATGAATAGAGGAACAGCAGAAAACCGTCATTCTAAATTGATCACTTATGGAATAATAGCCATTGTACTGATCGCTGCCATTGCTTTTGGCGTACATACATATCTCAGATCATCTGTGGATACAACAATACTGAGAAACGCAAAGGATACGACTAACATAAAAGATAGTATGCAACCTACCGGTGCTAATCTAGGAGAATTGCATCAACAAGATACAGTGGCTATAACAAAATTACCGATCGATTGGGATGGCGACAACTCGCCATGGAGTGCGTACCGAGTGATTGGACATGCAACTGATTTGACAGCGAGAAATCTACAATTTGGCGATAAGGTGTGGGTAGACGACGATCAATCCGAAGAAGCATATAAAGTGGTGTTGGCTAGACCTGTGGCCAATAGCAATAGCAGGTCTACATTTCGATTGAATAGTGATTTGCTGATTGAGGAATATCGATTTGATAAGTACAAAACCAACTTTTCTTTAGCGCCATTTACCACGCTCTCATCGGGCGTCAAGAAAATCTTGCTGGATGACAATTATAGTGACGGAAATGCCTACAGTCTGACACAAAATGAAGCTAGGAGCAAGTCATCCGTCGCTTTTGGAGATTTCGACGAAGATGGCATTCTAGATGTCGCCGTGATTATGGATAATAACGAAAAGCAAATTAGTCGCTTACTGATCATTTGCTCTAATAAAGCGACACAACAACCGTATATCGCTTTCGCAGAAAATTACAATGATAAGATGCGTATTCGATCGTTTAAAGAAAAGGCAAAAATATACATGAATACTACTGAATTTGTGCCAGCGCCACGAGACGGTGTGATTCTAACTGCCGACGACGTGGTACTCGCTATCGTGTATGATACCGTATCGCAAAAATTTAAGACGTATTTTCAAGAATAATGATTCATCATTAGGTTTTTAACCCTTAATCTGTTAGGATGGCCAAAAGAATTACCGCGTTAAAATGCCCGCAATGCGGAAGTGTTAAAAAACAATCCGTCAAGGAAGATCACTACATATGCAATCATTGCGATACCGAATATTTTTTAGATAATGACGATATCAATGTCAACGTAAATCATCATCATCGCGGTTTTGAGCGTCGAGGCGCTCAAAACACCACCAAGAAGAATATGGCCATTATAGCTGTTGCGATAGCTTTGATTTTTTATGCCCTAATTAGTAGCATTTTATCCAATACTACATCCAGCTCCGATAAAAGCTCCGGCAAAGATATTTACCAAGATCATGTGCGAGATCAAATGGTGTATACAGGCGCAGATGGCAATCCCAAAATCTTATTTTCAGTCGAGAGAAGGTACGGTGCTTACAGCAAAAAGTCCGATGAATACCTGTTGCTATTCTATGATCCAATCCGAGGAAAAATCATACAAGAACAGAAACCAGAAGCAAAATGGGGAGATAGCCCGTCGTTGAGATACCGAAAATTTGCAGATGGCAATACCTATCTTATTGCAGACGGTAATAATCAATTATATAGGTTGGATAGTGAAGCGGATAAACTGTTGGACGTGTCTGCTCAAATATTTGGTTCGAAGCCAGAATTTGCTGCCGGATTGGCTACGCTAAAGTTTACCAACGACAACTATGGCGACGGGCTTGATATCATGACGAATGATGGAAAAGAGTTTATGTATTTTCCTATTCCCCAAAAGATCTATGCCGAGCGGAAGCTGTTTTTCCAAGATTCAGAGGAATTGAGTACGCTGCCAAGCGACGCGAAAATCAAAAAGTATTATATCTTTTCCGAGAAAAGCTCGTCTTATCCCGAGGAACCTATCCAACTCATTCAGTACGATTATCAGGAAAAGTCGGGTTTTCCGATTCGATTGCCGTATGGCGCCGAATGGAAGGATGTCCGAGATTATCGCTACTCCAATAATGTCACCTACAAATCGGTGTTTAGTAGTCATGATAAAAGAGTGGTGAGTTTCAAAGATCTGACGCCAGATCGTATGTATTTCAAACCGACCGTGATGTATCAGGAAGAAAATCGCCTGTACATCAAGACCTTGCCCAATGCCAATCCCGAAAATACGGCGTTATTACAAAAGATCGATACGGAAACTGGTCAGGTAATTTGGACCTACAAGCCCGACGCGGTCAAGTCTGAGTTTAGCGACCTCAGCGTATACAAAGATGGTATTGGATTGTACGTTTACAGTTTTGGATCGCCCCGTGTGCGAAAATTTGTATTACTCGGTGATCAGGATGGTAAACCTTTTAAAGAGATTGATCTGGATAATTTTAAACTTAACTAGTTGGTGATATGAGTCTATTTAATTTTTTCAAGAAGCAACTCTCCACGGTAATATCATGGAATCCACAGCAAACGGATATGCTACTTTGGAAATATCCCGCAAAAACCGATGAGATCAAAAATGCTAGTAAATTGATCGTTGGCCCAGGTCAGGGTTGTATTTTGGTGTACGAAGGCAAAATAACTGACGTATTGGATCAGGAAGGAACCTACACAATCAAAACAGACAATCTGCCATTTATCACCACTTTACTCAAGGTGATGCAATTAATGGAGAGTGAGCACAAAGTGGCTTTATTCTTTTATCGGAAAGCCGAAGTCGTCAATCAAAGTTGGGGAACATCGTCGCCTGTAAAATACGTAGACCCCATCTATAAGATTCCGGTGAAAATGAGTGCTTTTGGGAATTTCTCGTATCAAATGATCAATCCACACAAAGTTTTTGCCGATTTGGTAGGTTCTACGAATGAGTTTACCACCGAATCTTTTCGGGATATAGTGCAATCCAGAATTCCTTCTTTATTGATAAGCTATCTGGCCAATCAAAAGATGTCATATACGGAGATTGATACGCAACTGACAAGCATTATGACTGAAATGCGAACTCAGCTTATTAGCGAGTTTGAGAAACTCGGTGTTCGTATTACAGATTTCAGAGTGGAGGGTAATAGTTTTGATGCCGATACAGAAGAAAGAATTGGTCGTGTGGCTGATGTAACGATTGATGCGATGGCAGCAGCTGAAGGTGGCTTAAGTTACGAACAATTAGAAAAACTGCGTGCGCTGCGTGATGCTGCGCGCAACGAAAGTGGCGTAGCTGGTGCGGGAGCAGCTTTAGGAGCGGGGCTGAGTATGGCAAATGTATTTAATAAGTCGATCGACGAAGTGACTACCCCAAGTCGAAATGCAGATCCCATTGCGCAATTGCAAAAGCTGAAACTTTTACTGGATGAAAGCATCATTACGCAACAAGAATTTGATCAGAAGAAAAAAGAATACTTAGAAAATCTATAACGACATAACGTATGAAATACATTATTGTAGCCATTTTTATACTCTCTCTTTTGAGTGTTTGCTTTTTAAGTTTGAACTATATATGGGCATGGTTCCCCGTAAATTATGGGGATGTGATGAAAGTGGCAATTTCCATATTGATTCTGTTGTTGGTGATGACCGGATTGGTGATGATCTTCTCGGGTGCTTTTGCACAAAATCCGAACCATCCAAACGTGGGCAAAAAATGATACCAGAAAAGAGCTCAATATGAAAAGTAGATTGCTATACACCATTGCTGCATTTTTATTCGTCACGATCTTTTTCACGGTTGGATTTATTTATCAATTTTCACATGGCGCCAAGATCGGAATTGCCACATTAAAAAATATTGTCATTGATCGGGCGCTGTGCCTAAGTATACCTATCTCAATTGCTTATTTTGCAATCCATTCGGTGGTTATTACCCAGAAAAACAGATGGGTATTGGCTATTATGATCTTACTCATTTTAGGAACATTATATGCTGTGTTAGGCTATTTTTTTCTATTTCACATTGTATTAGTGGGCTTGTTAGATAATCCTTTTGTTGATTGATTCGCTGCTGTTTCCTACAGTCTGGAGGAGGTATAGAAGGCAGTTTCGGCACTGGTTTAGTAGATGATATAAATGGCGTGGTCGCGAATATAATTCTGCGTAATGAAACAGGAGCGGAGATGGTGCTCGCAGACACCATTCAAAATCCAATTTATCTGCAACGCTTTGCGCTGCGGGATCACGAGAATCACTTATCTCCGCATCTCGGTATTCAAATACCGGTAGAGATCAGTATCACCGATGTGCTCTAAAATATTATTGTGCTAATAGCAGACTTATGGTTATATATTTTTTTATCAGACTGATTATTGGAATAGCAGCCTTGTCGATTCTTGGTTTCTACCAGATGAACAACGATTTTGGCGGAGGTAACAATGGTATGGGTTTAAAATTATGGTTATACGTAGCTCTGGCCATATTAGTCATTGAAGCATTATACTTGTTCGTAGAAATGCTGATTCTTGCTTATAAATCCAACTTCCGTTTTGCCGCGATTAATCTGGTTCTTCTCGTTATAGGTATATTTGTTTTCCTGTTTTTGGCTTCCCGATAATTCACTCATTATTACATTTTAAACTCTTTTATCATGACTTTTAAATATTGTACCGTTTTAGTTTTCTTCCTGTTTCATCTCTCCATGTCTCGTGCACAGGAGGTAATGTTGCCAGAAGTGTTGGATGCGGACAAAATATTGTTTGATGGCAAATTACATCGATTCCTTTCTGTACAGGAGTTTGGAGCACACTTCCAGCAAGCAGACAGTACCAGACTAATGATGGAATTGGAACCTTGTAGTTACGTTTTTGAGTATCCTGATGGGAGCAAAGATGCAGACGATGAATATTGGTATAAAGATGGCTCTCGTTTTGAGCGAAGTAAGGAAAAATTGGCCGTTGATGAATTTCGCTTTACTAAAGATCATTTTATCCTTTATGATGGACTAAGATTAGATTCATCTACCACGTTAGCAGAACTGCGAAAACATTTTCCAAACGCAGTTTACGCGATGGGAGAAATAGAGGTGTATGGCGAAGGTAAACTACAATTGATCATATTCCGCGAAGATGATGAAAACCTATCTGATGGGCACATTCGTCTATTCCTTAAAGACGGGAAGTTATCTTTCATACATTGGTGGTTTCCATGCTAGGCGTGGTGTGCTATTTCCATTAACAGCGCATTAATATTTGAAAAATTGGTGCTACATTAGGGAAGTATTTAACGCAGTGCTGGTTTGCTATATAACGGTAGCAACCAGACATGCGGAAGTCTGACATTAAGAGCCAAGAAAACTCAGACAATTACCGAAAAACATACTTAAATTCAAAAATAGCATAATGGAAACGCACCAAATAATGATTTGCGCATGATCAACGTGGTGATTATCGAAGACGAACCCGCTATACGCAACGAGATAAGCTACTTATTGCAGCAGGAAGAAGATGTTGCAATAACTGGCTGGAGTGATAATATCGGCGATGCAATTACCTTGCTGGAGCAGCAGCCACCTGATCTTATATTAATGGATATTCAATTGCGGGATGGTACCGCTTTTGATATTTTGAATCAGCTGAAAACTCCACCGCAGAATATCATTTTTATCACCGCTTACAATCATTTCGCTATTAAAGCGATAAAATATGGGGCGCTTGATTATTTGCTCAAGCCAATTGACCAGACCGAATTGAAGGAAGCGCTCGATCGCTACCGGCGCCGTCACGAAGACAATCCACAGTGGATGCAGCAATTATCGCTTGCGCAACATACGATGGAGTATAAGCAACTTCCAGAACACATTGCTCTAAACTCCGTTCATAACATTCGAATTATACCAGTCAATGATATACTCTACTGCAAGGGAGATGGTCCGTATACGCATTTTCATTTACAAAATGGAAAAGTGGAACTGACGTCAAAACCTTTAAAATACTTTGAAGAATTGCTTCCCAGTCCTTATTTTCTGCGTACGCATCAGTCGTATTTGGTCAACAAGCAGTACATCTCTGCCGTGCATCGATCTGAGTTTTTGGTGTTAGAAAATAACGTGGAAATACCTATTTCTTTGCGGCGAAAGAACTTTATTATTGAACAACTTTCTCCGTCGAAATGATGCGTACCTTCTTTCCCTTATTTGTACTGCTCATATTTTTCATGCAAGCCTGCGAAGAGCACGCTAATAGTACGAACCAGCTTGCATCCGATCTTACTGAACAAATACTGGCACTCGAAAAGGCATCTGTTACACCAGATAGCTTTGACTCGCTGAAAAGCGTCTGGCAAGGATTGTACAGCAATCCAGCGTTACATTTGGATAGCGTGCTGTATACCAAGGTAAACTATCATTTGGCGCGACTATACGGGATGAGAGGACAGGACTCTGCAAGTTTCTTTGTGAAGCAAGCGTTGGATTACATCGAGCCGACAAAAGGCAACTTTGATGAAAAGGCGTTGGTATACAATGGGATGGGCAATATCTTGAGCATGCAAGCCAAAGCGCACGAAGCGGGTTATTATTATAATCAAGCGGCTGCGATTGTACTATCCGACAGTTTGGTCGAACTCTCACCCGAAGCCAAATCCGTTATGTTGCTGTCAGCAGCGCAAAGTAACAATGCTACGTATCAACTATCTTTGGCCGAACGAATGATTCGCCAAGCAATCCCCATTTGTGATTCGTTACCAGCAGGACACATCAGTCATCAACGCGTTTTAGTGCAGATGATTCACGTATTGCGAGCACTAAAACAGCCGGCAGACAGTATAGCACCTTATCTGACGAAATTAGAAACACTTCATCTGCACTATCCCTCGCAATACAATCCGGCCTATCTATATGAGTCGAAGGTTTTTTATTTTGAAAAGACCAATCAAACGGATTCTCTGCTGCGCTATCAGCTACTCAAGACGCAGTTGGATGAAGAAAAAATTCGGTCAACTGAAACTCATGCTACGGATATCAACAATTTGTTTCTGGATTACTGCAATGTAGCAACCACTTACTTGTTACTAAATCAGGTAATTCCTGCGGGAAATTTTTTGCAAAAAGCAGCCACGCTAAAAAGAGAAAACAAGGAAAAGATGTTGGCGCGGAACGATATCTATTACCAAAAGGCAGTTTCCTCGCTGTGCAAACAAACAGGACGAAAAGACGAAGCTATCGCACTCTTGAATCAGACCATAGATTTGGAAGAAAATATCTACCAAGAGCAAAACACACAAGCGGTCGCCGAAATGAATGCCTTGTATCAGCTGCAAGCTAAAGATCGATCTATCCAGACCTTACATGAGAATATCAAAATCAATGACTTACGGCTGGAACAAAACCGCCTTTGGCTGATTATTTCTTTATTATCGTTGGGACTGTTGGCATTCCTAATATTCTTTTTGTACTACCGTCAACAGCAGCGGCGAATCCGGTCGGAACGAGAAAAGGTGATTTTACAGCAACAGCTGTTGCGCACGCAGATGGAACCGCATTTTATCTTTAATACGCTTGCTGCATTGCAAAGTTTTGTACGTCTAGATCAAAAAGAACGCGCCATTAAATACTTGAACCGTTTCAGTCGGCTTTTGCGAAGTAGTTTGGAGTTGAGTCGAGAGCAATTGGTACCACTGAGTGAAGAGGTAGAAACGTTGGAAAATTACCTGAGTTTACAACAGATGCGCTTCGAGCAAACGTTTACCTACCAGATCAAGAGTCCCGAAGATCAAGATTTGACAGCGATCATGATACCACCGATGTTGATACAACCTTTTGTGGAGAATGCCATTGTCCATGGTATGGATATGGAAACGGGAACGGGCTATGTCGTAATTGAATTTTTATTACACGAGGATATCTTGGAAATCAAGATTAGCGACAGTGGTAAAACTGTCGCGGCGGGAGTCGTGCCGGATCACCGATCATTATCCAGCACAATAAGTCGCGAAAGACTCCATTTACTAGGCAAAAAGGCAAAACTAAAAATCAAGGCGACTGCAAATGGTGGTACGATTGTCACCCTTCATATTCCGGTTCGAAATCAGTGCAAAACGGTGTAATGGAATTTTTAGGAATCGCTTCATTTAAGGCTTAAATGATAAAAAAATGTAGATAATTAACCTTATTCGAGGTTTAATTTTTGTATTTAATCCATTTTTTTCTTTGAGATCACATATGCAACATACAAACTCCTCAACTATTGATTATCAGCCCTTGCGCCGACTACTGTTAATTGAACTCTTGGGTTCTCATCCCAGCTATAAACGACAAAAGCCTCAACTTTCGTTGAGGCTTTCGTGATCCCGCTGGGATATTTTGCGTCGATATGCCCCATACGCGAGGCCGCAAAGAATATGTTCGAGCCCATCCTCACGCTTCTGTTCGAATCGGGCGGAAACAAAGAAAGCAACTCTAAAAGAGTTGCTTTCTTTGTGATCCCGCTGGGATTCGAACCCAGGACCACTACATTAAAAGTGTAATGCTCTACCAGCTGAGCTACGGAATCGAACTTCTCATTTTCGAAGTAACCTTCGTTGTTTGAAGTGATGCAAAGGTACGTTTTTATAAGACAATTGCAAATATCTTTTTCAATTTTCTCGTCTTGCAGTACTATTTACTTAGGATTTTCCTTTCGGTATTGCGTATAAGATTCACTGATATAGACCCTTAAATCTTCCGGGCTAGCACTTTGAATAAATGATAAACTTGGTCTATAGCCGTCTCTAAATAGAGGGATCTCATCATCCGTAAGTGGTGTAAGAGAACGAATCAGTTGATTGGTGAATACACGATCTACCGTACGGTTGTCTCGTTCAGCGATCAGAATGTCTAGATTACTACGCGCTTGCTTACCACGTCTTCCAAATAAACGAGAAGGAGAGACCCGAAGTCCACCACGTTGTTGGCTTGCTTCAGCGGCCTTGCCATCATTCTTTGCGCGCGCAATTTCTGATGCTAGCCGGCTATCTGATAGGCGGGTTACGTAGACTTCGTTGATCACCAAAGTTTCTGGATCTCTCACCAGATAGACGCGACGAAGTGCTTGTTCGTAGATAAAAATGGTATCAGCTTCATATCCACCACCTGATAAACGCAGATAATCATTGGTTTTTGCTTCAATTTTGAAATTACCATCACTATCAGTCTCCGTTTGCTTATTAGTGCTCAGGTTTTTGACTAATATACCACGCAGCTTATTGCTACTTTCAAGGTCATATACTACGCCCTTTAATTCCTGACCCCAAGCACGAAGCCCAGAGGTCAGGAATACAATTGCCAAGATGGTAATGGATAAATACGTTCTTTTCATTTTTAGTTGGCTCTCCAAGTATTGTTTTCTTGATTAATATCTGGATACACGTGATCCGGATCGATAGTGACTGACGTCAATCTTTCTGTAGTTTCTAACGTAAATGACCAGCTTTTGTTTCGTTCCCAAATATCTACAGGCAATTTTTTGCGCACTTTTTTTCCACTTTCGGTCGTCGCTTCTACGACAACAGGTAAGGCCAATTTTTGCAAGTTGCTAATTTTGATTATGGCCCCTTTTTCTGGCGACATTTCTACGTACCGTACTTCATCAATCGCTTGATCCAATAGCCAATTGTGTTGAAACCATCCACGCCAAAACCAAGCAAGATTTTCACCTGTTTCATTTTCGATTGTGCGGAAGAAATCTTCTGGTGTAGGATGCTTGAAGGCCCAAGCATGCACATACGCTCTGAATGCCGCATCGAATCGCTTAGCACCAATAATCTCATCGCGCAATAAGCGTAAGCCAAAGCCAGGTTTGTAGTAGGCTAGGATTCCTAAATTACGCTCGCGCATGTTTTGAGGCGAACTCATAATTGGCTCCAAGCCTGGTACAGCAAAAGCTGTTGTCATACTATTACGATCACCTATGCGACGCTCATATTCACCGTTGTTAAAAGCGGCAGTAGAGAGATCATTAATGAAAGTATTAAAGCCTTCGTCCATCCAAGCGTGTAGGCGCTCGTTGCTACCGACGATCATCGGAAACCAATTGTGTCCAAACTCATGATCTGTAACTCCCCACAAGCTACCTGCTTTTGCTTCGCTAGAACAAAATGAAATGCCAGGGTACTCCATACCACCTACATTGGATGCTACATTGACTGCGACAGGGTAAGGATATTCAAACCATTTTTTAGAATAATACTCAATCGAAGCTTTGGTGTATTCGGTAGAACGCTCCCAAGCATTGGTGCCGTTACTTTCTGCCGGATACGCAGACATGGCCATGGCAGTTTTGCCGCTAGGAAGATTTATTTTCGCCCCATCAATGATGAATGATTTTGAAGAAGCCCAAGCTACGTCACGGGCATTTTCTAAGCGGTATTTCCAGGTTAGTTCCTTCTTGCCGCTTGGACGCGATTGTTTATTGGATACTTCAGCAGCACTACGAATCATCACGGTCTTGTCGCTCTTTTGAGCGTCTTTATAACGTTTTAATTGCTCACTTGTCCATACATCTTGTGGGTTCAACAGTTCGCCACCCATGACTACGATATGATCTGCCGGAGCGGTAATTTCTAGATTAAAATCTCCGTACTCACAATAAAACTCTCCTGGGCCAGTATACGGAAGTGAATTCCAACCTTGCACGTCATCGTAAACGTAAACGCGCGGATAACATTGCGCGATAGCGTAGATATTGCCTTGTTTTGTTTCTAATATCCCAGTACGATCAGCACCATACTTCGGGATGTTGTATGCGTATTCGATCGTCAGCGTGGTCTTTCCACCATTTGCCGCTAGCGGCTTGGCAAAATCAACGCGCATACGCGTGTCGTTGATCGTATACTTAGTGTCGTTTTGCCCATTAATAGTTACGGAAGCAATGTCATATCCCCCTTTGAAATCGTTACCTGCACTGCCGTAGCGACTATTTGAAAGAGGTACTACAGCTTGTCCAACAGAATTTGGCTCGAAGAGGTTTTGATCCAACTGCAACCAAATGAAATCCAACGCGTCCGGACTATTGTTGGTGTACGTGATCGTTACTTGACCCGACACCCTGTTAGCCTGATCATCTAGACGAACTTTTAGATCATAGCTGGCGGCATTCTGCCAATAGCTGTGACCAGGACGACCACTTGCTGAGCGATATGGAGAGCCATTATTGTTATAAAATATAGGGTGGAAAGCTTCTGTATAGTTGTATAACGACTCTGTCGTCTGTTGTGCTTGAAGGCTTAAAGTGCTGATGGCCATCCCAGCCATGGCTACACAGGATAATAGTTTATTCATTTGTATGCGCTTTTCTAAAGGGTTGTTTCATAAGTTTTTTCGTCGAATCCAACGATCAAGCCTGATGCGTGTTGGATTATCGGACGTTTGATCATGCTATTGTTAGCGGCAAGGATTTCATTCGCCGACGGCGCATCTACAATTTGCTGCTGTACTTCGGGTTCGAGCTTCCGCCAAGTTGTCCCTTTCTTATTTAATAAGGTTTCGTAAGAAACGTGTTCTTCCCACGCGGCCAACTGGGTGACGGTAGCTTGTTCTTTCTTGAAATCATGAAATACAAAAGGTTTGTTATGCTGCGTGAGCCAATCCAGTGCTTTTTTTACGGTGCTGCAATTTTTGATGCCGTAAACATGTAAAGGAGAATTATTGGATGCTGTCATGTCATAAAGATATTAAATAATCGTTTATAAGGGTATAAGCAGGCATAAAACTTGTCGATGGGTTATTTGTTATTATAGCAGATAACGAGATACAAAAACTTAAATTGATTGTAAATCTTGAATATAGTTTGTATTTTAATAAGAAATTTTGAACAGATGCACCTAGACACTATTCACCTCGAAGTAACCTACAATGCGCCCGTAGAACGTGTGTGGCAGGCATTAACCGAACCAGAT
This sequence comes from Sphingobacterium chungjuense, assembly GCF_011316935.1. Classification (GTDB taxonomy): domain Bacteria; phylum Bacteroidota; class Bacteroidia; order Sphingobacteriales; family Sphingobacteriaceae; genus Sphingobacterium; species Sphingobacterium chungjuense. Next base: position 158,398 of record NZ_WLYS01000005.1, read on the forward strand.
CAGATTCGGGAATGGTGTTTTGATGTACCCAACTTTATGGCGGAGCAAGGCACTGAATTTGAGTTCCATAAATTAGGGCATAAACGAATGTTTCTGCATCGTTGTAAAATTTTAGATGCAAAAGATAAAAAGCGTTTGCAATACACGTGGAGCTATCCAGATTTGCAGATTGGCGAATCCGTCGTGACTTGGGAACTGATCCCTCGCGGTGCGGTTACTTCTGTACGATTGGTGCACGAACATTTGCTTAATCACAAAGATGGCGGAGAAGCGTTTACAATAGATAGTTTTGATTCGGGTTGGAATAACATATTGAAGCGTTCATTAGCAGACTATTTAGAAAAATAAACATGGAATTTAAACATATCCCTAAGGGAAAAAACGGAATCATCCTAGCTTTAGAAGATGATGTACAATACGGTGAGGTTACGTACGTTTCTCGTACTGAAAACGAAATCGTTATAGACCATACCGAGGTGGAATCTTTTGCTCGTGGCAAAGGTGTTGGCAAAGCACTTATTGCGGAGTTGGTAGCCATAGCACGGGCAGAGAATTGGAAAATCGTTCCTGAATGCCCATTTGCACTTGCTGAGTTTGAAAAAAATGATTCTTATGCCGATTTACGAGCTTAAACGTCATAATTTCTGTGATATAAGTGAGCATGACTCACTTTTTTTGTTTTCTTTGTAAGCTGACAGATTTTTAGAATTGGCACCCGAATAGTATAATGGATGATATAGTCTCGTATTTCGCCTCACTAGATCCCTTAGTGGCGGCTTTATTTGCTGGTTTATTTACCTGGGGCGTTACGGCGCTAGGTGCTGCTTTGGTCTTCTTCTTCAAGGAAATCAATCGGAAGTTTTTAAACATGATGCTGGGATTCACCGGTGGCGTCATGATTGCTGCGAGTTTCTGGAGTTTGCTACAACCTGCTATTGAAATGAGTGGGGGCGAAGGCTTTAAGAAAGTCATGCCCGCGGCGATCGGTTTTGTCGCTGGTGCTTTGTTTATTTTTGGGTTGGATAAGTTGATGCCGCATTTACACATTAACTTTTCCAAGTCAGAGGGACCGAAATCTTCCTTGCACCGTACTACTTTATTAGTTATTGCGATCGCACTACACAATATTCCAGAAGGCTTGGCTGTAGGCGTGCTCTTCGGCGGTGTAGCCTACGGGTTGGGTGACGCTACTATTACTGGAGCAGTATTGTTGACGATTGGTATTGGCTTGCAAAATTTCCCAGAAGGAGTAGCTGTTTCGATGCCACTGCGGCGAATGGGATTGAGCAGATGGAAAAGCTTTACCTACGGACAGCTTTCTGCTATCGTAGAGCCGATCTTTGCGGTGGTGGGTGTGCTTGCCGTTGGCTTTTTTGTGCCAGTATTGCCATATGCACTAGCTTTCGCTGCTGGCGCAATGATATTTGTCGTAATCGAAGAAGTTGTGCCAGAAACACAAGCGGAAGGACATTCCGATGTACCAATCTTAGGATTTGTGCTGGGATTTGTTGTGATGATGGTATTGGATGTCGCCTTGGGCTAACATCCAATTCATCTAAGTATTATAATTCTTTGCGTAGCCGCGCCACAGGGATATTCATGGCTTCGCGGTATTTGGCCACCGTGCGTCGTGCAATAGAATATCCTTTTTCTTTCAGAATATCGGTTAGCTTCTCATCCGCCAATGGCTTACGTTTATCTTCGTTAGCAATGCATTCTTCCAAGATTTTCTTCACTTCTTTATTAGAAACTTCTTCACCAGAATCGGTCTGTATCGCCTCTGAGAAAAAAGATTTTAGTAAAAATGTACCAAATTCAGTCTGAACATATTTAGAATTAGCCACACGCGAGACAGTCGAAATATCCATCTCTATACGCTCCGCAATATCTTTTAAGATCATGGGTTTGAGCAAGCGATCATCACCTTTCAAGAAGTAATCATATTGATACTCCATGATCGCATTCATCGTCTTTAGCAATGTCTGTTGTCGCTGTTTGATCGCATCGATAAACCACTTGGCAGAATCGAGCTTTTGCTTCACAAACTGCACAGCATCTTTCATCTTTTTATCGTTCTTCTCTGCCTTTTCGTAGTGCGCAAACATCTCTTGGTACGATCGAGACACACGCAATTCTGGCGCATTGCGTCCATTCAAAGTAAGATGTAGCACACCATCATTATTAGAAATATGGAAATCAGGGATCACGTGCAGCTGTTTGCCTGCGACAGCGCCCGAATCACCCGGCTTCGGATTCAATTTTAAAATCTCTGCAAAGATCTCGCGGAGCTCTACCGAATCCACGCCCAGCTGCTTCTCAATTTTATCGTAATGTTTCTTAATAAATTCCTCTAGGTACTTTTCGATCACAATCACTGCCTTCTGAATGATTGGATTAGTCGTATCTTTTTTACGAAGTTGGATCAGCAAACATTCTTGCAAATCTCTAGCACCTACACCAGCAGGGTCGAATTCTTGCACTACTTGCAAGATCTCTAACACATCTTGCTCTTCGGCAATCACATTCTGAGAAAATGCTAAATCATCAATTAACGAATGTATTGGTCTTCTCAAGTATCCATCATCATCAAGACTACCAATAATCTGTAATCCAATCTGATATAATTTATCACTCAACGCCAAAAGATCCAATTGGTTACGCAGATTTTCATAAAATGAATCCTGTATGGCCACGGGAATTTCTTTACGATCATCCTCATCGTCTCCAGAATAAGAGGAGCTATATTCGTTAAAATCGTCTTCTTGTATATATTCTTCTACACTGAATTCTTCTTCCGTAGAACGCTCTTCCATTTCAAAATTATCATCTGGATCGCGATCTGGATATTCTTCTGTGGGCTCACTCATATTGGTAAGACTACCATCTTCCAAGGCAGGATTCTCCTCAAGTTCTTCCTTTATGCGTGCATCTAATGAAACTGTCGGCACCTGCAATAGCTTGATAAACTGAATTTGCTGCGGCGATAGCTTTTGTAAAAGTTTTTGTTGTAAGGTCTGCTTTAACATTAGATGAATATGTTTGATATGGTAAAAGTAGCTAATTTATACCACAATCGTTTAAATGATTGCGTAAAATACTTATTTAGGTACAATTATTGCTTAAGCGTCATATTTTTATACACTTTGTCCCTTCTAATTGTTAAAAAGCCTTAAATTGCTCCAATCGAGGAGATCTTTTTTTTAATATTGAATCGCAGTTTATCAAACTAATTACCCATTTTTACCACATGTTTAAAAGAGTGAAAAATCAGGTTTTGCGATGGATATTAATTCTAGTATATGCCGTTATTCTATTCACCTGTGCTATACAGCTTAATTTCCTTGGATTATTTGGTTATTCACCGACTAAGACTGATATTGTCTTGCCTACCTTAAACGTTAGTTCTGAGTTATATACCGCAGATTCGGTCTTGATAGGGCGTTATTTTCGAGAAGACCGAGATCCCGTTGCATTTGATAGTATCTCGCCAGCTATCTTAGATGCGTTGATCGCTACAGAAGATGTTCGATTCTATCAACATAGTGGTGTAGACTTTCGGGGTTTAATAGGTAGTGTTATATCCACCTTGCGCGGTAGTGATCGCGGGGGCAGTACCATTACCCAACAATTATCCAAAAATCTGTACAAAACACGTTACCAAGAGTCGCAAGGGTTATTAGGAAAGATTCCCGGTGTTGGCATCCTCATCACCAAGTACAAGGAGTGGATGACTGCTTTTAAATTGGAAAGCCGCTATTCTAAGCAGGAAATCATTACGATGTATTTGAATACGGTTTCCTTTAGTAATAATGCCTACGGAATCAAATCTGCTTCGCTACGTTATTTTAATAAATTTCCTTCCCAAATTGTAGACAGAGAAGCAGCAGTACTAATTGGGATGCTGAAAGCGACTACATTATACAATCCGATCCGCAATCCTAAAAATGCTTTTAAACGCAGAAATGTGGTGCTTGGTCAGATGCTTAAAGAAGGTTATTTGACGGAGGCTGAACATACGCAATTGTTAAAAGATTCGTTGGGATTAAACCTGAATTATAATGACGTGACCAGTTCTAATGATTCTTATCTACGCACTGCGGTAGAAAAGTGGTTGGACAAATGGTCCAAAGAAAACAATATAGATATCTACACGAGTGGCCTAAAGATCTATACCACGATAGATTCGCGTATGCAACGTATTGCGGAGGACAATATGGCGGACCGGATGCGCGAATTGCAAAATAGGTTTGACAATGTGTGGCGCGGAAAAACACCCTGGCGTGATAAAAGCGGAGAGGTAGTGCCAAACTTCTTGGAGGATCAGGCGCGTAATCTGCCGATCTACAAAACCTTGATGGCGCAGCACGGTAATAACGAAGAGCAGGTGTTTAACATCATGCGCCAAACCAAAGAGATGAATGTCTTTACGTGGGATGGCATGGAAAAACGTGAGCTATCGACCATGGACTCATTGCAGCATTATTTGACTATGTTGAATATGGGCATGATGGCGATGGATCCGTATTCGGGTGAAGTGAAGGTATGGATCGGTGGTATAAATCATCGCTTTTACAAGTTTGACCACGTGAATCAAGCGCGCCGTCAAGCCGGCTCTACCTTCAAACCGTTTGCATACATGACCGCACTGGAGTCGGGGATGGCCCCTTGTGATAAATACGAAGACAAGCCGGTGCGGATTGAGTTTATCAACGATAAAAAAGAAAATGAGGTCTGGGAGCCGAAGAATGCGGATTGGAATTTTTCACATCAACAGATGTCGCTTCGCTGGGCCATGGCCCGTTCGCTTAATAGCGTGACAGCACAGATCACGAACGATGTCGGTTGGGATAATGTGGTGAAGATGGCGCACAAATTGGGAATCACCAGTCCGCTGGCATCTGTGCCCTCCGTAGGTTTGGGGTCAAATGACGTATCCGTTTTTGAGATGGTACGTGCCTACGCGGCATTTATGAATAAAGGCAAGCGAACTGAACCTATTCTGGTATCCAAAATTGTAGATGCGAATGGTCGGACAATTGCGGAATTTGAATCAGAACAAAAACAAGCTATTTCTCCAGAAAATGCTTGGCTGATGAGTTATATGTTGCGTGGTACGATTGAGGAACCAGGAGGTACATCACAAGCATTATGGGAATGGGATCTTTTTAAAGACAACAACGAAATCGGAGGCAAAACAGGTACTTCTTCCGATTATGTAGATGGCTGGTACATGGGCGTCACCAAAGACTTAGTAGCAGGTGTGTGGGTAGGATGCGATGAGCAAAGTATACATTTTACCAGCTCGGCTAATGGCGAAGGCTCTAAAACCGCTTTACCGATCTATGCTTCTTTTATGGAAGAATTATATAAACATCCTGAATTGGGAGTTACCTTTGGTAAATTTCCTGAAGCGACTGTCGATATAAAAAAATCTTATTTGTGTCCAAGTCCGAGAATCCGAGTACAAACCGACTCGATTAGTACAGAGCTGGACGAATTTGACATAGAGATGCCGGACTTTGAGGAAATCACTTTTCCTGATATTATCGGGCCAGAATTATAATAGCGTTTTCTCGCGAACTCGCTGCTTCGTACATAGTGCACTATACTTGATCTGTCGCCACAGGTCGATCCTTATATTATGAAATATATGAATGATATGATTCGCCATCGTTCCTTTATCCCTGTGCTTTTGGGATTTTTATTTTGTCTGCTTACACCTACTGTTGGATGGGGTCAGTATTTCGGACAGAACAAAATGCGTTACAAGAAGCTGAATTTTAAGGTATATGACACCCCTCACTTCAACGTTTACTATTACTTAAATAATGATTCGATGATGCATTGGTTAGCCAAAGAATCTGAAGTATGGTACGAGATGCATCAGCAAGTTTTTCAAGACACCTTCCTGCGCAAAAATCCAATTATATTCTATAATAATCATCCCGACTTTCAACAGACAACAGCTACACAAGGTGAAATCGGTGAAGGTACGGGTGGTTTTACCGAAGCATTCAAACAGCGTGTCGTGATGCCGATTGCGCAATCCAATCACCAAACGCGCCATGTTTTGGGTCATGAGTTAGTGCATGCTTTTCAGTATCGGATGCTGATCGAAGGCAATGATAGTACACGATTAGAAAATGTAGGCAACCTACCATTATGGATGGTTGAAGGTATGGCCGAGTATTTTTCGATCGGCAAGAAAGACGCCTTTACCTCGATGTGGATGCGTGATGCCTATGCCAGAAAGGATTTTCCGTCACTACAACAGATGACTCAGCAGTCTCACCGCTATTTCCCATACCGATATGGCCAATCATTTTTAGCGTTCATTGGTGCTACATACGGCGACACGGTGATCATGCCCATGTTTATAGAATCTGCCAAATATGGTTACGAGACGGGGATGAAACGCGTATTTGGATACGATGCGCAAACTATTTCTACGCTTTGGAAGAATTCCATGGAAGATACCTATCGTAAGCTTGGAAAAGACACCACCACACGTCCAATTGGTACACCACTGTTGACACGAGCCAATGCAGGCCGAATGAATGTGTCGCCAGCCATTTCACCAGACGGGAAATATGTCGCTTTTCTATCGGAGTTGGATCTTTTCGGTATCGACCTTTTTCTAGCCGACGCAAAGACCGGCCAAGTACTCAAAAAACTAGGGAGCAGGCAGACTAATAAGGATATCGACGCTTTCAGCTTTATCGAATCTGCGGGGGCATTTTCACCAGACAGCAAACGATTCGCTTTTAGCGTATTCAACCAAGGTAAAAATAAGTTGATGATCATCGATGTGGAGAAGCGAAAGCAAGTGGGCTTGGTAGAGATGGAGGGCATTGCACAATTTGCCAATATTACTTGGTCCCCAGATGGTGAAACGGTCGCATTCTCTGGGCTCAAGAATGGACAAAGTGATATCTATACCTACCACTTTTCCAGCAAGAAACTCATGCAATTGATGGATGATTACTATTCGGATGTGCAGCCCAGTTTTTCACGTGATGGACGGTACATCGTATTCAGTACCGATCGTGTGGCGTTGCAATCCGAAAACCGTTCGGTGGATATTCCGATGAATTTGGCCATATATGACTTGCAGGAAAGTACCTTTAAAAATATAGAAATCTTTGCAGGAGCGAATAACCTCAATCCACATTTCTCGGCAGATGGATCAGCAGTCTATTTCTTATCGAATAACGATGGCTTTCGCAATATGTACCGGATTACGTTAGCATCTACAGAAGTGGAGCGACTCACGGATTACTTTACGGGTATAAGTGGTATTACGGAGTATTCGCCCGCGATGAGTATCTCGGCACAAGATGAGATTGTATATTCTTTCTTCAAGAACAATGAATATAGCGTTTATCGTGCGCATGCTGCAGATTTTAACCCGGTTTCAGTGGATCATCAAGTAGTCGATTTTAAAGCGGCCATGCTATTTCCAGATGAAGATCGTGGCATAGATGTCGTGAACTATAATCTAAGAAACTTTAATGCGTATCAACGGATTTCATCTTCACAGATCAACCCAACACCTTATCGACCACAATTCAAGCTGGATTACCTCACCAACACCGGGATGGGAATGGCAGTAGGAAATCGGTATGGCGCAGGAATGGCTGGCGGTGTCTTTGGGACATTCTCCGATATCTTGGGTTATAATCAGATCATGGGTGCACTCAATGTGAATGGGGAAATCTATGATATTGGTGGACAGGTTGCTTATATTAATCAGCAAAATCGTTGGAATTGGGGATTCTCTGCATCGCATATTCCTTTCCGGTATGGATTTACCGAGTTTAATGTCCAAGATTTAGGCGCTGGTAATGAGTTAGTTGAAAACACGTATCTCATGCGTCAATTTCAGACACAGCTCGAAGGTTTTGTAGCCTATCCATTCAATCGCAATCATCGCTTCGAAGTGGGAGCAGCCTACGCTCGTTATGGTTTTAGAGCAGAGCATTGGCGGTTCGGCCGAAATACCGGCATTAGCGATCGCCGTGCCATGAGTGCCGATGATGCCATGCGATTGGGATTAGGGAATTTAGAATCCTTTGCCATGCCACAGGTTACCGCTGGTTTTATTGGCGACAATACCATATTCGGAATTGCAGCACCTTTGCAGGGTTATCGCTATCGGATGACGGTCGGACAAAGTTTCGGCGAATACAATTTCCAAGTGTACAACTTCGATTATCGTCGTTACGAACGACTCAAACCTATCACATTAGCAGCACGTGTTTATTCTTATATGCGCGTAGGCGAGGGCGAGGATCGTTTTCAAGGATTGTACATCGGTTATCCTTTTCTAATGCGTGGTTATGAGCGTATTCAAGATCTTTCTGGTCGCGTTACGTTTAATGATTTGGTGGGCTCGCGTATGGCGGTGGCCAATTTTGAGGTACGATTACCATTTACAGGTCCGGAAGGTTTAGCGATTTTTAAATCTGGACTTCTGTGGTCTGATCTTAACCTCTTTTTTGATGCAGGTTTGGCGTGGAGCCGTGGCAATACGGTTCGATGGAGCAAAAGTGATTCTGATCGCATTTTGGTCAACAATCCGAATGGCGAATCCCTGTATGAATATGATCCACAAGTGCGTGCACCATTATATAGTGTCGGTGTTTCCATGCGTGTCAACCTGTTTGGCGCGATGATATTAGAACCTTACTATGCCATACCATTATTGCGCAGTCGTTCGCAGTTCGGACACTTCGGATTAAACTTTGCGCCGGGCTGGTAGTCTATTTATCAAATAGTTACACAATAGGGTTATTTGAGTCGCCGTTTACGCAGTTCGCTGTCCAAACGGCGATTTTTTTTGACATATAATTGTGTGATGTCTAAACGATACGTTCTTCAGCTGGTAAGATAGTTGATCCACGATATTGTAAGGTGGCATCTAGGACAATTCGATTCTCAATTAACTCTACACCATCAATTAGTCTTAATAATAAGTTTGCTGCCTTGACTCCCATCTCGTGCAATGGTTGTTCAACAGTGGTTAACTGAGGGTGTACAATAGTAGAAAGCGCTGTTCCTGAAAAACTTGCTATGGCCACATCTTGTGGAATGCGTAAGCCTTTTTCTCTCAAATAATTCATAGCGCCAATGGCCAAAGTATCCGTAAAAGCAAAAATAGCATCGAATGACTTCTCCGCGATCAACAATCGAGCAGCAGCATTTCGGCCGTCTTCAAAAGTCAAGCCAGCTCGAACAAGCAAAGCAGGATCGAAATTTAAGCCAAATTTAGTGTGTGCATCGCGATAAGCCCGTGATCGCTCTACAGAATTATAGATATAATCTGGTGCTTGAAGATGCACGATCTTTTTACGCCCTAAGTGAATTAAATGTTCCATCATCAGCATCGATTTGGTATAGTCATTCACCATTACCCTTGGAGCGTCCAATCCCGAGAGTATCCTATCGTAGAACACTAATGGAATACCGTTGTATTGAAATTCCCGACAAAGATCAAGATTATATGTTTGGTGACAGGCACTGATAATGACACCATCCACTAACGCTTGTTGCATCATCATGAGGTTTTTACGTTCTATTTTAGGATCTTCTCCAGACTGTGCGATGATCACGTGATAACCATCATCAGCTATAGCATCCTGAATGCCTTCGAGTACACTCGATGCAAAAGGTGTTACCATTTCTGGAACAATTACACCGATAGTATAGGATCGACCGGACTTTAAATTTCTCGCTACGCGATTAGGTTTGTATCCCAAACGTTGTGCGGCTTCTTGTACTTGTTCCCGAGTTTCTCTGCGCACGTTTTTATCGTTGGTAAGTGCTCGAGAAACGGTCGAAGTGGAAAGTAGAAGATGCTTAGCAAGATCCTTTAGAGTGGGCTGTTTCATTATCGGTTTAATTCGTTAATCCAAATGTAACGTATATTGTTTACTTAAGCAAATTGCAATCGTTTGCAGATTTTGGGAACGTTTGCGGGAACGATTGCTTTGTGTTTTCTCTCCAAAGATTTCATTTAAAATAATATGTTTACTTCTCGATAACTATTATAGACCATGACTACAAAAGAGATAATCCATCAACCCTTGGGGGTTGCTCAGACTGGTATTGACCGAACAGCTATCAAATCTGGAATTGTGCACATTGGTGTCGGTAATTTTCACAGAGCACATCAACAGTATTACACCAATCTATTATTAACTCAGCCAGATCAGCAAAACTGGGGAATTTGCGGTATCGCATTACTTCCTACTGACGAGAATCTGGTGCGAGCGTTACAGGCCCAAAACGGATGGTATTCGCTAACGATCTGCGGTCGTGATGGCAAAGATGATTTGCAAGAAATTAATTCTTTAGTCGAAATGATTTGGGGTGTAGAAGTGCCGGAAGCCGTAATCGATAAAATAGCGTCTCCAGATATCAAAATCATTACCCTAACGATTACAGAAGGTGGCTATAATATAGATAGTAATGACGGTACTTTTCAGATAGATAACCCTACCATTCAAGAAGATCTATTAAATCTTAAAACCACTAAAACAGTTTTTGGATTTGTTGCAGCTGGTTTGCGACAAAGAATGCATGCTGGAGGCGCGGGATTGACCATCCTATCATGTGATAACTTGCAGCATAATGGTGATACGGCCAAAAAGGCATTTACATCATTTATCAAAGCGCAAGATAAAAGCTTGGCAGATTGGGTTGAGCTGAATGTTACTTTTCCTAATAGTATGGTGGATCGCATTACCCCAGTTACGCGACCAGAAGATATCAAGTGGCTCAATAGTAAAAATAAACTCGATGACCAAGCACCGGTCTATTGCGAAGATTTTGTGCAATGGGTAATCGAAGATAAGTTTATAGCTGGGCGACCTGCGTGGGAAAAAGTAGGGGTAGAATTTACAGATGATGTAGCTGCGTTCGAAAATATGAAACTCAGTTTACTTAACGCATCGCATTCGTTATTGTCGTACCCCGCATTTTTGTCTGGTTATCGAAAAGTAGATGAAGCTATGCAAAACATACACCTACATCAGTATCTGTCTGATTTAATGAATATTGATATCACACCGTACGTGCCAGCACCGCAAAACACAGATTTGGACTTATATAAGCAGACACTCTTAGAAAGGTTTGCCCATCGCTCAGTGAGCGATCAAGTGAGCCGTCTGTGTTTTGATGGTATTTCTAAATTCCCAGTTTATCTGATGCCAAATCTTAATAAAATGATACAAGACGGCAAAGATTTACAAAGGGTGGCGTATGGTATAGCTACTTATCGACATTACCTCAAATATAAAATCGATGATAAGGGACAAAGCTATGAGATAGCAGAGCCGTGGCTTTTAGATACAGACCGACCGTACATAGAATCGGACGATCCGTTACAATTTTTAGATTTCAAGCCATTTAGGGATAGCTTCTTATCATCATCAAAAGATTTCAAAACGCTCTATCTTTCTTATTGCACTGCTATCAAAGAACAAGGTGCTCTGGAGGTACTAAAAACAATTGCATAATTTTTATTTTATGAGAAAGCAACACAGTATTTGGCCTTACGCCATTGTGACTTTTATTTACTTTATCGTGGGCTTTCTTACCACGGTGAATGAGCAGCTACAAGCGCCACTTAAAGTCACTTTTTTAAAAGAAGCAGGTAGCTATTCTAATACACTCACCACATCCATTTCATTCTTTTTCTTCTTAGGTTATTTGATTAATAGCACACTAGGGAGTAAGTGGGTAAACCGATTTGGATACAAAAATACTATTATTCGCGGGTTACTGTTTATCATATCTGGACTATGTTTTTATATGTTATCTACATGGGTTGGCTTGCACTATCCACATTACGTTATCCAAGTATCTGATGTAGTGGTACCATATGGCTTTATTATTTTCATTATGGGATCTTTCTTAATGGGTACTTCAGCAGCCGTCATTCAAGTAGTGGTTAATCCGTACGTTGCCTCCTACGAATTGGCAGGTACCAATGATGTGCAACGATTAAATATAACAACTGGTATAAATTCTATAGGAACTACGTCAGCACCATTTTTTGTCACCGTGATCATGTTCAGTGGTATCTCAATCGAGAGTATACAGATTCAACAACTACTGCTGCCGTTGGCAGGCTTGATTTTCTGCGTACTTGTGGTAACATTATTCACACTAAAAATTCCTATTCCCGATATCGCAGACACTAGAAGTACAGACAGCACTTTATTGCCACGAAGTATGTGGTCATTTCAGCATTTTGCACTTGGTGTCGCAGCTATCTTCTTCTATGTTGGTACGGAGGTAGCGATTGGAGCCAATCTCAATTTATACGCTTTTGAATTGTTAGAGTCAGGTTATCCAGTTACATTTTTTGGAAGTACAGAATTGATCATCGCAGGTAGAGATCTTGGTATCCACGCTTTACTTTCTACACTTTATTGGGGAGGTTTTTTAGTAGGTCGACTGGCCTCTAGTTTTCTAAAAAATGTATCTGCTCGTAACCAATTAATCGCCACCACCTCCTTAGCAAGTATTTTAGTAGTCGTAGCTATGGTATCTAATAATATATGGTTCTTGGTGGCTATTGGTTTATTGCATTCTTCTATGTGGAGTTGTATTTATTCTTTATCTATCAAAGGTTTAAAGCAATATACTTCTAAAGCTTCGGGCATATTTATCTCTGCTGTATTTGGAGGTGCTGTGTTCACTTTACTGCAAGGTGGCTTGGCAGATTGGTTTGGATCATGGCGTTGGACTTGGACACTCTCTCTTGTCTGCGAACTATTGATGCTAGGATATGCTTTAGTTGGTTCACGACCACGCGAGCAGGATATTATTAGTTAAAAAACCATATACTTTATTTTTTTAAGATGAGACAGCTATTAGTGTGCCTCCTCATGTCCCTTGGCATCTCTGCTCATGGACAAAATCTACATTCGTCGCTGCAGCTGCGCAATAGTCACTTATGGCGGGGATTGGAAGTAGCGACGGGGCTAGTTTATACAGGAAATCTCGAACTTACTGGTGATAATTTTTATGGCGGTTTTTGGGCTGGGGGAGATGCCACAGGAAGCTATAAGGAATTTAATCATTATGTGGGATATCGTAATGCAAAGAATAGATTTAGGTTAGAATTGTGGGATATCTACAATTTTTCACCTGAAGCAGCTTACAACAATACCGAATACTTTAATTATAAAGCGGCTGAAACGGGACGATTTTGGGATTTTAGAAGCTTTTATACCATCAGCAACGATTTCCCATTAGAACTAAGCTGGAATGCGATTGTCTTTGGTAGAGATCGTAATGCGGATAACACGAGCAATAAATACTCATACTTTGCTAGTATGGAATACCCATTTCTTAGGAAAAGTGATCTTGTGGTAAGTGGCCGGGTTGGCTACGCTGACGCGTTACGATCTCTAGGTGAGCGCAATAACTTTTTTGCTTCACGTAGCGGACTAAGTGAAATAAGTTTGATTGTCATTAAACCGATACCAGTGGGTTCTTGGAATATTCCAATAGGTATTTGGGCTATGTGGAATACGGTCGATCAAAATGCCTTCTTACAATTCTCGGTACAAGCATTCTCATTTTAGCGTTAAGTGGGAATGCTCATTTTAATCAATAAATACAAATTTGTCTCACTTTAAAGGATTTCGGCATTTAGAAATCAATCTCAATAACAAGTTAAAAGCATTGTATTGATTACTGGCAAGCGTTTAGATGTAAAAGCGCGATAACGGCAATTACTAAAAATGGTAGTGTAAATAATGATTTTAGTGCTGGTACTTTTTTAAACATAAACAAATATTTGGTAGGAAAAATTAACGTGCTAAAATATAACTTAAACCTAAACTCATTTTACGGTTTCCCGCAAAGATTACATGCAAGTATAAATCAGTAGATTAAGTACGGTACAATAATGTTGAAATTTTCATATTCATACTAACTTTCTGAATATAAAACGTTATAACATGTATATTGTTTAGGATATTAGGCAAAAAGAGCAATTTCTTATGAGGAACAAATATTACACACAATAAGCAGGTTGGTACTGATTAATTTTTTTTGATCACGCTCCATTCCGTTCACCTGAAATTTGAAGAACATTCGAATTCGTATAGTGAGCTTTTTGAATCTATTCCAAAGATTATCGAATGTTCGCAAACGATGAATTACCAAATACACTGTTTCTAGATGTAGATTACTAAATATTCGCTAACAATCTGATTACCAATAAGGATATGTCTAATAGCGAAATTATTGATGAACAATAGCTAATAAGAAATAGTATTATATCCAGCACTAAAATTTCGTTATAAGCCCATCATTAAACGTGCTTGCTGAGTATGTTGCTTCTATCTCCTTGGGCAAAATACCCTGTAGCTGTTGATCTACAATTTAAAAACATCAATGGATCTACAAAGAGTTAATTTACAATAAACTATACATATTTGCTTTCAGAGAATTAGGTGTTAATTACAATTTTCGATGCGTATGAAAATCCTTAGCTACACAAGTTTTTTAAGCTGGTTATTTAAGCTCTCGGGACAAGGATTTCATAAAACGATTTTAATTGCGCTTAGAGTAATGTGTCAGTTTATCATAACATATTTAATTAAAAGAAAGTGAAAATATGAAAGGTTTTAAAAAGAAGGTTTATTTAGCTCCTATGATCATATTGTCGTATATCGCCATGGAATCAAACTTCAGCGCCGGCTCGGTAGTAGCGGTCACAGTCGGAAATAACGGAACTCCAACTGTTACGGATTGGCAAGAAAGAGAGACTGATGAGATTTGGAATTTTTAATGGGAATAATTTAGTATAAGCAGAATGAAAAAGTTTATTTACTTACTCACCATTTTGGGAACACTAGGTTTGGTTAGCTGTAATGACAAAATTTTGGAAGATAAGCCCGGAAATATGATGTTACGAGTCGATGTACAAGGTGTTTCTGAGGCGTTAGATATTGAATCAAATTCTGCTCCTCGATCAGCTACTGTCAGAAATACGTCCTCAACGGTTCCAAGTAATACCAATGGTTTCCATGTAGATTTCTCGATATCTCAGGATGCTATAGTGCCCAATTCTGAATTTACATCATCGGCAAATTCACAAAATGACTATAAACAGCGTGCATCTACAATAAATAGAGCTACCCAACCTATGCAAACTGGATATACGTACCGAATTCTACTATATAATAAAAATACAGGACAGCTTTGGAAGACTGAGCAAGGCACTTCAGGTACAGCATTATCAATAGAAGGTCAGACAGGCGAGAGCTATTTGTGGTACGCCTATTCTTACAACAATGATGATATGTTACCTGAACCAGCAAACATTGCAAATCCATCAGTAGAAACGTCTATTGTTAAAGATTTTCTCTATGCAACAGGCGAGATCAATATACCTGCAAATTCGGAAATAGACTACAACCTCCCGATTACTTTTGACCACAAGGTAACACAAATTCGTGTAAAAATAGATGCTACAGTACTAGCAAGATTCGCAAGAATTGATAATCTAAATGCATCATTTGATAATAATAGCTATATTAAAAAAGGTCTATTTAGTATAAGGGATAATCAAACAACGAATATTGAAGTGGTTCCCACGGAAACTATTTTCAACGCATCATCATCTAATGATACTTGGGAAGCTAACTATTATACTATTGATCCTTCAGCTGTAAGTTCCTATAAAATCATTATTAATGATTTACCTGTAAAATTCGATGGCGTAAGTGAAGATATCTCAGAAAGAAATCTTGCAACATATTTTGGATCAGCTAATAAACCAACCTTTACCAGTAACTTTGCCGCTCCTGTTGTTGGACAACGACTTTCAACGACGCTGCGGCTAAATTATCAAGTAGCGCCATTACGCATTTTACATATTTCAAATAATACCAGCTATGGTTATGCACTTCAACAAGGGCCATCGTGGGACTTTTTAAATTCAAAAGTGAACTTTGGCGACTTACCGGAAAGTATTGTAAAAATGGGGGTGTGGGCTCCTGGACAAGGTAGTTGGTCCGGTGGAAATCAGACAGACAATAAATCACAGAACTGGATACAATTTGCAGCTACAACTGCATTTGATAACCAACTAGCAAGCAGATTGGCCGCAACAAACACAACAAACAGGCCGGACATAGTTATTCTAGGATATAACATGACTAGTGTACGACCAGTTGTAGCTCAGGCATTAAATTCTTATTTAAATGATAAGGGGGTTGTCATTATGCTGCTTCAAGACGCTGCGAACGCTTATACGCAATCATTTTTCAACACTATGTTTGGAGTTTCAAACATAGGCACCAATTCAAGCGGAAGTAGTGGAGCAATGTACCCCATAGAAGGGGTTGATCCAGATGATGAAATATTAAATGGACCTTTCGGAGATGTTCGAGGAAGACACTGGGGAGAAGATGCCGGTACGACACTAGGGATTACAAATTTACCTTTATCTGCAGTCACGGTTTACTCGTATGGTAATGCTATTAATAGATCATCGGTAGCCACTAGAGTTACGATGTTTAAACACAATACTAAAAGTTTCTTTTATATAGGAGATGGTGGTTTCGTCTCTTACAACGGAGGGAATAGCAATACGATCTGCCCTTTTAATTATGATCCTGTTGCAAAGAAACCATTACCAAAGTCTTACGGTAACGCGGGCTCTGGATATTCAGCAGGATCATTAGGTGCTTACAATAGCATTGTCATGGCTAATGTAATGGCTTGGGCAGTTGAAAAAGCCGAGCTTGAAGGTGTTAGGACATGGAAATATGCAGGGCCTCCAACACCTTAAATCGATGCATTCATACTAATTTTACAGCCAAATGATTGGTGTAAAAGAATGAATTTTCAAAGGTTATATCCACAAAAGGACAAGAGAATTTCATAACAGAATTCTTTTGTCTTTTTGAACAATTTACATCAGTAACAAATACATCAATCAATCTCTTTTGACGGTACTACAAATTATACTTAGTGCTCCCTATCTTTTAAAGTATAGTATAAATTATGATCTTTTTTAAGAATAAAGAAATAATTGTCGACTTGACTGTAATCAAAACATCAATAAAAAAGCTAAAAATTATCAAAAAGTAATGTCAGATAAACGTCTTGTTTATAAAATAATTTACATGCGTTGACATTGCCAACATAATTATCCCATCATATACAAATACTTACAAATAAACCAAAGCATGGGATTTTTCACAGAATCTATAATCACAATTTTTTCTACTTATATAGCATTAAATTTGTTGTAAATTTATTAAAATAGAAATTAATTGTACATAATTTGGAAATTTTTAATATTCTTCACTTACTTCAATAAGTATATTTTCCCTATTCAGTAAACTCATAAAATAGCCTTAAAATAATGATAAAACCTGATTTGATGCTGTAGTCTTAACCCTACAAATCGAAATTATATTAACACTTGCGCCAGTAAAGTATCAATAAACTACAGATATTTGCCTTCTATAAATGTTTAGTTTGATTAAAATATTTTCAAATATTTATAGAGGGAAAAATATATACATCCTTAAAATCAAATTGATTGGATTTACAAGCATCAACTTGTAGATAAAAAACATTTTTTCTTCTTGTAAAACAAATTCAATCACATAAAATGGATTTAAATAAAAAAAGTAAACGTATTACAACAGGTGTTTATAAAAAACACTATTTGTCACCATCAATTTCAGTCACTTTAATCACGATGGAATCAGCCTTTGCAGCAGGTTCAATAGTCAATATAAAGGTGGAAGACAATAACATACCATATGTCGTAGAATGGGAAGAAAGGCAATCAGAGCAGACTTGGAATTTTTAATCAAAACATCATATAGGTTATATAGTATGAAAGCTCTTATTTATATATTCGGCATCATAGGCACAATTTGTTTGGCAGGTTGTTCGAAGGATTATTCCGTAGCACAAGTAGGGAATATGATGTTAAGAATCGATGTTGCGGGTGTAACAGAAAGTATTGTTGTCGCTAACGCCGCCAATTCTAGAGCCACCACAAATACTACATTCAGCAATATTTCGCGGACTTCTACCACTACTATGAACAATGATAATGGAGGGTTTTATGTAGATCATGTTATGAGTCAAACTTCTGTAGGCTCCAATGTCGAAAACATCCGAGCCGCATCAGCAGAGGTTACTGATTCCGATAGATCATCGACTATAAATCGTGCGGCTATTCCTATGCAAAATGGATACAGATACAGAATTTTATTATACAATAGAAACAGCGGACAACTTTGGCGTACAGTTCAAGGCACTGCAGGCACACCTTTGTCAATGGAGGGACAGACAGGTGAGACTTACCTGTGGTACGCCTATTCTTACAACGACAGCGAGGCTTTACCAGAACCGGCAAACACGAATAATCCATCCATTGAAACATCTATTAATAGAGATTTTTTGTATGCAAGTGGTGAGATAACTATTCCTACAAATACGCAAGATGATTATAATCTTAGTATTGTCTTCGAGCGTAAAGTCACGCAAGTACATATAAAGATAGATGCCACAGTATTAGCTAGGTTTGCTACGATCAATAATCTTAACGCCGCATTCGACAGGAATGATTACTTGAAAAAGGGAGTGTTTAGCATCCGAAGCAATCAAATGAACGCAGTTGAAGCAGTACCTACTGAAGTTATTTTCAATGCTCCATCTTCAGATAATACTTGGGAAAGAATCTATTATACTGTGGATCCGGCATCAGTAAGTACATATAATGTAGTGATAAATGATCTACCCGTAAGATTTGATGGTGTTCGTGAAGATATTTCACAGCGAAATTTAGCAACCTATTTCGGCGCAGCTAATAGACCGACTTTTACCAATGAATTTGAAAATGCAGCGATCGGCCAACGCTTATCAAGTATCTTAAATCTTAATTATCGAGTCTCTCCTTTACGAATCTTACATATTTCGAGTGGGGCGTCCTATGGTTATGCTTTAGAAAGAGGTCCAGCTTGGGATTTCTTAAATGCCTCAGAGAATTTTGGAGATCTTCCAGAAAGTATCGTCAAAATGGACTCTTGGTCACCAGGATTAGGTAGTTGGGCAGGAGGAAATCGTACGCAAAATGCCGCTGAAAATCGGATGTTGTATGCCGCTACAGCTGCTTTCGACAATCGATTGACGGCTAGATTGGCTGCTACCAATAATACAAACAGACCTGATATCGTGATCATAGGGTACAATATGATTAACATACGACCAGCAGTAGCTCGAGCGTTAAATAATTATTTAGACAATAACGGTGTCGTCATCATGATGCTGCAGGACGCCGCAAATAACAATACACGATCATTTTTCAATACGATGTTTGGAGTTTCAAACATTGGCGCTATTAGTAATGGTACCGCTGGAGCGATGTATCCGATTGTAGGTAATGATCCAAATGACAAAATATTGAATGGCCCATTCGGGGATGTCCGTGGACGGCATTGGGGTGAAGATGCAGGAACCACGCTCGGACTTACAAACATTCCATTGTCTCAAGTCACCGTATATTCAAATGGCAATGCTATCAACAGGTCATCACTAGCCAATAGGGTTACGATGTTTAAACACAACACTAAAAATTTCTTCTTTATTGGAGATGGTGGGTTCGTATCGTACAACGGGGGTCGAAGCTTCGTTATTTGCCCATTTAATTATGATACACGTGCGAAGCGACCTCTACCTAAAGCATATGGTAATGCTGGCTCTGGCTATTCAGCTGGCTCGAGGAATGCGTACAATAGCGTAGTCATTGCGAATGTAATGGCTTGGGCTGTAGAGCGAGCCGAATTGCAAGGTATAAGACAATGGAGATACGCCGCACCACCAAGGCCATAATTCTAACCAAAAGTTTTGAATACCATTGGTCAGCCGCAGTCCTAGGCACTATATTAAATAAAAGTCGTCAATGTGAGAGGAGGGAATTCATTTCAGAATTCTCTCTTTTCTGTAGTACCTACTGTCAAGCATCTGAATTTCGACGAGATGATTAGAATGATACAATGCAAAAAATTGTTAACTTCATACATCCACAAGCGTACTATTTTGCTTTTAGTCTTATTCACAAAATGATGCATCCTCAACACTTCCTATTCGCATTTATTCCAGCTATTCTCCTTTTTTTTGGCCATGTTAATGAATCCAGTGCACAGCATAAGGGTCTACTTCCGGGTTTTGATGCCATTGAATGTGAGGAAATTTTAAAATTGAACAAAGCATTGCTGGACACCGTGTCAGACAACAAGTTTGAAGACATGTTGGCCGGTTATAGCATGTATTATCGCTCACCAAGCGTTGGTCTCGACAATCGAGCAGACGTCTGGATCAGAAATGATTCTACCGTGGTATTAATTATCCGAGGCACGACCCGGAAGCAAGAATCCATCTTGGCCGATTTTTACTGCGCCATGATACCTGCAAGCGGCAGCATACAAATGCAGAAGGGTCACGATTTTTCCTATACATTAGCTAGGGATGATCGCGCTGCCGTGCATGCGGGTTTTTTGATAGGTTTTGTTTATCTCGCCGATCATCTGGAGAATACATTGCAGCAGTTGTATGCTGCTGGCTATCGGCAATATATTGTAGGTGGGCACTCTCAAGGCGGTGCGTTGAGTTATTATTTCAGTGCATGGCTAATGCAAAAGCGTGAACACGGTGAGATGAAAGATATTTCGGTAAAAACATACGCTAGTGCGGCACCAAAAATGGGGAACAGGTATTTTGCCTACGATTATGATAATGCAAATCGATCGGAGTGGAGCTTCAGCATTGTTAATACGGCCGATGCCATACCAGAAATGCCATTGACAACGCAGCAGTTAGATATTGATATGAATGAACCAAACCCGATCGTCGGATTATACACCCGCATAGACAATTTACCATTCTTCAAACGATTCTTCTTAAAGCGATCATTCAACATAATGAAGAAGCGCGCAAAAAAATCATCTGATGCCTACCAAAAATATTTAGGGAAATATACCGGTCGCTTTATCACCCGTTTTTTACCCGAACTAAAAATCCCCGAACCCGTCAAAACGACTTATTTCCAACGTCCGGGTGTGCCAATCATTTTATCCGCCAACAAAGCATACTCCGATTTCTTTGCGGACAACGCACGCTATTTTCACCACGGTATTGATACCTATCGTTTTTTACTGCGACAATATTATGATGGTTTAGACGAGTATGCACCTTTTGTAAAAAGGTAAACGATACTCTAGTAATCGTCTTCAGAATTACGGTATTCATCAAGAGTTAATATGCACTTAATCCGCATATAATACTAATAGATCAATTTTGGTGCTGACCATACAAAAGCACGTCATGGTATCATGTGATTTCGATTTTGATCTTCTTTATAAAGAACACGCAGCAACATTACTGAATATTGCCATCCGTAAGTTGGGCGATAAAGATCAAGCAATGGATGTGGTACAAGATTTATTTGTCGATCTTTGGCAGCGCAAATCCATGATCAACATTACTTCCGAACCGCGGAATTACTTGATCTCAGCGCTTTACCATAAAATATTCCAGCATTTCCGAAAAGTCGGTGTCAATGATAAACATATCGCCCATTTTACCTTATTGCAAACTGTTGATCACGAACAGCTGGAAGAAGCGGAGTTAGAGGAAAATCATGAATCGATGATCCAACACATTGACCACTCCGTAACGCAGATGCCTCCCCGCATGCGTAGGATATTCCAATTGAAGTATTACCAATCTTATTCCAATCAGGAGATTGCTTCTTTACTCGGTATATCCAATCAAACAGTCAAAAACCAACTCTGCAAGTCACTCGATCAGGTCAGGAAAGAACTAGCCGAAAAGAAGGTGCATGATACGGTTTTCCTATTGCCGATGCTCTCGTACTTCCTGCTACGATAGGTGTTTTTAAATTAAGATAAAGTTGATCTTTTCTTAATACCAATTCTATGGTACGATCGCATCGTTTGAGCTACTACCATATGTATGTCCAAACAATCGCCCGAATTACAACAGTTGATCCAGCGCTATCTGGAAGGAAAGTGTACTGCCGAAGAAAAAGTCCAACTACAACACTGGATAGCATCTTTGAAAGTTTCCGACGAATCGGCCACCACAGAAGATCTGCTTCGACTTAGAGACCGTATTGATCGCATTACCCAACCAGACGAAGTACGTGTAAAAAGAATCCAATGGCCAACCAAGTATGGTGCCGCAGCAGCTTTACTATGCATAGGCGTAGCAAGTTTCTATGTATTGCGTAATAGCCTAGTTTACAAAAAGCACACCGCATCACAGATTGTCGAATCGAAATTTTCTGACGGTGTAAATCGACTACGTGTATACCACAATCATGGCAGTGATAACAGATCCGTCATGCTCTCCGATGGCAGTAGCGTCACCTTGACACCACAGAGTAGCATTCACTTTCTCGACAATTTTGAAGCCGATAATCGCCAAGTAACATTGTCCGGAAAAGCACGATTTGATGTGGCTAAAGATGCGTCGCGTCCATTCTCGGTCATCACGGGAGATATTCATACTACAGCACTCGGAACGGTGTTCTGGGTTACCCGTTTACACCATGAATCGCTTCCCATCGTAGAGCTTCTGTCCGGAAAAATAGCCATCACTAAAAAATCCAGTTTGGGCAATCGAGAATTGCTCGTTACACTAAATCCAGGTGATAGATGGGATAGCAAAGGATTACACCTCGCGCCAAATACCATACAGAAACCAGAAGCCAGCATCAAGAAAGCGCCTGCACAAGAAGCAGAAGTAGTCATGTTAGGCTTTCACCACACTCCATTAAGAGAAGTTTTCGACACGCTTGCGGCACATTTCCAAACCCAATTCTCCTATTCAGAAAGCGACTTGGAGGGGATGACTTTCTACGGTAATTATACGGACAAAGTTGTCTTGGACGATATCATCAAGCACATAATGTTGACCCACGAAATACAGATTACTTATCAAGAAGATACCGCTACGTATGTCGTATCTATACCATCCAATCTCCAAACAAACGATCAAATTTAACAAACCAATGCGTACAAAACTCAATCCCAAGCCCTTTCTGAAATTCGGGCTCATCGGTGCATTTTTAAGTTTGCTATTATCCACCGTACAAGCACAACAGCAGGGCGAACTCGTCGTTCTCGTTCAGAACAAGGAAAACAGCGCGATCTCCAGTGCGACCGTGCGAATTCACAATACTAATCTCAAATTGGAGCGATTGGGCTCATCCGATGCCGATGGTCGTGTCGTGTTTCAAAATCTTCCAGCAGACAGCACTTATTGTATCACCGTTAGTTACGTGGGTATGTTGCCAAAAGATGAGTGCGCTATCATTATTTCCAATGGCAAACGAAGTAGTGCCATCATGGTACTCAAAGACCCCGCACTCAATGAAATGGATCAAGTGGTCGTGACCGCGATCGGTATCAAGCAGCAAAAGCGAAAACTTGGCTATGCTACCCAGGAAGTGAATACCGAAGTGCTGCAAGAAGCTAAAACAATGAATATCGGTACGGCTTTAACGGGTCAAGTGGCAGGTTTGATTGTGAACAATCCTACTGGTATCTTTCAAGCACCGACATTCAATTTACGGGGCCGCAGTCCGATGATCGTGGTAGATGGTATCCCCGTAGAATCTGAATTGTTTGACATCCCAGCACAGCATATCGAGAATATCAACGTCCTAAAAGGTACAGCCGCATCGGTGCTATACGGTTTCCGCGGTCGCGATGGTGCGATTATGATTACCACTAAAAATGCCAAGGTGGAAGGTTTGGAAGTCACCATCGGAACCACCAATATGATGTCGGCTGGATTTACGGTATTTCCAGAATCACAAACCGAATTTGGTAGCGGATCCAACGGCCAATACGAATTTTGGGATGGTGCTGATGGCGGTATTTCCGATGGCGACATGACTTGGGGACCAAAGTTAAATACCGGATTATTGCTACCGCAATGGAATAGTCCAATCCGCGACAAACAAACTGGAACGGTAATTCCTTGGTATGGCGATGTGAGCGGAACGCTCTATGACGACAAATCGCGCTACGAACGCGTGCCTATCGAATGGCGATCATACGACAATTTGCGTGATTTCTTGGGAACGGGTATCGTGACTGAGAACAACTTCACCTTATCGCATAAATCTGAGAAACTAAGCTTGTTTACTTCTGGTAAATATGCCTATCAGAAAGGTCAAGTACCCAATACGAGCTTGAACTCCGGTGGTATCAACATCAACTCCAATTATCGTTTTACACCAAATTTGAATTTAGACATCAACTTTTCCTACAACAAGGTGAAGTCACCAAATTTTCCACGATATGGTTACGGACCCAAAAACCACATGTACACCATACTGCTTTGGATGGGAAATGATGTAAACGGACAAGACTTGGCTAACAATCTATACATTCCAGGACAGGAAGGATATCGCCAAGCCAACTACAACTATGCTTGGTACAACAATCCCTACTTCGCTGCCAATGAGCTAAATCAAGTTTTTGACCAAGACGTGGTACACGCACAATCCAGATTGAACTGGCAAGTTTCCTCCAAGTTCAATGTGCAAGGACGTATTGCTGCTCGCCAAAAAACCACGTTTGAAGACATGCAAAGTCCGAAATCATACATGAATTACGGTGATTCGCGAAATGGCGATTACAAAATGTGGAACAATGGACAGTTGAACTTCGATGCCGACGTATTGGCCACGTACAGCGATCAGTTTAGCGATAATTTTGGCTTGAATATTAATGCGGGTGCCTCAACATTCAAGCGTACGTTGTCTAATGCATATCAATCGACCGACGGATTGGTTGTGCCATTCATTTATAATCTGGGAAATACCCAAGGACCGGTACGCGCTACCAATGCCAATCATACATCCATCACTAGAAGTGCCTATGCATCCGTTAACTTCGATATCTTTCGCTCTACGTATTTGAATTTTTCAGGTCGTAATGATTGGTCATCGACTTTGTCGGCCGAAAACAATTCCTATTTCTATCCGTCAGCGTCCTTCAGTACGATCGTGTCTGATTATATCCCGATGCCACGTGCGATTGATTACGTGAAGCTCTATTCTTCTTGGGCTTCGGTATCGTCGGCCTTAGATCCATACAGTATCCGCGCGGTGTACAACAAAGCGTTGACATATGGATCTACACCATCCGTTAGTTATCCAAGCGGCATCATCAATCCTAACATCCTGCCCGAGCAATCCAATACTTGGGAAATGGGTTTGGCTTTTGCTTTCTTGAAGAATCGCCTGAATATGGATGTGACCTATTATGATATGCGCGATCGCAATCAGATTATTCAACTTGAAAACTCCGATGCTTCTGGATTCGCTACGCGAATGGTAAACGGTAATGTCTATCGTACGCAAGGTATGGAAGTGATGTTGGGTGCACGCATTATCGAAAATGATCATTTTTCGTGGCGTACGGCAGTCAACTGGACGCGTTCTGTACGCAGACTGCAATCGATCTACGGCGATCAAGCACGCTTTGGCAACCTGTATCAAGGAGATCGCGCTGATGCTTATTACGATCAAGTTTGGCAGAAAAATGCCGATGGTCAGTTGATCCTCAATCCAACGACAGGAATGCCGATTCGTGATCCTTTCCCACGTTATTTGGGCTATTTCAATCCGGATTGGCAGTTTGGTTTTAGCAATACCTTTATGGTCAAAAATATTCGCATACAAATGGATATTGATGGGTCTATTGGTGGGGTGATGCGTTCTCAAACGATTGAAAAAATGTGGTGGGGCGGTAAACATCCTTCTTCCACACTGTACAGACAAGAAGAATACGATGCAGGACAAAATGTTTATAGACCATCTGGCGTCATAGTCACTGGCGGTGAGGTAAAGTATGATGTACAGGGAAATATTACGGAAGATACACGTACTTATGCGCCATTTACCGATGCCGTAAGTTGGCAGACTTGGTCACAGATTTATCCTTATCAGGCACGTGTTACGGAGAGCGAAAGCAGCACATTTGCCAACGTGTATGATCGTTCATTTGTAAAATTACGTAGACTTTCTGTAGGATACGATTTAAATAAATGGCTGAAATCAAGCAAATTCAAAGCACTGGATGCCTCCGTATTCGGCACGAACTTATGGGTTTGGAAAAATATTCCTTACATCGATCCAGATTTTGGTATTGGTAACGACGACAACCTGCAAGATCCATCTACCAGATACCTTGGCGTATCTCTTAACCTTACTTTTTAATTTTTCGATCATATGAAAAAGCTTAGAAATACGATTACTATAGCCAGCTTGCTGCTGCTAACCACCTTGTCTTCCTGCGAAAAGTTGACGGAGGTAAATATCGACCCGAACAATGCTTCATCCACACATCCTCAAGCTTTGCTGACCAATGTGGAGTGGAATGTTTTCAACACGTGGCGTGGTACATCACCCTTATACACACTCAAGATGATCTTACAGACCGATGGCGAGAATGCCAATCAGATTTATAATTGGCAGCGTGGCAGTTTCGATCAGTACAATGATCTTCGTAATGTGACCAAAATGATGGAAGAAGCTTCCGCTATTGATGAGCCGACTTATTTGGCATTAGGCAAATTCTTTCGCGCCTATTATTTCTATAACCTGACACTCACTTTCGGTGATATTCCCTATAGCGAGGCATTGCAAGGGGAATCGGCTGGATTGTATTTGCCCAAATACGACGAGCAAAAGGCCGTTTTTGTGGGTATTCTTGATGAATTAGCCGAGGCCGACGAATTGCTGCAAGTCAATCCCGACCTGATCGCCGGAGATATTATCTATGGTGGGAATGCGAGTAGCTGGCGCAAACTGATCAATAGTTTCCGCCTAAAAGTATTAATGACCCTGTCTAGCAAAACCGCTGATGCGGACTTAAATATTGTGCAGCAGTTTGCACAAATTGCGAATAACGGCATATTATTGGAATCCGATGCAGACGATGGTCAACTCGTTTACCTAGATCAGCAAGACAATCGCTATCCAGAGTTTAACTCCAGCGGTTACGGATCGGGCATGTATATGGATTCTACCTTCATTCGTCGTTTGCAAGATCATCAAGATCCGCGCTTATTCGCCATTGCATCACAAACACGCTTAGGCCGTGAAGCCGGAGCTGCATTAGATGATTTCACCGCTTATGAAGGCGGAGATCCTATCGTACCTTATGCATTGGTCAACGATAAAGCCATTGCTGGAAGACTTTCAAAAGTGCATGATCGCTATACCATCGACCCGACATGCGAACCCATGGTATTAATGGGTTATGCCGAGCAACAGTTTATCTTAGCGGAAGCGGTTGTACGCGGATGGATTCCCGGCGACGCGGTTACGCAGTATAATGCTGGCGTGCGCGCGGCTCTCAACTTCTATGCAAAGTATGCCAAAAATTTGGGTCAGTACTTTAGTGCCGAGCGTGTAGATGCTTATTTGCGGTTGCCTAATGTTAATTTAGCGAATGCGACGACTACGGAGCAGCGTATCGAACGTATCATGATGCAGAAATATTTACGTTCCTTTCATCAAGGTGGTTATTCAGCTTACTTCGATCATTTGCGCACAGGTTATCCAACCATGCGCAAAGCGGCCAATGTGCGTACCGCTTACCGATGGATGTATCCACAGAAAGAGTACAATCAGAATACGGCTCAGGTAGATGCAGCGATCCAAAGACAATTTAACGGCAATGATGCCATTCAGCAAGAAACATGGTGGACAAAATAATGGTATCTTACACAGAAAAACAGCATGGATAGTAGAAGAGCATTTTTAAAGAAAGCAGCGATGTTGGGTGGCGCAACGGCCGCTTATCAATTCCTTCCTAGTTCCATCGCACGCGCATTGGCCATTGAAGTCGAAGCGGGAACAACCTATTTGGATGCCGAGCATGTGGTATTCCTAATGCAGGAAAACCGATCATTTGATCATTGTTTCGGCACGTTGCGTGGGGTTCGTGGTTTCAGCGATCCGCGCGCCATTCGCGACGGCGACGGATTACCTGCTTGGGTGCAGAAAAATGCGCAAGGTGAAGCTTACGGCCCATTTCGCTTGGATATAGAGCAAACGAAAGCCACTTGGATGGGTTCTTTACCACATAGTTGGAAAGATATGGTGGAAGCTCGGAATAATGGCAAGCTCGATACTTGGCTAGAAGCTAAAAAAGCCGGAAACAAGGCGTATCAGCATTTGCCTTTGACCATGGGCTATCACACACGTCAGGATATTCCTTTTTACTACGCCTTTGCGGACGCATTTACGGTGTGCGATCAACATTTCTGTTCCTCACTCACGGGTACGAGTGCCAACAGATCGTATTTCTGGTCTGGCACGGTACGAGAAGAACCACATAATCCAGAGTCGGTGGCGCACGTGGAAAATGGACAAATTAATTACCGCGATGTGCAATGGACGACCTATCCCGAACGATTAGAGAAAGCAGGTATTTCATGGAATGTATATCAAAACGAATTAAGCTTACCCGTAGGATTTGCAGGGGAGGAGGAAGATTGGTTAGCTAATTTCACCAATAACAACCTAGAGTTTCACGAACAATATAAAGTGCGATTCCATCCAGCGCATCGGCGCTGGATGGAAAATACGCTAGCATCTTCCAAAGCAGAGCTAGAAAAGCGGAGCGATCAGCAATCGGAGCAGTATACGAAATTGAAGCAGCAAATCGAGCGGCTCACGCGAGACTTAGAAAACTATTCCGCTGCTAAATTTGAGCAACTAGATTCTTTTAGCAAGAGCATCCATCGGAAAGCGTTTTGCACGAATACAGCCGATCCAGATTATCACCAATTAGCTTCGCTAAAATATCAGGATCAAGAAGGAGAGAAGAAAGTCCAAGTGCCAAAAGGGGATATCTTCCATGAGTTTCGAAAAGATGTCGATGCGGACAATTTGCCAACCGTATCTTGGTTAGTGGCACCTTGTCGATTTTCTGACCATCCTGGTTCACCTTGGTTTGGTGCGTGGTACGTATCCGAAGCATTGGATATTCTGACGAAGAATCCTGAAATCTGGAAGAAAACCATTTTCATTTTGACTTATGATGAGAATGATGGCTATTTTGATCATGTGCCACCGTTTGTGCCAGCACATTCCGATCGCTCATTTTCGGGTTTAAATCCCGAAGGCATGGATACCCGATCGGAATATGTAACAGCAGCCCAAGAAAAAGTGCGCACCGGAAAACCAGAAGCTACCTTAGATAGTCCGATTGGCTTAGGGTTTCGCGTACCGATGGTTATTGCTTCTCCTTGGAGTAAAGGTGGGTGGGTGAATTCTGAAGTGCTCGATCTCACATCAAACATTCAGTTTTTAGAGCACTTTATTGGCCGAAAATTTGGTAAAGAAGTATTGGAAAACAATCTATCTGATTGGCGAAGGGCGGTTTGTGGTGACCTCACTTCGGCTTTTCGCCCAGCAGCATCGAAAGACACAACGCCGCAACTGAAGCCTGTAGATCGCGATGCCGAAGTCGCGCGTATTTATGCCGCAAGCATACAGCAACTTCCTGGAGATGTAGCAGCTTTTTCTAAAGACGAATTGCAGACCATACGCCAAGGTGGTTTGGCGCAAAGATTACCGAAACAGGAAAAGGGCACAAAATCAGCAAATGCATTGCCTTACGATGTAGATGTTAATTTATCAGTGGATGCTGCGCAAAAAGAAATTGTACTGGAGATGCGCTATCACGGTCGAGTAAAATGTGTTCAAAAAAATAAGGCAGTTCCGCTTTGTGTGCGAGCGCTCGCTCCATATCAAGATCATGATAATCCCGCAGCGATTTGGAACTTTACCGTTCAGAATGGCACAACAATCACGTACCGCTGGCCTTTACAGAATTTTTCTACTGGACGATATCATCTGGATCTACATGGTCCTAATGGATTTTACCGCTCATTCATGGGTTCGACGCAGCACATTCCATCCTCGGCAGCGCATATCAGTTTACAAGAAGGAATAGAAGCGCTAGAAATTGCATTGCCAGGTGGGAGCGGAGATTGGAAAGTATCCGATGTATCGTACGATGATCAAACCATTATTCAGAAAAAAGGATCGATTGGCTTTATGGTCAATTGTGATAGAACAAATGGTTGGTATGATTTATTAATAGAACATCAAAAAGATCCGACACTGCGTTATCGCTATGCCGGGCACGTAGATACTGGGCAACATAGCAAAACAGATCCATTAATGGGAAGTTGATCTTTTAAATAGATTGAGACGTTGAATTTGGCACATTTCTAATGCCCAGTTTACAGATTATTATAAATAAAAAAGAGCTTTTGATCAATGATCGAAAGCTCTTTTTTCTGATGTATGTATGATTTTAAAATTGTTGCTCGTTGTTATCTCCTTCAGGGATATCGAGGATGGCTAGTAACAATAGGTACTCGCCTCTATCTAATCCTAGTGCTTGTGCGCGGTTCTCTTCGTTGTTTGCTTCTTTCATATCCTTTGTGATTATATGTTCGTTTCATAAGGATTTGCAAAGCCAATGCCAAAAGTATGGGAGTTGAATAGATCACGTAATGTAATGCATGACTTCACGTAAAGTGAACCACGAGCACGTACAATCCGCAATTACCCGATGCGATCAGCGATAGCGTCCCACAATTTGGAGCGTACCTGCAGAGCTCGTAAAGCAATATCTTGCATTTCTTGCCATTTCTCATCGTCGTCAACAGCCAGCTCCGAGATCATCTGCATAGCCAATGGACCATGCTCATCTCCATCTAGTTCGATATGGCGTTGGAAGTAATAAATAAATTTAGACATATCTACTGCTGGTGATTTCGCCTGTAATTCTTTCAGGATCGAGGTAAACATATCTGGAATCAAGTCTTCGCGACCAAATGTGAATGCCGCTGCAATCTGATGCGGTTTTCCACTTTGGATAATCGAAAAAGTAAAATTTAAAAAGTCTTTGATACGTGAATCTAATTCGGATTCAACTATTGCCTTTTGAATGTCGGAAGACGCCTTTGCACGCACCACAAAATCTAAGATTCCTGTTATGTTGGCGCCCATAGTTTCCATGGCATCTAAGTACATTTCAAAGTGACTCAACCTTCTACCATCGATATATAAATCGGATTCCTCGGCTAAGACGATCTCATTAATCAGATATCTGGTATTTGGCATCGTACTAGCAAACCATGGTACGGAAGTACAAGTGAGTTGTATCTGTAAAGCTTTTAATAAAGACATAAAGTCCCACACGGCATACACATGTCCTTCGGTAAAAGCTTGCAAATCTTCCACCGTAGTAATTCTTGCATACAATGGATGGCGTAATAAAAGCTCGCGCTCTTGGGCGATAGCTGCTTGTAGTTTTTCGATCCTAGACATGGGTGCAAAGATATTATAAAGTTTGTATGCTATCTTAGATATTTAGTGTGTAGAGTGGGTTTTTAACACTCAGGTGATAAACAAAATAACCACCTATGCCGTAGCACAGATGGTTATTTGATCTTGTCGCGCTATTTCGTTTTATTGTACTGTTGGAAAAGCTAGACCCATTATCGGCTTGCTAAAGTTACTAGAAGCTTTTGTTGCTCTACCTGTTTCTAAGTTGATGCTATATAAGCTGTGTCTGCCATCTACTTCTAACGATGCCATAATATACTGACCATCAGAACTGATATCAAAACCGCCAGCAGCAGTAATATTCATTCCTAAATCACCAACTAACTCTAATACACCGTCGTTAGGCGGCGATTGTTTGTATAATCTATTCGTTGTTACATCAATCACATATAGATCTGTAGTCGTTGCATCAGATGTGTTATTGGTATAAGCAGCTGCCGTTACTTTTGCATTAGCCACACCATTCAACTCTCCATCTACGAAAGCTACAACTCCAGTTTCTGGGTGCAAGCGCAAGTTTTGGCCATTTGCTGTAACCAAACGAATACGATCTACAGTAGGATTGAAATCAAATCCTATCTCAGTGGCATCCACGCCTGGCATGAAAGGAACTAAACCAACAGCAGTAGCGGCACCAGTTTGTGTATTAATCGTATAGATTCTATTGCTGCTACCTACCGCGTACAACGCACCTCCGACAGGACGAAAGTCGATACCTAAGATTTTTTCGTTACTTTCTGTTCCAGTAATTGTCCATTCTTGAACGGAGTTACGCACGTTTTGCGCATTGTAGCGAATCAAATGATTGTCGCCATCAATAGCATAAAACTCAACATTTGGACCCATAATGTCATTGTCGACGGTGTTGTCGTCCGAGCAAGAAGTAGTAATTACGGCACCAGCCAACAAGGCTAACGCCATCGATAAGGTAGTTTTCTTTTTCATAGTAGTTTTAATTATTAATAGTATTTGTGTTCTTCTCAATAGGTGTCATAACGACTAATGCTGGAACAGACCTTCATTATTTTTGTTTGGAAAAAAATTAATTATAACAAGATTATGCTACTACGATCGTCTTGCTTCAAAAATGATACTGCAACACAGCATCATTTAAAAAAATATTTTATTTAGCAAAATAATCTCATTATCATGAGGTTATAAAGCATATCACTTAACACATTTTTTGTAAGACGCCTTACAGCATTCGGCTGTGGATCGCTACATCATTATAGAGCACCCAACATCCGTAAAAAAGCTTTAATTTTACGGGAGAGCCTTTTTTTACACAATAATTTCAGGATACAACGTTATAATGTTAACTTACAATTATCGGTTAACGAATATTTTGTGTCACTGCCTTTTTAGTTTGCGTGCGTGCCTGTTAGACATTTTATCTTAATCATATCATTACTACTTTTGGTAGGTCTTGCAAGTCAGGGCCAAGCTCAAGTACGAGGTAAAGTTATTACAGGTACAGTGATAGATTCTTTGGGAATTGGATTAAAGGGTGTGAATGTGTACTTGCAGACAGATCAAGACACATTATATACGGTAACGAATGCACAAGGAATTTATCGTTTGCGTGGTGTAGTAGGATCAGAGGTCAAGCTAATTTATTCCATGTTAGGCAAAGAGCGTCAAACTGCTTTTGTTAGTTTGTACGAACACGATCCCAGCCCCTTAGTCTTATCACCAGTCGTATTGGTTGCTGGTGTTTCTTATATCGATCCAGTACAGGTGTTGCGCACGATTCCAATTGTACATAAAGGAGATACCACGGTTTTCAATATGTCTGGCTTTTCGTATATGAAGCAGTCTTTGCTGGAAGATGTATTACGAAGTTCACTGCCTGGGTTCAATGTTTTGCGCGATGGGACCACCTTCTACAATGGCCAAGTTATTACTTCGGTGCAAGTTGATGGTCGCAAGTTTTTTGGTGGTGATGTGCTCACGGCGACACGTAATCTGCCCGCCGATTATATTAAGCAGATCGAGGTAATCGATCACTATGGCGATATGGCGGAAATAAAAGGTATAAAAAGTAGCACACCCGAAAAGATTATCAATATCATCCTGCACGAAGACCGAAAGAAAATCATGTTTGGGCAGGCCACCGCTGGTGGCGGTACTAATGATCGTTATTTAGGAAGCGTTGGTTTAAACAAATTCGACCGTGGACAAGAGGTTTCGATTATCGCCTCTTCTAATAATACGAATACTAGTCTATTTACATTTGGCTCGCCCGATGGGGCAGGCGGACGATCAGCCAGTCTCTCGGATATTGGAGATTATGCAGATCAAGCCGACGGATTAAATACCATTAATTCCTTTGGTGTCAATTTTTCTGACAATGTTGGTCAGCGAAGCACACTAACGGGAAGCTATGCGTATTCCCGTCGGAAAAATGAAACCGTCGGAAACTCCTTATTGCGGTCTACCTATGATGGTTATCAGATTACCAAATCGGAAGATTTTACCTCGATCAGTGATGATCGGACACATAAATTCGATCTTGAATTAAACTCTACATTTAAAAACAAAGATTTATTAAAAATTACCCCTTCTATTGTCTTGAATAGATCCGTGCGGGATAACAAGCGAAATATCTTAATCGACAATTTTCAGGTCAAAAATGACGGTTGGTATCAAGATTCTGCCACCATAGAGCGCCCTAATTATCAACTCAACGCACTATATTCCAAATATTTTGAACATCCAAAAAGAAAGCTGATAGGAGATATTCGTGTGGGATACAATCGATTAGATAAAATTGAGGACGTATCGGAGCAATATGAGATTTTTGACAATACGGGAACGGAACCTACTTTTAGCCGCTTCAGTCAGGAGCAATTGGTAAATCAGTACGATGCGACTAAATCTATGCGTGCCGCGATATCTTATGTAGAACCTTTTTTTGATCATAGCTTGTTGGAAATCTCTTACGAGTATGACCTTACTAACATAGAAATGTCGCGACGGGTTCGCTTACCTGGGGAAGCTAATTTGCCGATTATAGATTCTTTGGGTCTTAATTACGAATACCTTTTTACGAGCAATCGAACAGGATTATTATATCAATACGAACCCAATAAGCGGTTCCGTGCCAATTTGGGCTTTGGTGTACAACCATTACGACTATCTGGCGCGGTTGCCAATGATACGCTACAATATCGATATGATAATATTAATCTCATTCCATCCGCAATGATGCGTTATCGATTCACGGATGAATTCGATTGGCAGTTTACTTATAATGGACGGAATAGTCAACCCAACTTTCTGCAAATTGCACCGATTAGAGATAACACCAATTCCCGTTTGATTATCGTCGGAAATCCTTTATTACGGGCCGAATTTGTCAATCGATTATCGACTATCTTGCGTAAATCTATTGCCAGCAAAGGCCAATATTTGGAACTGAATTTCGCCTATAATTTTACTAGCAACAAAATCGTAACATCCAAGACCGCCAATTCTGACGAGACGGTGCAAGAAGTTTCTTTTGTGAACACCGACGGTTATTATGAATTGAAAAGTTATTACACCTTCAATACCCCTATATTCAATGATAAATTCAATCTAGAAACAACCGGTAATCTAGATTATTTTAATAATATCGTTTTTGTCAACGCAGAACGTAGCCTCACTCGGCAGTACTTATTTGCGCAAAATATGCAATTGCGTTACAGCTGGGACGAGTATTTTGAGTCCGTTTTTAATGCAAACTACCTATTAAATCAAGCCAATTTTGAGCTACCACGCCGGCAACGCATTGCTGCGCACTCGGCTTTGTTCAGTTTGGGCGGCAGAGGTTATTTGAGTAATCGCTTTATGCTAGGCGCAGAGATGTCACAAAAATGGTTTCGCGGCTACGTGCAAGACATCACCGATGTGAGCCCTACGATCATCAATACGTATGTCGAGTTTTCTTTTTGGAAGAATAAAATGGCTTTATTGCGGCTAGAATGTTTTGATTTGTTAGACCAAAATAAAAATGTGGGTGTGGTGACTGAGTATGTGGGCAACGATATCTTCGAATCCCGTAACAACCGATTAGGCCGCTATTTCATGCTGACGCTCAATATGCGCTTGCAACGTTTGCCGAAGTAGGCATCTACCTAACAATACATTTACAGCAACATCATGATTTCATAACATGCCCAAGTAGGCAGCGAATAGGGTAAATGGTAGTTTTGCAAGCAAACTATCTAATTCAAGATGAATATTTCAAGTGTACTTTTGAGTGTAGGGTTGTGTCTCTCGCTAGGCGCATACGCACAAGATCAGGTGTCGGGTGTGGTTTTCGAAGATAGCAACCACAATGGTAAGATGGACAAAGGGGAAACCCGCTTGCCCAATGTTGCGGTAAGTAATGGTCAGGAAGTCGTGACGACCAACAATAAAGGCGAATACGAACTGCCTGTAGGCAATGACAATATCATTTTTGTCATCAAACCCAGTGGGTATACATTTCCGAAGAACAAAAACAAGCTACACCAATTCTATTACATACACAAACCGCAGGGTTCACCAAAAGAACTAAAGTACGCTGGTTCTGAACCGACAGGACAACTCCCGAAATCGGTAGATTTTGCTTTGCACAAACAGGATGAATCTGAACGATTCAATATGTTTGTCTTTGGCGATCCACAAACTTACGACAAGAGAGATCTTGCCTATTTCCAGAAAGGAATCATAGAAGATATTGAGTCAACAGATCACATTTCTTTTGGATTGAGCTTAGGCGATCTGGTAGGAGACGACTTGAGTTTACATCCAGACTATCAATCCACCATGGCAGCGCTTAACTTGCCTTGGTTCAACGTGATGGGCAATCACGATATGAACTACGATGTGACGGTAGATTCTTTGTCTGACGAAACATTTGAAAAGAACTTTGGCCCGGCCAATTATTCCTTCAATTACGGGAATGCCCACTTCATTGTTTTAGATAATATTATTTATCCTAATCCAGCAACAGGTAAAGGTTATACAGGTGGTTTTCGAGACGATCAATTGACCTTTTTGGCAAATGATCTTCAATTAGTGCCTAAGGAAAAATTGATTGTCATTGCCTATCATATTCCATTATTTCTGAACGATAAGTCTTCTACACATTTCCGCTCGGAAGATCGTCAGCGCTTTATGGATCTGTTAGCGCCATTTCCAAATACACTGTCACTTTCTGCACATACGCACTTTCAAACGCAGGTATATTTCCAAAAAGAGGATGGCTGGAAGCGAGAAAAACCACATCATGAGTACAACGTAGGTACGACCTCGGGAGATTGGTATTCTGGAGAAATGAATGCGCAAGGTGTACCGCTTTCTACCATGCGTGATGGTACGCCAAAAGGATATGTCACGCTTACCGTCGATGGCAACAAGTACGCCTTTGATTATAAAGTAGCTGGCAAACCAGCAACCTATCAGATTGCACTAACTGGAACAGAGAAGGTCGCGGAGGAATTTGTAAGAAGTCATGCTTTGTTCGCTAATTTCTTTGTAGGTCAAGAAACAGATAAGGTAGAGTATAGCGTAGACGGCGGCAAATGGAAAGATATGGAGTATGTACAAGAAGCGGATCCAGATTACACCTTTAAAACACTATCGTACGATCAAGCGAAAGAAACTGTGAAGTCAGGTAAAAGACCTTCCAATGCTGTGCCATCAACTCACTTATGGAAAGTGAGGTATCCTAAATTAGCTGTAGGTAAGCATGAGATTGAAGTACGCGCGACCGATATGTTTGGCAAAGAACATCGCGCAACCAAAACAATTGAAGTAATGCCGTAAATAGGCTTATTAATTTATTGCATTATCTATCTTCTATAACTTCACGTATCTAGCTTGCATAGTGCGTGGAGTTATACAAAGATACCACAGGCTTTACCGCTGGGTGCAAGTTCAACCAATTTGGGTTTTGCCGTCTTACTAAGCGTTCGCGCTGCATGCGAGTATAGGTTTGTAGCTCCTTCAACCGATCCACTGCGCCACTTTCCGTCGCATACGTTTCCTCATACACGATTCTCGACAATTTCGTCGTCAAGTTCAATTGCGTTTGCTGTGCCATAGTGATATGATGCAAAACATCCAAAAGATTATTCGTCATGAGTACTTCTAAATATCTTCTGTTGCTATCGGTAAGGATGACTATCTTATACATATCGTTATTTTGTTTGCTAATTGACAGACTGCAGTTTGGTAATCTATCATATTATTACTAATTTTATTGGCACAATATTACTAATAAATTTAGTCTTTCAAAAATTTACTAAAAAAAATGTCAAACATATCTACCAATCTCAAATACCTGCGCAAGAAGAAAGGGCTTACTCAACAGCAGTTTGCGGATGCGTTAGCTATTAAAAGAGCTTCTGTAGGAGCGTATGAGGAAGATCGCGCAGAACCAAAATACGAGCTGCTAAAAAAAATAGCAGACTTCTTTGAGCTGACGATGGATGAGTTGATTGATCAGGTCATCGATGAGCATTGGAAACCAACTGCCCGCGGTAATGCAGCCAACTTGCGTGTGCTAAGCATTACGGTAGATCAGCACGATAATGAGAATATAGAATTGGTACCCGTCAAAGCAAGCGCAGGGTATATGAACGGCTACGGTGATCCAGAGTATGTGCGCGAATTACCCCGCTTTTCTTTGCCGATGTTTAATCAAGGTACGTATCGCGCTTTTGAGATCAAAGGAGATTCGATGTTGCCCTTGCCAACAGGTAGTATTATTATCGCCGAATATGTGGAAAACTGGACGGATGTCAAGGTGGGACAGACCTACGTGGTCGTTTCTAAATCGGATGGCATTGTGTACAAACGGATCGGTCAAAAATTTAAAGAAGAAAAGGGATTGCGCTTGGTATCAGACAACAAATCGTATGAGCCTTATTGGGTAGAATCTGCCGATGTATTGGAAGTATGGAAAGCAAAAGCATTCATCAGCACAGAATTACCAGAGCCTAATCCAGAGCCTTCTTTAGAAGCACTGAGCTCTATGATGGCGCAAATGCAAAAAACGATCAACGCTGTAGCCGATAAGAAATAGTTTTAAGTACCTAACAATGCGTTTGTCAATGTATCTGCGTATTCCAACACGTGGAGCGTAATGGTTTGTAAGAAGTGGTACATAATATCGGGATTGAGTTAATAATTCGATGTATTATCAACAATAATAGGAGTACCTATCACCATGTGGTAGGTATTTTAGGTTAATGGGCTTTGCCTATCGGCGAATAGCTATTATTTTTCGGCTAAAAATCCTAATCGTTGAAGCGATTGAATTTTTCAAAATGAATCGGTTTAGATAGTGTCATTTTTACAAATAAGTCGTAATTTAAAGCAGTAATTCGAAAATAGTACTGCGATAAGATGACAGATATGACGCCCAAAGACGATAAATTAGAACAGACAAATGCCAACACAACCTCGGAAGAACTGCAAGATGAGATACATCACGTTAACAATCCGGTATTAGAACTCCCGACTATTGAAAAGAAATACCTCGGTAAAGTCACTGGATTTGTCAAAGACGGCTCGTCTTTTTATTTTACCGACGGCAAAGCCAAAGTCGAAATCAAACTTTTTTCGGATGAAATCATTCGGGTGCGTTTAGCGCCAGAAGGTGTTTTTTTAACCGATTTCTCCTACGCGACGGTGAACGTATCGAACGGCCCTACTTCTTATACGATGGAGGAGCGTGAAGATAGTTATCAAATCACCACGGCTCGGACTTCTTGTATCATACGTAAAGCTGATTTTCATATCTCATTTGCCGATACCGAAGGCAAGGTCGTGAATCAAGATGCGAAAGCCATGCATTGGGAAGAAAATCCAGACTTCGGTGGCTATTATGTTTACTGTACCAAATCTGCTCCTCAGGACGAAGTGTTTTTTGGACTAGGAGATAAAGCTTCCAATCTCAACCTGCGCGGTCACCGTGTCAAGAACTGGAATTCGGACACCTATTCTTACGCATTCAATCAAGATCCACTTTATAAAACCATTCCTTTTTACCTCGGCGTTACCGAAGGTCAATCGTATGGTATTTTCTTCGACAATACCTTTAAGACTTATTTTGATTTTGCTGCAGAACAACCAGACCAAACCAGTTTCTGGTCGGAAGGTGGCGAACTACAATACTATTATATACAAGGACCGCAAATGATTGATGTAGTACGTCGCTATCATCAACTAACTGGTACGCACTATTTGCCGCCGTTATGGGCGATTGGCTATCATCAATGTCGCTGGAGTTATTATCCAGAAAAAATGGTGCGCGATGTCACCACCGAGTTTCGCAAAAGGCAGATTCCTTGTGATGCCATTTATCTGGACATAGATTATATGGATGGTTATCGTTGTTTTACATGGAATGCCAAATATTTTCCTGATCCGCGTAAGATGATAGCCGATTTGGCGGCCGACGGTTTTAAAACGGTGGTCATGATAGACCCCGGTATCAAAGTCGATGAGAATTATTGGGTTTTCCAAGAAGGCCAAGCCAATAACTATTTCTGCCGTCGTGGAGATGATTATTTTATGGAAGGCTTTGTATGGCCAGGCCGTTGTCAGTTTCCAGATTACACCAATCCTAAGGTCCGCGAATGGTGGGGCGGCTTGTACAAAGGTTTAGTGGAAGATGGCGTAGCTGGTTTCTGGAATGATATGAATGAACCCGCTGTATTTGGCCGTGGCACATTTCCAGACGATGTCCGCCATCACTATGATGGCTATCGCGGATCGCACCGCAAAGCACACAATATCTATGGTATGCAAATGGTGCGCGCCACTTACGATGGCTTAAAAAAGCTGTATCGCGACAAAAGGCCATTTACCATCACACGTGCCGCTTATTCTGGCGTTCAGCGATATTCTTCGGTATGGACCGGTGATAATATCGCCACTTGGGAACACTTGCGCATTGGATTACTCCAATTGCAACGACTTTCTGTATCCGGACTTTCGTTTTGTGGTACAGATATCGGCGGATTCACGGGAAATCCAGATGGCGAATTATATACACGTTGGATGCAGTTTGGCGTGTTCTCCCCATTTATGCGCGTACATTCTGCAGGCGATACGCGCGATCGCGAACCATGGAGCTTTGGACCAGAATGGGAAGCTATTTGCAAAAAGTTCATTGAGCTGAGGTATCAACTTTTACCATATATATACACCGCTTTCTGGCAGCAACATAAATATGGTGATCCGATTTTGCGGCCTATCGCCATGTTGGAACAGCACATTCCGCAAAACTTACGACGAGAAGAAGAATTCGCCTTCGGCGATCATATAGTAGTTTCTCCTGTCCTAAATCCGGGTCAGAGCAGCAAAACAGTGTATCTACCAGAAGGTGATTGGTATTATTACTTTGATAATACGGCTTACGCGGGTGGTCAGGAACATCAAGTGGCTACACCGTTAGATGAAATGCCCATCTTTGTGCGCGGAGGAAGCATGATTCCCGAATATCCCATTATGCAATATACTTCAGAGACAAAGATACCCGTGTTGACACTTCGCTTTTTCTTTGCAGAAGGTCGATTCAACTCTTATCTATATGATGACCAAGGAGAAACATTTGGTTATGAGAATAAAGAGTACTCTTGGAAACATTTTATTGTGGAAGCAACATCGGATTCTCTGAAAGTCTCTCAGTTAGCTGAAGGACACTACACCTCGTATCATTCCCAGTACAAGATTTACTTAATTGGTCTTTCTGTGGAAGTGTTGGATATGAAAGTTGACGGTGTGCTGGCGTCCGTGGAGAAAGACGAACGAGGCAGCTATATCGTAGTAGATCCTGCATTTAAGAAAATAGTTTATCAGGCGTAGAACAAACGTTACAATACTATGTTGATTAGCGTAGGAATGTAATACGAAAGGCATCCTAAATCAGTATTTTTAAGCATTAGATAACAACAATCAAAATATGGGAGAGCCTGTGGTGGCATTTACCTTGTTCACCGAATACGACATAATGTTGTTCCGTTCCGGAAAACACTACAAATTATACGAAAAACTAGGTTCACGTACGGTTCAAGTCGATGGAGTGGATGGTGTATATTTTGCGGTGTGGGCCCCCAACGCTAATTATGTATCAGTTATAGGAGATTTTAACGGCTGGAACTCATCATCCCATCCATTAAAGGTACGCTGGGATGAAAGTGGAATTTGGGAAGGTTTTATTCCTGTATTAGAAAATGGCACAACCTACAAATACCACATCGGAACTCCGATTGGTGAGGTGCTAGAAAAATCAGATCCATTTGCCATCCGAACGGAAGTACCGCCGCGCACCGCTTCCATAGTTGATACGACTTGGTATACTTGGGAAGACAAAGATTGGATGGGAAAACGCAAAAGTCGGAACGCCTTAGACAGCCCCATATCGGTTTATGAGATGCACTTAGGATCCTGGATGCGCGATCCCAACGAAGCAGATCGATTTTTAAATTATAGAGAGATAGCAACGAGTTTAGTGCCCTATATTCAGGAAATGGGCTTCACCCACGTCGAATTTATGCCCGTGATGGAGCATCCGTATTATCCGTCTTGGGGCTATCAAATCACCGGTTATTTTGCCTGCACATCTCGCTACGGAAGTCCACAAGACTTTATGCATCTGATCGAAGCATTACACCACGCAGATATTGGTGTAATCTTAGACTGGGTGCCTTCTCATTTTCCGGGTGATGCGCATGGTTTATATAAATTTGATGGTACGCACTTATTTGAGCATGCTGATCCAAAGAAAGGATATCATCCCGATTGGAAATCCTATATCTTCAACTACGGCAGGAATGAAATCAAATCCTTCTTGATCAGCAATGCGTTATTCTGGCTGGATCTTTATCATGTGGATGGTTTGCGCGTAGACGCGGTAGCATCGATGCTATACCTCGATTATTCGCGCAACTATGGTGAATGGGAAACCAATGAATTTGGTGGCAACGAGAATTTAGAAGCCGTTGCATTTCTAAAAGAATTTAATGAAGCGGTATATACCCATTTTCCCGATGTGCAAACCATTGCCGAAGAGTCCACTTCTTGGGCTGGCGTTAGTCGGCCGACTTTCCACGGAGGATTGGGTTTTGGAATGAAATGGATGATGGGCTGGATGCATGATACCTTGAGTTATTTCAAAGAAGATC
This sequence comes from Sphingobacterium chungjuense, assembly GCF_011316935.1. GTDB lineage: Bacteria > Bacteroidota > Bacteroidia > Sphingobacteriales > Sphingobacteriaceae > Sphingobacterium > Sphingobacterium chungjuense. Next base: position 201,028 of record NZ_WLYS01000005.1, read on the forward strand.
CCATCAATCGCAAATACGCACACGATCAGATGACTTTTGGCACCGTATACGGTTTTCATGAAAATTTCATGTTACCGTTTTCACATGATGAGGTCGTGTACGGCAAGCAATCGATGTTGTATAAAATGCCGGGTGATGATTGGCAACGCGTGGCCAATCTACGCACGTTGTACTTGTACATGTTCACATTTTTGGGAACAAAACTGCTATTTATGGGTGGAGAATTCGGGCAAACAGCCGAATGGAATGTGGATCAATCCTTGGATTGGCATTTACTAGAGTACGCACCGCACCAAGGCGTCAAAAAGTTAGTTGCATCACTCAATGCACTCTATAAATCGGAACCCGCATTATACGAAAAAGCATTTAGCCCCGAGGGATTTGAATGGGTGGAGATGGGTGACCGCGATCAGGGCGTATTTGTCTATCTCCGCAAAGGACATGATCGCGAGAATGACTTGCTAGTTGTCCTGAACCTGACACCGGTGGTAAGATCACAATTCCGGATAGGCGTCCCTCAAGAAGGTATTTGGCAACCGATATTCAATTCAGACGAAACCGACTATTACGGCAGTGGCATCAGCGCAGCAGAATCAAAATCCGATAAAATTCACTGGATGCACCGCGATCATTCGATCGCGATAGATTTGCCGCCATTGGCTGGTGTGGTATATAAGCAAAAGCAGACGAAAACTAAAAAAGCTAAGCGCATAAACTAAGATGATGAAAGTTATCCATTTGAGTGTAGAATGCTATCCTGTGGCCAAAGTGGGAGGATTAGCGGATGTAGTCGGCGCACTTCCTAAGTACCAACGTACGATGGGCATCGATGCATCGGTTGTCATGCCTTGGTACGACAGACCATTTTTACAAAATCAAGAAACAATCTCTGTTGCTACAGGCACTATTGAGCAAGGTAACGAGCACTTTGATTACGAAATACTTAAAGAGAAAAATGAAAGTTTGGGATTCCCGCTGTATTTCATACGGATACCGGGCAAATTAGATCGTCCAGAGGTATATTGCTACCCCGATGAAGCCGAGCAGTGGATAGCGTTTCAACATGCTTTTTTAGATTTTCTGAATAAGCAAGATGAGCTTCCAGATGTAGTACATTGTCACGATCATCATGTCGGATTGACGCCTTTCTTAATGCAACATGGTTTAGTGTTTCGCGAACGCTTGGCAGAGATTACCACGATATTCACGGTGCACAACGGACAATATCAAGGCTGGATCGATTGGAATAAAAGTCCATTGCTACCAGCGTATGATGATTGGAAATGGGGTTTGCTTGAGTGGGATGAAGTTATTAATCCGATGGCAGCCGCCATTAAATGTTGCTCGGCGTACAACACAGTATCCGAAGGATATTTACAAGAGCTCTTTGACGATGCTAATGGTTTGCAAGACCTATTTAAAATGGAATCCGGCAAAGCCGAAGGTATTGTGAATGGTATTGACGAAACGGTTTGGAATCCAGAAACAGACCCTAGTTTAGATAAAAACTATGGAGTTAGTACGATCCGATCGGGCAAAAATGCGAATAAGAAATGGTTGGGTAAGGCATATGGGGTTGATTTTTCGAAGCCCCTCATCGTCTTTATCGGTCGTTTTGCTTTTGAAAAGGGCGCCGACTTGCTTCCGGCGATCATAGATGAAATATTTGCAAACACCGAAGAGGATTTTGGTGTATTTATATTAGGATCTGGTGATGAGGAGATTAGCGCACAGTTGGAAGCACGGAAATCGCGGTACGAAGGCAGATTAGCTACATTCTTCGGCTATAATGAGGAGTTGTCTCACCGAGTATATGCTGCGGCAGATCTGTTGCTGATGCCATCGCGCGTGGAACCTTGCGGACTAAATCAGCTTTATGCTATGAAATATGGTACGATACCGATTGTACGCAATACAGGTGGTCTTCGCGATACCGTGATGGACGTAGCTGCAGAAGGAGGATACGGATTCGTCTTTGATGAAGCTGAGCCATCCGATGCGGCAAACTGCACCGTTCGAGCGCTTGATATCGTGCAAGACAAGAAAAAGTTAGATCAGATCCGAAAAAAAATCATGAAGTTAGATTACTCTTGGGAGCATTCTGCCTTGAAGTACGAAAAATTATACAACCGTTTTGTTGAAGAGAAGTTATGATACATAAAGTAGTTTCCATTGTGCTAGGTGGCGGTCGCGGTACACGCCTATATCCATTGACAGATCAGCGATCCAAACCCGCAGTTCCTATTGCAGGCAAGTATCGTTTAGTCGATATTCCTATTTCTAACTGCCTGAGCTCGGGTTTCAACAAGATTTTTGTATTGACGCAGTACAACTCGGCCTCGCTCAACAAGCATATCAAGAATACGTTTAACTTCAGCGTATTCAGTACCGGCTTCGTTGATATTCTGGCAGCAGAGCAGACGAATGAAGGTGATCGCTGGTACGAGGGAACTGCAGATGCTGTGCGACGCACGCAAAAAAACTTAATCGGTATCGATTACGATTATATTCTCGTGCTGTCGGGTGATCAACTGTATCAAATGGATTATTCCAAACTGATTGATTTCCACGTCGATTCAGAAGCAGAAATAACATTGGCAACTATTCCAGTTACAGCGAATGATGCCACCGGATTTGGTATCCTGAAAGCCAATGAGAAAAATGAAATTGAATCTTTCATCGAAAAACCATCGACCGATCTGTTGGTCGACTGGGCTTCCGATGTTCCAGAACACCTAGAGAATGAAGGACGTAAGTACCTCGCTTCTATGGGTATATATGTTTTCTCAAAAGGAGTATTGAAACAATTGCTGGAAGAAAATCCAGGGATGGATTTTGGGAAACACATCATTCCAGATGCGATTGGAGTGAATCGTGTCATGAGCTACCAATTCGAAGATTACTGGACGGATATTGGTACGATCAGTTCATTTTTCGAGGCTAACATTGGGCTGACAGATGATATTCCGAAATTCAATTTATTTGATAATCCGGTATTCACACGTGCACGTATGTTGCCGCCTTCTAAATTTGGTGGTACAACTGTAGATAACAGTATCGTAGCCGATGGTTGTATTGTACATGCTGATAAAATTAGCCGATCGGTGATTGGTATTCGCTCTCGCATTGGTATTGGTACGGTAATCCGCACCACGTATATGATGGGAGCAGATTATTATGAAAAGCTAGATGATTTGATTGAGCTTTACCATACGCAAGAACCGCCTCCAATTGGGGTTGGTGAACGCTGTTATATTGAAAATGCGATCTTGGATAAGAATTGTCGCATTGGCAACGATGTCCGCATCAAAGGCGGTGGAAAACTGGAAGACGGTGACTTTGAAAAATATTCCATCGTAGATGGGATCGTCATCATCAAGAAAGGTGTTATTATCGAACATGGTTTTACGATAGGATAGACGATCTAATTTACTCGGCTGCTGGATTAGCATCCGAGTAAATTAGCGTTTATTACTTGATCAAAACTAGATCACTTGATAATGCACCAATGCATTCCAGATCCCATCCTCATCCACATGGTCAGTCACATAATCAGCACTTTCTTTCACGGCAGGATTAGCATTTCCCATAGCAATTCCTACACCAGCATATTTTAGCATCTCCATATCATTACCACCATCACCAAAAGCCATCGTTTCGGAAACATCAAAACCAAAGTGGCGGCAAAAGGCTTCTATACCGACTTTTTTACTTTGTCCGCCCGGATTCACATCTGCAAATGTTTCTATCCAACGGGTAGCGATTGAATTGGGCATAATGTTCGCCATAAATTCGTCTTCCTGATCAGGATGAATGAAGACGTTCACTTGCAAAATGCTGCCCGTATCCAAGGTGTCAAAATTGGTAAGCGGCGGAGTAGGAAGATTCACTGCCTCGTACATCATATCAATTTCCGGTGTAACATGATGAATAGTTACTTCTTGTTCTGACATCAGCGAGAAGCTAAGCGGCGTTTGTTTGCTATGCGCAATCAATCGCTCTACATCGGCTGGATCCATCGTCGCACGATGCAAAATAGTATCATTCTCGGCAACGACACAATAACCACCATTAAAGGTGCTGTAGCCGTCAAATCCCAAATGTTTGATATGATCCAGATTATTAATAGAACGACCCGTAGAAACGATCACCTTGATTCCTTTCTTTTTCAACTCTTTTATAGCATCTAAAGTAGATTGTGGTACAGCATGCGTATTAAAGCTAATTAAAGTACCATCGATATCGAAGAAAACTGCTTTTATAGTAGGTAAGTGCATGTACAAACATATCAATATTTGCGGTCATATCCTATGTGGCAACATAGGAAGAGCCTATAATTAATAGTAACTTTGCAACATATGAAATTCATACAGAAGTCGGACGTATTGGAACTGCTGAAAAAGCATATATCTTCTACAGAATTGGTGAAAGCAACGTTGGGAAGTTATAAGGGAGCAGAGGTGGATTTAAAGAATCTATATCTTAAACCCGTCAGCATAAAAAATAATTACCAAATATCTTTCACGTATCGTTATGCCCGACGCGATATCGTGAAAAACTACGATGTTACGGTAGCTACGGAGATGCTCGAAACGTTCTGTGAGCGCGAGGAATTTCATTCCATTTCTTTATTTCTACAACAAGAAAATATCTTCTTGCATTTCCATCCTAAGAAAGGATGGAGCTACCGCGTAGAAGTAGTGGAAAATTGCTGTGTACCTAATCTGGAACACAACAAACAGAAAGAGCGTAAGATTACAGACACTAAAAGTGCCTACTGGCATGAATTGCGATTGACCGATGCTGATGGGAAAGTGTATAAAAACGCACACGACAAATGGAAGCAAATCAATCACTACATCGAGATATTAAGCACGAGCTTGTCCGAATTACCCGAAAGTGAAACACTACGCATCGTAGATATGGGAGCAGGCAAAGGTTACCTGACCTTTGCGCTACATGATTACCTCACACAGCAAACGAATAAAAAGATTGAAACGGTCGGTGTGGAATTTCGAAAAGATTTGGTCGATCTATGTAATCAGATTGCAGCGAAGTCAGCATTAACCGGTTTACAATTTGTAGAAGGAACTATTGAAGCATACCAACCGGCTGCGTCGATGGATATATTGATTGCCCTACATGCCTGCGATACTGCGACTGACGATGCGATCTATAAAGGAATTCAGCATGAAGCGAATCTTATCGTCGTAGCACCTTGTTGCCACAAGCAGGTACGGAGAGAGTTAGAACGTGTAAAAGCAAAAAACGAGCTTAATTTTATGACACGGCACGGTATCTTTATGGAGCGCCATGCCGAGATGTTGACGGATAGTATTCGTGCCTTATTGTTGGAATACCACGGTTACCAAACCAAGGTGGTCGAATTCATATCCGATGCACATACACCTAAAAATGTGCTGATCGTTGGACTGCGTAAAAAGATTAATCCGGCTAGACAAAACGAGATCCAAGCCAAATTAAAGGATTTAAAATCCTTCTTCGGACTTGAATCTCACTATCTCGAGCATCTACTAAAAGATGCCAATCTGTTGGCGGATTAGAAGCTTGCGCTTAACCCGCCGTAGAAATTTCTGGTAGGCGATGGATTAAAATATCTTCCGCCAAAGGCGTTGATATCGTTACCCAAACTATAGGTTTGATTGAGCAGATTATCTCCGCCCACAAACACTTGTAGTTGCCATTCGCGACCGGTCGGAATCTGCCAATGTGCTTTTGCTTGGAGCAGATTATAGCCATTGGCGAATGCCGTATTTGCGTCGTTTAATGGAATCGATGAAGTATGGTTGTGCATGATGTTGATTCCTGTGCCATATGGGAATTGTAGATTGAGGGAGTTGACAGACATCCACGTCGGGATAGAGGTGACTTTGTTGCCGCTATGATCGACATTTTCTCCACCTTCCAATACAGTATATGTCTGGAATTTATAATCCTGATACGTCAGTGCGGCGGACACGTTCATTGCACGAATAAAGCCTGTCTGGCGTGGCGTGATCAGCTGTCCCATTAATAACAACTCAATACCCCGTTGATTGATATTTCCAGCATTCACGAAGAACTCTGCACCATTTTCGCGAAGTTGGCGTACGATTCCTTCTTTCAGTCGATAGTGATAGGCACTTAGATCTACTAACCAACGTCTATTTTTCGTTTCAGCGCGAACGCCCACTTCGCAATTATATCCACCTTCCGCTTGTAGATCAGCATTGATCTGATTGTCCGAAGAGCGAACTTCGGCGATGGTCGGTGGCGAATATCCTTTAGATACAGAAGCCCGTGCCGCGACTTGTGGTGTCATGAGATAGGAGAGTGCGAATCTAGGCATCCAAGTCGCCCCAAAATTAATATTGCCACGGTTATTGTCTACGGCTGGAAATCGTTGCGTAAAGCGGATATCGTTATAATTCAATCCGATGGAGGCTTCGGCGGTCAATTTTTGCAAAATGGTAGCGGCGGCTCTATAGAAGTAGAAATGCTGACCATTTCGCAAATCATCAAAGCTTTGTGGATCGCCTTTCACGCCAGCGAGATTATCGAAGTTTTCGATTTTATACCAACCGGATTGTGCTTCCATGCCCAGTTGCATCTGCCAACTGATCCATTCTTTCTGTTGTGGTGTGTACGAAAAGTAAGTACGAAAACCGGCATTGCGCTCATCACGATGCTCATAGTTGGTGATAAAAGGATTTTGGAAATCTGTAAAACTACCAAATATAGCCGCGCTGTGCATCCATCGCTCACTGAGCTTATACTCGTGTACAATACCTGAGATCAATGTTTTATTATAAATCGTAGCCTGTTGATCTACCGCCCCAGGCATCGTAGCAGTAGCGGGTCGTGCTTGTCGCGGATTCGCATCAAACTGTGCTTGCGTGAGTCCACCCGGCGTATTATATGAAAGATCAGAATAAATGGCTAATAGCTTCAATTTGGCTTTTGGATGATATTGCCATTGATGTGCAGTTTGCAAATACAATCTTTTCATGCCGGTATGATCGCGATAGCCATCAGATCGCATATACGCTTGATCGAATGAAAATTGATACGTATCGCTCACCTGCTGTCGGTGGCTCAATTGCTGGTTAAACGTACCAAACGATCCACCAGAAAGCAAAACTTGTGTTGCGGGATCGAAATTATCAAATCCGTAAGGTGATATGCGAACCACACCGCCCGAGTTGGGGCCAAAAAGTGAGCCATCTGGTCCTTTGATAATCGTGATTTGTTGTAATCCCACCGGATCCAAACTGTTCAAATAACTATTTCCACCGGCATCCGTTAGTGGAATTTCGTCGATATAAATTTTGGTATTCCGCACGCCAAATGGAGAGCGCAACATACTTCCACGCAATGCCAAACGATAGCTACCTGGTGAACGCTCCTCCATGCGTACACCGGGTGTGGTGTTGATCGCTGGCAAAATAGTGCCCGGCATTTGCGCCGTCAGCATATCGCGCGTTATCACTTTCGCAGACGAGGTATGCTCTAAAAAAGGTTGGCTATTAAAGTAAGAACGGATTTTCACTGGAGCTATTTCATGCCGGGTACTATCTTGTTCCGTTTGTGCAAACAATGGGTTGGCGAGAAAGCATAATAGGGCAGAGCGCCAAAGATGGATTATCGGAGATTGCATAATTAGTTAGTAGTGATCATTAAAATTAAAAGGCTTCATTCAAACCCAGGAAGAACCCACGCTGACCAAATCTCCCCATAGCGTAATCGATACACAGATTGGTACGTGTAGTTTTGTTAAACAACACGCGTAGGCCGGCACCGCCAGCAGGTTGCCAATATCGGAAAAGTTTGGTTCCCATTTGATCGTTTGCCGTTTGTGCGTTAGCAAAAACAACTCCGCTCAAAAACCTATTTTCCAAAATTGGAAAACGGTACTCTAATTCCGAGTAATAAAATGAAAGTCCTTTGAAGTAACCAAAGGTATATCCACGGCCACTTCGTGCGTAAGCATCTTTGCCCGTTCCCGGAAGATCCAAATACGGTAAGTAATCATTGCCCAATTTAAAAGATCCTAAGCTCCAAAAAGCCAGCACATGATTTGATTCATTTTTAGATAGATTCCAATATTTTCTAAAATCGGTGACCAATTGATAGGCGCTATGTTGGCTTCCCATCCAAGTTTGATTGGATCGCAATACCACATCGGCATAAATTCCCTTATAAGCATTGTTGGGATTATCACGCGTCATGTATTGAAAATTCAGCATTAGCCCATTATTGTTATTCTGCGTATCATCAAAGCCATTCCACTCGCTATAAATCCGATTCGGTGATATATCTTCCTCGTTGTTCACAGAAATACCACGTTTTAATTCAAAAAATACCCCAGCACCCACAAACATCCCCGGTAATAATTGCTTATAAAGACGTTCATTAAAATTGTAGACATTATAATTATACGTAAAGCGTTGTCTATCCGGGTTATTTAATATCAATTCGTCTGGCGTAGGATCCGGCAACGGCTGGCCAATGCCTAGACCATAGTCCAAACCTACCATGCGCGCAATATTGATATTCCCTTTCAGGTTCCACTTATTTTCTTTGGTGTAGATATCATGATTTAAGTAACCAACAATGATTCCACGGGTGGTAACAGATAATGCGGTCGCAAAGACAGACATCGTCGTATTTTCACGATCACCAAAAACATGACCGGCAACCATCTTGACGCCGATCTGCGCCCCAATACTAGGATTATAATTGACATTGGGTAAATAAGCCACACCAGATCGTCTCTTTGGTGTATTTGTGGTGTATTTTCGCGGAAAAATACTTCGATACGCATCGACAATATCATAGGCATCTTGATCTCCACGAATAGTGTCTGCTCTGCTGATCGTATGCACGGTGTCTTGCGTGGTACTCAAGCTATCAGCTTGCGCATAGACTTTTGTAGTAACTAATAAAAAGAGAATGAAAGCAAAAAAGCGATTAAGCATGATTTCTTTAAAACGATTTAAAATTTGTCGTACATGCCCAAAAATCCCGTTAGGCCGCCGGTATGAATTATGACTACCTGATCGCCAGGAACAAAGTAATCTTGTTTTACCAGATCAAACAAAGCATAAAAAGCTTTGCCTGTGTAGGTCGGTTCTATCATAATGCCCGTATTTTGCACGAAGTCTGTAACGAAAGCGAGTAGCTCTGCAGTATATTTAGCATATCCTCCAAAGTGATAATTTGTATGGAAAGTAATGTTTTCTGGATTTACACCAAGAGATTGCACATCACTTTTTAAGAAATCGCCACCTTTTAGCACTGGAATACTATGCACCCGTGTTGATAAATTCTGCTCGAATACGCCTGTAGCTAATCCAGCTACCGTAGTTCCAGTACCGCTAGCCACAAAAATATGCTCATATTCCTGAGGTAACTCTTGCACGATCTCTTTACAGCCGAGTGTAGCATCTACGCTAAATCCACCTTCCCCAATATATACAGCATCCTGCACCGAAAAGTTTTGCTCATAAAGCATTTCTTTATCACGGTAGCTAGCTCGGTCTACAAATTGTAACTTCATGCCATATAATCTGCACATCGACAATACCGGATTGCTAACCATTTCACCACGCACAAAACCATGTGTTTTAAATCCAAATTTAGCGCCTGCACAGGCTGTCGCCAAAAGATGATTAGACCACGCACCGCCAAAAGTTACCAAGGTTTTTTTTCGGTCTTCCAGCGCTTGCATAAGAATATATTTGAGTTTGCGCCACTTATTTCCAGAAATAAAAGGATGAATCAGGTCATCGCGCTTCACCGAAACCTGTACTTTGCGTTCGCGAAGAAGAGGTAGGTCGAGTACCTCTACTGGGCTATTGAAATGGAAATCCAACGACATCAACCAAAGGTACTATTTCTTTCTGCATCCTTTATATTTTCAAAAAATAGGTACTTTTGCAGCATGGTTGATCACTTAGAGGAAGAACACGACGAGCAGGAACTTTTTGAGCACATCAGAATTGTCACCGACAAAAAGCAAAGCCCACTGCGGATAGACAAATTTTTGATGAATCGGGTAGAAAACACCTCTCGAAATCGCATACAAAATGCAATCGATGCTGGTTCGGTCCTTGTAAACGATAATTTGGTAAAATCCAATTATAAGGTAAAGCCATTGGATGTTATCTCTGTGGTTTTTCCAGATCCACCGCGAGACACCGAAGTATATCCCGAAAATATTCCTTTGAATATTGTATACGAAGATGATGACGTGCTATTGGTCAATAAAGATCCAGGCATGGTGGTACATCCAGGTTTCAATAATTATACGGGTACGTTAGTCAACGCGCTAACCTATCATTTAAATCAATTACCTACGATGCCTGGCAATACCGGTAGACCGGGTTTGGTGCATCGGATTGACAAAGATACCTCTGGGCTGCTTGTTATTGCTAAAAATGAGTGGGCGATGACCTATTTGGCAAAACAGTTTTACGAACACAGTATTGATCGTAAATATGTCGCGCTCGTATGGGGAGATATTGAAGAAGATGGCACCATCACTGGATATATTGGGCGTGAACTGAAAGATCGCCGCATTATGACAATGTACGATGATCCAGAAAAAGGGAAATGGTCTGTCACGCATTACAAAGTATTGGAACGATTAGGTTATGTTACGTTGATTGAGTGTGTGTTAGAAACAGGACGTACTCATCAGATTCGCACACATTTAAAATCCATCGGTCACCCGCTTTTCAATGATGCGTCTTATGGTGGTGCCAGTATCAGAAAAGGCACTGTATTTGCTAAGTACAGACAATTTGTAGACAACTGCTTTTCGCTTTTGCCAAGACAGGCGCTGCATGCACGAAGTTTAGGATTCGAACATCCAACTTCCAAACAAAAGGTTGCTTTCGAAGTACCATTGCCAGCAGATTTTCAATCGGCATTGGACAAGTGGCGTGCATACGCCACGACAAAAGAAGAGTAACATTCTATTACGTAAAACTTATATGCCCATACACTATATAAATGCTAATGGTAGTCTGGTCGCAGAAAATAGCCCGATACTATCTATAGAAAATCGGGCTTTTCGTTATGGCGACGGTATTTTTGAAACCATGCTTTGGCGAGGTGGCGACATTCGCTTTCTTACACAACATGTAAAGCGATTGCAAGAATCTTTACAGATGCTGCACATCGAAGATCACGTACTGTACGATGCTTATTTTATTCGCACGAAGACGGAAGAATTGATTCGCAAAAACAATTTGATGGGAAAAGATGTCCGCATCCGTCTTATTGTTTATCGTGCTGGCGATGGTTTGTATGCGCCACAAACGAATAAATCAGCATACACCTTACAAGCGGACCTGTTGACGGCGCCGACCAAAGACAAGAAAGTTGGATTAATTGTAGGACTATATGATGAATATAAAAAGGCGTACAGTGAATTGTCTAAATTGAAGTCGATCAATGCGTTAGTGTACGTGACAGCTGGTTTGTATAAAAACAAATTTGGCTATGACGATGTGCTTTTGCTAAATCAGGAAGGATATTTATGCGAATCTTTGACATCCAATATTTTTGTGTATTACGACAAGACATTGTATACACCCGCGATTAGCGAAGGTTGTGTACAGGGTGTAATGCGTCAAGTCGTCATGGACATGGCCAGCGAAGAGGGAATTCCTGTGGTAGAGGCGCAAATAAGTCCAGATATTATGAAAGAAGCCGATGAGATATTTTGTACTAATGCCGTGCAAGGAATACAATGGGTGATGGGGTACAAGCAGAAACGATATTTTAACATGATAGCTCGCGTATTGCAAGATAAACTAAAGTACTTTAGTTACGATACTCAGTCCTAAATCGACCTCGTTAACAAGATGTTATGTGAGTGTTATGGCTTAAGTCAAATCAGCATGTTTTCGAATAGCTTGATCAGAATTTATTAATTTGGCATAAAAAAAATCACTGTATGAAGATACTGTATGCTGTACAAGGGACAGGTAATGGCCACTTGTCCCGCGCCATGGATGTCATACCATGCCTTCAGCAGCATGGCGAAGTAGATGTGTTGATCAGCGGCATCCAAGCCGATCTCACCTTACCATTTGAGGTAAAGTACAAGCTACATGGACTAAGCTTTATCTTTGGCAAGCATGGTGGCGTAGATTTGTGGCGTACTTTTATGAGCTCGACGGTTCGCAAGTTTTCTAAAGAGATCAATAGCCTCCCCGTAGATCAGTACGATTTAGTGATTAATGATTTTGAGCCTATATCTGCTTGGGCATGTCATCTTAAAGATATTCCCTGTATTGGCTTGAGTCATCAAATCGGTGCGCTGGATCCTTTAAGTCCCAAACCTCCCGAATCGGATACCTTGGGCAAATTTATTATGAAGAATTATGCGCCAGCATCTATATCTTACGGGTTTCATTTTAAATCCTATTCCGATCGTATTTATACACCCGTGATCCGCCAATCGGTTCGAGAATTGGATGTCGCAGACCGTGGTCATTACACCGTTTACTTACCTTCTTACGACGACGGACATCTGCTGAAACATTTATCGCGATTTGAAGATGTCAAATGGGAGGTGTTTTCTAAGCACAACAAAAGGCCATTTGCGCTCAAAAATGTAAATATCAACCCTATTAATAGTGATGCTTTTGTAAAGAGCATGGCACAATCTTCAGGTGTGTTATGTGGTGCAGGTTTTGAGACTCCCGCAGAAGCCTTATATTTGGGCAAAAAATTATTAGTTATCCCAATGAAAAACCAATACGAGCAACATTTGAATGCCGCTTCGTTAAAGGAAATGGGAGTACCAGTGATCAAAAGTTTAAAAAGAAAATACGAATACGATATTGAGTCTTGGTTGTACAGTAAATCTCGGGTGGCGGTAGATTATCCTGATAAAACTGCTCAGATCATTGCTCAAATCATCGAAAAACACAAATAATACATGAAAATTATTGCTGGATCAGCCTTTATAGCTTTATTCGCGCTTAACACTTCTGCGCAACAATTACAATCTGGTGCCGATTCATTGTCCTATGCTTTAGGACAAGATATTGCACGTTCTATAAAATCTATCGGTGTGCCCGTCAATGCCAAGATCGTCAGCGAGTCGCTTTCGAAAGCATTAGCTGGCGAAGCCAGTTTATTCGGTGAACAAGAAGTGCAGCAGATTATTCGTCAGCAACTAATGGCCGCTCAAGAAGCTAAGACTGCCATTTTCAAAGAAGAAAGCAACCGTTTTTTTGCGGAAAATCAAAAGAAAGATGGTGTGGTTGCTGATTCTTCCGGAATACAATATATGGTATTGCAGCCAGGCACCGGCGAGCGACCGACTAAGGAAGATGAGGTCACCGTACATTATATCGGTAAGCTTCTCGATGGCACTACTTTCGATAATTCATACGATCGGGGAGAACCTATTACTTTTAACTTAGATGGCGTAATTCCAGGCTGGCAAATCGCATTACCCATGATGCAAAAAGGTTCAAAATATCGTTTCTTTATTCCGTACAATCTAGCGTATGGCGAACGTGGATCTGGCGCCACTATTCCGCCATTTAGCACATTGATTTTTGATATTGAATTGTTAGGTATCACGCCGCAGGAAGGCTAGATATACGCCAAGTTTGGCAAAAAATATGCAACTTTAATGTGGTGTTTTTCGCGAAGACACCACATTTTTTGTATTACCACCTTTTTACTACTTCAAAAACTATTGATAAACATGAGATCACTATCACTTTTTATAGCAATGAGCCTAGATGGCTATATTGCCAAACCTAATGACGACCTCAGCTTTCTCAAAATCGTGGAAAAAGAGGGTGAAGACTATGGTTACGAAGAATTTATATCTGCAATCGATACGTTAATTATCGGACGAAAAACATACGATTACGTTGTTCGGGAAATTGGCAAGTCATATTACGATAATGGAAATCGTGATGTATATGTGATTACAAAAACAGATCGACCTAAAGAAGGTCGGACGACTTTCTATACGGGCAGTCTGACAGAGTTAGTCGATCGTCTGAAAACCGAAAATGGAAAAAATATCTATTGTGATGGCGGTGCCCAAGTAATCAATGAATTACTCAAACACCAGCTGCTAGATGAACTTATTATATCTGTAGTCCCGATTATTCTAGGAGCGGGGACAAGGCTGTTTCAAGACGGTATTCCCGAACAAATTCTCGAATTGAAGGCGACCAAAACTTTCGAAACTGGATTGACGCAAATACATTATAAGGTAAAACAAGAAGTAGAACTGAATGTGATGTAAATCAACAAATCGTTGAATAATACCAATATCTAAGTAATCAGTACCACGATTTATAGTAGTTCTGCCGTAACTTTGAGGTATGAAGAATGACATACCTATTTACAACATTCAAAGTATCGGCGGATTTCAACACGACGATATTTATGTAGGTAGGTTTGGTTCGTATTCGCAGACGCATCAACATCTTCATCATCCACATCGGCACAACTTCTTTCATGTCGTACTATTTACAGCAGGAAGCGGCACCCATTCCATCGATTTCGAACAGTTTGAGGTGCGGCCTTGGCAAATTTATTTTATGATACCTGGCCAAGTCCATAGCTGGAGTTTTGATGAACCTGCTGATGGCTATGTGCTCAACTTCTCTACAAGCTACTTCCAATCATTTTTATTATTATCCGACTACATACAACGTTTCATCTTTTTTCAAGGTATAACCAAGGATTCTGTCATACAAATTCCGTTGGATAATCAGGAGTCAATCAAAACCGGCTTTGAGAAAGTACTTCGAGCAGGAAGTGAGAAAACCATCTTCAGCGAAGATCATATTAGAGTACTTCTCTTGGATATGTTTATGCAAATATCACACATCGGTGTACAAAACTCAGAAAGCTACATTCCAAACTATAACTATCTGTTATTAAAAAACTTTCAAAGATTGATTGAGGTCAATTTCACAACGATACGGCTACCTAAAGATTATGCGCAATTACTATATATCACGCCTAATCATCTCAATGCCTTGTCCAACGATTTGTTAGGTATGTCAGCAGGAGAGGTGATCCGAAAGCGAGTATTATTGGAAGCGAAGCGCCTGTTAGTCAACTTAGATTTAACGATCAGCGAAATTGCATTACAACTCAATTTCAGTGACAATTCCTACTTCACCAAATTTTTCAAAAAATATGAAAAATTAACACCGGACGAGTTTAGAAAAAAGTCTTTTAAAAAAGAGGATTATGGAAAATATAGAAAATAGTACAAGCACTACAAATAAAAGCACAACGCAGACGTTTACAATACCTACAGAATTTAATGCCGCATTACATGCTAAATGTCCTAAATGTAGACGTGGGGATATATTTGCCAATTCGATGTATGGATTTAAGGCACAAAAGATGCATATCTACTGCCCGCACTGCGAGTTTAAGTTCGAAAGAGAGCCTGGATATTTTTATGTTTCTATGTTTGTGAGTTACGCCTTCAACGTAGCGCAAATGATTACCATAGCGGTAGCCACATACATTCTGACAGGAAATCTTGAAAATGTTTGGTTGTATCTTGTGACGATCTTTATTGGTGTGTTTTTATTGGCTCCATTCAATTATCGATATTCTCGAGTCGTCTTATTATACTGGTTGAGCCCAGGGTTGCATTATGATCCAGCGAAGAGCAAAGATGATCCTTATAAATATAGCGAGGGGTAGCATAAAAGACATAAATCAATGATCTTCAAAGATCTACTATTTCACAGGAAATGGCTGAAGTTTTTGACTTCAGCCATTTCCTGTTTTCTACTATATAAAACTGTATTACAACACTTTACTCACCTTAAAGTAATCAAAAAAAGCAGGTTCATCGACGCTTCCAGCATGGATAAGTCCAGGTCGTGCCACGCGGTCCCAACGCGTGAGTGCTGTAGCATCCACCACTTCGTGATTTATTTTTTTCCAATCTTTACCATCTGCGCTGGTGAAGAAATCACAGTGGACGCCATGGTTCACCTCGACTTTCAGATAGGCCGTATTGGCCTCATTTTTATTCGTGGCTAACACCTTTTCTTTCCCATCTTGTACCGATTTTAAAGATACTTCACTGCCTTGTACACTCAGAAATAGAAGATTTTTGTGATCGCCGTAAAGCGTTAATCCTTTGGATGCTGTATTTTGGTTGGTAACCTGAGTTTCAAACGTGTAATGTGAAGCCGTTGGACGAACACACATGACGGTGCCATACTGATTATCGGACGTCGGAATGCCTTTCAATTGCAGTTGCTGATCTTTGAGTTCATACTGATTAATAGCATATGGATAATTCCAAGTCCATTCAGGCTTCAGCTTTTGGCCAGCAAACGAATCTTCAAAATCTTTCGTTTGTTGTTTCTGAGTCGCTTTGCTAATGGTTTGGTTTCTGATGGCTTCTTTTCCAGTTACAAAATATGGCCAGCCATCTACATTGATCTTGATTTGTTGCAGCATCGGCTGTCGACCTTGGTATACATCATCCCCAGCCAGATAACCATGACATAAATAATATAGTTCATCATCTAATCCTCTAACTGCCGTTCCATGTCCCACAGATACATATTCGGTACCACCAACTAAGATTGGATTTCCTTCGTATTTCTCATAAGGACCAACAAAGTTTTTTGCGCGAGCCACTCGCACATCATAATTACTTTTTGGACCACAACAATCCCGCGCAGCATAGATTAAGTAATGATAGTCGCCTTCCTTGTAATGATATTGACCTTCCATACCAATACCTTCATCATCCCGTAACATCGAAAAATGTTCACCTTCCAATCGTAAACCATCAGCGGATAACTTACTTCCTACAATTTCAATATTTCTATCATCTAACCCGTATGCTTTCCAGGTGATATACAATTGTCCATCATCGTCAAACACAAAAGCATCAATCGCTTCCTTTCCGTGTTCGATAATGATGCCGTGATCTACGAACGGACTTTCGGGTGTTTCCGCGACGGCTACACCAATGCAACTGATACCATCGCTCCGTCGACGAGCGGTGTAATAACAATATAACTTTCCATCCAATTCATAAAGCTCCGGTGCCCAAAATGAGGAAATCGTCCATTCGGGCTGAACCTCAAAAATATGTCCGATCTGTTTCCAGTTCACCAAATCATTGGACTTGAAGTATGGATAGAATGGCGCCCATTCGGAGGATGTAGAAGTAGCGTAATACGTATCATTCACGCGAATAACGCTAGGATCGGGTAGGTCACCCGAAATCACTGGATTAGTGAATTTTTGTTGCGCAGAACAAGATAAGACTAAACACAATAACAATAGGGATAAAAAGTACTGATTAATTATATTCATAAGTATGATGCATTTTGCACGATTAAGCAATTGTTTATTGATGCAGGTAAAACTTAGAAAAAGGTCTTACCAATCCAAGTTATTAAGTTACTAATTAGAATCTGTTATCAAAACTGGAAAGCTTTTACCACCATTTGCAACAATACTTAGATAGTCGAAAAAACTCTAGCATCTAAACCTAGAAAATATCACATCTTTTGGCAATTTTGGTGCATGTAAAGGGCAGTTTATTGAAACAAATAAGACAACAAACTTTGCTTATTTTATTGAATTTAGCTCTCTGGAAGATAATATTATAAAATCAATCGTGCTTTTTAATGTCAATCAAGTGTGATTTTAGATGACACTGTAAGTGTCCCAAAAAAACAGACAGCTTAAAACTGAACTACAATGTTTAAATTTAAGTTGAAAATGAAGAAGACACGTTTTACAGAAACCCAGATTGTCCGTGCCCTTAAAGAGGGTGAAGAAGGA
>NZ_WLYS01000006.1 GCF_011316935.1 Sphingobacterium chungjuense
TTCTAAAATTCAAAAGCTAAACTACTCACCACGCATCATGATCATTTCTTTAAAGAACTTTCTCGCCGCCGCATCGCGCTTTGGCCTTGTATATCTTATCCTTTCGGACTTGACTTTCTTTTTTTTGCTTCCCTTCCTCTGTGGTTGGGATTGCAAAGGTAGGAATCTTTTCTGATCTTCCAAATTTATTTTGAAAATAATTTTGGTGATCTCCGCTTCCCGAATCCGCTCGTTTTATCAGCTAACGCCTCCGTAAACTCGCTTTTTCTATCCTCTCAACATCCTTCCTCCCTTGCGGAGTGGTGCAAAGGTAGAATAAACTTTTACACTCCCAAAACCTTTTTTCCCTTTTTATGTTTTAGCAAAGCTAACTGCCTTAAAAAGAGAGAGATTTTTTTGAATAAAATCTGCTAATGATTCTCCCCCACCTCGTCATCGAAGAGTATACGATATGCTGGTGTATCGGTATCTTGATGCTGACCTGTTTTATTTGCCCAGAAAAAAGCGACTAAAAACAATATCGCTACCAAAGCACTACAACCAATTAATAAGAAAATAATACCCATAGCCTCTAAAAATTAAAGCAGTTTGCGTCGCTTTCCAAACCAACGCATGGACAAACTGGTAAAAGAAATAATCGTTGCTGTACTCAGCGGCATCAAAATCGCCGCGAACAAAGGTGACATCGCTCCTTGCACCGCCAGGCTTAAACCAACTACATTATATAAGATAGATATTCCAAAACTCAAACGGATCACCCATACCGCATCCTTGGCAAAGCGAAAGAAGTTGGGCAGGCGGTCAAAGTGCGCCCCATCGAGTATCGCGTCACAGCCCGGCGAAAAGTTGTTGATATCGTCACTGACGGCGATACCCATATCGGCCTTTCGCAAAGCGCCCGCATCGTTCAACCCATCGCCTATCATCGCCACCACACGATCATCTTGCTGCCAATCGGCAATTCTTCGCAGCTTGTCTGCCGGATGCTGATTGAATATTAAGCTAGCCCGATCTGGAAAAAGCACCCTCATTTCTGCACGATGTCGATCATTATCCCCTGAAATCAAATGCAGGCTATACTCCTTCGATAAATCATGCAAGACAGCACCAAGATTAGGTCGCCAAGATTGTTCGACCTGAAATACACCTTTCACCTCCCCGTTAATCTGTACATATACGACCGTGCCTTCGGCATTGACTTTCATCCCGACATGACGTGCGCTCCCCACTTTCAATAGCAACCCATCACAGGTTGCAGTGATTCCTTGGCCGGCCATCTCCTCAAAAGCACCTACGTCTTCATAACTTTTCCGACCTAGGTATTGCACGATCTGTCGACTAAGCGGATGCGAAGAATGCCGACATACAGAGGCAAGGGCTATGGATTCCTGATCATTTAGCTTCCCCTTCCAACGCATCTGAGAAGAAGAGGGTGACGAAATGGTCCCTGTTTTATCAAACACCAAACAATCAATGGCAGCCATTTGCTCTATCGCCCCTACATTCTTCACATAAAATCGATTTTTATCTAAGATGCTCAGTGCTGCCGACAAGGTAAATGGTGAGCTTAATGCTAAGGCACAAGGACAAGCGATGATCAGTACGGCAGTCAAGGCCGCCCATGCGTGGTGCATATTCCCGACGAACCACCAATAGCCCCAAGCCGACAAAGCAATAGACACCAAACCTATCGTAAAATATTTGCTAATAAAGCCCACGAAAGTTCGGTATTCTTTGGGTTTGGCTTCGTCCGGATCATTGTTCCACAATTTGGTCAAGTAGCTTTGAGACACAGGCTTCATCACTTCGAGTTCCATCGCCTCTCCCATTTGCCGGCCACCGGCATAAATCATTTCCCCTAGACCCTTGCGAACCACCTTGGATTCACCGGTAACAAAACTAAAGTCGACTGCCCCCTCTCCTTTCAACAGGATAGCATCGGCCGGAATAATTTCCTGATGTCTAATCCAGATTCGATCGCCCACCTGTAATTCCCCTAATGGTATCGACCGTTCGGCGCCGTTATTCAACACGGTGACCGCAACCGGAAAGTAAGACCGATAATCACGCTCGAAAGACAGGTGGTGATACGTATGCTGCTGCACCCAACGACCAATGAGAATAAAGAAGACTAAACTACACAACGTATCGGCAAAGCCGGGTCCCGTGTGCATAAGCACTTCAAATGCCGTGCGCAGAAAAAGTACTAGAATCCCTAATGCTAATGGCACCTCTAAATTCAAGCGACCGCGTCTCAGACTGTGCCAAGCAGAGCTGAAATAGCCGGATGCACTGTACAGAAATACGGGGAATGCTAGTAGTAAATTGAGATAACCAAAGTAATTGGAAAACTCCTTTTCAAAGGCAGACATGCCAAAATAATCTGGAAAGCTCAGCATCATCGAGTTGCCAAAGCAAAAGCCTGCTACCGCTATTTTTGCAATTAGCCCACGTTGATCCACCTTTTTATTTTGCTGCACCACATCTTGCAAGGTGATCTTTGGTTCATATCCTATTGAAATCAATAACATCACCAGTTCGCGCAAGCTAATGTTATGCTGGTCAAAAACGACGCTCACCTGCTTTTTCATGAAATCGACTTGTCCGCGCGATATTCCTTTATTGATGCGATAGAGATGTTCCAAAAGCCAGATACAAGAACTGCAGTGAATGGCCGGAATATAAAAGGTAATGATCGATCGTTCCTCATCCATATAATCCAACAGCTGCGCAATGATCTTGGGCTCGTCTAAGTAGCTTAGATCTACGTTATGATTATCACGCTGCGATTTGCCTGGATGCGTATTATACTTATAATAACTATCCATCCCATTGTTGTACATAATTTGATAGACGGTCTGACAACCCAAACAGCAGAATTGTCGCCCGTCGAGCAGGTATGGTGATGGACCTAGACTATCTCCACAATGATAGCATGCTTGATCAACGAGTAATTCGGAAGACATAGGGAATGTGTTTTAGGGTAATGATCTACACGGCCTGACTAAATCGAACCGGTAAAGTATCCGTTTCTTGGTGTAAATATTCATCAAATGCCGTACACACATTTCGTATGAGTGCTTTTCCCAATGGTGTAGCACGCACTACATTATCCTTTACACGTACTAATCCATCAGTTCGCAGGGATTGAAGACGTTTTATGATCTGCGCATTCTTGCTCCTATCTTTGGGATCTAACACCACTTTGTAGCGACACATCATCTCCAAAATATACCGCCGTGATTGCTCATCATCTTTCGATAATACATGCCCGCGCAAAACAGGCAATTCGTTTTGATCCAGTAGTCGATAATACTCCTCTACCGTTTTCACATTTTGTGCATAGGCCGACCATGCATCACTGATAGATGATACCCCCAAACCGATCAAGATCGGTGTATAGCTATCCGTATAACCCATAAAATTGCGATGCAACGCGCCATTCTCTGATGCCAATAACAAGCTGTCACCAGGCAAAGCAAAATGATCCATACCGACTTCTTTATAGCCTGCTTCGACGATCATGCCTTTCCCGAGTTTATATAAATCCATTTTTTCTTTGCCTACCGGCAAATCCTTCTCACTAAAATGCCGCTGACCGGGCTTGATCCAAGGCACATGTGCATAGCTATAAAAGGAGATGCGCTCTGGCTTCATCGATAGTGCAACCGTAATCGTATCAAATACCGAATGTAGCGTTTGCAAAGGCAAACCATAAATCAAGTCGAAATTGATGGATGTGTAGCCAATGGCGCGCGCTTGCTCCATCACTACTTTCACATCCTCGACGCTTTGCTTACGATTAATTACGCGCTGCACTTCGGGATCAAAATCCTGAATACCTAAACTAAGTCGTCTAAATCCAACATCATATAGCACCTGAAGGTGCTCTGCCGATGTATTGGCTGGATGTGCTTCGAAAGAGAAAGCAGGATTGGCATCGAGCGTATTGCCTTCTAAGACCGCAGCGATGAGTTGACGTAAATTTTCTGGAGCAAAAAATGTAGGCGTACCACCGCCCAAGTGAATTTCTTTGATACGTAACGGCTGATTACCTAAAATGGTACGATACATTTGCCATTCTTTTATGACGGCATTAATATAAGGCGCTTCCACCTGATGATTTTTGGTAATACGGGTATTGCAACCGCAATACGTGCATAAGCTTTCACAAAATGGCAGATGTATATAGACGCTAATGCCTTGCGCTGGATCTTGGCCAAAGTTTTTCTGCAATTGAGTGATCCAGCCCGCCGCACTAAAACTAGCCTCATTCCAGCAAGGCACCGTTGGATAAGAGGTATAACGCGGAGTCGCGACGTTATATTTATCGATGAGCTCATTTAGATTATCGGACATGTGGTTGTCCTCCTTCCCGTGCTGCATCAGTACCTTTTTTCGCGCAATCCATGCGGCATTGACAGGCTTTTCCGGCGCAGCCGCCCACCATCCAATTGGTTAGATTTTGCACGACTTGCGTAGCGATACCGTAAGGCGTCTGGTCGTCAAATGGTGTATTGGCTACATGCATTCGGAGTATGCCCGCAGCCGAAAGATCGATATGCGCGGTGGATGTGGTGCGCGTAATGACACTTCTCACACCAAGATGGTACAGATTCACCAACGCTTGCTGATCCAACACATCACGCTCCGATATGACGATCACCTCTTTGCCTTCCACAAAGTGCATAGTATCCATAGTCAATGGATTGGATATAAACGTAAAATCGTGAACTTTTGAATTGGCTTTGATAAGCAGTTCCTTTTCCTGCTCTAATATACTGTATGCTATAACTCTCATATCTTTCTTCGGTGTTTGCAGTTGATAAAAAACTACGAACAAAGATACCGGACACGAGTAGGCAGCCTCATGTATTGCATCAGCAAAAAATATGATCTTCGTCACCTATTGGCAACGGATTCGGAAAGTTTAGTGTTTGATACGATGAAGCTTTTCTACCGAGTTGACGACGATCGAATTGCCTTCTTTATGAATCAATTTCTCGTCTTTGAAATCGGCCAGCATGCGACTAATCGTCTCATTGGCTGTGCCGGCCAGTGCCGCAAGATCCTCACGAGAGATCCGGATGGTACATTGATCTTGTTGCGGAGCAGATTTTTCGGCCACCTCAATCAGCGCATTCGCGACGCGCTTACGCACCGTATCGTAAGCGAAGCCCAACATTTGCTTCTCCTTTGCTTGCACATTTCCAGAAAGCATTCGGATCACTTGCGCTGCCAATGCAGGTTTCCTATACATTAGCTCGAAGAAATCCTCTTTGGGTAGCAGCGCTACTTCGGCATCCTCAAGAGCAACAGCATTGTCACTATAACTCGTGTTGAGCAAAGGGGATTCGTAGCCAAAAAGTTGGTGTTCGGTAATAATCGCAGTCGACAATTCTCGGCCATCCACATAACTCAAAAAGGTGCGCACTTTACCTTTTATTACATAGTATATGAAGTAAGGTATATCACCCGCTTCGTACAACAGTTGTTTTTTCTTGACACGCTTAATGCGTGCTTCCCCGACCATCTGATCTAATAGAATTTCTTGCGCAATATCTTCCTTCGGCTCATTGGTTGCATGCGCAGAAAGTTGATTTCTCTTTTTCAGGCGCACTTCGATGGCATTAAGCAATTCGATATCGTCGAACGGTTTAGTCAAATAATCATCCGCCCCCATTTCCATCGCCTTGCGGATATCGGATCGCTCGGTCTTTGCCGTCAGGAAGATAAAAGGAATGTTTTTCGTGGTAGGATATTTCCCCAACATATAAAGCACACCATAGCCATCCAACTCAGGCATCATAATATCACAAAGAATAATATCAGGCACCTGCTCTAAGGCCAAATCCACTCCTTCGCGACCATGAGAAGCAGTAAACACTTGGTAATTGTCGGTGAGCTCCAAGATTTCTGCTGTACCTTCTCGGATTTCTAAATGATCTTCAATGATCAGTACCTTTTGCTTATGTGATGCCATGTTATGCTTTACTTGCAGAAAAAGTCATGCTAAAGGATGCGCCACGGTGCAACTCAGACCAGTAGCTCAGCTTACCCCCCATGAGTTCTACATAGCGCTTTACGATGTTCAGACCCAAGCCCGTACCGGGAATACTTCCCGTATTATGCGCTCGGAAAAAGGGTTCAAACAAACTCTGCTGCTCTTCCTGCGGAATTCCAATTCCATTATCTTTTACGGTGATGGCACAAGATTGTCCATTTATTTCGGTAGAAAACTCAATGTACGTATCTTCTCCAGAATACTTGATCGCATTGGATATCAGGTTAATAATACTACTTTTTATCAGATGTGGATCTAAGTCAAAGCTACCTTCAGAGCCCGTGTGTTGGTACACGATCAACTGATTTTTTTTGCAGATCAACTGCATCTCCTCAGTGATTTCCTCGGCCAACTGCACCAGATTGATCAATTGCTTCTCTACACGCACGACACCTGCTTCCAGCTTCTCTAAAGAGAGAAAGTCATTGAGGATGGTGTTCAGCAATTGAACCGAACCTTTGATCCGTGCCGTGTGCTTCGCTACCGCTTCGTGATCTGGCTTTTGCATGTATTTTTCGATCAGCGAAGCAGAAAGTTGCACCGAACTAAGCGGCGTCCGAAATTCATGCGATGCCATAGACACAAAACGAGATTTAAGCTGACTCAGTTCCTTCTCTTTCTCTAAAGAGATACTCACTTCTTGCTTTGCTTCTTCCAATTGCGAGACCAGATTGATCAAGTCTTTGGTACGGTCGCTTACTTTTTCTTCGAGTTCCACGGCATACTGCCGGAGTTTATCTTCGGCCGCCTTTTCCTTGGATAGATCGTGGATAAACCCGGTAAATATCTTTCGATTCTGATAAAACACCTCACTGACCGCTAAGCGAAAAGGAAACGTGGTACCATCTTTCTTGCGGCCGAGCACTTCGCGTCCTAAACCGATAATCTTGGCATGCCCCGTACGTTCATAGTTCTGTATGTATGAATCGTGGTTACCGCGATCAGGCTCTGGCATCAGCATACGGATGTTTTGTCCTACGACTTCTTCCGCACGATAACCAAACAAAGCCAATGCGGAAGGATTGATTGATTCTACCACGCCACGATTATCGATGGTTATAATACCATCGATAGCGTGGACGATAATGGCCTCTAATAGTTTTGCGTTATCCAAAGCAAAGATTACTTCACTAGTTTTTTGTATTTAATGCGTTGTGGCGCTATATCTCCTAGGCGTTTTTTGCGGTTTTCTTCGTACTCCGTGTAGTTACCTTCGAAGAAATACACTTGAGAATCGCCCTCGAACGCTAAAATATGCGTACAGATACGATCCAAAAACCAACGGTCGTGCGAGATGACGACCGCACAGCCGCCAAAGTTCTCTAAACCTTCCTCTAGCGCGCGTAGCGTATTCACATCAATATCGTTCGTCGGCTCATCCAGCAATAGTACATTAGATCCCTTTTTCAAGGTAATGGCTAAATGTACGCGGTTGCGCTCTCCACCAGATAACACGCCTACTTTTTTCTGCTGATCCGCGCCATTGAAATTAAATTTAGAAACGTAGGCGCGAGAATTGACCGATTTCGTACCGAGATTGATGTTTTCATTGCCATCGGTGATGTTTTCCCAAACAGATTTTTCGGCATCCAGATCGTGATGCATCTGATCTACATAACCCAGGGCAACCGTTTCACCGACTTTGAACGTACCCGTATCCGGTTGTTCCTGACCGGTAATTAATCGGAATAACGTGGTTTTACCAGCACCATTGGGGCCAATAATACCGACGATTCCTGCCGGAGGAAGTGAAAAACTAAGGTTTTCGAATAAAATACGATCTCCATACGATTTAGAAATCTGATCGGCTTCGATCACCACATTTCCCAAACGTGGTCCTGGCGGAATGAATAATTCCAATTTCGCTTCGCGATCCTGCGTTTCTTCCGAAGCCAGCTTTTCATAGTTATGCAGACGTGCTTTTGATTTAGCATGTCTCGCTTTAGGCGCCATACGTACCCATTCCAGCTCGCGCTCCAAGGTTTTCTGGCGTTTGGTTTCTTGCTTTTCTTCTTGTGCTAAGCGTTTGGCTTTCTGATCCAACCAAGACGAATAGTTGCCTTTCCACGGAATTCCTTCTCCACGATCTAACTCCAAAATCCAACCCGCTACATTATCTAAGAAATAGCGATCGTGCGTTACGGCGATCACTGTTCCTTGATATTGCTTTAAATGCTGTTCTAACCAGTCAATCGATTCGGCATCCAAGTGGTTGGTCGGCTCATCGAGTAACAAAACATCGGGTTCTTGCAGCAATAAACGACAAAGTGCCACGCGACGGCGCTCACCTCCTGACAAATTGGCAATTACCGCTTCTGGATCAGGACAGCGAAGTGCATCCATCGCACGTTCTAACTTGCTGTCTAATTCCCACGCGTTGCTCGCATCAATCTTATCCTGCAGCACCCCTTGGCGTTCTAGCAATTTATCCATCTCATCGGCATTCTCATATACTTCTGGAAGGCCAAATTTTTGGTTGATTTCTTCGTATTCTGCCAACACCGCTACGGTTTCCGCTACCCCCTCTTCTACTATCTGGCGAACCGTTTTTTCTAAATCCAACTGCGGTTCTTGTTCCAAATATCCGACCGAATATCCGGGTGAAAAGACCACTTCACCCTGTATGGATTTGTCCAATCCGGCGATGATTTTTAATAGCGAAGATTTACCCGAACCATTCAATCCGATTACTCCGATTTTGGCACCATAAAAGAAGGATAAATAGATATTTTTGAGTACTTTCTTAGATGGTGGGAAGACCTTAGAGACCCCTGCCATCGAGAAGATTATTTTTTCGTCTGACATAGCAAAATTGTAACTTATTTCAGACAAATATAGCGATTTGAAGTCAATTACTGCCATTTTGATCGTCCTTGGTCGGTGGCGCGATTGTTGATAAATTTATTGAAACATTAACGTAAAGGTTATTTGTAATTTTACTTACATTTACGATAGCACAAATAATTAGAAAGGTTTATAGATGGAAGCTAAATTTTCACCACGAGTAAAGGATGTGATCTCGTATAGTCGGGAGGAAGCCTTGCGTCTTCGTCATGATTATATCGGCACGGAGCATCTTTTATTGGGATTGATACGTGAGGGGGATGGTGTAGCAATTCATGTTTTGAAAAACATTGGATTGGACATGGCCGCCGTGCGTGAGTCCATAGAAGATGCCGTGAAAGGTTCTTCGATGTCCCGCACACCTATTAGCAGTGTACCGCTAACTAAGCAAGCAGAAAAAGTTCTTAAAGTCACGTATTTAGAAGCTAAAATCTTCAAAAGCGATATTATTGGAACAGAACACTTATTGCTAGCGATATTGCGCGACGAAGATAATATCGCCTCACAAATATTGAATAAACATCAGGTTACGTACGAGCAGTTCAAAAATGAATTGGCTCAAAACAAACCTGACATTACCAGCGAAGCAGCGGGCACGCCTCCGGGCGACGATGATTTTGCGGAGGATGATGCACAATTTGCACAACCAAAAAAGGTTTCGGACATTAAGTCCAAAACTCCGGTGTTGGACAATTTCGGGCGCGACCTCACCAAAGCTGCAGAAGAAGGAAGATTGGATCCGATTGTCGGACGCGAGAAAGAGATCGAACGCGTATCTCAAATATTATCCCGCCGCAAAAAGAACAATCCTATTCTGATCGGTGAGCCAGGTGTTGGTAAGTCGGCTATCGCCGAAGGATTGGCACTACGCATCGTACAACGCAAGGTATCTCGCGTTTTGTTTAACAAACGCGTCGTCACGCTGGATTTGGCATCTTTGGTAGCGGGCACAAAATACCGTGGCCAATTCGAAGAGCGCATGAAAGCGGTGATGAATGAGTTGGAAAAATCACCGGACGTGATCTTGTTTATCGATGAGATTCACACGATTGTAGGTGCAGGCGGTGCCTCGGGTTCTTTGGACGCATCCAATATGTTCAAGCCAGCATTGGCGCGTGGAGAGATCCAATGTATTGGTGCCACCACGCTTGATGAGTACCGTCAGTACATTGAGAAAGATGGTGCATTAGACCGTCGTTTCCAAAAGGTAACAGTAGAACCTGCTAGTCACGACGAAACGATTGAGATCTTAAATCGTATTAAAGATAAATACGAGGAGCATCACAATGTCGTGTATACGGAAGAAGCGATTAATGCCTGTGTCACTTTGACCACGCGTTATATTACAGATCGCTTTCTACCAGATAAAGCTATTGATGCATTGGACGAAGCCGGATCACGCGTGCACTTGACCAATATTCACGTACCACAAACGATTATTGACATCGAAGAGAAGATCGAAGAGGTAAAAGTCGAGAAAAACAAAGTGGTGCGTAGTCAGAAATACGAAGAAGCAGCAAAACTGCGGGATACCGAGAAAAAACTGATCGAAGAGCTAGAACGCGAAAAAGCCGCTTGGGAAGAAGAAACCAAAACAACGCGCCATACCGTTACGGAAGATAATGTAGCTGAGGTGGTCGCGATGATGACGGGTATCCCGGTGCAACGTGTGAGCCAAACCGACAGTCAGAAATTGCTCAACATGGGCGAATCGATGAAAGGTCGAATCATTGGCCAAGATGAAGCGGTGCAGAAATTGGTGAAAGCGATTCAACGTACTCGTGCCGGATTGAAAGATCCTAAGAAACCAATTGGTTCATTCGTATTCTTAGGCCCTACCGGTGTTGGTAAAACAGAATTGGCTAAAGAGCTAGCTCGTTTTATGTTTGACACGGAAGATGCGCTGATCCAAGTAGACATGAGTGAGTACATGGAGAAATTCGCCGTATCCAGATTAGTGGGTGCGCCTCCGGGATATGTGGGCTACGAAGAAGGTGGTCAATTGACCGAGAAAGTGCGTCGCAAACCGTACGCCGTGGTACTCTTGGATGAGATTGAGAAAGCACACCCCGATGTCTTCAATTTACTCTTGCAAGTATTAGACGAAGGTCAATTGACGGATAGCTTAGGTCGGAAGGTTGATTTCCGCAATACGATTATCATCATGACTTCTAATATTGGTGCACGCCAACTGAAAGAATTTGGTCAAGGAGTCGGTTTTACTACCTCGGCAAAAGAAAATCAGGCTGACTCACACTCTCGCGGTGTGATCGAAACGGCGCTCAAGAGAGCCTTTGCACCAGAGTTCTTGAATCGTATTGATGATGTAATCGTGTTTAATTCATTGGTCAAAGAGCATATCTTCAAAATTATTGATATCGAACTAAGAGCCTTATTTGGAAGAATTTCTGATCTAGGTCATACGATTGAACTTTCTGATGATGCAAAGAATTACATTGCAGAGAAAGGTTATGACACGAACTTTGGTGCACGACCGTTAAAACGTGCTATCCAGAAACACTTAGAAGATCCTATCGCAGAAGAGATTCTAAAAGACAATCTGAAAAGTGGCGACACTATTTTGGTGGAGTTCGACAAGGAGAAATCGGAAATCATTGTATCGGCAAAAGCTAATGCCACACCGGAAGGTGACGATGTCAAATCAGACAAGCCGGATAAGAAAAAATAGAACTTTAAATAGATTTAAGGAGCGCTATTGGTAGCGCTCCTTTTTTATGGCAATATTTTTGTTATAAGTGCTTAAACCCTCAAGGCACTTTGACAGTCGAAAACACATACACCTATATAGAGATAAACATTAGCAATACATTTAAAACAAATAACTCATTATGAAAAGAATTCTATTAGCCTTAGTGATAGCATCTGCTACTATGCTATCCTTCAACTCCTGTACAAAAGAGTATATTACCAATGAGAGCTTCCTACCTGGCATAGGTTTTTACGAAGATTTGGCTGGCGGAAGCGCTTGGGTAGCTATCAGTGGTCGTCCAAATGAATATGAACAAAGTATACCTATTCCTGAATTGGATCAGGCAGCATTTGAAGACGGGCATGTTAGTGTATCAATAGGCACAAGAACTGGATCTGGAATACAAGAGTTTCATAATATACCGGGAACTGTAGACGGTCGTACATATGATGTGCGTTATGCTAGAGAACGCGTTACAATTACAGTATTTACAACAGGAACTCTACCAGGTCCTTTAGTGGCTAAGGTCATTTTGACCGACGCTGGTATAGGGAACTAAGTTTCTTCCCAAATCCAAAAATTAAGAACCATTACGGTCTTATAAGCCTTACCCATATATCCATGGAGTAAGGCTTTATACCTTAGAGTCCAAAGTTCATTATTTATTAATTTTGATAGCCTTCAGATGATCCAACGGTATTCTGAAGGCTTTTTTTGTACAAAATAATGCAATTTACCCTATAACATTAATTTATTAATAAATAATTAATTTTCCCACTTAAGCACAAATATATATAGCAAAAAAATGCTAAAAAATTCACACTAAACACATTAAAGCGAAAT
The DNA here is from genome assembly GCF_011316935.1 of Sphingobacterium chungjuense. GTDB lineage: Bacteria > Bacteroidota > Bacteroidia > Sphingobacteriales > Sphingobacteriaceae > Sphingobacterium > Sphingobacterium chungjuense. The sequence goes on from NZ_WLYS01000006.1 coordinate 12,462, forward strand.
AAATTTTGACTACTTTGCGGTAAATACGATCATTCCAAGACCAATTTTTATGAGCATTATTAACTTTGAAACTGCCACATTCAAGGAATTCGAAAACATTCCTGACCACGATCTGGCCGCTACCACAAAAGTTTTTAAAGAGTTTACAGATTACATGGAAAGCAATGAGCAAATGAACTTTCGCTTCATTACACGTGGATCTGGTCCGGAAGTGATTGTAAGTTCACCATTCCTAAAAGAACCCACCTCCTGCGTAAGCCTAGTATCAAATGACTATCTAAACTTCACCCAGCACCCTAAAGTCAAGCAAGCCGCTATCGACGGGATCACGAAGTACGGAACTGGCGCAGGCGCATCACCGCTGATTGGCGGACATCATGAGTACCATGTCATGCTGGAAAACAAATTATCTGCTTTTTTTAACAAACCAAAAGGCAGTAGTATAGTCTTTACAACAGGATACACCGCCAACAGTGCTACTTTATTAGCGCTATTAAAACTGGAGGATTGTGCCATTGTGGATATGGAGGTTCATGCCAGTGTATACGAAGGATTATTAAACACCAATACCAAACGCTTCCCGCATAACAGTATGGTGCATTTAGAACGCGCATTAGCAGACACGAAAAATACCCATCGTACGCGCTTGGTCATCATTGACGGCGTTTATTCACAAAATGGAGACTTAGCAAAATTAGATGAGATCAAAGAACTGGTTAAATCTTATGGCGCGTATTTAATGATGGATGATGCTCATGGTATCGGCGTACTTGGTGAAACCGGACGTGGTGCGATCGAGGTATATGATGCTTTGGAAGATGTTGATATTATTGCCGGCACCCTGAGCAAAGCATTCGGACATATCGGTGGATTTATCATCGCTTCACCTGATATTATTAATTATTTGCGTTATCAATCAAGGCAACAAGTTTTTTCCTCTACATCGACTCCCGCTACTTATGGCCTGCTAAAAGCCATAGATCTGATAGATGAAGAACCGCATTGGCGTAAACAGCTCGCTGAAAATGTTACCTATTTCCGAAATGGGTTATTAAGCCTTGGACTTGACATAGGTACGAGTGCATCCCCAATCATCCCGATCAAGATCGGAGATCCACATCGCACAGCTACGGTTGCCCGTATGATGTTACAAGCAGGAATTTATGCCAACTGCATAGTTTATCCCGGAGTAGCGAAAAAAGATGCGAGAATACGCACCAGCTTGATGGCAACGCATACTAAAGCGCATTTAGATCAGACATTAAATGTGCTAGAAGACATCGGAAAGAAAATTAGCTTGCAAAAATTACGCTAAATGAGTTTATTTCTTTTCGAATATGGATATAAATGACTAGTTTTGAATAGGTAGACAAGTAATAATGGCTAAACAACAAAGAAAAACTTACCGCGGCGTTAAAAACGACAAAGAGCGGACAATGGGCAAACTCGTCCAAGCTGTAGGAATAGTTCTCGAAGAAAAGGGCTACACAGGACTTACTATTGCAAATATTTCTAGAAAAGCAGGTGTAGATCGCAAATTGGTAACCTTGTACTTTGGTTCTGTAGAGAACCTGGTGGAGACCTATATCAAAGATAAGGATTACTGGGTGGCTGCGACCGTGGGCGCTATGGAATACTTTGGTCAGTCCCCTAAAGAGGGTTCTAAAGGCTTTTTGGAGTCTCTATTGACAAACCAAATGAAAGAGTTTGCCAAAAATCAGGAGATGCAAAAAGTAGTATTATGGCAGATAAGCGAAAATAGCGAGATCATGTCTAAAGTTACGCAAGAGCGCGAAAAAATGAGCGCCTTGTTTTTTGCATTTGCGGATAGAGAGATTGGACCAGATAAATTAGACTTGCGTGCTGTTACAAGCATATTAGTCGCAGGTATCTACTATTTGGTATTACATTCTAAAAATACCGATAGCTTATTCTGCGAAATTGACCTTACGACAGAGGAAGGCATGAAACGAATTGAAGATGCTGTTAAATTAATCCTTAAGTGGACGTATGACAGCGTGGAAATTCCACCAGTATCTGCCAACTAGGTAGAGCTTTGATTTTATAAATCAACCTCACAAACTAATTAGCAGCGATCCCATTAAAAAGGCTCAATATCCACTTGGATATTGAGCCTTTTTAATACAGCTAAACGGACCTGCGTATTTATTTACTAGCGAGTACCGCTTTCGTAAATTCCGAGTCCGACGGAGTTATGGCAGATCTAAAGCGATGTACCAATTTTCCGTCTGCATTAATAACAAACTTCTCAAAATTCCATTTAATATCTCCCGTAAAATCTGGATTAGGAGCGGAGGTCAAATACTTGAATAGTGGTGTGGCCTTATCCCCTTTTACATCTACCTTCTCAGATAGGATAAATGTAACTCCGTAGTTCTCTTCGCAGAAAGCTTGGATAGCATCATTTTCATCCAGCTCCTGACCGCCAAAGTTATCCGATGGAAAGCCAATGATCACCAATTGGTCACCATGCTGCTCATGCAATGCCTGCAAATCCTTGTACTGCTTCGTAAATCCACACTTGGAAGCCGTATTCACCAACACCAATGTTTTACCTTTGAAAGAGGAAAGCTGGATTTCCTTTCCGTCAATTGTCTTGATGCTATAATCATACACACCATTATTCAATGGCATAAGCATCGTAAAAACCAATAACATCTGTAACATATCTTTAATATATAAATGTAAAAATTACTTTATTCAAATTCCGCTCCATAATTGCCAACAGCTAAAGAGTTATCCATTTCCCTACGAATAACAAACTCATAAAGCGGCTTGATCGGGCTTTTCAAAATCCGCCCTACCCTCACACCATGCAACTCACAGACGTCTCGTAGTTGCATATCGAAGTGGAAAGCCACTCGACCGACGAAATTACATTCATGCTCTGCGTAATTAGGATAGGTCATGATATGAGTCCGGACGAACTCATCGAAACCATTACGCAACAAAGTATCTATGTAAGAATTTAATCTATTTTGATCCATAAATGGCACAAAAGAAGCTAAGTATGCATTCGGTCGGTCTTTTTGGTAAACGTTCTTAACGACCACCTCTTTGGTTAAGCGATATTGTTCCTCAAATAACTTAGCAACATCCCGAGGCATATTGCCATAGAGAAAATCCATAATTAATTGCTTTCCAAACCAAGCACCGGAGCCTTCATCGCCCAATACATAGCCGTTGCCATGTAAACTGGGTGATAAATATTCGCCATCAAAAAAGCTCATGTCTGATCCTGTACCGATATTGCAAACAATGCCTTCTTGCGTACCTAATGTAGCATATGCCGTACCCATCAATTCGGTTTCAACCGATATAAAGGCATCTGGAAAAATGGCAGAAAGTGCATTGGATACGATTTCACGTCTATCTGGTGTAGAACATCCTGCACCAAAAAAATAAACTTCGTGTACTTCTGAAATATACGGAATGATTTCCGGCACCTCACCCAGTACACGAGCAATCTCTTTCTCACTTACGAAATATGGATTCAACCCTTTTGTCCGAAAAGACAAAGGATCACTATCTGGTAAATGTAACATCCATTCCGAACTCGACGACCCACTATCTGCTACTAAAATCATAATTTATTACTAGTAATCACTACTTCAAATATACTATTATTCTCCCGAATTTGTTTTAGCCGCTTGCAAAGCGCTGTCGATGATCTGGGTATAAAAAGCTGTTTCTGTCATACCAAAAGCCCGTACCTGCTGTGGAATAAAACTCTGTGCCGTCTGCCCAGGCGTCGTATTAATCTCAATAAAGTAAAAACGACCCGTCTCCTTTTGTAGAAAGAAATCCACCCGTACCATACCACGGCAATTCAACTTACGATACACATCCTTTATAATGCGGGCACTAAGCGCGTTTTGTTCTTCGGTAATAGCAGCCGGCGTGATTTCTTCTGTCAGCCCCGGAATGTACTTCGCTTCGTAATCAAAGAATTCTCTAGTCGTGATCACTTCCGTAGCGGGCAATACCACTAAGTCGCCATCGGTATTTCGAAAGATACCGCGCGAAAACTCGCGACCTTCAATAAACTCTTCGACTAGTACTTGCTGTCCGGTATGCGCCGCATCATACGCTTTCGCTATGGCGCTATCCAATTCATCTATCGTTTTTACTTTCGTCATCCCGATACTGCTACCTCCCGCATTGGGTTTTACAAAAAATGGTAAGGATAACTTTTCTTTTACTTGCTCTGTCGCAGTTTTTCGATCTCCAGCAAACAGCAGCACCGAGTCGGCCAAATGTATATCCGCAATGCCGGCTAATACTGCCTTTGTATAGCCTTTGTTCATTGTCAAGGCAGACGTGAGGGCATCACAACTGGTGTACGGCAGTCCGATCATATCAAAATATCCTTGCAGCCTCCCATCTTCGCCTGGGCTACCATGCAAAACGATAAAAGCAAGATCAAAAGTGATCTGATGATCGTCGATCACCAGCGAGAAATCATGTCTATTAATATCGAATTTCACACCAGCATCGTTCACATAAAACCACTGATCGCGCATGATCGATATCGGATATACCTCGTAACGTTCGGCATCCAGTTTGGAATGTACAAACGCGGAGCTTTTAAAAGAGACAGCTGCTTCCTCTGTATATCCACCCGTAATTAGGGCTATTTTTGTTCTCATATAATATTGTCTGATCTAGTATTTTTTGGTCAACAAATATAAATAATTACTCTTCACATTATCGCACCGCGATCTTCACCACAATTAAGGAAAACACCAACAGACACAAAGGCGTGTAATAAAGTGTATCATGGTACGCAAAGACCGTTTGCTTTACATGCTTGAAAAGACCGACATACTTAAAATCACCCATTGCTCTCACCAAAAAAATCAATGCAATGATGACCCATAAAATCCTCTCATACAACAAGGGCACAACACGTGATAACTCGACATGAGTAAGTAGCAGCAAGGCACCAAAAAATAAACCGATCACTACGCATGCCCCGAATCCCGGATCCAATAGAGGAACACCGTCGGACGTGGTAGGAATCGCCAGTTCCTTGCTCCAAACACCTCCAAAAGCCCAATAAAAATGCATAGCACCGATACCGGAAAAGATAATTGTTAATAGCGTTTTACACAGTATTCGCATCTCCAGCCAGTTCTTAACCATGTTACAAAATACAAAAATATCTAGTAAAATATGCTACAACGAGCCACCGGCGCTTTTGGTTTAACCAGCATAGATTGCTACGCGTTGTAAGCTAATTGCGTTATATAGTTGTTTACAAATGGATGAGTCTATAATTCGAACATACGAAAAGACAGGTTTATGTATATATTTGTACGGTATTTGTAAAAGAGTATTTCGGTGAATGGGAAATAGTAACAACTTTACGAATACTACATAACAGCAAATTACGCATTACAGCAAGATACATTATATGTCAAAATTCTTTCTCTACCTAAGAACTAATACCTTTCGAAAAAATCTGATCTACGCCATCGTAGGTATCATTGTATTGTTCATCCTGACGTATATTGGCCTGCGCATTTACACAAAACATGGTGATCGTCAAGAAGTTCCCGTGTTAAAAGGGTTACACATTAGCGAAGCGATTGCACTGTTAGACAAAGTTGGATTAGAATATCAGGTAGATTCCATCTATCAATTGGATGCGCGTCCGGGTATGGTTATTGAGCAAGACCCAGAACCAGCATCAGCGGTGAAAGGTGGGAGAACCATTTACTTGACTATTATCACGCAAACCGCTCCAGAGATTGCTTTTCCAGAGGTGATCGATAAAACCCTGATTGAGGCGACTTCCATTATCAAAAATCATTCGTTGAAATTAGGTGACACGACGTATGTCAACGATATTGCACGTGATATGGTGCTTGATGCCACATTTGGCGGTCAGCCAATTACCGCAGGGCGAATGATTCCAAAAGGATCTCGCATTAATTTGGTGTTAGGAAATGGTCGGGGCAACGACCAGGTGAACATTCCGGAATTGGTCGGATTGCCGTACAGCGAAGCTGAATTTGCTTTACGTGGTTTGGGTTTAGTGGTTGGAAGCATCAGCTTTGCTGATGGATCACGCGATACGATAAACGGAACCGTTGTAGAACAAACGCCAGATATATCTGCGCAATTTATTCCATTGGGCTCTGCCATCCATCTCAAATTATCCAACTCTGTTGTACCTACTACAACCGAATAGCTCCACCTGTCATGCAAGAAGTTCAACCAGAGAAAAAAAGAAGAAACGTATGGATTCCGGTCGGAATCGTATTCGTTATTATCGCATTGATCGTATCGTGGATAGCCTACTTAGCGGTATTGGCGCCTACCGTGCAGACCGATGCCGAATACTTTTATGTACACAGTGACGATACTTACGATGATGTGATGCAACGCATCAAAGAAGAAAACATCGTACGCAATTACACACTTTTTGAATACATGGCCAAAGCCATGGATCTTCCAGAAAACATCAATCCTGGCCGTTATCGCTTAGATTCGGAAATGAACAACCGTCGCTTGATCGGCAATTTGCGGGGTGGTTATCAGGAGGCGGTGAAATTCAGATTCCAGAATGTACGATTAAAGGAAAACTTTGCCGGCTTGTTAGGACAGCATTTCGAGGCCGATTCATTAGAATTCCTGCAAGTACTACAGGATGAAAAGACCGCGGAGAAATTCGGCTTTACCTCCGACAATTTTTTCTCGATGTTTATTCCAAACACGTACGAAATCTATTGGAATACGAATCCACAGAAAATCATGGCTCGTTTCCATACAGAGTATATGAATTTTTGGAACGCAGATAGAAAAGCAAAAGCCGATGCCTTAGGCATGACCACGCAAGAAGTGAGCACCTTGGCAGCTATTGTGAAAGGCGAAGCAATGCATACCGATGAAATGCCCGCCATTGCCGGTCTGTACATCAACCGCTTAAAGCGCGGCATGCTATTGCAAGCCGATCCCACCGTGATATTTGCCAATAATGACTTTACCATCCGTCGTGTCTTGAACCGCCACCTCACCATCGATAACCCGTACAACACCTATCGTTTCAAAGGATTGCCACCGGGACCGATCATGATGCCAAGCATTGTGGCGATAGATGCCGTGTTGGATTATAAAAAACACGATTATATCTATATGTGCGCCAAGGACGACTTTAGCGGATATCATTTATTTGCCACAACTATGGCCGAGCATTTGGTCAATGCGCGCAAGTTTCAACGTGCTTTGGACGAAAGAAACATCAAGCGTTAGCACAATAGCAAAGGGGCTTTTTGTCATTTTGCTATATTAATTTTAACTTCGCCCATATGTTTGTATTCGAAAACAAGATACGTGTACGATACGCAGAGACCGATCAGATGGGCTACATGTATTATGGTAATTACGCCACATATTACGAAGTTGCACGGACTGATATGCTACGCAGCACAGGCATTTCTTACAAAGAACTCGAAGCCATGGGCGTAATGATGCCTGTGATCGAAATGCAAACCAAATACTTACAACCGGCCAAATACGATGATCTGATCACGATCAAGACGACCATTCGGGAGCTTCCTAATGTGCGAATTTGCTTTGAATATGAGCTATTCAACGAAGCAGGCGTATTGTTGAATACCGGCAAAACGTTACTCGTTTTTGTAGACATGGCCAAGAACAGACCCTGCCGTGCACCAGAAGTATTTATGGACAAAATAAAATCATATTTTTCTTAAGATGCAAAAGGTCCATAATAGACTCTTGAACGTAAGAATCTACGATAACTTTATCGAATGGACGAAAAGTGCTGTGCTACCGGGCTTTGGATCATTGCCCTTATATACGGTTTTTGCTTTTTTCTTTCAGGAAATTGCGCGTGAATCCATCCTCAACAAAGCTTCTTCCTTAGCCTACAACTTTATGTTGGCTATTTTTCCGGGAATCATTTTTCTATTTACACTTATTCCATACATCCCGGTAGACAATTTTCAGGATCAATTGATGGAACTCATGCAGGTAGCCATGCCAGAGAGTGCCTACGAATTTCTGGAAACAACCCTGAATGACATTATTAAAACCCAAAATACCGGACTATTATCCACCGGTTTTGTCTTGTGTACGTTTTTTGCGACGAATGGCATGACCACTTTGATGATGACCTTCAATAAATCTTCCTTGTCCAAAGAAGACCGTAGTTGGGGGCAGAAACGTATTGTTGCATTAGCATTATCAGTTGCCATCGTCTTGGCATTAGCCATTGGGATCTTCTTATATGCTGGCGCCAACTTTTTGATCAATTACTTGAAAAACACCATTGACTACGATCTGAACTATTTTTGGCATATCCTGATCAAGTTTGTACAATGGTTGTTTATGTTCGGCATCTATTTTTTCACGGTAAGCCTAGTCTACAAATTTGGCCCTAGTCGCAGTAAGAGATGGAAATTTTTCACTCCCGGTGCTACGCTCGCTACCGTGCTGGCTATTCTATCTTTTTCTGGGTTCGCTTATTATATAAACCAATTTGGCACGTACAATAAGCTATATGGATCTATCGGTACATTGATCGTGATGATGATCTGGATGTATTTAAATGCATTAATCTTGATCGTTGGGTTTGAACTCAATGCCAGCATTGCGCTTTCCAAACAAAGCATTAAGATTGTACGTCCGCGCACCTACAATTCCTTTAAGGCAGATAGCGCAGAAAAGTAGCCACAGCAGAGTAGCTACTGCCTTTCACTTTTCCTTAATCTTTTTTCTACATAAATAGTTGTATATAAAAGTTTTTTGTACTTTTGCAGTCTCTGCAACGCAGGGAAAAGGAGAAAATTAATTAATGGCAAAAAAACAAGAAGCAGAAAAAGAGTTAGCGGCGAAAAACGCAGAGCTACAAGGTGCTGACACTAAAGTAGTGAAAGACACTGAAACCATCGAATCTGAAGCAGATTCAAACCTAATCAACGAGATCAAATCTAGTTCACTAAGCACCCCAGAAGGTGACTTTGACTGGGATTTCGATGAAAAAGCCTTCGGTAACTACAGCGAGGCTGAGCGTACTAAACTAGAAGAGCAGTACGCTGGTACATTCAATCAAATTAACCAAGGTGAAATTATTGAAGGTACTGTAGTATCTATCAATAACAAAGACGTGGTATTGAATGTTGGATTTAAATCTGATGGTTTAGTAGCACTTTCTGAGTTCCGCGACCTTCCTGAATTGAAAGTTGGCGACAATGTTGACGTATTTGTTGAATCTCAAGAGGATGCAAATGGTCAATTAGTATTGTCACGCAAACGTGCTAAGACACAAAGATCTTGGGAAGCAATCAACGAAGCTTTGGAAAATGATGCAATCATTGATGGTTTCGTGAAATCACGTACCAAAGGTGGTTTGATCGTGGACATTAAAGGTGTAGAAGCTTTCTTACCAGGTTCACAGATCGACATCAAGCCTATTCGCGATTACGATATCTATGTAGGTAAAACAATGGAATTCAAAGTGGTTAAAATCAACCACGAATTCAAAAACGTTGTCGTATCTCACAAAGTATTGATCGAAGATGATTTGGAAAACCAAAAATCAGAGATCGTTGCGAAATTGGAAAAAGGTCAAGTATTGGAAGGTACTGTTAAAAATATCACTGACTTCGGTGTGTTCATCGATTTGGGTGGTGTTGATGGTCTACTTCACATTACAGATATTTCTTGGGGTCGTATCGAGCATCCAAGAGAAGTTCTTGCATTGGATCAAACAATCAACGTGGTTGTTCTTGATTTTGATGATGAGAAAAAACGTATCGCTCTAGGTCTAAAACAACTTTCTGAGCATCCTTGGGAATCTTTGAGCACTGATCTTGAGATCGGTTCTAAAGTAAAAGGTAAAATCGTAACTGTTGCAGATTACGGTGCTTTCCTTGAAATCATCCCTGGTGTAGAAGGATTGATCCACGTATCAGAAATGTCTTGGTCTCAAAACCTACGTTCTCCACAAGAGTTCTTGAAAGTAGGTGACGAAATCGAAGCACAAATCTTGACTTTGGATCGCGAAGACCGCAAGATGAGCTTAGGTATCAAACAATTGACTCCAGATCCATGGCAAAACATCGCTGAGCGTTACCCAATCGGGTCGAAAGTGAAAGCGGCTGTTAAAAACATGACTAACTTCGGCGTATTCGTTGAGTTAGAAGATGGTATCGATGGTTTGATCCACATCTCTGACCTTTCTTGGTCTAAAAAAATCAACCACCCGAACGAATTCACTAAAGTAGGTGAAGAACTAGAGGTTGTTGTATTAGAGCTTGACGAAGAAAACCGTAAATTGTCTCTAGGTCACAAACAATTGGAAGAAAACCCTTGGGATACTTTCGAAACTATCTTCACGGAAGGTTCACTTCACGAAGGTACTGTGATCAAAGTTGGTGACAAAGGTGATATCGTTGCACTTCAATATGGTGTAGAAGGATTCTGTCCATCGAAACATGCTGTTAAAGAAGACGGTACTGTATTGAAAGTTGACGAAACTAACGAGTTCAAAATCATTGAGTTCAACAAAGAAAACAAGCGTTTGGTAATTTCTCACTCTCGTATCTGGGAAGATAAGAAATCTGAAGCTCGTGTAGAAGAATTCAACGCACGTAAGAAAGAGGCAAAAGCTGCCAACACTGCTGTGAAAAAAGTGAAGGATTCTGTTGAGAAATCTACTCTAGGAGATCTAGGTGTATTAGCTCAGTTGAAACAACAAATGGAAGGCGACGAGAAAAACTCTAAATAGTTTTTGATCGTAACCGAATCATTTTAAATACTCCAAACCCTCCGCCATGCGGAGGGTTTTTTCGTTATATTCGTTTCGCACAAACCACCTGACGAATGAACACATTCCCATTAATCGACGTAAAAGCGTTACAATCGCTATTGGATGAGCAAAAGCCCGTCGTATTATTAGACGCTACGATTGACAAAGTCAACCAACGAATAGATCAGGATGGCGTAGCGCCAGAGCTTATCTCCCATTCTATTTTCTTCGATATCGAAGGAGCATTCTCCGATCATAGCAATCCGTTACCACATACGATGGTAGATGCCCCAACTTTTGAAAGAGAAGCAAGTGCGCTTGGTATCAATGCGGATTCTATCGTGGTTATTTACGATCGTTGGGGCATTTATTCTAGCCCGAGAGCTTGGTGGATGTTTCGTGCGATGGGACATACAAATACCTTCGTATTGCAAGGCGGATTACCTGCTTGGAAAGCAAAACAACTGCCTATTGCATCCAAACACATGGATGCCGCAACCTTGACCAAAGGAGACTTCGTCGCAAAACCGCAGAAAGAATACTGGACGAATAAAGAGGAAATCCTCTGCGGGTTACAGGAAACGGAAAATACAATCATTGACGCGCGTAGCGCAGGTCGGTTTGCCGGAAGCAGCCCAGAACCGCGAGTAGGTTTACGGTCAGGTCATATTCCGGGCTCGTACAATGTCCCTTTCGACGAAGTGCTTGCAGGCACTCATTATAAGAGCGTAGCTGAATTGCAAAAAATCTTCGAACCGCTTATCAGTGATAAACCGGTAGTTTTTAGCTGTGGATCTGGGATTTCCGCCGCTATTATCGCATTGGCTGCTCAGCAGCTAGATTACCAAAACCTTTCCATCTACGACGGATCTTGGTCTGAGTGGGGAGCGGATGAAAATGTGCCGATTGAGAAGGGCTAAGCTTTTACCAATAAGAAAAGTCCTACCCTCGCGGCGCGGGCAATGGCACATAACCATCATCTCCGGATACTTTTGGAAATTTGTGATCAACCCAATCCTGTTTAGCTTGATCTAGAATCTCTTTGCTCGTCGCGACGAAATTCCATGAAATAAAGCGTTCTTCTGGAAAAGGTTCGCCACCGAAAATGTATACCGTGGTACCTGCGGTAATCTCAAAAGTACACAAGTGCGCATCTTTCGTAATTAAGATCTGCTTTGGCCCATAGGTGTGTTCTCCACTTTTGATCTCTCCTTCTAGGATATACAAACCACTCTCACCATACAATTCACCACGAATATCAATTACTGCATCTTGTCTCGCTTTAATTTCCAGCATATACAATCTGCTGTACACTGGCACTGGCGATTTTCGGCCAAATGCTTCTCCCGCGATTAGCTTATAACTCGCATTCTCATCTTCCCAAGCCGGAATATCCTGCGCTTCGGTATGATGAAATTCAGGCTCCATAAATTCCAATTCTTTGGGCAAAGCCACCCAAATTTGCAATCCATGCATATACTTATCCCGCGTACGCAAATGCTCAGGCGTACGTTCAGAATGCACGACACCTTTACCAGCAGTCATCCAGTTCACAGCACCTGGCGTAATCTCCATGGCTGTTCCGATGCTGTCGCGGTGAAAGATGGCACCGTCAAATAAATACGTTAAAGTAGAAAGTCCGATATGGGGATGTGGACCTACATCTAGGTTTTCGTGATCTGCCAGACAAGCTGGCCCCATGTGGTCTATAAATACAAAAGGACCGATGGATCTTTTCTGGCGGAATGGTAAAAGTCTTCCCACTAGAAAATTGCCAATATCGGCCGCTTTTTCTTCAAGTATAAAATCAATATTAGACATATCCTTATCTCTTTCTGGTTGTATAAAGATAATCCTAATATTTTGAAAATCCATGCTGGCATGCACGTGCATGCCAGCATGGATGATTATTCTACGCCACCTCCGAGTGCACGATACAAATCAGTAACGGCTTGTAACTTCTCACGTTTGATATTAATGGCTTCCAGTTCATTTTCCAAAGCGCTGTTTTGTGCCGTGATTACTTCCAAGTACGTTGCCATACTGCTACGGTACAAGAGCAAGGCATCATTCGTGGCTTTCGTCAAATGATCTTTCTTAGCTTCGACCAACTTCAATCGCTCATCAGCATGCGTTGACATCGCCAACGCATCGGATACCTCACCTACGGCGGTCAACAAAGATTGACGGAATTGTACAGCTGCCTTTTCTTGCTCAATCTGCGCAATCTCATAGGCTGTTTTCAACTCCTTCTTCCGAAAAATTGGCTGCGTAATATTTCCAGCGACACTTTTCACCACAGAACCCGGTATATCAAACCAGCTATTGAATTGAAAGGAATTCACCCCGATTGAAGGTGTTAGACTTAACGTTGGGTACATAGCAGCTTTCGATAAGCCCGTTTGTGCATTCGCACTCACGACCGCATACTCTGCTGCCTTTACATCTGGTCTTCTGCTCAACAACATGGCTGGTACACCCGTATCAAAAAATTCTTCTGGCATAGCCTCGCTCAAACTACCAGCGCGCTCCAATGCAGAAGGGAAGCTTCCACACAGGATATTTAGTGCATTTTCCTGTACGGCAATATTCTGCTTCGCCAGAGGAATCAACAATTCCGCGGTTTTCTTTTGTGCTTCTGCCTGATCCAAAGCCAATGAACTAATCATCGAAGATTCATATTGCAATCGAATCATATCCAACGTACTGTCGCCCAAAGCTACATTACGCTGTGCGACTTTCAACTGCTCGTCTAACGTAATGAGCGAATAATAGGCCTGCGCCACTTGCGCGACAATGCGAGTTTTCAACGCATTCATGTTCTCTTTCTCCGCAAAATACCGAGCCCAAGCGCCTTCGCGCTGCATCTTAACTTTGCCCCAGATATCGGCTTCCCAAGATAAGCTCAACGTAGCGGTATAATCGTCCATATATGGCGTGCCCAAGAATTGCTCACTCAAAGAACCATTCAGGGAATTGCGTGATAGCCACATGCGGTTCGCGCCAACGGACAGATCCAGCGTAGGCAACAACCCCAATTTGGCTTGTTTGTACGTGAGCTCCAACTGATCCATAGATAGTTTGGCGACCATAATATCGTTATTATGCGCTAATGCTTTGTCAATTAAGGATAATAGAATTTCATCCTTAAAAAATGTATGCAAGGGTAATAACACGCTATCTGCAGTTACTCCCGTAATTTCATTTCTGTATGTATCTGGCAAGTCCACTTCTGGTCTTGCATATTTACGCCCTACCTGACATGAGGTGAGCACTAAGGCTATCCCCATGACAGAAAGAACATGTTTTGTCATCTCTTTCATCATTAATCTTTTGTAGGTGTAACTTGTTTAGGTTTGCCAGAAACCAACTCTTGCAAGTATTGGAAGAAGATGTACAATATCGGAATCACGAAAACTCCCAATACCACACCACTCAACATACCCATTGCCGCGCCCGTACTAATTGATTTATTTCCGGCTGCTGAACCACCGGTAGCCAACATCAAGGGAATCATACCCGCAATAAAGGCAAGCGAGGTCATGATAATCGGACGGAGACGTGCTCTGGATCCATCAAGGGCAGCCTCCAAGATAGAAAGCCCGGCTTTACGACGTTGAACCGCAAACTCCACAATCAAAATCGCATTTTTGGCCAACAAACCGATCAACATAATCAGACCGACCTGCACATAGATATTGTTATCTAAGCCAATCGCTCGTATGCCCAAGAAAGCACCTAAAATACCGGTCGGAATGGACAGCAATACCGCCAAAGGCAATAAGTAACTTTCGTACTGAGCGGATAGCAAGAAGTATACGAACAGGATACTCAGCATCAAGATCACCAAGGTTTGACTGCCCGCAGATTTTTCTTCCAAACTCAGACCCGTCCACTCAAAGCTATAATCGCCTGGCAATTTGCTCAATACATTTTGCTCTAAATCATCCATGATCGCACCATTACTCGTGCCCGGATTGGCGACCACGTTGATCGTGACCGAATTGTACAAGTTGTAGCGGTTCACCGATTCTGGTCCATACACTTTATTCAAGGTAACCAGCGATTTCACAGGCACCATTTCTCCCGCATCATTGCGTACAAAGATTTCATTGAATGCTTCTTCATCCGTTCTGAAGATCCCGTCTGCTTTGATGTTCACGCGGTAAAACTTACCAAAACGAGTGAAATTCAATGATTGATCTCCGGCAAAATACGTTTGTATCGTACCTAACATGGCACTTACATCTACGCCAATCTGAGCCGCTTTTTCCTCATCGACTTCCAATTCAAATTGTGGGAAGTCTGCTCTGAACATGGTATACGCATATTGTACACCTGGCCGTTGCATGATCTGCCCGATCACTTCATCGGCTCTTGCTTTGAGTGATGTTGGGTTATTTCCCATACGATCTTGCAAAACCAATTCTGCCCCAGAAGTCATCCCATAACCATCAACTGGCGGCGAACGGAAAGCCATAATAGTTCCCTCCTTCACGCCAGCAAATTTCTGCGAAATGATTCCTAAGATCTGATCGATATCATTGATCTCACCACGATCTTTTTTCTGTTTCAGCTTAATGAAACCCATGGCATAAGCTGGTCCGGCACTATTACTCAAGATATTGAAACCGGTGATTCCCGAGTTACTTTCAACAGCCTCCATGTCCATCAACAGAGTGTTGATTTTTTCAGCAACTGCCGTTGTACGATCTAGCGCCGTTCCGGGAGGCATACTCAAGCTATAGACGATAAAATTATCGTCTTCCATTGGCACAAAACTACGTGACGTACTGTTCATGATGAAGATTGCTCCTGCCGTAATGATCGCGATCAATCCCGTAGCTAACCATTTTTTCTGGGCCAAGAATTTTACCCCAACGATATAGCGGTTCGTCATGTGGTTGAAGCTGCTATTGAAAGCAGTGAAGAAACGTGTTCCAAATCCTTTCTTCTCCCCACCTTCACCATCTTCGCCATGGTGTTGGTTTTTCAACAATAAGGCACATAAAGCTGGTGTCAATGTCAAGGCATTGATCGCCGAGATAATAATCGCTATCGCTAAGGTATAGGCAAATTGTTTGTAGAAAATACCCGACGATCCAGTCATAAAACCGATCGGGATAAATACCGCAGACATGACCAATGTGATGGATATAACGGCCCCCGTAATCTCGCTCATCGCGCTGTGTGTGGCTTCGCGTGCATCCATCTTCGAGCTTTCGAGCTTACCATGCACCGCTTCTACTACCACGATCGCATCATCGACCACAATACCAATCGCTAAAACAAGCGCGAACAAGGTTAGGATATTGATCGTAAAGCCAAAGGCGAGCAAAAAGAAGAACGTACCCACAATCGCTACCGGAACAGCAATGGCAGGGATAATGGTGGATCTCCAATCTTGCAAGAATAGGAATACCACGACGAATACTAATAAGAAAGCTTCAATCAAGGTGGATTTCACTTGTCCTGTCGCTTCATCCAAACGCTCTTTGGTACTCATCAAACTGCTTTGTTTGATTCCCGGAGGGAATCTCTTCGCCGCATTCGCCAATTCCTCGCGCACTCCAATCTCGATCTCGTTCGCATTTGAGCCTGAAGTTTGCAAGATGGCGATGGTAACGGCATTCTTACCATTGAAACGGTTGTCACCACTGTAACTGATGGATCCAAACTCCACCCGAGCTACGTCTTTCAATCGTACCAAATCAGTACCATTGCGTTTCACGACGATATTTTCGTATTCCTCGGGTTGGGTTTTCTTTCCCTTGTAACGAATCACGTATTCTAATGCTGCGTCCGATTCTTCTCCTAATTTGCCGGGTGCCGACTCCAAACTCTGCTTAGAAATAGCGGCTGTTACATCTTCGGGTACCAGATTATAGCTAAACATTTTTTGCGGATTTAGCCAAACGCGCATCGAGTAATCTTTGGCACCAAATACTTGTGCCTGCCCTACTCCGGGTACCCGTTTAATCTGTGGAATCAAGTTGATGTTAGCATAATTCTGCAAAAACAACTCATCGTACCGATCATTATCTTCGGTGTACACACTGAAGATCATAATCATACTGTTTTGCTGCTTAGAAGTGGTCAGTCCCATGCGGATCACCTCTTGTGGCAAGATCGGTGTAGCCTGCTGTACGCGGTTTTGTACATTTACGGCCGCTTGATCGGGATCTACACCTTGCTTAAATACCACACGCACGGAAAACGTTCCATCATTACTGGCCGTAGAGCTAATATATTCCATGTTCTCTACACCGTTGATTTGCTCTTCGAGTGGTGTTACGACCGAGCGCAATACGGTCTCACTGTTTCCGCCAGGATAACTTCCTGATACCTGTACGGTAGGCGGCGCGATATCTGGGAATCGGGTTTGCGGCAAACGCAGCAAACCAATTACGCCCAGAATTACGAATATTACTGATATGACCGTGGCCAACACGGGCCGGTCTATTATTCCTCGTATCATGGATACTGTTTGTTTTTATACTATGTTTTGAATATTATTTTCCAAGGGTGTCTGCTGCTAGCACTGGCTGCACCACCATGCCTTCTTGCAGCACATCGATACGATTTAGAGCTATTTTCTCACCATGATCTAAACCGGATTTTACAATATAATTGTTGCCGGACTTGCCCGTGATCATAATGGGTTTCATCACCACTTTATTACTATCCGCTAAGGAGAATACGAAAAAGCGATCTTGAATATCACGCACGCTGGCCATTGGAATGGTCAGCGCTTCGGATAGCGTGCGAGTCAACACGACTTTTCCAGCACCGCCAGCACGCAATACTTTGTCCGGATTCGGGAAAGTCGCTTTCATGGCGATACTTCCAGTAGTACGATCGATGTTTCCGCTGGCGATTTCTACACGGCCAGCATGCGCGTAAGCGGTACCATCTGCCATAATGAATTTTACACTTTCCACACCTTGATCACCTTTGCTATTATTGACAAATTCAATAAAATCAGCTTCTGTCAACGAAAAGTAGACATTCACATCGTTGATCTCTGAAAGGGTAGTCATGGGCGTAGCATCGTTTGGCGTAACCAAATTTCCGATCCGTTTTGGAATACGACCGATATATCCGCTTACCGGTGCTTTAATCAGGCTAAAATCGGCATTGATCTCCGAAGAGCCTAATGCAGCGCGCGCTTGAGACACTTGCGCCTTCGCAGCGGCGTAGTTCGCTTCTGCTGTTTCTAGCTGTAGTTCGGTATATACTTTTCCAGCGACCAAAGGACGCACCTTTTCTAACTCGATCTTGGCACTTTGCTCTGCCGCGACCGCCGCTTCGTACGAGGCGCGGCTACTATTCACCTGTTCGTTGAACACATCGGCTTTGATCCGAAATAGGGATTGTCCCTTTTGCACATAACTACCCTCTTGCACAAATATTTGATCTAGATACCCGCTCACTTGGGCTTTAATATCTACGTTAACGGTACCTTCGATAGATCCAGGGTATTTCTTTTCTACTTTTGCTGCTCCATTGTGTAGTTCCATGAAATCCACATCAGGAGTGGCTGGCGGTGGAGCTGATTCTTCTTTCGATCCACAGGACACCAACAGCCCTACAGTTCCAATACATATCGTGAAAAGCACGACGATTCTGTTCGCGACAATACGCTTTTTCATAAGGTAAGATTCTATTTTGAAATGCAAAACTAAGCAAATAGACCATCGGAAATGTCAGGCAAGTTTACCGAACTGTAATATTTCGGTACTAAAACGACAACCGTCGTATTCCAAACTTTAGAGATAATTCTACTTAGTAATTCAACCAGTTTTTGAACATAGGTGCTTTTTCTCGGCTAATGATGACCTCCAATTCAGGGTTATTCTTAACGTCTACTTTTAGCTTTCCATTAAAGTAATTGTGCACTTGGCCGATGGCATCTACGCAAAGGATAAACTGCCGATTAGCGCGAAAGAAAACAGTAGGATCTAGCTGTTGTTCCAACTCTTCCATCGTGAGCGGGATTACTTCTTCATTGCCATCGGACAGATGCGCCCGCGTAATTTTCCACTCGGAATAAAAATAGATAACATCTTGCACCAGAATCGATTTGTATCCATCCTTGTATGGCAGTAAAAAACGCTTCCGAAACTTCTTTGGTTGAAAGAAGTTCATCAATCCTTCCAAAGTAGACTCATCCAACACGTGAGCCTGCTGCGACCCTAATTTGTCTAGAGCGGCAGACAGCTCCTCTTTCTCTACAGGCTTGAGCAAATAGTCAACACTATTATGTTTGAAAGCACGCACGGCGTACTCATCGTACGCTGTCGTAAAGATGATCGGACAACGAATAGGTTCTCGCTCCAGGATTTCAAAACTTAGGCCATCGGAAAGGCGCACATCCATCAGCATCAAATCCGGACAAGGATTTGCAGAAAACCACTCCACTGTGTCAGCTATGCATTCTAACACAGCGACCACTTCGACCTGCGGCCGAAGTTCTCTCAGCAATCTTTTTAAGCGATCGGCATTGGGTTTTTCGTCTTCTACGATGAGTATTTTCATGGCTTAAACAATGGAAGAGTTACCGTATATATGTGTTCATCTTGATAAATATGCGGCGCTGCTGCGGATAGCAACTTGTATCGGCGATTGATATTCTTGATACCGATACCCGAAGACGGAATCACCTTACTTAAAGGCATACGTGAATTTTCTACTTGCAACTGTGCAGCATCCGTCGTGAATATCCTAATTTGAAGCGGTCTTTTCTTATTAGTTTGGTTGTGCTTTAAAGCATTTTCGACTAAGAGTTGTAGGGTAAGTGGTGGCAAGTTATAAGAACGATATTCAGGATCTATCTGGATATCAAATTGCACCCCCTCACCAAAGCGTTGCTCTATCAGATAGCGATAGGGCTCTAAAAATTTAAGTTCTTCCTCCAGTGTCAACATATCCTTCTTGGCATTCACTAAAAGGTATCGATAGATTCTGCTAAAATTTTCTGCATACTCATATCCCACCTGTTGATCCTCTAATATCAACTCCGAGAGCACACTGAGATTATTGAACACAAAATGTGGATCGATCTGCAACTTCAATGATTGTAACTCCGCTTCCATAGCGACTTGACTGAGTTCTGCAGAGCGAATAGCTTCATTCTTCCAATTCTCCACCAGATAATTCCCAATATTGATCCCCATAATCACAAAAGAAATAACAATGCTAACCAAGATCCATTGCATGGTCTCTCTAGTTTCTGCTTCCATGGTCAGCGGATTGTTATCCAAGGGTTGTGTGTCGAATATCAGGGGACAAATAAAACTAAACACGAGATTAATCAACAGCACTGCGCTGAGATTCATGATGGTCTCTGCTGCAAACCGTTTTCCCGGTTGCTGTGTCCAAGATATTTTTGTATTCAGCCACTTACCAATATGAATGCTCGATTCGGAGATCAAAAAACAAAACAACAGGGAAGTCAGCAGATCCAATACGATATGGTCACCAGAACGTGCAAAAAAAGTTTTCCAATATACAGAAAACGGGTCTATCAAATAAACGACAAGATAAAGCAATAGGTATGCCGACCCTACGAAAAGAATCCGCTTCCAGGTATTATTTAAAAAGCTCTCTCGGGTACGCTTCATTAAGTGACTTGATTAAATCGACGACTTACATTCATCATGCGGATACAAATTTGCGAATTTAATGTCATGCAGACGTCCTAATTTAACTAAAGCACCTTATTCAGACACCGAATACGAGCATTTTTGTTCTGAAACGTCTTGGAATTTGATGGATATTATTCCGAAGAATAGTGGTTTATACGCTATTGCTGAGTGAATAATACGTGTTTGGATCAAAAAAATTATTGATGGCATCGAGTTTGCGACACTGACTTGAAAAAATAAGCACATTTTTTTACACAGCATATAATAAGCATCAGTCATCCACCCCCCGGATGACTTTTGTCTTTTTTAGACTTTTATGCCGCCGCGTGGCAACAAAATTAATCTATCTCCTTCTCAGTTTCATCCGGCCAAGAAAGTCGGTACAGACCTCTCTTTCCCAGCCTTATTTGTCAAAATATTGTCCGAAATCAAAAAATATTTCGAAAATATTTTGATAGTGTATTTTTTACACTATCTTTGTGTTATCATAATTTAGGTTTATAATTGGTTAGTAAAGGTTTTCATTCTCCCCGTTTGAAAACCTTTTTTTATGCCCTCAACATAACATTATGTCACGCTACTTGTTTATGGATAGATATCACCTATTGTCTCACCATAGAAGCATCAATTATGAAAAAAACATCCCTTTTCGCAGTACTAGTACTATTTATAAGTTTTGTTACTGCTTGTAACAGTTCAGAAGATAAGAACAAACATTCTCAACATGATGAATCGTATGATCAAGCAAATGCTTCAAGTGATACGTTACAACTGGATTCTGTAGTTAGTGATTCCGTTGACTATAACCGACCAGAATCACCACGCATGTAATTTCTAGCTGATTTTGCTTTTCTTAAAAACGTTGGGATCAGTTGTTTTCACCTAACCTTGCTTAGAAGATTATCTATTCATCTTCTGTGAATACCATTTGCCGTCTATATCGTGACAAAGTGCCTTAAATCGATCGCAAAAGATTTGTTAAATTTGCTGGCTCATTGATTCTGGTATTCACAATTATGAAGAAAAATTCATTCCTTATTTTCTGCTATGCACTGGCCTGTAGCATCACATCACTTGCACATGCACAAGTGGAGCGCCCCAAACTCGTAGTCGGTCTTATGGTCGATCAGATGCGATGGGATTACTTGTATCGTTTTGCGGATCGCTATGGAGAAGATGGATTCAAACGATTATTAAAACAAGGTTTTTCCTGTGAAAACACGTTGATCAATTACGTACCAACGTTTACCGCGATTGGACATAGTTCGGTGTATACGGGCTCTGTTCCCTCTATTCACGGTATTGCAGGAAATGACTGGATTGAGCAAGCTACTGGCCAACCGATGTATTGCACGCAAGATGATTTGGTGAAAGGATTGGGTGCCGATGGTAGCGTTGGCAAACAATCTCCAAGAAATCTATTGGCTTCAACAGTGACCGACGAATTACGCTTGGCGAGTAATTTCCGATCAAAAGTCGTCGGAATCTCGATCAAAGATCGTGGCGGCATATTACCTGCTGGTCATCTGGCGAATGCCGCTTATTGGTTTGATAGCAAATCGGGCAATTGGATTTCCAGCACCTTTTATATGGAAGCGTTGCCCAATTGGGTAAATAAATTCAACGGACAGGATCTAGCAACAAAATACATAAAGCAAGATTGGAATACGCTATACCCGATCGATACGTATGTCAATAGTATTGCCGACGACAATATCTATGAAGGCACTTGGCCGGGCGAAGAAAAACCTGTATTCCCAAGAAAGACCTCCGAATTAGTCAAAGACGCGGGTCTAGAGTTAATCAAGACTATGCCACAAGGCAATACTTTCACCTTGGATTTTGCGAAGGATGCGATTAAAAATGAAAAATTAGGCAATAATCCCGATGCGCAAACGGATTTCCTTTGCGTGAGCTTGTCAGCAACCGATTATATTGGCCACCGCTATTCTCTTTCATCTGTTGAGATTGAAGATACATACCTACGATTAGATCAAGATATTGCCGAATTTTTAAAGTATCTGGATGACACCGTGGGCGAAGGGAATTACACCTTCTTCTTAACTGCAGATCACGCGGTATCGTACAATCCATTGTACTACACCGATCAAAAGGGAAGCGGCGGATATTTATTCGCTCGTCAGATCCAACGCAAGCTGAATAGCGAACTGAAAGAAGAATTAGGCTTAGATAATTTGGTCATTAGCCTGACCAATTATCAAGTTCACTTGAACAACACCTTGATCGATTCGCTACGTATTGATCCGCAAGCAATCAGAAACCGCATCATCAAAACATTGAATAAGGAAGAAGGAATCGCGTACGTCATCGATCTAGAAGGCAATCAAAACATGTTGCTGCCAGCGCCGCTGCGTGAGAAAGTTATCAACGGTTACAACCGCAAAAGAAGTGGATCTATACAAATTGTAGTCGAGCCCCAATGGTATGCCGGAACTCCACGTTCACCAGGCACAACGCACGGCGTGTGGTCACCGTATGATTCGCATATTCCACTGATATTTATGGGCTGGGGAATTCAGCAAGGGAAAAGCAACCGACCGGTAGAAATCATCGACATTGCTCCGACCATTTCCTCTTTACTGCATATTATGGAGCCAAATGGTAGTATCGGCAAGCCGATCACCGAAGTGCTAAACCATTAAAAAAGAAAGCCTCCATCGAAAATGATGGAGGCTTCTCACATGTAATATTCAAACACTATCGACCAATTATATTTAACCGTTAGGGCATCAATACGTGATCAATCACATGAATCACGCCATTAGATTGATGTACATCAGAGATCGTAATTTTAGCGTCTCCACCTTTGCTATCTTTGATATACAAATCTTTACCCTTTTTCCACACAGTCAATTTCTCGCCTTGTACCGTGGTCAATTCAGCTTTACCATCTTTATCTAACATTTTCCAAATGGCTTTGCCGTCTAATTTTCCGGCCACGACATGGTAGGTCAAGATATTGGTAAGCGTTGCTTTGTTTTCTGGCTTCACTAAGTTTTCTACTGTACCTGCTGGTAGCATGTCAAACGCAGCATTCGTAGGTGCAAAAACGGTGAAAGGACCTTTACCTGATAATGTTTCTACTAATCCAGCCGCCTTTACTGCTGCCACCAAAGTGGTATGATCTTTAGAATTAACGGCATTTTCAACGATGTTCTTAGAAGGATACATCGGCGCGCCACCCACAGTAACTGTTTTCTCTTTTTGTTGTGCCTGCACATCTGTTGCTTGGTGCGTAAGTGCTAATGCTAATAATGCGGCACTAAATAATGTTGCTCTTTTCATGGTAGTATGATTAAAGTGTAAATTTTTAAACTTCTTTCTCTTATCTACGACAACTTCCCAATCTTGGATGTAAAAAGATTCACTTTTTTTACTTTTTCTGAGCAACTGCCTTAGCATCAGGCTCAAAATCTAAACTAATGGAATTCATACAATAGCGTTTCCCCGTTGGCTCGGGCCCATCATCGAAAATATGTCCTAGGTGCGATTCACATCGACCACACTGTACCTCGGTACGCTCCATGCCGTGGGAATGATCCTGCAAATAAATAACGGATTTTTTGCGTACAGGTTCATAAAATGAAGGCCAACCACAGGTGGAGGCAAATTTGGCATCTGCCCTAAAAAGTTGATTACCACATACGGCGCAATAATAAGTTCCCGGAGCATCCAGATCTGTATACTTTCCGGTAAAAGCGCGTTCGGTAGCGCCCTCACGCGCTACGGCATAAAGATCGGCTGGAAGGATTTTTTTCCACTCCGTGTTGGACACCTTTATTTTCTTGGTATCTGTACGACTATAGTATGGATTGTTTTTCGATTGTGCTTGCACCGTTCCTATGGTAACAACCACAGCAAGCAGCAACAGTACTGTCGCTACCGAATTTGAATTACTTACTTTCATATCTTTTCCCTTTTTATGTATCATATACGTACACCTATTGGATAAGGTTTTCGGCTATTGGTTTATTCCGAAAGAAATTTCCGCTAATACTTGATTTGTAATAAGTAATGCATACATTTGAGTAAAATACAATTTGATTGAGCCCCATTACACATCTTTCCGAAGAAACACTAATCAGTTTGCTCCAAAAAAGAGATCGCCGAGCATTCAACTATCTATATGATAGTTACTCTGGTGCACTCTATGGTGTAGTGATTCGTATCGTCTTGCACAAGAATTATGCGGATGAGGTGATTCAAAATGTATTTGTAAAAATTTGGAATAACATCGAGCAATTCGATGAACAAAAAGGTCGTGTATACACCTGGATGCTGAATATTGCCCGCAATGCGGCCATTGATTACATCAAATCTAAGGGAGTAAAGAACGAACAAAAAAACCAATCGCTTCCCGATGTCGTAAATAGGTCTGAGAGTTCGAATTATGCTGTGACAGAACCTCAAGAAAAAACGGATCTGATTGGACTTCAAGATGTGATCAACGAATTGAAGCCAGAATGGAAAAAGCTGATTGATTTGGCTTACTACCAAGGCTATACCCAAAAGGAAATCGCTGAAGAGTTAGATTTGCCTATCGGAACCGTGAAGACCCGGGTGCGAGCAGCACTGTTACAGCTAAAAGTAGTATTGAATGAATATCAATAATAGCAGTGGACATTAAAGAATACATATCGTCAGGAATTATAGAATCGTACGTTCTAGGCATCGCTACCGAAGAGGAAGTGAGCATACTAGACTGTGTGCGCAACAAACATCCTGAAGTAGAAGCAGCAATCCGAGAGGCAGAGATCTTATTGGAGGATACGGCGTTTCTGCAAGCGGCTATACCGCCTGCCGAGTTACGGGAGACGATATGGGCCAGTATTGAGCAGCAAGAAAACAATAAGCCAAACCAATCTTCTGTAAGTACAGAAGAAAATACAGAAGCTCCTGCCGTGACGAGTGCAGTATCAAATCGCCGTGTGATCCAATTTAGTCCATTGGCGATTGCCGCTACTGCTTTATTAGTTTGCAGTGTAGGTTACAATGCGTATCTATATCAGCAACGTACCGCCACAGATGCCGCGATGGCACAAATCGAAACCAAAAACAAATCTTCGGAACTACTCTTGGCCGATGCATACAAAAGCTTAGATATGTTGCAAAATCCTGCAGTAAGCATGATTTCCTTGGCTGGCGTAGAAACCAACCCGCAGTTGAGCGCTGTGGTACTTTGGAATAAGGAAGAAAGCCAAGTATATCTTATGGCCGACAAGTTACCCCATGCACCGGAAGGTAAACAATACCAGTTGTGGGCATTACTTGATGGGCAACCAATTGATGCAGGCATGGTTCCTTTGGAAAAAGGGGATGTAATGCATGCCATGAAATCCATCTCGAATGCCCAAGCATTTGCGATCACATTAGAAGATAAAGGTGGTAGCCCAACACCTAATCTTGCGGAGTTACGTGTGATCGGACAAATCTAATTTCATTTCTTTGTTGGATATACACAACTCCATTCTATGATAGAATAGGAGTTTATCACGATGTTTTACATCTTGATGCCTAATACCGCTATAAGCGATCGTATTAGCTTTTGCACTTCACTTTATTTATTGGGATCTGCCGCTGCCGTAATAAACAGCAAAAAGGTCTGTTTCTTTTCGAAACAGACCTTACACTTACATCCCCCTCCCAATAATCGAAATAGATACAATCTATATACTATAATCTTATAGTCTATATACTAAAATCTAGATACTATAAGTACCCTTATGCTTGAATGAAAAGCGAAGCGATATCCAATACAGCTGGTGCTGTTAATGGTTCGTCGAAAGACTGTGTAGCAATAGCTGGTGTAAATCGACCACTCACACCTGTTAGCGTGGTAATATCTACTCCACCTTGTGCTACATTATCTTCGCCAGCATATACTGGATCTACTGCCGCGCCGATTCCAGAATCATTCGCTCCTGTAATCCAAGGTTTTTGGTTTGCTGCTGCGCCACCGCGTGCTCTACGCATAGATCTCACATGTGCCGCATGGCGTGCTTCCACAGAGTGGATTTGCAAAGCTGCCGTCAAAACGACGCGATTGCCCTTCAAAATACCAGCTTGACCTTTGTAAGCGCGTACTCCTGTATCTTCAAAAGCTTGCGCCAGCGCCAAAAAGGTATCGTAATCACTGAATACATTGGCAAAAGCACCGCCAGCGGTGAAGTCAAAATTAGGCTTAGCAACGGCATTTGACCCGAGCACACCTTTTAGAAACTCTACGTGCGCCACTTCGTGATCGCGAATAGTAACAATCGCCTGGCTCGGCGCGCCCGATGGAATCAAACCACCGGTGCTTGATCCGATCGTATAATATTCTGCTTCCAGATACTCTAGCGTCAGTGCATAGTTCAATACACCATTTACATCGGTCGGTGCAGATTGTCCGTATGCTTTATTGAATAAAGCGGTAACGGCTAATGGCAATGCAGCCAAGGATACTTTTTGTCCTAGATTGAACATATTGCGAATCGCCTGACGACGGGGGCTGATTCGTTCGTTGAACTCAGGATCCACCTGAGAAATTGACTCAAAAATATTTTGTAAATTCATGACGTTCTGTGTGTAGTTAGAAATTAATAAGTTGGTAAATCGCGTACATCCACTTTCGACTTGATGAACGGTGCTGCAGTTTGCAACACTTTGGTCGGACTGTTAGAAACATCTAAGCCATTGCTATCAATCACCTCGCTATTCGCAAATGATCCATTGCTAATTAAGTCGCGGATTACCGCAGCATGGCGTGCTTCTACAGATACGATCTTACCAGCCAATAAAAGGTATTGCTCATCTTTGATTAACCAGCCTGCACCATTGTATGCAGATACACCTAAATCTTCAAAAGCCTTAGCCGTTCCTAAAACGCTATCTCTGCTGGAGAAGTTGACAGCAGAGAAATCAAATTCTAAGGAATTGATTGCTCCTCTGCCCAATGCCGCCTTAAAGAACTCGCGGTGTGCTACCTCATGATCGCGCACATCGGTAAGCAATTGCTTTTCTAGATCAGACATTCCGGAGAAAGGCTTGTTGGCCACTTCAATATAAAAAGCAGCTTCCAACTGCTCTAGAGCATAAGCGTAATTTAATATCGCAATATCGCCGCTCCCAAAATAGAAGCCGCTACCGTTCATATCATCTGGGCCATCATCTTTGGCGCAGCTAGCAAAATTAAGTAAGGCAACACCAGCGAGACCGCCACCAGCTAATTTCAAAAAATTTCTTCTTTGAAGTCCTTTGCTTGTATGATCGGAGTCCTCCGCATACAATTGGTCTTTCAATGCGTTTGTTTCTTTCATGACAATATATTTTAGTTTTAATATGATAGTTTTATGACATGTACGACTAAACCACTGAATCCGGTTTTTCACCTATGTAATTATTTTCACATTTGTGGGTTTGCGCTAGTGTGAGGGCTATATTTATTTTCTAATTTATGTGGTTAGCCCGGTTTTTTTCGTACCGGTGAATATAAAAGAGCAGCAAAATTGACAAACCAAAAATTGGTATTAATGGTTAAACATGTATTAATTTGTATAGACAAAAAGAGATAAACATGATAGCAACAAAAGGTTATGCCGCTCAGAAAGCGGGAGAGAAATTAGCAGCTTGGGATTTTGAGCGCAGAGATCTGGGTCCAAATGATGTGCAGTTCGATATTTTATACTGTGGTGTATGCCACTCCGATTTACATCAGATCCGTGATGATTGGTTTAAGGGGTTGTATCCAATGGTACCCGGGCATGAAATTGTAGGACGCGTTGCTCAGGTTGGCGATCAGGTTAGTAAATTTAAAGTAGGTGATCTAGTTGGCACTGGATGTATGGTGGATTCCTGCGGTCACTGCGAAAGTTGCCAAGACGGCGAGGAACAATACTGTGCAGAGGGCAACATACAAACCTACAATAGTGTCAACAAATACACCGATGGAATGCCTACATATGGTGGTTATTCTAAAACAATCGTGGTCAAAGAAGAATTCGTATTACGCGTTCCTGAAAATTTACCATTAGAAGCTACAGCGCCATTATTGTGTGCAGGTATTACCACGTATTCTCCGCTTCGTCACTGGAAAGTAGGTAAAGGAACTAAGTTAGCTGTGCTTGGTCTTGGCGGCTTAGGCCACATGGCTGTCAAGTTTGGCGTTGCGTTTGGCGCTGAGGTAACGGTATTGAGTACTTCCGAAGGAAAACGCGAAGATGCGAAACGTTTGGGTGCACATCACTTCATCGTAACCACGGATAAAGAGCAGTTCAAAGCCGCAAGAAGATCTTTTGATTTTATACTAGATACCGTAAGTGCCGAGCATGATATTGCGGCCTACATGTCACTACTTAAGACAAATGGAACTCATATCTGTGTAGGTGTTCCATCGAAACCAGCACAGATTCCACCATTCTCTTTGATTGGAGGAAGAAATAGTCTTAGCGGATCGTCTATTGGTGGCATTGCCGAAACACAGGAGATGCTTGATTTCTGCGGTGAACACAACATTGTTTCTGATGTAGAGGTTATAAACATAGATTACATCGATCAAGCCTACGAGCGAATGGAAAAAAATGATGTTAAATACCGCTTTGTAATCGACTTAGCATCATTATAAAAGCACATATAAGTGCCTAATTTTAAAAAATAACGTATAATCATGTCCATATTATTTAGCCCAATAACTATAAAATCCATAACGCTAAAAAACCGTATTGTGACTTCACCGATGTGTATGTATTCATCAGAAGATGGCTTTGCTACAGATTGGCATTTGGTGCATTACGGTACACGCGCGATGGGCGGCGCTGGCGCCGTGATGCTAGAAGCTTCTGCAGTACGAGCAGACGGACGGATATCCGTCGGCGATCTCGGCATTTATAAAGATGGCCACATAGAAGGACTTTCTCGTATTGCCAAGTTTATAAAGGATAATGGCGCAGTTCCTGCGATCCAACTGGCGCATGCTGGTCGAAAAGGTAGTACTTGGGTAGCTGGTGATCAAAGTAAAACATTGCATACCGAAGCAGAAGGCGGCTGGACTTTGCTGGCGCCTTCCCCGATTGCCTTTTCTTCGCACACGCCTACTCCTCGAGAGATGACCGTCGAAGATATTCATCAGCTACAGCAAGACTTCAAAGCAGCGGCCAAAAGAGCGTTGCAAGCGGGTTTTGAATGGATAGAAATACACAGTGCGCACGGTTATTTGATCAACGAATTTCTCTCTCCGTTATCTAACAAACGTAACGATTCTTATGGGGGAAGCATCGAGAACCGTGCTAAATTTCTTTTGGAAATCCTGAGCGCTGTGCAAGAAGAATGGCCAGCCGATCTTCCCATATCCGTACGTATTTCGGCGACAGATTGGTCGGATGAAGGATGGACTATAGAAGATTCCAAATGGCTGACAGCAAAACTGATTACGGCAGGCGTGGATATTATTGATGTATCCAGTGGTGGCGTGATTGGCGGCGTACACATACCCGTTGGTGCGAGCTATCAAGTGCCATTGGCAAGCGCTTTAAAGCAATCTATTGGTAACAAGGCGGTGGTCAGCGCAGTTGGTATGATAACCAATGCTCAACAAGCGGAAACAATCTTGGTAAATGGTGATGCAGACTTAATATTCTTTGCTAGAGAATTATTGAGAAACCCATACTTCCCATTAGCTGCGGCCGCTGAGCTGGGCGAAGAAGTAAATCCGCCCGTACAATACAAGCGCGCTTTTGTCTAGCCGTGTATTCGCGGAAGAGGCGATGGCTCGCTTATGTGACACGGGATTATACGCAATCATGACGAAAAGTAAAACTAATTAAGGTTATGATTGTCGTTATACGGAGATACGTTAAAGGATAAAAAGTATATGCAACAATCAACTAGAGAGCCGTTAGACATTTTACACGATTTGGTCGAAATCAATAATGATCGCATCGAAGGATATAGCAAGGCGATCGAATTGCTACCTGGCGGTCAACATACCGATCTACGCAGCATATTTGAAAAGTACCGCGATCAATCTGCTGATTTTAAAACCGAGATTGCACCATTGGTCTTGCAGATTGGACAAGACCTGACAGAGCATACTCGCCTCAGTGGAAAGATTTTTCGTGCATGGATGAGTTTGAAAACGACCTTCTCTTCCGCAGATCGGCTTAATGTGCTTGAATTAGCGGAACAGGGAGAAGAAGAATTTGATAAAGTATATCAAAACTTCTTGGACCATGAAATTGGAGATGATAATCCTATTCGTGAGATGCTATTGCGACAAAGTCAAGATCAAAAGGCAGCTTACGATCATATCAAAATGTTGCACGACAATGCCAAAGTTAATGTGTAAAGTCTTCATTGGTTTTTAGGCAAAAGAAAAACAGAATACAACCTAGTTTTTCATAAAATATCTAGCTCGGTGATCGGCCTAGTAAAAAATTATTAGGCCGATTTCTTTCGTTAGATGCCATAAAAGCCTCTCTTATTCCGCCGTATCCGATTAAGCTTGCGAGTTAGGAATTTTCCCAGAAAATCCTTACCTTTGTATCAACACCTCAAGATAGTCCAGCTAGACTAGCTAGGACACGGGATTAGTCAACAAACATCAAGAGTTGACGATTTCATTATTGTTTCACTTAAATCCATATATGTCAAGAAATCAGCTCACATTCAAAAAGAAAGAACGCGCTAAAAAGCAACAACTAAAGAAAAAAGAAAAGTTGGAGAAGCGAGAATACAATAAAGCGAACAACAACAAAGGAAAAGATTTAGAAGAAATGTTTGCCTATGTTGACGAGTTCGGTAATATCTCGAACACTCCACCAGAGACAACCTACAAATTCAAGGAAGAGGATTTGCAGCGTCCTGCTGACCCTACAGAAGTAGAACACTTCGGTAAAGTTTCTTATTTCAATGATGCCGGAAGATACGGTTTTATTCGTGACAACGAAACGAGTGAAACAGTGTATTTCAACGATCGCCTAGCGGGCATCGATCTTAAGATTGGTGACAAGGTGAAGTATAAATATGCGCGCAGCAAACAAGGTAATCAAATCACCGAAGTCGAGCTACAGAGTTAACCCTTCGTTGGTTGCTCATCAGATGCATTACAATGCCTCTGCTATATAAAACATAAAGCCCTGATAAGTATGATACTAATCAGGGCTTTTCTTATGGAAGATACTTAGTTATTTGCCTTCTTCGATCTGAAATCCGATCAATTTCTGAATGCTTTTGAGCACGCTTCGCTCCTCTTGACTGCAAAACGATAGCGCGATCCCTCCCTTGCCGGCACGGCCTGTACGACCTATTCGGTGTACATACGTCTCTGCATCGGCAGGCAAATCGTAGTTGATCACATATGGCAGCTCATGGATATCAATCCCGCGGGCGGCAATATCCGTTGCAATTAACAAACTTATTTTGCCAGCTTTAAAATCTCCTAACGCCTTCTGACGGGCATTCTGCGATTTGTTACCGTGGATCGCAGCGACAGTAATGCCATGCTTAGACAGTTTCTTGACCAAACGATCAGCGCCATGTTTTGTACGAGTAAACACTAAACATTGCGTGATTCCATTGCTCTTTACCAACTTTAGCAGAAAATCAACTTTATCCGTCTTTTCTACAAAGTAGATAGCTTGCTTCACAGTCTCTGCTGTAGAAGAAACGGGCGATACAGAAATCTCTTTGGGCTGCTGTAAAATAGTTCCGGCAAACTTGCGAATAGCGGAAGGCATGGTTGCAGATAAGAACAAGGTCTGCCGCTGAGCAGGTACTTGCTTTAGAACACGTTTGATATCGTGGATAAACCCCATATCTAACATATTATCTGCCTCGTCCAATACCAAATATTGTACTTGGTTCAATTTTACCAAACCTTGGGTCATCAAATCGAGCAGACGACCTGGCGTAGCTACCATAATATCTACACCACGTTTGATAGCATCTACTTGTTTGGACTGAGATACACCTCCAAAAATCACGGTATGTTTCAAATTGGTAAACTTACTAAACAACGCAAAGCTTTCCCCAATTTGGATACTCAGCTCGCGAGTGGGCGCCAATACCAACGCCTTTATACCACCGTGATTAGAGCGAGCAGCTTGGCTAAGCAGTTGTACGATTGGAATCGCAAATGCGGCAGTTTTGCCCGTTCCGGTCTGTGCACAGCCAATCAAATCATTTCCTGCAAGGATTACCGGAATCGCCTGCTCTTGTATGGCAGTAGCCTGCGCATAATTCACCTCTTTCAAGGCTTTTTTTATAGGATCAATTAATCCTAATTCATCAAATGTCATCTATTTCTGTGGTTGAACATTGAACCCAATCTCCGCCAGATACAGCAAAAGATTAGGACATCAAATCATGTAAATTCGAATGTCGGGCTAGATATGATGTATCCCCTTTTTGGAGAAGATACAAAGCATTGGTAGAGCCTACATCGGCCACAAAAGTAGGGATATAAATATGGATATTACAATATTAATCCACACTACTAATCGTCGCAATCATTTCATGCGTTTTTTGTCTGATTTTGTCTGGAAAATCCTTCAAGGCATCGTCTTTCAGTGCATACAATCCTTGTTCTTCGTACATATCAGGTTTGTAGAAGCAGTCTCGCAAAGAGCTTACTTCCGAATCCTGATTTTGAAAATAAGATTCAAATTGAGAATCAATCGCCTCCACTAATTTATCTAGTTGTTCTTTGGTGATGCTATGTGTGTTCATAATTAGTAAACAAATAAATGCAGCAAGTGGTTTTTTTATCGGGCAACTTAGCGTAATAATTACGTCTGTAAGCAAATTGAAAATTCAGTTTATTGTTCTACCTTTATAACCTATCTATAGGTATGGCATTAAACGAAGTTCTCTGTGAGAACGAACCAATCCACTTAGTTGGGCAGATTCAACAATTTGGGAAACTAATTATTCAGAATGAGCATCGAGAAATCGTCGCTCTAAGTGAAAACTGGAATAGTTATATCCCAAACCAAGACTTGACCTACTTCCTAGGCAAACCCATGGAGCAGTTTGTTGCGCGCCTCGAAGAAATTGATCAAGAACCTCTGCTATCATTTATTGATGCTATAGCACCTACTTCCAGTGATCGCCACGTCATGCAGATGGAGCTTGGAAAGCAAAATCATATCGTAAAGGCTTATCGTGTTCATCAAAATCTTCATATTGAGTTTGAAGAGGTTGGTGATGTCAATGAGCATACTTTACAGTTGTCCTCTTATTCGAAGAGGATCAATCAAGCTGGCGAGCATGTTTGGAATGCGCTCTGCGAAAATATTCGATCTATTATTGGTTACGATCGCGTCATGATTTACCAATTTTTAGAAGATAACAGTGGCCAGGTGATTGCAGAAAGCAAGCGTAGTGATATTTCTTCGTATTTTGGCTTTCGATTTCCCGAGTTTGACATTCCAAAACAGGCACGAGCATTATACTTACAACATCACGTGCGACAAACGTCGGACATTGATGCACCAACTTATGCTCTCTTGTCCAATCAACGGGCGGCATTCGATCTAAGCACGTGTAATCTACGCGCACTTTCTCCTATACATCTACAATATCTTAAAAATGCCGGAGCACAGGCAAGCATGAGCTTCTCGATCATTGTACAGGATAAGTTGTGGGGTCTGGTAGCTTGCCAGCACAGCAAGCCCATTCATGTCGATTACCCAAAGCGTAGTCTCGGACTATTTTTAACCGAGTTTGCCGTAAACAAACATCTTACCCTTTCGCGCGAACGTGATCTGGAGTCCGATCGTAAGATTGCATCTTTAGAGCTCAAACTCAAAGAGAGCACGCTGATTAAAAGTGATGTATTGACCGGTCTACGCGCTTCGTTGCCAGAATTGGCCAATCTTATCGATGCGGATGCCATTGTGGTGGTCAATAAAGATGAATTATTGTTGTACAATACCACCCTAGATAATAATCAGATTCTGGAGTTGCATCATCTAGTCTCCAGCACGACAGATAAATTGGTTTTCGAAGATCATTGTTTTGCGATCAATTATCGCGAACAACTACCCTTTGAATTGCCATTTGCAGGTCTTTTACGAGTAGATATTGATCTTAGTCGTTCATTTAGCATCTACGCCTTGCGCAACGAGGTCGTTACCGAAGAAGAATGGGCAGGTAATCCAGAGAAGATCATGGAATACGATGCAGAAGAGAATCTGTTTAGGCCGTCGCCACGACAATCCTTTGCCGCTTGGCGAAAACAGATTCATCATACAGCGCCGCAATGGAGTAGCGAGCAAGTATCTGCATTAAAACGGATTCGACAAATCGTACGAGAGAGTATACTTCGCAAATCGGAAGAGATTAATGGTCTCAACCAAGAACTTATACAACTTAATAACGCCTTGGACACGTATTCCTACACGGTTACACATGATCTTCGCAATCCACTATCCTCTATCAAGCTGACAGGCCAATTCCTTCAAAAGAAATTGGGCAAGGAAAGTGATTTGGTAGAGAGAGGGGCAACCAATATATTGGACTCGGTCGCCGTTATGGAAAACCTGATGGAGAAAATTTTCGAATTCTCGCGAGCAAAGGTGTACCAATACGAACCAGAATGGGTGGATGTGTCTGTTTCCATTCGCAAAATTATTCAAGAAAATATAGAGCGATATGGAAATAACAATGTACAGATAGAAATAAAAAGCTTACTACCACTATACGGTGAGAAAACGTTGTTTCACCAGATCTTTGCCAATATCATTGGCAATGCGATCAAATACAGCAGCAAATCAGACAAAGCGATTGTCTGCATTGAAAGTTACAGGCGAAATGATTCTATATATTATTGTATCTCCGATAATGGCATTGGAATCGGTGCGGATGAATTGGCAAATATTTACGATGTCTTCAAACGCATGTCCAATTCTTCCGGTTTCGAAGGTACCGGTGTGGGTATGGCCATTGTAAAACGTATTGTCGAACGACTACAGGCTAGCATTGAGGTAGAGAGTGAACTGAAAAAAGGCACAACGGTGCATTTGACTTTTCCAAATGCAAATATTCCCATCGAAATGTTCCCGCCAAGTATACAGGCCGGCTAGTGAGCCGGTCTGATTTTTCAACCAGATCTTAAAAATCTTCGTCGGGCAGTATTTCTGCGACTCGGCCAATACTCCCATCTTCCAAGCGTACTTTGATGCCGCGGCTATGGTATGGGGCGGAGGTGAGCAAATCTTTCACAACACCTTCTGTGAGCGTGCCACTGCGTTGATCTTTTTTTAAGATAATATTGACCAATGTTCCTCTCTTGATATCTGCTCTCGTTTTACCGTCCATCGCTTGTTTTTTTTTTCAAAAATACAAAAACTTAAAGTGAGCGAAGGGAACTAAAATTGAATCAGCAATGATTATCTTCGCAGGATGGATCTCACACCAGAAGAATTACAAGAATTACTCACAGGCAAAGACTATCCGAATGAAGTTCGGCTTAACCCAGCCGCTGTAGTTACCAATGCCCCTCAATTTTTGACCATACAATTTCTCATGGTAGCAAAGCACAAAGGCGATCTACAGCGCTGTGCGGCTTGGCAAAGACTTCGCGAGTTCTATGCCGCCACTACTGAAAATAACTAACAGCGCCGCCATACTAATCTCAAAAGGATTCTATAACTTTAGATACACACAACGAATTAAACTTTTGCTTCCATATGGCAACAACAGAAAATACTTTTTACGAAGGACAAGTCCTTTGGGCGCAGATAGACGCCAATAGACATTTAAGACATTCGGCATATGCAGATTTCTGTGCTCAGGCACGTTCCAACATGCTGAAAAGTATTGGACTTTCGCTCACAGACTTTGCCAAAAATCAGATTGGTCCCATCCTTTTTCGTGAGGAGCTCATCTATTATAAAGAGATCCACTTAGACGAATACATCCGAGTCGAAGTCGAGATGAATAAATACAACACTGTCAATTCTCGCTTTTCCTTTCGCCATACCATCTACAAAGAGAATGGAGTGAAAGCTGCCGAAGTAAATGTAGACGGTGCTTGGCTCGATCTGAAAACTCGGAAATTAGTAGCCGTACCGACTGATTGGCAATCTTACCTGGATCGCATTCCGACTTCGGAAGATTACGTACAGATCGACGAATAAGGTATTATCATTACTTTTATACATGTTATTTTTAGTTCCCACACCAATCGGCAATCTCGAAGACATGACGTTTCGCGCGATCCGCGTGTTGAAAGAATCCGATCTTATTCTGGCAGAGGATACACGCACCAGCGCGCCCATGCTGAAACACTTCGGCATTGAGAAAAGAGTATTTGCGCATCACCAGCATAATGAGCATAAAGCGGTACAGGAAATCATTCGTTTTCTGAAGGAAGGTCAGCAAGTTTCGCTCATTTCGGATGCCGGCACGCCAGCCATATCCGATCCAGGCTTTCTTTTAGTTCGCGAAGCGATCAAAGAAGGCATTGAAATACAGTGTTTGCCTGGCGCTACCGCATTTGTGCCCGCTTTGGTGAATTCGGGTCTGCCGAATGATCGCTTTTGTTTCGAAGGCTTCCTGCCTGTTAAAAAAGGTAGACAAACGCGTCTGATTGCGTTGAGCAACGAAAATCGCAGTATGATTTTCTATGAGTCACCGCACCGTATCGGACGTACGATCAATGATTTTATCCAATATTTTGGTGAAGAACGGCAAGCTTCCATTTCTCGTGAAATATCCAAACTCTACGAAGAGACGGTGCGCGGAACGCTCTTGGAACTCAAGAATCACTTCGAGCAGCATCCACCAAAAGGTGAATTTGTATTCTGCGTAGCTGGACAAGAAAGTTAGTACCGCTTTTTGCTTATCTTTGAACAATACATTTGCTTCGTTTTAAACATTTTATAGAATAAAAATGAGTATCGAAAAATATACATGGGATGGACAAGATGCTAAAGTAGTCGAGAAAATTCATGGGAAAATCCTGGACATGCTGACCTCTGGCGAATCCATCAACTATATCGCCGTCCAGAAAAAACCAGCCGTAACGCTGCTTCCAGATAGTATCACGCTGAGCAACAAACGCATTTTTTTGTGCGAATTTGCGAAATTAGGTTTGGCCACCAATTTTGAAATATTCTCTTGGCACGATATCAAAGACATTTCTTTCAAAGAGGAGATCTTTGGGTCTAAAGTGACCGTAATTCCATTTACGGGAGAAAATCTCACCGTGGATTATATCCCAAAAGTACAAGCACGCAAACTGTACCAATTGATCAAAGAAGCGTTGGATACCATGCAGGATGCGAAAAGTAGCCCAAAAGTTACTGAGAGTGCTCCCGCTTCGCCAGCACCGGCGCAGCAGCCAAGCACGCCACCAGCACCAAAAGCGATCACTTTTGATGATGAAAGCAAACTTCCTGGACATTCTGCGCCGACGCTAGATCGTCCTGCGCCGAGCGCAGTCGAACCGCCACGAATCACGACGCCGACACCAACGCCTCCTAAAGAAGAAGAGGACGATGAAAGCACGAAAAAACTGACTCGTTTGAAAAATTT
Organism: Sphingobacterium chungjuense; assembly: GCF_011316935.1. GTDB lineage: Bacteria > Bacteroidota > Bacteroidia > Sphingobacteriales > Sphingobacteriaceae > Sphingobacterium > Sphingobacterium chungjuense. The sequence continues at coordinate 50,445 of NZ_WLYS01000006.1, forward strand.
GTTTGACAGACAGCTGATTTCGCAAGCGGAATATGAAACCAAGAAAGCAGAAATCTTAAGAGACTTATAAACCGCATCATGCGCAACAAATATCTTCTGGCACTTTTAAGTGCCTTTTTATTGTGGTTTGCTTGGCCACCAATACCGTATACTAGTCCACTTCTTTTTCTTGGCTTCGTACCTTTACTGATCGCGATCGAGCAGGTGATACGAGGAGATTTCGCGCAAAAAGGTCGCAAGGTATTTTTGCTATCTTTTGTTACTGGAGTCGCGTGGAACACCGCATCCATTTACTGGGTGTACAATGCTATGAATGCCTTTTTGCCCGCTGGCGCTTCGCTTTTGGTCGCATTAATTCCTTTTTGCTTAGGACCATTATTGATGGCTTTAGCTTTCAGAGGATATTATGCTTTGCGCAAAAAATGGGACATCTGGCTAAGTTTTATCGGGCTCATTTCCTTTTGGATTGCCTACGAATATCTACATCAAACTTGGGACCTTTCATTTCCTTGGATGACGCTGGGCAATGGCTTCGCATCCTTACATCAATTGGTGCAATGGTACGAATACACCGGTGTTTACGGTGGCACGGTCTGGATCTGGTTGGTTAATATTTTGGTTTTCCTCATTTTCTGGCAATACAAAATGCGTGTAAACGCCTATCCGCCATCGCGATTAGCGATCATACTCGGCGCGATTTTGTTAATTCCTGCCGGCTTATCGCTTTGGCGCTACGCGCAATACGAAGAGCATATCAACCCATCGGAAATCGTGGTGGTACAACCTAACATTGATCCCTATCACAAATTTGGTTCTATTACGCCAAATCAGCAGTTAGATATATTGCTTGATCTTTCACGCCAAGTCGCCAAGCCAAACACTGAGTTTTTTGTGTGGCCAGAAACGGCCATCTCCTCTCCTAATGGCATCAACGAAGAAGATTTTAGAGAATACCCGAGCTACCAGCGGATTTTTGAATTCTTGAATGCATACCGCAATGGCAACGTGCTGTCTGGTATAGAAAGTTATCGTATTTACCCAGATCAACAGAGCATTACCGCACGGAAATACGATGAAGGTGTATACATTGACCATTTTAATGCTGCTGTACTGATTGATCAATCCAGTAAATTGGAATTTTATCACAAATCTAAATTGGTTCCGGGTGCCGAACAATTGCCCTTTGGCGAGATGCTGGCTTTTATGAAACCGTTGTTTGCGCATTTTGGTGGTACGACGGGTGGTTATGGTAGCCAATCAGAACCTTCAGTTTTCTATTCGCAAAGCGGAATAGGCGCTGCACCAGTGATATGTTATGAGTCTATTTGGGGAAATTATGTGGCAAAATACATTGAAAACGGCGCACAGTTTATTGCGATCGTGACCAACGATGGTTGGTGGAGTGATACTTCGGGTAAGGATCAACACTTTCAATATGCTAGACTTCGTGCTATCGAAAACCGCCGTTGGGTAGTAAGATCTGCAAATACAGGAATCTCCGGCTTTATCAACCAACGTGGGGATGTGGTGCAAAGAAGTGATTGGTGGGTTCCGGCATCGCTTAGTCAAGAAATCAACTTAAATGAAGAATTGACTATCTATACTCGATTCAAGGATCTAATTGCCTACGCCTTTTTGTTCACGGGCATGCTTTCGGTCATTTTATTATTCGTGCCACGCACGAGATAATACGTTTTTGTTTACTCATTTACTATATTTGCGCCATGCAAGTTTATCTGGATAATGCCGCAACTACCCCGATTGATCCTTCGGTAATCGAAGTGATGGTAGAAGCTATGACGAAGAGTTATGGAAATCCATCGTCTATTCATGGACATGGCCGTGAGGTGAAGACAATGATCGAGCGGGCACGCAAGACGGTCGCAAGCTTAATCAATGCTTCTCCATCGGAGATTTTCTTTACTTCGGGTGGTACCGAAGCCGACAATATGGCAATTGTACGTGCTATTGAAGGTTACGGCATTACACATGCCATCACCTCGCCTTTGGAGCATCACGCGGTATTACACACGCTGGAGGAATTAGAAAAAGAAGGCAAAGTACACTTGGATTTACTTCGTGTTTCTGAAACAGGCGTGATCGATCTAACGCATTTGGAAGAGCTATTAGCAAAAAATCCAAGGACCTTTGTATCCATCATGCATGCCAATAATGAGTTGGGTAATATAACCGATCTTGCGCGGGTATCTCAGATTTGCCAGCAGTACGAAGCGATTTTCCATTCGGATACCGTGCAGACTATGGGACACTATAAGCATGATTTGAAAGAATTGCAAATAGACTTTATCACCGGTGCTGCGCATAAATTCCACGGCCCAAAAGGAGTAGGATTTCTGTACATCAACGGAAAAAACAAAATAAAACCATTACTTTTTGGAGGCGCGCAGGAGCGCAATATGCGTGGCGGTACCGAAAACGTCTACGGCATTGTAGGCTTGGCCAAAGCCTTGGAACTGGCGTACGAAGACATGGAAGGGCATCAGCAAACAATTCAAGAGTTGAAATCTTACATGAAACAGCAATTGACGGAACGTATTGTTGGCGTTGCGTTCAATGGCGTGACGGACGATCAAGATTCACTTTACACCGTGTTGAACGTTTCTTTACCACCAAGCGATATGGCCGACATGATGTTATTCAACCTAGACATTAAGGGCGTATCTGCTTCTGGCGGTAGTGCTTGTAGCTCGGGTTCTGATATTGGATCGCACGTTTTGCGTGGTATTGGTGCAGATCCGCAACGACCTTCAGTTCGTTTCTCCTTCTGTAAATACAATACGCGAGAAGAGATTGACTATGTGGTAGAGCAACTCGAAAAACTCTACGTAAAATCATAAAAACAAATCGGGCTCACCAAATGATAGTGAGCCCGATTTGTTTAATACTATATCTGCCCGATGGGTCAATCTACTGATCGACCTTGTCTAAGATGTATTTTCCAGCAAGATTGCCGGTCATCTCTTTGCCAGACAAATCTAACTGACTCAAACGATCTTCCTCAATTTTGTAGTTATAATCTTCGCTATCCAGATGTAACACATCAGCATCTACTCGCCAATTGCCGTCCCTGCGAAATAGCTCATCGCTTTTGCCAACGTATCTATAATGCAAAGAATACGTGCGGTCTCTGTTTAAAACCAAGGTGGTTGAAATTGCAGAGCAATCTGCACAGGGCAAATTGCCTTCATAGCGACCCGATAAATTATATTTATGACGATTGCGGTCTGCGGTCGATTCCACGTCCGCATTAGCTTTATTGTTGATACAAGAGACCAACAGAAAGCATGTAGCTAAGAGGAAAGCGATATGTAAGTAGATCCGCATGGGTATTAGTTTTACACTTGCTAGACCCAAACAAAAAATATACCACTTCCCTAAATTGTTTGAATAATTAACATTTAATAGCTTTTCGCTGTTTTAATCATCCTCATCCTCTTCACCTAATGCCATATTATACGCGCCTCTTAATTCGCCAAGGGCATGCATATTGCGTTTGGATTGAGCGATTTGCATACCTTGCCGATAGATTTCCAATGCGCGTTCAAGTTGATCTTGTTTTTCTAAAAACTTGCCAAAGTGATAGTAGGTACCTACATAATCCGTAAAGCTGGAAATCATATTTTCAAATCCCTCTAGTGCCGCGTCTTTGTTCTCCAATTTGACATGCTCCATGGTAATGGCATAGTGCAAGAACGGATCTTGCGGCGATTCCTTTAATAGCTCCTGTAATTGCTCCAAACGTTCATTCATAGTTCAAAGTTACTAAATTGAGAAACATGTCCCCGTACAAATATTATTGGCTCTTCAAAAGCATTATTTACTATGCTAGCATAGATTTTTACACTAAATTGATATTTGCCAAAAAAGAAGATAAATAGCGACAAAAGTAATAAAATAGCCAAAATAAAGAGCTAAAAATACAAATTTCATAAAAAATAACTAATATAATTATTAAAAATATAATAAAATATTGAGAAATATTTCATCATTACACAACAATACGCTACGAGATTTAGTTTATAATAATGTAAGTTTGAAATAGAACGCACACACATCGTTTAAATATAAATTATGAGAATCCTAGTTTGCATTAGTCATGTGCCGGACACGACATCCAAGATCACTTTCAATAGTGACCACACCGAGTTCAACCAATCCGGCGTACAATTTATCATTAATCCATACGACGAAATCGCCTTATCACGCGCCGTCGAATTAGTAGAGGGAACAGATGGAACGGTCACTGTCATCAATGTAGGTGACGCAAGCACCGAACCTACCATCCGCAAAGCGCTGGCTGTAGGAGCTACCGATGCTGTTAGAATTGACGCTGCTCCTCGCGATGCTTGGTTTGTAGCGAAACAAATTGCTCACTACGCATCAGAACAATCATTTGACCTGATCCTTACCGGACGTGAATCCATCGATTATAATGGTTCGCAAGTTGCTGCATTAGTTGGTGAGTTGCTAAATATTCCTTCGGTATCTATTGTTAAAAAGTTTGATATTCAAGATCGCGAGATTACCATCGAACGAGAAATTGAAGGTGGTAAGGAAGTGCTCAGCACGCAACTGCCTGTTATTCTGGGCACGGCAGAAGGTGTAACCGAGCCAAAAATCCCGAATATGCGCGGTATCATGTCTGCACGCACCAAACCACTTCAGGTGTTGCCAGCAGTAGATGTACCAACATTAAGCACGATCTCTAAATACGAATCTCCTGCCCCTCGCGGTCAGGTAGCGATGGTGGACGACGTGGAGCAACTTGTAAACCTATTGCACACGAAAGCGAAGGTTTTATAATCATTTAAAAGAAAGAAAATATCATGGCAATATTGGTATATGTTGAAAATATAGAAGGCAAATTCAAAAAATCGGCTTTCGAGGTCGTCTCTTACGCTAAAGCTATCGCTAATGAGCAAAGCACTAGCGTGACGGCCTTATCGATCGGAAACGTAACCGACGACGAGCTCAATAAACTCGCTGGATTTGGGGCTTCCAAAATATTAAAAGTTGATCAAGAGCAGCTAAAGCAATTTATTAATAAAGCGTATGCTTCGGTCATTGCGGCAGCAGCAGACAGCGAGCAGGCGAATATCGTTGTATTATCCAATTCCTTTAGCGGTAAAGGGCTTGCACCGCGGGTGGCAGCCAAGCTAGAAGCTGGATTGGCTGACGGCGCGATGGAACTACCGACCTTTTCAGGCTCAGATTTGCAAGTAAAAAAGACCGCTTTCTCCAATAAAGCTTTTGCAACGGAAGTCATTACAGCAGATAAAAAAGTGATCGCGGTAAATCCGAACTCACACGAGCCAGTGCGTAGCGAAGAGAGCCCAGCTATTGAGACGTTGAGTCCTTCAGTAGATGCTGGTGATCTAAATATCGTGATCAAAGATATCGTTCGTGCGACAGACAAAGTTTCTTTGCCAGAGGCCGAAATCGTGGTATCCGCTGGCCGCGGAATGAAAGGCCCTGAAAATTGGGCGATCATTGAAGAACTTGCCGCGGCACTTGGCGCTGCCACAGCTTGCTCGAAGCCTGTTTCCGACGCAGGATGGCGCCCACATTCGGAACACGTAGGCCAAACGGGTATCGTAGTAAGTCCGAATTTATACATCGCAATCGGTATCTCGGGTGCTATACAGCATTTGGCGGGCGTAAGTTCATCGAAAACCATTGTGGTGATTAACAAAGATCCAGAAGCGCCATTTTTCAAAGTGGCTGATTATGGTATCGTGGGCGATGCGCTCGAAATCGTACCAAAGCTCACCGCAGCGGTACAAGCGCACAAAGCGAACTAGATCAAATACAAATCGGTTAATTGCTGATTCAAAGGCAACCACGGCTGTAAAAAATGCCATGGTTGCTTTTTTTTTGCTGTTTATATTCCCATCTTTGTATCGGAAACGGACCAACTTGGTCTTGTCCATCGAGCAGAGATTTTTTCGAACGATAAACAAGACTTCGTAAACGACCAACGGGACATTGTGCATGAAGAAAATACAATTAGATATCGTAGGACTATCCTACAGTCAAACCCAGTCTGGTGCTTACGCGCTTGTGTTAGGGGAAATAGGTGGCAATCGCAGACTGCCCATCATCATCGGCGGGTTTGAAGCGCAGGCCATTGCGGTAGAGATTGAAAAAATGACGCCAAGCCGTCCACTTACACACGATCTTTTCAAAACCTTCGCAGAGACATTCGCCTTAACTATTTCTGAAGTACTGATCTACAACCTTGTGGATGGTATTTTCTACGCCAAATTGCAATGCCGCGATAAGGATCAGGTGGTCACAGAGATCGATGCACGTACATCAGATGCCGTGGCTTTAGCAGTTCGCTTCAAGTGCCCGATTTACACCTATGATTTCATTATGAGTTCGGCAGGAATTGTGATCGAGGGCAATGACTTTGCTTTCTTAGAAAATATCGAACGCTTTGACAGCAGTCATCAAGATGACGTTCAGAAAGAAGAAGATTCGCACCGCAAAAACACCGAACCGGAAAGTCCTGCAAACAAAACTAAACCCGTATCTCCCTACACTTCCCTATCATTGGAACAGCTAGAGATCAATCTGGAAAAGGCAATCCAAAGTGAGCAGTACGAAACCGCAGCAAAGATTCGCGACGAGATCGACCAAAGAAAGTCTTAACTATCTATACATAGCATTTTTTCTTACTCTACCTTTTTTATATGTCTATAAAATTGCGATTGACCATCATGAGTTTCCTCCAGTTTTTTGTTTGGGGAGCATGGTTGATTACTATTGGTGTTTACTGGTTTCAGAACAAGGGCTGGTCTGGTAATGATTTTGGCGCCGTTTTTTCGACCTTGGGGATCTCCTCACTGATCATGCCTGCATTGACCGGTATCATTGCCGATAAATGGTTAAATGTGGAGAAGCTTTATGGCGTGCTCCATATTCTTTTTGGTGCTATTTTTCTGTATTTACCACAGGTAAACGATCCGAACCAATTCTTTTGGATTATACTCGCGGCGATGTTTTGCTACATGCCGACCATCGCTTTATCCAACTCCATTGCGTACACCATATTGGAGAAATCTAAGTTGGATGTAGTCAAAGTATTTCCACCGATTCGGGTATGGGGTACGATCGGTTTTATCGCGGCGATGTGGGTGACTAATTTATCGGGTAACAAAGCTTCTGAAGGTCAGTTTTACCTTTCCGCGGTCGCGGCCTTTGTTTTAGGGATTTATGCATTTACCTTGCCGGCTTGTCCGCCCTTGCGTTCGAAATCTGAAAAGTCTACCCTTGCTGGACAACTCGGCCTGAAAGCATTTAAGCTATTTGCGAACTACAAGATGGCGCTATTCTTCGTGTTCTCGATGTTTTTAGGAGCGGCATTGCAGCTTACTAATATGTATGGCGATACGTTCTTATCTCATTTTGAATCGTATCCCGAATATGCGGATTCATTAATAGTACGCAATTCGACCATCATTATGTCTATTTCGCAAATCTCCGAGACCGTCTTCATCCTGGCAATTCCGTTCTTCCTCAAGAGATTTGGCATTAAACAAGTGATGTTGATTAGTATGCTGGCCTGGGTATTGCGCTTTGCACTTTTAGCCTACAGTGATCCGGCTGATGGCTTGTGGATGATTGTACTTTCTTGTATTGTATATGGTATGGCCTTTGATTTTTTCAATATCTCAGGTTCACTTTTTGTAGAAACTTCTACCACGCCAGATATCCGCTCTTCCGCACAAGGTATGTTTATGATGATGACCAACGGTTTTGGTGCTATCTTAGGTAGCCGCCTGAGTGGTTATGCGATAGATACTTTCTTGCTAGATGCACAGGGAAACATGATGTGGACGGAGATTTGGCTTTGCTTTGCTGGTTATTCGCTCGTGATCGCCTTCCTATTCTCCTTTATGTTTAAGCATAAGCACGATCCGGCGATCGCCGCGTAACATTTCCTTTCGAAAGATTTATTCCAGTCACAAATACATTAAAACGGCAAATGCCTTAGGTTTCCCTAAGGCATTTGAAATGATGGCGGTGGCGCATCCGCGCCCCAATCTCTATTGGGGCGATCGCCCATCTGAAATTCTAACACGCCGCCTTGCGCCAATTCTTGGTGGGTAAACCAAGGTTTGTTCCAAGTTTTGCCATTGAGCTTGGCCGACTGTATATATTTGTTTTTGGCAGAACGTCCGTTCGCACGAATAGTGAATTCTTTGCCATTTGATAGCTTCATCGTGATATTTTCGAAGAATGGTGTACCAATAGTATACACAGGAATACCTGGCGTTACAGGATAGAATCCAGCCATTGAAAATACCAAGAAGGCTGACATACCACCTCCGTCTTCATCACCCGGCATACCCATCAAATCATTTCTAAACCACTGATGGATCAAATCATCAATTCGCTTTTGCGACATCCACGGCTTGCCCGAATAGTTATATAAGTACGGAATATGTAAGCTAGGTTCGTTGGCCATCGAAAATTGTCCGACGTTACCGGTATGATCGGGTAATTGGCTATAAAATTCAAATTTGCTCTTGCCTAATGGTTCGCGGAAAGTGCGATCCAGCTCGTAATTGAATTGCTCTTTGCCACCCATTAACGAGATCAGATCACTTACATTGTGCGGTACATCCCAACGGTATACCCAACCGTTGTTTTCTCCATAATACTCACGCGCTCCTTGTCCACCATCATAGCGGTAATCGAATGGCATAATAAATTTGCCCTCTTTATCTTTCGGGTGGAAGAATTTCGTTTCGGCATTAAACAGGTTACGGTAATTCAAGGCATTTTTCAAGAACAAATCAGCATCGGTGGTATGTCCGAGCGCTTGTGCCAATCTGCCCAAGGCCCATTCATCGTACGAAGTACCTAAGGTAACGGCAATCGGCTGACGTCTTTCAAAACGATGTACTTCGGGCACTGTTTCTTCTTCTCCTGGATACAATGCCGGAATGTAGCCATGCTCTTTATAAAAATCATCTAACCAACCTGCAGGTGCAGCAGACCAAGGTGCCAATGTTTTTTCTTGCACGGCACGCTTGCCACTTTCATAAGCTTTCTCAATATCAAAGCTGCGCAATCCTTTGGCGTATGCATCGGCAATCGTCACCACACCGTGGTTAGAATTCATCCTTCTAGAATCGCCCGTAATCTCTGGGAATGTTGGCATCCAGAATTGATCCATTTGCTCGGCCATCCGCACATACGATTGCAAAACATCGGATTCTACTTTTTCATCGATCAACAAACGTAATGGATGCGTGGCGCGATATGTATCCCAAATCCAATCATCGGTATAAAACGGACGGGTATCAGTATGTACTTTTCCGTCGAATGCACTAAAATAGCGGTTGTCTTCACTGATATTTACGGGGCGCTCAAAACAACGGTATAACGAAGTGTAAAACACCGCACGATCATCGGCTTTACCACCAGCCACCTGTACGGTAGATAGACTTTCATTCCAGATATCGCGACCGGTATCGGCTACACGCTGCACATCAAAGTGCGAAATCTCTCGTTGCAAATTGCGCTTGGCTTGCTCGGCATCGATAAAAGAGATACCATATCTAAAATGCAAGGGTTGATCGCCTTTAGCAAACATCAACACAACAGCGGCTTGCTTGCCCGAAACTTCTGTTTTCTTGGTCACTAATTTTCCATTCTCCAAGACACCAGAAGCAGTGGCTTTTTGGTCAAATTCACCATATAAATATACGGTCGTATTATTTTGAAGCTGCTGGGAAGCGGTAATGCTATTGCCTTTCACTCGAACGCTGCCCGATCCAGAATTAAATACGACGGACTTATCTTTTCCTAGTAGAAAGTTCAACGCATAGATCCCTGACTGATGCGATGGCGCATACTGCACATCAATTTGCTCGTCCAACAATGAAACACCATAATAATAGGGCTTGATCTCTTCGTTGTCATACGCATAAGGATAGACATTTTTCCAAGATTCTTGTTGTTGGCTATTCACCGGACTCAGGTTGAATGCCGAACGTCCGCGATGACTCGTGACGACCAAAGGCAATCCACGTAGCTGATCGGTGGTAAAGTCATTGCGCTCGGGATACACACGCAGCATGCTATTGGGCAAATGAACGGTCGGAAAAGTAGGTACCAATAGGTGACTGATATTTCCCATGTATGGATTGACATAATCCACCGGTGTTTTGGATTTTTGACTGGCCGGATCGGATTGAGCAAAGGCAACCTGAGAGAGCGCTATAGCACTCGACAACAAGAAGACGGATTTCAACTTAAACATAATTAGTTTATTTTTTTGATGTTTCAATATAGGGATAATATATAAGTCTGGCGATACAAAAACGTTTTAGTGAATGTAAAATATTGATTGATGAATTGCTTTGAGAGATTTGTATTGGCGCTATATCACGCTTTGGCTAAAGTCTTAACGAGCACCTGCACCGTAGGAATAACACTAAAATTAAGTACCTTAAGGGTATAGAAAGCGGCAATAACATACTATTTTGGAAAAAGTATTTAAAATTGATAAACAAACCTATCAAGATCTGCAGATCTTTGGTGAGCACCAGCGTAGCGTTTTTTCCTGTTTTGATAGTACGGTTACGGCTGGCGGCAAAGAAGCACTTCAATACCTATTTTACACACCTTCTTCGGATCTGAAAGTCATTCAATCCAGACAAGATGCGATTCGAGCTTGCCTGCAAAGTAACGCATCCTTTCCTTTTGAACACACCCTGATTCAGGATTTGTCCCAATACTGGAGATCTGCTTTCTTCGATGCCGATCGGAAAAGCAAATTTTGGTCAATTTTATCATTTTGGCAGATTTACTCCGCAGAGTTCTATTACAAGAAGCGCTATATTCTAGACACGTTGGCGCTGCTTAGGCAACTGGAAGATTTTTTGGTGATCTTGAATAGCCAGAAAATTTCTATTCCAGAGTTTCATACCATGCAGGAAATATTTGCGCACTGTTTAGGTGTGATGACGGGAAGTGAATACAAGAGCAACAAAGCAAAAGTCACGCTAGCAAATATCCATCTATATGATGAGCATATTCGGTTGCATCTCGCGGAAGAATTCAAAACAATTTTAGAATTCATCTATCAACTGGATGCATATATAGCAATTGCCGCCACCGCAAAAAGTAGGCAATTGACTTTCCCTGAAATATACCTACCTACATCTCAAGATCAAATGCGAATAGATAATCTACACCATATTTTTCAGCAAGGAGCGGTTACGAATGATATCGTATTCGAGCGAAAATCCAATCTATGGTTTCTAACAGGTGCGAATATGGCCGGAAAATCGACTTTAATCAAAGCACTATCTATTGCGATCTACCTCACTCATATTGGATTGCCTGTACCAGCGACTGCGATGCATATGCCTGTGTTAGACGGATTGTTCACCACCATCAACCTACCCGATAATCTAGAAGCTGGCTATAGCCACTTTTATCACGAAGCGATTCGATTACGTGATATTATCGGCCAACTTGAGACGAACTCTAATTCATTTATTGTATTGGATGAGCTTTTCACAGGAACAAATTATCAAGACGCCTATGCTTCGACCAAAGAAGTTGTGGATGGGCTAACAAAGTTGGACAGGGCATTCATCATTATTTCATCGCATTTGACAGAATTGAGTGCCGAGATAAAGAGTTATCCAAATCTGAGGCTGTGTTGTATGAAAACCGATCTGGATAAAAATAATATTCCAAAATTCACCTACCGACTAGCTGATGGCGTAGCCAATGAAAAACTGGGTCTATGGCTGCTTGGACGCAGTGGTTTATTGGAATCTGTTGCAGATTTGACAGCCAAATACAACAAGTGATAAAAAATATTTAAAAATAATTCGCACATCAGATAATATTGATATTCAAGTCGGCGTTATATATGTAAATTTTCATAATTTAGGTTAATAATTGGTTTGGTTTAAATCCCGTAGCTCCCCGCTACGGGATTTATTTTTTTAGCCCTACCCGACCAATATTTCGCATTCTACCGACTTTTGATTTTCTATGTTTTTTTCCGCCGAGCAATTTCATTCATTCACCGAAAAAATCGGGCTCCTGATCTATTAGGCATTCTCTAGGCAGCATTTGCGTGCTACTTTTGAACCATAGAAACAAACAAAAAAACTTTAAAACATAGAAATCATGAAAAAATCAATCACCTCCATCGCAGCAGCATTATTAATGATCGCTAGCTTTTCATCCTTCGCCGCAGAGCCTATTCTTGTAAACGCTCCTACAGCATCGAGTAACACGTTGTCGGCATACGTTTCTTCTCTTACGGAAGGGCTAAATGACTTCAATAATATGATCTTCGCTAAAGACTTCGAGTACAGTAACTCCGCGGATCGCACCGAGAAAAAATATAACCGCAGGCAATACATGCAATTTTTGAAACAAAATAAAGGACTCAAATTCGAATGTACCACGACCTATCAGGTATTGGACGAGACGGGAAACACCAGCTTAGCAAAGGTTACTATGGTGTTCCGCGACTTCACACGCGTAGACTACTTAACATTACATGCAGCCAATGGCGGTTGGAAAGTAAGCAAAGTGGTTACGACCTACCCTACCGATAAAAAATAGATCCGCAGAGATACCTTTAACCTACTACCATATACAGCAAAAGCGCTTGATGAAACTGAATTTCATCAAGCGCTTTTGTTAATCTAAAGAAGATATACGATACTACTTATCCAACAATTCAGCCAGCAACGTATGCAATGCTTCGCCGGTCACATTACGCGCAACGATGATGCCGTCAGAATCAATTAGCAAGTTGGAAGGAATAAATCGAACACCATACAATGCAGGTGCTTCGGTATCCCAAAATGCTAAATCTGAAACGTGAGTCCAATCCAATTGATCATCTTCGATGGCTTTCAACCAGGATGATTTGGTACGATCTAAAGAAACTCCAAACACATCAAAGCCTTTGTCCTTATATTGTTGATAGGCTTTTACGATATTGGGATTCTCCGCACGACATGGTGGACACCAGCCTGCCCAAAAGTCTAATAGGACATAATTACCTTTTCCCAAGTGATCAAAGAAGCGCACCTGATTACCATCCGGATCGGTGGACACAAAATCAATTGCTTTATTACCAGGCAATACCGCTTCTTGCTTATCAGCCAGATCGTTTAAGATCTGTACATACTGCGTATGAGCCAAAGAGGGATCGAGCAAAGCCACATGCTCTCTAATCTCTTGCGGAGATAAATCATACGAATAGTTGCGAAACAAAGCGAAAGCCGCTACGATAGATTTCGGATCTTCTTGGATAAATTCGGCCGCCGTCAATTCACTCGCTCTCTTTTTATAACCATCGAATTGCGTTTGCCATTTCGAACCCGAAACGGTTGCTTTTCTAAAATCTTGATCCTTCCCTACCGTGATTTTAGTAGGTTGATCATCTAAGAATACTTGCAGATCTGTACCAGAAGGTTGCAAACTCACCGCATACAATTCTGGTAGAGGGACAGCGGTAGTAAAGGCAAATTTTCCATTCACCACCTGTGTAGAATCAACCAATTTAAAAACTTTATTGTCGTACCGCTGCAGGTAAACAGTACCCTCCTTCAGTCCTTTAATAGATCCAGAAAGTTGTAAGAGGCGATTATCCTGTGCATTTGCGCCAGCAAATGCCCCGAGCAGAATAGCAATAGATAGGATCAGTTTTGTAAACATGTGTAATTAATGATTTAGTACGTGTAGAATAGTCAGATAGATATCTTCTCTTGTTTTATTGGATACGAAGTTAGATAAAATCAAATAATCTACCAAACAGGTATACATTAATGTGACACGGCTTTAACGCAATATGCTAGACTATAAAATATGTGAAAACTATTTAGTAGCTTAACTGTTTCATAAACAACCTATTTGAATCACAAATAATTTACCTATGATTAGTTCACGTCGTCGATTTTTGCAACAACTCACCTTATCTGCCATCGCAGTACCTACGTTAAGTGCTTATCCATTCACCATTCCGGTGCAAAAAACGGAATTAGATAGGGACAAACCCATCTTAAAAGTGGCGCTCATGGGATTGGGTGGTTATGCAGAGCGCGTAGCAGAAGCGATGCAATCTTGCAGCAGAGCAAAGATCACGGGATTAATTAGTGGTACGCCAGAAAAACTAAATACCTGGGGCGAAAAATACCAGGTTCCGGAAGGTAGTCGCTATAATTACGAGAATTTTGACCAGATTATAAACAACCCAGAAATTGATGCCGTCTATATTATTACGCCGAATGCGTTGCATCATAGCCAGACAATTCGTGTAGCCAAAGCCGGTAAGCATGTAATCTGTGAAAAACCGATGGCGATCAACGCACAGGAAGGACAAGAAATGGTCGATGCTTGTGCCGCGGCAGGTGTACAATTACTCGTTGGTTACCGCATGCGCTTCGAACCTAATACGTTGAAGGCAGTAGAAATGCGAGAAACAGGACAATTGGGAAAAATTAAATTTTTCCAAGGACAAACGGGCTTTAAAATTGGTGATCCCAATCAATGGCGTGTCAACAAAGAACTGGCCGGGGGCGGCTCTATGATGGATATCGGTATTTACGCCATTAATGGTGCAAGATACATGGTGGGTGAAGATCCGATCTGGGTAACGGCGCAAGAAACGAAAACGGATTTTGAGACTTTCAAAGAAGGCGTGGATGAAACGATCCAGTTTCAATTGGGCTTTCCTAGTGGTGCGGTGGCTTCCTGTTTGTCTACTTATAATATGAATCATTTGGATCGCTTTTACTTAGTTGGTGAAAATGATTTTGTAGAAATGCAACCTTCTACCGGCTACGGCCCCATAAAAGGGCGCACGAAAAATGGCCCATTAAACCAACCACACACCGTACATCAAACCGTACAGATGGATGAGATGGCACAAATTATTTTAGATGGCAAGAAGCCCATTTTGCCAGTAGATGGGAAAGTTGGCTTGCAAGACTTGAAGATAATCGATGCGATTTATCGCGCTTGCAAAACGGGCGAGCGGCAGGAGTTGCAGTTGGGGTAAAAAAGAGATCAGTTAGAATAGGTCAAGATCTGCATTCATAAGATGCGGATTTTCTGGTGTGAGATACTTCCCAGCAGGTCAAACAGTTTACCGAAGCTCCCTTTAGGAGTTTACAATTAATTAACACATAGTCACCATTAACATAATCATAGATTAACCTCCTGATAACATTCTGCTTATAGATTTGCAACATAATATTAACAATGCTTTAGCTTGAAAGTCATGCTTCCTTTAGTAGGATAAAGGAACTCAAACTTTCCGGTAAAAAGACAACAATATCTACTATGCAATCTACCAAGCATTTATTTTTGGCGTTAGCCTTAGCCTTTGGCTTGTTATCTTTCGCTTCCGCACAACAACAGTATGGTATCAAAGGCGTCGTATTAGACGTGGAATCAATGAAGCCTATTGAAGGAGCCTCTGTTCGTCTACTCGAAAGAAATCGCGAGAGCGCCACAGACAAAGATGGAAACTTCTTTTTCGACCTTCCAAAAGATGGAAAAGAATATACCATCGTTGCTGGATTAATTGGTTATACACCGGATACTTTAGTAATTAAACGTGGACAGGACGATGTCGATTTTGCCACGCTATCTCTAGTCAGCAAAAACTCCGTATTGGATGAGATCGTGATTTCTCGGAGACGCGAACGCATTAGTGAGATCGCTTTGCTGGATATGCGCCGCCAATCCAATTTAATGGTAGAATACATGGGAGCACAAGAGCTCTCCAGAAAAGGCATTTCCGACGCTGGAGCTGCCGTAAATCGTATGACAGGCGTTTCTAGACAAGAAGGCAGCAACGAGGTTTTTGTTCGTGGATTGGGCGACCGTTATAATAACACTACGTTAAACGGACTCCCGGTACCATCTAACGATCCTGAACTCAAAAACTTAGAATTAGGTTTATTCTCCGCAGACATTATTGAGTATATCACTATCGATAAAGTGTACAGCACCTATCTGCCAGGCGATTTCGCAGGTGGAAATGTAGATATTGCTTCTAAAAATTATGAAGGAAAAGGTTTTCTGGAAGTAAAGTTGGGAACCAATACGAACACTAATATCTTAAAAAACTGGAACCGGTTTATATTGCAAGACGGCCCCAATCCATTCGGCTTTGTCAATTATGGAGTTCCAAATGATCCGTTAGGCGGCTTCAACTTCCAAAACAGCATGAATCCAGTCAAGAAGAAACCCATTGCAGGTAACCTTGGTTTATTAGGCGGCAAATCATTCCAATTCGCCAACGGAAATAAATTAAATTTATTTGCTTCGGCGAACTATTCTAGCGATGCCTATCGTCGTGAAGGAGTAAATAGACAACTTAGTGCCGGAGGAGAAACGATCAATAACCTACTTCAGGTTCGCAGTGGATACACGACTAACTCGACAGGAATGTTGACAGCTAATTATGCTTTCAATCCCAACCATAGTATTACTTACAACTTCTTGTTAATGAACTCCTCCGATCAATTTGATGATACATACTTTGGAGCCTTGAGAGACATGGCAGAAGATGGCAGCGGCTTAATAAGACGTTCTACATTTATCCAAAACACCGTAACTACCAATCAATTGTTAGGTAAACACAAACTTAACGATAAGATTGATGTAAACTGGGGATTGGCATACAACCGTGTAAAAACAAAAATTCCAGATCGTATTCAGAACTTTATGCAGTACGACGATGTGAACCAGCAATATGTCTTTATTCAAAATGCGGTAACCAACAATCACCGTTACTTTCAGGATCTCACAGAAAATGAAATTGCCCTTAATTTAGCAGCCAGCTACAAGCTGGATGATGATAAAGGTGTTTGGTCAGTCGGGTATAATGGCAAGATGAAAAAACGTGCATTCGAAGATTTTCAGGTGAACTTCTCAGTACCACGTAATCGTCCAATAGATCCACTTAATTTAGATGAGTTTTTCAACCAAGAAAACTTTAATGCTGGCTTGTTTTCTCAATTGGGTTTCAACGCCGACTTGCCTCAAACGTATGATGGCACGCAAAATATTCATGCACCATTTACCAACTTACAATACAACTTAACCGAAAGATTGAGTGGTACATTGGGATTGCGTTACGAAAATATCCGTCAGGATGTAAGCTTTATGACCCAGTTGGATAGAAGCGGCACCACCAATAGCATCACCAGAAACGAAGTGCTTCCGAGTTTATTGTTGAAGTATGTCTTAAAAGACAATCAAAACCTTCGAATGGGCTTAAGCAAAACCTATACATTGCCACAATTCAAAGAGAGAGCCTTCTTTATTTACCGAGACATCAACGAATCTAAGCAAGGTAATCCAAACCTTTATCCTTCTACAGATTACAACTTAGATCTACGTTGGGAAGCATTCCCGAAATCTTCGGAATTGCTGTCGGCAACTTTATTTGGTAAATACATTCAAAACCCAATCAACGAAGTACTCTTAGCCTCCTCTTCTAATGATATATCCTTCGTGAACATCGGTGATTATGGTACAGTGTATGGATTGGAAGTTGAATTCAAGAAAGATCTCCTGAGCACCGATCAATTTGGTAAGCTATCATTTGGCACTAATGCGGCTTATATCAAAACCGATCAGGTGATTGATCCCGAAAAAGTACGTCGCGAAACGCAGTTTCCATCCGGTGGTTCGTACAATATCAACTTGACCAACACACGCTCAGGATTTACAGGTGCATCAGACTTCTTGGTCAATGCAGACCTTTCGTACTACAAAGCTTGGGGCAATGCTTCAGACATTATGGCGACCGTCGTATACAATTATTTCTCAGACCGCCTGTATGCTTTAGGATCTGAAGGACGTGGCAACCAAATTGATCAAGGGGTAGGAACATTGGACTTTATCTTTAAATACAAATTAAATAACCGCTTTGGTATCGATGCTAATGTATTAAATGTCACCAATCCTAGTTTCAACCGTGTGCAGGAAACGGTCGCGGGTACAGATCAAGCGGTAGCAGCACCCGTATTATTTAATTACAAAAAAGGAATTCGTTTCTCAGTAGGTGTACGATACCGCCTTTAACAATAACATAACATTGTCTTAAACCAAAGGACAAACCGCAAGAGTAATTTTGAAACAGAAAAAATCTATCCACGAAATGAAAAACAAATTTTTGACCAATTTTAAACAAGCTGCTTTAGGAGCTGCTGTATGTTTAATCACGATGGTTTCATGTGAAAGTGACAATAACACAGAGAGACCTTCAAACTTTACTTTGAATCGCGATGACCTCAGAGGTACGATCACTGATGGCGAAGTAGTACTTAGCTCGGGCACGTACAAATTGACAGGTAAATTAGAGGTATCTAATGGCGCAACATTAACCATCGAACCAGGTGTTGTTATTGAGGCGACAGATGTCACTACGGCACAACAAGAAATTCGTTATATTGCAGTAGGTCAGGGAGCAAAAATTAATGTAAAAGGTACAGCTACCAATCCAGTTATCATGACTGCTACTAAAAAGAGCGCTGGTGCTTGGGGCGGTTTGGTAATCTGTGGTAAAGCGCCAATCAACAAAGGACAAACAGCTACTGCGGAGGTTTCTGAGTTGACTTACGGTGGTACAGATGCTAACGACAACTCTGGTTCCGTAAGATACTTACGTTTAGAGTACACAGGTTATTCATTCAACGAAGAAAAAGAATTCAATGGCTTATCTATGTTTGGTGTAGGTAAAGGTACTACTATCGAGTACATACAAGCTTATGAAGGTTCTGACGATGGTTTCGAGTGGTTCGGTGGAACTGTAGACTCTCGTTACCTTGTAGTTCTTAACAAAAGTACCCAAGGTGCTAGCTTTGTAGCTGATGACATGTTTGACTGGACTGAAGGTTGGAATGGTACTGGTGAGTACTGGTTCGGTTTGAAAACAAACGATGGAAACAGAGGTATTGAAGCAGATAACAATAGTGTAAACCACAATGCTACACCTATATCTAACCCAACACTTCGTAACCTTACTTTAGTAGGTAACAATGGTGGTCCAGAAAATCAAGCAGTAAAAATGCGTGTTGGTACTAACGGTACTTTAGACAACGTAGTAATTGCAAACTGGGGTACAGGATTTGATATCCAGCACGACGAAAGTATTGCTTTTGTGAATGCAGGATCTTTGAAAGCAACCAACGTAAGATTTGTGAATGTTGCTACAAAAGTAAAAGGATCAAACACTGCTGGCGGTGCTGTTGATATCAACAAAATGGTTACTGAAAATGCCAATGCAGTTGGTGCTGGCAACGGCGTAGATCAACCGGAATGGGCAAAAGGCTGGACTGTTGGTTTCTAGTACAATCCAAAAATATATAAGGCAATAGCGCCGACAGATAATTCTGTCGGCGCTATTATTTTTACCGCTAATCTCTATTTCTGTATCTTTTTCAATAGATAGCCACTCCTACCCGTCCAAATTAGTTTAAGCCTAAAAAAAGTGTTAATTTGCACATAAAAAGAGGTGAACTTATGAACAACTATGTGCTGCAAACAGAAGGTCTAACTTTTCGTTATGGATCGCAAAGCCCTACGCTGGCTTTCAAAGATTTCCATATCCACAAACAGCAACATACCCTATTGCTTGGCGACTCCGGCACCGGAAAGAGCACGCTGCTCAATCTTCTGGGCGGTCTTTCTAACCCGACAAGTGGACAAGTACGCATCAACAACGAAACTATCTACCAGCTGTCGGAATCTGCATTAGATAAATTTCGGGCGCAGAACATCGGTTTCATCTTTCAAGAAGCACATCTCTTAAAAAATCTTACGCTCTCTGAAAACATCCGATTAGCGCAATCACTCGCTGGATACAAAGTAGATCAAGAGCAAATAGAAGCTTTGCTAGGGCAATTACAACTTGCAGAACACACCGCAAAACATCCCAATCAACTGAGCCGCGGACAACTGCAACGTGCTGCCATTGCACGTGCGATTATCAATCGCCCTGCGATCTTATTAGCCGATGAACCAACGGCATCGTTGGATGATAATAATACGCAACGCGTACTGGCATTACTACGGGAAATGGCCGACACACACGGTTCTACGCTCATCATCGCGACGCATGACAAACGCATCAAAGACGAATTCACCAACACCTACTTCCTTTAATAGATAGCATTGATATGAGCACATTACAATTAGTTTGGAAGAATATTACTCAGCAGCTTGGTTCGGCACTATTAAGCATTTTACTGACGGCTTTTGGTGTGGCCATTTTGGTGGTGATCTATATTACGAGTGATACGTTTGAAAAGCAACTGGACAATAACAGCAAAAACATTGACTTAGTGATCGGAGCCAAAGGCAGTCCGTTACAATTGATTCTAAGTTCCATTTATCATGTGGATTACCCGACGGGTAATATTTTACTGTCGGATGCGCTCCAATTTCGCGACAATCCCTTAGTGGATTTGGCCGTGCCCATGTCGTTGGGCGATAATTTCAATGGACATCGTATTATCGGAACCGATAGCACTTATTTTGAGCTATATGAATTGGAAATCGCACAGGGCGGTATGTGGAACAAAAGCTTTGAAACAGTTATTGGGAGCGAAACTGCACAGAAGAACAACTTGAAAATTGGTGATCCAGTACATAGCGCGCATGGGTTAGCAGAAAATGGTCATGTGCACGATGAGCATCCATTTACTGTAGTTGGTATTTTAGCGCCTACTGGAACAGTCGTCGACAATTTGCTATTATGTGACTTAGCCAGTATCTGGGATGTACACGATATTGCACATGATGATGACCACGTGCATGCAGATGGAGATCATGCACATAATCACGAGTCGCACGATCATGAACATGATCACGATGATCATCATCATACGATGGATGCACATGACGACGATCATGACCATCAACACCCTGAAGAAAACGCGCACGTGCATGAGCAAGATACGGCTAGCGTACAAGTCGTGAAGAGCATCGGCGATGATGTGTACAAATCACAAGGTTTGGAGATCACTTCTTTGCTGATCAGATACAGTAGTCCAGCTGCGATCAGCACCTTACCGCGTATGGTCAACCAATCCACTGCTATGCAAGCCGCTTCTCCTGCGATGGAAACTACACGCTTGTTCTCCCTGTTAGGTGTAGGCATTGATTCTCTAGAAATACTGGCTTACGTAATTATGCTAATTGCCGGATTAAGTGTATTTATTAGCTTATACAACGCGCTAAAAGAGCGGAAGTACGATCTGGCTGTCATGCGATCATTAGGTGCTGGAAAGACTAAACTTTTCACTTTAGTGATAGTCGAAGGATTAGTTATTACACTAATTGGCGGTGTGGTTGGATTATTATTAGGTCATTTGGCCTTGTATTACATCAGCACACAGACGGGACAAAGTGCCGATTTTATCCAAGCATTGGCCGTGAGTCCAACAGAATTGTTGATTCTAGTCATTGCGGCAGCAATCGGGACCATTGCCGCTATATTACCCGCTATCAAAGCGTACAACACAACGATATCCACCATTTTGGGTGACAAATAACATGATAAACAACACGATGAAACAGATATTTATAGCAATTCTCTTTTCTATTGCGACTTATACAGCACAAGCGCAGATCGGTGGTGGCAATCAGTTTCCGGGTATGGAAGTACCGGATCATACACCGATGATGAATAAAACTTGGGAGGCCATCGACAAGATGATGTACAAAGTAACGACCCAAGGAAATAAGAAAATCTATACGCCAGAATATCCGCCAGTGCTTAAGGCCATGGAAAATAAACAAGTGGACTTGCCGGGCTATATGGTACCGCTCAAAAGCGGCAGAAATCACAGTACGTTTATGATATCGGTGCTTCCACTGGCGCAATGTCAGTTTTGTGGTACAAATGGTATTCCGCCGATGGTGGAAATCATCATGAAAAATGGCACAACGGTCAAATTCTCCGACGAACCAGTCAAACTAAGAGGCAAAATGGTCTTCAACCCAGAACCACTGAAAGGCAATTCTGAAATCCAGATTGTGGATGCCGTTGTGGTTAAATAATCGGATATTTGATACGCATAAGAAGGGGTTTTCTGCCGATGGCAGAAAACCCCTTCTTATGCGTTGTCGTGTTGTTATTATCGGTTCAATACCGACACTTCAGCTGTAGCCATCAATGCCGCCGTTTCGGTACGCAGGCGGCTTTCACCCAGCGACATCATCTGGAAGCCATCGGTCATTGCTGATGCGATTTCCTTTTCGGAAAAATCACCTTCTGGTCCTATCAAAATGAGGTAAGCAGATTGCGATGGAAAGATCGTGTTGAGATATGCCTTTTCCATATCGACGCAGTGCGCGATCGCTTTATGAACCGTCGCACTAGCGGCACGTTGTTGCTCCATAAAGTGCGCAAAAGAAATGGCTGGATTGATCTGCGGAAGGTACGCCTTCAGCGATTGCTTCATGGCCGCTACCGCTACTTTGGTCAATCGATCCACCTTGACTTCTTTTCGCTCAGAATGCTCACAGATAATCGGTGTAATCTCGTCTACCCCGATCTCCGTCGCTTTTTCGATAAACCACTCCAGTCGATCTATATTCTTCGTTGGTGCGATCGCGATATGTAGGAAATAATTTCTTTTTTGAAATTCGCGTTCGTACGATAAAATCCTTAACGCGGTACGCTTTGGATGGGCATCAATGATTTCTGCTTGCAGCAGATCGCCTGCACCATTCACCAAGTGCACTGTACTGCCTATTTGCAAACGAAGCACGCGAATGGCGTGCTTGCTTTCTTCCTCCGAAAGGAGGTATTCGGTGTGCGTATGCTGCACATCTGGAGTATAGAATAACAACATAAATTAATCTTCGTAATCGGAATCATCGTGTGGCTTTTCTACCAAATCTAATTTCACAAATTCTATATTTTGCTGTGTCTTTTTCATGATGGTGAAAATATATCCCAGATCTTCACAACTATCTCCCACGTCAGGAATGCGCTCAAATACGTGGCTCACCAATCCAGCTATCGTATCATAATCAGAGCTTTCTGGCAATTCCAAAGGCAAGAATTCATTGACATCGTGCACGTTTGCACCTGCATCTACCATAAATTCGGTATCCGAGATACGCTCTACTAATGGCGTTTCTTCATCGTACTCATCTTGGATATCACCCACTAACTCTTCCACGATATCTTCGAGCGTCACCATACCGGCAGTACCACCAAATTCATCCAATACAAAAGCAATCTGTATACGTTTCTGCTGGAATTCGGCCATTAGATCGTTGATCTTTTTGGTTTCTGGAATGAAGTATGGCTTACGCATAATGCGCTTAAGCACCACTTCTTTTCCTTTAGCTACGATTGGAAGTAGATCTTTGGTATGCACCAAACCAATAATTTGGTCAATATTATCTTGATAGATAGGCACCCGAGAATATCCTTCTTCTGTAACTCGATTAATGAAATGTTCTGGCGTCTCATTCACTTCAGCTGCCAGGATCTTCGTGCGCGGAACCATGATATTCTTAACAATACGCTCGTTGAAATCAAATACATTCTTGATCAGCTCGTGCTCTGATGTATTCAGGGCGCCACTTTCGCGGCCTTTTTCTAATAGATATTGTAATTCTTCGGATGAATGGCTGACTTCATGTGCATTGACCTGAATACCAATTAGCTTGAGCAATTGGTTAGCGAAGCCATTCAAGATCCAAATGATGGGTTTGAAAACATAATAAAAAAACTGTAGCGGCAATGCGATGCGCATCGTCGTAGCTACTGGTTTTTGGATGGCGATAGATTTAGGCGCTAGCTCACCAAAAACAATGTGTAAGAATGTGATGATAGCAAAAGCTAGTACATGTCCCAAATTGGTCGCCCAGCGTCCGGTCAGTTCCACATTGAAGAAACCAAACATGTTATTCACAATCTCTGTCATCACCTTCTCACCTACCCAACCTAAAGCCAAGGAGGCCAAGGTAATACCCAATTGAGTAGCGGCAAGGTAACCATCTAGGTGTTCGGTAATATTTTTGGCCATCGCGGCCACTTTGCTACCAGACTTTGCTTGAAGCTCAATCTGTGATGCCCGGACTTTTACGATTGCGAATTCTGCCGCAACAAAAAATCCGTTAGCAAGAACCAAGAAGATTGTCCAAAAAATATCGAGACCCATTTACTTTTCGTATCTATTTATTACCAAACTCTTTCTTATACAATTCAATGCTCTCTAAAATAACATTTTCTGCATAAGTTCTGCCATATAAATTTTCGATCGTCACGTTTTTATTCTCCAGAGCTTTATAGTCTTGGAAGAAACGGACAATTTCTTTCATCGTATGCGGAGGTAATTCCGAAAGATCATTGATGTAATTCACTGACATATCATGTTTAGCAACCGCAATGATCTTATCATCTTGCTCACCACCATCTATCATGTGCATTACGCCTACAACTTTAGCTTCGATCAGACTCATTGGGTATACATCTACAGAACAAAGCACTAAGATATCTAAAGGATCTTTATCATCACAATAGGTCTGTGGGATGAAACCGTAATTCGCTGGATACATCACCGAAGAAAATAGCACGCGATCCAATTTGATTAAGCCGCTATCTTTGTCGATTTCATACTTTGCTTTTGATCCTTTTGGGATTTCGATAATTGCATTTACGGAACTAGGCAAGTCTTCGCCAGGCGATACTTGATGCCAAGGGTGTTGTGTACTCATGTAATGTATTAACTATTTAATTTTTTGTTTTTAAGGTCTTTGAGTCGACGTCTGAGCAACGCAATAGCGATCGGCAAGAAAGCCACTACAATCAATCCGACGATGATATATTCCACATAATTAATTACTTCAGGAAATTTTACCCCGAGGTAATAACCGGTCAATGTTAGTAAGGACACCCACAAAAAGGCGCCAATAAAATTATATAAAACGAATTTACGGAAATTCAACTGTACTACACCCGCAAATATGGGAGCAAATGTACGTATAATTGGAACAAAGCGCCCGATAATCAGCGCAGTACCGCCCCATTTCTGGAAAAACTCTTCGGCCATCACGACATATTTGCGCTTGAATAGGATTGAGTCTTGACGCTTAAATAGCATCGGCCCGGCTCGATTACCAAACCAGTAACCGACAAAATTACCTAGTACGCCCGCGCTAAGTATTCCTAAATAAAGTGTGATAATATCTACGTCTATTTTGCCCAAAGCGCAGAATAAACCGGCTAAAAACAACAAGTAATCGCCAGGTAAAAAGAACCCAAAAAATAGACCCGTCTCTGCAAAAACGATAAGACAAACGATGTAAAACCCACCGTGACTAAGTAGGTATTCAGGATCCATCAATTGCTGAAATGATAATAGAAATTCTTGCATATTGATCAAATTACGTCCCTAGTATCCATCTGCACCTTGGGTTGCAGAAAGACAATTCTCCAAAATTGTAATCTGTATAATGGATGACTCGTATGGGAGGTCGGTGGCTTATCCATGCGTGACTTTAGAGATGGATTCTCGTATTTCTTCAGAGATCGCTAACATATCGTCCTCAGAAAATTCCAACTTTGGCTTTTCAAAATTCAAATCCGAAATCGCATTGATGGGCACTAAGTGGATGTGCGCGTGTGCTACTTCTAATCCGACAACAGCAATGCCCACTCGTTCGCAAGGGATTGCTTTTCTGATACCTTGTGCCACAATTTTGGCAAACATCCACATGCCCATGTAAGCATCATCACCGATATCAAATATATAATCTGTCTCTTCTTTTGGAATCACTAGCACGTGTCCTTTGGCAATCGGTCTTACATCAAGAAAAGCGAGAAAATCATTGCTTTCAGCCACTTTGTATGCAGGTATCTCACCAGAGACGATTTTCGAAAATATTGTAGACATAACTACTTTTAATGTATAATAAACTGGGATCTACTCATGACAACATCTCACTTTATACTTTGTTTGATATCCTCATCGCTGCCCAGCAATCATTAGCAAATATAACAAAAAAAAGAAAGAAGTCGGAACATGCTTGCTTGACTTCTTTCTAAGTTATCGCGAGGATTTGTGCGGTTATGGCAGAACCGCACATAACCACTACTACTTTTCTAGCGAGATATTTCTAAGACTTCTAGGTTCAACTCGCCCGCAGGTACCGTAACCGTAGCGACATCACCTACTTTCAATCCTAAAAGACCCTGCGCAATCGGTGACTTTACAGAGATCTTACCAGACTTGAAATCTGCTTCTGTCTCCGACACCAACTGATAGGTCATTACTGCGCCATTTTTCACGTTTTTGATCTTCACGATCGACAGAGCCAATACCTTCGATGTATCTAGGTTGGATTCATCAATCACACGTGCTGTAGACAATACCGTTTCTAATTTGGCGATCTTAGCCTCGTGCAAACCTTGCGCTTCTTTTGCGGCATCATATTCCGCATTCTCTGAAAGATCTCCTTTGTCTCTCGCTTCGGCAATGGCATTTGCGATCTTTGTGCGTCCCTCCGTCTTCAAATACTGCAATTCTTCACGAAGCTTGACTAATCCCTCTTCCGTATAATAAGTTACTTCTGCCATAATAAACTATCTAATTAGCACCATGTTATTTAATAATAGACAATAAAAAAGGCAAGACCATACTATCCGTAATAGGACAACATGGCCTTGCTCATTATCACGAAAATAATGATCCGTATCTATAAAAGCAAATTTAATCTGGAATTTCAGACGTGTCATCGACAAACTTGTAGCCCAATCCGCGGACGGTCTGCAAATACGATGGTTTGTCTGGATTTTTTTCAATTTTCTTGCGCAAGCGCACTACGTGCATATCCAACGTGCGCGTATTCACGTTGGAACTGTAGCCCCATACTGCTTCCATCAGCTCGTCGCGTGTCACGTCCTTTCCCTTGTTCCGAAGGAAGTGTAGTAAAATGCGATTTTCTAAAATGGTCAACTCAATTTTTTTCCCATCACGTACCAAAGAGTGGATATTAGGATGATGTTCTGTCTGTCCAAAATGATATACTTCGGCGCCGGACTTAGGCACGAAGAAGCGTACTTTATTTTCGATCATGGCTACCAATACATCCATGTTGAACGGTTTGGTGATGTAGTCACTGACGCCGTAGCTATACGCATCGATTTTATCTACATCTTGTGATTTGGCCGTCATCATGATAATGATATTTTCAAATCCTGCCTTCCGCACAGACTGGCATACTTCGATCCCCTCTTTACCTGGTAACATCCAATCCAGCAACACGATATCGGGTTGCTTAGCGAGTATTTCTTTCTCAGCTTCTAAGCCATCTCCAAGTTGCAGTACCTGATAATTTTCTGTTTGTAGCCGATGACTTACCAAAAAACGTAAGTTTTCATCATCTTCTACAACAGCAATCGTTATTTCTTTTTCCATGTGATTTTTTTGATCTTATTTGGGAAAGGTCAACGTAAATGTGGTGCCTTTACCCAATACACTTTCCACTCGGATTTCTCCGCCCATAAACTCCGTGATTTCTTTGCAAAAAGCTAAACCCAAGCCTATGCTACCACCTTGATTATATTGATTCTGTATACGATAAAACTTCTTAAATATATTTTTCAATTCATTCTTCGCAATTCCTATTCCTCGGTCGCTAAATATGATAACAAAGTTTTTCTTTGTTTGCTCTACCTCGACATGAATAAAACGATGACCAGCTTCAGAATATTTGTAAGCGTTGTCTACCAGATTGTGAAAGACAGACGCTAAAAGAATAGGGTCAGTGTGCAATTCGTCCGTAACATCGATATTATATGTTAAGCTAATATCACTGTATTTGATACGACAAGCCTTAAATATCTCTTCGCAAAAGTCGTGCAAATTAATCCAATCCCCTTTATAAGGGATAGATTTGTTTTCAATTTGCGCGTAGGACAACAGCTTATTCATCAAGTTGTTGAGCTTATCTGCTTCTTGATCCAGAATACGGCCATACATTAGTCGCTCTTCGTCAGAAATTTTTTGTGCACTCTTGATATTATTCCCAGCGATCTTAATCACGCTCACTGGTGTTTTGAATTCGTGTGTCAGGTTATTGATAAAATCGTATTGCAGCCTGTACAGTCTATTGTTGTTATTAATATTACGATAAATTAGATATACTATCGATAACAGAATAAGATATAACACCGAAATACCCATCACTACCGGTATTAACAATCGATATACCTCTTTGGTTATAAATTCTTTTGAAGAGTCAAATTTTATCTTAAAATCAGACAAGGCACCGGGCAGCGGCAGTTCGGTGGTATAATAGGTCCTCTCCTCCATCGCCGCAGGATCGGTCAAAGGTGTAATGGATATCTTCTCATAATATCGTGGCTGCGTGTTACTCAACCGAAGTTTTTGCGGATTGATTCGAAAAAGAAACATATCTTGCTCAAAGAAAGCATCTGGCAAGCTATCATTGAGGAGCAAGGTCTTGTATAGTAAAAGATCGCTAATGCGGGGAATGTTGAGATATCCAATTTTGCCGGGCGAAAAGGAATAGAACACCCGATAGATTTCATCTTCTGTCAAGGTGGTAGATTCATTTACTTTCGCCAGATAATCAAAAAACTTAATAGCTGCATTATTAAAGTCACCCGCATATGGATCAGGTTCTTCCTGAAAGTTGGACTTGCTGTGCAAGCGATATTGATTATCCAAATTAAAACTAATGATCGATTTGGGATGAAAAAGCAAATTATCCCGATAGCGAACGCCACGACTTACGGTGCGCGAATTAGTTATAGTGACATCATAAAATACGACCTCCTCTACAAAAGGATTTTTGCGAAGTGCTTGTTCTGCGTACTGCCTTGCTTGTATAGAATCCAAAAATCCCTGATAATAAGATAGCTCTGGAATACCATTGTACAGAAATTCATTGAAGGGTTTTATCGTCGCGTCGAATACATCGGTCTTTCGATTATAGAACTCAGATTCTACGTGATTGGCAATCGTAGATCTTGCCAAACCAACGGCTACCACATAGAGTATGGTCACGATAGCCAGAAAGGCAATCAGCAAACCAAAATTCTTCTGATAGCGGACAACAGGTTGTGGCACTTAGATTCCTTTTTTAGTGTAAATATTGTTTCAAAAAGCCTTCGATTTCCTGAAAGTATAAAGCCATATTTTCTTCGCTCTTAAAGCGGCGACCTTCCTCCTCTTTGAATATATAACGTACCGGAATGTTATTTTGCTTTAAGCGCGCTACGAACTGATTCGCATCGGTCACTGAAGTATATTTATCCTTCCCGCCTTGAAAAAACAGAACAGGCTTCTTGACCTTGCCCGCATGAAACAGCGGTGATATTGTCTTGAAAAATTCTGCTTCACGCTCAGGATTGCCGATGATCTGATAATACATCTGCACATAAGGTTTCAAATGTGGTGGTATCTCTTTGAAATAGGTAAACAGATTGCTATAGCCCGACGAGGAAATAATACATTCGTACATCGATGGGTTGAAACTCGCGGCATGCAATGCTGAATAGCCACCAAAACCCGTCCCCATGATCGCCATACGGTTTTTATCCACCTTGCCTTCGTGAATAAGCCAAGTGACACCGTCGGTAATATCAGACTGAATTCGACCGCCCCATTCGCGAAATCCGGCCGACCAAAAAGCTTTGCCATATCCCGTAGTGCCGCGGTAATTAATCTGAAAAACGGCATAACCGCGATTAGCTAAGAATTGTACTTCTGGATTGAAACCCCAATCGTCCCGACGACTTGGTCCATCATGCACCAGCACTACAAGCGGACAATTTTTCTTCTTACCTTTCGGATAGGTGATAAAACCATTTATTTCTTGATTGTCGCGCGCATTGAACTTTACAAACTCCATGGGCAACATTTTCTCTTCCTTCAAATCAGGATATGACGTCATGAGCAATGTAAATTCATCTGTGCTTTTATTGTAATAATACACTTCTCCCGCTCGCACATCGCTATAAACCCGAATGATAAAACGCTCTAAGTCGCGATCCATATCCAAAAAATCTACCGCAGAACCTTTAAAATGTCGCTGAATGATTTCATAAGTTGATTTTAGCTGAGTATCAAAAAAGCGATATTCTTTTCGACATGCACTTGTCGTGGCAAACAACTGTTGGTGCAATTGATGAGAAAAGCCCTCATTGTTCACATCTACCTGATCATCAGCGAATAATTCGCGAATCTCTTTTCCGGCAGATACATCGTATTCCACTATGGCAAACTTGTCTCTATTCTGATTGGACATGGCCACGACAGACGTGGTCGATTCACCTAAATATCCAACAGGATGCACCGAGGTCTTGAAGTCGTATACCGCGACTTCTCGAAACTGTTGTTGCTCGTTGGCTCGGTACAAAATAGATTCTTGCACACTATCGTTCGTTAGAGCCAGCCGTACCACGCCATCTGGCGAAGGTATCCAAGAAGTGATCGATCCAGGATTTTTGTATACCAACTCAGGCTTTCTGCCATCTAAAAATATCTTGTAGAGATCAAATACACTGGAGTCTCGCGTATTTAAGGAGGCGTACATTGCGCCCTGATAATCCCGAATCGGCTGCATAAATTTCAAACGACTCTTGACGGGTTCGAGCAGCGCATGAATGGAATCTGTGGCAATATCTACCGCATGCAATCGCAAGATATCGTCGGTGTAATGTGAATTAGAAAACACAATGATACTATCATTGGCCCAATTGAAATTTTGAACGTTAAGATTATCTTGATAGGTCAATTGCTTGGATTTATCCCCGTCGGATAAATCCATAATAAAAATATTCTTACAATGATCGTGAAGACCTAAATAAGCAATCTTACTGCCATCAGGTGAAAGCTTAAAATTGCTTCGATCAGGCTTGTATATAAAACTTTCTATTGGCAAGATCTCATTTTGCTCCGTAGCAGAGCCGCATGCCTGCACCAATAGCGACAGCATGAATAGAAAACAGATCGTATGTAAGTACCTAAAATTCATAAATTGCGACAGCACCTTTTCCAAATATTGGAATTATTTAGTGATTTGCACGAAGTGCAACTTTAATTTTACAGGGAAGGGAATGTTTCTTCTTTCACATCTCAGCTCGCAAAAAAAAACGTAATTTTGAGCCATGTATTTGTACAACATCTCTATCATTGTCGAAGAATCTGCACATGCTGATGCTATTAATTGGGTTACTACTACCTTTGTACCAACTCTACCAAGCCAGCACCAGCCACAGTTATTGAGCTTATTGGATTCGCCTCACGAAGGCCATACCTACTCGCTACAACTAAAATTTGATGAGCGAGCTACGTTGGAAGATTTTAAAGCCGAATTTTTGCATCAGTTGCAGCATTATTTAGCGACTAATCACGCAGAACGCGCATTTATCTTTGATAGTACAATGCAGTATTTGTAGCATTTCGAACCTCATTTTTGAGGTTATGGTATGATCAGAGAAACTTACGCTGTGGTTTTACTCTGTACTTCTTATACCACAAAACACCTATTCCTGCACCAATAATGAACGGCATTGCCAGAAGAAAAAGGATACCATCATTCAGACCTTTTCCCTGCATATTACCTTCCTTGGTACTATTTTCTGCATTGAGCGTACACATAGCACATTGTGCTTCGCCGCGAAGCGGAATGATTGACGATGCGGCAATAGTAAACACTATAGCCAGAACGAATTGCCTGATATAAACCATAGGGCAAAAATAAGTAATTAAATATAGTTCGGGGAATCGGATTAGAGCAAGGTGTTGAACTTTTCCCAAAATCCATCGACTGGAACTGTCGCCTCAATACGCATTGGCTCATCCTTTACAGGATGCTCGAAAGCTAAAGCGCGAGAATGCAAACAGATGGTTCGCTGATGGCTACCTCGCGGGTAACCATACTTATTATCACCTACAATAGGACAGCCCATATACGCTAATTGCGCTCTGATTTGATGCGTACGCCCTGTCAGCGGTTTTACTTCTAACAGATAAAAACCATTCAACTCGCCGATCACTTTATAATCTAGTTCGGCTCGGCTTCCATTTTTCACTTCGCGATCGTATGCTTTCGTAATCATTTTCTTACGATCGCGTAGCAACCAATTCACCAATTTTGCCTCCTCTGCTGGAGGTTGATTGCGCACCACCGCCAAGTAACTTTTCTGCACCTTGCGATCGTGAAACAAGCGATTCATCCGATCCAACGCTTTACTCGTTTTTGCAAATAAGATCATGCCACTCACCGGCCGATCCAATCGATGAATCACACCTAGAAAAGCAGCCGGCTTATTGTACTTTTTCTCCAAGTATTGCTTGGTCATGTCTTCGAGCGACAAATCTCCCGTCACATCTACCTGTACGATATCACCACCACGCTTATTGATCGCGATGAGGTGATTATCTTCATAGATAACATCTTTATCCGTAATTCCCATGAGCACTGCTATACCTTTTCCTACCGGCTTTTATTTGCGTTTTTAATAGAATCTTGACGCGCTTTTTCTTCCGCCTTTGCACGTTTCTTGAAGAAACCGCGTAATAAAAAGTTGCTCTGCAAAGCTTCCATATTTTCATCGAGCTTCTCTGTGCTCAGGTTGAGGTTTCTCAGAATCTCCTTAATCTCTTCTGCCGCCGCTGGATCATTTGTCAACACGCCTATGGCATTATCCTTTTCATTTAAACGGTCGGAGACTTGATTTAGATTGACCATCAATGCATTGGCCGTCTGCGTTACACCCTGCAATTGAGATGCTGATGCTCTCAAGCTAGCAAACACGGCTGTATCCGTAGTCAAGTCATGAATCAACCCTTGCTCGCTGTTCAGTTTATTGGTCAAGGTCACGACATTTTTCATGCTGCGATCTACACTGTTCATCGAGCTCTGCATCGAAGCCAGCGATGCTTTCAATGAGTTGGCAATGGATTCGTCTGCCAACAATGCCCCTACAGAGCCTTTCCCTTCTACGAGATTAGCAGACAGCACAGCAAAGTTTTTGGTAATTTCCAACAAGTTTTCGTTGTTGATTTGTAGCGTGTGTAGCATCGCTTCTACACCTCCAGCGGGTTTGGAGCTAATCTGGTCACCACTTACAATAGCGGGTGCTGCAGGCGATCCGCCTTCGAGACTGATAATCGCATTACCAATCAATCCATCAGAGCCTAATGTTGCTTGTACATCTTTCCGGATGTACTGGCTAGACTTTTCTTCAATATGCATGACCACACGCACATTTTCGACGCTTTCGAAGGCAATTTGTTTAACAATACCTACCTTCACGCCCGAAAACCAAACATTGTTGCCGACCTTCAAACCCTTGACATCGTGAAAGTATGTAGTGACCTCTACATTTTTGCTAAATCTATTTTGTAACGTACCTAGCACCAATATACCGGCAACTAAAATAACCAAACCTACCAAAACAAAGAGGCCGACTATTATAGAACGTTTAGTTTCTTTTGTATTGCTCATAGCTTATATTACCTTATAAAATTGTAATCATAAAATGGTTTGACACGGGCATCATCTGTGTCAAAAATTTCGTGGAATGTGCCTTGACGTTCAAATCGCCCGTCTAACAACATCACCATCCGATCGCTTACCTGCTTGGCGCAAGCAAGATCATGCGTAATAATGATTGAGGAAGTGTTGTAGCGCGCTTGCACATCGTTTATTAAGTTATTTATTTCCAAGCAGGTGATAGGATCCAAGCCTGCAGTGGGTTCGTCGTACAACATAATATCTGGACGTAGAATCAATGTTCTAGCAATACCAATCCTCTTTCTTTGCCCACCACTCAATTCCGAAGGCATCTGATTGATAGCTTGCGAAAGACCGACGCCTTCTAGCACGTCTTCTACCTCTCTATCTATCTCTGCTCTGCTGAGGTTTCGCTTATTGCGCACCAAGGGAAATTCTAGGTTTTCGCGCACGGTCATACTATCGTACAGCGCACTATTTTGAAATGAAAAACCGATGCGTAACCGCAACTTTTGCAATTCTTTTTCGGAAAGCGCGGTCACTTCCTGACCCAACACACGGATTGATCCGGCATCCGGCATAAGCAGTCCGGAAATCATCTTAATCAATACAGACTTTCCGGTACCCGATCGCCCTAACACCACCAAATTTTCTCTGTTATATAATTTAAGATCTACATCGCGCAAAATGTGTAGATCTCCGAAAGATTTGCTCACATTGTCCACATGTATGACCACGTCTTGCGGGTCTATTACTGGCTTATTTTTTTCCATAACTTATGTGAGTAATGATAATAATTGAACAATCAGCAATTCTTCAATGAACACAATAAACATGGAGGCCACCACGGCGCTATTCGCCGCCTTACCAACGCCTTCTGTCCCTTTAGAAGAAAAGTAACCGACATAGGTACTCACAAAACCAATGGTAAAACCAAACACGAGTGCCCGAAAGGTCATCGCGAATACATCCACCATCTTGATCGTGTTGAATACTTGAGAGAAAAAACTCAACATACTCAATTGATCCTTAGAAATAATACTGAGATAACCGCCCATTAGCCCGATCCCTGCTACATAAAAGGTAAGTACGGGAATCATGAACGTGGTCGCTAAGACGCGACTTACGATTAGAAATTTGAATGGATTCGTACCAGACACTTCCATCGCATCAATCTGCTCCGTCACGTTCATAGAGCTGAGCTCTGCACCAATCTGGGAACCAATCTTGCCCGAACCGATCAATGCCGTTACGAGTGGTGCTAACGCACGCACAATAGCGATCGATATCAAAGCAGGAATCATCGACGATGCACCAAATTCTTCTAGCGACGGCCTCGACTGTTTTGTAAACACAAAACCTACAATAAACCCTGTTAAACTGATTAGTGGAAATGACTTCCAGCCGATCTCATAACATTGCCTAATAAACTCTTTAAATTCAAATGGCGGACTGACCACTTCGCGAAAAAAACGCATCAAGAAACGATGGATTTTTGCAAATTCTAATAGTAACACCCTGATCTTCTTCCACATGGAAATGAGTTGCTTTTCTAATACTGACCGAAACCAAAAACAGGTCAAAGTTACAAACTTTTTTAGTTTCTATGGAGCTGATCTTAATTATTCATGTATGAATTAACACATTGCATTCTTCAAATTTCACTTGAGGCTACTACACACGCTTTAAGCCACTTCCAACTTCCTCGAACTATACTGAAAAATGCACCGGATATGGCGCTTAGATGAAGGAGTTACCTATACTTTTGTGGCAGTTTCTTTAGGCAGCGCAAATGTCATACCTCCGACAATTCCAGATGAGATCTCTGCGAGAAATTTGAATAATGCGCACATAACCATTAGCACCACCGGAACAAGTGTCCTTATGTATGATAAAGAGATCATGACTGTTAGCGGCAATGGCATCAACCGTGTGAACTTACTTTTAAGACCCTTAAAACCATTCATTAATGTTAGAATTAATGCTGCACAGACTGGTCAAAATATTACGGCAGTCGAAGGTGCATTTCGACCGCACAATAATGGTATGACTGGCACTCTTTCAGACGAATCTCATAGCCAAAGTGGCGTTGCTTCATCAGCTCTGGTTACCCATGGTACTAACGGAGTTTTTACTGCTACATCACACCTACAAAAAATTACAAACGTAGCGCTTCTCCTACATTTTACTGGAAATAAGTTGAAGTGATTTTCACCATACGATACACATGTATACTTTTACGTAAAAATCATCATATGGCATATTAATAAGTGCCTGCCGTGTTTAACAAAAAAAATTCACCATTGAATTGATCTCACAAAACCTACCCAAATGAATACTTCACTCAAAATGATCATAGTGCTCACTATCGCGCTCTCACTGATAGCAATGTTGCAAACATCATGTAGCAAGTCTGATTCAAATGGCCCGGAAAACTTATCTACCGCGCTTGTTCAAGTGTCTTTAGCTGGCGCTACCTACGACTCTGAAGAGACGATCGGAAATAGAGCCGCTACGCCGACAGAGGTCGCCACACAACGCAGTACCATCGCACTAAACGAGGATTTTTTGATGGTGGCCGAATTACGACCAGAAGAGCAAATGACTTCACTGAAAGATAAGGGTAAAGCCGCCATAGAAGTTACTGATCTTGATCAAAACATCCGTTATCGTTTGCTTGTCTATAATCAATCTGGAGCATTCGTCACAGAGCGTGATTATATACGGGGTTCAGAAGCTAGTACGCCGGAATTGAAATTAG
The DNA here is from genome assembly GCF_011316935.1 of Sphingobacterium chungjuense. Classification (GTDB taxonomy): domain Bacteria; phylum Bacteroidota; class Bacteroidia; order Sphingobacteriales; family Sphingobacteriaceae; genus Sphingobacterium; species Sphingobacterium chungjuense. The sequence goes on from NZ_WLYS01000006.1 coordinate 86,755, forward strand.
ATCACGGAACTACCTACACTTTTGTTGCGATCTCCCTAAACAATAGCAATACCTTAGCCGCCACTTCCCCCGCCATAGCAACACGCACCTTAGACAATTCGCAAATTGCTGTCACTGGCGGAACTACTCAACTCATGTATTATAAACATACGATGACGGTAACTGCCACTGATATCAATCGCCTTGACATCATCTTCAAAAACAAAAAACCCTATATTAATACAACGATAAATTCCTCACAGACAGGCTACAATATTACCGCGGTCACAGCGAATTTATCACCACATAACAATGCTATGCTTGTGCGGTTATCCGATGGCTCACATACCCGAACCGGTAGCGCAGTAAATGCCGCTCCAGCCTTCGCTCCGCTAAATAGTCAGATAGTAACAGGAGGAATTTCGATTAATGCGGCAGATAATAATACGACTACGTTTACTATTTCTAACATTACGATCGGCACGATTACCGCAACTAACCTAGTACCTTTCAACAATCTAAATGTGACCGCTGGAGTTCGGTATAACCTGATCATAAATATTGTACCAAACGATGCAAACATAACACATCAGGGTCAAGATGCTGTGCGAATTAATGGACAAATATGGATGAAACGTAATTTGGGCGCATCCACCACACTAAATCCTGATGTAGCTCCCTTCAATAATCTCATCGGGAATTTCTATCAATGGGGTAGCTCAGCGGTAGTAGCTACTGGCACCACCGCTGCTGGCGCCATAAGCGGATGGAGTAACAATTATACCGGCATACCGGCAAATAGATGGAATTTGGGAAGCGAAGCCTCACCTACAAAAAATACATCTTTTGATCCATGCCCCAGCGGTTTTAGAGTTCCTAGTCTTGCGGAAATGACTACTTTACTGAACTCTACACGGCATTCAGATATCGGAAACTTTTCCACCGTGGATCCATTAGGTACCGCGAAAGTATTAACCAGCCCTCGCAATGCAAATGCAAAACTAACGTTCCCATTAGCAGGAAATCGCAATTGGAACAATGGAGCAAGAGAGGTGAGAGCAGTTTCTGGCTATTTTTGGAGCTCCACTCCGGTAAACACGGATGCAAGACACTATGGTTTTCATCAAGGTCTAGAAAACATTGGCGAAAGTGTGAAGGCATGGGGATTTAATATACGATGTATTGCCCAATAACTTTAAAACAGCTATGCATACCGAAGGCGTCTTTAAATACGCCTTTGGTATGCATAACTAAATCAACATCAGTATAATATCAAACGAAGTAAGCCTAATATACTACCATAAAATCGTACAATTCGAGAATAAATCATACATAAGGGCGCCAAGTATTAAACCTTATATTTTATTACGTAGTCATAATAAAAGATATAATTGAAAAACTAAAACTTGGAGCCATGATACGATTCTTAAATTCAACCGTTGTAGTGACTATTTTAGCCACACTTCTGAGTGTACTCCCGACCAAAAGTATATTAGCACAAGGGCAGATATCGTTCGGTATTTTTTACAACGAACTCTCCCCATACGGACATTGGAGCAATGACCCTAATTATGGAGACATTTGGTTTCCGCAAGTTGGTGGTGATTTTATGCCTTATGGTACCAATGGTTATTGGATGATGACGGAGTATGGAAATACATGGGTTTCCGACTACGATTGGGGCTGGGCGCCATTTCACTATGGCCGTTGGGTTCGCACGCCACACAGAGGATGGGGTTGGATTCCTGGATATGAGTGGGGACCAGCTTGGGTAGAATGGCGTAACGGCGGAGGCTATTACGGATGGGCACCCATGAGTCCAAATTTATATGTAGCCAATAATTTATCTATAAACTTCTGGCTTTTTGCGCCAACGCGCAGAATACACTCACGCCATATTAATCGTTATTATTCTTACGGAAACACGACGATCTATAACCGTACTACCATCGTAAATAATACGTACATCGTAAACAATAATCGTTATTATGGTGGTCCTTCTGTCCGAAATATGGAACGTAACGTGGGTGGCCGAGTTCGTGTTAATCAAATCGCATACACTGACCGTCCTACTGCTCGCGGTGCATCGAGTAATACGGTCAATATTTATCGACCAGATCGTCCTGTAGCTAATAATGATCGAGTTAGTAGTGGCAGAGCAACAGCATCTGGCAATGCTAGATCATCTTCAAGAAATTCATCTTCTCGTGCTGCTGCCAACAACGCCCAAAATACGGGTACGGTAAATCGCGAAGCGAGTGGCCGAACAGCTACTCCGTCTAGTCGAGGGGCTGCTACGACGAATCCTTCTCGTGCAACAACGGTTTCTCGAGGAGCAGGCAGCACGTCACGATCTGCTGAACAAACGACAAGTCAAAGCTCTTCTGGCAGAGCGACAAATTCGCAGCCATCGCGCGAAGCGACCAGCCCAAGAGCTACAGCTCCCACAAACACAGAGAGCCGTGCGGGTAATCGTGCGGGCGCTAGCGGCTCACAACAGAGTCCAGCAAACGCATCATCAAGTAGTGGTAGAGCTACTTCACGAGCGCAAAACACACCAGCATCGACCTCTCGTGCAAGCACGCCAAGTCGTGGAGCAACTGCATCTGGTAGCTCAACGAGTAGAGGGTCTAGCCGCAGTTCTTCTGGTGGAGAAAGCCGTAGCTCTGAAAGCTCTTCTTCATCTGGTAGAGCATCATCAGGTAGAGCTGGTAGATAGGGCTTCTCAAAGCAAATTCTATTTAATTAAACATCAATATCAAGATGCGAGAAAGAATCTCTTTCTCGCATTCTTTTATGAACACAGTAAAGTCGAAAGTATTTACTATTTTCACCTAACGTAATAAATACTGCTCGCATGCCAAGAATATCTTCTATACTGGATAATGATTTTTACAAATTTACGATGCAATTTGCCGTCGTCAAATTGTTTCCGAAAGCCAGAGCAAGATATCAATTGATTAATCGAGGTCAGCATACTTATCCTTCAGGTTTTGGCGATAAATTGCGCGAGAGAGTGCACGAAATGGCACAACTTCGCCTTACACGGCAAGAAAAAGATTTTTTTGCAAATCGATGCCCTTACATTGACCCGGCTTATTTTGATTTTTTGCAAGGATATCGTTACGATCCTGCAGAAGTTACGATCCGTCAACAAGGCGAGTCACTTAGTATACATATCGAAGGTTATTGGTATCGTACGATACTCTGGGAAGTACCTATCATGTCACTGATCTGCGAGTTATACTATCAAATGACCGGGCAAAAGAGAATCTCTGATACAGACGTTGTACGAAACGTTAGAGACAAAATCATCAAATATGATGATTTAGACATTACCATAGCCGACTTCGGCACCCGTAGACGCCATTCATACGAAGTACACGATTTAGTTATACGTACTTTACAGTCTCATCCTTCTTCTACATTTATTGGCACGAGCAACGTTCATTTTGCAATGAAATATGAAACTCGTCCTATTGGTACGCATGCACATGAGTGGTTCATGTTTCATGCTGCAAAGTATGGCTACAAAATGGCTAATCTTCTGGGACTAGAGCATTGGTCGGAAGTGTATCGAGGAGACTTAGGTATCGCGCTATCTGACACGTATACGACAGAGGTTTTCTTTAAGCAATTTGATAAGAAATTAACAAAACTTTTTGATGGTGTGCGGCACGATAGCGGGGATGCCATAGAGTTTGCGACCAAGACTATTCAGCATTACAAGAGTAAAGGCATCGACCCACTCTCTAAAACTATCATCTTCTCCGACGGGTTAGATTATGATAAAGTGGCTCATATAGTCGGTTTTTGTCGCGACAAAATAGGTTATTCTTTTGGTATCGGCACCGATTTCACCAACGATGTAGGCCTGCCTCGCATGAATATTGTACTGAAGATGACGGAAGCTTTTCCTGACGATGGCGAATGGACACCTGTTATCAAATTATCCGACGAACCTTTCAAACATACCGGCGAGCAGGATGAGATCACGCTAGCCAAACACGTACTAAACATTCACTAATCTTTATGCAACATGATCCATATGGTGAGGCACTATTAGCAGCCTATCACCAATCGTCTATACGACCACCACTTTATCTCCATACCAGCTATGGCGATAAAGATGAAATGCCGGTTGATGTGTTTTTTCGAACTGAAGAAGATTTTTCTGAATTGGAATCCATCGCATTAGCGCTTTGCGATGGTCATGTATTGGATGTTGGAGCTGGGGCAGGTGCACATGCATTGTATCTGCAATCCAGAAATTTTTTGGTAACGTCTATAGAGAAATCATCGCTTGCAGCAAGTGTTATGCAGCAACGAGGCGTGGCAGATATTGTTCAAGGCGATTTCTTTACCCATCAAAATGCGAAATATGATACGTTATTATTTTTAATGAATGGAATAGGTATTGCAGGCACATTAGCGGGTTTTCGCACTTTATTAGAGCACTGTAAAGATTTACTTACCGAGCGTGGCCAATTACTATTTGACACTTCTGACATTTCGTATCTGTACGATGACTTTGATATTGAAAAGCCTTCTCATTACTTTGGTGAGATATCGTATCAGTACGAATATAGGGATCGTAAAGGCACCGAGTTCCCATGGTTGTATCTTGATCAGCAAACCCTTATTGATATAGCTAATGAAGAAGGTTGGGTAGTCCAGATACTCTTTGAAGATGATCAGGATCAATACTTAGTGAGGATGGAGCCAAGATCAATCGCGTCTTCCTGATTCATCTATATATCGCGCACAAACAGTTAATTATTGTTAAATTTAGTAAAAATAAACCATTAGTAAAAACTTTGTCACTGTCAATTGGTTATGTTTATTGAAAGTAGGTAACTAGCAATAGTTATTGGATTAGTAAATATAATATAAAGGAAAAATCATGAAAAAGCTTTTTTTAACAGGAATTGGTTTATTATTTGCGGTAACATTGACTTTTGCACAAAGTGCTGAATCGCAAGAAGGCGCTCGTAAAAAGGCAGCTGAGCTAACAGAGAAACTGCAACTTACTCCGGAGCAGCAGGGATCAGTCCACCAAATCATTTTAGATGGTTACAAACAAAAAGATGCACTAAAAGCGGATCAAACAATCACAGAAGATGTGAAAAAAGAGCGTTTGAAAGAAGGTGCCAAAAAGGGACATGAAAAAATTAAAGAAATCCTTACTCCAGAGCAAAAAGATCGCTATGAAGCATGGGTAAAAGAGCATAAAGCGAAACATAAAGATCACTAAGCTCTTCAATGGCAGATAAAAAGGTTATGAAACCAATGGTTTGATAACCTTTTTATTTAAAATATGCTTGTCTTGCTTAGTCTATATACTCAAAACCAACGTATGGAATCAATACAGCAGGAATTTTAATTCCTTTTTCTGTTTGATTATTTTCCAACAAGGTGGCTACAATACGTGGCAAGGCTAAAGCTGAACCGTTCAATGTATGTGCCAATGTCATTTTACCATCTTCATTACGATAGCGTACTTTCAAACGATTGGATTGAAAAGTTTCAAAATTTGAAACGGAAGAGACTTCTAACCAACGTTGCTGCGCTGCACTATAGGTTTCCATATCGTATGTAAGTGCCGAGCCAAAACTCATATCTCCACCACACAAACGCAATACACGATAAGGCAATTCAAGTTTTTGCAGTAACGATTGTACATAGCTACTCATATCTTCGAGCGTTTCATATGATTTTTCAGCCTGCACAATTTGCACCGTTTCTACCTTATCAAATTGATGTAAGCGATTTAGTCCGCGAACATGTGCGCCATAGGAACCAGCTTCACGACGAAAACACGGCGTATAAGCGCAGTGCATAATTGGAAACTGTTCTTCTTTTAGTATTTCATCCCGATACAGGTTGGTCAATGGAACCTCAGCCGTAGGAATCATATATAGATCATCTTGTGTGATATGATACATCTGGCCTTCTTTATCTGGCAATTGCCCCGTTCCGTATGCAGAAGCCTCATTTACTGCATGAGGAACTTGTGTTTCTGAGTAACCTACCTTTACGGCCTCGTCTAAGAAAAAATTAATCAATCCTCTTTGTAGACGAGCTCCCTTACCAGTGTATACCGGAAAACCAGCACCTGCAATCTTAGTGCCCAACTCGAAGTCGATCAGTTTGTACTTTGCCGCCAATTCCCAATGGGGTAAGGCATCAGCATGCATTTTTGGGATTTCGCCATGTTCTAACACAACTTCATTATCATCAGCCGATACACCGTTCGGTACGGAATGATGCGGAAGATTGGGCAATTGTACCAATTTATCATGCAGTTCTTGCTCAACACGTGCTAATTCATCACTTAGATCTTTGAGCTTGGCTTTATGACTAGAAGTTGTCAATTTAATTGCGTCAGCCTCTTCCCTCTTGCCTTGTCGCATCAAATCTCCGATTTGTTTGGCACTGGCATTCGCTTCCGCAGCGATCGACTCCGAGCTGCTTTGTAAAGAACGACGCGATTCATCTAAAGCGATCACCTCATCTATCAAATGTAACTCTTTGAAGTTTTTCTTCTGCAATCCAGCGATTACCTCGTCCCTATTCTCACGGACATAACTTATCTGCAACATAAATATTTAATATTAATTGTCTTGTTTCTAACTCGATTCTCTTTCCCTAAAAGTGACATAGCTATCTATCCAACAGGAAGCAATTCTAAAGTGTCGGAGTATCTCCTGAAAATCGTAGTACAAAGGTCTGAAATAAACTGTCAATTTTTAAATATATATCAAGTTATCCAATTATAGCATCCCAATCGAGATGATCCTTACGACTTTGAAGTGTTAGACATAGCATCAATCTCTTGATTTTTTGTTACAAAAGCAATAATGATCACACCACTGTTAAAAAGAAAAATTATATCATTAGACAAATAAACCGTAGTGCTATAGCTACAATTGAATAATAATAGATCTTTTAATAAAAAAATATTTCTTAATTGAGCTATTTTTGGATATTGTAAAGAAATTATAATTCTTAAAAAAACATCAACTTACACAAAATATACTGACTTATGAACACAACATGGAAAAAGCTTGATTACCTTATACTTCTATGTTTTAGTCTTGCTATAATATCGTGCAACAAATCCGATTCTGCGGGAATGGAAGGAACGGCAACCGTTCAAGTAGCTATCGCAGACGCTACTTTCGAATCGGAAGAAACGATAGGCAATAGAGCAGCAACGTTAGCTGAGACTACCATACAGCGAAAAACCATTGAACTAAATAAAGACTTCCTTATGGTGGCTGAATTACGACCAGAAGATCCAGCTTCCACTTCTTTAAAAGACGGCAATAGAGCTGCATTAGACACCTCTGCACTAGGCGACGACATCCGCTATCGCCTATTGGTATACAATCAAGCAGGAGCCTTCGTCACCGAACGCGATTACATCCGTGGCCAGGAAGCTGCTACGGCAGCATTAGCCTTAGACGGTGGCAGTACGTATACCTTCGTCGCCGTTTCGTTGAACCAAACCACTGCTTTGCCCGCTACGACTCCAGCGGTAGCAACGCGAACCTTAGCTAATTCGCAAATTACAGCTTCTACCGGTGCTAGTTTACTCATGTACTACCAGCATACAATGACACTAAATGGCAATGCTACTAACCGCCTAGACATCATACTAAAACACCGCAAACCCCAAGTAACGGTAACCATCAATTCCGCACAAACAGGCTATAATGTCACTGCGATAGAAGCCCGTTTATCGCCGCATAATGATGGAATACTGGTCAACTTATCGAATGGATCCTATACTCAAAATGGCACCACTACCCCTCGCATAGTCACGTTTAGTGCTTTGGGTAGTCAGAATATTATCAGTAATCCCACTTCATTCAATTGGACAAGTAATAACGCAACAAGTTTCATTTTGAATAGCATTACCATAGGACCGCTGACCGCAACGAATTTGACGCCTTTTACCAATCTCAATGCCAACGCGGGTGTACGATATAATATACTATTAAACATCGTACCAAATGATCAATTTCTAACCTATCAAGGTAGACCTGCGGCTAGAATAAATGGCGTCATCTGGGCAAGGCACAATATAGGAGTAGCTACCACACTCGCTGCGGATGCTGTACCAATGACCGCAAATAGACATGGGGATTATTTTCAATGGGGAAGACTGACAAGATCTGGTACGGCTACCTCTACTGAACCCAATCCATATATCATAGACCCTCAACCCCCAAACAATGCTTGGAATGCCGGAACAGAAGCAGCACCTCTAAAGGGAGCGTCAGACCCTTGCCCAGCAGGATATAGAGTCCCAACAGTTCCTGAATTTGAAGCTCTTGCGCAAAGCACAACATTAAGTACTATAGGCAATAGAGAAAATAGTAATACAAACTTCGCCTATGCTGCTGTAATGACAAGCAGGAGAAATAGTATGGTTAGACTCACTCTTCCAGCACAGGGATGGTTTTCAGTGGCTGCTAACTCAACGATCAGTCAAGGATTACAGTTGAGAGGGAACAATGTAATTTATTTTGCATCATATGGGCTCGGTGCCGGGACTACCTCAAGAACTGCAAACACAGCACTTAGCGCAGCAGTAGATAACCTAAATATAAATCGACGTCCTGAAGCGATAAACAATAAATTGCTTAGTACACCACTTCGATGTGTAGGGATACAGTAATAGATATCCATAACTTAAACGTCGGAAAAAAATCCTGAAAATACTAGAAAGACAAGTATCAACACGAGAACAGATAATATGACGTAAAAAAAATCATTAAAAGAGACAATAGTTTTACCAAAGATGTATCAAGGAAAGAATAGAATCTTAACATATGTTGCATTCTCAATATCAATGGTTAAAAGTGAATCCAGCAGTAGCGCGCTGTAGTTTTTTATCTACAAGAGTCAGGAAAAACTCTTAATATATTCTTTGCAAAGGGAATATGTGCGGTAGTTTTAAGTCACGCAGCAACAAAATGCACTTAAATACCATTCAACTATCTTCAAAATTAAAATTATGAAAAATAGTTTGCTAAAATTTACCCAGAATATCATCTATGCATTTCTCCCACTCTTGTTTACAGTATCGTGTAACAAATCCGATTCTGCGGGAATGGAAGGAACGGCAACCATTCAAGTGGCGATCTCAGACGTTTCGTTTGAGGCTGAAGAGACCATAGCAAACAGAGCAGCTACCACCACAGAAACTACAATCCAACGCAATACCATGGAACTGAACAAAGATTTCCTGGTGGTCGCCGAATTACATCCTGAAAATCCAAACTTATTAAAACAAGATCAGTCTAAAGCAGCTCTAGACACCACCGATTTAGCAGCTGATATTCATTATCGATTGTTAGTATATACCCAAGCTGGCGCCTTCGTCGCCGAACGAGATTATATTCGAGGACAGGAAGCTGCTACGGCAGCATTAGCCTTAGACGGTGGCAGTACATATACCTTCGTCGCCGTTTCGTTGAACCAAACCACTGCTTTGCCCGCTACGACTCCAGCGGTAGCAACGCGAACCTTAGCTAATTCGCAAATTGTGGTAAATACAGGAACATCTGCATTGATGTATCAAAGACAAGCACTCACCGTTAGTGGAAACGCAATCAATAGATTGGACATCGTTTTCAAACATCAAAAACCTAGCATGAACATTACGATTAATTCCACACAGACTGGCTACAATATTACCGCTATTGCTGCCACAATAACACCGCATAACAGTGGGATGACAGTCAATCTCTCCAGTGGTGCATTCACACAAAGTGGGAGTAATGCTTCTACTTCCGTTAACTATGGGACAAATATTAATTCCCAGATTATAACTACAGAAGTTAACATCAATGCCGCAAATAATAACATAACTAGATTTTCTCTTAATAGTATCACCATAGGCTCCATAACTGCAACCAATTTGGCACCATTCACAAACTTAAACGTGACAGCAGGAGTTCGGTACAATTTGATTTTAAACATCGTACCAAATGATCAATTTCTAACCTATCAAGGTAGACCTGCGGCCAGAATAAATGGCGTCATCTGGGCAAGACACAACGTTGGCGTAGCCACCACTGTTAATGCAGATGCAGCACCAATGACCGTAAATAGACATGGAGATTATTTTCAGTGGGGAAGATTAGCCAGATCCGGAGCGGGCAACTCCAACACTGCAAATCCTTTTTTTGCGAGTAATGCACCCGCCAACAATAGTTGGAATAGCGGTACGGAAGCAGCACCCATAAAAACCACGCTTGATCCTTGCCCTACTGGCTACAGAATACCAACAAGAGCAGAATATACCATTCTACGGAACTCTGTTACCATATCAAACTTAGGTCCTTTCACAGAAGGAGCAACTCGTTTCGATTCGGCTAAAGTGTTAACAAGCACCCGAAATTCGCAAGTGCGATTAACCCTTCCTGCACAGGGATGGCTTACGGTAAGTGGAAGCGCTCCGTATGTCGACGTAGGGATAGCAAACAGGGGGACAGTTGGCTATTACCATACTAGCTTTGGATCAAATAATCCTTTGACAATGTATTCATTTTTTAATGCTGCTAATCTCGTTGAATCAAATGGAGGAACTAATGCTGCTTTCAAAGTTGTGAGTATGAACATAAGATGTGTAGGCATACAATAACAGCTTGTAAAATGCAAAAATATTTATCACACCACCAAGGTGTCCAATTGGGCACCTTTGCTGATTTAACGTCATCCCATTCCGTTTACCAAGGTCAGCCGCATTTTGTGTATACTTGTATCCACAAAATAGCAACACCATGATTCGGTATTTTTTCTTCTTGCTTCTAACTTTATGCTGCACAAATAGTATGGCGCAGCCGCAAGTCATTCGTGATTTTATCGTAAAAGAAAATCTATCGCAGAACGGCAAACTGGCTATTATTGCGGTGGATACTACCGAAAAAGCAAATGATCAAATACGAGGAAATTTCTTATTTAGTGTCAATGGTTTCCAGCAGAATCTAAATTTTCAAGATGGTGTAGCCGTTATGGCTGATCCGGTCGAATCGTCAACGTTCGTATTTTTCAAACACAAAAATCTGGAAGACGAAGTAGGGAAATTCTACTTTATCCGCAAAACGGATAATGGGTTAAGCCCTTACAAGGTCAATGGATTGACGCTGGTGCTCTTGCCTTTGATCATTCTTTTGGTTGCTTACGCCTTCAAGCGTTTGCTTGTGGTGTTTGTGTTGATTGCTTTGGTATATGGCTACCTACATTTCTCCAAAGGCTTGGATCTTTCTCAACTATTTGAAAGCTTCTTCTTTGGTTTGCGCGGCTTATTCTAGAAGGGCATCCCCACCCCAAAATTATACTGAATAAAGCTATAACGATCCGGCCTAAATTGTGCATTATACGCATCTTTGAAAGCTCGAGAATTGAAGAATTCTTTAATTACCCACTGATCTGATCCCGTAAACTGCGGATCTTTCACCTTTAATCCAGCATCTAGACGAATTGTAAAATAATTCATATCAAAGCGAAGACCGAAACCCGTTCCGATCGCAATCTGCTGGAAAAATCGATCTGCCCGAATTTCCCCTCCCGGATTGAGGTTGGGCGTTAGTTCGCGCAGTCGCCAAATATTACCGGCATCGATGAATGTCGCACCGTTCAATCTTGCGCCCAAAAACTTGTTCAAAATCCGAAAACGGAATTCAGCATTCGTCTCCAACTTTACTTCTCCCAACTGATCTAAGTTGCGAAGATTGACCCGTAAATCCTCTGTCAAGTCCGCCCGGCTATAGTTACCTGGCCCCAAAGTTCTGGCTTGCCATGCGCGAATACCATTCATACCGCCCGCAAAAAAGCTCTTTTCGAAGATCAACAAGGTGGAATTGTTACCATAAGGCACCGCCAAGCCCGCATTCAGGCGAAATACAAATTGTCGATTTCCTCCCAAATGTCTATATAAGCGATAATCCGCCTCTCCCTTGATATATTGCAAGTAAGGCACTCCAAACAATAAGCGCTGACCTTGATCGTCGGTATTAAAATTAAATAGATTGCTCAGCAAGCCCAAGGTATTTCCACTCACATCCACCATACCACGGATAAAGGAGAAATTTTCGAGGCGGTTTAGCTTATTACCATTGTAAGTAATCGCGTATTGCGATCCTAATCCAAAGTACTGCCGATCATTGGTCTCTACGTACAACTGAAAGCCTTGATCACGCAGGCGCTGACTAAATGCTTCGTTCAAGCGCCCGACGCGATATTCCAGCACAATCGGCGTATAGCTATGTAGAATATTTTCGGCCTGATGCCAAGAATAATTGAGCGTATTGATAAAGTAGCGATTCGAATACGTATTGTCTTGAAAAAAGAGTTGTAAACTTGATGAAATCGTGGTCCGCGGCAAGCCGTACCAACCCACGCTGCGCACTCGAAAGGGAGTCAACATCCGCGGAAATACAATACTGGCGCCGATCTGAAAATCATTATTAAAGATCTTATTCGTAATGCTACCTGGCAATCTAGGATCAAATAGCACGCCGTAGCGAGCGCGTATCTCTAGCAATTCGGCTCCGCCGAATATATTGCGATGCGAATAGGTATTGGCCACATTGAAACCACTCATGCCCGAGCTAAATACGAATTCTCCCTCTATCTGGTTGCTCATCGTCGCGCGTGGCAGTAGCTCATAATGTATATCTAGCTTAGTCGAATCGACCTTCTCATAATTGATCTTGACCGAGCGAAAGCCGTTAGTTTCGAATAAGCGATTGTAGGATAACTCTTCGCGGTGCAAGCTATACGCCATGTCCTCGCGCAAGAACATATAACGCGCTAAAGGTCGTAAACGAAATTTGCCGGTTTGATCTTCAAATTGAATCCGTCTTATAGTGTCTACCGTAGTTTTGGTGTGCACTTTTGATTGCTCATCCTGCTGGCGAATGCGCACATACACTTTATTGATGTGAAAAATCTGATGCTGTGAAGAGTCTGGATTAGTAAAATCAATGAGCAATTTAGTTTGATTTTCGCGTCCAATGGTATCCACACCAACACGCATATACTGTCTCAAATATTCGTAATAACCCTGATTTTTCATAGAAACATACATGCGTTCGCGTTCATCAAAAAGATGACGCTCCATGTAAGGCCCACCGATGCGCACTTGCGTACGCGGCAATACTTCGCTCCAATAGATAGCTTCGATATTTTCATCAGCAAAACTGCGGTCAATGTCTGAAATATGATAGCGTGTACCCATATCTGCACGAAAATCGATGGCCGCCTTCCTTTTACGAATTTGGATCTCGGGCGTCACCACCGCGTCAAAGTATCCATAAGTCTTCAAAAAACGTTGAATCTGATTGGCGGAAAGATCTACCATGGCCGAATCAAGGATTCGCGGTGGCTCGCCCACGTTCTTGATTCCTTCGGTCTTATAGCGACCATTCTTCGTGTTGAATAGATTGTAAATCTGGAGATAGAGGCGGGAGTTGGGGCGAATGTCGTTAGCGATATAAAGCGAGGCAGGTTCTTTCAAACCAGAAGGCACACCCACGATATCGACATCTTTGACCAATGCTTGGTCTTCATCCAAATATTTCGCGGATCGGCAAGATGTGAATATTAGGGTGAAAAGCGTTATTATTGCACCTAGAATATACGTCTGATATCTTATCATCCTGCCATGTTATCAAAATCGCTCATTCGTTTAATTACTTCGCTGCAACATAAAAAGTTTCGTAGACAACATGGTCTATTTTGTGTGGAAGGCATCAAATCTATTTTAGAATTTGTAGACTCTGCCTACGTGGTAGATACGATACTTGCGACACCATCTGCCGCTGCAAAATTGAACAAAATCCCTGAAAATATAAAGCTTGTATCTGTTAATGAGGAGGAATTAAAAAAAGTGAGCTTTTTGACCAACCCACAAGGGGCGCTGGCGCTGGTGAAAATCCCTTCGAGCAACGATATCACAATCACAGACCTACGGGGCAAACACAGCTTGGTGCTGGACGATGTGCAAGATCCTGGCAATTTAGGCACCATTGTGCGTACCGCAGAATGGTTTGGTTTCCAACAGGTGATCGCATCACTGGACACGGTAGATGTCTACAATCCAAAAGTGGTGCAAGCCACCATGGGATCTTTGGCTCGTATGCAGGTCATTTACACGGATATTGAGACTTTGATTCAAGATCAGGCGATACCATCTTATGGTGCGTTATTAGAAGGTGAATCTATTTATGAAACTGATTTTCAGCTAGAAGGGTTGATCATTTTGGGCAATGAAGGTAATGGGATTCGCCCGACCTTATTGCCACATATCACGCAAGCGGTAACCATTCCGTCTTTCGGCAAAGCCGAATCGCTCAATGTAGCGGTTGCAGCAACGGTTTTTTGTTCTGAAATTGCCCGTACGAAGCAAACATTATAATCAATCAGGGGTTATTGTAAGAATATATCGTGGGGAAATACACATCTACGCTAATAATACCTATTATCTAACATGGAAAACGAAAAAAAATCATTCCCCTATTCGGTGGGGTTAGCCAGTAGTTTGCTGGCTATGATCTTGATTATTGCTATTCTTTACTACACGAGCAGTGTCGTATTGCCATTATTGTTTTCGATATTGATTGCGATCATGCTCTATCCGCTAGCGCGGTTTTTTGAGCGCCTGCGGTTGGGGAAAGCTTTTTCTGCCATATTAGCAGTGATCGTTTCTATCGTGGTGATCTCCGGATTAGGTTGGTTCATCGTGTACGAAAGTATCGTGATTGGTCGAGATGCATCGGCTATTACCGGCAAAGTCATGTCTATGTTGGAGAATTGCGAAGCCTGGCTACAAGCCACTTTTGGTATTGAGCGCAATCAAGTCATGACGCAGTTGCGTGACCAGGGCGACAAAGCCATGGAAAACATGGGTGGCGTGCTTTCATCCACCTTTGGCTCAATCGGCAGTATGTTGGCAGCCACCGTTTTGGTACCACTATTTACTTTTTTCCTACTGTATTATCGGGTATTTTTCCGAGAGTTTTTCTTCAAAGCATTTCATTCTGTACCCAAGCAGAAAGTGCACGATACGCTTGATCGCATTTACGACGTCGTGCAAAGTTACCTCCTAGGCTTGATCACCGTGATGGGAATCGTAGCCGTCTTAAACACGATCGGTTTAATGATTTTGGGTATTGATTACGCTTGGTTCTTTGGCACGTTAGCATCGCTATTGATGCTACTACCTTATATCGGCATCGCGATCGGCTCCATTCTTCCTGCTCTATTCGCCTTGGCGGTGAAAGATAGTGCGTGGTACGCCGTGGGCGTTGTCGCTTGGTTTCAAGTCGTGCAGTTTTTAGAAGGCAATATTATCACACCGAATATTGTGGGAAGCAAAGTGAGTATCAATCCACTTATGGCCATTATTGCCATTTTATTGGGTGGTATGGTTTTCGGATTGGCGGGTTTGATTTTGGCGTTGCCGATGGTAGCCACCATCAAAGTGATCTTCGATGCTATTCCGTCGATGGAAGCGTATGGCTTTTTAATTGGTGAACCAGATAAATCCCATTTACAGCGCAATTCTACCCAGCAGCTGCTGATGAAATGGGGCATCGTGCGTCGACCTGTTGTCAAAAAAGATAAAGTCGTGATTGAAACTGAAGTAGCCGAAGTAGAAATCGATGGGCGTAAAGAAATCACGGAGCAATCACAGGTAAAAACCACAGAAGTTGACCGCGAAGTGGTTGATCCTAAACAAGAGTTACCGAAAGAGGACGATCTGGAAACCGATTCTGATTCGAGCAAGCCATAAAAAAATCAGGGTGGTCACTAGACCACCCTTACTAATAATCCTTTCAAGTATTCTCCTTCGGAGAATGATGCCCGAACGGGGTGATCTTCCGGTTGGTGAAACTGATGAATAAACTGAATTTCTTTACCAGCATCCAAGGCTGCCCAAGCAATAACTTGCTTAAAGGTTTCGATATCCATGGCACCAGAGCAAGAATACGTCGCCAACAATCCGCCGCTTTCCAACAATAACAAACCGCGTCTATTCAGATCCTTATAAGCTCTAGATGCTTTTTCTAACGTAGATCGAGATGGCGCATATTTGGGTGGATCGAGTACAATCACATCAAACTTTTGGCCTTCTTCTCCCAATTGACGCAGGTATTTGTTTACATCAGATTGTACGGGCGTATTACGTGAGGCGTCGAAACCGTTCAATCGCACATTATCTTTTAAGGTGGAGATGGCCAAAGCCGAACTATCTACCGAGGTCACATGTGACGCGCCAGCCTGCAAGGCATTTAAGGTAAATCCGCCAGAGTAAGAGAAGCAATCCAACACCGATTTGCCCTCCACAAACTGAGAAACTATTCGCCTATTGTCTCGCTGATCGCAATAAAACCCCGATTTCTGTCCTTCAACAATATTGATATGGTAACGAATACCATTCTCTACCACTTCCACGTATTCTGGTGGTGTTTCACCGTAGCGTACGCCATTGTCGTCAGCCAATTGTTCGTATTCTCTAGATTTAATATCACTACGTTCGTAGATCCCTTTTGGTGCTAGCAATTGGACCAATTCGGCTACGATCAGATGCTTAATTTGATCCACGCCAGCGGCATGCACTTGTATGGAGATAAAATCACCATAGAGATCGGCAATCAATCCCGGCACAAAGTCTGCTTCGGCAAATATTAAGCGGCAAGTGGTATTTTGGTCATTCAACAAGTGGCGACGTGCTTCCACGGCTTTTCGCACGCGATCGCGCCACCAATCTGCATCGGGCGTGCGCTCTGGATGCCATTCTAATAATCGCACGGCAACGCGAGAAGCCGAATTGAAGATGCCGTAGGCGATAAATTCGCGCTCAACATTGAACACAGAAACCAGATCGCCCGACTTTAAATCGCTATCTTTTTGTGAGATCGCTCCCGAGAAAATCCATGGATGTAGCTGCCATGCAGCCTTATCTTTTGTCTTGTGAAGAATAATTTTTTTCATACCTACCGCAGCCTGCCTTGCTAAGCGCAAAGCCTTTATTTAGTCGGCAAAGGTAGGATATCTTTTTTAAACCTCATCGCAATCTACGGTGACGACACGCACAAAGAGTTCATAAAACTTTTCGGTGAGGCTACCATCATTATCATAATGATAGATCAGATCATTCACCTGATTCCACCAACCATATGTTAGTACATAGTCAAAAGCGATTTCGTACCGTTGATCGAGCTTTATATTGGCTTCGTATTTTTTCCACAATGCGTCTGGATACGCATTGCGTTTCATTTGCTCCTTCACTAACAAACCGTATTCTTCTAACAGTTCGTCTCCTCCTGCAACCAAGGCATTCACATATTGTTTTACCTGCTTATTTTCCCCAAATGCACCTTTGAGTACTTCTGGATTATCTACTGCTTGAACCCGTACTTTCTGGATCGCATACGATTCTTCGATATAACGCAGCATCGAATCGCGAGCCAAAATAAATTCCGGTGTTTGTACAATTTTCAAGCTGGAAAATTGATTTTTCATGGCCGTGTAGCTATTTTCTAACTCCGTCAAATCATCTCCATCAAAATACAACGTGGCGCGCGTCAAGAAATAGGTATCGTTTAGCACCGTGTCATTGTACCGATCGGCATCGTAATACCCTTTGTACGTACACAGATCATCACTAAAGTCCAGCACAGCTAACTTTTTCTGCGCCCATACTGGTGTACTACACAATGCTGTGAACAGCAGGACTACACTAAACCATCCATTTTTCATCGCCCATCCATATTTACATCAAAAATACATCTTTTTCCACACAATGTTACCTTCGTTCGGCTAGCTATCAGCCCTAATGCTAAAATATAAACGATCCTATGTCTCAAAATAGGATTATTCACCTTATAAGCTCAAATAATCTCCAGTGAAATAAAATATTTTTCCATATTTTTAATACATTCGTAATACCATGTTTGAAACCAATCCCAGTGTTTTTGATCACAAAACGCAGACAAGCATACTTAACCTACTAACTTATAATTAATACGATTATGAATAGGCGACAACTAATCAAACAGGCAGGATTTGCAGCAGCAGCTTTTGCGATGAGCCGCGATTTATTTGCGAGAACCAACAGCACGCACATCTCAGCACCTTCTCTCCACAACATCATCTATCTTGGGTCTAATGAAAATCCGTACGGACCATCAAAATCAGCGCAGCAAGCTATGATGAACGCACTGCTCACGACCAATCGATATCAGTGGGTCGAAAGTAGTAAATTGGTAAAAGCCATTGCGCAAAAACATGCCGTAACGGATAAAAATGTGCTTCTCGGCGCTGGTTCCTCCGAGTTATTGGGGCTCACGACGCAATTGGCATCATTGAACAATAACACGCTCATTGCTCCTGATCCTACTTTTCGGATTTGGACAAATGCCGTTGCACATATGGGTATGAAGATCAAATGGATTCCGCTAACTGCTACGAAAGACACTGATCTCGCTGCGATGCAAGCAGCGATTAACTCTGATACGGGTATGATTTACTTGTGTAACCCAAATAACCCGACCGGCATACCAATTCCAGATCAAGATTTACGAGATTTTATTAAAGCAGTACCACATCACATTATCATTTTGATGGATGAGGCCTACACGGAGTTTGAGGACACGACGAGTACCGTAGATATGACGCAGGAATTTCCAAATTTGGTCGTCGCGAAAACCTTCTCTAAAATCTACGGCCTCGCTGGCGCGCGGGTGGGTTATCTGCTCGGCAACGAAAAGATAATTACACAACTCGGCAATTTGCAGCCGTGGCAAAATGCAGGCGCCAGTGCGGTGAGCGTGGCAGCAGCCCTCGCTACGATACAAGATCAGGATTTTGTAACGCATTGTAGAACGGAGAATGCCAAAAGCAGAGGCATCTTTCAAAAGGGTCTAGCAGATCTTGGGCTCACGCATACCCCATCGGTGACCAGTTTTGCGTACTTCGATACGGCCAACTATCCCGGCGGTTTTGCGGAAACACTGGAGAAAAATAATATAACTGGAGTACGAAGTTTTGAAGAAAACAGTGCTTGGAAGCGCTTAAGTATCGGTACCGCCGAAGAAATGGAACAGGTAATACGCGTACTAAAAGCAGGTGGTTAACCCAACAAAAAAGGTTTCATCAGATCTGATGAAACCTTTTTTACAAACTGCTATGCAATAATCAATTACAAATTCGGGTTTTGCTGTTGCTCTACCAATGGTATAGCAAAGATGTAATAACGACTATTTGCTTCGAATGCATTGCCATCTGGGAATCGTACCACGCGGTGTCCTTGCCCATTCACCTGTTTTTGTTCGCCGGAAGGCGTGGTGATCGTCACCTTGATCGGACTTCCTGCATCATCCAAGAAAGATTTACGCACGACCGATTTCTGGTTGCGGATAATATCTGACAAGCCAAATCCTTCGCCCCACAGCTCTTTTCGTCTTTCCAACAAAATAGCTTCTACTAAATCGCCTTCTTGGGCGGTGTATAGCGTAGCATTTCTAGCTTCACGTAAGGTATTCAGCGTATTCACGGCTTCCGCTTGTTGACCTGCACGCGCGTAACCTTCTGCCTGTATCAACCACATTTCCGACGAGCGCATGTACACGATATCGCCAATCAGATTTTGCTTAAACTTAAACTTCTTGTATCTCAAAAAGCCTTCGCGGCCTGGCAATCCGTCCCACTCAAATAAAGCCGTACGCACATCTTGTGGTGCAAAATGATTTTTGAAAAAAGGATCGGCCATGAAACTAAAGTAAAACGATCCCGACGAAGAAACATCTAAATAATGAAACGTATAACTCGCTGTGCTTTGATCGGTTGTTTGCAAATGTCCCCAGATCCATTCCGGATTTTGTGCATCGTTGAAACCAGCATAATACGCTTCCGCATTCATCAACGGGAATCCTTCCGCTGCATTCGCGGCAGCCGAAGCAGCCAATTCCCATTGTCCCATATTTAGATACGCACGCGCCAACAAGCCATTAGCTACATGAGCATCCACGCGATATTTTTGCGCACTTGGACGATTATATCCTTCCAATTTCGTGATTGCATCCGTCAAATCTGCCGTAATCAAGGCATAAACCTCTTCCAAACTGGCTTTTGGCTTGCCTTGCGTACCGGTTGTACTTGGCTCGGTATAGATTGGCACGGTCAACGCATTCTTGTCTTTCAAGTAACTAAACTGGTAATACGACGCAAAGTTTAGGTAAGCAAAAGCCCGCAATGTTTTGGCTTGACCGATCAACAGATCCTTATCTTCTTGCGTGCCTTCCGCTTGCTCAGTTTTAGCGATTACATTGTTCGTATTATCGATCACTTTATATAGCAAAGTCCAAAAGGCATTCACCCGATTCGTCGATCTATCAAATAACTCGGTAAAGGCATAAGGATCCCGATAACCATATTTTGTGGTCACCGCCACATCATTGGCCATCGCATCACTCGTACGCATAAACGCAGAATAACCCGGATTAGCAAAGGTGAAATACGTATCATTCAGGTAACGCCACGTTCCGTTGATCACCGTTTGGATATTGCTCGTATTCTTATAAATCTCCGTATCGGTTACCGCATCGGTCGGCATGGTATCCAACTGATCTTTACAGCCCGACAGCGCCAAGACAAAGATCGAGAGCAGGTATATTTTATATTTTTTTGCGAATAAATTCATGGTCATTTTTTAAAAGTCTTACAATGCGATTTGTACTCCTCCGGAGAATGTCTTAATAGCCGGATAACGGAAATAGGTCGCGCCCTCTAAGGTTTGCTCCGGATCCATTCCTTTGTGTTTGTACAAGGTGAATAGATTTTCTCCCTGAATAAACACGCGTAGTCGGCCAATGCCGATACGGCTCATCGTCGCTTCTGAGAAGGTATAACCTACGCTCAAGTTTTTAAGACGAGCAAAGCTGCCGTCATACAAAAAGCGCGTCGATGCCGAAGTCCAGTTTAAGTTATCTGTCGTCAAGCGTGGTACATCCGTGTCACGGTTCTCTGGCGTCCAACGATTCAGCATCTCGGCGCTCCACGCACGCCCTGGATTATTTCCATTGTGTAGCAACTGGATATAATCATTATCCAAGATCTGGCCACCCAAACTGAAACTCAATAAAGCGTTTAAGTCGAAGTTTTTGTAGGTGATGTTGTTCGTGATACCACCTACCAAAGTTGGTAATGAGCTACCTTGGATGAAGCGACCTGCATCACCATACACAGAGGTAGTTTCTTCAGTTTGTGTACCATTAGCGTCTGCTTTGTACCACAATGGTGATCCGTTCTCCGGATTGACACCAGCCCAAGTTGGTAGGTAGAAATCGTAAATCGATCCGCCTATGCGTAGCATCTTGTTACCACGAGGTATATCGTTTTCTGTTGGCAATTCGGTAATGCGGTTCTTAAAGTGTGAGAAGTTTAGATCCAAGTTCCAACGAAAGTTTTCATTACGTACAGGAATAGTACGAATATCTACGTCGATACCTGTATTACGCATGGTTCCAATATTGGCATCATATCCAGTATACCCTGTAGATAAAGCCATCGGCATGGTGAACAATAAATCTTTACTTTGGCGATTGAAATACTCTACCGACAAGGCAATGCGGTTTTTCAAAATCGCCACATCGACTCCAGTATTGAAATTTAAGTTGGTTTCCCATTTCAATTCTGGCGTTGCCAAACGATTGGTCACCGTACCGCCCTCACCCAAGCTGTTGAGAATAGAATATAAGCCTTGGTACGCGTAGTAAACTCCTAGATTATCATTCCCTTGACCACCGTAACTCGCTCTCCAAGTCAATTGATCTAACCAATTTTGGTCTTGTAAGAATGACTCATTAGAGATCTTCCAAGCAGCACCTAACGACCAAAATGTACCCCAGCGCGTATCAGCCGCAAAGCGAGACGAGCCGTCTGTACGGATAGATCCCGACACCAAATAGCGGTTGTCATAACCGTATTCAGCACGACCCAAGAAACTCAATAAGCGATAATCTTGACTCAAGCCAGTGAATGAATTCAGCTGCGATGCCGCTACCGGCTCATCCAAGCCTGGCAATACAAAACGTTGGCGACTACCACTCATATTCGTAGTTTGGAAGCTGTAAAATTCCTGACCTCCCAATACATTCAGGTGATGCAAACCAAATTGCTTATCATACGTCAAGATATTGTTCCATGTCTGTCCGACGGTACGTACATTACTTTTGTTTACAGATCCTAAATACTCTACTCCTCTTCCGACAGAAGGATTCACATAAAAGTGATCGTTTCTATTGATGTAATCTACACTGTACGTAGAGCGGAATTTTAGGTTATCACTGAACACCGCTTCTAAATACGTTCTTACAGAAGCATTCTCACGTTGAATATCGTTTTTGTCTAGCGGTAAAGAAGCGGCCAAATTCGAGCGGGGAATAGCGGCACTCGGGCGAT
Organism: Sphingobacterium chungjuense; assembly: GCF_011316935.1. Classification (GTDB taxonomy): domain Bacteria; phylum Bacteroidota; class Bacteroidia; order Sphingobacteriales; family Sphingobacteriaceae; genus Sphingobacterium; species Sphingobacterium chungjuense. Next base: position 109,216 of record NZ_WLYS01000006.1, read on the forward strand.
ATTCTCCAAAATCCCAAATACGGTTGCCTGCGGCATCTAAGCGGTAGCTACCATCTGCCTCACGCTCAAAATAAGGATAGAAACCTGGCGTAAGTCGCGTGAAGTTGATGATGTTTGCAGTGTTGCTATCTTCCGATTGTGGAAACTGTTGCAAAGCACTGCTGGCTGCCACGTTGAAACCGGCATTTAACCATTCGCGTGCTTTCGCATCAATATTGGCACGTACATTATACCGTTTGAATCCAGATCCAATCGCGATCCCTTGATCGTCCAGATAACCACCAGAGATAAAGTAACTGTGTTTTTCGCCACCGCCACTAATGCTCAAATCGGCTTGCGTGCGTTGACCTGTGCGCTGCAACACGTCGGTCCAGCTATCATCCCACAACGCTTGCGCACCGGGTACCAAACGACCATCCAATCCTACCGGTTGCGGAAAACTCGATCCATAAGGATTAATCCCCAAATCTGTCACGACAGCAGCACTGGCATTACGCGCAGCGACATCTGCCGCCAAACCATTGGATAAGTTTTTATTGCGCAACGCTTCCCAGTACAACTGGAAATAATCGTCGGTAGATAGTTGCTGATAATCTTGGATGGCGCGGTTAGACACACCTTTGGTCACGTTCAAGTTGATCGCCGCACGATCGCTAGCGCGACCTTTTTTGGTGGTCACGATAATCACACCGTTGGCACCACGTGAGCCGTATAAAGCGCTAGAGGCAGCATCTTTCAACACGCTGATGGACTCAATATCATTGGGATTGATCGCGTTGATATCTCCTGCGTACGGGTTTCCATCCACCACATAAAGCGGATTGCTCGACGCATTGATCGAACCGATACCGCGAATACGTACGGTGGCATCAGTTCCGGGTTGTCCGGAAGCTGCGACGGCTTGTAAGCCGGGAACTTGACCTTCCAAACCTTTAGAAAGGTTAGAAATTTGTCTGTTTTCTAATTGCTTGCCATTGATTGTACCGACCGAACCAGTGATATTCTCGCGTCGCGATGTACCATAAGCCACGACCACGACTTCACCCAAATCGCGACTGGCAGCTTCTAAAGCCACATCCAATCGACCAGCGGTAGCCGGGCGTTGCACGGTTCCGTAGCCCACGTAAGAGAATTCCAAACGAGCATCGGCTTGCTTGACTTCGATACGATAGCGGCCATCTTCTTGCGAAGAAACACCAAATTGTTGCCCAACAACACGTACGCTCACGCCAGCAATCGGTTGGCCGGTAAGCGATTCAGTAATCAGCCCTTCTACCACGCGTTGCTGCGCAGAAACCTGATGCGCCGGCAATATTACGAACGCCAGCAAGAGGCTGAAAATAAGGGGAATAGTAGTAATTTTTCTTTGCATATAAAACAAAAATTTAAATGTAGATGCTAGACGAAAGGACAGAAACCAACTCTCTCAGATTAGATAAATGCCTCGCATCAGTAGATGTATTATTACGAATAGTAGTAATTTGCGAGCAAATATAATATATAATCTATGTAAATGGTAGTCTTTTTAGTGTCATAAAGACACTATCCCCTCGAAATCAGCTCATTAAATTTTTGCAATACGAATACTATTCAGATTCGCTATTCATGCGAATCTGAATAGGTGGCAATCCAAGGTTGATCTATACCGTATTTTGTGGGTTCTTTCGAAGTTTTGATTTCCAAGGTTCCACCCTTGGCGATTTCTTTTCTACTGATCCACAGGCGTCCTAAGTCTTTTCCATTCAACAAGATCTGCTGAATGTAACGATCAGTAGCTCCCCCAGTTCGCTTAATATGAAAGGGTTTTCCATTATTCTCCAAACGAATGGTTTCGAAAAATGGAACAGAAAGGTAATAGATCGGCTCGCCGATCAGCGGCTGATGCAGACCAATGGCTGAAAGCACCCACCAGCCCGACATGGCACCCGCATCATCATCCATCGTACGCACAAATGCTTTTGGTTCATTCTTGTAAATCCGATCAATATGCGCGCCTATACCGCGACTATTATCATTGAAATAATATTGCACCACCGTATCTAATGCTAAGCGGTGCACCCATTCTTGGTAGCGCCACGGCGTTGTCGTTGCATTGTACAAGGTAAATGACTGCAAATCGGGCTCATTCGCCCTATTGAAATAATAGTTGTCGTAGAAATCATCCAATTGTTCGGTAAATTCCTGTTGGCCACCGGCCAAATCCACCAGTCCTTGCACATCAAAAGGCACATTCCAACGGTATTGGCGGATCGTTCCTTGATACATATTGCGGGCAGACATACGATCCACATCACGTTTAGACAAATCTTTGAATTCTTTGTCCCAGACGGCTTTATAGCTCTGCGCGCGCTGTTTGTATACTGGATCCTTGCCTTCAAACAGTTGGTCCATGGCCCACATATCATACGCTGCTTCGAGGGCTTTATCTGGTTTGGCAAAATCGAATCGTGCAGTATCACGAATCAACGAATCTCGAATAGCCTTTAAGTGAGCATCATATCCTTTGCGTTGGGCATCGAGCAATACAACCGCAGCATGCTCCGTACGCACGGAATTGGCTGGTTCGAATGGCCCTGCAAAATCATGCTTGCCATAACGATACAAGTCAGATAATGAGGAGGCCACCTGCTGGTAAAATGCAGGATACGCCAATTCTAACAAAGGCAATTGCGTTTTGTAATTATCCCAAACTGCCCAGCCATGTAGGCGCGGTGTTTTGCTTTGACGGATCTGACCATCTGTTGCACGATACCTGCCATCTATTTCGCTTATGCGATAAGGTGATTGTATAGCACGATAAAATAGGGAGTAGAATAATTTTGTAAGTTCTGGATCGCCCTGTACTTGGATCGCCCCCAACCACTGATTCCAATCTTGTTGTGTTGCCTTTTTTAAATCCCCATAGGAAGTTGGCATATTCCGTTCCAAACGTGCTAAAGCGGATAGGCTGTCGACTGCGGAAAATGCAATGTTTAATGCTGCTTCTTTCGTGTCTTCTGGCAGCGTAATCCAAACCTTATTGCCTTCGATGCGCCAATCCGCTGCCAAAGTAACTTCTATAGCATAATAAATCGTGTAAGTACCTACGTGGCAGGTAGTTTTGGCGCGCACTGCTCCTACCAGTCGATCTCCCTGTTTTTCGAAATGATTATCGACAAATGCATTGTTAAAGGTATGCGATAGATCGATGTAAAAACCCTTTGCTCCGGCAGGAAAGCGAAAGACTTCTCGACCATAATCCTGAAAAGAAACGATCTGTGCAGAGATACCTTCCTTTGTCCCAACTTCGTAAAAACCAGGCCCAGCATTTTCTGCATTCTTATGCAAGACTGGGATCTGCTCACCAGAACCTAAATACGGCTGAATCAACAATACGCCGCCTGCACCTTGGCAACCTACGCCTTCCATGCGATTATGGGTAAAACCGCGGATTTCCTTGGCCAAAAATTCATAACCGGTATGTGTCGTCGGATTGGTGAGTGGTACAATGCTGAGTTGATGAAAGGCAGACGATGCCGCCGGGGATAATTGACCATGATCGCCAGATGATCCTAGAAAAACATTGACTTGCTCGACTTGAGCAAATACGGCATGAGCTGCTATGGATAGGTACAGCAAGAATATTTTTTTCATAAATAGCTTGTCAGAAAGTATATCTACAAAGATATAAAACGCCTATTAAGTACATGTTAATGAAACCTAAATGCGGACTATCTCCGACAAGAAATAGAGCTCCTTATCACTTTTCTCAACCTAAATAATTTTCCTATATTACACCTGAAAAACTAAACCAACACCTATGTTCGAACCATTTACATTCGTATCGTCGCTAATTGTCTTCATTTTTTTCATCATACTATGCTATAACGTCTCAACTATTAAAAAGGAATTGGTCAATCAAACCAAGTTGCAAAGTGCCATTCTCCGGAAATTGGAGTCGTGGAATGACCCAAAATCTGTACAGAGTGCCGCCGAAAGCCTACCTTTTTACTTATTCATTTACGACTCCAAAGACCGTAAGTTTTTACTTCGAAACATTAATACGAATGGCTATGAAACGCTGTCAGCGACGGCGCAGTATGCAACGCCCATGACATCCGAAAAGTCAATCGTTCAACTGGAAATCATCCGGCAAAGTGGCATTACCAACACGATGGAAAACGTAGAACTTACGTTAAAGTCAGTGGTTGATAATCATATCGATATAGCAGATTATATAGCCTAACAAAGTCACCATTTAGTATCAATATTTACCATTTGGTAAATGGAGTGTAGTCGATAAGCAGTATCTTTCACCATGCATAAGATGATTGATTTCATTCTACAATTTGGCATCTTGAATCAACAGCAGGTTGATTTGCTGTTAAGTAAGGCGCAGACTATAGAATTGAAAAAAGAGGATTATTTTTCAGAAGCTGGAAAGATTCCAAAATATTTAGGATTTGTGATTGAAGGCGTGTTGCGCTTTTGTTATTACAATAATAAAGGCGAAGAAATCACGAACTACTTTATCGACGAGGGCAACTTTGTGGTGGACAACCAGAAGTTTGAGAGTCAAATAGCCGCTTCTGATTATATTCAAGCAGTGACCGATTGTAAAATACTAGTTTTTAGCAAAAAGGACTGGGATGAGATCTCTAACACGATTATCGGTTTCCCTCTCATTCAGGCCAATATTGTGAAGAAATGTTTGACCACGGCGATGGATCGAAGAAGTCCTTTAATTTCCGAAGATGCTACTACACGGTACTTGTCCTTCATGGAATCGTTTCCCAGCCTTCTTAATAGAATACCCTTATCATATGTCGCTTCGTATCTAGGTATTACGCAACAATCGCTGAGTCGAATACGAAAAAACATCCGCTAGCATTGCTTTTTACCAAATGGTAAATGGCTTGCTCTCCTTGTTCCCAATCTTTGTATTACTCATTTAAAACAATAAAAAGATGGAAAAGAAAATAGTTTTGATCACAGGAACAAACAGCGGCTTCGGCTGGTTAATGGCGCATAGTGTGGCTGCCCTTGGGCATCATGTATATGCAGCGATGCGGGATACGAAAGGTAAAAATGCGGATAAAGCGGCGGCATTGTCCGCGGTAGAAAATGTAACTGTCTTGGATGTTTCCATCACAGATGAGCAGAGCGTAAAGGAGGCCGTTTCTACGATCTTGTCTACTGCAGGTCACATTGATATTCTGGTAAACAACGCTGGAACGGCCGTCCATGGTGTGACGGAAAGCTTCACATCGGAAGATCTTCAAGCCATGTTTGATGTCAATTTTTTTGCTCCTTGGCGATTTATAAAGCAGGTTTTGCCCGCTATGCGTAATCAGTCTGAGGGCTTAATCATCAATATTTCCAGTGGATTTGGTCGAATTTCCTTCCCCTTCACCTCCATGTACAGTGCTTCAAAATTTGCACTAGAAGGCATGAGTGAAGGTCTTCATTACGAACTTCGCCCATTGGGAATCGATGTGGCGATGATCGAGCCCGGTGCTTTCCCTACCGAAATGCAACAAAAAGACAACGTAGCTTCGGATACAGCTGTATACGCAGGTTATGGCGCCATTGAAGCAATTCCTTCGAAAATGAATGCTGCGATCGGCAGCCTGATGGAGAAGCACCAGCCGAATCCACAAGCTGTGGCAGATGCTGTTGTGCATTTGATAGGATTACAATCTGGAACAAGACCGTTGCGAACAGTCGTAGATCCGATCACTGGAAAGTTTATTGAAGCGGCAAATCAAGCTACTGCCGAAGAGTTTAAAAAAGGAATGACACTTTTTGGCCTCGGCGAATTGCTTTATTAGATTTTAGGTCTGTAAACAAGTCATTTATGAGGTCATAGCATAGCGTACTTGGTCAGTTAACTGACCAAGTACGCTATGCTATTGTAGAGTGGCTTACCGCATGCCAAATAATTTGATTATTATTGCTATTAAGCTATTGTTTATACCGCAATAGCTAATCATACCAATGACATTAATTTCTTAAAATGATCTTTTCTAAACGCACTACTATTTTGACCTTATTGCTTGCCCTGTTAGGAAGTATGCGAACAGTTTCAGCACAGCAGCGATCTCACCAAGAAATGATGTCAATATTCTTGGACATTGTCGAAAAGGAAGCCTACAAAAGCCCATCGATCAATTGGGATTCTATTCGCCCAATAGCATTGGCTCAGGCAGATACTATCCAATCGCAAGAAGACTTACGCGCATTGTTCAAAAAGATATTAAGACAACTCAAGGACTCACATTCGAGTATTCTCTATACGGAAGACGCTTCGGACACAGACGACAACGAAGTTTTAAGACAATATGCAACCGTTACCTATGAGCAAGCAGGATATCCATTCCCAGATGTAAGTGGCAGAATGATCGAAAATCGGTACGCCTATGTCAATGTGCCAGGTGTCGTCCTCGAGCATAAAAAATACATCCAACTTATGGGCGAGCAGATATCCATTCTCGATCAGCAAAATCCGAAAGCTTGGATTTTTGACGTATCTGACAACGATGGTGGTAGTATCTGGCCTATGCTGTGGCACCTTTATAATTTTATAGATCAGGAAAATATTTACTCATTCGTAGATCGTAATGGCCAAGAACAGTTTACGACGCGTGCGATGTGGGACGAAAACAATCTGGATGAGGAGGAGTTGCTGTTTTTTGATTTGGCTGGATTATCAGATAGCACCTTAAAGCCCATTGAGATAAAAAATAACGAGCTACCCATCTTCGTAATAACTAGCGAAAAGACAGCTAGCTCAGGTGAGTTTTTTGTAGCTGCACTGAAGGGACAGAAGAACGTGCGCGTAATTGGACAAACTACCAATGGATTAACCTCAGCCAATGAAGTATTCCCAATAAATAAACAGTATGTCATCAACCTGATGACTAGTGTGATCAAAGACCGGGAAGGAAAAGTGTATGCCATCGGCGAAGGCATTACACCAGATGTTGTTTTACCGCTGTCGTATGACGCCACTCCTGATCATATCAAAAAATCTGACGTACGCGACAATCGCATCAAAATTGCGCTACAACATATCCAAAAAATGCATCCATAATTGATTCCAAAATCACTTATTTCCCCGCACTAAAATTCTTAAAAAAACTACTAGCTTATGGGTGTTTTACACGATCATAAGCCCTGACTATGGCAAAAAAGCCCTATAAAAGCTAGCATAGCGAAATTTGATCAAGACTATGATTTTTAGCCATTTACTCCCGTAATCTAAATAATAAAAATTAAATTATCTCATTATCAAGATAAATTAAAAGGTAAATAACAGCCCTCCAACCTAAAATCAATCTTAAAATAGGAATAGTAGTTGCTCGAAACACCCCATACCGCTACAATTAAGCAAGATACACACATATTGTATAAAAAAAACATTCAAAAATAATTCTGCGACCGTAAAAATTAACGAAAACAAAATTCCTATAACAAAATACGTAGATAATTCGCTACATTTTTTTTTAAATGTAGCAGAATCTTAAGCGAAACTACCTAATTGTAATAGTTTTGCCCCCGATTAAAAAAACGTAAGACACCAGTTATTTTGGCGGGTAAATAATAAACAACTACTCCAGCCGTCAGAAGGCTAATTCGTTTTAACTGCTTGCGAAAAATAGTTTATCATATAGTACAATGTTTCTTTGAACATGTACTGTACAAACATCAACCTTGAAAAAACAATAATGAAATCAAAGTATGTAAGCCCCGTAATTGAGGTAGTATTGGTACAGATGGAAGATGATATTGTGAAATCTTCCGTATTGCCGACCAACAAAAATGGTATGATAGAGCAGGAATGGGAACAACTGGACACCGACTATAGAACCATCGATTTAGGAGATTCACAATGGTAACCCAAAAAAATTTTACAGCGATGACCAGCAGAAATCCTTTGGCAGGTGCAATTGCATTATTCGCATTGCTTACGATTGGCTCCTGTAGCAAAGAGTCGGGATCAGCAGTAAGTGGCGAAGCGAATATTACCATCGAATTATTAGGCTCTGAAATGGAATCTGAGGAGGTGAATAATTCGCGTGCAGCAACTAATACGAATGGCGAATTAGAGAAAGAGCAGACTAAGGTAATTAGCTTAGAGAATAATTTCCAATTGGTGGCTACCCTTACGCCGCGCGCAAATGCGGCCGCTACAGAAGTTAACGGCAAGGATCGCGAAGCTGCCTCTACTCAGAATAGAGCGGCAACTACGGTGAGAACACCACTAGGCACAGGCGTGAAATACCGCGTTTTAGCCTATTTAGGTGACAACTTTGTATCAAAAATGGATTACGAAGTGGGCAAGGCTCCCAACGGCTTTGACAAATTGAGCATTGGCTCGACCTACACTTTTATTGCCTATTCGGTAAACGGTACGGCCAACTTACCAGAAGTAACCAACGGCTCTAAATTATCTACGGCCACCTTCACCAGTAGCGAAGATCTGATGTATTTTAGAAGTACCTTAAAAATTTCTTCCGGCGACAACTATCTTGGTATTATTTTAAAGCATCAGTTTAGCCAAATTACCATGACCACCCGTCTTACAGACGATACGCGGGGAGATATTGTTTCATTGACAAATGTTCGATTTACCGGACGTGGAACCAGATCAGCTACACCACGTAAAAATGGTACGGTAAAGCTGAGCGACGGCGCACTTTCGTATAGTACAGACACCGCTTCAGTAGCCATTAACTACCCGAATCTAGGCGGCGGATTGCGAAGCGTAACAGCTAGTCCGACTTTATTGATCTCCCCGAAAATAACGACTACGGACGTGGTGATTGGTAATTTATTAATTAACGCCACCATCAATGGCAAGCAGGTTTCTACCGTACGCAACAACTTGGTTTTGGAAGACTTTCTAATCTCACCGTACCAAAAATATGACCTAGTACTTCAGATCAAAAACCCGTGTACAGAGCCTACAGGCGACGATACATTTGAATGGCGCAGTCAAAATGGCACGATGAAAACAAACACGTTGTATGCAAGCGGCGCAAACTATGGCTATACTTTCGATATCTATGAGTTAGATAACTCGTTCAATATGGAAATTAATGGTCAAAAACTTGCCACGAAGGAGATTCAGTTCGAATACACTACCGCCTCTAACCTGCCAAAGCGGAACGTCAAGTTTGCGGATGGAAGCATCTGGGGCCAAGGCAACGTATTTGAGATCTGGAACATCATAGGAAACAAAGATTATCCTTCTGTGAAATTAGTGATCAGCGCCAAAGGTGAAGTATCTCTCTTTGGACGAAAAAACAATACCGACAGAGCATTGTATCCAATCGTATTTTCAGACGATACCAAGTTTAACAAAATTAATTGGAATACCACTGGCCAGAATAAAGTGGTCATCACGCAATCCGTAATCAATATCACCGTAATGCACGGTCGAGGTTATGGGGTGAAAGTTATTCCTTGCCCATAAAGAGCATTTTCAAAGGACCAGATCTTCTATCAAATCTGGTCCTTTGAAAATTTTACTCCTTTTGTATGAATTAGGCACTTGGTAATCGACTATCAAGTGCCTTTTTTTGCTAACACTAACTATAGCCATTTTTACCAACCGGTTTCCAGTATTACTGACCAAAAACCTAAAACAGCCGCAATTGCCGCCCTTCTTTGGGAATGGATTCGGGTTCAGCAAAGTTGGACATCGTGACACCCAAAAGGCGTACTTTCAATCCCTCCACATCCACTTTGTCCATTAGTTCCTGCACGAGCTCGTACATCTCTGCAGCCCGATGGATCTCTTCAAATTGGGTTTTGCTGCGCGTAATTTGTGTGAAGTCCGAAAACTTAATTTTCACGGTTACCGTTTTACCCCTTTTGTCTTTAGCATCTAACCGTTTTTCGAGTTTTTCGCACAGGATTTTTATCTCTTGCATCATCTCTCCTTTATCGGAAATGTCTGCCGAGAAAGTATCTTCTATACCGATGGATTTCGAAATACGATTTGGACGCACGGGGCGCGTATCATTGCCGCGCACCATATGGTAAAAAAAGGTACCCGATTTACCAAAATGCCGATTGAGATCGGATTCCGAAAAACTTTTCAGGTCCGCCCCATTATGTATCCCCATACCTTTCATCTTTTGCGCCGTCACCTTCCCTACCCCAAAAAACTTGTCAATCGGCAAAGATTCTAAGAAAGGAATCACCTTAGATGGGCCAATAAAGGTCAGCCCGTCGGGCTTTTGAAAGTCAGAGGCAATCTTGGCAATAAATTTATTGACCGAAACACCCGCAGAAGCAGTTAGATTTAGTTCCCGCGTGATCGCTTCTTTGATGGCTTTGGCAATATCGATGGCAGAGCCAATGCCCGCCTTATCTTCAGTCACGTCCAAATACGCTTCATCCAGCGATAAAGGCTCGATGAGATCGGTATAGCGGCGAAATATCGCTCGGATATGATCCGAAACCTGCTTATACACCTCGAATCGAGGTTTGGTAAACAATAAGTGCGGACATAATTGCAATGCCTGTCTGGACGACATCGCCGAACGTACGCCAAATTTGCGCGCTTCGTAACTTGCAGTCGCTACTACGCCACGTCCATCGGGTGAACCACCAACCGCCAATGCTTTACCACGGAATTCGGGAAAATCACGCTGCTCGATAGACGCATAGAATGCGTCCATATCGATATGAACAATCTTACGTCGGTTTTCCGGAGCAGGTAACATAACTCCAAAATTACATGAAATAATCTAACCATCATCATCACCCAAAACCAAACTTTTTGCGCCTTCAGTAGTTAATAGAGCAGGTTAGCATCCTATGCAGCTCACTAAAAATAAATACAGATGGAATACATACACCTGATCGAAAAAACAAGCAGCCCATTCTGGGCTTTTGCCATACACGACGGGCATCAGATAGACGATGCGCTGCTACCTTTTTTGGTAGCAGATGAGGATACACGACTGCGCGAGGAAGATCCGCAGACAGGGACTTTGGCCGAGCTGCCTTTCAATCGATTTATATCTGCTACATCACGATTTCAACTAGATCTTAATCGGATTCGGAAAGATGCGGTTTACCTGCGGCCAGAGCAAGCTTGGGGCATCCATGTGTGGGATGAAGATTTGCCGACAGATTTGGTTAATACCTTATACGAGACGCACGACAAAATGTATGAGCAGATTGATGCGCTGATTCAAGACACCATACAACAATACGGCTATTTCGTGATTTATGATATTCACAGTTACAATGCCAAGCGCAACGATCAGTTTGAAGAAATTGACACGGAGAAAAATCCCGAAATAAACTTAGGAACAGCGCATAACCAGCCCAAATGGCGTTCATTAATAGAATCCTTTATCACGTCGGTACAGCAACAAAATGTGGGCTTACCCACAGTAGATATTCGGGAGAATATCAAATTCAACGGTGGCTACTTAGCTAAGTACATCACCGATCGGTACGGTGCTTATGGCTGCGTACTTTCTATCGAGTTTCGGAAAGATTTTATGGATGAGTGGACAGGGCAACTGTATCCTGAAAAGCTGCAAAGCTACAAACAGTTGTTATTGCACACGACCGATATGCTGCACGAATACTTTGCCAATGAAGAACGAAGCTAGTATTTTAGAAGGCATATTGCAGAATATTCACACGAAAACGCCTTTTCATGTGCAATTGCCTACGAAAAACAAATTGGTGTTCAACAAGATCGTACCGTACCTTTTCGTATACCGTATCGATCAGCAGGAAGACCCCATGTTGGCCGAATTAGTGAAAACCGAGTATTCGTATCTGGCCATTCATGACGCTGATTTTCCGGTGCAAAAATGGTTAGAGCCTATTGCTCAAAAATTGGTGGAAGAGTTTGGCGGCTGCTTAATTATAGAAGCCTGGGTGGCTCCTCGGACACAGCGAAACGATGTAGATCTGCTCATTACACGAAAAAACATCCAATCGGTTGCACAGTACTTGCTGAAACACATTCATGGGGAGCGCACGGCTTTATCCGCAGAAGTCATTACCAGCACGAAAGCAACAGGACCAGAGGATGCTTCGCCTTTGATCGATTTCAAAGAGAAGAAAAATAACCAGGTGCAATACATCGGCTTGCGTGTAAAAGACACTTATCTGCATGGCAAACACGAAATCCTGCCGATCTTAATGCGGCAATTTCGGGAAACCTTGTCCAAAAGTTTATCGAGTACGTTTTTTGAGTTTATCCGCATCCACACCACCGCGAAGCCTACCGAATTTAAGATTACGCATCAAAGCGAAATCTCCCCTTTGGTGTGGGAGATCGACCAACAACTGGCCAAAGAAAGTCAGCGCTTTGATTTCTTGTTACTAATCACGCCCGTCAACGCTCACGAAGCTTGGCTACAGTTCAAGAAGGATAATTTTCGCAAAGCGCCTGTTTTTCAATATCGGCCGATGCCGATCGATCCAGATATCATTAAGCGGAATTTGTACAATCTGCGGATAGAAGACTTGTACGACCCAACGATTGCCTACCTATTTCGCGACAAACGCAGAGAATTGGATGCGATGATGACCATGTTGAGCGAACGCGGCAAGGAAGGCTTTATGCTAGGCAGCTTACAGATTTTTGGCAACGTGGCCGAAAGCTTGCTGGATAAAGCCAAAGCCATCCTAACAATCACGGAGGAAGATACCGAAATACGAACCAACGCACAAGACATCATGCAAGCGAAGGAGTTTGCAGCGCTTGCGGAGCAGGAAATTGCGTATCTAAAAGCACAACATCCGGAGTTTAACACGACGGTACGCTTGCGCGACGACGTATCTGGAGTCATGGTTAATCAAGGCGTGCTCAATATCAGCAAGCAATACAGCTTACCACGCAACCGTGCGCAAGCGCTCATACAACATGAGGTAGGCACGCATATTGTCACGTATTTTAATGGCAAGCAGCAGCCATTTAACTTGTTTAAACTGGGTGTGCCGGGCTACGAAAAACTACAGGAAGGATTGGCCGTATTGTCCGAATACATGGTGGGCGAATTGACGAATGATCGTCTTCGCATTTTAGCTGGTCGAGTTGTGGCCGTGTATCACATGATTGCGGGTAATAAATTCGTCGACACGTTTTCTATGCTGGTCGAACGATACAATTTTAGTCACGAGACGGCTTTCCAAATGACGATGCGCGTGTATCGTAGCGGCGGACTGACCAAAGATGCCTTGTATCTACAAGGCTTGATCGAGCTGGTAAAGTACATCAAAGACGGGCATGATATTACCTTGCTGATGATGGGAAAGATCCGGAAGGAGTATATACCTATCATCCAAGAATTGATGCTCAAAGGAATTATAAAATCCCCTTCTTTGCATCCACGATACCTTGAAAAACCTTATTTGCATAAGCTAGATGCGCTCCGGAAAAGTACTGGAATATTTAAAATGATTCAATAAGTAACATAGTTTATCTCATTTCGTATCGTGTCAAACAGCTTCGACCGAAATGCCATTTATCTACTATTATAATTTCCATATGAAAATAGCATTTGTAATCAATCAGACTCACAAAGAAGAGGCTTATTACACTACGACTTCACTGGCATTGAAAGCGCTAGAGCGCGGACATGAAGTATTCTACATCGGGTTGGCCGATTTCTATTACGACCCAGAAATCGTCGTTGGCGCACATGCGCGGCAGGTATCGCCACACGAAAATATCGAAGCCGAATCAGATTTTATTCATCTGGTACGCGAAGCAGAAAAGACCCTAATTAATCTCAATCAGATTGATGTACTTTGGCTACGCTTTGATGCGGCCGACGAAATGATCGCGCGCCCGTGGGCTGCGGCGGCCGGCTTGCAGTTTGCCGAATTGGCACAGCAACAAGGAGTTTTCGTGATCAACAATCCCGAAGCACTTACCCGCGCCAGCAACAAGTTGTATTTGGAAAATTTTGACGAAAGCATCCGCCCGAAAACCATCGTAACGCGTAACTACACGGATGTTCAAAATTTCTTCGACAAGAACAACGAGAAAATCATCCTAAAGCCATTGAAAGGTTCGGGTGGTAAGAATGTCTTCCTCATCAACAAAGAAAGCGCTCAAAACCTGAAGCAAACGGTAGAAGCCATCGCGCGTGATGGCTATATCATCGCACAAGAATATCTACCGGAAGCTAGCAAAGGCGATCTTAGGTTTTTCCTATTGGATGGTGAGCCGATCGAAATTGATGGTAAATATGCCGCCGTGCGACGCGTGCAACCCGAAAATGAAATACGTAGCAATGTGCATCAAGGCGCTACGATGCATGCTGCCGAAATCGATGAAGACACGCTTAAGGTCGTTAAACTTGTGGCCGACCAATTAGTCAAAGACGGGATGTATTTGGTAGGTTTGGATATCGTAGGCAGCAAGATTATGGAAATCAATGTGTTCAGCCCAGGCGCTTTGCAACAAGCATCTGAACTGACTGGCCAAGATTTTATTTCCGTCATTATCAAAGACATCGAGCATAAAATTCACGATCGTAAAAAGTAAGCATGAAAGAATGGAGACTGGTCATTGTATTGGCATGTAGTGTACTTATGATGGGAAGGAATGCCGATGCGCAAACCTTAATCATGAATGAAGCTACACCGCAACACCAAATGATTGCTGGTTCAAAGGTGAGCTTAGCCGCTGCCGAGGCATTTGAGCCTGCCACGAGTTTTATCGGTCTTCAAAATCTGGAAAATCAACGTACCATTATGGTACTCGAGATTGCCACACCTTACTCACAATATATTGCGCAAGCTATTCCCATGGTGATCAACAATGATAAATCGACCATGGTAGAGCATGCGCAATATATGATTAATGATCTGCCAGCTCGATTATATGTGGGCACACAGAAAGGAGATTCTGACACCGCACTTTTTCAACGTATTTTTCTGGTAATGGGCAATGATCACGAAACCATTGCCTTGAACTGCCATTATCCCTATGAAGAAGGTGCCGCGTTGGATAGTACGATTATGCAAACCATCTTATCGGTACGCTATCATCCCGATGTCGTGGTAGATCCGTTGAAAAACATGGGCTTTACCATCAGTACGTCAGGCACTTCGTTTCGTTTCAGCCGAAAAGCGGGCTCGGCTTTGCAGTATATGCAGGACGAGAAGAATAATTGGACGCCAGCGGCCTTTTTCATTGACCGGAAATCGTTACCCCACCAAGTGACCGACAAAACAGCATTTATCCTCCAGCAGGTGCAGGCTATTTTTGAGGTAGATTCGGTGTTATTCGCACGTCCTTTGACTTCAGGAGATTCGCCTGCCGAAGAAGTGATGGCCAATCTACGCAGCAAGCGAAGTGGAGAGATTACGCAAGCTTATTTTATTACCCGATTCGACACCAATAGAGCCTATTCTATGATCGGCTATAATGTCAGCGCTCGGGCTATGGAAGAGATGAAGACCATCTTTCGAAGCTTAGAAGTGCAGTAATATTACCGCAACAAAAATTCTTTCCCTAATTTTGGCATATGTATAAGATTTTTCTATTTCTGGGCTTTTTTCTATATGCGCAGTTTTCTTCTGCGCAGTCTGCGGACGAAAAGGTAAACCGCGCATTATATAATCAGATTGAGTATTTGTTTAATACGCAGCAGGCGGACTCCATCTATCAGTTAGCCAACACGACTTTCAAAGCGCAGATCTCTGAAGAGCAGTTAAGCACGATGTTGCAACAGCTGTACGCGCTGGGTAATATCAAGAATGCCGAAGTGGTGAAGTTTGAGCGTGGTATTGCTAGTTATCGATTGGATTTTGATACCGAGCGTCTTTTG
This sequence comes from Sphingobacterium chungjuense, assembly GCF_011316935.1. GTDB lineage: Bacteria > Bacteroidota > Bacteroidia > Sphingobacteriales > Sphingobacteriaceae > Sphingobacterium > Sphingobacterium chungjuense. The sequence goes on from NZ_WLYS01000006.1 coordinate 125,019, forward strand.
TTGGTTCTAGGGGTAGATAGTACCAACCGTTACCATACGATCTCGTTTCTGCAGTATAAAGAAGATCCGAAAGTAGCAGCCGCCAAAGAAGCCGCGCTGGCCGATACGTCTGCGTCGGTGGAGACCATGGATCCATTTGAGTTTAAGCTGCAAAATATTGCCAAAAGCTACACGCAAAAAGCGAATGCGCGCTCCTTAGCGATTGGCATCATCCATCGGGGGAAAGTAATGAAATACTTTTATGGAGAAACGGAAAAAGGCAACAAAACCTTGCCAACGGAGGAAAGCATTTATGAAATCGCATCGGTAACCAAGACATTCACTGCAACGCTTTTAGCGGATTTAGTCGAGCGGCAAGTCATTAGTTTAGATGATAGCATCGTAAAATTCCTACCGGATTCAGTGGCAAAAAATCCCGCACTACAAAAGATCACTTTCCGCAGCTTGGCCAACCATACCTCAGGATTGCCACGTTTGGCAGACAACTGGAATACGGCCGGATCATTTGTAGAAGCAGAACCTTATGCGCACTATGATCGCAAAGCTCTTTTCACGTATTTGCGCCACGCCAAACTGGATCATGAGCCCGAAACGGAATACGCATATAGTAACTTAGGCTATGGTTTATTGGGCGAACTAATCGCTATTATCTCGAAAAAACCTTTTGACACCTATCTGAAAGAAACGCTTACTTCGCCGCTACACATGCGCACAACAGAATTAAAGGTGGATCCTAAAAACCCGAACGCGCTTAAGGTATATGAGGCTGGTGTAGCAGTACCGATGTGGAATTTTCAAGCTATGGCGGGCGCTGGAGCAATCAAATCTACCATTAATGATATGCTTCGCTACGCGATTACGCAGGTAGCCGCACCTGAAAATGCGATCCAACGCGCTATGGCAGCTACCAAATTATTTACTTTCTATATACCAGAAGACAATATGGATATCGGCTTAGCATGGCATACCGATTTGGTGGAAGATCAAAACCTATTCTGGCACAGTGGTGGCACGGCAGGAAGCAGCTCATATATGGCCATCATTCCCGACGAACGCTCTGCCGTGATTGTCTTATCCAACAGCAATGTATCGGTCGATGAAACTGCGCAAGCGATTATCCGGGAAGTAATCAGAAAGAAGTAACCCCTCATCACAACACCTTAACACATAGTATTACTTGCTGAGGTGTTGTTGCATATCTGCCGTGGTATTTACACCGTCGTAAAATTGGATTAGAGATCTATCCTTGGCAGAATAGATATACGTGGACGGGAAGTTCTGCGGATCGAAAAGTGTAATAAATTCACCCGTGGAATCTTGTAAAAAGATCACATTTGATTTCTGATCCAATCCTTTGGCATATTGCGCGGTATAGCGATCGACTCCCTCCTTCTCGCCCATCGAGATAAAGTAGAAAGACGTACTAGAGCTCCAGCTTTCCCAATTATTGGCAATATCGTAGCCCAACTCTTGGCAATGCCCGCACCCAGGATCATAAAAGATCAACACATTCACCCCTTCCGTCGACAAGGAATCTACCGTGAATTGGTTTCCATTATCATAACGGACAAACTGTTGAAATGCGGGCATCTGCTGAATGCTCTGTGCAACTCCGGTACTACTCCACAGAATAAAGATCAGCGTGGGCAGAAATATGTATTTGTAAAACATACGCATTGAGTTAGTGTGTATGCTCTAAAATTACGAGTAATTCGGGAGTTTTTGGAGGATTTGAAATGCAGCAGCTGTAAATATATGGCTACGTTTCTTAAACCCTATTCCGCTGTTTCTCGATTATCGCCCGGTTTTTCGGGTTTGTTGAGATCCTTTTCTTCCTCCGTCAATGGTGCTGGTGGTATTTCTTTTACTTCTTTCTCCGTTTCGGTAAGCTCTACATGCACGGCGAATTCCGATGGTTCGATTGGCACATTGTGAAAAGTTGCGTATTCACGCGTGTACACCGCCCCAAAATATAAAATAGCTGCGGTATAATACACCCAAAGCAAAATAAGCACAATCGCACTGGCGGCGCCATAGGTAGATTCAGTATCCGAACTATCGATATAAAAGCCAATGCCAAAGCGACCTAGTACAAATAACAAGGCCGTAAAAAATGCGCCTGAGGTAACGGTTTTCCAAGAAATCACGACATCCGGCAGCAACTTAAAGATCACCGCAAATAGAATGAAAACAATACCAAAAGAGATAGCGAAATTAATACCACTTACGAGGAATACCGTACTATCTGGCAGGAAACGTTGTAATCGATCAGTAAATGCCAATACCGCACCATTGATCACCAGGGAGACGACTAATAAGAAACCTAAGCCAATGACTAAAGAGGATGATAGCAAGCGATCTTTTAACATCTTCAACCAGCCTTTTTTTACTTTGGGGCGCACGTGCCAGATTTTATTGATGGTATTTTGAATATCGCCAAACACAGTCGTAGCACCGATCAGTAATGTCACAGCACTAATGACGAGGGTAATGCTTGATTTTCCCGATAGCGAAAGATTTTTGATCACTTCTTGCACCTGTAGTGCCGCACTTGCCCCTACCAAACCTCTCAATTCTTGAAAGACTTTGCCCTCAATGGCATCTTGACCAAGAAATATGCCCGCCAATGAAATCATCAAGACCAAGATGGGACCAAGCGAAAAAACAGTGTAGTACGCTAACGAAGCGCTATATTTCAGACAGTCCTCTTCGCCAAAACCCATCCCCGAGTTTTTTAAAATGGAAAAATGGTCTTTGAATATATTGCGTTTAGGTTGAGTTACTTCCGCCATAGTAGTGTAGATGTAGTGATAAAATGTATTTTTAAAGTAGATGTTATAGGTAGTAACCTCTTTACCTTATTAAAAGTTCATTTTTAAGCGAAAAAAAACCGAATAAAGATTTTCTATGATAGAATCATTCGGCTACCTACTCATACAGATTGGGAGCATGCATACCCTTTTTTTCATATTGCGCTTTGTTCATTTCAAAGTGCATCGTCGTCATCATATTGAGGTATTCTTTTAGCGTAGAGAGATCATATTGGCTTCTTAGTGCATCCACATTCGCCGAGTCTATCAATCCATATTTAGGAAAAGCCCTGCCCGTCGTGGCAACTTCATAATCTACTTGCGTTCCAAATTTTTGCTTCTTCTGGGCATTAGTCTGCACACGATCATACAGGTAGGCAAAGTTTTTGGCATTCGCATTGCCTCTGCTCACTTCTTTCTCCATATCCTTCAAGATGCGTTTTTGAAAGTCGGGAAATTCATCGCAGTGCTGCACTAGCAGCCAGAAATGTGTGGCGCCTTCTTGATCCACCTTATCAAAGCCCAAAAAGCCATATTGCTTGTACAATACTTCTAGCCTTTGCTTATTGGCGGTAAATACACTGTCTTTAAAAGTCTGCCATTCCTCTGTAGTCAATAACTTATAGTCACCTTTTGGTATATTGGCCGCTATCTGGTCGGTATCTACCATATCCCGCAGCTCTCTCTTTAAAGCTATCTTTTCATTGGTATCTAGTTGCTTTTTGCTGGCGCAAGACAAGAATAATACGATAAGTGGGAGCCACAAAAACTTACTTAAAGAGATGGTCATAATTAGCGTTTTAGGAATTGTAGATGTATGCAGATCGTAAGGTAGTGAATTAAGATGCCTATACAAAGAAACATGCTGCATTAGCTATTCCATATTGATGTGCCTTAGGCTATTCAGATCATTTATAGGGTCGTCTTGATGCGCAACTGAAAGATAAAACTGTGATTAGTATCCTGATAAGCATCATTCTGAATCTGATAATAGGATCCTAGCTCGATTTCATTGTTCCTAAAAATCTCAAAGCCAAAACCACCATAAGCACGATTTTGCTCAAACAGCTTATTGCCGGATAACGATCTACCGACCATATTGAGGAATAATTCATTTTCTAAAAAAACGTAGTCTATTCCAAGTATAAGTTTTGAAGACTGTTTTTTCCAATTTAGTGCATATCTGGAACGTAGCGAATAATCTGGCAGGACGGGTACATCAAAAAAACGTTGTTCGAGTCGCAGGCGCTGCTTGACGGTAGATGTTTCAGAAACATTAATAGCATGTTGTACTTGTTGAAAAAGTCGATTTTCAGTATAATAAAGATCTGGTGCTGCATAGTCGCTGTTCCACTGCCCAAGGTAGGCATAACCTGCACCAATAGTAAGATTGTCGACAATCTGATAATCTATCCAATTACGAAACAAGAGATCGCCAAAGCCGGCAAAATCATCCAACGAACGTACATGCAAATCAGTATTCAACTTCCAGCGATCATCCAAGCTGTGCGTATTTTCGAGATATAGCCATCCGACCTTGCTTGGACGATTATCCTGAGCATTTGAGGTAGAAAAGAGGATGACAACCACCATGGTAAGGAAAAAGCTGACGCTACGTTTGCTAAACGCAGTCGTACTAAAAGATGAATGCATAGGGATTGAGTTTCAGAGAATGCGCAAGCTACAAAAGTTATGTTGGAATACTAAAGGGATACAGGTAAATGTATGGTATTAATCGTCGGTGTCGTAGTACACAAATTATATCCGTAGGACATATCAAGCAGCCTCGCAATCTGAGGATTGCTAAAAAAACAACTCGTGTTTAAGGCGGCAGATCAACATCCCACATGATCTCGATTTTAGTAGATAATTGCTGTAATTGCTGCGATAAGCTATCGACCATAGGCTCAAGGCCATCTATTGGTCGGGCTATTCCGATGAGCACTGCAGGCACAGCATGTGATGATGCCACTGGAACCGATTGAAAGCCGATCTCCACGAGTAGTAGCGCAGCAGCTATCCATATCACCTTTTTCATAACGGCCTCCCCTTCTGTTTTTGCACCACACTATCTACAGCTACCACGGCGCTATCTACTTTATTAGCCGCTTCGGTCACCTTTTCTACTGCTGGTCGTATTTCCTGAATAATTTGTTGATACAATCCTCTCTGTAGTTCCAGCATTTTCTCATTGAGTTGTCTTTCCGTATCGCGCGAATCCTTGTTCAGATCTACGATATAATAAAATACCAGATTGAACACCGTCACGATCACGACCATTGCATACGATACCGGATGGTTGGCCACCTGCGCCAAGGATGGGCGTACGGCGTCATTAGGTTGTTGTTGCTCTTTCATCGTGTTTGGTTTTTAAGGTTATAAGGCCTGAAATATAAGGCTGCCTCTGCTTGGCGCCGATTAGTAAGCCCCTCCAGCACACGCCCTGCAGCTTGATTCCATCGCGTAAATTCTGAGCGAATGCTCGGATTACTTGGATCTAGGTTCACCTTACGTCTTAGGGTAGATTTGGCTAGATTTCCTGCCCCTAAGTTGTAGGTAAAGCTTACCAATGCATCAAACTGGTTTTGGTTCAGCGGAGCGGTGATGAGGCGGTGCACATCGGCCTCGTAATTTTGCGTCAATAATTGCAGCAATAATTCGTCTGCCTGAGCGATTGTGATTGATTCATCTTGTGTGGTTACCCGTACTCCTCCAGGGTAACGGATAAAGCCGTACCCAATCGTAGGTATACCGATCGGATCTAAATAGGGTGTGGAAGAGAATCCCTCCCACTTTTTGATCAATGCTAATCCTATTTCTGATGTTTTCATGATGCCTCCTTTGTTTTTTAGTCATGGTCTACATGGCGAATAAGGTACGCCGCCGCATCGGGCGGCGCACCTTATTTGCGTTTTACCTATTCCTCAGGTAAATCTACCTGCACGATAGAAAGGGCATTGTGTATCCCCTTATTCAGCGAAAAAAACATTCTGTTTACCTGCTGATAGATGGATATGCCCACTACAGTGTACACCACTTCTGCCGATGGCGTAGGTATTAGCGAATACAAGTCTGCCCCTCCATACAGACCGATTAGTGGGATGTAATCGGTTTCTGCGATCATTGGTTGGGGTAGCACCAGATCGGTATCAGGTAGTATCGCCGCCGCCATGCTGAAACGTATATGCGTAGCATCTTGGAACAGATATACATCTACCCGCGGATCGAATGGTGGTACGACCAACTTAACTGTGCCCGTTTCCCGATCCAACGAAGCCTCTAAAGGCGCTGAAAAAACCGCCGATAGATTGCTATAGCGATTGAATTCGAACCCTTGCAGCGACTTCGCATTCTCCGGTCGGAATGTTCGGCTACCGCGCACGCTTTCCGAGTCGCGCTTTTGGATGCGATATACTAAAGACAACAATCTGTTACCCATCGATCCATCTGCCGTTCCTCTGGATAAATTGTTGAGCTGCCTCCGGATTTGCCGAGACTTGTTAGAAGCAGTTCCAAACTCGCGCATGTTTTCACGCGTTCGTACAAAGTTGGGATCTTTCATGATCCGATCTTTGCTCACTCCACCTTTTGTGCGGACTTCGTACCCTCTGGTACGGTGTTTTGAGAAGGATAAATCCCCGATTACTCCTCTCATTTTCAAGAAACTTTCTTGCTTTGCCATAATATATTTTTTTAGTGTATCCAAAGATGTAGGCAATTGGAAAGTAGCATGGCACGATTGGACACTTTTGGCAGCAATTGGCAGCAATAGGTTACACATGGCAACATACGGTATCAAATGTCTCAAAGTGACACAAAATGGCAAGATATGGCACAAAATGATCCATGCAAGGTTGTCTATAGATTGGACATTGCTTCGCGTCAGATAGACATCTACTCTGCCTTCGATTCACCTTTAGTGTACTAATGATTCACCTTATAGGCGGTAGGCACTCGGATACCACACCTAGCTATCCTTAGCATAAGCCGTAGCGTAGACGGCCGGATGGTGAAGAATAATCTTTGGAAGATAAGCGACTGAAATAGTATTGATTACGTAAAAATATTGTTATAAGAATTAAAATTAATTTTTTATAAATATATTTACCTATAACAGCGAATTACTGCTCATGGAAACTGCGAGAGACGGAAGAAAAATGTGATTGTAGAGCGGTATTGTTCCTATCATGCTTAGGGATCCTTGATCCTATTTTTAGTGGATGCCTATTGGTTGATTTATTCGGTACTTTAATTGACTACATATGAACACAACTCCTCATCGTCTGGTTATATATCCTCAGGATATCGCCTTGATACTAAACGTCAGCATTCGCCAAGCATATCGCTACTACCGTGTTGTACGCGCTGCTTATCGAAAATCGGATCATCATTTACTCACTGCTGAAGAATTTGCCGCCTACTACGACATTCCGGTAGAAGCTGTTCGTAAGCATCTCAAATGATGGATATAGACCGTAGCAAAGGACTACGTTATCATGTATTAATATATTCCTATATTAGTCCTATTATCTATTGTACTAGGTAATGTAATTGTTAATCAGCTTGTGCATGAAAACAGATATTCTCAGTCTCAGCGATATAAAACTCTTGGTGGATTCATTTTATGTGGAGGTGGAAAATGATGATTTGATAGGCCATATTTTTCTGGGGGCTATCCACGAATGGCCTGTACATTTGGAAAAAATGTACGCCTTTTGGCAAACGCTTCTATTGGAAGAACATACGTACAACGGCAATCCATTTCCAGCGCATGCTCAGCTCTCGATCAATAGTACGCATTTCGACCGCTGGCTAGCAATCTGGTGCCGCACCGTCGACACGCATTTTGAAGGGAAGCTGGCCGAGGAGGCAAAATGGAGAGCGGAAAAAATGGCGACGATCTTTAACTCGAAATTGAAGTTTATGAGAGGGTGATGCTGGGGTTAGCCTACAGGGAGTCACCATTGAATATATTATATCATAAATTGAACACTGATGTATAAAAACGTTCGTTTTGTGAGACAGGTTTTAACAGGCGAACGTCTTTATCTGCTATTCGATTATGAAGCTTGGACGATGTATGTTTTCAATATCTACCTAGAAAAAACACTATCAGATTGTACTTTCAGCAAATTATGACTATTGGCTCTCGCACCAATCCAATAGTGGTGTATAAAGATCTTCAATTTTTGCGTATTTGCCACTCTCATATAGGTCTAGTAATTTCTGATTGAATTCTAATGCTTTTGGAAAACCTTTTAAAATCATTCGATCGTTCACATGATTCACCATTTTATGGAAAAGATCTTGATCGTCCTTTATCTTATCATAAGAATAAAGTATAAATAGTCCCCATGTTAGATATTCATCAAAAACTTTTAAGGCATTTGGATAATGTTCAACAGTCTTATTACTACTGTCTACCCATTTTGAACGATTACTAAATATTAAATTCAATCGGTTTAAATAGCGATCACTTACAGGACCTACATAGTTATGGTCAATTTCCGTAAAAATTATCCTTACATTCCTTAATTTTTGATACTTTTCACCCCAATCATTATTCTTATAAATGGTTGGTACAAAAAGTAGCATTTCTTTAAAACCTTCATCAGTAAATGTATGCGTCGCATTCATCCCAGCTATTAAAGGTGATGTAAGTATGCGGTAACTATTTATTTTATAATCAAATCGGTTTTCTAACCACTCCTTTTGCTTGTCAACGGTAGCGTAGCTCTCATACTCAGATTTTAATTTGTCGTAATACTTTTGGTTATCATCGTAAAATTTTCGATAACTTGCTTTTGTCACGAATTCTTCTAAAGATGTAAGGTGTGTGATTATAGGATTAACAGCGATTTCATAATTACCTATTCCTTTGCCCGGAAAATTGTAAACGTTGGTAGGGATTAGCTTATTGTTATCGAACGTAAAGCCATATGCATTTGCTGATAGCAGAAAATAGTTCACAAGACTTTCTCGAAGTAACTTATCAAATTCTTTTACCACGCGCAGTTCTGCAAATGGTGAAAAATGTGTTTGAACGCTGTCATAATAACTGGATTCATGTTTCACCATATTAGAATTCTCTTTTGCAAAATCTGTTAGTGACAGTATGATGTAGATAAGTTCTTGCGCTTCATTAATTTCTATAGTTGTTTTCCCATTATTTCGTTCCATATATTCTTTATCAAAAACAACGTCCTTTTCTTGAGAAAACAGATGGTTTGATAAGATTAAAAGTACTGCCGTGACAGCTATTTGTATTCGAATATTCATAATGAGGATAAAGATAGTCTAAATGCTATTGATGGCATCTTAAACAAAGATAATAGTTTGATATCTATATTTAATTGTGAAAATTATCGATTCGTAGAATTTATTCAAATTCATTCGTTTATTGAGATTTTTCTAATGGAGTTTTCAAAAACCCAAACATTGAGTTTAATGATCTCCGCTATTCGTTGCTGGTCATCCCAGTAATGAAATCAACTGTACATGTAGAAACTGTATATGATTCTCAAATTTTGTTTTTATCATTAATTTTGATGCATGATATCATCCAGAGAAATACTTCTTGATCAGATTACTCTTTGGGTAAAGCGTACCCCGGAGATACGTATAATGTTGTTGACCAGTTCGATGGTGAGCGAAATAGCTGTTCCAGATGAATTTAGCGATCTGGATATCGAACTTGTTGTCAGTAATAGTAAAGAGTTTCTAAAATCAGACAATTGGCTTGGAAACTTTGGAAAAGTTATTGCCAAAATATCAGATAATGAAAATTCATTTGAAGGTAGATATGCAATTAAGATGGTGCTTTACGATAATGATGTGAAGGTTGATTTCAAAGTTTACAGTATTCCCGCCTTCGAGGAGGAGGTTAATAGAGTTGATTTACCTATGGACTGGGATATTGGTTATAAAGTTCTGGTTGATAAAGATCAGCTTACTAATGCACTTAAACCAGCTACCTATAATTCAGCTATAATAAAAAAACCAGATTCAATAGAATTTTCTAAATTATTAAATGACATTTGGTGGGACATGACATATGTAGCAAAATGCTTAAAACGTGATGAAATATTCTATGCAAAGTTTGTGAGTGAGAGTATTATGAGGTCACAATATTTAGTGCCGCTGATTGAATGGTATATTTCTAATCAAAATGGCTGGAAGGTAGGTACAAATAAGCACGGAAGATTTTTTAAAAAGTATATTTCAGAGGACCTGTGGAATAAAATTACAGCTACCTTCTCTGGATCAGATATCGAAGAAAATTGGTTGTCTTTATTTGCTTACGCGGATATTACGCATAAATTGGGAACAGAATTAGCAGAGTCGTTGAATTATAAATATCCGAATAATTTGGAAGCCGATATCCGTAAATACATAGTTAGTATTAAGGAGAAAAAATAGTTAATGGCAATCTGTTGTCCTGAGATTAGTTCGTTTTGTGAGACAAATCAACGTTCTTAAGTTGAGTGAATCACATCGGTTTTATACTGAGTTTACTTTGTAACTAGTATCGTTGGATGGAAAAATTAAACTAATTTTTTCTGCATCAAAGAATCATTCCATCTCCTTGATAGCCCAAGATATCGCCATCTTCAGCACTAACTCTGATTAATTTACCCTGCTTGTTGAAGACAAGTTGTAGACCATGCTCCGTCTCCCAGTCGCACTCACAGCTAAGGATTAGGTATACTTGGTGATCTTCATAAGGCTCTCGACTTATAAAACATTGATTGTACCGCACATGATGCCATATCTCCTCTTGATTTTTAATTTCCCAAAGTGCTGCATCCTGATCGTTGTAACCAATTGCATCTAGAAACTCCATACAATTCTTATATATGTGTGTTGAGGCAGACTCACGATCTGCGGCATTAAGCGATAGGAAGCTGCGGGTAACCTCGTCTGCCTCCGAAATAAATGCTTCGTCTTCTCCCGGATTAAAATCAATAAAAGTAAAAACAAGTTCCTGTCCATCGATATAGGGTACAGAAATGCTTCTGGAATGCCACCAGTCGTCAAAATGTTGATCTTGTTGTAATACACCAATTATTTCCGAAAACACCTCTGTGACATCGATCTTAGCACGTTGTACAGTCTGAATAGTATTTTCTAAACTTTTGAACGTTTGCAACTTTCCTTCTTCATCCAGGGGCGCGGTGCTGTTACCAAATTTTTGATAAAGTTCAGTAATGTTAGTGGTTCGGCTAATTCCATCAGCTATGATGGTGAGAACTGCTTTGCCCGTGTTGTCATCTATTTTTGCTTCTACACCCACATAATCTAGTGAAGTAGGCAAATCAAAGAAAGAGTAGCTTGTAGCATCATAGTAAGCCAGACAAATACGATAAGTGTCCGAACTGTAATCCGGGTGATCTGGACTGCAGTTAAGCGACAGATGATATTTGCGAATTATAAATAGGATGTCGCCTTCTGTATCAGTTGCTGCAAGGGGATTTTTAAGCGCATATTCTTTAATGCGTTTTTTATTTCCGAATAGTATATCTTCGTTTGGTTTATCTATTTCCCATCCATTCATAAATAAATGATTATGTATCACAGCATAATAACGAAAATTGAGTTGACATTGTTGTGTTTAACCATAGTTTGAGAACGTTTAGATGTCGTGAATTTATTCTTTCTTTGCTTATTATGGTTATACAAATTGTCAAATCACTCGTTTTGTGGTTCATTTTATCTCAAATTTCAAACTTATTTATGCTATTGTTTGGATATGATTCAATTTGTATTTTTAATCCCATATCACTAATAATATGATTGATCTAGAGAATATTATACATGCAATTTATCCAGTTTCCGCGGAAGCAAAAGAGCTCATCATTCAAACTGCCAAACCAGTGAATTTCAAGAAGGGATCTGTATTAATCAATCATAAGAAAGTAAATAACAAATTCTATTTTATCAGTAAGGGACTGGTAAGGGGGTTCACAACGATCGAGGAAGAAGAGGTTACTTTCGCATTTTTTAAAGAGGGTGACGCAGTAGCATCAATCAATAGTTATGTAAATAATGAACCTGGATATGAGATTATGGAGGTTTTAGAGGATAGTTTATTGTTTGAACTAGATTCTAGGCATCTTCAAAAGTACTACATATCCGAAATTGAAGTTTCAAACTGGGGGAGAAAGCTTGCGGAAAAACAGATGATTTTGTTAGAAAAAAGGTTGATTATATTTCAATTCTATAACGCCGCCGACAGATACATCAAATTGTTAGAGACATCTCCCGAGATTATACAAAGAGTCCCATTAAAATATATCGCCTCCTTTCTTGGTATAAACCAGGCAAGTTTGAGCCGTATCAGAGGCGATGTCAGATGATCAATTATTTTTAACATTTGCAAAATATTAATGACGATCCCTTCATTAATTTTGATGTCAATTTATAGGGTGGTAGATGGCCTTGATTAAATCTGTAATTTTAAAATTTACAAGCCATAATTTTCTTCGTCAATCTCATTAGTGCTTTTTCATACTGATTTAGCTAATAGGTTTGAGAATAGTTTATCTATGCTTGAAATAAGAAAATAACTCAGAGCGGTGCAATCCAACACCTTTGATTTACAGATTTCGCATCGATCGTATGATTATCAAAGAAGATATCTCGCCTTTAATTTGCTCCAATTTAGCATCAACCTATAAAGCAGATGTAGATTAAAGCGAAGCTATGAGAGAAATAATGATAATTGAGGATGAGCAAATTAATGCAAATCGTTTACGTCGATTAATAAATGCAACGCTCGAAAAGGCCAGATTTTTACCAGTGCTTGATAGCGTACAAGATGCTTTAGTCTGGTTTAAAAGAAATGCACAGCCTGATCTAATTTTTATGGACGTCCGATTGTCAGATGGTTCAGCACTTGAAATATTAAGTCAAATAAATTTTGAATGCCATGTAGTGATAGCGACAGCCTATCCTGAAAATTATTTAGCCTATTTCGGCCCAACTAAACTATTACACCTCAATAAACCAATATTCCAAGATGATCTATTGTCACTATTTAAGGATTTGGGGTGGATAGAATGATACATATTCTTCAGGCAATATAAATGAGAAAATATTAGTCCTAAAGAGAGATTATCAAAGTTTTTTTAACATTTGCAAAATCTATCGCTAAAAAAACGGCCTACCTTTGTTTTAATAATTTAGTGTAATATAACTGTTTAGATATGAATTGGTTTGCATTGATTTTGGCCGGCATTTTTGAAATTGGGTGGCCACTTGGACTGAAAATGGCACAAAGTGCTCCCTCTGGTAAATTGGGCTGGGTAGCGTTGGCAGTAGTTAGCATGGGTATAAGTGGTATGCTTCTTTTTTATGCACAAAAGTCCATCCCTATAGGTACTGCATATGCCGTGTGGACAGGTATAGGTGCTGTTGGAACTTTGGCTATAGGAATTATATTTTTCAACGACTCGGCAAGTACTTTGAGATTGCTATCTGCCTTATTTATAGTTGCTGGAATTATTGGGCTGAAGGTTTTTTAGAAAGTAATAGTTCTTTGAAATCTTTCGTTCTAATGCTTTTAATATTTAAAGAAATTAGCTATATCAAATACATAGCCTAATATCTTCTATATTTATCTTGCCAAATTCCATCCCATTTAACTTATTCCAAGCTTTAAGATGAGGTATGCCATAAAATGCCAGAGCATTTAATGGCATACCTCCGATATAATATATAAGTACATGATCAAAATGATTATAGAAACTGATATCTGTATTATCGGCGCTGGTCCAGTCGGTTTATTTGCTGTTTTTGAGGCCGGGTTGCTTAAAATGAGATGCCATTTAATTGATGCACTTTCCCAAGCAGGAGGGCAATTGACGGAGATATATCCCAAAAAGCCTATTTACGATATACCAGGATATCCAGTAATAACTGCAGAGCAGCTCATAAAAAACCAATTGGAACAGATAGCCCCATTTAAACCTACGTTTAGTTTAGGTGAACGTGTCGAAGAACTACGAAAGCAGGACAGCGGCAGCTATGAGGTTATAGGCTCACTTGGCACCGTCATTAAGTGTCAAGTAGTGGTAATTGCGGGTGGACTGGGGTGTTTTGAGCCTAGATTGCCCGAGGTCAAAAATTTAGACAGGTATTATCCTAACTATGTTCATTACATGGTTAAAGATCCACATCACTTTAGGGGTAAAAAGATAGTTATTGCTGGTGGAGGAGATTCTGCTATGGATTGGACAAACTATTTAGCAGACATTGCCGGTGAAATTACTTTAGTTCATCGAAGCAACACTTTTAGAGGTTCACCAGATTCTGCTTCCAAAATATACGACTTAGAAAAAAAGGGCATACTTAAATTACTGCTCTCACACCGTCTTGATTCATTAGAAGGCACAGACCAGCTACAAAGATTGAATATGACAGATCACAATAACGACCCCGTGTCAGTTGATTGTGATCATTTTATTGCCTTATATGGGTTGAGTCCTAAATTGGGTCCCATAGCTCGGTGGGGCTTAGATTTAAGCATGAATTCTATCCTAGTGGATACTAAGGATTACAGCACAAACGTAGAACGCATATATGCTATCGGTGATATCAATTCATATCAAGGGAAACTCAATTTGATCTTGTGTGGATATCACGAGGCGGCACTGATGGCTCAAAGTGCCTTTAAGTACGTTTATCCTGATAAAAGATTATCATTCAAGTATACTACAGTAAATGGAATCAATGAATTTTAAAAATATAAACATTGAAGTTATAGATCGAGATGGATCTTTGAAGAAGTCCTTAATCGAAGTAGATATCGAAGATAATTTAATGGAAATCCTAAAAGCAGGTAACTATGAAATGAGAGCTACCTGTGGAGGTATGGGATTATGTGCAGATTGTCATTGTGAAATTTTGTCCGGTATGGATCACTTTCCTCCTCCTACTGATCAAGAATATGAAACATTAGATACCTTGCCAATAATATTTAACAATAGCAGATTGGCTTGCCAGATTAAAAAGGGTGATTACTTATCCAATACAAAAATCAGGCTTATAAATCCGTCTTAAAACAGCTACGAATTGTTTCATTGGCTTGTATACGATCATTTGTAAGAACTGTGTCCATTTGGCAATTAGCATTTATACTATGAGTAATAAACTAGGTTTCGATTTGGGAATTGCATTCATTGCGCTTCCAATTGGACTAGCATTGTTAAGAGAATTTAATTTTAAAAATTTAGCATTTGACAATACCTCTTTAGGAATGCTATACTTCATTGCATTTGTTGTAACAATATATTTTATGTTAAAAAAGAAATCCTCAACGAAGTAGGATTTCTTCGATTGCGAGACAAATGCTCAGACTTACTGTGTGAGTCTTATCTATTTTGTGAATGTAAATTTTCGAGGGCGCTTACAATTCGTTCGTTTTGTGAGACACATTAGTTTTGCAGAACACTTGTAACGAAGAATGGCATTAACTTTGCAAATATCTATATAGGTTAATAATTGGTTAGTAAAATAAAACGCCTGAAGTTCCCCACTTCAGGCGTTTTTTATGCTTTAAATAATTATCTGGTCTTTACTGTAGACTAGTGAACGATCAATAACCAAGTAATTTTAAGCACCACTTATGACTTAATCTATAAGTTCGTTTTTTGGGACTATTTATGGATTGCTTAGAAACATCTCACTTTTATAATTTATATAAAAAAGTGCCGATTGCCATTTTGAAATTTTGTCTAGCGTGAGCGACCTTCCACCTCCTACTGATCAAGAGTATGAAACATTGGATAGCTTACCGATGATACTTCCCAATAGTAGGTTAGCTTGCCAAATTTTAAAGGGTGATTACTGATCCAATATAAAATTAAGGATTATAAATCCATCATAAAAAGTTTTAAAAACCTAAGTTTATATTGGTTTTATGAAACAATAAGTTGCCCTAAACGATATGAGTTGCTTCCGGCGGAATATCAAAACTAAATATGGAGCCTTTGCTCTCTTCACTCTTAACCTAGATCTTGCTGTCGTGGCGACGCAGGATTTCCTACAAGATATAGACCTATCCCAAATCACGCTATATGCTGACTTTGTTCGTTTTCAACTCGATAGAACTGCTGGAATAATCTTTTTTTATCCGCTTTGCTGATACCAATACCAGTTCCTTAACAAATACATTCACGCTTCCATCTAGCTTTTTATCACAGAACAGAGTTATTGTTCCTCCCTGCGGAGAGTACTCATCGCGTTGCTTACCAGATTTATCAATATATGCCCTATCTTGTCCCAGTCCGCAAAAACCTCAATTGACTCACAATCGATAAGCTGGATAGCATGCTTCTGTGTTAACAACTTTGTATCTCCCAAGATTTCCTGTATCAGGGCAGCAAGAAGAAATGTTCCTTATTGAGTGGGATCTCGCCTTCATCCATACGAACCAGATTTAGAAATCGTGTATCATTGAGGTCTCATTTTATGACAATTAGGACACATTAACTTTCTATTTTGGATACTGAAAAATGACTTTTTGCAATTATGCATTTATCGTTAAATATTACATTGCGTCGGGCCATTAATAATTTGGCTATTACTTTTTCCGAGAGCTAAATCTAATACAGACCGATTATCCTCGCCCCACCGTTCCAAGCTGATGATCAAAGGCAACAAACTATTTCCCAAAGCCGTTAACTTATATTCTACTTTAGGGATTTTAGTACCGAAAGACAATTTCTCTACAAACCCATGTTGTACCAATTCATCTAATTGCTTGGTCATCACCCGCCTATCTACAGCCATTGTCTTCTGCAATGCTCCCGGCCTTTTTACATCCTCTGATATGTAATAAATCAACATTAGCTTCCACTTGCCATTCAACAGTTCCTTGAACACGTGTAAGCCGCACTCCGTTCTAATAGGGATTTTCTTCTTGTACATCGCTTGTCAATCAATTGTCATATCAAGTACGCACAAATTTATGCGTACTTGATATGGGGTAAGTAACGAAATATTTTTGTTTCAAATTTATTAAAGAAACAATAAAAGATTTAAAAATGAATTTCACAGACAAAAATGTAGTAATAACGGGTGGCAGCACAGGAATTGGACTTGCAACTGCAAAAGCATTCATCAATTCGGGGGCAAACGTCTGGATTACAGGCAGAAGTGTTAATAACTTACAAAAGGCAACTGAAGAAATCGCCAGTCCAAACTTGAAAACGGTTGTTTCTGATACGTCAAATTTAGCTGGCATTACACTTCTAGAAAAAACAATTGTAGATAGCGGACATACAATTGATGTACTTTTCCTAAATGCCGGAATGTTTGCTTTTTCATCAATTGAACAAACAGCAGAAGCAGTTTTTGATGCTCAATTCAATACCAATGTCAAGGGTGCTTACTTTACTTTACAAAAGTTAATTCCACATTTAGTAAACGGATCTGCTGTATTGTTTAATTCATCAGTAGTAGCAACTGCCACAAATATAGGAGCCAGTGTATATTCAGCCACTAAAGCAGCAGTTAGCAAAATTGCTCAAATTGCAGCGAACGAATTAGCAGATAGAAAAATCCGTGTCAATATTGTTAGTCCTGGACCAACTTCGACACCAGGTTTTGAGGCTATTCCGGGAGGCGCCGAGGAAATGGCTGTTGCTGCTACAGCACTACAAAGAATGGGCAACCCTGACGAAATCGCAAAGGCTATATTATTTTTAGCTTCTGATGACGCAAGTTTTGTGACTGGAGCAGAGCTATTAGTGGATGGGGGCTACATCAACTACGCGCTTAAATAAGTACAGGTATTCATCTAATCTATTATCATTATTCCACATAATTAATGTTAATAGGGGCATTGTAATAAGAAAGCAGCCTTTCGGCTGCTTTCTGTAATTTGTTAATATGGGTTCGTTTTTAGAGATAGTTTTTGCTTGATAAAAGATGATAGAATTAATAAGTGATCTGTCCACATATTGCCGCTATTCGTTGGACAAATCAACTAAACGGTATATGTAACTTTGTATAAAAGCAATCAAGTTGGCAAATATATTAAAAAAGGTCACTAATGATATAGTTGAAGCGCTATGTTCTTCTGGAAGGGTGTTAGCTATACGTGTTTGGCAACCAGCATACATGTACGAGATAGATGTTTATATTCCATCTATTAACATGTCTAGTTGGAATACTGTTAAACGTCTAAAATGTAGGGTAGAACTGCTAACTTATAGAGATTATACTCCGGCCAATTGGCTGCCCGATAAAAATATATGTACTCTTTATATCGAAGCAGGACATGACGGGCCTGGTAGTCGCTGGGTAAAGAAGCTTAAAATTGGGGACGAAATCCTCTTCGGTGCAGCTCACGCCATGAATCCACCGTCACGAAGTGAGAACATATTATGCCTTGGCGATGGTAGTGCCCTAGGTCACTTTATGGCATTAAGTCAAATAGTCAAGCAAAAAAATATTCAAATAGATACTGCAATTTGTTTGAGTTACAAATTTGATATCCCAATTGCATCTGCCGTTCATCGGTATTCCTTTGGATGTAAGGGTGAAAAGTGTTGCTCGATTATTTCTGCAACAATTGATAAGTCATCTCCCAAACCGCAAAATTAAGTTTGATATAGATGGTTTTTAAGAATAAAAGTGGAAAAGTATCATAAGCTACCAACATTGCTCAAATAAATACATATGGTCACCACTGCGAATTGCTTGATAGATTTTAGATGAAGATTCTGGAAAAGCAGTTAACAGCATTTTTTAAGCTGATGAGTTTAAGGTTGACTTTTGACACAGCTCACTTTATTAACATCAATTGAATCTATTATTTTTGTCCCAATCACTCATTTTTTAGCGGTTTTTAAAATGATTCTAAAATCAACCTGCTACCTGAGTACTTAATATAATCTTATAATTTAGCACTATGGTGCATATACATCAATACACTTATACACTGTTACATCATTCTTACTTGTGAATACATCTTTATACTATAGCGACTTTGTGCCGTGATATTTATATAGATGGTTCTTTTAAAAACGTACTTTCGCCATCAGTTAATAATTGGTTAGTTAGTAGCCCCTTTACAATCGCTCGATTGTCAGGGGTTTTTTATTTTCGTTCGTTTTGTGAGACAGCATTGTCGTGTTATTCGTAGACATATCCAGAATATCATTGATATATCCAGACTATATATTGTAGCATTACCAAACTTTATTATTACCACGTTTGGTAATGTTAATATATCTAGAGCTTTAAAGACAGCTCTAGATAATTTGTGCTTTGGTTCGGCGATTTGCGCAAAGGAATAAAAAGCATTAATTTTCACCAGTAAACTTCAAAACTAGCGTTGCCACGATCTCTGGCTGCTCCTCTGCAAGAAAATGGCCGGAATCTTTGACCTGTTCAAACTTTGGTTCCGATATATATCTCGGAAGGGACGCTTGCAACATCGCCAAGCTTCCAGCGCTTGCAATCGCTAAAGTTGGAGCTTGTATACGATTCATTGCCTTTATATCCTGAATATCTTCAGGAAAGCTCTGGTACCAAGCATTTGAAGCGCGAATAGCATCTTTGCTTTCATATGCCGCACCGTATACTTTTCTGTCAAAGTCGCTGACATTATCTCGATTAAATAACATCTTGTCAAATAACCATTCCTGTATCAGATGGAAACGGCCTTCCAGCAAGGTTTCCGGCAGATCCTTGGTCTGGCTAAATGCGACCCACCAAGGATGGACTGGAAGTCCGACAGGTAGCATCGGAAGCTGGTAAAGATCTTCCTCGGGATGCTGTGTATCCAGAACGATGAGTTTCTGAGTAAGCTGCGGGTAATGTCCAGCAAAACTAATAGCTACATTTGCCCCTATATCGTGCCCAACTATGGTCACCGTTGGAAATCCCGTGCTTTTGACCAGTGATGCAATATCCCCCGCCATATTTTTCTTTGTGTATCCCTCTTTGGGTTTACCTGAGGATCCCATACCCCGTATATCGACCGCAATAACCGTATGGTGCTCTGCCAGTATCGGCATGATCTTGTGATAGCTCCACCATGTCTGTGGCCATCCTGCCAGTAATAATATAGGTGAACCTTTTCCTCCCTGTACGTAATGCAGTTCTGTTCCATTTACCTCTGCATAATGGTTCGAAAATCCCGGCAATAAACTTACCAGATATTCATCGCTAAAATCAGTGTTATTCCTTGTCATAGTTTGTATACTTTCTGTTTTTTTGCTTTGTGCAAAGGTCTGTATCCCAAAGACCAGTGCTAATAATAGTACGGTAGTAAATCTGTGCTTCATATTCATATTATCCATTGTTGATTCCGATACTTCCTTTAAATGCATTCCATGAGAGGCTTCTGATATCGTTAATGGCCACATCTCCGCTGGACTGTGCAGCAACTGCAATGTCAATCATTCCACCGAAAAGATCATAGATCCAAGCCAGGGGCAATTTGGAAGGTATAACGTTATGCTTCTGAAGTTCTGTTATCAGTGCAAACCATTTTTCTTTCACGTTATCGAATCCTGATGCGGTCGCCTGTTTTTCGACCACCTCTTTATATGCGCTGCGTGCATATAGTTTTTTTACAAAAGAGTATTCGGCACCTACACCCAGCGCTGCATAAAACATGTTTTCGATCTGCTCTAGGGGGGCCTGGCTACTCTGGTAAGCATCATTCATGGCTACATTGCAAATCTTCATCATTTTTTCCATGCAGCAGTGAACCAATGTAGTGCGATCCGGAAAATGTCTATGGATGGTTCTTCTCGTTATGCCGATATGGTTTGCTATCTCTTCAATAGTCGCTGCCTCGTTTCTGTTCAAGCAGTTTATAGTAGCGTTTATAATTTTTTCTTTCGTGTCGATCATGATGCAAATGTAACGACAAATGTCACATAAAAAAGGCTTAAGTCTCTTTTATGTGACATTTCGCAGAATGTTTGTAGTTTATATGGAACTTCGAGCCACTCAATCGAAATTACATTCGTTTTGTGAAACAGCTCCTTCAGCATGTAGGAACTTCTAAATCTAGTTGTATCTTTCTAGAGTTCGAGGCGTCACAATAAGATACTATGCGGGTTTGGCAATTGATTTAGGTGAGTAACCATATTTCGATTTGAAAGCATTTGAAAAGTGTGCAAAACTTTCAAACCCGACCTCCATAAAAATTGTGGACGGCCTTTTATTGTTTTTTTGAATTTGATAATGAGCTTCTTTTAATCGATTGTGAAGAAGCCATCGCCCTGGAGTGTCTGCAAATACCTTCATAAAATCTCGCTTAAATGTAGCTAAACTTCTTCCTGTTAATGTAGCAAAATGTTCCATACCTACATTAAACTTGTAGTTTGCTAACATAAATTTCTCAAGATCTATCTTATACGGTTCAGAAAAATCAAAAAGAAAGTTTTCCAAGCGTGGATTTGTCAATAGTACTGTCTCTATAGCTTCCCTAACTTTTAGAACCGATAAAGGATGATCAATCTTTAATGTATCCCTACTATGAAAGGAGAGTGATGATACCAAGGAGTCAAACATGTTACTTTTAGAAAGGAGGATGTTCTTCGTACCAAACTGTAAGCTGTGCGGAACTGTAATGCTTTTTTCAAGCGCATACTGCCTAAGCACGTCTTCCTTTAATATAAACAAGTAAGCATTGTATTCCTGACCATTAGTTGGCTTTTTGGTAGCCTTAACAAATTGATGTTTTCTAACAAGATAAATTTGTCCAGGCTGGGCTACAATTCTCTGTTCTGATGTTTCGAAAGTCATTTCACCTGAAATCTGGAATAATAGTACGTGCTCTGTAAGAATGTTGTCGTACTCCGTTTGTTTAGCTGTATTCAGTGAATACACGATCGCATCAGAAAAGATGTTGGACATGGTTAAATTACTTTTTACGGTGATAAATTTACCATTTTAGCACTTTTCGTCCATAAGTCTTTTTTTAAAGTTTCGTCTTCTACCAGTATTCCTGGCTTTGGGAACGTGACTTTGCCCCGAACTACCGAAGCATAGAATCTCCCTTTCGGCAATTTTTTATTACCCAATGCTAAATCGGAGAGAATTTCCCCTGAATTCTTTGCTGTATTCATATAAAACATTGGATTGAACAGGCTTAAAAATCGAAACATAGGTCTCACCGCTTTTACAATAATTTTCATCACCCCGGTTTGTTTTCCCATTAAACTAGTGTCACCCGTTAGTCCAGGGTTATAAGCGATAACCTGTATGTTAGAATTGCCCAGAAGTTTATTATGAAGCGTATCTGCCGTCAGTATATTACATAGTTTGGTTGCGGCGTAGAGTGCCATCCCTTTTGGACTACTATTATCAGGGAATGCTAATTTATTTATATCAACCGTTTTTGGCCCGAATGGTATAACCTGAGCATCATGTGAATCGCTTGTCGTGATCAAAATCTTCCCATCGTAAGCGATATGAGGTAAGAGTAGCCGCGCTAGCAGGTAATGCGATAAATGGTTTACGGTGAAAGTTAAATTAAAGCCATCGACACCAACTCCGCCGTTCTTGTCCGCTTGTACACCTGCGTTTAAAATTAGTAAATCTATTTTGTGTGGATAAATGTTTTCCAGAACGTTCTCTGCGAACACCCTAACACTGTCTAAGGACGATAAATCAAGTGTCAATGTCTTTGCGCCATTGGGCAATGTTCTATTTCCTATTCTTGCACCAACAAAGACAATAGTGTCTTCATTTTCCCTAATTTTATTTAAAGCTTCAGCACCAATCCCACTAGTGCCACCTGTCATTACTATAATCATACGATGAAATTTTATAGTTACAAAGGTCTTTAAAAGTGTGAGTAGTAATTATCGGCGGAAGCTCAAAATTATTGTCTTAAAAGCTCATCTGTACATTCGTCTGCCTTAATACTTAAAAATGAGAAGGCTAAGTTGTTGTTTTACAGTTTTTACTTCGTTCCACTTAACTACTATGTTTCCTACCTTGGTTGACCAAGCCTTCCACCAAACTTTTCCACTGTGGGTAGGATAATCCAAGTAATGCAGCTGTGCCAACAAGTCCATTACGAAGATTATCTAAAAAATTTCCTGTATTAAGATTTGGTGTTTCATTTCTTCCGTGCTCTTCTGCAGAAACAGTTTTATCAACTCGACGAATCTGAAAGGTAGATGTGGCAATTGAGTCTAAAAAATGCGCAATTTTTACGCTTTCGCTATTTGGGTTAGCTGAGGGTCTGACCTGAATGCTAAACAGATTTCCTTGTTCTATAACGTCGTTGCTCACGATTTCAACACATACCCAGTCAAAACCATGACCTATTTTCGTTCCGGGCCCAGGAATATCAATACGTATAAAATCGCCTTGTTTTGTCTGCCGTTTCACTACATTACCATTAGAATCGATGATAGTAAATGATGACAAAGACGTATTCGACATAGCTTCCCAGCTATTTACATCTGAAAGTCGATTGCATACATCAGCGTAAAGCAACTTCGCATTTTCAATACTGTTGCATTCGACTTTCGCTAAGACATCCATTTCTCCACCAATATATTGCTCTGGAATTTTATATTTCTCGTTATTCATATCTAAATGCTTTTAGTGATGAATTGTAGGTATCTAACTAACAAAGTTTAAATAAGTTCGTTTTATGAGACAAATACACTATAGACTAAACTTGCTACCCTTGCTTGATACAAGCATCGAAGATGACGTTATGTTTACTAAAAAGTACTTATTGATAGAATACGTTCTATCAAGATGACATTAAAAATTTATAGGAGACAATCGCATTATATACAATTGACATTGCTAATAGTGCATACAATACATATTCGACAAATGAAATTTTGGATTTCAAACTGTTAGTCAATATTGATAGTTTAAAGACAAAAGAGTACTTCAACCGCATTTTAATAAACGGCTCGGGTACACCGTACTGGAAACGCATAAGGCCGATTAGATCTTCCGGCGCCAATGTTTGCGTCATTGTTAATAGTAAATCGCATCCGCACAGAGTTTTCATTGTCAGACTGTTCGGTTGATGTCCAATAAAACCCTATACTTCCTCTCTCGATCAGCATTCGATCTCCGGGCTGGTAGGCGCCTGCAGTTGGAAAAGTTAGCACCACATTTTTATCTCTCTTACTTCTGAACACCTTAGCGGTATAAACATTGGTAACGGAAGCGTTCCAATTAGTTCCCTTGTTATCTGTAACCAGTTGCGTTGTTTGGTTAATAAGGTCGTAAAACTCCTTGCTGGTAGGAACTCTCCACCCTGCTGGGCAAGGGTCATTCTCCACTATTTTTCCACCATTGTCCGTTTCTGAATACCACGACCCGTTTAAAGCAGGTGTGCTCCATTGTTCGCTTTCAGAAGCCTCCGCTCCGGTCAATGGTGTTGCTCGGATCTCTTGTTTGCCCCACTGATAATAATTTCCGAATAGGAGTTGAAAACTTCCATTCTCATCGGGAAGATCAGGATCTATAGTTCGTGATACGCCTACATTTCTTCTCATCCAATAACGACCATCAATAAGTGCTGCTTCCTGTCCGTCTATTACCTCATAACGATCGCTCGGTACTACCCGCAAACGGATGTGGTATCCGACCCCTGGCTGTATCGGAATGTTGTTTAGCACGATGGGGGTTGCGCGAGTTACAGATCCTACCCGTAAAGAACCTATTTGCAACGACGCATCTGAAATATTGTTTGCCATCCAAACGGTATTGCTAGTTATGACTTGCTGTTGATTTGAGGAAAACGTAAGCACGGAGGAGGTGGACTCTCCATCGTAAACGATATTGCCAGAAGCCAAACTTATTAGCGCAATAGCCCTACCTGAGGACAGTCTGGTTCCTCCGACGCCCCCTATCAGATAACCATTGGTGGGCGTGGCATCTATAGTAACCCGCATCGGCGAGAACATATATTTGAAAGCAATATTTAGATTATTGTCATTACTCGGTCCAATGTGGATAGCTCCAGATCTAAAAAGCATAAATTGGGGATAGGAAGCCGTATTGATGGACAAAATATGATCAATATTGGTGCTGCTCAAATCCTCTATAGGTGCAACAGTGGTATTGTAAGAATAAGCCACAAAGCTGTAAACTCCTCGATCCAGTGTTAATGATTCTCTGTCATCAGGCTCGACGGCTCCATGAGAATTTATGGTGTAAATTTTATCTCTAACATAATCACCACTAGTATCGTAAACCACTAGTCTAAATTTTATGAAACGCTTGATAGGCTCTTTGATCATACTTGATCGAGCGGTGTGAAGATATTCGTAATCAGCTCGATTATGTGTTAGCTTTTCAGGTATTATTTCAGCTGCTATGAAATAGCCACCACCAAGAGATATACTTTCGTTGTTACCCCTTAGTAGTTGCCAAGGGTCTGTTTGACTGCCTACGATCTTTTGTGAAGATCTGTAGTTTTGATCCCGGTTATCTAACTCATCCGTTATGATGCTTATACTCACTGGAACTTGCTGATTATTTGTCGTTAAATCAGACTTTGCACAAGATCCAAAAATCAAAAAACTCGTATAAAAAATGGTCAACCATTCTAGGGAATAATTATCTTTCATAATTTACCAAACAATATCAAAGTCTTCATCTTGCTGTTCGTATTCATCCGTGATAAATTCGCTGCTATTTACCGGAGTTACATTGTTTGATCCAGCGACAAAGCTATGTTCTAGGCGAATGTATGCTACTTCAATAGTTGGCGGAGTGTATGCTTTTTTTAAACTCATAAGTCTCAGGAATTAATTCAGAAGTTTTTGTATAAGTTCAGCATCGATAGCACCACGACTCGGTATGCCAAGTGAATCACTTTGTCCCATGCAAATAGCACCGACCCTTTCGGACACGGTATAGAGGAAAACATATCCTGCGGATTCCACACTATCTTTGTTTTCGCCTGCCACTTTAGAATGTAGAAGTTCTTTGTCGAAGAGTATGGGATAATTAGCGATTATGATGTATTTCTGTAATTTCATAGAGATTTTTTTTACAAAAATACGCTAGGCATGTTGCCCGGACTGTTACTATAAGTCCTGAGAATAGGAGATTAGGACATAGTTCAAGAAGAGGATTTGATCTTATTCTATTTGGAGTTTTTTAGCACCGGATAAGTATTAAATTTATTGACATAGCTATTTATGAAGTATCTAGGACTATTGTAACCCAACTCGTAGGCTACCTGCGATAGGCTATCAAATTGTGGGCTTTGCAGAAGCTTTTGAGCCAAAAGCAGTCTTTCGTTTATATAGAACTGCTTCGGTGTACTTTTCAAAATTTTCTTGAATAGCAGCTTATACTTTGACACTGACATGCCAGCCATTTCAGCTAGCAGGCTTATTCCCACAAAGTCTTTATCTAGATTTGCCATTATATAATCAGCTGATTGCTTTATCGCTGATCCTTCTCGATCCGTAACTCGATTGATGATCGGCTCAAAATTTGCGGCTCGTTCAATCAAATATGCTAACAGGTATAGAGCAGTATGCTTTAAATGGAATTCAAATGATCCATCTTTTATTTTCCTGCTTTTTAATTGGTTTAGTAAAATTTTGCTTCTGGAATCAATATGGCTATAAAAATAAAGTGTGTTTTGGGAGCTATCAAAAAGTTGCTCTGTCACGCTGTTCGGATAATTGGGTCGCGCCAGCGACTTTAGCAAATCTTTGGAGATAATCAGCCGAAGACTGTATGACCTGGCATTAATTGGTGGTAACAGTGATGTAGGAATGCAAGAGTCCATAAATGCCATACCAAGCCTTGAGGAGTATCCTGCGCGGTGTGGTGTGGTTCCTAAGACGTGTGTAGTTATCTCCTCCCCCAAATCATAATACGCTATAAATTGATCATCTTGAGGAACTCTATCTATTGCTACGGGCTTTTTAAAAGACATATCGATTAGAAATACCGATAGGCCTGGCATTACTTCCAGAAATACGCCCATGCCTTCGGCAAGGTCAGTGGGCATGAGCATCATTTTATTGTCCACTACCTTTGCTCCCATTTCGCTTGCAATTCTAAACAACCATTCGGGATTCAACGTGTAGAAAAAAGGAAATTTCTGTCTGGATAGATGCATTTAGTATAATGTTACGTATTCTTTAGGCGTGACGTCATATCTCGCCTTAAATTGTTCAATGAAGTGCGAAGGATCATAAAATGAAAAATGATGTGCCACTTCGGCTATACTGTAACTTCCAGTATCCAGCATTTCTTTTGCTGCGTCTAGCTTATTGGCCATAAAAAACGCTTTTGCAGAAGTCCCGGTAACTTTTTTAAACAGGTTTTTGTATTTACTATCCGACATATTTACGGAAGATGCCAAGACTTTGATACTTGGAAATGGTTGTTTCAGCTTTTCTATGAGCTGGGACTGTGAGCTAACTATACTTACAATATCCTCTTGATAGACCCTACCCAGCACAATGTCGTGATCAATAATCTGATCGAGGTAGTCCGCTATTAATCCATAAACGGTTCCTACTAAGTAGGTGTCATATAAAGTGCTGCCAAAATTTACTTTACGTAGCTCACTCATTAAAAACCAGGCTTGGTTACTTGCTCGTTCAAATCTCACTAGGGTATTACGATCTGCATCAAAGATCACATCTCTTATCTCTTGAAAATTTGGTATGGAACTAATACTTCTTAAAAATGCTGTCTTTTTTATAAAGATCGAAATGGAGAATACGTTGCTTCCCGATCCAATGAGATAATCTGCAGACAAAACAGAGTCGATAACAGCAACGTTATATGCCCATCTACCGACGGCCTTTTGCATATTGTCGGTGATCTGTACGGTATCACCTTCGCTTAAATTAAAATATACACCTACAAAATCATCGTCATTATTCGACATTTTGTAAAAAACATCTGTATGATAGACAGCATCCTGAATAAAGACACTAAGCTCCTCGTTAATCTGTAAGCCGTAAAGGGTTCCTGTTATGGTATCGTTCGAACAGTATACATGTCCGTTCTCCACTTCACAATTAAAAGCAGCAGCAAGCTCATCTAACCAATCCAGATTCACACCATACCGGTAAGATATGTTTTTCATAGTATTCGAGATTTGTGCAAAACCAACTATAAAAATAGTAGATAAGTCGTTTAATCAATGATAGAACAGGGAGTTTTTGAGGGTATGCTTCTTGAAGTACTATCAAAAACACTTTAAAATCGTCTTTACAAACGTTGTAAGTGAAAAATAGATACAGCGAAGATTAAAAAAGATAAGATAAATATGACTCTAGGGCTTAAGAGTCTATAAAACATTTCAGATACATAAGATGTTCGTAGGCAAATCGCTGTTTGCCTACGAATATCTCAGTCAAATTGACGTTGGATATTGATTGATAAAAAAGACCTAGATGTAAAATCCACCAGATACTTCGATGCGTTGTGCGTTGATCCATTTGGCATCTTCGCTACACAAAAAGGCAATCACACCGCCAATATCATCCGGCAAACCGGTTCTACCTAATGCGGTGCGCGAAGCCAACATCTGATTTACCTCTTTGTTATCTCTTGTTGAGCCACCGCCAAAGTCTGTCTCAATGGCACCTGGAGCTACCGTATTCACGCGGATCTTACGAGATCCTAATTCTAATGCCTGATACCGGCTTAAGCTTTCGATACCCGCTTTCATAATAGCATACGCAGCATAGTTTGGAAAACTAAAGCGTGCTAATCCTGATGAAATATTGACAATGCTACCGCCATCATTCAGTATGGGAAGTAGTTTTTGGGTCAAGAAAAATGCTGCTTTGAGGTGTATATTCACCATCGTATCAAACTGCTCTTCTGTGGTGGTTTCAAATGCCGCGTGAATACCTATTCCGGCATTGTTCACCAATGCTTGCAGATGATCTGTACCAAAATCGGAGGCTAACTTATCCTTGATCGTGCTTACAAAAGCATCATATGTAGCGCTTTTTGCTACGTCCAATTGTAGCGCGATGGCATGCTGACCGATATTCTTTATTTCAGCAACCGTGCTGTCGGCACCTTCTGCATTGCCTTGATAGGTGACGATAATATCAAATCCTTTTTTGGCTAATTGTATGGCCATGTCTTTGCCCAATCCACGGCTACTGCCGGTTACTAAAGCTACTTTGCGATTATCCATGTTATTTATCTTTTAAAGTATAGGTACAAAGTTCTGATGAAAATAGCATAGCCGGTTGCAAACACCAATCCGATATTTGCAAATTTCAATCAATTCCGGAATTTGACAGGCGAAAGACTGGTGTGTTTCTTGAAAAAATTTGAAAAATGAGCCACTTCATCAAAACCTAGGGCATAGGCTATTTCAGAAATATTCCACTGTGTTTGCTTCAGCAGGATCTTGGCTTCTTCTGCAATCCGAGCATTGATGATTTCGGTTGTGCTTTTATTGGCTACTTCCTTAAGTACTTTATTTAAGTGATTGGTGTGTATGCCTAAGGCATTGGCAAAATCAGTAGGTTTTTTCAGTTGTATATTTTGCACGTCACTTTCTATCGGAAACTGTCTTTCTAGCAGTTCGATAAATAAGGTAGAAATTCTACTGGCGGCATTGCTCGTTGGGTTCGTGTTTTGGATTGGTTTTAATTTTTGCCCTGTATGGATGAGCTCTAACACATAATTCCGCAACAAATCATATTTGTATGCATAATCTGATGATAGCTCTCTATCCATTTTCAAGAAAATGGATTCGATCTCAGCAAATTGCTGATCTTCGAGTTGGTAAATAAAATCACTACTTGGTTGGTAGATCGGAAGCTCTTCGATATTCAGCCCGGTCTTGGATTTAGACAAAAAATCTTTGGTGAATACACAGAACATGCCTGATTGATTGTGATCTTGTGGTGTATAGCGATAGGGTATTTTTGGCGAGGCAAATAGAATACCTTGCGTTTCTATCATAACAGTTTTGTCGGCATACTCGATATAGTTCTTGCCTTTTATCAGGCTAATCTTATAGTACAATCGGCGATTGTAGCTCATTTCGCATTTGGGCTTGCTATCATAATAAAATTTAGCAATGTCAAATACGTTGAAATGCCCAAAATCTGTATTGGTTTTATTGTCGAAAAAATAATCAAGATGACAGCTCGTATCACCGACGATCTCTTTGTAAAAATCTTTGATAGCTATACTATTCATCGTTTGCGAAATTCAAATTAAACACATTTATAGCTTAATCACAAATTTGCGGTTAATTAAGATTTTCACGAAAATTTCGAGGGGAAAGATCAGTTTTCTGCTTAAAAAATTTATTAAACGATTGCGGATGTTCAAAACCAAGCCTGTATGCAATTTCAGCGGTGGTAAGTGAAGTGGTCGCCAGTAGTTCCTTCGCTGGCTCTACCAATTTTAGTTGGATATGCTGTCGTGTTGTTTTTCCAGTCAGAGCCTTGAGCATGTCCGCGAGATATCTTTTCGAAACACCTAGCTTACCTGCGATATCCTGTGGTGAGGGAATTCCTTGGTAAAGATGTCTATCAACTTCAAAATGTGCCTGAAGAATTTCTTGAAAACCATCAATCGTGTCCGTAAGCTCGGGTTTGCGGGTAATAAACTGACGATTATAAAACCGATTGCTGTACTGAAGCAAAAGTGCTATTTGTGAAACAAATACATCCTGACTAAAGGCATCTATAGGACGATTTAGCTCTTCTTCGATGGTCTCAAAAAGTTTGCTTATAGTGCGTTTTTCAATGTCAGATAGAAAAAGTGCCTCTGCAACGGCGTAGGAAAAGAAACCGTACCTCTTCCTGCACAGACGGGCGAACAACAATATCCCCTACCTCTACATTTTCTGGCTGACTAATGGCATAGGCCACTGATTCGGCAATTGCGCTCGGCGGTATGGCAATTTCTGCTGCCTGCTGCTGGATCGCATGACGCATGGCCTCATTCCGTATCGAATCGGCAAAAGGTGTCTTTACAAATCCTGGTAATATCCCAGTTACTCTCCATCGGCCACCAGATTCTTTGCGCATGGTTTCACTAATCGTGCGAACCGCATTTTTGGTACCTGCATAAACACCCATCGTGGGTGTGATCTGCATGCCCTCTGTGGATATGATGTTTACAAAATGACCAAAGCCTTGTTTTTGAAACAAAGGTATTGCTGCGGCAATACTGTAAAGCGTACCTTTCAGGTTGACATCAATCATTTCTTCCCACCCTTCGACCTTTGTGCTGCAAACCACGGATAAAAAAGGACGCAATCGAGACTATCACATCGTGATAGATACAATTCCGAATCCCGTTATACACTTTCGCATCGCGAAAACGCTAGAAAAACCTGATAGTACATTGCACCGCAGCAAGCCGTAACAGATCGCGACGGTGCTGCAAAAACCGTGATTGACGGGCACGAGATCGAGGCTAAGGAGCAAAAGTGGTCTTACGGTCTCTATAGTGTCTTGCAGTTTGCATTTCCGAAAGAACTTCGGATCAAACGGATAGGACCGAATGGGCAGTCGCTTCGAGCAAAAATTTTTGGTTCAGAACCAACGCTGATCGTAATGGATTGCAGCAGTTTGCCGGGTGAAATGTATGATTTAATTCCCCCTATTCCGCCCAGCGAAGTCAAAAGTGTGGAACTCATCCCTTTCGCCAAAAACTTTAGTCAGTTGTATCGCGATACCTATCCAATGGCACATCCACTGGAAATACCGACGATGGGTCACGTCATCGCGATCTACACACATGCTGGTAAAGGTATATTCGCGGCCAATAGAACGGTAGGAATCACAAAAGGTGTTGCATCTGTCTATTCTGATATGTTACCATTTCCGGAAGTTAAGCATATGCTTGTATCTGAAAATAACGAGACCGACAAAAGACAGCTGATCTACTGGACACCGCCCTTACGCAGATCGGTGGCGCAGGAGATACAGTCTAGCTATTATCATTCGGATCAGACTGGCTCATTCCTGTACGTTATAGAGGGGATTAGCAGCGACGGACGAGCGGGCTATCTAGAAATACCTTACCGCGTTTTCGCAGAGAAATCGACAGAAGAAAATAGGTGATCGCAAGTGTGTTTATGTTGAAATATAATAAATACGCCAAATTTATACTGTTTCAATAGGATAGTAAGCAGTTTATATGGTTGAAATTCGGTACTTTTGAACTTATCCAATTAAGGGAAAATTATATTTCACCAGTTGATATATGATACATACTAAAAAGATTTTGGCGACTATATTACTTTTCTCGAGCTATTATTTGGGAAATTGTCAAGAAGTATTTAATTATCAACTTCAATTAGCCAAAAATTTGGAGGTGGATAGCATTGTAGTAGTCATTAATAATTTTCATAACGAAGATGCCATGTTATGGAAGACTCCTTTCGAATATGGAAAGGTAAAATTAAAGAAAAATGCAGGGAATTTATATGTCGGAAAGGGCTCTTTGGAATATAGATTAGCATCTGGACAATTGCTTATATACAAAGATAGCCAGATCGCTGGACTACAATTAGTAATAAATAAGGGTGTGAATAACGTTTCCTTAGAAGATATCAATTTTAAAAATAGTCGTTTAACGAGATTGAATTATACAAAATTTGACGGAGACGCAGTTGAACAAAATTTTGTCTTGAATTCGCTTATCGAATTAGAAGGCGACTTTTACGACAAATTTGGTGTAGCCAGTAGCGATGATCCCACCATCAGGTTTTTACCATCATCCGCACAAAACACCTTGAAAATTGAGAAAATAAACCTACTAAAACTCCATTCCGATTCTGAATTCAGTTTATTAAAACTGTTCGAAATATTTACCTTTAATAGTAGTGATAGCGAGTTTGTGCTGTATTCAGATGCTTACAATAGTCTGACCCCAAAAGTGCAAAACACTTCTTTGGGAAAGGAATTTGCTACACGATTAGCAGAAAAATTAAATACATTTAACCAACTCCGTGTTGGATCTCGAGTTCCCGAAATTCGAGCATACACCGAAGGAGATAGTCTTTTCACGAATGCAGATTTCAAAAAACCATATATCCTAGCATTTGGAGCTACGTGGTGCATTCCCTGCAAGGAAAATTTGCCGCGACTTATGCGTTTAAAAAAGGAATTAGATGTTGAGGTAATATATGTAAATCTTGATGATGACAAAGTAAAATGGAAAGAACTTATTCAAGAAAACTCCTTAGACTGGATCAATGTTACCGATGATAAAAAGATAAATAAGTCGAAGATTGCGGCGGATTTCAATGTGTATTACTTACCAAAGTATTTCGTAGTGGATGATGCGGGAAAAATAATCTATTCTTTGGATGTGTTAGAAAAAAGTGATGATGATACCCAATCACTCGAATCGTCGATAGCTGATGCTTTAGAAAATAATATTCGGTGGTAAATTATGCTTTTTATCATACACATTACAATCCGGATTAATCTACCTTGATCGATCTAGGTTTTGGAAGGAGGATGCTGGGAATTATGTCGATTTAAGAATTTGTTACCGATCCAGTAAATATGAAGGAAATCCTAGCAGCTATTAGAAAGATACCTTTAAGAATAGCTAAGATAGGATGTGCTGTCAGCCCAGCGTGGCTCATATCAGCCGACGATAAACCACACAGGATTAATATACTAACTAAAATAAGTAAAAAAGCAGTCTCGCTAAAATTTGAGACTGCCTATTCCATTAGGGGAGGTCATGGCCATGAAGAATAGATAACAACCTTCAGCAACCATCAATGTATTTAAAGATTTTAGATACCCACGCACCTGATATTGCCACCTAAATACTTTGATGACCGATTCGCTTCATTAGTAAATACGATCAAGTTTTTATTAGTAGTATTGTCTATTGTTAAATACGAATACGGCGTATCTCCCCTACTCTCTGAAGAGGAAGTATGATATCTAGGTGTTACAGGATCCGTCCGAGTTGACCTATTGTAACTGACGGCGCCCGGGGTGTAAGTCACTGACAAAAAACCTATAGCCGGAAAATTAAGCACCACACCCGATCTTCGTAAACTTGTTAACTGTACGTAATTGTTATAGCTGGTACTGGTAGCAAAAGTTCCAAAAGGAGTTTGTCTAACGCCATCTATCAACGAATTGAATTCAGTTTGAGTTGGTACACGATACCCCGTAGGGCATGGATCAGCTGCCGTTTTCACAGGCAATGCTTCTGTGCCACTATTCCAAGCTTTCGCCGCGGGCTCTGCAGTCCAGGTGATATAGGAAGAATTATTAAGCGTAGTTGTAGTGGCCGTACCGACTATGGTACTACTGCCATATTGATAATAGTTTCCAAAGGACGATTGAGTAACCACCGCTGGATTGGTACTTGTGGCTCCAAGATTCTGCTTTGCCCATACTACGCCATTAATTCTAACTGCCGGCTGGCCATTATAAGTTCCGAGGTCGGCATCATTGGTAGTTATCGTGAGCCTCAAGGTATATCGCACACCGGGCTGGATCACTAAATTAGGAAAAGGAATCATGGTTGTGCTTTGTGTAAGATCGCCAATTTTCATACTGGTGATAGTGTATGATCCTACTGTACCTCCAGATGTATTCGCTATGATGGTCGGCACACTGGTTACCGTTTAGGCATTGGGTGTCGTAAAGGTAACTGGCGACCCCGCTGCAGAAACCGTCCCTGTAAAATTGCCTGTAGATAATGTTGCAATCGTAGTGGCAGCATGCGGCTTAAAGTTGGAGGTAACCGAGGTGATATTGTACCCTGTGGCAATGGAATTGATCACCGTGGTGATTTGGCTAAATCTATGTTTTAAAACGATGTTCAGATTATTTGTGGCGTTTCCATTCACCGTAAGCTCCTGCTGGAAATACATATAATCCTGATTGCCGTTTACGACAATGGTGGAGTTCGTGAGCGTTCGCCCTATTGCAGGAGAGATGGCTGGTAATGTGGTAGATGTTGAATTTACCGAATATACGACGAATGTATAACGCGTTCCGCCATCTAACTGTAAATCACCAATTGCAGGCTCAGATCCACGCGTATAGTCTCTTTCTGTCACATATAGCTGTGTGGTTGTATTGTATACTACTACGCGATAGCGAATTCCAACACCTAAGTTGCTCGTATCTAAAGCGGTTCGGCTAGCGTCTTTCAATGATGCTTTTGTTGCCGGAGATAAATTAGGTGAGTCGTCAGCGGAGAGCTCAGCAACCATCAGCAAATCATCGCCGAATTCGACCGCATTTCGCTGTACGGATGCATACGATACATCGCCTGCATGATGTGGTGTAGCACTGCGTGCACCAAGTTGATCTTCGCTTTCAAAAACGACTTCGCTGATTTTAAATGTAACAGTACCTGGCGATTTGTCTTCTAGAGGATCATTTGATCTGTTGCATGAAGTTAAAATTATCACCGCCGTAATAAAAAAAAGAATTGCTTTGAGTATAAAATTGTAGGTTTTCATGTGGGTATAGTCTAAAAGATTTTAAAAACTTTGGTTTATCCATAAGTACTAGCTGTATCAATGAGCGTTATCGATTTGGATACATTAGCGCCATTAAGTATAGCGAATGCTCTCTTTTTATTAAGTAAATATATCGGAACGACTAAGGTTTCTCCTGAAAGCTATTTGAAAAGCCTATTGATCTTCCATCAGCTTGTTTAAGAGAACTCTACTTTTAAACAAGCCAACAACTTATACCATCATCTCCTTTTTCTCATTCCTGCCTCACTGGATCGGGGCTGTTCAGCAGGGATTACATTAGCCGATGCTGGACTCACGATTAGATAGATTGGAAATTAGTAATTGGTGGGATGTAGCTTTTTGCTTATTGCTAAATATTTTCTTCATACAGACAGTCGTTTACTAAAAATTAATTTTTCACACCATTATTTAATTACACTACCAAAAGTATGACCACGATCCTAAAAAAATAAACGCGATATCTATAATTGTAGTTGATGAGCCACAACTCACATCTTCGGAAATTAACATTAAGTGCATTTGATTATATAGTGACTATGGGGGTAGTCAATGGGAGGAACGAAAATGTATTTTTCTGAAGTCAATAGGGTTTATAGCGTTTAGAAAGTTGATAGCGGATTGTCTGTGTTTAAGAACTAAAGTGAGATCACCGCACCATCATGCCTCCCGTTCACAATGAACTGTCTTTGATCCCAA
This sequence comes from Sphingobacterium chungjuense, assembly GCF_011316935.1. Taxonomy (GTDB): domain Bacteria; phylum Bacteroidota; class Bacteroidia; order Sphingobacteriales; family Sphingobacteriaceae; genus Sphingobacterium; species Sphingobacterium chungjuense. The sequence continues at coordinate 160,974 of NZ_WLYS01000006.1, forward strand.
ATTTATTTTAGAATTTCACCAAATTATATGCTGTTTATCACAGTTTTTCGGCTTAATCAATGAAAAACGGATTGAACCCCAGCAAGCTGTTGGCTAAGCGGCCAGTAGCTTGCTGGGATCCAATTACCGCATCGAGTAGGTAAGAGCTTTTGGCCGTTCCATAGATTCGCTGTAGGTATTACCGAAGCGATCGGTGACCTTGATTTGCAAGGTACTGTTAACGGCTGAAGCCTTCACTTTGAACATATGGGAAGTATTTGCGGCATCAAAAGTAGGTGTTGCATTGACATTGAGGCGCTGCATACCATAAGAAATAATCTGCAGCGGATCGTACGAGGAAACGCGTTGTACGTCTAGTGATCTGCCATTCTCGGTAACGGACACTGCCCACTTGGGATCATAGCCCCACACATTGATCAATACTTCATTGTTTTTATTTGCTTTGGCAAAATCGGCAGCATATTGGGGCACCATCGCACGGAATGTGGCATTGGCAGCAGGTGCATGTTTGGCTGCCGTGATCTCCACCTCATTCAGATCGTACGCACGGAATTGGTATTCGGGCGCATAGCCGATGGACTTGTACTTCCAAGCGATATCGCTGCCAATCATCTCCCAAAGACCATAACCACCCGGGCTGCCATCTGGTGCAATATGGTTATCGGAATAGCCCGGACGTCCCGTCCACCACCAAGTTCCGGACAACGCGGCAATGTTATGTTCCATAAATCTATCATTGCGCGGTACGCGGTAATTAATATGCGTATGCCCGGTCATCACATGCACTTCCGCAAAACGATCCAGTAAAGATATCAACTGCTGCGCGTTGCTGGTACGAAAGTTAGGCGTGTTGCCTTGCTCTGTGGGCGCATGGTGTAATTGGATGTGTGTAGAGAGCACGATGGGTGTGGTCGAAGGTATAGATGCCAAATCCTTGGCCAGCCATTCCAACTGGTTTTCGGTGATCTTGGCATTATAATCTCTACTGCCTACCGTACCGTATGAGCCACCCGTATTCATATACTCCACATTGTCGAGTACGACATAGTGCACCTGCCCAAGATTGAAGGAGTAATAAGTAGGGCCAAGGATTCTCCGATATGCATTTTCGGCCATCCAATCGTTGGCGAAATAGGGATCATTATCGTGGTTGCCGATCGTGTTGAAAACTGGAGCTTGTAGGTTGTTCATCTGCTGAACATACTCGGGCAGCATAAAGCTATTGCTGTACCAGTAGGTTTCCCAAGTCTGATCGCCCAACGTCAGCGCATAAACCTGCTTTCCTTCCGATTTAAGCCGTGCGATTTGCTGATTAACATCGGCCATGAATCCTTTCTGAAACTGACTCAGGTCGCTATTTCTGTTTGCTAGGTGCATATCGGCTAACGCGAAGATCACGTGATTTTCGTTGTTCACTTCTTTTAGCTCAAAGTCACGCGTATCAATCACCTCAGGGTTGGACGCCACAAATTGATAGAATTTTGGGGTGTTGTTTACTGTTTCAACAACCTCGTGGTTAGCTGGAATGGAAATAAATACATAGCCTGTACGCTTTGTCGAGCTCAGGTAATAGACGCCTTGCGCATCTGTTGTAGTCACGTCATAACCATCGGAAACCACCACCTCAGCAAGCCCTTGTCCTGCAACATGCACCACACCCTTTACATTCTTGCCTTCTTGGTTTGGGATATCTGCACGAAGCACATAGTTGAACTGCGTGTTGCCTATGGGATAAGATTTGCTGCCACGCAGAATGCTCAAGCGATAGTTGACCGGCTCTAAATCGGTTGGGAATGTGACTTTGCCGTCGACAATGGCCACCCCCAGCATTTGCTGCCCTTGTTGTCCCGATTCCAACTGCAAAATATCTCCTTGCTGGTAGCCAGTACCTGATAATGGCATGGCTTTGCCGCGCTCGATATCCCATACGGGAGCAATAGTTGCCTTAAAGTCATTGTTGTCGGTATTTTCTTTTGTCGGTATCTCTTCATCAATAGGATCTAGCGTACTTTTGTTGCAAGAGTTGGCCAATAGCGTCATGAGGACGCATAGGCTTAGGAATCCCTTACATAAGCGGTAGATCGAAGAAAGGTATGTTTTTTTCATGTGTTTTATTATTGTATCACGCAGTGTCTAATGCAGAATGTATGCTTATAAAAAACGTCAGCGCAGAGGTCAGTAACCATAATGCGATCTCTATTTCTATAGATTGCACCGTGGGGATACTGCCGCCTTGCGCTGACATCGTTAATGGATCAATTATATCGTTATCGTCAAGATTTAATCCACTTGCTGCGTCACACCCGTACCGGTAGATAGTATACTGGCTGGTGCTTGTTTACTTAGTTGCTCGGCGTAATAGCTTCTCGCCACTTCCCACTTGCGCGTGGTCGCGTTGAATACACCGCCCAATTTGATAAAGAAACCTACATTCGCCGGTACAAAATGTGGAATACGGTATTGATTGCTTCCCATGGAGAAAAAAGGTTGTGGCGCTAGTGACTCGGGATGAAAACGCTGGTAATGATCATTGTTCGGGATGCGATATCCCAAATTGGCGACCGAATCAATGATGGTGGCCGTACCTGTACCGCCAAACATCACCACATCTAGTGGTACCGAAGCCTCGTTGATATTGGTACCAACGAAGAGCGCCATACCACTCGCATTTCCGCTATTTGCCAGAATATTGGCATTGGCATCGCCCAATCCATCACCACCAGTCGTGGCGTATGGAATGGCGCGTACCCAGTTGAGCTCACCCAACGTGGTGGAGTTTGCACCGCTAATGCGTTTCTGGTGACCACCAACATAAAAGAATTCTCCCTTCTTGACTGATCCTTCCGTCAGATTGAATTTGAGTGTACGTGCACCACCGGTAGACCACCCTGCACCCGGTGCAGCACCTGCATTGGGTTGATTTGCTCCGGCGTTGTTGGTCGTGACCACGGAAAACGGAATTTCTGCAAAGTTGATATCAGCGTTAGCCATCAACTGGATGTACTCATAGTTGGTGTCCGTACCTTCTGGATCAGGACAGTACCCGGTGAATACTAATGGCATATCTCCGAGATCGCCGGGAATTATTGGGTCAGATGTATCTTCGATATGTGCTTCCGCAAATGGCCATACGGCCATTAGGCCATCTGTATCGCCCAACAATATACCTTTTACGTTCATATTGCGCGGTACAGGAAGCGCCGCATAGTTTGCTGTTGGCAATGTTCGGATCACAAGCGTATCTGCTCCGTTGAGCATTTTCTTTGCTCCCACAAAGCTGTCACCTTCTACTGGAGTAGGCACTAACTCTCCCCCACCGATCTGCACTAGGGTGCCTTCGTATTCATGTGGGCGTTGGTTTATAGCCGATGCAGATACTTGTCTGGTACGTACGCTACCCACATTGCCTACCATTTCGAGATCGCTGGTATGTAGTCCGTCTATGTATAGGAATGTTTCGCGACGCAATGTTTTCCCGCCGATATTAATGCGGATAGAATCGCCCATCCGGTATGCTGCGGCAAGGTCGCCAACTTTTAGTGCGATACCATGCAATCTGTTGCCGCGTTGGAGCTCTTGCACAATCATCATACCTTCGGGCACGTTGCCCGATTGTGCGTCTGATATCACCACACCCGTGGTCCATTCGGCTTCACTCACCGATTCAGGCGTGATCTCCACGTCATTGCCTTTGTGCACGGCGCGGAGGTCTTGGATGGAGATATACGGACTTAATGTCCCCAATATATGATCCCTGTTTTCGCAGGAGGTCAAAAGTGTGATCAAGCCCAAGGTGATAAATAGAACGCTATAGCTTAACTTTTTCATTTTCGTAGTTGGATTATTAGTGCGCATTCGATTAAGGTTTTTGCCACCATACCGGCGTATTAAAATTATCCGGACCTTGCTCGGCTACAGCCTGTTGATAGTTGGCACGGTTGGCATTTTGCACATAGACTGGGTAATTGAGTCTTACGGGCATTTTGCCGCCGTTAAGATGTCCGGATCTTATGGGTAAAACGGGGTGACCTGTACGGCGAAACTCAAACCAAGATTGCATATCGGTGAAGAATAACGCGTAATATTTTTGCAGGTGGATGAGTTCCATTTTCTGAAACTCGTCGAAGTTATCATCCCAAGCAGTCAGATCGGTCGAGAGATAGAATGAAGGCATTTGGTGACCCCAAAGTTCAATCCCTGCTTTGGTACCGCGCTCATAGTATTCTCGAGCTGAGCCAGTCGTAATGTAACCTTTAATAGCTGCTTCGGCTAATATGAGCTGTAGCTCGCCATAATTCAATATGTTTCCTAATAAAGGGTGCGACATCAAGTCGGTGTGTAGCGCAGAACCTTGTACAGGCGGCTGCCCAATAGGATACCCACTCGGTACACCAAGATAATCGCCATTGAAAAGAGATACCCAGCTCACGATACGCGGATCACTTCGTTCACTAAGCTTGTCGGTAAAAAAGCTGGCCGATTTTGGACCGTACCAATCGGCCGGCCGCCAAGTCGCAAAAGGTGATACGTAGGGTGATACACCGGTCCATCTCAAAATAGCGGAGTCATCATTGCTACGCATAATAGGATACCGGATCGGTTCGTCTTCGATAATCTTTTTGATAATTGCCACAGTATTCAGCTCAGTCTTATGGGCAAGACGTAGCGCCAAGCGCAGGTATAAGGAATTACCAAATAGGCGCCATTTGTACATTTGCCCATTAAAAACAGGATCTGCATCTGCTTTTATTTTGTATTCAAAAGCTATTCCGTTCAGTAATGTATTGGCCTCTTCCAGCTTCTCAAACAGCGATAAATAGATCGCCTGCTGCTTGTCGAATACCGGTTGCACCACGTTTGAATCTCTTCCTAGTAATGCTTGCGAATATGGGATATCGCCATAAATATCGGTAAGTATAGAAAACAACCACACTTCAGAAATCTGGGCAATTGCTTTGTATTCTGGTTGATTGAGCTCATCCGCATACTCGTAGATATCGCGGAAGTTGCGCAATTGCACATAGAGATTATTCCACATATGGTCTGCTTCATTGGTGCGGATATCGTATCGAAAGATGCGGCCTTCGCCGTCACCCATATTGACCGTCACTTGCATGAGCTCATTGGTGATGCGCTGGCTACGACTCATGTTTGCACTCACTGATTTTGCTAATGCAGGAGCCAGCAGATTCTCCGGTTGCACCCGAGGACTGGTATTTGGGTTGGTATTGATTTCTTGGAAATCCTTGTTGCAGGACGTTAATATACTCGAGCAAACGATTCCTAGTAATACTATTTTTATAAGGTTTTTCATGTTTACGATGATTTTAAAGGCCAATAACTAGGTTGACACCAAAAGTGCGCGTGGCCGGGAATTGCCCCAGTTCAAAGCCTCGGGTGATGTCGCCATTACCCAATGTGCCGAACTCGGGATCAAAAGCAGGCCAACTTGACCAGATAAATAAATCACGTCCGAAAGCACCTATAGTAGCACGTTGCAGTCCTAACCTAGCTAAGGTTTCGGGCTTCAAACTGTAATCGATTCTAAATTCTCTAAACTTGAGAAAATCGGTTGAATAGCTGGTGCCTTCGACATTGTCGCGCCCCATATGCGCATTATAATAATCCCACACATTGGTAGCGATCACGTCGTTTGCTCGGTAGCTGCCGTCACCATTGTCGATCACACCATTTCCGATGATACCGTTGTAGCGTCCGGGTAGCGTATTGGTGGTTTTACCTTGCTCACTATTGACCGCGGAGGTCAATGAATAACCAACTGCACCAAATTGTGCGTCGAATAAAAAGCCAACGCGGAATTGCTTATACCGAAACTCGTTGTACAAGCCTAAGCGAAAAGCAGGGTTGGCTTGGCCAATGTATTGTACCGAATCCGTTAATTGCGGGAGACCATTTTGATATACAATCTGTCCATCGGGCGCACGTTGATAACCGCGACCCCATAATTCATCCATACGGCCACCCACACGCGCTACCATCATACCACGGCTGCCGGGCCCGTTTTGTAAGATCATTTCTTGCTGGTTATCCGTCAGTTCCAACACCTTATTCTTATTGGTGCTAAAGGTTGGGCTCATCGTCCAAGTAAGTCCATCTTTCTTCTGAATGGGTACAATAGAAGCTTCTAACTCAAATCCACTATTGCGGATGCCACCGGCATTGATCAAAACATTATTTGCACCGGAAGCACGGTCAATCACCGCGACTAGATGTTGATTGGTGGTCGTTGCGGTGTAATAGGTCACGTTCAGGGTGAATCTATTTCTAAATAAGTTGAGATCTGTTCCGACTTCGTAACTGACCGTTTTGAGGGGCTCTAGTTGCAGATTAGGAAGCGAGGTCGGGTTTGATCTTCCGCCTGGGAAGGTGGGATCTACATTGTAGGTATACGACGTACGATAGGGTACCATCGAACCACTTCCTACTTCGGCAATAGATCCGCGAAACTTAACCATGGAAAACTGTGCCGGCAAGTTTACCATATCAGAAAGCACATAACTCACGTTAACCGACGGATAACTAAAGGATTTGCCTTTGTTGGTGGGCGAGGCTAGCGCACTATTCCAATCGGTACGAAATGATAGATCGGCAAATAAATAATCGCGGAATGCGACCGTACCGAATGCGTACACACTGTTGAGCACCAGTTCGCTCCGAAAAGGTGTACTCACGATCACGCCTGCCGGATTACCCATATTGAATATACCGGGATAAGCCAATGAATCGGCAGAATTGCGTTCCAGTGCATTTTCATTGCGTAGGGAGCTACCGCCACCAGTGATTCTTATTTTGAAGTCATCATTGATATCTTTCTTGTACGTCACCATCATTTCAGAATTGGTTTCTGTGTTATTGATAGCTTGCGTACGAAACATCCCTTTTCTAAACTTTTCGGTATCGTATGGCCGCTGTTGGCTACGTCGTTCGGCGTTTAGATCCATCGTGGTGCGCACTAGGACATCCCATTCGTCGGAGAACTTATACGTGGATTCGATATTACCGGTGAGTCCATGTCGCTTATTTTTGTTAAGCATTTCATAGGCGATCAGGTACGGGTTGTCGACTAAACTACTGTATGGATAGTTTTGCACCAGATTTTCTGATCCATGTTTCCAGTAATCTTCTAGCCAACTCAATTGCGCATTGGGTTGCCAGAAGGCATTCCAATACATAAAGGATTGGTTGTTGTAGCCCGACGTCGGCAAGTTATCACTACGGTTTTGGCGATAATTGATGCGAGTCTGGATGCGTAGCTTATCGGTGACCTGATGCGCAGCAGTCAAGGATACGTTGTTGCGTTCGTATCCTGTATTTGGGATAATCCACTTGTTTCTTAGATCTGTAAAAGAAAAACGTACTTGTGTACGGGCATTGCCCCCATCTAGGCTGATGGAATTGGTAAATGTTGTTCCGGTTTCGAAGAACTTTTTACGCTCATCTGGGAACGCCTCCCAAAGCGTGCGCTCTGTAGCACGGGTCTGGGTGATCGGGTCGTATTGAAAATAATATTGCCCATCAAATTTTGGTCCCCAAGCGGAGCTCGTGCTTCTTGTACTTGGGCCATCAACGCCGTCGTTGAAGGAGTAATAACGTACGCCCTCCGTTCCTTGCCCGTATTCATACTGATAATCGGGCCAGCGCGATACGGATTCGATCACGGCGTTGGACGATACGGTGACACCGATGCCTTTGTTGATCTTTCCCGATTTTGTGGTGATGACAATCGCTCCATTAGCACCCCGCTGTCCATAGAGTGCGGTAGCATTGGCACCTTTTAGTACGGTAAGAGAGGCAATGTCTTCGGGATTAATATCATTGATCCCCGTTCCAAAATCTACGGGTGAATCACCACCCAAATAAGCACCATGACCTTGACCGACTTGGTTGCCACTGCTATTGTTGATCACCACCCCATCGACGATAATCAAAGCTTGGTTGTCTCCCGTCAGGTTATTTTCGCCACGGAGAATAATTTTGTTAGAACCTGCTGGGCCTGCTCCAGATCGCACAAGGTTAACCCCAGCAATGCGTCCTGAGAGCGCTTCCGTCCAGTTGTTGGGCATCGTTTCGGTGATTTTATCTCCTTTCAGTTCGGTGGCGGCATAGCCTAAGGACTTTTGCTGGCGTGATATGCCTAGCGCGGTCACCACCACCTCGGCTACTTCATCCATGGCAGGCGTTAATTGAAAACTTAACGTCATGGTTTCGCCTTCCTGTACGAGCACCTGAGTTTTGCTCATCGTTTCAAACGAGATGTAGCTTGCCGTAACAGTGTAGGATCCGGGAAGTACCGAAACAGTAAATCGACCGTCGTTGTTGGTGGTGGTTGTTCTGTTGAGCTCCACAATACGCACGGTTGCCGATGGTAAAGGATCGCCATTTTCATCCAGTAAAACCCCCGTGAGCACACCTGGTCGTTGTGCTTTCTTCAGGATAATAGTTCCCTTATCATTTTCTTCAAAAACGACGTTTGTACCAATGAATAAGTTTTGCAGTATGCGTGCAATGGAAGTCGTTTTGAATGATTTATTGGACACAGTTTTAGACGAGAGTCCGAGGAGCTTATCATCAAATGCAATATCCAAGTTTTGCTCCTTTTCGAGCTTCTTGATCGCGGTATATAGCGTGATATCAGTCGCCGTAAAATCAATTTTTCGTTGGTGGATTTGTCCCATCAGAGGCGCCGCCAATAGAAATTGGCCAATCATCGTCCCAAATAAGCAGATCATAATTGTCGCACGCATAATAATTCGTATGAACAATAGATTTATATTCATTATTTTTATAGTCTTAGTAATTCACAAAAAGCTAAGTGGCCGGGTATTGGGTCTCAAGCAAGTCCCGGTCAACATACGTTGCGGACGGTGCCATTTGGTACCGCACGCAATAGTTTGGTTTAGTAGAGCATTAGTTCATCGTCGACCCTCCTATATTTTAATCGGTGTATACTGCATATTTTTTCCATATTTTCACTCAGTGGTCGATCCGCATAGAGTGTTAGATCATACGTATAGGTCTGCTTTGAATTTTTGGGTTTCTTAACCGTTACTCCGTGCATGTTTTGAATAACTTGTGCCATTTCTTCAAAGCTGGCCTGTGCCAATACTACTTTACCGTCGCGCCAAGAGCCTTTGTTGGCCATTTCTTGCAACGCATAAGTGCCTTCATCCCTTGCAAACACGAGCGATTGCCCAAGGGATAGTTTCTCTAGCAGAACACCACCTCTTTCCACTTGAACTGCACCGCGATCTACGCTCACATGGATGGTCTGTAATGTTGTATAGCAATTGATATTAAAGGCTGTCCCGAGTACGCGCACACTCAGGTCATCCAACTCGACTATAAATGGTTTGGAAGGCAGGTGAGCCACATCGAAGAATGCTTCTCCTGATAAGTGTACACGACGCACACTATCTCCATAATTTGCCAACACTTCAACAGTAGAATTGGCATTGAGCCAGACCTGTGTGCTATCGGGCAACACCAACATCTTGCGTTCTTTGCGCCCCGTACTACTGCGGAAGTCTGGCTCTGATGCTTGTTGTGCTATGCTACTGCTATTGGAGGAGAGCATGCCTCGCTTAATAGCAATCGACATTCCTACCAGCAATACCGCAGCGGCACTGATGAAATGGATGAGATACCGCTGTGTGAATCCGCGCTGCGGGATAGGATGTGGAATCTGGACACCAGACCAAAGGCGTTCGCGAGCGCGTGCTTTTTGTTCGATATTTTCGAATACATCTTGCTCCTCATTATCCGAGAAAGAGGCGTACCAAGTCTCGATAAGTTGTTGTTCGGCTTCCGTGGCCTGGCCCGATTGGTGCTTATCAAGCAATTCTTTGAGTTTCTTTAATTCCACTTGCTGCTGTTTTCACTCTTATAGTGCAGCGAATGGGCAATAAGTACCTCAAGAAATCATTAAGTTGCTATTAAGTAATTATTAAGGCCAAAATAAAAGCGTATAGACTGGAGGACACTTCGGGATGTTCTTTGCTTAAGATATCTTTTAATTGCTTTAAGCCCATAGTCGTATTGTTTTTCACCGTTTGGGGGGAGAGGCTAAGGGCTTTCGAAATCTCTGCTATGGTGAAGCTTTGCATCCGCAATAGGATGATATCTCGCATATTCTTGGGGAAATGATGTATCGCTTGGTTGATGGTATGCTGAATTTCTTTCGCCGTAATGGCATCTAACACGCCTTCTTCAAAGACAGTCATCTGCCGCAAAAGGTGATCGACAGTTTCTTGATGTAAGTTATTTTTAGTGTAATGCCGAATCAATTTATTTTTAAGCGCACCGGCGAGATATGCTTTGATTGAGATATTGATGGTCGTGGTCTCGCGATTCTGCCATAAAGAAGTAAATATCTCCTGCACAATATCTTCGGCATCATCATGATTCTTGAGACGAAAGTATGCTTCGCGATAAAGGTACTCCCAGTACTCGTCAAAAAACTGTGCAAAAGCTTGTTCATTCCCTGCTCGAATAGCATGCATGAGTTGATTATCCTGTAACATCTCCATAATTTCTTATCTCATAGGATTAGCAAAGATAGAGAGCCCATATTAACTTAATGTTATGCTACAGAAGACCTTAAGCCTGCAACAGTTATGTACTCGAGAAAATGCGATACTAAAACATCCTTAAGACAAAATCACCTCCGAATAGACGAAGTAGAGGAGAAATGACAGCTGATTGTGTCAATTGGTCGTCAGCATTCATTCGGGAGCAAACTGAACCTGCTATTTGTCTGTTGTAAGCGTATACATGAGCATAGCTGCTCATGCATACAATGGAATAATAAATCAACAACAAACAATACAATGAGCAAGTCAACATTCAAAATTATCAATCCGTATACCGAACAAGTTGAAAAAGAATATCCTTACCATAGCGTAGATGAGTCTATGCAACTACTGGACAAGGCCGATCAGGCATTTCACCGTGTGTGGAAGAAAAAAGACGTCTCCGAGCGAGCGCAATTATTACTAAAATCTGCTGAAATCTTGGAAAGTCGCAAGAGCGAGATCGCCAAGCTCGCATGTGTAGAAATGGGAAAACCATTGACAGCCAGTGAAGGGGAAATAGACTACTGTATTCAGATATTAAAGTATTATGGGGAGAATACTGCTAGATTTCTGAAAGATCAATCTATCCCTGAAATTGAACACGGTGAAGCCTATGTGACCCATGAACCGTTGGGCGTACTGCTATCCGTACAACCTTGGAATTTCCCATTTTCGCAGTTAATTCGATTTGCCGCACCAAATATCGCTACGGGAAATACTATTTTGATGAAACCAACCACCGCTGTATATCAATGTGCCTTGGCCATACAAAAAGTTTTTGATGATGCCGGATTACCGGAAGGTGTATACAACACATTCGCGATTGATACCGACGAAATTGAAGCATTAGTGGCAGATAAGCGCGTGCGCGGAGTGATGTTGACCGGAAGTGAAAAAGCCGGTGCAAGTATTGCTGCCCTAGCAGGAAAGTACCTTAAAAAATCCGTTTTGGAACTCGGCGGATCAGATCCACTTATTGTCTTGGAGAAGGCGGATTTGGATAAAGCTACAAAAGGTATCGTGCAAGGCAGATTGGAGAATTCTGGTCAAGTCTGCACCTCATCCAAGCGGATCATCGTGGTAGAGTCGGTGTATGAGCAAATAGAAGCAAAAGTGAAAGAGGCAATGGCTAAAGTCAAAATTGGAGATCCTTTAGAACTGGACACCGAATTTGGCCCCATGAGTTCGGAAAGACAAATGGATACGGTATTAAAACAAATTAAAGAAACCGCAGATAATGGAGCCACATTGCTATCTGGCGGTGAAAGGCTGGATCAAAGAGGATTTTTTATCGCGCCGACGCTGTTTAGTAATGTAAAGAAGGGCCAACCAGCATATGATGAAGAGATATTTGGCCCAGTGATAGCTTTGATCAAAGTGAAAGATGATGAAGAAGCTATTAGAGTGGCCAATGATAGCCATTTCGGACTTGGATCTACCATTTTTTGTGAAGATATTCCGCATGCCAAAAGTGTCGCAAAACGTATAGATGCAGGAATGGTTTTCATTAACAGGCCAACGACTTCGTCGCCGCAACTTCCTTTCGGGGGTGTTAAAAATTCGGGATACGGTCGGGAATTATCCTGGTTGGCTCTTACAGAATTTGCGAACCAAAAGTTAGTACGCGTTACTGATATTGACGCGCCGTACTAGTACGATTAGATGATGTAAATTGAGACATGATCTGATAACAAATAATAGGATTAATTGATCCAAGCGCTTGAAATTGAAAACTTCAAGCGCTTTTATTTTATGCTTACTTGCAGGGACGATACGCTAACAACGTTTTCCATGATTTGCATTGCGCCTTACTTCTTTAGCTCTTCTATTTACAACATCGTGCTTTAGGCTAAAAGAGCAATACAAAGACAAAATCTTTAAGAAAAACCTGATACCTATTATCGATAATAATTAATCAACTGTACGCCATAGCCATCACTATCCAGCGCAAATTCTGCGCTTTCCAGCATATCACCGTCTTTGTCTAAAATAGAAATTTTGTATGTAGCGCCAGGTTTTCCTTCATCAATCGAGACAGAAAATCCAGCACCGCGCACTTCTTCGATTAATGAGACTGTTTTTCGCCAAGGTGGCGTTACCGTTTCCTCATACTCATCCGGAATGTTGTAAGGATCTGTTATCGTCGGCGTGTACTGTACTTGTGCTACAACAGCAGGCCCCTCCAAAACATACGTGACCTGAAAACCTGAGCCAACTCCTGAGTCTTTGGAACAGCTGAGAGCCGTTAAACAAAACAGCGTCAGGACAAAAAATACACTCCTATTTCTGAATAGGGCAGCTAATGTGGTAGAAATCATAGTAGAATTACGAATAGTTAGGTGAAAAATAGCATTAATTCGGGAATAATTAAGTGGCATGATTGATATTATGGTGATAAAAAAAGTCATTGGTATCCTCTTCTACCACCTCCCCATATCTATCGAGAGGCCGACGATAATGTGAAGTTAAAACCTAAAACAACTTAAGTTTCTCAGGGAATGATTTTTAGCACGATGTGAGTTGCGACGCTTGGTTCTGTAAAATAGAGCTTCTGAATAACTTGAATAATTCCCCATCTATATTCAATAAATCTTTGACAAATCATAGAAGTGTATCTCAAGATTATGTTTACATTTATCCACTGTATAATCCCATGAAAGATTTCTCTACGCACGATTTATTTTCTCAAATTGAAGCAGGCGACGATGCTATTATCATTTTTGATGCAGCGACGCTGTTAATTAAGTTTGCAAATAATTTATCTACTATCATCTTAAAAAAACCGACAGTTGACCTCGTAGCGAAGGACTGTAGAGAGGTGTTAGGTGATTTTTGGGCACTAAATAATGAGTTGATTAATGAGATTATGGTTCATCATTCCATTATAAAGCGAATGATAGACGACCCCTCCAATCGTCACAATGTATCAGATAAAAAAATCCATGTCCAATACGAAAGAATACCGTCGGAAGTGGAAGGAAGCAAATGGATCAAAATTTCCTTATTACCATTGCAAAGTGGTGATAGAGAATCGAGACAATCACTATTCAACCCTACCTACGACCCAATAATTGAGCTCGCAAAATCTAATGAGCTACTAAGCAATCTCAATACTCAACTATTAGAAAGCCAAGACAATTTACAATCCGCTTTCGAAGCGGGTAACATGGGGCATTGTGGGATAAACTTTGTGAGTGGAGAGGTCACACTAAGTAATAAAAGTCGCTTTTTCTTCGGAATCCCCGAAGACATTGAGGTAACTTGGGAGACACTACTTGAGGCTGTAAATCCAGAATATCACCAGATGGTCAACAAGGCATTTTCAGATGCTATTGATAAGGGTGATTCGGTGGATAGCACGTATTCTATCACACATCTTATTTCGGGTGAGCTCAGATGGATTAGGGTAAGGGCGAAGGTGCATCATGACTCCACCGGCAAGCCTTTAAAATTATTTGGTTTGGTCATGGATATCACGGAAGAGAAAAATGATGAGCAGCGCAAAAATGATTTCATCACTATGGTGAGCCATGAGCTGAAGACTCCTCTAACGGTTATACAGGCTTACATACAGATTATACAGCGGAAATTAGACAATAACTTGGAAACCCTAATTCAGGAATTGCTCGGCAAGACTAATATACAGATGAACCGCATGTCTAAGCTTATTAATGGATTCCTCAACGTATCTAGATTAGAATCTGGAAAATTAGATATACAAAGCGAAAAGTTTGATTTTAAAAAGCTTATTGAAGACGTAGCACACGAATCTCATTCGACGGTGAGTACGCATTATGTACACATAGGCAACGTGCCGGAGATCGTTGTGTATGCGGATCGCGATAAAATCCAACAAGTCTTAAATAACTTGGTAAGCAATGCGGTTAAATATTCTCCGGTAAATAGCGATATACTGATTAAATGTGAGTTAACCGACAATGTTTTGGTCGTACATGTTATAGATCAGGGTATGGGATTAGACGGAGAAGCTATTCCTCAGGTATTTGATAGATTTTATCGCGTGGATTCTAAAACCACGGAGAATGTATCTGGATTCGGCATTGGACTATATATTTGCAAGGAAATCATTCAAAGACATGGTGGCCAGATTTGGGTAAAAAGCACTTTGGGCGAGGGCTCTATATTTTCGTTTACGATACCTATCAACGGCCAGGAAGCTGTGCTGCAACTCGACCAGTGCTTGTAATCATATCGTGTTTACTTCGTGCTCTTTTGATTTACAGCTTGCTTTGAGGAGATACCGCTGGGATGATGATCCAATAATCAAAACTATCTATAAAATTGGCAAGGGCAGCCGACTTGCTGAAATCTTTTGGGACAAAAGAGGCTGCAACTTGGCTCTTTAAATCGAGATTAGCAAGAATAGAAGTGAAGATTTCATAATTTTTAAAATTAGGGTTTGATGACGTAAAGTCCCAAAACAAACAACGCCTGAAGCGTAGAGCTTCAGGCGTCATGATCATCTCCGCTACCAATTAGGAGCTAGACGAGCAGGATATTAATTGTTGTATTATTGCATCTGTATATCACCCATCGGGTTGGCATTTCTATTTCTCTTAAATAGGTTCATGTCCATTTTTCCAAATCTGTACGAGAAGTTCAGCTTGATCATACGTGGATTGGACAAGCGGTAATAACTTTGAGAAAAACCTTCTCCGTAGGATATAATCGTGTTGCCTCTTGTTGCCAAGATATCATTAGCTGATAAAGTAAGAGAAGCCACCTCATTTTTCAAGAAACTCTTCTTGATCGCTAGATCCAGACCATAGTATGGCTCGATAAAACCTTGGGATGAGCTCTGCGCTAGAGATGGAGGACCAAAGCTTTGCCCTTGGCTCACTGGCATATTGGTCTTGCCTTGGTATTCGAAGGCCAACTGGATATTCCAATGCTTTTTCAGGTTGAAGTTGTTATTCAATTTACCAAACACGGTCCACAATGGATCTTGTGCATTCACGCCATCGCTAACGGTGATTTTGGAATTGTAAAAGTTCAAATCGGCTGTCAAATCCCACCAAGGTTTTAGATTGGTCGTATAGGTAAACTCTGCCCCATAATTCTGTCCAGAATTGGCATTGATATAGGTATTGATAAAGTCTAGATTGCCCGTAATAGGATTCGTTTCCTGTGCTAAGAAGCGCGTAATCAAGTTACTGGTGTGCTTGTAATAAACAGTAGCGATAAAAGTGCTTTTATTACTGCTTCGGCTATAGCTCAATTCTCCAGAGTTCGTGAACTCGGGCACTAGATCGGCATTACCACGGGTAATATTCAAACTATCGGTATAATCTACGAATGGAATCAGTTGAAAGAAGTTCGGACGATTGACCCTGCGCGTTCCGCTGATCTGAATCTGATCTTTGTCCGACAGCTTTTTGCTTAAAAATAAGGAAGGAAAAAGATTCAATGGAAAACGGTTGCTAAATGTCTCTCCCGTATTGATTAAGCGACCATCGTAGGCAGAGCTTTCAACTCTTAGTCCTGCTTTGTACGAAAATAGATCTTTCACTTGGCCGCCAAGAGATGCGTAGGCCGCATATACACTGTTCTTGCTATCATAATTGGCCGAAGCAGCTTCGATGTTTTCAAAGTCGGTCTCGCCAACGCGACGCAACAAGTTTTGGTTATTGTTTGCTACGTTGTTGATCTGAGCGCGAGCGCCAGTTTCCAATTTCATACCATTAGCAAATGGTTTGACGTAGTCAATCTGAAAGGTAATATTTTCATTATCACCATTTCCAAAGTTTCGTTGTATTTGCGTGCCTCCGATTTGACCGGCCGCATTGAGGTAGTTGGTGGTGTACAAACCATCCAGCTCATTTTGTCCGCCAAAATAATTGAAGTCGGCGGTCAGCTCCTCGCCTTCTGTCGCAAATTTGTGTATCACACCTGCCTGAATTCCGCGCGGTTTGAAACTTCTTTCTGTTTCCGCCATTCGGTCGCTTACGGATGATATGCCGGCAGATAAATTGGTAATACGCGTGTTCTCTACTGGCTTGAAACTTCCGCCAGCTATAATACCCGCTAATGAAAGCGTGGTTTTGTCGGTCAGGTCGTAATCCACTCCTAACCTTCCAAACGTAATCATGCCCTTGGTCTTGCTATCGATGTCTTGCATCACTTGCGAACTCAAGCCATCTACTACGCTCGAACGATCGCTATTTCCTTCGGTATTCGTGCGGATACGCATGTTCATCGCCGTTAGGGAAAGGTTTAATTTACCCTGCCTGGCATTGAAACTACCCATAAAATTGGATCCGCCTAAGCGATCTACACCGGCATTGACCATCCCGTTGTAGCCTGTTTTCTTATTTTTCTTGAGGATAATATTGAGAATGCCGGCCATACTACCAGAAGCATCGTATTTGGCAGAAGGATTGGTGATAATTTCTACTTTTTCAATCACGTCGGCCGGAATCTGGTCGAGTGTCAAAGTCGTTGGTCTACCATCTACAAAAATAGTGGGTGATGCATTTCTCAGTTTTATATTGCCATCGATATCCACTTGAATGGATGGCATATTTCTCAACACATCAATAGCTGTACCGCCGGCCGAAACGATGTTTTTCTCGACATTGAATACTTTTTTCTCCATATCGATCTCTAGCAATCGCTTGCGCCCTGTTACGGATACTGCAGCGATATCGGTTGCATCGCCTAGTAAAGTAATCGTGCCAAGATCTTTATTGAAAGCTGCCATCATCTTGGCGATTGTGGCAGCATCTGGTTTTCCTGTTGGTGGGCCAGCAAGGCTGTCGCGCTTAGGCATTTCGTATTGCACTGGCATTTCTACAGTAGAATAGCCGATCGCACTGATTTTTACCTTGAGCTTTTCCGTCAACGGCACATTCTCAAACTTGAAGACGCCGGAAGAATTGGACACAGTAGCATGCACTAAGGTCTCTTTTCTCGTGCCACTCGTGCTATCATCGATAACTTTGAGCAGTACGACCGAGATTTGTGCTAAAGATTCATCGGTATCGTTCTGGATTTTTCCAGTCAATGTACCTTCTGGCTTTCCACCAGGTTTATTGGCAAATGGATTTTGGGCGTATGCCGCGTACAGGGTACATGTTAGTACAAAGACGGATAGAAGTTTTTTCATGTGATGTCGTAGTATCTCTCATATTTCTGAGATCTACCAAGTAGTAGATTAGAAATATGCACAAAGATTGGCTTCCTCCCGTTATTCCACAACTATCTGTAGACAAACGACCGCAATCTGTAGACATTTGCACCCTCATGAATCCCGTATCTTATCAGGAATTGAACTTCCGAATGGCTTCTGCGTATTTTTTGCCGATAGGCAAAGACACCGCTCCGAGGAATAATTTGCTGGTGTGAATAGCAGAAATCTTGCTGGTATTCACAATGTAAGAATTGTGAATCCGTAGAAAAGAAAATTTGGATAGTACCTCGGCCATGCCACGTAAATTCATCCGCGTCAGGAGTGGCTGTGCGCGATTCACCAGATGAATCTTTACATAATCTTTCAGCCCTTCGACATGGCTGACGTCGTCCACCAATATCTTGACTTTTTGATATTCTACATTAACGGTAAAATAATCACTGATTGGGCTTTGAGTACTGTTTTTTGCCAATTCTAATCGCGCAGAAACCTTATCCAATGCCACACCTAATCGTTCTCTACGAATCGGCTTGGTGAGGTAATCGACTACATTTAATTCAAAACCCTCGACGGCGTATTGATGGTAAGCCGTGGTAAATACGACTAAAGGAATATTTTCCAAACTCCTGATAAACTGCGTACCTAAGATCTCGGGCATCTGGATATCAGTAAATATCAGATCTATCTCGTGGTTTCGCAGATATTCCCGAACGGGTAACGTGCTGGTGAACTTGGCTAACACTTCGACATTTGGAAACATAGACAAATCATCTTCCAACAGGTTCAATGCAAACGGCTCGTCGTCTATTAAAATACATTTAATTACCATGGCATGTGATATGAAGTGATACGTTGAAAAAACCATTCTCCTTCGAGATCACTAGTTCATGTTTATCCGGATATAGCAGTTCCAATCGCCGTTTGACATTGCTAAGCCCAATGCCTGTATTATCTTCTCTACTAGCTTCGATTAAAACTTTGTTCCTAGACTGAAAGATAATCCCTTCAGGCGTGGTTTCGAAACGAAAATAAATATCCGGTGGCGTTTCACTATCCACGCCAAATTTGAAGGCGTTCTCTATAAAATGGATAAACAGCAGCGGATGAATCAAATGATTCTGAAGTTCTGGCGCCACAGATAGCTCCACCCTACCTTCTACGGGGAAGCGGAGTTTTTGTAACTCCATAAAATTTTTGATGTGCTGAATCTCCATGTGTAGCTCTACTTTATTATCGCCTACATCATATAGAATATACCGCAATATTTCCGACAGTTTAAAGATAGAATCTTCGGATTCGAGCGGTTGTTTGCGCACTTGCCAACGGATATTGTTGAGCGTGTTGAATAGGAAATGTGGGCTAATCTGAAGTTTCAGCAAATTAAGCTCCGCAGTGGTTTTCTGCAATTGAATCTGCTTATTGAGCTCTTTTTGTCGGTCTTGTTCATTATAGAAGAACAGCATATTGCCAATGATGACACACAAAAAATAAATAATACTGGGGCCAACAAACAACCGGACAACCACCAGATCCTCGCGTTCCATTTTTGCAAAATCACCATTTGGATTATTGACTATCAGGAGGTAATTGATGGCGATATAACACAGCAAGCCCGCTATCGTAAACAAGATAAATTTGGCGCGCTGATGAAAGAAAAATTTAGGAGCGACGTATTTGCTAAGTAGATAGAAACTGGAGCATAGAAAAAATACATTCAATGAATGAGATTTGAGCAGATAGGGATCAAAATCCCGCATCTTCTCCGGTTCGTACAGATAATTTACAAACGGCAGTGTAAATATCATAAACCACACAAAGATGTGTACGTAATAGTTCCTCAGGAAATTTGCAATCATAAGTTGAATACTGTAGTATGCTATATGATGTAATCTAAATAGTTTTTCGGATTATATATGTATCTGGATTCAAAAAATAACTTTTATAAAACATTCTTTTTCCACAACATAATGGTTTATTAATATTTCATATAAGGCTTTTAGGTCGAAAATGTGTTATATTTGGGTGTAAAAAGGCTACTGACACTATCAACAATCATTATTTGTGAAAAAACGTATCGCTATCTTTGCTTCAGGATCAGGTTCCAATGCTCAAAAAATCATGGAACATTTCAAATATTCGGACCTCGCTGAGGTAGCCATTGTGTTAAGTAACAATCCAGATGCCTACGTTTTACAACGTGCGGATAATTTTGAGATCCCTTCGCACATTTTTGATAAAACGGTATTCTATCAAACTAATGAAATCGTCGATCTATTAAAACGGTTGGAAGTAGATATGGTCGTACTAGCCGGTTTTCTATTATTAGTGCCTGAAAATTTGTTGCAGGCATTCCCCAACAAAATCATCAACATACACCCAGCTCTTTTGCCAAAGTTTGGCGGTAAAGGCATGTATGGAGACCGCGTGCACAAAGCCGTCCTCGCCGCTGGCGAAAAGGAGCATGGTATCACCATTCACTTTGTCAACGAGCATTTTGATGAAGGTGAAGTCATTTACCAAGGTCGTTTTGCGGTGGATGCGGGCGACACCTTGGAGATCATCAAATTTAAAGGACAGCAACTAGAGCACCTACATTATCCCAAAGTAATCGAAAACTTGCTCAAGAAATACAACTAAATAGTTCATTTATTGCTACCTTTGCGGCTTCATAAGCAGAAGATAATGAACCACGCCGTAAAGATTAAAAATGCCTTGGTTTCCGTTTATTACAAAGACGGATTGGCCCCTCTTATTGAATTATTGAACAAATATGGAGTTACCTTCTATTCTACAGGTGGTACCGAATCTTTTATTAAAGATCTAGGTATTGGTGTAGAACGCGTAGAAGACCTGACTTCATATCCATCTATTCTAGGTGGTCGCGTAAAGACTTTGCATCCAAAAGTATTCGGCGGAATTCTTTCTCGTCGTCCATTGGAGAGCGACAAAGAGCAGTTGGAACAGTATGAAATTCCTGAAATTGACTTGGTGATCGTGGATTTGTATCCATTTGAAGAAACACTAGCATCTGGTGCTTCGGAAGAAGATATCATCGAAAAGATTGATATTGGTGGTATTTCTTTGATTCGCGCTGCCGCAAAGAACTTCAACGACGTGGTAATCATCTCTTCGAAGAATGACTACAAAGAATTGGAAGAAATCCTAGCTGCACAAGCTGGTGTAACCACTTTGGAACAGCGTAAATCATTCGCGAAGCGCGCTTTCAATACCTCGTCGCATTACGATACTGCGATTTTCAATTATTTCAACCAAGAAGATCCACTTCCGGTATTCAAACAATCGGCACAACAAAGTCAGGTACTTCGCTACGGTGAAAATCCACATCAACAAGGTGTCTTCTACGGTGATTTGGACAAGATGTTCGACAAATTAAATGGTAAAGAGCTTTCTTACAATAATTTGGTAGATGTAGATGCGGCGGTGGCGATTATCGATGAATTCGAAGATCCTACATTTGCGATCTTAAAACACACGAATGCTTGTGGTGTAGCTTCTCGCCCAACGGTAAAAGAAGCGTGGACGGCGGCATTGGCTTGCGATCCAGTTTCTGCTTTTGGTGGTGTACTCATTACTAACGCTACCGTTGACGCAGCAACGGCAACAGAAATCAATCAATTGTTTTTCGAAGTATTGATCGCACCAGCGTATGATCAAGACGCCTTGGAGATCTTAACAGCCAAGAAAAATCGTATCATTTTGAAGCGTAATGAGGTAAAATTACCGGAGCAACAATTCAAGACCTTGTTAAACGGGGTCATCTTACAAGATAAAGATAACACCGTAGAAGGTCCAGACTTGATGACGACGGTAACGGAAAGACAACCAACCGAAGCGCAATTGGCGGATCTATACTTCGCGAACAAAATCGTGAAACATACGAAATCAAATACCATTGTATTCGCGAAAGACAATACCTTGATCGCTTCTGGCGTAGGCCAAACTTCTCGTGTAGATGCCTTGAAACAAGCGATCGAAAAAGCAAAAGCTTTTGGCTTTGACATCAAAGACAGCGCGATGGCATCGGATGCTTTCTTCCCATTCCCAGATTGTGTGGAGATTGCTGGTGAAAATGGTGTTGCAGCGGTATTACAGCCGGGCGGTTCGATCAAAGATCAACTATCTATCGATATGGCAAACGAAAAAGGCCTAGCGATGGTGATCACCGGTGTGCGTCATTTCAAACACTAAGGATCATTTTTAGTAGATAAATACAAATCCCTTCCTTCAACAGGAAGGGATTTTTGCTTAGTACCGTATTTAGTGACACGGTATTTCACTTTTTCCTTTCCAATTCCCTATTTTTGCGCTAACATGTCAGACTTAAAATACAATCAACGAGGTGTCTCGGCCGGAAAAGAGGACGTACACAATGCGATCAAAAACATTGATAAAGGACTCTATCCGCAGGCTTTCTGCAAAATCATCCCTGATATCTTGGGCGGTGATGCAGACTGGTGCAATATCATGCATGCAGATGGCGCAGGTACTAAATCTTCGTTGGCGTATGTGTATTGGAAAGAGACTGGCGATGCATCGGTATGGCGCGGCATTGCGCAAGATGCCATCATCATGAATTTGGATGATTTGTTGTGCGTAGGCGCAACGGATAATATCTTGCTTTCATCGACGATCGGTCGTAACAAAAACCTGATTCCGGGTGAAGTGATTGCTGAAATCATCAATGGTACAGAAGAGATTTTGGCAGAATTACGAGAGATGGGCATCGGAATTTATTCTACCGGTGGCGAAACGGCTGATGTAGGCGATATCGTACGTACAATCATCGTGGATAGCACAGTGACTTGTCGTATGAAACGCGCTGATGTGATTTCAAATCACACCATCCAAGCAGGCGACGTAATCGTTGGTTTGGCGTCCTACGGGAAAGCAAGCTACGAATCAGCTTATAACGGTGGCATGGGATCCAACGGATTGACTTCAGCACGCCATGATGTGTTTAATAAGTCAATTGCAGAGAAATATGCGGAAAGCTTTGACCCAGCTGTTCCTTACGATTTAGTATTTAGTGGCAGTCGTTCGTTAACCGACAAAGTTGCCATTGGTGATGGTCAAGAGGTAACGGCCGGACAATTGGTGTTGTCGCCAACACGGACGTATGCGCCAGTGATCAAAAAGATATTAGATCAGCACCGTGCTCAAATCCACGGGATGGTGCATTGTTCTGGGGGTGCACAAACGAAAGTACTACACTTCGTAGATAATGTACACGTGATTAAAGATAACTTATTCCCAATCCCACCACTTTTTGAATTGATTCAGAAAGAATCGGGCACGGATTGGCAAGAAATGTATAAAGTCTTCAACATGGGTCACCGTATGGAACTGTATGTTCCACAGGAGTTGGCTGCTGATATTATTGCGATATCTAAATCTTTTGATATCGATGCACAGATCATCGGACGTGTAGAAGCTGCCGACAAAAAACAAGTAACTATTCAGTCGCCTTATGGCGAATTTGTATACCATTAAGGTATCCTAAAATAGCGTATGGTAAAAGAGAAAAAGATCATAGGCCGGACGGAGATTATAGACTTGCCGGAGTTGGGACTCTACAATCTTCCTGCGAAAATTGATACGGGGGCAGAAACTTCGGTAGTACACTGTGAAGATATGGAAGTGCTCGAAGAAGATGGACACTTGTATATCGTAGCGCATATTGCGGCATCCGACGACTCAGATGATATGATGGAGATTAGATTTCCAGTACACCGAGAACGTACCGTCAAAAGCTCTTTTGGACAATCGGAAACACGCCATATTTTTAGAACTAAAATTAAAATATTCAACGAACTATACGACATCAAGCTTTCCTTTAGAGATCGTTCTGCCATGACCTACCCGATGCTGTTGGGCAGGAACTTTATTGCTGGAAAGTTTTTGGTGGATGTATCAAAAAGAAATCTAGGGCAAAATTTGCGCTAAAACTTATCCACTCATTCTTTGTTTTCATAAAAAACTACATTTTGAAAATTGCCATTTTATCAACAAATAAGAATTTGTATTCTACCAGACGTCTGGTAGAATCCGCTCAGGCACGCGGTCACGAATGTGTGGTAATCGACCATAGCAAATGCTATGTCGGTATACAGCAAGACAAGCCTAGCATACATTATAAAGGACAAGACATTGCCGGTATCGATGCGATCGTACCGCGTATCGGTTCTTCGGTTACTTTCTACGGATCGGCGATTGTACGCCAATTTGAAGTGATGGACGTGTTGTCAGCCAACCCAAGCCAAGCGATTACACGCTCTAGAGACAAACTGCGCTGTATGCAAATCCTTTCGGGAGCTGGTTTAGGACTTCCTATTACGGGTTTTGCGCGCACTGCTTCGGATGTAGACGATTTGATTAGTATGGTAGGCGGTGCGCCACTAGTGATCAAATTATTGGAAGGAACGCAAGGAATTGGTGTGGTATTGGCCGAAACCAAAAAAGCGGCTTCTTCAGTGATCGAAGCATTCTACGGATTAGGAAATAACATTCTGATCCAAGAGTACATCAAAGAATCGAAAGGATCGGATATACGTGCTTTTGTGGTAGACGGGAAAGTGGTTGGCGCCATGAAGCGGACGGCGAAAGAAGGCGAATTCCGCTCAAACTTACACCGTGGTGGCAGTGCGGAAATCATCAAGTTGACGCGTAAAGAAAGAGAAACGGCAATCTCTGCTGCCAAAGCGATGGGACTAACCGTAGCGGGCGTAGATATGCTGGCGTCCGATCGTGGACCACTCATTCTGGAAGTAAATTCTTCGCCAGGTTTGGAAGGCATCGAAACGGCTACTGGAAAAGACATCGCCGCTGAAATCATCCAGTATCTGGAACGACAGCACGAAGCAAAATTGGCTTTAAAACCCGCCATACGTGTAAAAAGAACCGTTAAAAAAGAAAGCAAACTTTAAAAGTTTGCTTTCTTTTTTAACGGTCTAGTTTGCCTTTATAAACTCTATACAGTGCGAGAAGATCTGGTCTCTGGCTAATCATACCTTTCTATTGCAAGAAATTGTCATTGACCTATCTGCCATACAGAGCTCACACTCCCGTAACATTCTTTTGTTTAATGTGTGCTTTTTAATTCACCATTACTTCACGTCTCCTTCACCATTGCTTGGCGTTTGATTCACGGTTAGTGTACTAAGAATCCACTTTATTCGGGTATTGCTACCTACAAATGGTATACTACAGGTAAGAGCTTGGTAAAGCTATACAGGCGCTATCCAGAATACAGCGCGCAGCTAGATGTACTTACTAAAGCGGAAGGCCTTTGCGCGAAAAAAACTATTAAACACAAAAAAGCCCTTGCAAAGTTGTTGCAAGGGCTTTGGTATAAAATTAGGCACCGACCTACTCTCCCACCTGTTACGGCAATACCATCGGCTCTGGCGGGCTTAACTACTCTGTTCGGA
>NZ_WLYS01000007.1 GCF_011316935.1 Sphingobacterium chungjuense
CCTTTCGGACTTGACTTTCTTTTTTTGTTTCCCTTCCTGTGTGGTTGGGATTGCAAAGGTAGGAATCTTTTCTGATCTTCCAAATTTATTTTGAAAATAATTTTGGTGATCTCCTGCTCCCGAATCCGCTCGTTTTCTCAGCTAACGCCTCCATAAACTCGCTTTTTCTATCCTCTCAACATCCTTCCTCCCTTGCGGAGTGGTGCAAAGGTAGAATAAACTTTCGCACCTCCAAAACCTTTTTCACTCTTTTCTGTTTTAGCAAAGCTAACTGCCTTAAAAAGAGGAAGATTTTTTTGAAGAAAGAAATCACTTATCTTCGTATAAAAACTCAAACTAGTTATAATGGCTCCGCAGCAACAGAAAGAATGGATCTCCAAATTACCTCGGCAAGGCACGAATATATTTTCTCAAATGACTTCTTTGGCACAAAAACATCAGGCTATTAATCTTGCGCAAGGTTTTCCAGACTATCCTGTGGACTCAAAATTACTCGATTTGGTTAGTTCCGCGATGCATCAGCAGGCCAATCAATATGCGCCGATGCCGGGCATTCCTTTGCTTCGCCAGCGTATTGCCGAAAAATATCAAAGCTTTTATGACA
This sequence comes from Sphingobacterium chungjuense, assembly GCF_011316935.1. Classification (GTDB taxonomy): domain Bacteria; phylum Bacteroidota; class Bacteroidia; order Sphingobacteriales; family Sphingobacteriaceae; genus Sphingobacterium; species Sphingobacterium chungjuense. The sequence goes on from NZ_WLYS01000007.1 coordinate 605, forward strand.
TACATGTAGATCCCGAAAGTGAAATCACCATTACGAATGGCGCGACCCAAGGTATATTTACCACCATTGCTACTATAATACATCCCGGCGATGAAGTCATTATATTCGAACCGGCTTATGATTGCTACCGCCCAACGGTCGAACTTTTTGGTGGCAAAGTGATCGCAGTACAATTGTCTGCCCCCGATTTCAGCATAGATTGGCAACAGGTGGCAGATCTAGTAAGTGATCGAACCCGCATGATAATCATTAACAACCCCGGAAACCCGAGTTGTGTTGCGTGGACAACCGATGATTTATTGCAATTACAAACAATCGTAGTTCGTAACGGTCTCTTTGTGCTTAGCGATGAAGTGTACGAACATCTTATATATGATGAGAAGCAACATCAATCGGCCGTACTATTTAACGATCTTCGTGCGCACAGTTTTGTAGTCGCTTCTTTTGGAAAGCTCTTGCATTGTACTGGCTGGAAATTGGGTTATGTGATAGCACCGCTAGCACTCACGGCTGAATTTCGAAAAATACACCAGCAAAATGTTTTCAGTGTGAATACACCGATGCAACATGCCATCGCAAAGTATTTAGACAATCCAGATTACTATCAAGAGTTATCTCAGTTTATGCAAAAAAAGCGGGATGTCGTGATGGAAGGGCTGGCATCTTCTCGATTTGAGATTGTGCCATCCTCAGGCACATACTTCTTATTACTTAATTATTCAGCGATCAGCCATCAATCAGAAATGGATTTTGCCTTACATCTAATCGAAAAATATGGCGTCGCACTTATTCCATTAGCACCATTCTACGATAATGGCATGGAACAACAAACACTTCGTCTCTGTTTTGCTAAAAAAGATGAAACGCTGGAGCGCGCGATCCAGATACTAAATACAATCTGATAGCGACTTCCTACTTAATTTTAGCCGTCGAAGAATCTCGGATTTTCAGATCGCAGGGCACTACGATGTGTTTTACATCAGCTTGTGGGTTACGGATCTGACGCAGTAATACTTTCACCAACTCTTCGGCGATGGTTTCAATACGCTGGGATACCACCGAAATGGCTGGTTCGTGCAACTTAAACAAGGTATGATCATCGAAAGCAACCATCGCTGGCAGCTTTCCATACTTTTTATTCACTTTCAGCCCAGTAATCGCTAGATAATTGGTAGCAAATAAGACGGCATCCAATTTATTATCTTCGATAAACTCAAAAATCTGCGCCATGGCAATATCTTCCTGTTCATCAATTTGAATCTTTTTGATGTAAGCTTGTCGCTGATATTGATCCAACGCTTTCATATACCCATCCATCCGGTCGCGCATTTGCGTCTGATCAGAGTATAGCGATACAAATCCAATACGGCGATTATCTTTATTCTCCAAAAGATGCTTAGTTGCCCGAAATGCACCATTGAAATTGTCGGATACCACATAATTGGTTTCTACTTGCGGTATATATCGGTCAAACAACACGACCGGAACATTATTTTTTAAAAGCAGCGCGACCACATCTTCCAAACCCTCAGTTGGCGTAATGATAAAACCATCTACCTGACGATCATAAAATAACTGGATCAATTCTTTGGCCTTTACGGTATCGTTCCCCATACTACAATACAGCAAATGGTAGCCACTAGCATAAGAAGATTCCTCAATATGCTTGGCAATATTCGCAAAAAATAGGTTGGAAATATCTTCGACAAGCAATCCTAAGATTTTGGTTTGCCCCGTACGCAGACTTTGCGCCAGTTGATTAGGCTTGTAACCTACTTTTTTGACATATTCTAATACCCGATTGGTCAATGCATCACTAATCCGTTTTTCCTTGGCTTTACCATTTAAAATGAAAGAAATGGTGGTGACTGATACGCCGAGTGATTTAGCAATATCACTAATCAGGATTCTCTTGCTCATAATTGTTAGGGTTGTTTTTTGTCCAATTTATAGATTTTTTAGCAAAAATTTTAGCAGATATGAAGATTTATTTCTTGACATTTTTGCTAAAAGGTTTTAATAGTGGTCAATATAAATTTTGTAGATTTACATATTCAATATTCCTAAACACAGATGTTAAGAAAACTAATTAAACAAACTAAATTCATTTTGGCTATCGCAGTTGCGTCGACTGCGCATGCACAACAAAAGCCTACCGCTTTTGTCGATCCTTTTATCGGCTCCGAGGAGCATGGGCACGTATTTGTGGGAGCAAACGTACCATTTGGCGGTGTACAACTGGGACCAACGCAGATTGCCCAAACATGGGACAAGTTCAACGGTTGGGACTGGTGTAGCGGTTATAATTATAAAAGTAATGATATCCTCGGCTTTACGCATACTCACTTAAGCGGTACAGGTATTGGTGACCTGAATGATATTATGGTCGTGCCGGCTACAGGTCAATTGCAACTAAAACCAGCAGAATTTGATAAAATGCATACTGGTTATGGCTCGCATTTCAAAAAAGAGAACGAGACGGCTAAACCCGGTTTTTACAGCGTATACCTAGACGATTATAAAGTAAAAGCCAATTTGACGGCTTCGGAGCGCGTCGGTTACCACCAATACATTTACGATAATACCGATAATGCACACGTATTAGTAGATCTTGGTTTCCGGATGAACTGGGACAAAGCAACAGATACGTATTTGAAACAGATCGACGAAACAACTTTCGTAGGTTACCGTTTCTCATCGGGATGGGCCTCTGATCAGAAAGTATATTTTGCGATAAAAACATCCAGACCGATCAAAAATGTCAAATATTTCGACGGAGATTTAGCAAAAACAGGGTATACCACGTATAAAGGTTTAGCTATTAAGGCTGCGCTTTTCTTTGATGCAGCACAAGATAATACCATTGAACTGAAAGTGGGACTTTCTCCAGTAAGCACTGAAAATGCCTTAGATAATATTGAGAAAGAAATCCCGAATTGGAATTTTAAAGAGGCGACTGCTGCGGCAGATGCGAAATGGAATACAACACTTGGCAAAATCGATTACGAAAGCACCGATGATCTAAAGAAAGTATTCTACACGGCTTTGTATCACTCTTACTTCGCCCCTACGATCTTTGACGATCACAATGGCGATTACATGGGTACAGATAAACAAGTGTACCGTAATGCAGATTTTGTGAATTACACGATCTTTTCTTTGTGGGATACGTACCGTGCATTGCACCCGTTGATGACGATTTTGGAAAAACCAAAAGTAACGTCGGATTTTGTAAAAACCTTTTTGTCAATTTATCAGCAACAGGGCAAATTGCCGGTATGGCACCTGTGGGCGAATGAAACCAATACGATGGTCGGCTTACCAGCTATTCCTGTCATTGCAGATGCATTCTTGAAAGGTTTGGTGGATGAGAAAGATCACGAATTGCTATGGGAAGCTGTGAAAACAACGGCAATGGGCGATGACTATGGTTTAAAATTCGTACGCGAATTGAGCTTCATTCCAATTGATAGCATGGACAATGAGGCCGTTGCTTGGGGATTGGAATACGCGATTGCAGATTATGGTGTTTACCGTATTGCCGAGAAATTGGGCAAAACGGAAGATGCAGAATACTTCAAAAAACGTTCGAAATTGTACGAAATCTATTTTGACAAAGATGAACGCTTTTTTGTAGGTCGCTACGCCAATGGTGATTTCCGTCGTCCGTTTGATCCATTAATGGCAGAGCACCGCAAAAATGATTATTGTGAGGGCAATGCATGGCAATATTTGTGGTTAGTACCACACGATGTTGATGGTTTGGCCAATCTACTTGGTGGCAAAAAAGCGTTCATCGATCGTTTAGATGAATTTATCAACTTGCCAGAAGAATTGGACAATGCATCGCCAGATATCTCTGGACTAATTGGCCAATACGCACAAGGCAATGAGCCTAACCACCACGTACCTTATCTATACGCAATGGCTGGAGAGCACTGGAAAACCGCAAAATTGGTAAATGAAGCGATGGTGCAAAATTACACTTCGGCGCCAAATGGTCTTTGTGGAAATGATGATGCCGGACAAATGAGCGCTTGGTATGTATTTTCATCCATGGGATTGTATCCCGCAAACCCGATGAGTGGTGAGTATGTGTTAGGATCTCCACGTATGAAGCATGCTGCAATCAACCTGCCGAATGGCAATACCTTTGTGATCGATGCAAAAAACCAGAGCGACGCTAATATCTACATCAAATCAGCGAAGCTAAATGGCAAAGCCCTAACACGTACCCACATCACCCACGAAGAATTGCTGCAGGGTGGTAAGTTGGAGCTAGAAATGAGCAACAAACCAAACAAAAAGTTTGGTAAATAAGCCAAAAGATAGGTATACTTATTGCTAAACAAGGAGAAAGGATTAAATATGTCAGATTTTAGCAACATCAATGTCCAGGATATGGAAGATGGAAATGACAAAGATTTCTATCAAAATTTTAAGGAGAAATTGCTCGATGTCGAGCAATTTCCTTCCGTATATAAGTTTAAGTTCATCGTGAAAAGTGCCTTAGACAAGGAACCAGAGATACGTGACATTTTCAAACACACCAGTTCGAAGTTTACGTTTAAAGAATCTAGCGGTGGTAAGTACAAATCCATCACTGTAGAAACGTATGTAAACTCTGCCGACGAAGTAATCGATTATTACAAATCGGTATCTCAGATCGAATCGGTAATGATGATGTAAGTGATTCATCATTTTGCAGAAACAAAAGAGGCTCGCCAACTGGCGAGCCTCTTTTGTTTGTATAGAAAAACCGAACTATTCAGCTGGTGTAGCAGCTGCTGGTTTATCTTCACGTGGAGGACGTGGTAATAAGGCTTTACGAGAAAGCTTCAACTTACCTTGTTTGTCCACATCTAATAGTTTCACTTTTACGATCTCTCCTTCGGTGAATACGCCGTCCATATTTTCTAGACGTTTCCAATCGATTTCGGAGATATGCAACAAACCGTCTTTACCTGGCATAATCTCTACGAAAGCACCGAAAGCCATAATAGATTTCACTTTACCTTCGTATACAGCGCCCACTTCTGGTTTAGCAGCAATCGCTTTGATACGGCCTAAGGCAGCATCAACCGCTTCTTTGTTGTCTGCGAATACTTGTACAACACCTTTGTTGTCCACCTCTTCGATAGAGATTGTCGCACCCGTTTCGCGTTGCATTTCTTGGATGATTTTACCACCAGGTCCGATAACCGCACCGATAAATTCTTTATCGATCGTGATCGACACCAAACGAGGTGCATGAGATTTATAATCTTCACGAGGAGCCGTCAACGTTTTGTTCATCTCACCTAAGATATGAAGACGCGCTTCTTTCGCTTGATCCAAAGCTTGGGTCAACACTTCCCATTTCAGACCATTGATCTTCAAATCCATCTGGCAACCAACAATACCTTTTGCTGTACCTGTTACTTTGAAGTCCATATCACCTAAGTGATCTTCATCACCCAAGATATCCGAAAGAATGGCGTATTTACCTGATTTTTCATCTGTGATCAATCCCATAGCGATACCAGAAACTGGCGCTTTGATTTTCACACCGGCATCCATTAATGCTAAAGTACCTGCACAAACAGTTGCCATAGACGAAGATCCGTTAGATTCCAAAATATCAGAAACGATACGGATCGTGTATGGATTCTCATCTTGAGCTGGCAATACTTGCTTCAAAGAACGCATGGCCAACGCACCGTGACCTACTTCACGACGACCTGGACCTCTATTTGGTCTTGCTTCACCTACCGAAAATGCAGGGAAGTTGTAGTGTAAAATAAATTTATTGTAACCGTTGATGAATGCACCATCGATCATTTGCTCATCATCTTTACTACCTAAAGTAACAGAAGTCAATGATTGTGTTTCACCACGTGTAAATACCGCCGAACCGTGTGCTGCAGGTAAGTAATCCACTTCTGTCCAGATTGGACGAACCGTTGTCGAGTTACGGCCATCCAAACGGATACCTTCATCTAACAAAAGGTTACGAACCGCATCGTATTGTACATCGTGGAAATATTTTTTAGCTAAGAATGTCGTATCCGCATCTAACTCTTCACCTAATGTATCGAAAAATGCTTTTCCGATAGTCGCAAATTGCTCAGAACGCTCGTGTTTCGAAGAACCCGATTTTGCGACAGCATATACTTGATCGTAAGTCGCTTTGAAAGCCGCTTCGCGTAATTCTGGATTGGTTGGCTCGTGGCTGTATGTACGTTTTACCGTTTTACCCACTTGTTCTGCCAAAGCAACGACAGATGCTACTTGTTTTTTGATCGCGTCATGTGCAAAAGCGATTGCTTCTACCATCTCTGCCTCTGAGATCTCATTTGCCTCGCCTTCTACCATCACGATATCTTGTGCAGATCCCGCAACGATAAACTCTAAGCTCGCTTTTTCTAATTCTGTACGAGTTGGGTTGATGACCAATTGGCCATCGATTTTCGCTACGCGAACTTCTGAAATAGGACCATTGAAAGGAATATCTGATACCGCAAGTGCAGCAGAAGCTGCTAAACCTGCTAATGCATCTGGCATTACTTCTTTGTCTGAAGAGATTAAAGAAATCATCACCTGCGTATCTGCGTGATAATCTTCAGGGAATAATGGACGTAACGCACGATCGACGATACGAGAGATCAATACCTCGTAGTCAGACAATCTTGCCTCTCTACGTAAAAAACCACCAGGTATACGTCCGGTAGCTGCATATTTTTCTTGATAATCGACAGATAATGGAAGAAAATCCACTCCTGGTTTTGCCTCTTTGGCAGACACCACTGTTGCCAACAGCATGGTGCTTCCTTGTTTCAACACTACTGAACCGTCTGCCTGCTTGGCCAACTTTCCAGTAGAAAGTTCGATCTGAGCACCATTGCCCATATCGATAGTTGTTTTGATTTCGTTATAACTCATTGTGTGTTCATTATGGTATGTTTTCGTCATGGCGACATACCGAAAATACTAAGACTTTTTATTTCAGCACAAAGGTACATAATAATATCGTTAGCTTATTGAATTTTCTAGAGGCTGGATAAAAAGAAAAAGCCATCCGATAAATCGGATGGCTTCTCTCTTGTTTTTTTACTAAAACTTATTTGATGATCTCACGTAAGCCTAAGCCTTTGATGATCGCACGATATCTATTGATATCTTTTTTGTGCAAATAAGCTAACAATGAACGACGTTTACCTACTAACATCTGTAGGGAACGTTGTGTATTGAAATCTTTTCTGTTTTTTTTCAAATGCTCTGTTAAGTGAGCGATTCTCTTAGTAAATAAAGCGACTTGTCCTTCTGCAGAACCCGTGTTTGTTGCTCCACCTCCGAACTCTGCGAAGATATCTGCTTTGTACTCTTTACTTAAATACATTCTTGAATAATATAAAAGCGTAAATAAAATTGTTAATTGCCCGCAAAGATACTAAATCTCAACTGAATAGACAAGATCATATTCTTCGATACGCCTATTCACACCTGTTTATACCTTTATGTAAATCTTATTTCTGTCCAGAATCGCGCAGATAAGCCACATTACGATCAGAAAACATAAGGAATAAAAAAATGAACCTACTTCTGGCGGCCCAGGCAAAGACGCACATATAATATCATAAAACCATCCTAGCGGTGTGGTATAGATGGCTAGGCCATTTTCATCCACGCCTTGCTGTATTCTCATTAGTCCAGAGATTCGAGGCAACATGCCACTCAATACAAAAATAAAGAGTGGATTTTTCCCAAACACGTCGAAAAACCGTGTGAGTGCGTTACGAACACCCAGCAAATCCGTGTACCAAATCACAGTGCCTAAAGTTAGTATAGCTAGACCTGTGGTGTAAAAAACATACGAGCTCGTCCAGATCTTTTTATTGATCGGAAAACCTAAAGACCATACCCAGCCCAAGACCAACACGATAAAACCCGTGACCATCAGGCCACTGATTAACTTAAAGTGCGTTTCGGACGAATTGGGCACTTTTTTCCAGATCCAAGACACTTCTCCTCTTTTGCGGACAAACGCACCAGTCAAATAACCAAAAATTACTTGCACGACTGCCGGCAACGTGCTCGCTATTCCTTCTGGATCGAAAGGCACGCCTTCGCCTTTATACATATGTGGCACGCCAAGTAGCAGTATGTCGACCTCTGTGCCAAACCAACCAGCCAAAGAATACGGATCACCACTTCCCAAGATTGCACACAGCGCCCAATAACCAAACAACAGCGCAATAGCGGTATATAGCAAAGCCTTTGGCTTTAAATAATAGGCTAAAATGGAAGCACCCAAATAGGCAATTGCGATACGTTGCAGAACTCCCAATAGGCGAATACCTTGATCGGCATTCGTTGAGCTAACCCACTCCTTGAAAACCAAACCATCGCCAGACCACGCAACAAACGGAAACCAATTGAGCCCCAATCCAATTAGAAAAATAAGCACCGCGCGCTTCAGCACTTTCTTCCAGAAAGTAGCCGCTCCCGCTTCTTGCAACCGCGGCATCACAAAAGCCATGGCATTGCCTACGGCAAATAAAAAAAAGGGAAACACCAAATCAGTCGGTGTACAACCATGCCAAGGCGCATGCTTCAAGGGTGCAAACATATGCGACCAACTTCCCGGATTATTTACCAGAATCATCAAAGCCACGGTAGCGCCACGAAAAATATCTAAGGAGTAATAACGAGGTTGCATGGTCATAATTTATGTAGATAGTGCTCTAATATAACAAAATCCCCAACGGCTTGTCGGGGATTTTGTTATATCTCGCGGTAAAGTGCTACTAAACCCTCTGGCAGGTCGACCTCCAGCAGTCGTTCGGCTTTACCGATGTTTACAATTAATTGCTCGGTCAGCGGAAACATCAAATCCTTTCCTTCCATATCTACTGTAGCGATATGTTGTTGAGGTAACTCTTGTACTCCGGTAATCACACCGAGTTTGCCTTCTTGATTATCCACCACTTCGTAGCCGACCAAGTCGCTATATCTAAAATCATCTGGATCGCGTACAGGCATTTTATCGTTTGGCAGATAAACCTTCTTGCGCACCAATGGTTGCGCCTTATCAATATGATCCACATCTTCCAGATTGATGTAAGCGGTGCTATTGCTCTGCACCTTGATCTGATCCACAAAATAGGGTACCAACTTTTTGTTGATCTCCAAGAAAAGCACCTCGAAATCCAATTCCTTATAATCTTCAAATTCGAAAAAGAATTGTAATTCACCTTTGAGGCCGCGTGTTTTAGAGATATACCCTATGTAGAAAGATTCGTCGATAGTCATAGCGCAAAAGTAAGCATTTGCCACGATAGCTTAATGGACGACCTACGCCTTGAATAAAAAATGGTAGACCCCCTTAGGCCTGCGCCATTTTTAGCAACTCTTTTGTCGTCTTCCAATTTCGTGTTGTAGCTTTGACTTTTAGCTTATTTTCCAAAAAGCTATTATGTAGTTTAGTTTTACCGTACCCATTCGGACAGTACAAGTAAACGGCGTTAGGCGTAATAGCAATGTCTTCTCCCGCTTGCTTCTTTTCGAGAATGTTTTCGAGATCGAAATCCGCTGGAATATCTGCCAAAAATGTCACGTGTACATGAGCTACGTCCTTCTCTCCTTCCCTTGCATAGGGATTATTCTCCATAATTGCCTCCAAGGTTTTAAGGTTGAGCACTAACACAGGCACTTCAAATCCAAACGTTTTTTGGATTTCCGAAGAGATAAGGTCTTCCAGCTCTTTCGGATCGGTTTCTTTCGATGAAAACACGACATTTCCGCTCTGGATGTAGCTGTGCACGTTTTCAAAACCTAAGCTTTCATACAAACGTTTAAGGGCGTCCATCTTAATGATCCGCTGTCCGCTTACGTTTATTCCTCGCAGTATAGAAATGTATGTTATCATAAGTATTCAAGATAAAAATCGTTACAAATTGTTCAATGTCCAGATGATCGCCTTTTCTTTAGTAGACCGGAAAATGGTATGGTGCTCTTCATTCGTTTCATCAGCATACTTCCAAGTGATGTTTCCCTGATTTCTGCTTTGCAAAATCTCCGACAGCTTACGCGCAGATGCAGCAATCCCGTCGATGCCCGCTCCTGCAAACCAAAAAGTCTTATTCGTGCCTTTCCATTTATCTAGATGCACATCCGCCGTTTTCACCAGATATTCATCATTCCACCATAGCGAGGGATCAAATGCGATGTAAAAATCAAACATTTCTGGTTGCAACAAAAAAGTCTCTGTCACAAAAAGCCCCGCCAAAGATTCCCCAAGAATTCCTTTCTTGCTGCTTGTTCTGTATGTCTTGTTGATTTGAGGGATGAGCTCATCACTAATAAAAGTTCTGAATTCGGCGGAGCCACCCACTACAGGCGCAATTTCTTTGTCCTCGTCGACACTTGTCGGCCCAGTAAGATCTCTTCTTCTTTGCGTATTCTCCACACCTACCAATACAACAGGCGGAATTTTCTGCGCTTGTATCAATTTTTGCATCGTGTTGGCTACATGCGGAAAATCTTCTTGAATTCCTCCGTCAAGCATGTATACGACGATCAGCGAATCATTATTGGTTGTATAATTTTCGGGCGTCCATACATTAATCACCCGTTCTTCGACGAGTCCTTGCGAAAGCAAAGTAAAAGTATCGTGTTTTGGAATCGAGTCTTGATCGTACGCAGCAGCGTTGCCTCCATGAACTGTTAGTAAGAAAACTGGGATACAGAGAAGGTGAGCTATTTTCATAGTTCAAAAATACACAGATGGATTGTATAGATCAATCCAATTTTATTCTTCCGACGTATTTCTGTTTTAAGTAAAGCGCCAAAATAACTGATGCTAAAAGCGGTAAGCAATAGACAAACCGGCACGGACTGCTGCCCAAGGGCTACGACGTACACGAACTTCTACGCCGTCATTCAATATTTCGGGATCTATACGTATGGGAATGGTAAAATCACGCAATTCTTGCTGTATCTCGATTAACCTTTCGTGCAACATTTGCCGCTCCCAATCTTCAAGCTGAACATGAGCAGCAACGCTCCCACTCACAATGCCAAATCCTGGTCCCACTATTCGCCAATCTAAATACCATTTCTCTGCCAACTTAAAATTAGCACCCACAGAAACACCGCCAACGAAAGAATTCATATTGCCAGAGAGTGCGATCAATTCAGAACGTTCAAACAATACCTGTCCCATATTCTCGAAACTGACATAAAAATTATACGGTGCATTAGCGGAATAAGTAGCATAGCGCAGGTAAGGCGCGACATAAAAGCCAGTGAAAGCTTCGCGTCTCGAAGTATAAAAGCGAGCTTCTGGAGTGATCGAAAAACTTGTGCTCCTAAAATTCCTAACGATATCTCTTACATCATCGTCATCTATCCTACCCTCGATAAAGGAACGAAAAGGCAGTAGATTACTCGGTCGAAAAGCAACCTCAGCTCCAACGGAAATACGGTCGGTAAGTAAACGTTCATATTCTACTGTGAACTTACCGATCACAAGTGGTAATGCATTGAACTTAATAAGATTAGGCTCATCATGGACGCGACCTTCTTGGGCAATACTCAAAAACGGAAAAACTATAATAAATAGCATTATTATAGTGGCTTTTTTAGGAAACAATAGATTAGTCATAGCAAAGAAGATGATATTAATCAAAATCAATCAAATTTTAAGCCAAACGATATTAATGTATTTTAAAATTATTTTTTGCAAAAAAAATAAGCAAACACCAAAAGATAGGCTCGGATAATGAATAACATCGGCCTATTAATGTTTCGATAAGCCCCGTAATGATGAGACTATTCCTCGCTTAATTATTTTTTATATATTTACTCTTAACCAGTCATTATCTATTTGATGGTCATCACACTACCCAATATAATTCGCATGAAACCAAAACATCTACAACCCGCATTATTACTCCTTGCGCTACTTACTACTTTGTCCTTTATCACCGCATCCTGTCAAAAAGATGCTACCCCTACAATTCCACTAGTAGAAGATACTTTTAAGAATTTTAGTGCTAGCAGCGGCTTAGCAACGAATATAAAAATAGACGGAGCAAATTGGCTTGTAGAGTACGTGAAGCTCGAAAATCAATCACAGAATTTAGTAGATAGCAGTGGTCAGGAACTAACGCTTAGTGGTCAAGACACGGTATATTCAGCTAATGGCTGGATGAGTATGGCCAAGTCAAAGGATGGCGCAACCCTGTTTCTGAGCTTAAAGGAAAATTTTGAGCAGACACCGAGAACAGTTCACATCGGCTTGGTCTCCAACGGACAAAAAGATGAAATTAAAATCACGCAACGTCGTGCCAACCGCTATCGAATTGTCGACCGGAAATTTACCGAGCTAGAAGAATTCCGAAAGAAATACACAAGTGACCATGAATGCGCTCCACTGCAATTGATCAATAGCTCTTCAGAAATGAAGAGTATGCCAACCGAAGGTATTTTTAAAAATGTAAAACATAAATCTACCTTTGAGAGCAGCGACTATGGCGCGTTTGATTGGATGAGTATTGATCAGGATTCCATGGTATCTATGCCAGAATTAATCGTTGATGGCGGTAATTGGTGGTCACCACCCGTAAAATACAGTGAGGGACTTACTCAAACATTCTATCTGGACGAAAATCAGTCACGCACGCATTTAGATGTGAACCCAGGCAGAAAGCTGCAGCTCAGTGGCAAGATGACGTATGTAGAACGCGTGTGTAAATACACCTTCACCATACAAAATGAAGAATCAGGTCATCGCTTTGATGTATCGGGAATCTGGAGACAGACACTACCGCTGACCCCCACTCTTATTATCGAATCCAATACGCCGATTGTGAACATAGATACGCAAGCTAATACCGACTAATAACGCACGACAGCATTGTATATATTTACCTAAACCACCATTTATTTTAGCCATGAAATATCAGCTATTACTCCTCTTCATGATTACCGTATCTTTGGGCACGAATGCCCAAAATCAAGCTTCCAAAAGCACGGTAGAAACCAAAACGATTCACAGCGACATCTTAAATGCAGATCGAGCTTATACCATCTATTTACCCAAAGATTATGCGAATAATCCGCAGAAGAAATATCCCATCTTGTATATACTGCATGGATTATCTGGTGTCAATACCACTTGGTTCGAGAAATATGATGTGCGGGAAGTGCAAGATCAACTCGCTGCCAGCGGCGAATCAGTAGACATGATTATTGTAAGCCCAAATGCTGGTGGCGACCCAAAAACAGAATGGAATGGCTATTTTGATATGCCTGGATGGAATTATGAACAATTCTTTTACCAAGAATTCGTACCACATATAGAAAGTACCTACCGCGTGATCGGCGACAAACAGAACAGAGCAATTGCTGGCCTCTCTATGGGCGGCGGTGGCAGTACTAGTTATGGTCAACGCCATGCAGATATGTACAGCTCTGTTTATGCGATGAGCGCCTTGATGGCCATGCCGAATAGTTCAACACCACCAAAAGAGGATGACAAGTTTTCTCTATTATCGCAATCCGTCGTTAAAAACAGCTGTGTGGATTATGTGATCAACGCAACCGAACAGCAGAAAGAGCAATTGAGAACAGTAAAGTGGTTTGTTGATTGTGGTGACGACGATTTCCTACTAGATACCAACATTGATTTTTTTCGCGCCATGCGTGATGCGAAGATTCCGGTTGAGTTTCGCATTAGAGACGGTGCGCACGATGCGCTGTATTGGCATTCCGCCCTTTATTACTGTCTTCCTTTTGTATCTAGAAATTTTAAACAGTAAAATCACTGAGCAGGAAACCTGTCTGAAACATATAATGTATTCGCAAAAAAAGCCGATCCTTTGCGGGATCGGCTTTCTTGAATACTTTAAAAAAGCAGAAATTATCCTTCTGTTTCTTCTGTGTTTTCTTCTGTACCTTCAGCTGCTTCCACTTCCTCTTCTGCAGGAGCTTCTTCTGCTACTGGTGCATTTTTAGCCGCGATAGCCGCTGCTTTGTCTTCTTTTTTCTTAGCTTCTGCCGCTAGAGCAGCTTTCTTAGCTTCCGCTTTAGAAGATGCTAATGTAGATTTCGTACCTTCTACACGAGATGCTTTACCTTCAGTCCAAGTAGTAAAAAGTTCTTCCGCTTTTGCTTCGTCGAAAGCACCTTTTTTCACACCACCTTGCAAGTGTTTTTTGTACAAAACGCCTTGAGAAGAAAGAATACCACGAGCAGTATCTGTAGGTTGTGCACCTTTGTTGATCCAATCCAATGATTTTTCGAAATCTAATACGATAGTCGCTGGATTAGTGTTTGGGTTGTACGAACCAATACGCTCGATGAATTTACCATCACGTGGAGCACGAGAGTCTGCCACTACTACATAGTAAAAAGGTTTTCCTTTTTTACCGTGTCTTTGCAATCTGATTTTAGTTGCCATTTTCTTTTATATTATTTATGTATTCAACATATCCCCCGAGCTTATCACAAGAGGGGACGCAAAGGTAACTATTTGATTGGTAAAGACAAAATGAAATCTATCGATCGAGCCAACTCCTGCTTTTCCAAATGCCAGCGGTAGTTGTTACCTTCACGGTATGAAGACGGTTCCTCCATTAAAGATTCTCAAAGCATCTGCCGGCTCGGGTAAGACCTTTAGCCTGACCATTCATTACCTCACGCTACTATTGCACAATGAAAATAGCTATCGGGAGATTTTAGCGGTTACTTTTACCAATAAAGCTACGGCAGAGATGAAAGAGCGTATTCTTTATGTACTGCAAGGATTGGCCGAAGGCAATCAAGATCCCAAAATAGCCGACTTCAGAAACATCCTTTTGGCGCAATCGCCCGAATGGACGGAGGCGCTGATTCAAGAAAAAGCCCATCGCGTATATCGGAGGATATTGCATGATTACAGCCATTTTACCGTGAGCACCATTGATGGATTTTCCCAAAAGGTAATCCGAAGCTTCACTTACGAATTGCATCTTGATGCCGGCTATAAAGTGGAGATGAACATCAATAAGGTAAAGGCCGAGCTCACCGTGATGCTCAATCAATTGCTAGATGATCGCCCAGATTTATTAGAATGGATCATCGAATACGCGGAGAAAAAGATCGCCAACAACGAAAACTGGAATTACCGCCAGCAACTCCTATCCTTGGCAGGATTGATCTTTTCGGAAAATTTCCAAGAGTTTGATGCCCACATCCTGCAGAACGATGCGCGCCAGGTTTTTGAAAGCCTCAATCAGGAAAGCGCTACCATGACCAAAGGCTACACCGATGCCTTGGCCGAAGCCATTCGCAACTTTCAGAATGTATATACCGCCGCAGGAGCGCAAGGCGACGAACTCAAAGGCAAATCGCGTAATCCTCTTTTTGCCGCCAGCAAGCTCCGCCCACAAGTACATAAGCTATCAGCCAGCGACCTCCAGAAAACCATCGAAAGATACACCAAGCTTATCGACAACGAAGATGCCTTCACCGATCAGCAAAAGCAAGTGCGGTATGATTTGATGGCGCAGTTCAATCCTGTTCTACAGAACATGGCCGAACTGGAAAAGCTCTTCCCTACCTTCGTGGCGTACCAATCGGTGCAGGCCAACTTATATTTCCTGCGCTTGTTGAAAGAAATGAGTGATCTATTGGCGCGCTGGCGCAAAGAAAACAGCGCACAGCTCATCTCCGATTCGCAGTTATTGCTTAGCAAGCTCGGATTGGATGCGCACAACGATCCGACTTTTATTTGGGAGAAGATCGGGAGTCGTTTTCGCTATTTTCTGTTTGATGAATTTCAAGATACCTCCCGCACACAGTGGAAAAACTACAGCCCTTTGCTCATCAATGCGCTCGGCAACGCCGACCGACAGCTGAGCGAGCACCTAGTGGTGGGCGATGTAAAGCAAAGCATTTACCGCTGGCGCAATGGCGACTGGCGCATCTTGCTGCAGCAAGTGGAAGAACAAGTCGGAGCAGCATTTCACTTGACGGAGCAAGACAAACCTAGCTTTATCGCCAGCGAAACGCTGGATGTGAATTACCGCAGCTTACCTAACATTATCCAATTCAACAATTACATCTACACGGGATTACCGGCGCACCTGCAACAAGTACTCAATGCACAAGTACAAGAAGCCTTGAGCGCCGAAGATCTACGCTGGTGGCATCAATCTGGCAATGACCAGATGTTGGTAAAAGCGTATGAAAACAGTCATCAAGCCGTTCCTGCTGGAAAACAAGGGCCTGATAAGCCGCAAGGCGAAATTGATCTGGTCTATCTGCCCGTAACGGACGGACGATATCGCAGCAACCGCGTGGCGGCTGATGCAACACAAAAGTTATGTGAGCAGATTGGCGAATGGATTTCTTCGGGCAAATATCGACCAAATCAGATTGGTATTTTGGTACGTAGGAACAAAGAAGCACAGGATGTGATTCAGGCCTTGATGGCCTATAAGCAAAGCACCAATTTATCCTTTGAGGTGATTTCTGGCGATGCCCTCAGCTTACAGGCCAATGACGCGATTCAGCTTTTCATCGAAACGCTGCGCGCCTTAGTCTACAATTCTGCTAAGCACACCGTGCACAAAGCCAACATGGCTTATCTCTACCAAATACTGCAACGCCAAGAAGCATTCGATCAAGATCAATGGTTGCTATTTCGGGAGAATGACATACAGCGTTTACATGCCATCTTACCATCCCAATTGATTGAGTTTTGGGATCAATGGCCGAAGCTTCCTTTGGTACAACTCATCGAGCGATTGATCGAAATTTTTGGCTTCACCGAGCCGGGCACTCGGCATATTCCGTATTTATTGGCTTTCAAAGATTTGGTCGCTGGATTTTCGGCCAATGGCGAGCGTGGTATCCATCAATTCTTGACGTATTGGGAAGAAGATGGTCATCGTGCCGTGCTGCCATCAGGCGGCAAGATCGATGCGATTGAAGTGACTACGGTGCACAAATCCAAAGGATTGGCTTACGATGTGGTGATGTTGCCATTTGCGGCTTGGAAACTCGACGGCATGCCTTTAGGCGATTTTTGGATCGATGCTGACGGCACGCCATTCGAAGCTCTGGGCAAAATCCCACTAAAATACACCTCAAGTTTAGGGCAGTCGCTATTTTACAAACAGTATTTCGAAGAAATGCTATTCAATTACATGGACGCGCTGAACACCTGCTATGTCGCCACCACGCGCGCCATCAAACATTTGTACATTACGGCGCCATTTTTCAAGGAGACGGTCGACAAAAAGACGGGCGAGATCAACGGATTGGAAATTAAAGACGAATATATCAGTGACGCGCTCTATCAAGTATTGGATACCACCACTAGCCCCTTTCTGGTGGAAGATGCGGAACTTAGGATTCACGATACGACTGCCAGCTCAGCAACCGAAGCTTCTATTTCGACGGACAACCACAGCATTACTATCTCGCAATATCCAATTTCTGCAGAACTAGATCAAGCCTGGAGCAAATCCAGCCGCCGATCATTAGCTACGCTACCACAAGTAGAGAAAGCAGCGCAATACGGCATCATGGCACATGAGATTCTTTCTGAAGTGGCGAACGAAGCAGAGATTGAATCCCGCATCGATCAATATATTGAAGAAGGAATCTTAGCTAAAGACGATAAGGAAGAGTTGCGCAAGCACATTTATCAAGTATGGCATCATCCGCGCATCAGCGAATGGCTCACACAGGATTACAAAATCTGGAACGAGTCGAGCATTATCACCAAAGATGGGGAAACGATCCGACCGGACAAGGTATTTACCAATGCTACAGATACCATCGTGCTCGATTTTAAGTTTACGCAAGGCGATTATGTCGGGCATCAAGCGCAGGTAGACAAATACATGCAAGCGCTGCGTAATTTGGGTTATCAAAATGTGAAAGGATTCCTGTATTACGCCATTTCTAATCAATTACAGGAGGTCGTATAGCGATGCCAAACCACACATTAATAGCAGACAATCTCATGAAGCCATTCCTACAATTAGTAGCCGAGGATATACAACAACGATTCGGACAGGATCTGTCCGAAATCGCCATCGTGTTCAACAATAAACGTCCCATCACCTACCTCAAGAAATACCTTTCTGAAGTGTATGGACAAGCCATTTGGTCGCCACAGTTTTTCACCATTCAAGAATTTTTCAAACAGGCGACGGACAAAACGGATGCTTCCGCTTTGCGGCAATTCTTCTATCTCTATGAGATTCACAACGAACTACTGCAACAAGAAGGCCGCGAACCCGAAAGTCCCGAGGAGTTTTATCCAATAGCCGAATTGATTCTCAGTGATTTCAGTCAGTTGGATTATGAATTGGTCGCGGTAGACCAGATTTACACTGAATTGTATGATACGGGGAAGATCGATTTGGAATTCCAGCACCTCACGCCAGAACAACAGGGATATATTCGCCAATTCTGGCAATCGTTCTCTATGGCCGGGCACACGGGCGTGCAACAGCGATTTTTACAATTGTGGAAGCGGCTGCCACAATTATACACTCGCTTCAAAGCGCGTTTGGCGCAGGAAAAGCAAACGAACTATCCGACGCTGTATCGGGAATTGGCCGAAGGGCGTGCTACCAATCAGCAGTTTATTGCTCCTTATAAAAAAGTACTTTTTGTCGGATTCAATGCATTGAACCGCGTGGAATCTACCTTGTTCAAACGATGGCAAGACGAAGGTAAAGCCTTATTCTACTTTGATACCGACGCTTACTACGTCGAAGATACGATGCAGGAAGCTGGACTTTTTATCCGACGGAATATAAGCCAACTAGTCAATTCTTTGGGCGAGGCTCCAAACGTAATCGGACAACGGCGTGACGACATCCATTTGTACGCCGCACTTGGACGCGTAAGTCAAGCAAAACTGCTTTATCAAATTTTGGAGAAAAACGAACAGGAAGGCAAGACCTCCGCAATACTATTGGCCGACGAAAGTTTGCTCGTACCCCTCTTACAAAGTCTGCCTGCTATCAAAGTAAATATCACGACTGGATTTCCCTTATTGCAATCGCCTTTATATGGCTTACTCGATCTTTGGCTCACCGTGCAGGACGAGATAAGCTGGCGCAAGAAGGATAAACTGCCCTATCCGCTTATCGAAAGTTTTCTTAGCCATCCCCTCATCAAGATCGCCAGCGAACAAAAGAACAGCATTCAGAAAGAAGTGCTGGATAAGCAACTTTACGAAGTAGGATTGGATGTGTTGCAGATCAGCAGCGCGGTGATTCCGGATTTCTTTGCGCCGGTGAACGAACCAGCAGCATTAATACCGACAATGATCACGATGCTGGAAAGGTTACAGGAATCGACCAACAGCGAAGGCATTGCCTTGCAAATCGATTATACTTTGTTATTTGAAGCACGGCGCGTGCTACAACAACTCTTGCTCGGCATGGATCAAATTGGGCCGTTGAATATTCCTTTTCAGATCGGCCTGATTCGCAAAGCGCTGATGCCGATCTCAGCCGCCATCGAAGGTGATCCTTTGCAAGGTGTACAGATTATGGGTTTATTAGAAAGCCGTAGTCTCAACTTCGATCACGTGTATATTTTGGGTGCCAACGAAGGTATTTTGCCCAAAACTACCAACTCGCCGACCTTCTTGCCCGACAATCTACGTCGTGCCTACGGATTGCCTATTCTGGCCAACCAAGATGCGTTGTCGGCGTATATTTTCTACCGTCATTTTCAATACAGCCAATCTATTCACTTGTTTTACAACAGCATTGTGGATGAAAATAGCTCAGGCGAGGAAAGTCGATTTATCAAACAATTGGCTTTTGAGAGCCAATTCAATATCGTCCATCATACGCAGCAACAGCCGATATCTTTCCCTGCTCGAGAGCCGGAATTAGTCATTGAAAAAACCGGAAAGATCTGGGACAATCTATACAATAATTACCTGCGTGATCAGACTAGCCATATATCGGCAACTGGATTCACCACCTATTTGCAATCGCCCCTACAGTTTTTCTTAAAGCATATTGCCGGCATCAAGGAGCCGCCTTCGGTATCGCAAGAGTTTGAAATCAATAATCTGGGCTCCATCATTCACGAAGTGATGGAAAAAATTTTTAAACCCTATCGGGGAATGACCGACTTTGTCGCCACCAAGCGCTTAGAAGAAAATATTCCACAGATTGAAACGATGGTGGTACAAGAAATCGGCCATCAATACCATACCACGTACGAAACGGCGGCTGATTTGAATAGCTTGCAGCGCATCATGCTGCAGATTGCTTCAGCCTACATTCGTATGTATTTGGAATACGATATCGAACAGTACCAATCCTTCCGCATTATCGAATTGGAAAACAGTGAAGATTATTACCTCGACTTCCCAATCACGGTGCAAGGCAAGACCGAATACATCAAAATATACGGTATCATTGACCGAATCGATGAGGTCGTAACGCAAGATGGTGAGGTGAAAACCCGTATTGTAGATTATAAGACAGGTGCGGATAAAGTGGCTTTCAAAAAAGCGAAGAACAAAGCGGATGAGCAAAGTGCGGAAACCGTATTTGCGCTGACTGAGGGCACCAACGATATCAACAAAGCGTTGATCCAAACGCTTTTTTACACCTATGTGTTCGAAGAGAAAACGGGACTACGCAATTTAGAACCACATCTGTATGTCGCACGCCGCATGCGCGAAGATGGTACCTTATTCGTCAGCAAAGATATGGGCGCATTGGAAGGCGATTACCTACGAGAGCAGAAAGAAGAATTTGTGGGCTTTTTGCGTAAGACGCTGGAAGAGATCTTCGATCCAGCTGTTCCATTCAAGCACAAGGCAGATATGCATGTGTACCCGAGCGATCCGTATACGCTATTCTACCGTAATAGCGTTGTGGAAGGACTTGATGAAAATAGCGACGAATAAAATCGTTTCATTAAAAAAGGAAGACCGCTGGTCTTCCTTTTTTAATGCTTTAATAGCCCGATTAATTTTTAACGCGCTTCCGAATGGCTCGCTCGGCTCTCCGCTTGGCCATATCGATCTTGTAGTTGAACCAACGATCTTTAAATATTTTACGCATAGCATCGTCGAAATGACGGGTCACAAATAGATTTCGTGCACCGATGATTTTCTCAGATAATGAATTGGGCAATGCTCTTACAGAAATAGAATATCCTTCTGTTTCATATTGGATATAGTGCCACCATCCTGCAGGCATGTACAACGTATCTCCAGGATTGATCACCGCTTCATAGCCATCTAACAATTTCAATCCTGGGTATTCCTCTGGATCTCCCGTTTTTAGATTGACAATCCCATGAAAGTTATATGGCAGCTTGTACATCAGATCAGACTGGCTATTTGGAAAAATCCAAATCCGTTTTGATCCCTGAAACTGCGATATAAATACGTGCGACATATCGATATCAAAGTGATTGCGCGTAGCGGATCCTTCACCCCCGAAGAACATATAAGGCAACCATTGCAACACTTTACCACCGGTCACATCATTGTATAGCACATCTTTCTTCAATTCAGGTCTGATTTTCATCAGATTGAACAGGAATAAACGTAGTTCTGTAGGTTCTTTTCGAATGAGATCAAGGTATTCTCCAAATGTCATCTGTCCGATAGGTGGACTGGCGAAATGCTGCTGTCCTTCCTCCTCACGTCCGTAGACATTGATCTTCTCGTTACCCGCTATTTTCTTAAAAAACTCATAATTCCACTTTGTCCAGCATGGACTATCTTTCCTGATAAAATCTTTGATCAGCGCTGGCCGACCTTTGTTCAGATAATCCCTAACAAAATCTGTGGAAGATATTCCCTCGATGCTTTCTACTGGTTTTAGTTTCACAAGCTCAACTATTTTATATAAATACAAACATAAAAAATAATCACTACAAAAATCAGCCCAAGCGTATTTGGAATTGATAAGTGACGAGAATCATTCTAAATAAACTCCTAGAGTATCTTAGAAGCTATATTATTAAAAAAGGATGACAATTGTCATCCTTTTTTAAGTCTTTTGGCGATTGCCTATTTATTTACCGCTTTGATGTATTGTTCTACCGCCATAGTCATACTTGGTGATTCGGGAGTTGGTGCCGGAATATCTAAGATCAGACCATGATCTAACAATGCCTGTTGCGTTGTTGCACCAAATGCCGCTATACGCGTATTATTTTGCACGAAATCAGAAAAGTTTTCGAAGAGTGATTGTACGCTTGACGGGCTGAAGAATACGATGACATCGTAAAATACTTCTTTTAAGTCGTTTAAGTCGCTGATCACCGTTTTGAATAAGACCACTGGTGTAGAATCATATCCATTCTCTTGCAACCAGTTTTGCGTTTCCTCATTGGCAACATCCGAGCATGGAAAAAGAAATTTTTCAGCATTATGCTTCTTCAATACATCTTCCAAGTCTTTAGCAGTCTGCTTACCGAAGAAAATTTTGCGTTTACGATACTGAATATACTTTTGAAGATACAACGCAATAGCCTCTGTAATACAAAAATATTTCATATCTGCCGACACCTCGAAGCGCATTTCTTCACATACACGAAAGAAGTGATCAACGGCATTTTTGCTGGTGAAGATAACCGCCGTGTAATCTGAAAAATTGATCCGATCCTTCTTCACATCCTTACCTGAAACACCCTCCACATGAATAAAAGCACGAAAATCGAGCTTTAAATTATATTTTTCCGCCAATGCGAAATAAGGAGATTTATCATTTTCAGGTCTTGGCAAAGTCACGAGTATGCTCTTTACTTTCTTTGCTCTTTCTACATCAATCTGCATAAATATGAAATTATTTAGTTGCCTAGGGCTCTAATCAGCAATAGGATTGGAGCAATTTCCAAGGTGCAAAGATAAATAATTAAATAGGATATAGAAAACCGCGTCTGACCAAATACACTTAAAACTGTTCGGAAAACCCTATAAATAAACATAATAGATATAGACAACACGAATAGAATTAATATAATATTAAAATAGGATGCCGGTGACAGGATAATAAACAGTAAAAATGGCAATAGAAATAACACGCTGTTAAAATAAACCAGATAGATCACTGTAATGTATTCTCTGACGAGTCGTTGTAGGTTGAAAACAAAAGAAACAAAGCGTACCAATAATATTTTCAGGATGAAGAGAACCGCAATCAATCCAGATGCGCTCATATAATTGGCAAAAGTCAAGAAGTGAGCATCTCGAAAACCAGACATATACACCACAATAAATAAGCCCAGTGCCAGACTAAACACCGCATATAAGAAGATATATGGCCAAGAGGTGGTGATGCTATCCTCCTTGCTAATTTGCTGTAACAAGCGCTCGCGGTAATATGCTTCGATGATTATATGAAAATCTGTAGGAAAAATAAAACGGATCAATCCCACAAAAAATAATAATGCCATCGCTGTGCCAAATACCCATAAAGGTCGCTGATGTCGCTCTACTCCTGCTACCACCACTTCACTTCCTGACCTAGAAAGATACTCATCCCACACCAATAACTTGCCCGGAGCGGCTTTCAAAACTTCTCGCAAACGATGATCCAAAAACCCTTCTCTGTAAGGATTATCGTAGATAAGCGCGGTATATTGCGTGGCGTAAACTTGTCGGATCGAATCCTGCACATATGCTTGACGAAGACTATCTTGCAATCGGGCAACAGAATCTGTGGCGACATTAAATTGCTGGGCTGTACTACGCTCCGTAGAGGATAGCAATATCAGCAAAGTCGCAAAAAAGGAAATCCAAAAAGTTCGTATGTGCATGCCGTCGTAAAAATAGAGAGTTAATCGGGAATTGACAAAAGATAAATAGGAAGATATACGAATAGCAATTATTGCGAATAAACTTGTAATTTCACCACTAGAATGGCAGAACAAAACTATATACGCTGCGGATGGTGCGGCCAAGACGAATTGTACCAACAATATCACGATCAAGAATGGGGTCGCGTGGTGATCGATGATCGTACATTGTTCGAATTTCTGGTATTGGAATCTGCGCAGGCAGGTCTTAGTTGGATCACTATTTTGCGCAAACGCGAGAATTACCGGCGTCTGTTTGCAGATTTTGACCCAGAGGCTGTCGCAAAATTTACAGAAGATGATGTAGAAAGAATATTGCTGGACGCTGGCATTATTCGCAACCGTTTGAAAGTAAAAAGCACGATCACCAATGCTCAGATTTTCTTGTCCATTCAGGAGCAATTTGGCAGTTTCTACCAGTACCTGTATTCCTTCATGCCCAACAATCAGCCGATCATCAACAACTTTCATAGCCTAAGCGAAGTGCCAGCAGCG
This sequence comes from Sphingobacterium chungjuense, assembly GCF_011316935.1. Taxonomy (GTDB): domain Bacteria; phylum Bacteroidota; class Bacteroidia; order Sphingobacteriales; family Sphingobacteriaceae; genus Sphingobacterium; species Sphingobacterium chungjuense. The sequence continues at coordinate 24,932 of NZ_WLYS01000007.1, forward strand.
ACGCCAATATCAGACGCTATCGCAAAAGACTTGAAGAAACGCGGTGTGAAGTTCTTTGGCACCACGATCTGTTATGCCTATATGCAGGCGGTCGGCATGGTGAACGATCACGTCATGGATTGTTCGTTTAGATAAGAGCTTATTCCGCTTCGCGGTTAGCTTCTTCTTCGTTCCGTGGCACTTGTTTGTAGATATGCATCAAATTACGGCACATGCCATTATAATCCAGACCGTAGCCAACGACAAATTCCTTCTCGATTTCAAAACCGGTGTATAGGATATTGTCAAACTCATACTCCACACAAGACGGCTTGATCAATAAGGTACACACTGCGATGGATTGCACCTCTAACTTTTCCAAAGCGTCCATCGTATGCTTCAAGCTATTGCCGGTATCTACAATGTCTTCTACAATGATAATGTGGCGCCCGCGCAAATCCATTTCTAAGCCTAACAATTCTTTCACGTCTTGCTGCTCTGTACCGTGGTAAGAAGAAAGCTTCACGAAAGACATCTCACAAGGAATCGTGATTTGCTTTAGCAGATCCGCCATAAACATAAAACAACCATTTAGCACACCGATAAAGACCGGCATTTTACCTTCGTACTTCACGTTGATATCGATACCGATGAGGCGGGTACTTTTTAGAATTTGGTCATTATCGATCAGCAATTCAAAATCCAGATCGTCAATGGTAATATGATTATTCATCTATTGTGGGTTTATTCTTCTTCTACTTCTTCTTGCTCCTTTTTACCAAACAAGCGTTCTATCAAACTACGGCGCTGTTGCTCCTCTGCATCGATGCCGTCAATAAGATCATGCAAATCATCCGAAGAGGGTATAGAATCGACGACACCATACGGTCTTGGTGGCCGCAGGTTTGGTTGCAAGGTAACGCCATAAAAACCATATGCTTCGGGCACTTCCACATCATGGAGCTGATTCAGTTTTGACAAGATATAACCGTAGGTATTAAAATGCCGACGTACCCATGGTTTCAAATGCCCCGTGTAATCGAAAGATGACAAACCAGTTTTTGGTCGCGGAATGATGCTGGAAAGAAACAAACTTTCACCAATATTTAGTTCATTAGGCGTTTTTCCAAAGTAATAATTCGCCGCTTCGGTAATACCATATATATTTTTGCCCCACTCGATGATGTTGAGGTAGATTTCAAACAAGCGATCTTTACTGACTACTTTCGAACGTTCCATCAACCATACCAACACAATTTCTTCGAACTTACGGGTCATCGTTTTATTCCGGTCTAAGTATAAGTTTTTCACCAGTTGCATGGAAATGGTACTGGCACCACGCTTGAAGGCGCGTTCCTTTATATTGGTTACGATGGATAGCTTGAAAGCTTCTTCTTCAAAACCGTGGTGTTTGTAGAAAAACGGATCTTCTGTATTCAATACCGTACGTTGCAAGATCGGCGCGATTTGGGACAGATTCCGAAAGTTTGGATTGGACGGTGCGACTACGATATCGCGCAGTTTGCTGGTATCTTCATACACGCCGTGAACGAATGGCTGATTCAGCGCAGCCACATCGGCCTTTCCCCAACGCACAATCTGCAATTCGCGATCATCCATCTGCGAGCGAAACACCAAATCCTCTGGATTGTCGAAATCCACTTTAAAATCCAGTTGATAAGCAATATTGCCCTTCACCTGAATACCTTCCAAGGTTTCAAACAAACCATTGGGTATCGCATCAAAGAAATCTTGTGCCGCAAATTGCCCCGTGCTCACAGACAATTCCAGCAATTTGCTCGGTGTATGGGTATATTTAAGTTTTGGCTTCACGACAAAATCGTGTACTTTAATTGAGGAGTTTTCCAACAGCTCAACGGCATTTTCAGCTAATAAAAAGCCACCTTCGGCTGATGCCTGCGGTACGACGATGGGTTTTTCGGACAATCTGCGATGTTGTACCTGCAATTGCTCGACTTTCCAATTTCCGGATAATTTCAATTGATCTTTGCCATGTCGTTTGATTTCTTTCAGATCAAAAGTTACCGCTTTAAATCGCACTGCCAATCCCAATCGACTACGTAAAAAAGGCACTTCCATATCTGGGCGATCCGACGTGACGGTTACGCTAAACTCTTCATCGTCGCTATCTATCTGGCCCTTGAGATTCCATTTATCACTGACCTCATTCAAGAATACATCCACATCATATCGCCCATTACGCATTTTCCCTTCGGGAACGTGTAATCCTTGCACGCCCGAGCTATCCTGATAGGTCACATGCACTTCATTTAGATCTAGGTTGGATGGAATCTTATCAAATGCCTGGCGGATTAGCCGATCTACCTTTTGCGCTAAGCTACTTTTAGTGGTGGTCGTATCTTTTGTAGCAGCATTATTCTTAAGAAACAAGAAGTCGTAGTTGCTGCGATCACCTTCTTTTACCATGGTCAACGAAGCATGATCCATCCCTACAGCATCGAGTTTGATCCGCTTACGCAATAAAGGCCAAAATTCAACAGAAACCTGCAATTGCTCCACCGCCATTAACTGCGCCGCAGAATCTGGAATCACCGTCACGCCTTTCAGCGCTACGGTGCTTAATCCGGCGAAGCCGTAATCTTCCACGTGCAACCTGAGTCCGTACTCATCCTTTAATTGTTTTTGCGCGCGACTCATTGCGCGGTCCAACAAACCTTGACGCACCGAAAAATAATAGATAAAGCCAATCGCCAGCAAGAGCAACAAAGCAGCCAGAGAAATGAAAAACCATTTTTTCTGTTGCGTGGTGATAGGAATCTTCTTTGCAAACATAACGTGAATTTCTTCGGGTAATGTGATGTGAAAGTACGGGTTAAAAATAGACAAAAAACATTAAAAACATCCAAATGACAAGAGTATGCACCGCATTATTTAGCTTTGTAGCTCCAACGAAAGATAATGATTACGCAAGAACAAATTCTACATGCGCTGGGTCACGTCGAAGAACCTGATTTAAAAAAGGATCTCGTGACGCTGAACATGATCCAAAATATAGAGATCCTTCCCAACAAAATCCGGTTTGATGTCGTTTTGACGACGCCTGCTTGTCCGCTCAAAGGGCATATCGAGCACGCTTGTCGCAACGCCATTAGCTTATTTGTCTCCAAAGAGATTGCCGTGGACATCAACATGACTTCCCGCGTGATCGCTGCCGACAGCAATCAATTAAAGGGCATCAAAAATATTATTTTGGTTTCCTCTGGTAAAGGCGGAGTTGGCAAATCTACCGTCGCAGCCAACCTAGCCTTAGCGCTAAGCCAACAAGGTGCACGTACTGGTTTGCTTGATGCCGATATTTACGGCCCTTCGCTGCCGATTATGTTTGGCTTGGAAGGCGCGAAGCCTCAATCCACGCAAACCGCAGACGGAAAAACCAAAATCCTTCCGATCGAAAAGTTCGGATTGAAATTGTTGAGCATTGGCTTCTTTACAGATCCTAATCAGCCGATTCCATGGCGCGGCCCGATGGCGACTTCTGCGATCAAACAGCTTTTCAATGATGCCGATTGGGGCGAGATCGATTACTTGGTGGTCGATATGCCGCCGGGAACAGGTGATATTCACATTACCGTATCACAAACTTATCCGATCTCTGGAGCAGTGATTGTAACGACTCCGCAGCACGTTGCGTTAGCGGATGCAATCAAAGGAATGGCGATGTACCGTATGGAAGGCATTAATGTGCCTATTCTGGGCATTGTCGAGAATATGTCGTATTTCACACCAGCAGAACTGCCAGATAAACAATATTATATTTTTGGAAAAGACGGCGGCAAGCGATTAGCTACCGAAAATAACGTGCCTTTCTTAGGCGAAATACCACTCGTGAAAGCAGTAGCAGACGCGGGCGACAATGGTTTCCCGATTTTGTTGGACGATCAGGAACCGGTGGCAGCAGCATACGGACAGATCGCTGGCCGTGTGGCGCAAGAATTATCTATTCTGGCAAACACCTAAGTAGATTTTTTAGCACAAAACAACATCACATATGGAACACATTAAAAAGCTGGCGGCTATTCGCGAATCCATGGCGGAGCGCGGCATAGATGCCTATATTATTCCTTCGGCAGATCCACATATTAGTGAATACCTTCCTGATCGCTTCAAAGCGATTGCTTGGACTTCGGGATTTACCGGATCGGCAGGTACGTTGGTGATTACACAAGATTTTGCTGGATTATGGACCGATGCACGTTATTTCGTGCAAGGACGCGAACAGCTCGTAGATACTGGTTTTGAGTTGGTAAAACTCAAAATACAGCACAAAGCAGAATATGTAGAGTGGCTGGCCGAAAAATTCAGCAAAGGAAATACTGTTGCTTTCGATGGTAATCTGACTTCACTTCTTTTGGCAAAAACCATCAAAGAAAAGTTAGAACCATTGGGTGTCGCGATCGATGGCGGTATAGATTTATTAGACGCCGCTTGGGAAGACAGGCCATTGCTCCCCACGGATGCTGCTTACCTCATTCATCCAGATACGACCGGACAAGATGCGGCTAGTAAAATTGCCGCGATTCGCCTCAAGATGGAGAAACTCCATACACAGGCGCACATCATTTCTTCTTTAGATGACTTGGCTTGGACGTTGAATATTCGGGGTAACGATGTGCCTTGCAATCCAGTAGTTCTCGGTTTCTTGATCATTGAAGCAGCGCGCGCGACATTATTCATTGACAACACCAAATTGTCGGCAGCCGATCAAGCGGAGCTGAATGCCGCAGGCATTGATATAAAACCATACGACAGCGTACATGCTGCTATTCAGCAACTGGCTGTAGAACAGATCCTGATCGATCCGAAACGTACTTGCTATGCCATTTATGAAAGTATTCCGGCATCGGTCAAAGTGTTGGAAGACACGAATCCTTCTACGTTTTTGAAGGCGGTGAAAAACCCAACCGAAGTAAGCTTTTCGCGCGAAACGATGCTGAAAGATGGTGCAGCGCTCACCCGCTTCTTCAAATGGTTGGAGGAGAATGTAGGCACTGAAAATCTCACAGAAATTAGCATATCTGAGAAGCTGCGATCATTTCGTGCAGCGCAGGATGGTTTTGTAGATATTTCGTTCGATACTATTGCCGGATATTTGGAGCATGGCGCTTTACCACATTACAAAGCGACGCCAAAAAGTGATGCTACGCTAAAACCGAGCGGATTGTTATTGGTAGATTCTGGTGGCCAATATACTTCTGGCACGACCGACATTACACGTGTCGTTTCTTTAGGAAACATCACTTCGGAAGAAAAGGAAGATTATACCATTGTGTTAAAAGGATTGATCGAAGGATCTATGGCTGTTTTCCCGCAAGGCACACGTGGCTATCAGATTGATGCGATTACACGTCGTCCGATTTGGGAAACGTTGCGCAATTATGGACATGGGACTGGACATGGTGTGGGTTTCTTCCTGAATGTGCATGAAGGACCACAAGTATTAAACCCATCGAATGTGGATGTCGCGATCGAAGAAGGGATGATCTCTTCGATAGAACCGGGCTTATACCGCGAAGGATCGTATGGTATTCGCATCGAAAACTTGGTATTGAGCCGTAACTTATCGCATAATGAGTTTGGTGATTTCATGGATTTTGAAACGTTAACGATTTGCTATATCGCCACTGACTTGGTGAACACCTCGTTGTTGGATCAAAAACACATTGACTGGCTCAACCAATATAACGATTGGACGTACAATCAGCTAGCACCACTGCTCACAGAAGAAGAAGCAGCTTGGTTGAAAGAGAAAACAGCGAAAATCTAAAAAACAAATGGCCGTAAGACAAAATCTTACGGCCATTTGTTTTTTTTAAATCCTTTTAATCACATTGTATCTAGTTACTCTCCTTTGGCTTGATCTCGAAAAATTGTTCTAAAGGTTTGTAGTATACCCCGGACAATGTAGTAACATATACTTTTCCGTCAAATTCGTTAAGGGAAGTAATCAAATTTCCAACCAGTCCAGTATTCACCAGTTCTTCCACTTCATAACCAGAATCGTTAAAATCAAACTTCCACACTTGACCATATCGATAACCTACTAATTGATCCTCCACGTGCGTAAAGCTAACGTCGCTTAAAAACCGCTCTACTTCGAAAGAACTCTTCCAGCTATTGCCCTTATCAGAAGACTGATAAAATTTACCGTCGCGACCAAAACCATACAACTTATCATTATGCTTAAATACGCGTAGGAGTGCACGATCCAGTACCGAACGATAACTACCATCTTTTTCTACCACAAGTGTTTTCGTCTGAGAAGAAACTAAAAAATGATCGTCTACAGCTTCGATCATATCAAAACCATAATGCTCTCTATCGTCTAAGACAATCACTTTTGTACTACGGATCCTCAATAAAGTTGGAATGCCCGGTCCTTCCCCACCTGGATCAACGTCTACAAGAAGTAATTTCACGGTAGAATGATTGGTACTCGTAGCCCTATACGCCATCAAAGTCTGATTTTGATTATTAATCGCCATAGACTCTCCATAATGACTGTGAATGGATAGCATTTCGATAAAATCGGGATCGACATTTCGAATGTTTAAACTGGCTGTAAGTCCACTACTGACAGGATGGTCGGAATTGATAAACAATATTGCGCTATTTTGCATACTAGCACCCACAAAATAGCGATCACTTATTGGCAATTTTACACTAACAGATGGACGAAAATAGATTGCATACCGCTGTATGTCATTCATTTCTTGGGGTGAGGCTTGCTCCGATTGATGGAGCGTGGTGTAACCATACGGCCCTATCATAGCTAATTTATCACTTATTTTAACAGAGTACAATTGCGTTTTATCCTGATAAACAAAGCGTTCATCGATCGTCCAAGAACTTTGGTTCTCTGGCTCATTTTCTGGCTCAAGTGGTACGTCTTTGGAACATGACGATACAAAAAGAAATAAAGCAATAACGGTCGAAATTTTTAGGGAAAGGGCAAAGTACTTCATGAATAAGATTAAATAGCTAGTTAGTAGAAGTTTTAAAGTTAATAATTTTCATTCACATATGTAAATTTATAAATCCCAAAATTGTGTATTCAACAATAAAAATAAAGAGAAGCACTAAAAAAATTATAACATCAGACCTTATCCCGATATTTGTTTTATGCCAAAGCTAAAATCACTTTTTCTCCTTTCTATTATACTAGCCTTCAGTAGTACGCAAGCACAAAACTTAAGCAGCAAAATTTCCACAGCCTTCAATCAATTTCGAAGCGAAGGTGGATTGACGACACAGCAGGCCGCCTTTATGGTCACCGACTCAAAAACAGGACAGATCGTATTTGAGCATCAAGCGAATACTGGAATGGCTACTGCGTCGACCTTAAAGGTTATTACGAGCATTACAGCATTTGAATTGTTAGGCTCCAATTATAAATACACCACCACGATATCTTATACTGGTACAATCGATAAGATGGGAAACCTCGATGGTGATATCACCATAAAAGGCAGCGGCGATCCGACTTTGGGCAGCGATCGCTATGCTTCTACGCAAGCACAAAACATCTTAGATAATTGGACTTTTGCGATTAAGCAATTGGGCATAAAACGTATCCGCGGTCGTATTATTGGTGATGATACTATATTCGACGGTAATCAAGTGCCGACGGGTTGGCCAGCGGCAGACATTGGTAATTATTACGGCGCTGGTGTTTCGGGACTCAATTGGAAAGAGAATAAAGCGGGCATTACTTTCTCGCCTGCGGCGGTTGGCAAACCAGCGGCCATCAAAAAATTATCAGTGGATTTGAGTTATCTGACCATTCGCAATGAAGTGACTACCGGAAATGCGGGCACAGGCGACAAGGTATTTGGTTTTTCTACACCATACGCCAATTCCATCCTTTTAAAAGGTAGTTATGGCAAAGATCTGAATAAAACGATTGAGATCTCTATTCCGGATCCGGCCTATCAGCTTGCACACGATTTGAAAGCGAATCTTGTACAGGAAGGTGTGCTGGTAGATGGCTTGGCGGCTTCTGCATATAAACTAAACAATTACGTAGCATCTACTGGTAAAACCATTGCAACGCATCAGTCGCCCGCATTGGCGGAGATCATTTATTGGTTCAATCACAAAAGCATTAACCTATTTGGCGAAGCCTTAATGAAAACCATCGGATGCGAGCAGAAAAAGGTGAAAACCACGGCGGAAAGCGCCGATTATGTGATTGCGCACTGGAACAAAACCTTGCGCATTCCTACCGTGGATCTAGGCATGCTAGATGGTTCTGGATTATCGCCCGCAAATCGCGTGACGGCCAATGCGATGAACCGCATCATGCAGTATGCTTATGGTAGGCCGTGGTACGCTGATTTCTACAAAAGCCTGCCCACGATCAACCAAATGAAAATGAAAAGTGGCACGATTGGCGGCGTGCTCGGCTACAGCGGTTTTCAGACTTGCAAGGCTGGTCAAGCGCTGACTTTCACTCTTTTTGTCAATAATTACAAAGGCAGCACAGCGAGTATGCGTCAGCGCATGTTCAAATTACTAAACGTGTTAAAACAATAGTTCTCGAAGTCATGGAATAATAATAGATTTGTACCCACAAACATAAACTTATACATCAAAACAGAATTCAATGAGCAGTTCAAATAGAAAAAAGGACGCGTTACGTTACCACTCATCCGGTCGTCCGGGCAAAATTGCGGTAGTCCCTACCAAACCTCACAGTTCACAGCGGGATTTATCATTAGCCTATTCACCAGGAGTGGCAGAGCCGTGTTTGGCGATTGCCGAGAACAGCGAAGATGCGTACAAGTACACCGCCAAAGGTAATTTGGTCGCGGTTATTTCTAATGGTACTGCCGTATTAGGATTAGGAGACATCGGCGCACAAGCCGGCAAACCGGTGATGGAAGGAAAAGGTTTGTTGTTTAAAATCTTTGCCGACATCGACGTATTCGATTTAGAATTGGACACGAAGAATGTAGATGAGTTTGTTAAAATCGTCAAAGCCTTAGAGCCAACTTTCGGAGGTATCAATCTAGAGGACATCAAAGCTCCAGAATGTTTTGAGATTGAGCGCAGACTGAAAGCGGAAATGAACATTCCGGTGATGCACGATGATCAGCACGGAACTGCCATCATTTCTGGTGCTGCCTTGATCAACTCTTGTGAACTACAGCAAAAAGATATTAGCCAAGTAAAAATTGTGGTGAACGGCGCTGGTGCTGCCGCAATTTCTTGTACCGCGATGTACATCGCGGTAGGTGCTAAAAAAGAAAATATCGTGATGTTGGATAGCAAAGGAGTTATTCGCAGTGATCGCGAAAACTTAGATCCTAGCAAAGCGGAATGGGCAACGGATCGCGATATCACAACCTTAGCCGATGCGGTGAAAGATAGCGATGTATTCATCGGATTGTCTGCTGCGGATGTTTTGACGCCAGAAATGCTTCAATCTATGGCGGCTAAACCAATCGTATTAGCGATGGCTAACCCGAACCCAGAGATTGCATACGATCTAGCTTGCGCAACCCGCAATGATATCATCATGGGAACGGGTCGTTCTGACTTCCCTAACCAAGTAAATAATGTATTAGGTTTCCCTTACATCTTCCGTGGCGCATTGGATGTACGCGCAACAGCGATCAACGAAGAAATGAAAATCGCCGCGGTACACGCTATTGCCAAATTGGCGAAAGAACCTGTTCCGGAAGAAGTAAACCAAGCATATAATACCAATAACCTTCGTTTTGGTGAGGATTACGTAATCCCTAAACCGACCGATCCACGCTTGATTACCGAGGTATCCATTGCAGTGGCTAAAGCTGCGATTGAGTCTGGCGTAGCTCGCAAAACGATTGAAGATTGGGATGAATATAAAACAGAATTACGCAAGCGTCTAGGTAAAGATGATGGCATCATGCGGACGCTGTCTGCCCGCGCGCAGAACAATCCGAAACGCGTCGTATTTGCCGAAGCAGATAACTACAAAACATTACGCGCAGCGCAAATCGTGCAAGAAGAAGGCATTGCTATTCCGATCTTGTTGGGCGACGAAGAGCGCATTCGTCATATCATTGAAGAATATGCTTTTGAACTGGACGGCACACAAATCATCGATCCTAGCAAACAAGTAAAAACAGATACGTTTAAGCAATTTGTGGATCACCTGTATACCAAACGCCAGCGTCGTGGCATCAGCCGCTTAGAAGCTGAAAAATTGATCCGTGGCAATCGCAACTATTATGCAGCGTCAATGGTCGAATTTGGTCAAGCGGATACTTTTATTTCTGGATTGACCCGCAGTTATGCGACTACAATTCGCCCTGCTTTACAAGTGATTGGTGCAAAACCAGGAAGCCGTGTAGCCGGTATGTACATGATGCTAACGAAGAAAGGACCTATTTTCTTGGCCGACACCACAGTAAATGAAGACCCTTGTCCGGAAGATCTAGCGGAAATCACCATCTTGGTAAACAACGCGGTGAAAGAGCGCTTTAATATTACACCTCGCATCGCGATGCTTTCGTACTCCAACTTTGGCTCGACCGAAGGTCGCGTAGCTGATAAGGTGCGTCAGGCAGTAAAAATCTTACATGACAAAGCTCCAGACATTATTGTAGATGGCGATGTGCAAGCGAACTTCGCCTTGAATAAAGAGATGTTGAACACCAACTTCCCGTTCAGTAAATTGAATGGCGAAGCAGCAAACACCTTGATATTCCCGAACCTAGAGTCGGGTAATATTGCATACAAATTGTTGCAAGAAGTAGGCGAAGCCGAAGCAGTTGGCCCTATTTTATTAGGTATGAATAAGCCGGTACATGTCTTGCAGTTGGATAGCTCGGTGCGTGAGATTGTCAACATGGTAAAAATTGCCGTGGTAGACGCACAATCCAGAGAAAACTAATATTCTAAGAAAAACTATGTACGAGTATCTCGACGGACAACTGGTATTGAAATCCCCTACCCACGTCATTATTGACGTGGGTGGCGTGGGTTACCATGTGCACATATCTTTAACCACGTTTAGCCAGATCAAAGAAGTAGAACGCTGCAAGCTGTTCATTTCTTTTCAAGTACGCGAAGACTCGCAGACTATGTATGGCTTTGCCACAGAAAGCGAAAGGCACTTATTCAATCACTTGATTTCCGTTTCTGGCATTGGGCCCAACACGGGACGGATGATGCTTTCTTCCATTACGCCAGAGGAGATCCAACAAGCGATCGTACAAGGACAAGTTGCCGTGATCCAACGGATTAAAGGCATTGGCCCAAAAACGGCACAACGTGTAATTTTAGAATTGCAGGATAAGTTGAAAAAAGAAGGGCCAAATGCTCTGTTATTGGATCACGTTCCTGCGCAATCGGCGCATGAAGAGGCCAACTCGGCATTAATCATGTTGGGATTCCCGAAACCGCAAGTAGAAAAGGTCATGCAACAAATTTTGCTGTCGACGGAAGATCACTCTGTGGAAAGCTTGATCAAGGCCGCACTGAAGAAACTATAATTACATCCTCTCTACTATACATATCACATCTGATTCCGACATGGCAGAAGATTTAACACGTGCAACAGGCACTAAAGAAGAGCAGTATCAAGCCTTAGTTCCGCAGATCAAAGCATTGATCGACTACGAGGCTGATTTTGTAGCGAATATGGCAAACTTGGCTGCAGCTTTAAAAGAGCAGTTTAATTTTTTCTGGGTGGGCTTTTATTTGGTAAAAGAAGAGCAGTTGGTATTAGGTCCGTTTCAAGGACCAGTAGCTTGTACGCGCATTGCGCACAATCGCGGCGTATGTGGCACGGCTTGGGCAAAGGCCGAAACGATCATTGTACCTGATGTAGACGCTTTCCCTGGACATATCGCTTGCAGCTCCCTATCACGCTCGGAGATTGTCCTTCCTGTGATCCATGAAGGCAATTGTATTGGCGTTCTAGATGTAGATAGCGCCGACTTAAATAGCTTTGACGAGGTAGATGCGCAGTATTTACAAGAAATGATTACCATTTTGACAGCGGCTTCTACAATTTAGTCTGCCGTTAGTTCCCACACCTTGATCATCTTATCATCACCTGCCGTAAAGATCTTGTGATCTTGCCAAAGAATACTGTTAATCGACAGGAAATGGCTGTCATAACCCCGATCTACACTCACATTTTTGAGTAAAGTCAAGCTCTTTGGATCCCAGATTTTCCAGGTTTTATCGCGACTCGCTGTCGCGATCTGTGTTTGATCGGCATTGGCCACAATCCCATATACCGTAAACATATGTGGCGTAATTTCGTGTTGTACGGCAAAATCAGCGGTAGACAATTGGTATAGCTTGGCATCTCTGCCGCCAGAAAATAGTTGTTCGCCGACAACACATAAACTCGTTACCGGCATCTTGTGTACTAAAATCTGCTGCTTTAGTTCGTATTGCGCACTATCATATTGGTAGATCGCACCGGATTTGTCCCCGAAATATACGGTGGATTTTGCTGAATCGATTTCAATAGTACGCACGGTCTCTTTCGATACGCGGAACCGATACAAAAGCTTAAAATACACCGTATCGTATACATAAGCTACGCCCTCTTCGCCTATCGCAATCAATTCCGATTTTTCTGGCAGAGCTTGTAATGCAAATACGGCGCCGGATTCTGTCTTCATTTTGGTCACTAACTTCTGCTCTACATAATCGACGATCATAATCTCCCCAGAGCGCAAACCAATCGCCAGCAAATCTGTATTTGGAATCCGATGAAGCGCATATACAGAATGCGAAACCGCGCACAAAATCCGTCGGAACTGCATGGTCTGCAAGTCCCACTCCACGACTCCCTTATCGTTGCCACCCGAAAACAAGGTGTGATGACCAGCTACTGCTAGCGTAAAAATAGGATTTTGATGACCGCGAAGCGTATGAAGTAATGAGACATCTGGCATAGCCGTAAAGATACGGCTTCGTTCTCGACAAAAACAATTTCAAGCGCTTAGCTGTAGTATTCTTGACCGTACTACGATAATAGATGTACGATTACTAAAGCTTCCATGTGATGAAAAAGGTTTCTGTAGTGATTATTATTGGCTTCAGCATACTAGCTGTCGTCGCTCTATATTTCTTCTTGACCGAACAGATCGGTATCAAAGCCCTTCTGTTCAATATGCTTATATGTACGATCGGAATCGTGGCGCAGGTGTTCACGCTGCGCCGACGGAAAAATAATATTATGCACTAGCTGAGATTACTTATGGCGAGAAGCCAAGTTCGCAGCAATTTCGCGCCAGCCCAAACCTTTTTCTTTGAGTAATAAGATCAGGTGGAATACTAGATCAGATGATTCGTTGATGAAGTCGTGTTCCGTCTCTGCCAAGGCTGCAATAACCGTTTCCACGGCTTCTTCGCCTACTTTTTGCGCGACTTTATTCAATCCTTTTTGGCGCAGGCTATTCACATAAGATCCTTCGGTAGGGAAATCGATGCGTTGCTGAATTACGCGCTCTAATTCAAAAAGGAAATTTTGATTGTGATCGGTATTAAAACAACTGCGACTTCCTGTGTGACATGTTGGCCCTGCAGGAAGTGCTTTGATCAAAATCGTATCCTGATCACAGTCTACATGTAGATCCTGCACTTCTAGAAAATTTCCACTTTCTTCGCCTTTCGTCCACAATCTTTGTTTACTACGCGAATAAAAGGTGACGCGACGCTCTGCTTGGGTTTTCTTCCATGCTTCCTCATTCACATAACCCAACATCAGTACTTCCAACGTTTGCGCATCTTGCACAATTACCGGAACTAAACCATCTCCTTTTGAAAAATCTACTTCTTGCATAACCTGTATATCCCTTCGATTTTTAATCATCTAACCACGATGTGGTTTTTCCTTAGTATGTCTTTTAAGTCTGGAATCAATATTTCTCCGTAGTGAAATACTGATGCTGCCAGCGCGGCATCTACGCCACTTTGTTGGAATACATCCACAAAATGTTGTTCATTACCTGCGCCTCCAGAAGCGATCAACGGTATATTGATCGCAGCATTAATCTTAGAAAGCAAAGATACGTCAAATCCATTCTTTGTGCCATCGTGATCCATCGATGTAAGCAGAATCTCCCCTGCTCCTCGACTTTCTGCTTCTTTGATCCACGCTTCGGTGATGATGTCCGTTTGTTCGCGACCACCACGCAAGTGCACTAAATTTTGTGTATCAACTAGACGTGTATCGACCGCTACAACCACAAATTGGCTTCCAAAAGATTTGGCCAATTCGTCAATCAAGTTGGGATTGCGTACCGCAGCAGAATTGATGGAGATTTTATCTGCACCAGCAGCCAACAAAGCATCGGCATCCTTTAATTCATTGATGCCTCCACCGATGGTGAAAGGAATATTCACCTGCCGAGCAACGGATTTCACCAAATCGATCATGGTTTTGCGACCTTCGTGTGTGGCTGTAATATCCAAAAACACCAATTCATCCGCTCCCTGCTGTGAATATTGCCACGCTAACTCTACGGGGTCGCCCGCATCACGCAGATCGACAAAGTTGACGCCTTTTACGGTACGTCCATCTTTGACATCCAAACAGGGAATGATTCTTTTTGCGAGCATATTAGAACTTAATCAACGCTTTTAAGTTCCAGTCTTTAATCTCATCAATAGAAATTCGATTTTCGTAAATCGCTTTTCCTACGACTACTGATTCAACATTTTGCAAATCTTGTAATGCTTGTATATCTTCCATGGAACTAATACCGCCCGATGCGATCAATTTGATGATTGGAGAGTGATCCAATAGTTTTTTATACAATTCTACACCAGCTCCACCCAATTTACCATCTTTGCTAATATCTGTACATAAGAATCGATAGAAACCTAGTGCCAGACATTTATCAATATATTCAATCAATTTGATAGGTGAGCTTTCTAGCCAACCCGAATACTTGATCACCTCATCGAGTACATCAATCGCTACGACTACATGATCTGCATATTTCACACGGCCTTCATTGAGCGCGCTCAATTCTTCCAAAAAAGAAGGGTTCGTGATTGCTTGTGTTCCCACAATCACGCGGTAAACGCCGGCGTCTACCAATTCTTTCACTTTATCAATACTGCGGACACCACCACCGTACTGCACCTTCATATCTGTTTTTTTCAAGACCTCAAAAAGATATTGCTGATTAGAGAAATCACCTTTAGCCCCATTCAGATCAATGATGTGCACGATCTCGGTACCATTTGCATGGTATTTCGCAATTTGCTCTTCTAGAGAGATCTCATAGTGGGTGACATCATCATAGTTTCCTTCGCGTAGGCGAACTACTTTTTTGTCTAAAACGTCAATAGCTGGTATAATATACATGGTAGAATCAATCAAGATAAAAAATCAGTTTATTGTTCAAAAATAGTGAATAATCGGCAACAATGCACGCGTGATCCTGTACGATCATGTGAACACCTGTATTAAGGTTGTTTAAATCGCAGCAAAGTTCAGGAGCAATTGCTCTCCTGCTGAGCCAGATTTCTCCGGGTGAAATTGTACGCCGTAAAAATTGTCTTTATGTATGCTAGCCGCATACTCGACGCCGTAGTTGGTCGAAGTCGCGGTATATCCTTCTTGGAATTCGATAAAAAACGAATGCACAAAATAGAAATATGAATTGTCTGCTATGTGGTCAAAAAGGCGGCAGTTGTGTCGGATTTGTGTGGTATTCCATCCCATATGCGGCACTTTTTCGGAAATGCGTTGTTGAAAATGCAGCGTACGCATTGGAAAAACGCCCAACATATCGGCATTGCCTTCTTCCGAAAAGCTGGTTAGTAATTGCATACCTACACAAATACCTAATACCGGTTTTGTTAGCGAAGGAATGGCTTCAGCCAATCCTGAATCACGCAGCTTTTGCATGGCTGCGCCAGCATGACCGACGCCCGGAATAATAATTCGTTCGTATTTATCAAAATCGGCTGGCTCATTGATCATGCCATACGGCAAATTGCAACGCACCAAGGCGGCCGTCAATGAAAATATATTTCCTGCTCCGTAGTTTACAATTCCAATCATGCTATTTGCTCGGTGTTTTTCTGAATCTTCCCCTACAACAAGCCCTTGGTACTCGGCAATTGCATATTGTCTGCATCGCGTCGTACTGCTTTCTTAATCGACTTGGCAAAGGCCTTAAATATAGCTTCGATCTTATGGTGTTCGTTGTCGCCTTCTGCTTTAATATTTAGATTGGTTCGGGCAGCGTCGCTGAATGATTTGAAGAAATGGAAAAACATCTCCGTCGGCATATCACCAATCTTTTCGCGCTTAAATTCCGCTTCCCACACGATCCAACTGCGACCACCAAAATCTAGTGCCACCTGCGCTAAGCAATCATCCATCGGCAAGGTAAATGCATAACGTTCAATACCGCGCTTGTCGCCCAGTACCTGCGCAAAAATCTCGCCTAAAGCGATTCCGGTATCTTCAATCGTATGATGTTCGTCGATATGCAGATCACCTTTGGCACGAATCGTCAGATCCAACGCACCGTGACGGGCAATCTGATCGAGCATATGATCAAAAAATGGTAATCCGGTATCTATATCCGATTTGCCGCTACCATCCAGATTGATCGCGATGGATATGTCCGTTTCATTGGTTTTCCGCTGATGCGAAGCCGTGCGTGTTCCCAATTTCAGGAATTCATAGATTGCTTTCCAATCGGTGGTTTGCAAGGCGACTGAATCCGCAGATATCTCGACATTCTCTGCCTGACCAAGAGCGGTATTGCCACCCAGCCAGATTGCTTTTGCGCCAAGATTTTGAGCCAGCTTTACATCATTTACCCGATCACCGATCACAAAGGATTCAGCCAAATTATAGTTTTTCGTGTCGAAATATTCGCCCAATAAACCGATTCCCGGCTTGCGTGTAGCCGCATTTTCATGCGGGAAGGTGCGGTCAATATGTTCTCTCGCAAACTCCACTCCTTCGCCAGCAAAAGTGTTCATAATAAACTGATGCACTGGCCAGAAGTTATCTTCCGGATGCGAATCGGTACCCAAGCCGTCTTGATTAGTCACCAAAACCAATTCAAAGTCTAATTCTTGGGCAATTTTAGGCAAATACTGCAAGGCGCCTGGATAAAATTTCAACTTGGCAAACGAATCAATCTGTTCGTCTTCTGGTTCTAAAATCAAAGTGCCATCGCGGTCGATAAATAAGACGCGCTTCAATAAATCTGACATATCGTATTAACTATAGAATTCTTTAATTTGAGCGAGCAAAATTTGGTTTTCTGCTGGCGTACCCACCGTCATCCGCAAGGCACCTTCACATAACGTGACTGTCGAACGATCACGTACAATGATGCCTTTATTGACTAAGTGATGGTATAGGGGTCGTGCTTGTTGCAAACGAACCAATACAAAATTGGCGTCTGATGGCGTGATGTGCTCTACCTGAGGAATAAGTTGGAGTTGTTCTACCAATAAAGTGCGTTCTTCTACCGTTTCCTTAATCCATTCATTCACGGTATCCACCCGGGCCAAAGCTTCGAGCGCATAGGTTTGCGTCGCTTGGTTGATGTTGTACGGTGGCTTGATTTTGTTAAAAATCTGAATGATTTCTACACTGGCGAAGGCCATTCCTAAGCGCAATGCTGCCAATCCCCAAGCTTTAGACAAGGTTTGCAAAACCACCAAATTCGGAAACTCCGCTAAGTTCGGCAAGAATGAACTCTGCTTAGCATAATTGATGTAGGCTTCGTCTAACACGACAATACCTTCAAAATTGACTAGAATAGTTTCGATATCCTGCCGGCGAATGCTATTGCCCGTCGGGTTGTTGGGCGAGCAGATAAAAATAATTTTTGTATGCTCGTCGATTGCTGCCGCAATGGTATCAATGTCCAATTGATAATCGGGCGTCAGCGTCACTTTGCGTACCGCGATATCATTGATGTTGGCTGATACTTCATACATCCCGTACGTTGGAGGCAGCAAAATAACATTATCTATTCCTGGTCTGCAAAACGCTCTAAACAAGAGGTCGATCGCTTCATCCGATCCATTACCCAAAAAAATACGATCGGTACTGACGCCTTTTATGGCTGACAATTTCTGCTTTACTGCCAATTGCAAGGGATCCGGGTAACGATTGAACGATTGGCTCAAAGGCGAACCATACGCATTTTCATTCGCATCCAACATGACAGCCGCTTCGCCATCAAATTCATCTCTAGCGGACGAATAAGGCTTTAGATTTTTTATGTTTTCCCTTAAAAGAAGGTCTAAATTAAATGACATTTCTAACTAAATACTGGAAATATTATGATTTTGTAAATATGAGCAAAATATCACGAATTATAGGAACTATTTTGCCGGAATGGAAGTGAAATTATTCTACTTCGTACCATTTTCCCTCTACCGAAAGATCCGTATGGAGAAATGCGGAGCGAGCTTCATCCAACAGTAAGGTTAGCTCTTTGGTTTTGTATCTCGCAGAATAATGCCCTAAAAGCAAATGACCAACTTCCGCCTCCTTAGCAATCTCTCCCGCTTCGAAGGATGTCGTATGAAAGGTTTCTACCGCACGATCTTTCATTTCATGCAGAAAGGTGGATTCATGATACAACAGATTTGCCCGATGGATAAAAGGCAGATAATCGGGAATCCGCACGGTATCCGAGCAATACGCATAACTTCTAGGCAAAGGTGCTGGTGTTGTTAATTCACTGGAAGGATGAACTTGTCCATCCTTGTCCGTAAAATCCAAACCCCATTTTATACCATTAATTAAAGCTGGTGGAATATGGAGTTTTGCGACTTTCTCTACATCCAACTTGGCTGGGCGTGCTCCTTCTTGAAACCGAAAACCCGTGCAGGCAATGCGATGACGTAAAGGAAATGATTCTACGCGAAGCAACTTGCTTTCGAACAAAACGGCTGTTTCAGTCGGGTTGGTCGGATGAAAAATCAAGTTGTAGCGTAACTCCGTTTCAGAGTATTTGAAGTTTAATGCTAGAATCTCCTCCAAAGGTGCTGGTCCGTACAAGTGCAGATCGGTTTTGCGCCCCATCAGATGCATAGAGGAAATCAAACCCACCAGACCGAGGTAATGATCGCCATGAAGGTGACTGATAAAGATATGATTGATCCGGTTGCTTTTGATGCCGTAGCGCGTGAGCTGCATCTGCGTACCTTCGCCACAGTCGATCAAATACAATTGCTCATTGTGATTGACGACTTGCGAAGTCGGATGCCGCTCGTACATGGGCGTGGCCGAACTATTACCTAAAATCAGAATAGAGAAGCGCATATTATTGATCGCCTCTAAGGTCTAAACGAATTTCGTTGCCGAAGATCATATCTTTTGCCCGCTCTACATCTTTGGCTGCTTTGAAATAAGATTCCAAGCCAATGGTCTTCATAAAGCTGAATACATTTTCATGTACATTGACCAAAATAAAAAGACCGCCCATCGATTTGCAAAGGCGGCGAGCCAGAAGCCCCACACGGATTCCATCTTCATCGACCGATTCTACGCGATTAAGATCCAAGATAATATTTCGTTGTCCGCCGGTATTACGTAGCATAAATTCGCCTTTCAGCTTACCGGCCACTTCCCCATTCAAACAAGTCGCATGCGGCTCGATCACCACAAAACGCTCTCCCTTTTCTACCGTGAATTTCATAGTTATCCTTCGTTTTAGGCCATGATCTGTGTCAATGCCTGATCCACATTTTCTTGTATACGCTCGTTGACAGCTCCTGCTTCTGGATAGACGAATTGCTCGCCCGTGATGTGCTCATACAATTCTATATAACGTGCCGAGATCGATGAGATCACTTCTTCGGTCATCTCGGGCACTTGCTGTCCGTCCTTCCCTTGAAAGTCGTTATCCATCAGCCATTGGCGTACAAATTCTTTGGAAAGTTGCTTTTGAGCCGCTCCCGAGGCTTGACGTTCTTCGTAACCTTCTGCATAAAAATAACGAGAAGAATCTGGCGTATGAATCTCGTCGATCAAATAGATCTGTCCGTCTTTTTTTCCAAACTCATATTTTGTATCCACCAAGATCAAGCCACGTTCGCGTGCGATCTCGGTACCACGTTGGAATAATGCTCTGGTGTATTTTTCCAATTGCACATAGTCTTTTTCGCTTACGATGCCTTTAGCCAGAATATCTTCTCTGGAGATATCTTCATCATGTCCTACAGCCGCTTTCGTCGTTGGTGTAATGATTGGCTCTGGTAGTTTATCGTTCTCCTTTAATCCTTCTGGCAAGGTCACGCCACACAATAAACGACCACCTTCGCGATACGTGCGCCAAGCATGACCGGATAGATATCCACGAATGACCATCTCTACTTTAAATGGTTCGCAAGCATGACCAATGGTGACGCTTGGATCCGGCGTACTCAATACCCAATTGGGCAAAATATCCGCTGTTGCGGCTAAAAACTTGGCAGCAATCTGATTAAGTACTTGCCCTTTGTGCGGAATCGGTTTTGGCAACACGACATCGAAAGCTGAAATGCGATCCGATGCAATCATCACCAAATATTGATGATCAATAGTATATACATCGCGTACCTTGCCTCTGTAAAAAGCAGTTTGTTTATTGAATTTAAAGTTCGTTTCGTTAATTGCGTTCATTCTAAAAAGCAGTTTTTTGACTTGATCCCATGCCTGGTGGACGATGGAGGGACTAAAGTACGAAGTTTTCAGGAAAGAGTAGCGCGTTACGATGGTTTGATGTCACCATAAGCTTCTAGAATCCTTTTCACCAACTTATGCCGCACCACATCGGAGCCTGTGAGATGTACAATATCAATTCCCTCTATGTTGTCCAACAAATTAACCGCCGTAGCCAAACCTGATTGCGATTTCTTCGGCAAATCGATCTGTGTCAAGTCACCCGTCACGATAAACTTTGCCGTAGGCCCCATCCGTGTCAGAAACATTTTGAGCTGCATATCAGTCGCATTTTGCGCTTCATCTAGAATCACAAAGCAATTATCTAAGGTACGGCCGCGCATGAAGGCCAAAGGCGCTACTTCGATCGTTCGGTTTTCCAGATAACCTTTGAGTTTTTCTACAGGAATCATATCATCCAAGGCATCATAAAGTGGTCGTAAATAAGGATCTACCTTTTCTTTCAAATCACCCGGCAAGAAACCTAGATTCTCGCCCGCTTCGACCGCAGGCCGCGTCAGGATGATTCGTTTGATTTCTTTATTGCGCAAAGCGCGTACAGCTAGCGCAACGGCAGTATACGTTTTTCCTGTTCCGGCAGGGCCAACAGCAAATAGGATATCATTCTTATGAATACTATCGACCATTTTTCGCTGATTGGGCGTACGAGCGCGCACAATAATGCCATTGGTACCATACACGATCGGTTCGCCACGTGACAAAGCTGGATCTGCTATTGCGGCAGCCTCTTTCGAAGCGTTGTTGAGAATAGGCGCAGGCACCACATCACTCACAATACTTTCTAGATCTAGCGCCGTCAGATTTTGCAACCGTTGTACGTGAGCCAACACCTTTTCAAAAGTCTGATTGAATAGCACTTGCTCTTTTTCCTCCCCTAACACCTTTAGTTCATCACCTCGGGCGATCAGCCGCACTTTAGGAAACACTTTCTTTAAAAATTCGTAGTTCTCGTTTTGGGCACCCCAAAGCGTTACAAGATTGACATCTTCCAGTCGAATAACTAATTCACTCAATTTTACTTTCCTTTAAGGTAAAAAACTTCTGCATACTCCTGTGTACTAAAATAACATTCTTGGATTTACTTTACGCTATAATACTCTTTTATTTTTTTAAACAAACTGTGTGCAAAGATTTAGAACTACGCACTGTGCATGGCCAGAGATTTTGTTACTTTTGTAGCTTAGTCATTTCTGAATAAGATTTGATGCATCGCTATCTACCGAAACGAAAACAAGGACTGGATAGATAGCTCTCAGATTGTGCATATGGGCGTAATTACTTTAACGACAGATTTAGGACATCGAGATTTCTATCAGGCAGCACTGAAGGGAAGTATCCTCACGCTGTTGCCTCATGTGAACTTAGTAGATATTACGCACGAGATTCCTTCATTCAACATACAGCACGCGGCATTTGTCATTAATAACGCCTACCGTTATTTCCCACCAGAGACGGTTCATTTAATTGGTATCGACACTGTATTCTTAGAGGGATCACGCTATATCGCGATGAAATTTCGCGGGCACTATTTTGTGGGTGCCGACAATGGTATCTTCGGTATTATTCTAGGCGAAGAACAAGCGGATGAAGTGGTCGAGATCAACATTATGCAAGATCTTCGTTATCTGCATTTCCCGCTTGCCGACATTTTAACCAAAGCGGCCTGCCATATTGCTAGCGGCGGCTCGCTTCAGGAAATTGGATTGCACATTGATAATCCAGTGCTAAAAGGCACTTTGCAACCGGTGTATACAGCCGACACGATCAAAGGGCATGTGAGTTACATTGACTCGTTTGGCAATGTCATCAGCAATATCAGCAAAGACCTGTTCAACCGAGTGCAAGCCAGTAGAGCATTCATCTTGCGCTTCAAACGCAATGAGACCATTACGCAACTATGTTGGCATTATAATGAAGTATCTGAGGGAGAGAAGCTTTGTCTCTTCGGCATCAGTAATTTCTTAGAAATTGCGATCAATAAGGGCAATGCTAGCAATTTACTTGGTCTGCATCAAGATGAGAGTATATTGGTCGAGTTTTCCAATAAGTGATAACGGAGAATCAATTCCATAATTAGATCAAGTCCATGGCTATAAAAAATAAAACGAGGATGTTTCGGATCATAGCATTGAGCACTTTTCTGCTTTGCTTGGGAATGTCTGCAAACTTTGCTCAAATAAAAAGTACCGTAGATTCGGCATCCTACGAAACGCAGCGCGCGAAAGTAAATAGCCTTTTGGAACAACGGAAACAAAAGTTTGGTGAGTTTGATCAATCCGTGCTTAAAAAATCGGGTGTATTTGGCCTTTTTAAATCGAAGCGCGATATGCAGCAATCCATCGATATCTTGAAAGCGGTGGTGATCAATGACAATCATATTTTCGTGGAAACACAAAAGCTCTTGAGCTTGAAGGATTTTGAGAAAGATCACTATCAACGATTGGCCGATGAATACGACACAAGATCTTCTGCCTATATGCGCACGATTACCAAACTACAGACGGAGAACGAGAAACTGCGCAGCCAAGTGGGCAACTTAGACGAAGAAGATCATCAGAATAACGTGTGGCTTTATCTACTCAGTATTGTCACGCTGGCGCTGATAATCTACATCATTTACCTACAAAAGCGCATTTCTACGGCCAAAAAGTGACGGAACTCTGATAGGTAACATAGGATTAATGGCTAAATTTGTGCGTCCTCTGATAATCGGGGATAGTGGATGAAATGGCGAGACAACGATTAAATAGTGGCAACAATAACGGAGAAGATCTACCTAAGCCAAAATTGAATTTAGATGTGATGAAGAAGGGATACCAAATCTTTAGGTATATCCTGCCTTATCGCGCAAAATTTATCTGGGGGATGGTTTTCTTGATTCTTTCCAGCTTAACGATGTTGACCTTTCCAGCCCTGCTCGGTGCCATGATTGATGCCGCACAAGGAAAACAAAAATACGATTGGCTTCCTGCTAGCATTGTTCAAATTGGACTGATCTCCATGTCCATTCTATTTTTTCAATCGGTCATCTCTTTTTTTCGCATTCGGCTCTTTGTCGAAGTATCCGAAAAAGCGCTATCTACTATTCGCCAAGAAGTATATCATAAACTGATCGCCTTGCCGATGGATTTTTTTGCCAATCGCCGCGTCGGCGAATTGAACAGTCGTATCTCATCCGATCTTTCGCAGATTCAAGACACGATGACTACAACGCTGGCAGAATTACTTCGCCAAACGATTAGTTTGGCATTTGGCGTTGCCCTACTCGTGTTTGTGTCGGCTAAATTGGCTTTGATGAACTTGGCTATTCTACCCATCATCGTACTGACAGGCTTCGTATTTGGAAAATTCATCCGCAAAATATCGAAAGAAACACAGGATAAGTTGGCCGATTCTAATGCCATCGTGCAGGAAACGCTGTCGGGCATTTCGAATGTCAAAGCATTTGTAAACGAATACCGGGAGACCACACGCTATGCCGATAAGTTATGCGAGGTCGTTAGCTTGGCGGTGCGTGGCGCGACTTTTCGTGGTGTTTTTGCTTCTTTTATCATTTTCTGCGTTTTTGGAGCTGCCATAGTCGTCATTTGGTACGGCGCTACATTGGTATCGCAAGGTGACATTACCGTTGGTGATTTGACGACATATATTCTGTATTCCATGTTTGTAGCGGGTTCTATGGGTAGTTTTCCAGAATTATATGCTAACGTACAAAGAGCAGTGGGTGCTAGTGAACGCGTCCTGGAAATATTAACGGAGAAACAAGAAAAATTAGACATCTCTGCCGAGAATAGAGTGATTAAGAAAGTGATTCGTGGAGACGTGACATTCCATAATGTTGGATTTTCCTATCCTACGCGACCGGATATCCAAACGCTGAAAGGCGTGTCATTTCACGTAAGCGCTGGACAGAAATTGGCGATCGTAGGACCAAGCGGTACGGGAAAGTCAACTATTGCTTCGCTAATCTTGCAGTTTTATGATCCCAAGAATGGCACGGTACTCTATGACGGTGCTCCAGCGGAAGATTTTTCGCTCACGGATATCCGTAATCAGGTCGCGATTGTACCGCAAGATGTACTTCTTTTTGGCGGCACGATTGCAGAGAATATTGGTTATGGAAAGCTGGAAGCTGGTATTGACGATATCATTAATGCTGCCAAAAGATCCAATGCGCATGACTTTATCATGAGCTTCCCAGAGGGATATGAAACCATGGTAGGCGAGCGCGGAGTGAAATTATCAGGTGGCCAACGCCAACGAATCGCCATTGCACGGGCTTTATTGAAAGATCCTGCCATCTTGATATTGGATGAAGCTACTTCTTCGTTGGATTCAGAATCCGAACGATTAGTGCAGCTTGCCCTAGAAGAGCTGATGCGCGACCGTACGTCGATTATTATTGCTCACCGATTATCGACTATCCGCGATGCTGATAAGATCCTTGTGATCGAAAATGGCGCCGTTTCCGACTCAGGAACACATCAGGAACTAATGTCCAGATGCCAAGGTCTTTATCATCATTTATATTCGCTACAATCTCTCGACGTTGTGGCAGGTTAAAATTTGTTAATTTCATTTTTCTACAAACCTTTTGGAACATGTCTTGTTTGAAATTTAGAAAACAGATTATTTGATTTTTAAAAGATAGAAAGCATGAAAAATAAGAACGGATTAGTAGCCTTTGCACTTTTAGGTTTAGCAGTAGGTACTGCGGCATATTATCTATTGGGCACAGAAGATGGTAAGAAGCAATTAGACAACGCAAACAAAGGATTGAAGGATCTAACTCGCTCGGTAAAAGAATTATCTAAAAAAGAAGCGAAACGTGCGCGTGAATTCGCAAAAACAGCGAAAGACGATTTAGACGAATTAAGAAGTAAAGCGAAAGATGCCGGTAAAACTGCCATCGATAGAGCAGCGGTCAAAGCCAATGAATGGGCAGACAAAGCTTCTCAAGCAGCTGGAAACGTAAAAGACGTATCGGGCGAATATGCTTCTAAGGCGAAGTCAGAATTAGACAAAGCGTAACATTTTTACGCGACACCACAACTTCTCCTTCATAATCATTACTATCTTTGTAATGTATGAATTTCTTGGAGCAGGTAAAAGTTTTGGTGATAAAAGATATCATGCTGGAGTGGCGCTCTAAAGCCGCCATCAACAGCATCTTATTATACGTCGTATCCACAGTATTTGTATGCTATCAAGCATTCAAATCTGTGGATACGCTCGTTTGGAATGCCCTGTTCTGGATTATACTGCTCTTTGCCTCCATTACAGCGATCTCGCGTGGTTTCACACAGGAAACACAACACAGGTACTTGTATTATTACAGTCTGGTAAATCCCAAAGCACTTGTCTTTTCTAAAATCGTATATAATTCCGTCTTAATGACCTTGATATCTGGGACAGCCTTTGTGGTATACGGTACGATTTTTAAGAGCCCGATTGAAGACTTATTACTCTATTTTACCGCCGTCTTGTTGGGTGCGATTAGTTTTTCTTCTGTATTCACCATGGTATCTGGCATCAGCGCCAAAACGGGCAGTAATAGTACGATCATGGCCATATTGAGTTTTCCGGTCATCATTCCATTACTGATCGTCCTCATCAAACTTTCTTTGCACGCCATACAAGGTGTTGAACGCGCCGCCAGCACCAGCGAGCTATTTGTTTTGATTGCGATTAATGTCATCACGATTGCTATTTCTTTATTGTTATTTCCTTACCTTTGGCGAGATTAAAATCTTGTTTTCTTAAAATAATATGAGAAAAACCTGGTGGAAAATATTGGCGGTAATCATGGTGGGCAGCTCCGTCATAGCCGGATTATTAGGCCCTGTTCCCGAACTCCCTATACTCAACGAAACGATACGCAACGTGTACTATCATGTGCCGATGTGGTTTGCGATGATCTTTCTGTACCTAATCTCTGTCGTATACAGCATTAAATATCTGGGATCATCTGACAGAAAGCACGATTTGATCGCCGTAGAAGCGGTAAACACCGGCATTTTGTTTTGTGGACTTGGTTTGTTGACTGGCATGCTTTGGGGCTATATAACTTGGGGCGACCCTTGGCCCAATGACCCGAAGCTTAATGGTTCTGCTATCGCGACGCTCATGTACCTTGCTTATCTTGTACTGAGAAATGCGTTGGAAGAAGAACAAAAACGCGCTAAAATATCGGCAATCTACAACATCTTCGCCTTTCCGGTGATGATTGTACTCATTTATATATTACCAAAACTGACGGATTCTTTGCACCCAGGCAGCGGCGGTAACTCGACGATTGGCAGTTTGGATATGGACAATTATATGCGTCCGGTATTCTACACTGCAGCCATCGGCTGGATCTTGATTGGTGTTTGGATCGGCACCATGCGATACCGGATTCGATTGATCGAGGAACAAGAAGATACTTTTGATAATTCAGCTGCTTAGCATCTTATGAAAAAACAAATTACGCTAATCGTAGGAATGATGTTGGCGATCATGCAAGCCATGGCGCAACCGGTAGAAATGGCTATTACGCTACGCTCCGAAGGAAAGATTTACATTGTAGTCGCAGTCATGCTGATTATTTTTGTTGGCGTGGCCACCTACCTCTTCACATTGGATCGTCGGGTCGCCAAATTAGAGAAAAGAAAGTAATCCACGTTGCCCATGATCATAAGCCAGCACCGTAATCTATCGGCACTTAATATACTTCTGGTAGCGGTTGTTGGATTAATTCTGTGCTTGGGTGTATTCTTGCAATTGCCGGATAAGCTTGAGCCGATTCTATTTGAGCCAGCACTACATAATCTCATTGGCTTTCAAATTGGCGACCGTCTTCCGCCCTATCTCAATGTGCTTATTACATTGATTCTGACACTCTTTCAAGCATTTCAGCTCAATCGGGTTATTAATTATTATAACTTTCTGGGCAAACCTAGCTTTCTCACGGCACTAATGTTTATGACATTGGTGAGCTTGTTTCTTCCTTTTTTAGTGCTATCACCCACGCTGATCTGCAATTTTTTGACCATTTGGATGCTTTCCAAGCTGTTTAAGATATACAAGCTAAGCAATATACAAGGCCGCATGTTTGATCTAGGCATCATCGTAGCACTAGGGAGCTTAATCTACTTGCCATTTACGATCATGTTATTATTATTGTGGGCAAGTTTGTTGATATTCAGGCCATTTGATTGGAGAGAATGGGTCACGCCTCTGTTGGGATTTATTACGATTTACTTTTTAATCGGAGTTGCCTATTATTGGAATTATCGTTTTGATGATTTTCTGCTCATTTTTTCTCCTTTTACCACACCATTTAGCACTTCGATACACGTAGACTATTACGATCTTATCGCACTGGCGCCCGTCGTGATTGCGATGTTGTTGTTTCTGGGCGTTTTGAAGGATCAATATTTCAAAAGTGTAGTGCACGTACGCAAATCGTTTAAATTGCTGTTTTACATGTTGGTATTAATTGCGGTCTCCTTTTATTTAGATGCCGGCATTACGATTAACCATTTCTTGCTGTGCGTACCACCACTTTCGATCTATCTTGCTTATTATTTCACACACGCAAAAAGCAAATGGATCTATGAATCCGTTTATCTTTTAATAGTTGCTGGTATCATTTGTTCACAATTTCTATAAAAAACTGAGCAACAGTTGTTTAACCTTTTTTAACAAGATAATCAGGCGAATACGTTAAAATTTAAATAGTTTTGTACCAAAATTTCACCTGAAAATGTTCCAAATCGGGGTGGATACCGAGAACACTTAATATAACACGCGTTGAAAAATAGATTTATAAGGGTTGCTTTTTCCATTTTGCTGTCTGGTGGCGCATTATGCCTCATGCCAACAGCTGTTCATGCACAAACGACCACTTCTCATTCTCCTTATTCCCAATTTGGTTTGGGGCAAATGAGAGAAGATTTAACCCCTCAACAACGCTCTATGGGTGGTATTGCTGCCGGATTACGTTATCTTGGAGGAATGCCTACATTAAACGTATCCAACCCAGCTTCTTATTCTGCGATGAATAGAACCATCTTTGATGGTAGTATGTATGGCAACTTCACCCAACTAAGCAAAGGCTCAGGATCTGACAATACGGGAGATTTTGCATTCGGACATATAACCTTTGGTATACCTCTGAAAAAAGCAGGTGGTTTGTCATTTGGTTTATTGCCTTTTTCGGACGTGGGATATAATGCCTATGAAGATCAAAACTTAGGTGATTTGCGGTATCGCAAAAGCATCGCTGGGGAAGGTGGTCTGAACAAAGCATACGTCGGGTACGGTGTCAACTTGCCAATAAAAGGATTGAGTATCGGTGCTAATGCAGGTTATTTGTTTGGAAACCTGACCGACAAAGCGACGGTGGAATTCCCGAATAACGCAGAAATATACAATACAATTCAGACCAACAATCGGTACGTGCGCGGAATAATGCTCGACTATGGTATGCAGTACTTTCGTTCATTGGGTAATCGGATGAGCATGACGATTGGTTATTCCGGAACGCTGAATAATCAAGTGAGAAATGAAACGACTTCTATGGGTACCATCACCGCAGGCGGTGGCAGTGCGCTGGATGCGATTGCGTTGGACACGATTATTAGTCCAGTAAGTTTTGGACAGCGTATTAATCTACCTCTGAAACACAATATCGGTATTACCGTATCGAAAGGATATAACTGGACGGTAGGTGCTGATTTTAAATATGCTGATTGGTCTAACACGCGACAGCCAGCCGGACAAGCACCATTGGGCAAAAATATTGGTGTGGCGCTTGGTGGACAATTTAAGCCAGATCCAACCTCTCCAAAGTACTTGAACATTGTGGATTATAGATTGGGTTTCCGTTACAATCAAACAGAGATAACACTGAATAATAGACGAATCAATGATATGGCGGTTTCTGCTGGCTTTGGTATTCCACTGGCACAGAAAAGCTTTGGTCGTACATTCTCTATGTTGAATATCACGGGAGAATTCGGACAACGTGGTACGCTACAAAACAACTTGGTGCGAGAACGCTATATCAACATTCACTTGGGCTTCACGATCAATGATACGTGGTTTATCCGAGGCAGCATAGACTAACATGATGCGGCCGCTTACATGGCGTAATAGGTTATTCCTTTGGGGATCTGTGCTCGGACTGATATGCTTTAGCGCTTGCGAGAATGATATGCGCGATATTGACCGTATCGCTTCTATCCCAGAAGAAGAGGCGGTGGATGTATCACTCAACGTGACGGTTACCTACAGTGATTCTGCAAAAGTAAAGGCGGTAATGACTGCTCCAGAAATGCGCGTTTATCATGATAGTACCGACAATTCGGAGTTCAAGAAAGGTGTTAAAATCATTTTCTACGACGAGAACCTTCAAGAAACACAACGCATCACTTCTAATTATGCTTTGCTAAGGCAAAGCGAACAACTTACCGAATTTCGCGACAATGTGGTGATCACCAAATCGGATGGATCGGTCATCAAGACAGAAGAACTTTTCTACGACGAGAAAAATCAACGCTATTACAATACGGTTCCTATTATTTTCTTTTTTAGTGACGAACGAGGTAATCAAGCCGCCACTTCCTTTAGTGCTGATGCCAACTTCGTACGCATAGATATGGAATCGCCTACCGGATATTGGATCACGCGAGACAACAATCTATTCCCTACAAGCGGATTTTAAAACCAACACATACTTGATTAAAAATGAGGTTTAATCAAATATATCAATACTGGAAAGTGATCGCTGTATCCATTGATAAACGTGCCCTCAATAAAAGTGCGTAGCGGATAACCTTTATTGCTTCGTGCTCGTCGCCCTAATTTACCTTCCTGATCTACTAAAAATGGTTTATTAAACACTTCTGCCTTCCAATAACGTAATCCATCGGTATCTTTTCGCAACAGGCTTTGAGATAGTATAATCTGGTCAAACATATTCCAACCACCTTGGTAAGCGAGTGAACCTGCGCCCTTTTCTAACAGTTGCCACATCGGATTATACAGTCCACCATCCGAGACATCGCTTACATTTTTTTTAGCGTCAAGCACTTTACGCACGCTGACGTCACTCGGATCGTCATTGAGGTCACCCATAAATATAATTTTTGCCAGTGGATCATTTTGCTGCAGTGAATCGATCACATGTCGTGTAATTACAGCTGCTGCCTCTCGAAGATAAGAGGATTTACTACCTCCAAAGCGTGATGGCCAATGCGCGACAATAAAATGTACATCCTCGTCGGCCATCTTGCCTGAAACCAATAGCTGGTCGCGCGATCGATAAGCAGATTCGTCTGCCAAATGAAAAGGATAAACTCGCGAAGAAGTAACCTGAAACAATCTAGGATTATACAATAAAGCGACATCGATCCCACGACGATCTGGCGAATCGTACTGCACAATCTGATAGTGCATATCTGCCATATCAGGTTGTGAAATCAGATCTTCCAATACTTTCCGATTTTCAATTTCTGCAACACCTAGTACCTCCGGTCCCACCGGACTATGTTCTCGCGCGATCTGACTAATAGCGTAAGCCATATTGTGTAGCTTCTTCTGGTACTTTTCTGGAGTCCAGCGCAATTTGCCTTTTGGTGTAAATTCATCATCACCTGCATTAGTAGGATCATCGTCTGTATCAAATAAATTTTCCAAATTATAGAATGCGGCAGCGTAAACACGATACTGCTTAGATTGCGCCTTGCCCGTAAATGCTTGTCCGTAAATGCAAAACAGAAAAGGCAGTACGACCCAGTCACTTTGTATCTTTATTTTATTCATTGCTTCATGCTATTAATTATCTGGCGTCAGGATGATCGGCGGACCGCCGCTTGTATCAGTAGACTGTGCTGTAATTCGAATATTGTCTAACCGGAAACCAACAGTGTTCGCTGTTCCAAGAGATATAAATTCTATAGACAAGTTTTCTCTTGCAGGAATACCTTCAAGCACCACCGTGCGATACGCATTGTTATCATCAGCTGCGCTGGAGATAGGAACGCTTGGCACATCCATAGCGACTCCATTTACTATGACTTGAATAACGTTGAGATTATCATTGCTATTTATTGCCAAAAAGAAGGATTGACGCGCTGTTTAACCTGATTGGGAATAGTTGGAAAAAAGACAAAACCTGTTTCTCTTTCCAACTCCGCTACCGATATGCTGTGCTGTGTAAAATCGTTATTTATTGGCTGTACATTGTCTAACCTATATGCAATAGTCTCGTACGTATTGCGCGTTCGAGCGGCAATCGCTTTGTAGTAATATTTAGGTCTAGCCACGCGGGCACCAGTATTGTCAGTTACAAACTCGACAACTGGATCAGCGGTGCTGGTAGCCATCGCACCAGTGACGACATAAAGCGTATCGGTACGATTGATCCAAGTGCGAACACGATTTTCTAAATTTGCCCACAATCCTTGGTTCAGCCGCGAGTGTTGTGGCGTCATATTAGAAAAGTAAAATGTGGTGGCATTGGCTTGGGTACTCACCGTGCGATCGGCACTCGGGATTTGATGACCACGATCCGTATTTGCTATCCCAAATCCCCTAAATAAATTAGACTGAAATGCCATATTGATAAGCGGATCAAATCCCCACGCATCCGATCGGCCTGATGTACCGAGATAGGACGCATGCAATGGATATGCGACCCAATACGCCATTTTGTATTCGGTATCATAAAGCAAAGAATAATTGCGTACTGTGGGATTTCCTGGCATCATATGAGTCACATAAAGAGCGCGGGGTGTGCCCTGCGGAATTTCTGGAGTTTCGAAGTAAATTCGAGGTGGCGCTGGATTTACAATTTCTTCTCCGCCGCCCAACACAATATCATACTCGTAGCGATATCCTTGTTGGAATACGCTGTCGGTGGGTAGTTCCCAGCGGTATTCTCTTCCGTTCGCTAAGGTGAACACGAACTGCTGCGCGTTTGTCACTCTTTGCGGAAAGATAGTTACCTCTAATAATCGACTAAACGCACCACGTTCTGTGAGCAGTGGTTGGATGTCTTGAATGGAGTTGCTCGCGGTGGAGAGCACTTCGTCTCTGAAATCATAAAATCCCCCTGTTCGCATACCGCGTAGTGCGACCCGAATACCCTGCATCGATATACCAGCAGACCCGCTGATATTAATATGTATCTTCGCCAACTGCCTTTCAAAGACCAATTGTGGAGATGGTAACACACTAGAAACAGATGATAAGTTACTAGAAACCATGAAATCTAGATCTGCTTGTCTCCTTTGGTCACTTAAATCGATATCGAATCGGTAGTCTGACAATTGCCGGCGATAAGGATGGTAAGCCATGATATCGATACGCTGTCCGGCCGGATATTGAACCGATAAGTCCTCGGAGCGAAATAGGCCATTTCCGTTGGTCACGAAACGCTTATTGTCAATCCCAGACACTATATTGTTCACTTCGATGGGATTTTCAGAACGCTTTGCAAAGACACCAATATCTTGACTTTGCCCTAATCCTACCGCTGCTTGTTGTGGCATCACTGCTCTTACCTCCGTACCGAATTGCATCTCTTGCTGTAGTGATGCATTATCAGACTTAGAACATGATACTAGCGCGATAGACACGAGTAATAAGCAGAAATAAACACGCATGTTAAGTTTTATAAATGGTAAGTAAGCACCTGATTTTGAAATGAAATTTACATCACAATTAAATTAATAAAATAACTTAAAAGCAAATATAGTTCTATATTCTTTTCTACCGTTTAAGAAAATATTACGCTAGTGTTAACTATTTATAACCTACTCAATAGATTGTCTTTAGTCTTGCGACGAAAATGCAGAAAAGTCGGATGAGGCATATACAGCACTGTATGATACATGGACAAAAAAAGGCTCAGGCTTCGTTCATATAATTCGTTCATAAAATTTGATAGTCTCAGAGAATTGACAATAGGAAAGTTAATCATCGAAAACCGGTTAGAATATCGGGCTAAAATGTTTTTGATGACAGGATTGATTTTTTAATAAAAATTGTATCTTGCGCCTTGTTTTCAAGAAACAGATAAAAAGAGTATTAAAATCAAGCAATTAACAACATCAAATAGATAGATATGGGATTAATGAGCTATTTACGAAGCCGTGCAGGCTTAGTGATATTCGTTATTGGATTAGCAATTGTAGCATTTTTGTTAGGCGACGTCATCAATTATGGGACACCATTTTGGATGAAAAGCCAAAACGAAGTCGGTAGTGTAAATGGAGAAGGTATCGATTACCAGACCTTCAACGTGCAAGTAGATCAGGCAGTAGCGGGATTTCAGCAGCAAATGGGCGGCGGTAGCTCCCCACAAATGCGTAGCTATGCCGTACAACAAGTATGGAATCAGTATATCTCTGAAGAATTACTAAAACAAGAAATTGAGAAAATCGGTATTACCGTCGGTAAAGATGAATTGAACAGTTTGGTGTTTGGCGAAAATCCATCTTTGCAAATCATACAGCAATTTACTAACCCGCAAACAGGTCAGTTTGACAAAAATCAAGTGGCGATGGTAAGTAGCGAAGCGAAAAATAACCCTGAGTTAGCAGCTCAATGGGAAGCTTTGCTCGAAGGTATTCGTGCGCAACGCCTCAATGAAAAATACTCAAATCTGGTATCGAACAGCATTTATACGACAGCGCTAGAAGCAGAGCAAGAACATAGCTCTCGCAATAAAATTGCGAACTTCAAGTATGTGATGTTGGATTACGCTTCTGTAAAAGATGCAGAAATCAAATTATCCGATAGCGACTACAAAGAATACTACGATAAAAGAAAGAAATCATTCCGGAACACCGAAGAGGTTCGCTCATTAGAGTACATCACTTTTGATGCACGACCAACAGCAGCTGATACAGCGATGATCATTTCTGAAATCAATCAATTAAAATCAGATTTGCAAAACTCCACTACGGAAGAGCAATTTGTAGCAAGCACTTCTGAGACAAAATACCCAGTTCGTTATTATAGCCGCAACCAACTAAATCCTGCATTGGATTCCGTCGTTTTCAATGCCACTAGTGGTACCGTAGTTGGTCCATTCTTGAGTGGCAATGTTTACGAAATCGCTAAAGTATTGGATACTAAATTTAGCCCTGACTCGGTGGAAGCAAGTCACATCTTGTTAAATCCAGTAGCTGAAGGTGGCGTAGAGAAAGCAAAAGTAAAAGCAGACTCTATCAAGCAATTAATTCAACGTGGCGAGAGCATTGCTGGTTTAGCGGTGGAATTTAGCGTGGACGAAGGCAGTAAAGTAAATGGCGGAAGTCTAGGTACATTCACACGTGGCCGTATGGTGCCTGCTTTTGAAGAAGCAGCATTTAGTGGCAAAGCAGGCGATGCGGTTGTCGTAGAATCAGACTTCGGTGTACACGTCATCAAAATCGAGCGCCAAGTTGGTAATTCTAAAATCGCGAAAACAGCGATTATTGATAAAGCAATCGTAGCAGGTCGTGCAACACAAGATGCTGCTTATGCAAAAGCTAATGCCTTCTACTCGGAAGCAGATAAGAAAAACTTTAAGGAAGTGGCTAGCAAACACGGCTTGAACGTAGAAACGTCTGCGCGCACATTGGCAATGGATGGTACATTAAACGGAACTGAAGTACCACGTGAGTTGTTGCGTTGGGCATTCGGAGCTAAAAAAGACGAAATTTCAGATAAAGTATACGAATCTGATAGCCACTACATTGTAGCTCGGGTAACCGGTATTCAAGAAAAAGGCATTCAACCACTAGAAGCTGTAAAAAGCGAAATCGAACCAGCGGTTCGCAACATGGTAAAAGCTAGAATGCTGAAAGAGAAAATGAACAATGCTATTAGCGGTTCGTCATCTATCGATCAGATTGCACAAAAAGTAAATAAAAACGTACAAACAGTAGAAAACGTTGTATTTGCTAATCCAGTAATTCCTGGAATTGCATTGGAGAATGCTGTAGTTGGTACCGTATTTGGCTTGCAGCCAAACAAACCATCTGCTGCTATCGAAGGCAATCAAGGAGTTTATGCAGTACAAGTAATTGGCTTCGTAAATCCAAAAGCATTGTCTGGTGACGATTTGAACAAGCAACAACGTCAGATGATGACGACAAATACGCAACGTGCTTGGGGTGGTATCTTTAGAGCACTACAAGACAATGCGAAGATTGATGACAATCGCATTAGATTCTATTAGGATATAATAACTAGATTTGTAGCTGGGCATATAGTATATGTCCAGCTTTTTTTATTTTTAAAATGATGGAGATACAAGAAACTATTGTAAATAAGGTCGCTCAGAGCGGTTTGATGACCGTAGATCTTGCTCAATTTGCACCACAAGAAGATATCATCACGTATGATATCAAAGACAACCTTTTTCACGGTTTGATCTTAAAAGAAAAGGATTTCCGCGATTTTATTAAAAACAATGATTGGTCGGTGTATAGCGATAAGCACATCGGCATTATTTGCTCTACGGATGCCATCGTACCTACCTGGGCATACATGTTATTGTCTACCAAGCTTACACCTATTGCGGCGTCAGTACATTTCGGAGATGCAGAAAGTGTGCGCGGTAACTTGTTCCGCGATTTGTTGACTAACTTAGATTACAGCAAATACGAAGATCAACGCGTTGTGGTAAAAGGATGTGGTGATATCCCTATTCCGACAGAAGCTTTCGTCGCTTTTACCGGAAAAATGACTCAAATTGCTAAAAGTGTCATGTATGGTGAGCCTTGTTCGACCGTCCCTGTCTTCAAACGAAAATCTTAAACCATACTATCATCAGCAGGTCTAAAAAACTATGAGAAGAACGTTAACCACTTTTGTTTTAACCTGCCTGATAGCCACACTGTCTTTTGCGCAGCAACTTCCTTACTTGCCAGAATCTACTTTTCAGGGTGGCGAAAAATTGCGCTATAAATTGAAGTATGGGATTTTAAGCGCAGCTTCCGCCTATCTACAGGTGAGCGATTCAAACTTAAAATTTGGGCCAGACCCAACTTTTCGCTTATTTGCTAGTGGAGCCACATCGGGCGCATTCTCCTTGTATACGGTTAAAAACAAATATGAATCGTATATCAACAAACGAACCTACCTACCCTATCTCTATGTTGAAAACATTCAAGAAGGCAGCTATAGTAGAGAAGAGTATGCATCATTCGATCATAAAAACCACACGGTAACCGGCAAAAAAGGCACTTTCAAAAGTAGCAAACCACAATTCTTTGACTTAGTATCCGCCTATTATTTTGCGCGAAATCTTGACTTTTCCAAACTCAAAAAAGGCGATAAGTTCGACATCAACTACTTCCTGAGTAGTGGCATTTCCGAGCTAAGCGTAGAGTACATTGGTGTTGAGAAAATTAAAACCGCGCTTGGCACACTAGAATGTATCAAGTTAAGTCCAGAGATATCGCCAGGTCGTATTTTCAAAAAGGATAGTAAACTGTATCTTTGGGTCACAAATGATGGAAACAGAATCCCGGTGAAAGCCCATGTAGAGATTCTGATCGGATCAGTGACGTTAGAATTGGTAAGTGCCGAAGGTTTAAAATACAAATTGGGACAGCGCGCCAGCTATTCAAAATAATAAGACCATGATTGAAGTAGGTAATGTCCTCGTAAATGAAGATGTAATCAACAATGACTTCGTTTGCAACCTCAACAAATGCAAAGGAATCTGTTGTGTCGAAGGTGATTCGGGTGCGCCCCTGCTCGCCCGTGAAATAGATATACTCCAAGAGATCTATCCGAAGGTAAAGCCTTATATGACTGAAAAAGGCATTGAAGCCGTAGAACAGCAAGGCACACACGTCGTGGACATGGATGGCGATCTTACTACCACCTGTGTTGATGGTAATAAAGAGTGTGCGTATGTGATGTGGGAAAATGGCATGACCAAGTGCGCGATCGAAAAAGCACATGAAGATGGTATAGTAGATTGGAAAAAACCGATTTCCTGCCACCTGTATCCGATTCGTACCACCCATTATCCATCATTCGATGTCTTAAACTACGACCGCTGGTCCATCTGTAGCGACGCCTGTACTTTCGGTCAGGAACTGGGTGTGCCAGTGTACAAATTTCTCAAAGATCCACTCATCAGAGTATACGGTGAAGCATGGTACGAAGAGTTGGAAAATGCGGTAAATTCTAACGTATAATTTTTAGTATTTTTACCGTAGAACTGTAACCGTTAAACAATTATTATTCGGTTTTATAACCTATTCATGCTAACACTTGACGTAATACAAGAGCCCATTGCTGAACATTTAAAACGCTTTGAAAAAACATTCAAAGCATCCATGCAAAGTTCGGTACCACTATTGGATCGGGTCACTCAATATATCCTCAAAAGAAAAGGAAAACAAATGCGACCGATGTTCGTTTTCCTTTCCGCGGGACTTACCGGAAGCATCACAGAATCGACCTACCGAGGCGCGTCTTTGGTAGAATTATTGCATACCGCATCATTGGTACACGATGACGTAGTCGATGATGCTTACGAGCGTCGCGGATTTTTCTCGGTCAACGCCTTGTGGAAAAACAAAGTAGCCGTTTTAGTAGGCGATTTCTTGTTGTCAAAAGGGATGTCTTTGTCGGTGAAGCACGATGAGCTCAACTTGCTCAAAATCATGTCGGATGCCGTAGAAGAAATGAGTGAAGGTGAACTATTACAAATTGAAAAAGCACGTAAGCTAGACATCAAAGAGCCGATATATTTTGAAATTATCCGAAAGAAAACAGCTTCATTGATTGCTTCATGTTGCGCTTGTGGTGCTTCATCTGCCGACGCATCTGAAGAGACGATCAAAAGATTACATCTCTTTGGTGAGAAAGTGGGCATCGCTTTTCAGATCAAGGATGATCTGTTTGACTTTGGTGTAGATGATGTAGGCAAGCCCGTCGGCAACGATGTGAGGGAAAAGAAAATGACGCTCCCATTGATATTAGCTTTACAAGAAACGGATTCTAAGGAGAAAAGAAGGATCATCAACCTGGTGAAAAACCATAATGAAGATCGTGATAAAATTGCAGAAGTGGTTGAGTTTGTGCGCAGCAGCAATGGTTTGGAGATGGCCACAGAACGAATGCTACAGTATCAACAGGAAGCATTTGATATCTTAGCAGAATTTCCAGACAGTGTGTACAAGACCGGGCTGGAGCAATTAGTGCGATACACGACAGAACGTAATAAATAACTATGAGCCACGAGTTGCTTTTTTTTGGAGGATTTATACTTTTCATTATCCTCATGTTAGCTATCGATCTAGGTTTGTTTGCCAAAGGCAACAAACCGATCAGCTTAAAATCTGCCACCATTATGAGTTTGGTGTGGATCTCTTTCGCATTGGGTTTTGGCCTCATTCTCTATTTCTGGGGACACGAACTGCATAGCATCGTCGATATGGCAACGCTGAAAGACGTGGTTCATCGGCATTCCCACAATATTGAAATCGTAGAAAACAGCTTCGAGCAGAGCATTGCGATATACAATCGCAACCTGAGCTTAGAATACCTCACCGGTTATGTGGTAGAGTATGCGCTCTCGGTTGATAATATCTTTGTGATGGTGTTGCTGTTCTCCTCCTTTGGTATTCCTGAAAAATATTACCACAAAATCTTAGTTTGGGGTATTATTGGAGCGATCTTATTGCGTTGTATCTTCATTTTTATTGGTGCAGCATTGATCGCTAAGTTTGGCTGGATTCTTTATCTGTTTGGCGCATTTTTGGTCTATACAGGCGTGATGATGTACATCAAACGCAATGAGGAAGAAGAAGTTGACCCTAAAGGCCATCCCGTCGTAAAGTTTGCTTCCAAATACTTTAAGGTAACGCACGAAACAGAGAGTGGTAACTTCTTCGACATCAAAAATGGGGTGCGCTACATGACGCCATTATTTTTGGTCTTGTTGGTCATCGAGTTCACCGATTTGATCTTCGCCGTAGACTCCATCCCTGCGATTTTCTCCGTCACGCAAGATCCGTACATCGTATTCTTCTCCAATATCTTCGCGGTATTAGGGTTGCGTTCCATGTTCTTCCTACTGGTCAATATCATTCACAAGTTTCATTACCTAAAGGTTGGATTGGCTTTCTTACTCGTATTTATCGGTGTAAAGATGTTGCTACACGATTGGTTGCACAGTTGGGGATTCGAAACTGTTCACTCGTTGATCATTATCATTGGTATATTGGCTATCAGCATTATAGCGTCGCTGATGTTTCCGAAAAAGGTAGAAGGTGATCCGATGAGTAGGCCGTAATAGCTATTTATAGTTTCGTTCATAATGTATAAATTCGTGCTGATTACTAAACACGACTAAACCATGAACGTAAACAAATCGATTGTACTGTCGCTAGGTCTATTTATAGGCGCATTAGGCGTACAGGCACAAGACAATCTGATCAATTCTATCAAGGGCAATGCGAGTGAAAACAGCAAAGCTGCTTTTCAATTTACCGATGTCATTAATCTGGAAAATACGCCAATCAGAGATCAAGGATCTACAGGTACTTGCTGGTCTTACTCCGGAAACTCGTTTTTGGAGTCGGAAATGATCCGTATGGGCAAAGCACCAGTAGAGATTTCGCAAATCTATACCGCACGCCAAACTTATATCGAAAAAGCGAAAAACTACGTGAGACTACACGGCGATCAAGCGCAAGGTGAAGGTGGTCAAGTGCATGACGTATTGACGATCTTCAAAAAGTATGGCGCCGTTCCGAAGGAAGTGTATAGCGGCTTGCAAGAAGGTCAGACACGGAATAATTTTGGTGAAATGACGCCGATTTTGCACAACATGACCGAGAATGTGGCAAAGTCTATAAAACCCAATCCGCACTGGCTTCAAGCTTATACTGGCGTATTGGATGCCTACTTAGGCAAAGTTCCTGAAAACTTCAACTACCAAGGCAAAAACTATACGCCGCGCACCTTTGCCGATCAGGTTATTGGTATCAAACCGGTAGATTACGTAGCGATCTCTTCTTTTGAGGCATATCCTTACTATGAATCTTTCGTGTTATTGATTCCTGATAACTGGTCTTTCGAAAGTTTCCACAATGTACAAATCAATGATTTGACAGATATAATCGATCAAGCACTTAGCAAAGGTTTTACCGTAGCTTGGGCTACGGATGTATCAGAGAAGAGTTTTAGCTGGCGCAATGGCGTGGCGTATGTACCTGAGAAAGCAGTAGAGTCGATGAGCGCCTCGGAGCAAGCTGAAATGTTTAACGGCCCAAAAGCAGAACCAACCATCACTCCTGCACAGAGACAGGCAGCATTTGACGATTATTCCACTACAGACGATCACGGTATGCATATCGTTGGCATGGTAAAAGATCAAAATGGCAAAGAATATTACACCGTTAAAAACTCTTGGGGCGAGTCTAACGACTACAAAGGTTATATGTATGTAACCAAGGAGTTTGTACGTTACAAGACCATTTCGCTATTGCTACACAAAGATGGTATTGGCAATGCGATGAAAAAGAAACTGAGCATCTAAATAAGGTTATCAGAATATAATAATACCTGAAAAAGGCAAGATAGCAAGCGCTATCTTGCCTTTTTTGTAGAATTCAGAGTTGAGTCAGTTTTCCGCACAACATTTTCACAGCATAAATAGAGAATTATTTTCTTTTTAAATATATTTTTTATACCTTGAAGACACAATAATTCGCACTAACTTAAGCGGAAATAGCCCAGCAATGCTTTTTCATTGCAGATCAAAGGGAAAGAATAACCGATTATACCATGTACTATCGTGCATAGTACCTGTCTAAAAACCTGTTTTATGAAGAGATTCAATTTATTATTTGTCCTGTTTTTTGCCGTACAGCATATCTTTGCACAAGACTATGTGGATGTAGCAAAAATATCTTATTCCTCTACGCAGATTAACTACCAAGGACAGGATGCCAGTTCACGTATGAATGCATTCGACGCTATGTTTCTTTCGCCATTGCAGATCGCGCCCGCCACACACGTATTGGTGGGAGGAGATTTCAATCTCCGAAGTTTAGAGTTGAATAACAATGCCACGGACAATACTTTTTACAATGCGATGCTACGACTTGGGATATCAAAAGTGTTCAACCAAGAGTGGAACGGCTACATTGCTGCTTTACCAAAGTTTGCTTCCGATTACGACAGTAATTTTGGATCCTCCTTTATGATCGGTGGCTTAGCGATGTTGAAACGGGTCAGAAGTGAAAACCTAACTTGGAAAGTCGGTCTCTATGGTTCACAAGAAGCCTATGGATTTTTTGGAACACCTATTTTAGGAATTTTCTACCGCACTCCAGACGATAAGTTAACTATTGATGCCTCGCTACCGCTATGGGCAGACGCTAATTATGCATTGAACAATAAAAAAACGACCAGTGTAGGCTTAGATTTCGTAGCGATCCGCAGAAGTTTCTTTATGGGTCGGGATAACGTAGATCAGCGATATGTTGAAAACAACGAAATCAGTTTTACGCCCTATTTTCAATATGCAGCATTAGATTCTAAACTATTGCTACGATTGAAAGCCGGTTATTCAGCCACCGACTTTGGCCTCTACGCTGTTAACGACAACAAGATGACGGCTATTTCAGCCATAAACATCAACGACGACCGGACACGGCTTAATCAAGATATACGAGGTGGATTACAAATAAAGATCGAAGCGACTATACGACTTGGTTCTAAAAGATAAACGACTTGGTTCTAAAAGATAAATCGTTACTTGTAGAAGAACCTTTTATATTGCTGCGCCTTGAGCCGATTTATGCACGTACTTCTTTTTCAACAGCAGCGATGTGATCCACACGATCAACAACACCGCGATAATGATCATATTAATTGTAGTTAGTTTTCCAAAAAAATTATTGAGTGAATGAAACGCGGCAACGGCCAGCAGGGAGTTTGTCGCATCCGCAACCTTACCTATACCCCAGCTGCCTAGCACCAATATTCCAAAAAACATCAGATTCGAACTCGTAAACTCCAAATTGAGATGCCACAAGAACCATAGGGTTGCTACTAGGAGGATGTTTACGAACTCCGGAAGTGGTTTCAGTTCGCGCTGCAAGAATCCACGCCAACCAATTTCTTCCAATAATCCATATACGAGAATGGTAAAAATGGCATATCCCGAAAGAGTGCCTTTTATATAATATTCAGCCGTTAAGATTAAAGCAATGGAAAGCACCCAAAACAATAAAAAGGGAAAAGTAAGCTTGCGATAATTCCCTTGTAAAGTTAGTTGCATCTTAATGCCGAATAACGCAAATACGGTAAAAGCTCCGACCGCAGGTCCTGCTCCTTGTAGCACCGCTTTTAGAAAATCATTGTGCACGCCGTCTAAGATTGCAGTCTTATTAGTCAGGTAGCGCAAAGCAACTGCTATCACGAAAAAGACAACAATAGCTAGATAATTAACTTTATTTTTCACAAGTTGAGGTATTAAGATGTGATTTGTAGATTTTATGATACTCTCGACTTGATCTCTTTGTTTAGATTACCAACCTGGACCATCAGAAGACCAATTTGCATCACACCACCACATGCCACCGCGATTAAAGCATAGTTCTTTTGTTTTATGGCGAGATAAATTAATGTTACACTAGCCACTAGCATGACCACCGCAAAGCCTAAAAGAATGCCTGCAGTTTTTTTCTTCTTCTGGATCAATTCTTCCAGGCTATAATCCTTCAATTTTTTACTCATTCTTATCTGGTTAATTAGGGTTTGATTGGCATCAAATAGCAAACAGACGGATAGAAATTTTGCGATCACATCGAATCGTTGTCTGCAAATAAATACCTTTGCACAAAGGTCTATTTTATTAATCAACATTGCAATAAGTCAGAAATTTATGACCACACCTATTGAAGTCGTCGATACAAAGCCCTGCCCGGCAAGTCAGTTGCTCAAATCACTGTCTGGAAAATGGAAACCGGAGCTATTTCGATTGTCCCTAACGTCGAATTTGAGATTTAGCACCTTGTTGCATCAACTTCCGCAAGCCAGCAAGCAATCTATCTCTGCTGCGCTTCGCGATTTACAATCGGATGGCTTACTCGCACGCGTTATCTTACAAGAAAAACCACTTCGGGTAGAATATCAACTAACAGACAAAGGAAAATCACTCGCGCCAGCGCTGACTCAGATAGAAAGTTTGGTGTTGGAGGGGGAGTAATAAAAAAGGTCTGAATGATAGCTCATTCAGACCTTTTAGCATTTGGACACCTCCGCTAAGACCTTATTTAATCTCTTTGAAAGGCAAATTCATATTTTGGAACATAAATGCCCATTTGTCTACTTGCTCAGCAATCACCATTTCGGTTGACTTTCCGGCACCGTGTCCGGCCTTCGTTTCAATACGAATTAAGACAGGATTATCACCTTTATGGTATTCCTGCAAGCGCGCAGCAAACTTAAATGAATGCGCAGGCACCACGCGATCATCATGATCTGCCGTCATCACCATCGTAGCCGGATAGGCCGTATTCGCCTTCAATGCATGGTAAGGTGAATATTTGTGTAAGTAAGAAAACATCTCTTCACTATCTTCTGCGGTACCATAATCAAAGGCCCAACCTGCACCAGCCGTAAACTTGTTGTAACGCAACATATCCAACACGCCCACAGCTGGGAAAGCCACTTTGAATAATTCTGGACGCTGCGTCATCGCTGCACCAACCAACAAGCCACCGTTAGAACCGCCTGCAATCGCTAAACGTTCTGATGACGTGAATTTCTCGTTAACCAAGTATTCTGCTGCCGCAATAAAATCATCAAATACATTTTGCTTTTGCAATTTTGTACCTGCCAGATGCCATTTCTCTCCATATTCACCGCCACCACGCAGATTAGCCACGGCAAATACTCCGCCTTGCTCCAACAACAAGATATTGCTCGTACTGAATGAAGGAGTCAGGCTAATATTGAAACCGCCATATCCATACAATAAGGTTGGATTAGTACCATCTAATTTTAAACCTTTTTTATGCGTAATGATCATCGGCACTTTCGTACCATCTTTTGAAGTATAGAATACCTGCTTCGACTCATATTTATCTGCATCGAACAATACCCCCGAACGTCTGTACTCTTCCGATTTACCTGCTTCAATATCGTACTTGAAGATCGTTCCCGGATCTACATACGACGTAAAAGAATA
This sequence comes from Sphingobacterium chungjuense, assembly GCF_011316935.1. Taxonomy (GTDB): domain Bacteria; phylum Bacteroidota; class Bacteroidia; order Sphingobacteriales; family Sphingobacteriaceae; genus Sphingobacterium; species Sphingobacterium chungjuense. The sequence continues at coordinate 69,832 of NZ_WLYS01000007.1, forward strand.
ATACAAGGTCTTGTCATCTCGTTTTGCACCAAAACCTCCTGCTGTTCCTACACCTGGTAGATCGATTTCTCTTTCCAGCTTTCCGCTGCGATCAAACTGCTTAACCAATGACGTCGCATCTTTCAAATAGTTGGCAAAGATCTTTCCACCACCAGTAGAAGGTTGCAACACTTGCTCTGTTTCAGGAATCACATCTACCCAAGCAGCTGTTCCCGGATTAGCGAAGTCAACAGAAACTACACGACCATTTGGCGCATTTAGTTCCGTGTAGATAAAGAGCTTTGTGCCGTCATTATCGATCACCGAATGATTCTTTTCCATATTATCCACGATCGGCACAAACTTCGCCGCAGGATCTGTCAGATCTTTAATGTACAAAGCATTGCCCGACGTGGTGTTAGCAGCGCTGGCAATCAGGAAACGGTCGTCTTCCGACACACCGCCAGAAATATACCGACGCGGAAAGGTCGATCCACCCAAGATCAACTCATCATCCGCTTGCGGCGTATTCAATTTATGGAAGAATAACTTGTGTTGATCCGTCATCGCAGAAAGCGCCGAGCCATCTTTTGGTTTGTCGTAGCTGCTGTAGTAGAAACCTTCATTGCCTCGCCAAGATAAGCCTGAGAATTTGACATTGATTAAGGTATCGCCTACCACCGATTTGTCAGCAGCATTCAATACGATCACCTTGCGCCAATCTGATCCGCCTTCCGAGATTTGGTAAGCGACCAACGACCCATCTTTGCTAAAGCTCACGCCTGCTAATGAAGTCGTGCCATCTTCCGAGAATTTGTTCGGATCCAAAAACACTTCTTCCTTGTCCTTCTCGTCCTTTTTGCGGTACAGTACGTACTGATTTTGCAACCCGTCGTTTTTATAGAAATACGTAAAATCTCCTTCTTCAAAAGGCGCTGTTACCTTTTCAAAATCCCACAATTTCTGCAAACGCTCACGCATGGCTTCGCGAAATGGAATCTGACTTAAGTAGTCATTGGTCACTTCATTCTCGGCGATCACCCAAGCCTTCGTCTTGTCCGACAAATCATCTTCCAACCACCGATACGGATCTTCTACCGTCGTACCAAAGTATACATCTTGCTGATCCGTTTTCTCCGTTTGCGGATAGGGCTTCAAAGCAATGCTTTCTGCTGGCGCAATTTCTTTGGATTCATTACAAGCTACGAATGCCAAGGAAACGACCACGTAACCAAATCTTTTATTTACTATCATATTTTAGCTGTTTGTGCGAAAAAATAAATATACTAACATAATATAAAATTTAGGTAATTTCGTCGTTATGTCCACGAAAACCAAAGTGTATTTTGCCTCAGACTTCCATTTAGGAGCCTATCCACTCTCGGCATCCAAGCTTCGGGAAAAACGTATTGTCTCTTGGCTTGACCATATCAAACAGGATGCAAAAGCGCTTTATCTGATGGGCGACATCTTTGATTTCTGGTTTGAATACAAGACCGTGACGCCCAAAGGTTACATTCGTTTTTTGGGCAAATTAGCCGAATTGGCCGATTTGGGCATCCCGATCACCTTCTTCAAGGGCAATCATGATATGTGGATGTTCGGTTATCTTAAAGAAGAATTGAACGCCACTATTATCGACAACGAACACGTGATCAAATTAGATGGAAAACGTTTCTACCTGCATCATGGCGATGGATTGGGACCAGGCGATCGGAAATATAAATTCCTTAAGAAAATATTCCGCAGCCCGCTTTGTCAATGGCTATTTGCGCGCCTGCATCCAAACTTGGGGATCGGCATTGCGACATTGTGGTCCAAACAAAGTCGACTGGCCAGTGGCGAGAATGATGGATTTTTGGGGGAGGACAAAGAATGGCTATATCAATACGCTTCTTCTCTAGAAAAAACCGATCATCACGATTACTACATCTTTGGCCATCGTCATCTTCCCTACGATTTACCCATCGGAAATCAGAGTAGGATCATCAACTTGGGCGAATGGGTGAATTATGAAACTTACGCCACGTGGGATGGTCAGGAATTGACTTTACACAACTGGAAAGCTCATTAAGGCTTCGAAGATCGTTGCTCCATTATTCAGTCTTTAATATCTTCGACCACACCTTAAAGCAAAGTTTTTTAAGTACTTTTGTGCACTTTACAGTAATGCAGCAGGATCGGGCAGCCCACATTTCGTTGGCTTACATCAGCGCATTATTTAGTAGACATTTATTATGTTAGAAAAATTACAAGCAATAAAAGAACGCTGGGAAAGTGTTGAGGCCGAACTCAGCAGCCCAGATATTATTAGCGACATGAAACGTTTCGCTAAGTTGAATAAAGAATACAAAGATCTTTCTAAAATCGTAGAGCAATACCACATCTACAAAAACATCGTTAGCAATATCGACACCAACAAAGATATTCTGGCGAATGAAAAAGATCAGGAACTTCGTGAGATGGCCAAGGAGGAAATGGACACCTTGTGGACTCAAAGAGAAGAAAAAGAAGAAGAGATCCGCTTAATGCTAATCCCGAAAGATCCAGAAGATGGCAAAAACGCTATTCTGGAGATCCGCGGTGGTAGTGGTGGCGATGAGGCTGCACTATTCGCTGGTGATTTGTACCGCATGTATACCCGTTACTTCGAAACTAAAGGTTGGAGAAATGAGGTTATGGATGTGACCGAAGGTACTTCTGGAGGTTATAAAGAGGTGATCCTAAAAGTAATCGGTGAAGATGCTTACGGTCAATTGAAATATGAATCGGGTGTACACCGTGTACAGCGCGTGCCCGATACCGAAACACAAGGCCGTGTACACACTTCCGCGGCATCCGTAGCCGTTTTGCCAGAAGCAGAAGAGGTGGATGTGGAAATCAATCCAGGCGATATCGAATTACAAACTTCCCGTTCTGGTGGCGCTGGTGGGCAGAACGTCAACAAGGTAGAAACGAAAGTGCAGTTGACACACAAACCTTCTGGCATTGTGGTCGTTTGTCAAGTAGAGCGTTCGCAATTAGCCAATCGTGAGCTGGCGATGGAGATGCTCCGCAACAAGTTGTACGAATTGGAAGTACAAAAGAAACATGGTGATGTAGCGGCCAAAAGAAAAACAATGGTATCGACAGGAGATCGTTCGGCTAAAATCCGTACATACAACTATCCGCAAGGACGAGTTACTGAACATCGCATCGGCCTGACTATGTATAACTTGCCTGCTGTAATGGATGGTGCTATCCAAGATATTATCGATGCATTGCAATTTGCAGAGAACGCAGAAAAGATGAAGGAAGGTACCGTAGAGTAGCTTTTTTGAAAAAAGTACTAGCGGATATGGAAATAAACACTATATTTGCACACCTTCTAAAAAGAGGGGAAATGGTCTGGTAGTTCAGCTGGTTAGAATACATGCCTGTCACGCATGGGGTCGCGGGTTCGAGTCCCGTCCAGACCGCAAAAAAGGAAGATAATTCCGAAACGTTCTTTTAAAAACAACAATTAAAAAGTCTTGAGAATACTGGTCTGGTAGTTCAGCTGGTTAGAATACATGCCTGTCACGCATGGGGTCGCGGGTTCGAGTCCCGTCCAGACCGCCATTATTCTCAAGTACTTTTATTTTTAGGTCTGGTAGTTCAGCTGGTTAGAATACATGCCTGTCACGCATGGGGTCGCGGGTTCGAGTCCCGTCCAGACCGCCAACTGTAAAAGGTCTTCGTCTCTCAAGATGAAGACCTTTTTTCGTTTATGAGAATTCGACGACCAGTTGCCAAATCCCGGATTTGAAACAAATAGCAAAAATTAACGTTTTAAGTTACAAAGGAATAGATCTAACCATAAAGTGCAATGTGGCACTATCCATCAAAAAATGGGCTCATTGTCAATTAGATAAAGAAAATACGCATAGAAGCAGATGCTTTTAACAAAAAATCCAGTACGTTTGACATTATTTTCATAAATTAAGTTAACATCAAAGGGTTACTATTGTAGCTAATTACGTATTAATAGGTGAGTAATATTAGAAACATATTGCCAAAAGAGATCGACGATCTGTCTCTACTGAAAGGCATTGCCAATCGGGACAATCGGGTTATACTACAATTGTATAAATTGCATTACCCGTACGTGGAGCGGATGATCTTGAACAACAACGGATCGAAAGACCAAGCAAAAGATGTCTTTCAGGAAGCGGTTATGGTATTGTATGATAAGGTTACTGGACAAGGTTTTGTACTAGAAAGCAAGCTTAAAACGTTTCTCTATGCGGTTAGCCGCCGATTGTGGTTGAAGCAGCTTAGCAAAAAGTCGAATAATCATTATTCGATTGAGCAAGATGGATTCGAAGAAAGCCCCGATCTGAGTGAAGACCTACAGATGCATGAAGATCAAGAACGACAGTTTGAGAAAATGGAAAGTGCACTGCAGGTATTAGGCGAACCTTGCCAAAGTATATTGACGGATTTTTACCTCCGTAATAAGTCGATGCAGGACATTTGCGAAAAATTTGGTTACACCAATACGGATAACACCAAAACGCAAAAATATAAATGCCTGCAGCGGCTGAAAAAATTATTTTTCAGCGGAAACCCGCACGGTGCCTAGCTCCTACTAAAGCCTCGCATTCGGACGATTCTGACTGAATGCTGTGTATAGACCTTCAAAAAACAACGGGAAGATGGGAAAATGGACCTTACAAGAATTTTTGGAACAAGCCGATAGATACTTGGCCAATGAGCTTACAGTGGAGGAACGCATGGAATTCGACCAGTTCCGTCGCGATAATCCCCTCTTCGAGGAAAAATTCGTACAACATCAGGCATTAATCAGCGAACTAGAGCAATATCATCGTCGTTCCGAATTCAAAAAATCACTGCAGGATGTTTTCGAGCAAGATTATCGCAGTACAACGATAGTTACACGCCTTTGGAATGTGCTGCGCATTAATGGTGTGGCAGCCGCTGTTGTGGCTATTTTATCTTCTTTAGCTACGCTATATAGTACTGGGTACTTCTCCACTATTAAAAAAACGACATCCGATTACAGTGCCCTGCGCCGCGAGGTAAACAATGTGAAGCGCAATGTCAATGCGCAACATACCGCTATCAAAAACATCAATAATAGCCAAAGCGAACAACCGGACATGCATTATGGCGCGACGGGATTTTTGCTAAATAAAAATGGCTATGTGGTTACCAACTATCACGTGGTGAATGGCGCAGATTCCGTGCATTTGCAAAACCGTCTAGGCGAATCCTATAAAGCCGACATCATTTACAAGGATGCGACGAAGGATTTAGCTATTTTACACATTAGCGATACTGAGTTTACACCAAGCAAAAATATTCCTTATTCCTTCCGCCGTCAGAATTTAGACTTAGGGGACGATATCTTCACCATCGGTTATCCTCGCGATGAGGCCGTATATGGTGAAGGATATTTAAGCTCTGCTACAGGTTATGCAGGTGATACGTTAGCTTATCAAATCTCTATTCCATTAAACCCTGGAAATAGTGGTGGTCCTGTTTTTGACCATTATGGAAATATCATCGGGATTATCTCGGGTAAGCAAAAAGGAATTGACGGGGCGGGTTTTGCGATCAAAACGGAAGCGCTAATGAATGCCCTTAATGATATTCCAGAAGAAGTCCTAAAAGGTAATCTGGACCTTAGCGAGAAGAACTCGATGAGCAGCCTGAGCCGCACCGAACAAATCAAAAAATTGCAAGACTTTATCTACATCGTTAAGGTTTATTAAACTGATAGCTGATATAGATATCGAAAAGGGTCGAAATCATGTGTGATTTCGACCCTTTTCTTTTATCAATTTTGGCGTAGCCTAGATATTCGGCTGTGGCGTAGTGCGCAAGTACGGCTTGATTTCCTTGTGTCCTTTCGGGAATTTAGCAGGGATATCTTCCGTTTTGATTGCTGGTACGACAATCACATCTTCACCATGCTTCCAATCTGCTGGCGTAGCTACGGAGTAATCAGCCGTTAACTGCAAAGAATCGATTACGCGAAGAATTTCTTGAAAATTTCGCCCAGTAGAAGCCGGATACGTCAACGTCAATTTGACTTTGTGATCTGGCCCAATTACGAATACGGAACGTACCGTAGCTGTGGCCGAAGCATTTGGGTGAATCATATCGTACAATTCTGCAATCTTACGATCCTTATCTGCTATAATTGGGAAATCTACCGTTGTATTCTGCGTCTCGTTGATATCTTTAATCCACTCGTGATGATCTTCTACCGAATCTACACTCAACGCTAATACTTTCACATTACGTGCTTCAAACTCTTGCTTTAGCTGCGCTGTACGCCCCAATTCTGTCGTACACACCGGTGTGTAATCCGAAGGGTGCGAGTATAAAACTACCCAGCTATCTTTGGTATAATCGTAAAAATCAATTTCGCCAACAGTCGTCTGTGCTTGAAAATTAGGGGCATCATCGCCCAATCTTAAACTCATATCTTAAACTCCTTTCTTTAAATATCATTCAATATCTACTAATATAGTAGATATTATAGTTATAACAAAGGAGTCGGCTTCCTGTTTGATTAAAAATTACACTCTTTCAACTGTGTACAAAAGCTGGTTGGATAGATTAATTAACGCTTGACGGTCGAAATGCCTGAATACCACTTCACCAGAAGCCGTGCTGACATGCAAGTTAGCGGTTTTAGGCATGCGCTGCCAAATCGTTTGTGATACGCTCACCGAGATAATACGATCCAGCGGCAGCACCATTTCTTTCTGATCCCAAACTCCATCTTCTTTGACTAGACAATCTCCATAAATGCGCAATCGATACGTTCCATAATAGATGATATTGTACACGCTCAATAATATAAAGAGGAAGCAGATCGTCCACAAACCCATTACACCACCATCTCTATAATACCATAGGGAAGCAACTGCCAATGTAATTATCGTCAGCTTCACCATCCTACTCATGAATAAGCCAATCTTAGGTTTCCTGATCTCTACAGCTTCGTCTGCCAACGACCTCTCGAAAACCAACTGCCAAACCGCTTCTCGCGATAAGGTATTGATTCCTGGAATATGGATGATGCCTTGATCTTTTTGCTGCGGATCAGTATTCACTTGCAGCAGCGATAATATCCCGAGATCCATCAGCTTCAAAATACGATTCTGTACAAAGCTCATCATTTGGATTTTCTTTCGATTGAATATCACCTGCTGCAAATGAAACAAGCCATAATGCATCATAAAATCTCCTTTTTGATTCTTGCGGAGAGAAAAGCTGAAATAAGTAAAAAAATATTTGACCAGATTGATTCCAATGGGAATAAGAAGTATTAGGCCAAATAAAAGGAGTAGTTGACCAATAAAGTTCATCCATTGCGCTTGATAATCCTGATAATAACCTTCGTAATCTATCGTTGGAATGAAATCACGAAATACATCTATCAAACCGATCAGAAAGGTTAAGAATAAAAGCAGCCCTTGCTTGTAATTGGTAAATAAACTCACCAACAAGATCGCGCTATTGGGGATACGGAACAACAACTCATCCGCTATCGGCTCTTGCTGTGCTTCGCCTTCTCTATTCTCCGTTTCCGATAAATTTTTAGCAACCAAATAATCCCGCAAAGCTAATGCCGTCGGCTCACTCAATGCATAAAGATCTACTTCCTTTTCTTTGCTTCCGGCAGAATCAATTTCCAGACTATATAGATCTAAAGCTTGCTGGATTACATTTTGCCGCACATTGACTTGTAGAATATTTTCGAACTTCAATACAATCTTACTCTTACTCAGCAGTCCGCTACTCAGCACAAAAGTTTGCGCTTCATCATCCACATAGAAGATAAAATTACGATGCCGGAAATAGGAGTAGATAAAATGTACGACGACTAAGCCACCCAAAATCGCCCAGAATTGCCAAGTCAGAAAAAGATGGCCATTTTTCACAGCTATGAATACCAGTGGCAGAGCCAAAGAACGTATAACTCGCCCAAAGGAAAGCAGTCCTTCGACAATAAATCCGCCTGCGTCCAAGCGATGAGGTTGCGAAAAATCCATAGAATTATTCATGTTCCAGCCTAGATCGTTCGTCAATAGTCGATACGCGCTCCGCTAAATGTTGTTGCAGTGCTAATGCATGGGGATTGTCTAGCCCAGCAATATGCATGTCCTTGCCCGCGCCAGCAGTAAAAAGCTCGACCGTGACCAAACCCAGCAACCTGCCAAGCACCGAGGTTTTTACTTTGATGTGTTGTATGTGTTTGATAGGAATGACTAAGGTATACTGCGAAAAGATGCCGGCTCGATACAAAACATCATGCTGCCGAATGGCATAACCTCGGCGACGAAAAGAAATCAAGTTAAAGATTAAATAAATAGCAGCAAGTACGGTAAGGAATACCGCTGCCGATATCCACACCGCTGTTTCCATACCCGTTCCTTCATCTGATGTAATGACCACTACAGCCAGAATCGCGAGAGCAAGCAACCAAATCAGCACCGTATTGCCAATAATTAAGAATCGATATTTTGGGGAAATGGGATAAAAGGAAACCGACTCCCACTGTGGAATGGCATCTAAATTTACAGGATTGTTTTCAAAGCTAGCCATATAGGTATTTGATCGATTTTAGGGAATACTGAAATCTAAAAATAAGTAAATCCGCTACATTTAGAAATAAAAAGCAAATAATTTATTATGCTGACATAATAAATTAATTTATATTTGGGTAACCAATGCAGTAGATATGATGAACTTTAAGTTGTCCGAAGAGCATAGCATGATTCAGCAAGCAGCACGCGAATTTGCTCAGGAATTGAAAGCAGGCGTCATCGAACGCGACGAAAAAGCACTCTTTCCCCATGAATTTGTGCAGAAAATGGCAGATCTAGGTTTTATGGGACTCATGGTTCCGGAAGCTTATGGCGGTGCAGGATTAGACACCTTGGCATACGTGTTAGTATTAGAAGAAATTGCCAAAATCGATGCTTCAACGGCCGTCATTTTATCTGCCCATAATTCATTGGTACTTTGGGGGCTGAATGAGTACGGCAACGAAGAACAAAAACAAAAATACCTCCGCCCTTTAGCGGCTGGAGAGAAACTAGGTGCCTTTGCACTATCAGAACCCGAAGCTGGCTCTGATGCGTCTTCGCAGCACACCACGGCAGAAGATAAGGGCGATCATTATCTCGTAAATGGCACCAAAAACTGGATTACCAACGGCGGCAATGCCGATATTTATCTTGTAATCGCTCAAACCGACGCGAGTGCAGGCCACCGCGGTATCAATGTCTTGATCGTCGAAAAAGGTACACCGGGATTTACCATTGGTCCAAAAGAAAATAAATTGGGTATTCGTAGCTCGGATACGCATTCATTGATGTTCTCTGATGCGAAAGTGCCAAAAGAGAATCGTATTGGCGAGGATGGCTTCGGATTTAAGTTTGCGATGAAAACCTTAGATGGTGGCCGTATCGGTATTGCCGCGCAAGCGTTAGGTATTGCGGCTGGTGCTTACGATTTGGCTCGTGCCTATTCTCAGGAACGCAAGACCTTTGGCAAGCCCATTAGCAATCATCAAGCGATACAATTCAAATTGGCCGATATGGAGGTAGAAATTGAAGCAGCACGTTTGCTGACCTACAAAGCAGCTTGGACGAAAGATCAAGGGCTTCCTTATGGTAAAGAAGCGGCTATGGCGAAACTACACACTTCAGAAGTAGCGATGAAGCACACCGTTGAAGCAATACAAATTCACGGTGGCTATGGCTATGTGAAAGAATACCATGTAGAAAGATTGATGCGCGATGCTAAGATTACGCAAATCTACGAAGGTACTTCGGAGATCCAGCGATTGGTAATCGCACGGGAAATTTTGAAATAGTAGGATAGTTTAGGCGAGGTATTCTCGCCTAAACTATCCTACTATTATGAGCCTTGTTTTAGCGCCGCATCAATCTTGGCCAAATGATCGAAATCTTCGAACGAGAAGCTACCCGTACTCGCAGCATGATGCTCTAGCAAACCTTTTGCTTTTTCCAATAATGATCCGTCGCCACTGATGAAACCATCGTACATATGCAACAAGGCCAATGGTCGCACTTGTTCGACTTGCAAAGTCTCATCAGCGTAAGCTTTCAATGCGGCCAAGTCCAGCGATTGGAAATAATGACGGTCTTTTCCAAAATAGGTTTGATATCCTGCGGCCACTTCTTCATCTTCACCAGAGGTCGAAATACCACTCTCCCATTTTTCTACGATCAAGCGTAGAAACTTTCCCATTTCATTGATCCAGTTCAGGATCGTATCTTTCTCTACTCTTATTCCCATTTTGTGTTTTCTACTTTTCTATCGCGACCAGAAAGGTCTTTTTACACCTATAAACTACCAACTTTCCATTTATCCCTTAACAGGCTTTATCTTGTCAGTAATAATGGTAAATATAGTATTATTCTTCCTACCAAATCATGGACTTCATACCTTAAAATATCGTTTCGGTCTACAGCAGTACAATATCATCCGCATGCGCGACTTCTAGATTTTTCTGCCCTGCATGCGCGCGCAGCTCCGTAGAATCAATACGCGCTTTGGCAACCGCATATACGACCTGCTGTTCATCGACCAGCTGGAAAATCTCTCCTGCCACAAAATCTCCAATGATCTCTTGCACGCCTACTGCCAACAAACTTTTCCGGGCTTTCAGCGCCTCGATAGCGCCGGCATCTACTTTCAGCTTTCCAGAAATCAAACTGCCCGAGGCCATCCATTTATGTCGCGAAGAGATGCGTTTGCCTTGCGCACGGCACACGGTACCCGTTTCACCCTGCATGGCTTTTAGCAAGCCATCTTCTGTTTTCATGCTGAAGATGACCGATTCGATACCCATCTGACTGGCCAATCGCGCAAAATTCAGCTTAGAAGTCATTCCGCCCAATCCGACTGACGACTTATCTTTGCGCGCCAAACCAAGCACCGAGCTATCAATCTGCGCAATCTCTGTCACAACCTCACCAGCTGCATCTAGGACACCAGGTACCGAGGTGCTAAAAAGCAATTTCTCCGCACCAAAACCGACGGCAATCAGCGTGGCTAGTTCATCATTGTCCGAAAATTTCAGTTCTTGGCTGCTCACCACATCATTTTCATTGGCGATCGGAATAATTTGATTGCGCCACAGCGTTTCATACGTGCTTTTCAATTGTAAAAACTGATCCCGATTGGCAAAATGCTGTCGCTCACAAAGACTTTGCGCCAGCGCAATCTTAAAAGGTTTGAAATACGTGGCATAGGTCTGCAACAAGCGTGGATTGCCAATGGCCGCCGCAGCTTTACGCTCAGAAAGCGAGCCGCGATAATGCGGCAAAAATCGTTTGCCAGCAGCTACCGCTCCAGACGATACCAATACGATATTATATTTTTCTTGGAGTTTACTCACTTGTCGCGCGATCTCTAAAATAACACGCTCATCTACTTCACCCTGCTGATCGGTCACCGCAGCAGAGCCAAACTTAACAACCAGTATAGGCTTCTTCATAACAGAAGTAAATTAGAATTTATTTCTTGTTCACGCAAGTCTGTTAAGATTTGTTAATCATTCCATGGTCAGTGTAATTAATTCCTATTTTTAACGCTAATAAACTGCCTTATTATGAATTACAACAGATGGAATAACCTCACGGGCTGGGTCTGCGGAATACTGGCCACCCTCGTATATATCCTAACTGCCGATCGAACCACAAGTTGGTGGGATACGGGCGAGTTTATTGCTTCGGCTTACAAACTGCAGATTGTACATCAGCCAGGTGCGCCGCTCTTCCTGATGATTCAAAATATCTTCAGCAATCTTGCCGGCGGCGATGTGACACGTGTGGCATTTTGGATGAACATCGGCTCAGCCCTATGCAGTGGTTTTACTATTGTTTTCTTGTGTTGGACGATTACGGCATTGGTGCGCAGAGTATTGGTTAAGCGTGGTGTCGAGCCAAACGGCACACAGCTTTTGCAAATCATCAGCGCAGGCGCTACTGGCGCTTTGGCTTATGCTTTTACGGACACTTTTTGGTATTCCGCAGTCGAGTCCGAAGTATACGCGATGTCGTCGTTATGTACCGCAGTCGTACTGTGGTTAGCGGTGAAATGGATGAATCGCTCGGATCAACCTGATGCTAATAGATGGTTGCTGTTGATCGCGTACGTAATGGGATTATCCATTGGTGTGCATTTGCTTAATTTGCTCACTATTCCGGCGATCGCTTTATTAGTTTATTATCAGCTATCGCCAACAGTACATTGGAAAGGCGTTTTAAAAACCTTGCTGATCGGTGTGGGCGTGCTTGGATTTATTCTTTGGGGTATTATTCAATATACAGTGAAGATTGCTGCCTATGTTGATCTTGCTTTTGTGAACAGCTTCCACCTGCCTTTTGGTAGTGGGATTGCCTTTTTTGTCATTCTCTTGGTCGCTGGCTTGATCTACGGATTGGTTATTACCAATCAGCGTAACAGACCGATCTGGAATATCGCGCTACTAGCCACCTGTTTTGTACTTTTTGGTTACAGTTCGTATACCTTTTTGCCTGTGCGGGCGCAAACAGAAATCGCGCTGAATAATAACAACCCCGACGATGTATTTTCTCTGTATGGCTACATCACACGGGAGCAATATCCTTCGGAGCCATTGTTGAAAGGACCCACTTTCAATGCGAATCCTATTGATGTCAATGAAAAATCCTTCTACAGAAAAGATCCCTCGAAATACACCGAAATTTCTTCTAATAAATCGTACGTATATGATCAGGAAATGCTATTCCCCCGTGTGTGGAGTGAGCGACATGCTGCATACTATCAAAACTACTTGGGATTAAACGATGGACAAACGCCGACGCAGGCTGACAACTTGAGTTTCTTCTTCGGATACCAACTCAACCATATGTACTGGCGGTATTTTATGTGGAATTTTGTCGGCCGACAAAATGATACACCCAACCCGATGGTTTCTTCCTTCAATGGAAACTGGTTGTCGGGTATCAAAGCAATTGACGATGTGCGCTTAGGCGGACAACAGACCCTCGATCCGATTTTCACTAAAGATCCATCGCGCAATACATACTTCTTTTTGCCACTGTTGATTGGTGTAGCAGGGCTGATCTGGCATTTTCGAAAAAGTAAACGCGATGCACTAGTCATCAGCTTGCTATTCTTTTTTACGGGAATCGCCATTGTTTTGTATCTGAATCAATCGCCATTGCAACCGCGCGAACGCGATTATGCGTATGTAGGTTCATTTTATATGTTTTCCATATGGATTGGGATGGGTGTTTTGGCCATTACACAACTTTTGCGTAAGCGTATGGCGCTGCGTTGGGCAACGGGCTCGGCCGTTATGATTGGTTTGTTGGCAGCACCAACCTTGTTGATTGTCCAGAATTGGGACGATCATGACCGATCCGATCGCACGATGGCCAAGCATATGGCGTACAATTATTTAGAATCTTGTGCCCCGAATGCCATTCTATTCACTTACACGGATAATGATACTTTTCCATTATGGTATTTGCAAGAAGTAGAACAGGTGCGTCGCGATGTACGTGTCATTAATATTGGTTATCTACAATCGGACTGGTATTTGGAACAACTCATGCAGGATCAGGCTGATTTAAAAGCATTGCCTATCCACATTGAGCCGCAAAAGATAGCAAAAGGAGTACGTGAAGTGTTACATTTTGTTGATATGCAGATCGATGGAAATGTGGATGTCAGCACCTTGCTCGACATTATGCTTTCAGACAATCAGAGCAATCAGCTACAGCTGCAAAATGGAAAATATGCTAACGTATTACCCACTAAAAACTTCCAACTTCCCATTGATAAAGAAGCAGTCATCGCCCATCAGGTGGTTCCTAAAACTTGGGAAGATAGCATTCCCGAAAAGCTAGAATGGACGTATAACAAGAATTATGTATCGCGCGCCGAGTTGGGATTAATGTCTTTGTTGGTGAATAATAATTGGGAACGTCCGGTTTATTTCTTCTCGAGAATGCCAGAAGAGCATACGATGGGACTAAACAAATATTTGGTATCAGAAGGATTGGTACATCGGCTGATGCCGGTAGAACGCGGTCAACCCACAGAGCAACCAACTTTGGTGAATATGGATACATTGTATGAGAACATTACGCAGAAACTGCACTGGGGCAACCTGAATCAATTGACTCATTTGGATACCGATTCACGTTTTATCTATGAGAATTACTTGTATCCTGATGTGTTGCACTTGGCTTTACAGGAATTGCGGCAGCAAGACGAACTCGATAAAGCGGGCCGCGTTGCGGCTATTGCCTACAAAGAACGGCCTAAGCAGGTAAACAATCTTACTCAAGTATATCAAAACACCGTGGTGATTGATACCTTGTACAAAACGAAACAATCAAGGGAAGCAAATACGATGTTGCAGCAAAACCTCGCCTTCTTGGCCGCAGATATGGACTATAAAGCATCTGTATATGCCAGCAAGCAAGAATTGGATGTACGCAATATTCGTTTAGGGATGACAACCTTGGCGATGTATACCGAGATGCTGCAAGAGGAAAAATATCCAGCTTTACTCGCCGAGGTACAGGCGCTAGATCAGAAATATCATCAGATTTTTGGACAATAAATAATAAGAGCGGATCGTGATGATCCGCTCTTTTGTTGTTCTTATCCTTTTTTCACTTCCTTCGCCCAAGAATCGCGCAAGGTTACCGTGCGGTTGAAAACCAAGTGCTCTGGTGTAGATTTGGTATCTAAAGTATAATATCCCATCCGGATAAACTGATATCCTCTGCCCAGCTCAGCATTCGCCAGATCGGGCTCTACATACGCTTGCTCTACGATTTTCAAACTTTCTGGGTTAATCGATGCGCGGAAATCTTCTGCCGCAGCAGGATTTTCATCTTGGAACAAGCGATCGTACAAACGTACTTCCACCGTTTTGGCATGTGGTACAGATACCCAGTGGATCGTTCCTTTTACTTTCAGACCCGAAGTATCTTCTCCAGATTTAGAATTCGGCAAATAGTTCACGTGCACTTCAGTGACTTTTCCAGATTCATCTTTTACGAAATCATGGCACTCTACAATGTACGCATGCTTTAAGCGAACTGATAAACCAGGGCCTAAACGGAAGAATTTCTTCGGCGCATCTTCCATAAAATCTTCGCGCTCGATCCACAACTCACGGGAGAAAGGAATCTCACGAGAGCCTTCTCCACCTTCAACCTCTGGATTATTCTCACCGACTAAGATTTCTTCTTTTCCCTCTGGATAGTTGGTAATGACTAATTTGATCGGATCGATCACGGCCATACGTCTCCAAGCGGTTTTATTGAGATCCTCGCGAATACAGAACTCCAACAAACCTACGTCGATCATATTCTCTCGTTTTTGTACACCGATGCGCTCACAGAAGTTGCGAATGCTCGCTGGTGTATAACCACGACGACGCAATCCCGAAATAGTTGGCATACGCGGATCATCCCAACTTTCTACCAAACCTTCGTTGACCAGTTGAAGCAGCTTACGCTTGCTCATCACTGTATAATTCAGATTCAGGCGTGAAAACTCGTATTGTTTAGACGGGAAGATTTCTAATTTATTAATCAACCAATCGTATAATGGACGATGTGGTATAAACTCCAACGTACAAATCGAATGGGTGATTTTCTCAATCGCATCTGATTGACCGTGTGCGAAATCGTACATCGGATAGATCTTCCATTTATCACCGGTACGGTGGTGGTTCGCATGCTTGATTCTATATAATAATGGATCACGTAGGTGCATGTTTGGGTTGGCCAAATCTATTTTAGCGCGCAATACTTTTGCCCCATCAGGATATACGCCATCACGCATTTCCTGAAACAATTGCAAATTCTCCTCAACCGAACGATCGCGGTATGGTGTTGGTACGCCGGGTTCTGTAGGCGTACCTTTCCCTGCCGCAATTTCTTCAGCCGTGCTATCATCCACATAAGCCAATCCCTGACGGATCAATTCCACAGCAAATTCATACAACTGATCGAAATAGTCGGAAGTGTACAATTCATTTGCCCACTGGAAACCCAACCACTGAATATCATGTTTGATGCTCTCTACATATTCCACATCCTCGGTAACGGGATTGGTATCATCAAAACGTAGATTAGTCTGTCCATTGAATCTGTTGGCTATAGAAAAGTTTAAACAGATCGATTTGGCGTGACCAATATGAAGATAACCGTTGGGCTCCGGCGGAAAGCGCGTCAATACACGGCCATCGTTTTTGCCTTCGCTCAAATCTTTTGCTACGATTTCTTCAATAAAATTCAGTGATTTTTCTTCCTCTAACATGTTGCAAATTTAGGGATTTCCACGGTATAATTGCTATACTGTAGCAACGAAATCAGCACGGGGAATATCGGTTAGATAACAGTAAATTTTGAATAAACGCCGATTAATCGGGATCTTTATCATTCATCCATAAAAATTAAAATGAAGTATACCTTTCTCGTGTTTGCGTGTCTTTTATTACCCATTACGCTATTTGGCCAACGGAAACCCAGACCGATATTGTTGGTATATGGAAATGGTGTAGAAGCTTATGCAGCAGCGGTGCAAGGCGCACTATCTAATGTACCAACGCTTTGGGTGATGAATGCAAATTTGCAAGACTTGATAATAGCGGAAAAACCTTCGCAACTTACCATCAATTATAGCTTGGACGGTGGCATCTGGATGAAGCTCTTGATGGAAATGGCCGATTATACAAGCCCTAACGATAGTGTGGCCACTGCCATCAAACAGGATATTGCTGTTGATCGACTATTGATCGCTGCGAACGAACTCGTGGAAAAACTACCTCAATTAACCATCGTCGATAGTACTTCGATAAAGAAAATAACATGGGGCAGAAGAGGCTGGCAGGTGCAATTGAGTAACGGAAAACGATATACCTTCCGGTCGGTGATCGACGCGTCGGCGGATCAAGAGCTAGCCAACGTAGTGCCAGAACAGGATCGCTGGAAATCTGAAATAAGTACGCAACAAAGCTCTTTATCCGATTCACAACGCGCTCGCACCACCTTAGCCATTGGTGCAGATCGCAACTCGATACACACCCTCACTGCTTCTGATTTACTCCGCTCTGTAAAGAATAATTTCTTTTCTTTTCAATCGCTAGGCCCTTTTAAACCATCTGTTGAAAATATTCCGTTACGCATGCACTATGCACAAGCGATCGGAGCAGCCGCTGGTTACACGGCTTTTTTCGAGGTGGATGCCCATCAGATCGATGTACGCAAATTACAATCTGAGCTGTTGACCTACAAAAGTCGATTGCTACCCGCGATTGATGCTGCCAGCGAAGATCCTCATTTCGGTAGTTGGCAGAAAATTTATCTAACGGGATTGCTTCCTCTAAAAAACAATGAATTTGAACCGGACAAAGAAGTTACTTACGCTGAGATCAGACCGATACTCCATGAATTATATTCCCGTAGTCAACTTTGGTTTTTGGATCACGATGGTGAGGAACTCTTATGGAAAGACGCGATAGAATTAGTTAAATTTTTGGGCACACGTGGACAAGAAGTGAATAGACAAATTGCCACAGAGTGGAATAACAAACTTCAATTCGACACGATTTACGATCTTGACCGTCCCATTACTCGAGGAGAGTTTTCGGTGATATTAGACCAATTTGCAAATCCTTACGGTATAACGGTAACGCACGCAGGAGAAATTAGACGATAAAAAAGAGAAGCGGCCTATCGGCCGCTTCTCTTATGTTCTATGATTCCAAACTGCTATTGGTATGCAAATACGTTATCCAAATCATGATTAGAATCAAATGTGCAGTGCTGGTCAACCAATTCACCTGTTCCGATATTGATAACCATACCGTGCACCGCCATGTTTCACAATGACACTTTTTTTAACAAAACTTAATATTTGAAATAAAAAATTACATAAAACTCAATTATAGCTTTATTTTAAAATAAATTTATAATTTGAATAATTATTATTATTTTTAAAGAAACTTATTAATTAAATACTAAAACATGAAAAAATTATTTTTTACACTAGCATTAGTAGGTGTATTCGCTTTTGCTAAAGCAGAAGCAAAACCTCTAAGTAACGAAATGAACCTTTCAAATTCTTCCGTTACCGAAACGTTAACTAACACAGAAAACGTAAAATTATTAAAACTAACTCCCGAAGAAGCTAATCGAATACTAGCGAGTTCACAATTTAATGGAAAGAATGTAGACGTAAAACAAGCTGCTAGCGACATTCTAATTATCATTTGGGACGACGGCGAAATTTGGATCATTTTCTATTAAAAAATCGATCACCACAATACGTAGGGCAATTATTATGTATAATAATTGCCCTATTCGTAAAATTAAAGCATCATCAATTATCAGAAAACGACTGAGGAATAGCGTATCAAATATGTGCCACACACTTAGTTAAAGATCCTATCGTTATTATCAATAAACTTTAAAAATATGCGAATCCATGTAATTCTTCTGTGTACGCTTACACTAGTTCACTTAAAATCAGGTGCTCAATCCTTAACTGTGCACTATGAACAACGCGTCAACACGGAAAAACAACTACGAGAAATAGCTGATCCCGAAATTAAAAAGCAGGTATCTTCTATGCTATCCAAACCTTCAAATTATACTTTAAATTATGAAAATGGTATATCCCTATACCTAAAAACACCCAAGGAAACTATTGGAGAAGATTTAACTGTAGACCAGCCTGCGAAATTCAAAACAGTTACTTTATCAAGCCATGATAGTGGTATTTATAAGAATTTCAAAACAAAAGAATATCTGCATGGGGTCGACATATTAGGCAAAAGTTTCTTAGTGAAAGATAAACTAGAACCATACGAATGGAAACTGGAAGATGAAGAAAAAAACATTGGCGAACACAGGGTAGGCAAGGCCACAGCTAAAATAAATAATCTAGATATAGTTGCTTGGTATGCTAAAGATATTCCAATCCAAGATGGGCCTAAACATTACTATGGGTTACCGGGCCTAATTTTAGAATTAATTGAAGAAAATAACGCTTATCAAGCTGTAAGCATAAAACCAAATGACAATGAGCTTGAAATTACAAAACCGTCAAAAGGTAAAGTTGTAACTTTTAAAGAGTATAATGAGATCAGAGATGAAAAAATAAACGAGGTAAGAAAGAACGCAAGATCCATGCTTGGAAATTGATTCATATAATGAAATACGCATGCCTATCCTTATTATTATTTCTTAATTTAAGCATCTGTCACTCACAAATATCTCTTAAAGGAATTATTACTAGCGAACGATCTCAAACAAGTATTTTTGGTGCCACAGCTCAACTCAAAGACGTCAACACGTTGAAAATCGTTTCCTATAGTAGTTCCAACGCAGATGGTTATTTCGAATTCAAAAGTATAAAACCTGGCAAATATAGATTGGAAATAAACCACCTCACTTACCATCCATATGACGAAGAATTAAGTGTTTCCGAAGAGCCAAATACCATTAGCTTAACAATTACTTTGAGGGAATCGTCTAAATTATTAGATGAAATAGTGCTCCAAAAAAGTGTGCCTTCATCCATGAGTGGCGACACCATTAGTTATAATTTAGGTTTGTTGACGACAGGAAACGAACAAAGATTAAAAGACGTCATTAATAGACTGCCTGGGCTTGAAATTAATGACAATGGAAAGATAATGGCGCATGGAAAAGTGATCAACGATCTGATGGTAAACGGGAAAAAGATGTTTGGAGATAATCATCAGCTTGCGACCGAAAATATAAGTGCAGAAATGCTAGATGGTATTGATTTATTAAATAATCACGAAACATTCGCTGCCATCAAAGATATTGAAGGTAGTGATAAAACCGCACTTAACATTAAAATCAAAAAAGAGTATCTAGGCAAGATTACTGGCAATGTTGAAGCTTATGGTGCTTATCAAAACAGGTACAATACACACGCCAATCTGTTTCGCTTTCACAACAAATCAAACATCGCTGCAATAGTAGACCTCAACAATACGGGGGAACAACCCCTATCGTTACAGAACTACCTTGATATGAACAAAAGTATTAAGCAGGACATGAAAAACAATGATCTTTCGTTATCCAACGTCAGGAATACAAGAGATATTCCTGAGTTTTTGCTGCAAAATAATGAGGTCGCATCAAGGAATTCACAATTTGCATCATTTGATTTTATACACCAGCCAACGAATAAAGTGACGATTAACGGTTTTTCAATATTTAATTTTTCTAAAACAACTGAATCGGTATTATCCGAAAAAATTATTTTCACAGACAATTCGTCATTTCAAACTTTAGATCGGCAATCGAAACAGAATGGATTCTTCTTCAATCAGACGAAAGTAAATCTGGACTATAAATCCAATGATAAGAGCCTATTCAACTATACAATTGCTTACGATCCTAACAGGATTAAACAAGACCAATTCGTCGATAACGAATTACGTAATGAGACCACCTATTTTGATGAAAATAGAAATCAAAGAAACTACTCGTTTGGACATCAATTCAGCTATATTCTAAGACTAGATCGCACAAAATTACTTTCAGTTAATGCCTTTCAAGACATCAAAGATAATCGCGAAAATTTTGACTTAAGTAGCAATAGAGTTTTATTTAGAGGCGATGAAAATGATCTTTTTCAACAAAATCGTATCAAAAAGAATGAAGCAGGTTTTTTCGTAAAATACACCCAGAAACTAAACCAACACATAGCACGAGTGAATACCGGCTTTGTGACGAATCGGCGATCTTTTGCGATCGAAAATTTACTGAATACCGAAGAAAAAACCACTACAAACTTAGGGCTGAGTTACGGATTTGTGGATGGAGCAATCTTAAAAAAAGAAGGTTTGATCCAATATCAAGCGAAAGCTGAATTCAGAAACTCCACCATAAGGTCTAGAAATGAAAATATTGATCAGCCTGTATTTCAGTTTTTGCCGGCAGCAGAATTAAAAATCGCATTCTCTCCTATTCATCATCTTTCCGTTGGATACAATAGAACATTTGACTTCGCACAAATCGAAAACTTAAATGAAGTATCATACATCAGGGATTTCAGAACCCTAATATCTCCCTCCAGCATTTATTATGATGAAATCTTCACTCAAAACAACTACTCCCTGAATTACCTTAACATAAACCTCTATGACGGAAGAGTGATGATGGGAAATATTTCCAGAACTTATGGTAATCAAGTACGGTCAACAAATACCATCAATGAAATAAACTTTAATGATGTCAGTTTTATCTTATCACCCATGGACAAATCTTGGAGTGCAAATCTAAGTTTTGAACAACGCGTTAAATTGCTCAAAAACAAAGTCAAGATCAACCTAAGCTATTTTAATACAGAAACTATTAGTTTCATCAATGCTATTCCTAATCAGAACGCTGGCAATATCTATTCGATAAGACCTTCTTTCCAAAGCAATTTTGATCAGTCTTACATTAATTATGAATCGGGGGTCAAATATTCTTATCAAACTTTTAATTTTAACCTGTTTGATACCAGAAATACAATACAAACGATCTCCCCGTTTCTTAATGTTAATGGTAGATGGGAATCTCAAAATATCCGATATTTCATCGAAAACATTTTCGAGAGTTATAAATCTAATGCAGTAACTCGCAATTTTTACAATTTAGGCGCCAAAATAATGTATGATAAAAAATCTACGAAGATTAAATACTGGATGCAAGGTGTCAACATACTGAATATCAACAACCCAGAAATCATTAAGATAGCTTCGAGCAACAATATTTTCTCAACAGATATCACCAGAAGATTAGCCGGATACACTGGAATTGGAATGTCTTATGAGCTCTAGAAAACAAGAGAAGCGGCCTATCGGCCGCTTCTCTTGTGTCCTATGATTCCAAACTGCTATTGATAAGCAAATACGTTATCCAAATCATGATTAGAATCAAATGTGCAGTGCTGGTCAACCAATTCACCTGTTCCGATATTGATAACCATACCGTGCACCGCTAAGTCTTGTCCATTTTTCCATGCGTTTTGCACGATCGAAGTAGTACATAAGTTAAAAACTTGCTCTTTTACATTCAGCTCTACCAGACGATCCACGCGTTCTTCCTCATCTTTAATAGCGTCGATATCTTTCGCGTGCAAGCGGTATACATCTTTGATATGACACAACCAGTTGTCGATAATTCCGAATTGCTTACGGCTTAATGAAGCAGCTACGCCACCACAGCCATAGTGTCCAGCTACGATGATGTGTTTAATCTTCAATACATTCACAGCATAGTCTAACACGGAAAGCATGCTCATATCTGAGTGTACACACATGTTAGCAATGTTGCGATGTACAAATACTTCACCCGGTTTGCGGCCGGTAATTTCGTTCGCAGGCACGCGGCTATCGGCACAACCAATCCAAAGAATTTCTGGACTTTGGCCTTTAGCCAATTGTTGGAATCTACCCGTTTCATCTTTGCTGACAAAATCTACCCAGCCTTTATTTCCTTCTATAATTTCGTTGAAGCTTTTCTCTAAAGCTTGATTTCCCATAATATTTGATTTTATTGATATCTATATTTTATGTTGATTACCTCATCTCGCTTCACGAGACAGATTCCACCGTCTCTCCGCAGCACATTATCTAGCAAAATTGTCGCCAAAGATGGCGTAAGTAAAAAACCAGATGACTGTCTTAAACAAAATTAACAAAATTTATATCCCACGGGATAATGTTTTATCTTTGGCACTTCACTTGAAGGTGATGATATCAAAATAAATTGAAGTACCTCATGAACAAACCTACACTAGTAGTACTTGCAGCAGGAATGGCTAGCCGATACGGATCGCTAAAACAGGTCGACGGCTTTGGACCGCACAAAGAAACGATCATAGATTATTCTATTTATGATGCCATTCGAGCAGGTTTTGGAAAAGTTGTATTTGTGATCCGCGAGGAGTTCGAAGAAGTAATGCGCAATACATTCGATGAAAAATTGCACGGCAAAATCGAAGTGGCTTATGCATTTCAGAACTTTGATCTTCGTCGTTTTGGGATTGATCGCGATATTGAACGGGCGAAACCTTGGGGTACGGCGCACGCGGTGATGTCGGCCAAGGATCAAGTGCAAGAAAACTTCTGTGTAATTAATGCAGATGACTTTTATGGCTTTGATGCATTTGATAAAATGGCTCAATTCCTTACCAAGGATGTTTCGGACAGCAATATGGCCTTGATGGGTTTCCAACTAGGCAACACGATGTCTGATTACGGCTACGTTTCACGTGGTGTATGTGAAGTGGATGCCGAAGGCAATATGCAGTCGGTCACCGAGCGCACTAATATTTTTTATGTGAAGGGCGAAGATGGCTCGACCAAGATTGTATTCGAAGAAGCAGGTGTACAGCATGAGCTCCCTTTTGATACACGTGTATCGATGAATTTCTGGGGTTTCACACCACATATCTTCACCGTACTTCAGGACTTATTCCCTGATTTTGTCGCTCAAAATGCAGACAATCCAAAAGCAGAGTTTTTTATCCCGACGATCCCAGATTATATGGTAAAAAACAATCAGGCCGATTTTAAAGTCATTCCAACCTCTTCCAAATGGTTTGGCGTAACGTACAAAGAAGATAAGCCGATCGTACAGGAAAGCATTTCTGAATTAATCAAAAACGGCACTTATCCTGCTAAGTTATTCTAATCGGATTAGTACTTATATTTACTTTTCCACTTTTCGCGTAGCGAATGCCTTACTTTATCCTCGGCCGCATTGTGGCCGGGGTCATATAGTTTGGTTCCCGACAACTCATTTGGCATAAATTCCTGATCTACAAAATTGCCCGGGAATGCGTGCGCATACTGGTATTCTGTTCCATAATCCAGCTCTTTCATCAATTTAGTGGGTGCATTGCGCAAATGCAAGGGTACCGATAAATCGCCCGTACGTTTTACTAAGGCTTGCGCCTGATTAATCGCTTCGTACGAGGCATTGCTCTTCGCAGAACTCGCCAGATAGGTGACGGTTTGGGACAAAATGATTCTCGACTCCGGCCAGCCAATCACATTGACGGCTTGAAAACAATTATTGGCCAACAACAAGGCATTCGGATTGGCATTGCCAATATCTTCCGAGGCCAATATCAGCAAGCGCCGAGCAATAAATTTAGGATCTTCGCCTCCGGCAATCATTCGCGCGAGCCAATACACCGCTGCATTGGGATCGCTCCCGCGAATCGATTTGATAAAAGCAGAAATAATATCGTAGTGCTGCTCGCCCGTTTTATCATAGCGCGCCATATTCTGCTGCACTTGCTTCAACACAAAATCATTGTCAATGACCGCCTTTTGCTGATACGCTGCCTGTGCGACGAGTTCCAACACATTGAGCAATCTCCGTGCATCTCCACCCGACAAACGAAGTAGCGCTTCATATTCTTTGATCTCCAACTGTTGCTCACGCAATGTCTCATCTTTATCCAGCGCGTGCTGAATAATAGACACCAGCTGCTCCTCCGAAAGGGATTCTAGAACATACACCTGACAGCGAGATAAGAGTGCGCTGATGACTTCAAAAGAAGGATTTTCGGTAGTAGCGCCAATCAAGGTGACCAAACCTTTCTCTACAGCCCCGAGCAGAGAATCTTGCTGAGATTTGGAGAAACGGTGGATCTCATCGATAAATAAGATCGGCTGCTCTTGATTGAATTCAAAAAGTTGACGTGCTTTCTCGATTACTTCGCGCACTTCCTTGACCCCAGATTGGATGGCACTCAGACTGAAAAATGGTCGGTCAATTTCTTTGGCAAACAATAGCGCTAAAGTAGTTTTGCCCACGCCCGGAGGCCCCCACAAAATCATGGAAGGGATATTTTTTTGCTGAATTGCATTGTATAACACTGCGCCCTCGCCTACAATGTGACTTTGCCCGATGTAGTCTGAAAGGTTTTTGGGCCGCATTCGCTCTGCTAAAGGTATCTTCGTTGCCATCTGCTCTTCCTGTATTTCTAATCTTACTTATGCCTGCCAAGTTAACAGATTTCATCCGGATTCCGTTTTCTGTTTCTCGCGAAAAGAACATTAACTTACTCAATACTTTTGTATCTTAGCTTAGAACGATGAAGTACATACAGAAGATATTTGTCACATTAGGTTCGCTTGGCATCCTGTGCGGCGCACAAGCTCAATCGGCAAAAACGGCAGTAGAATCAAATACAAAGTACAACCGCGCATTTGATGGAATCGGACCGAAGGTTTATTTTCTACCTCCGCCTCGCACAGAAAATGAGATTTTAATCGACGATTACGCCGACAAAAGGCCTTTTCAAGACTCGATCGCGCGCGCTATGCAATTTCAGGACTTGCTGACCGAGTTTCGTTTTACCAGCAAAAGATATCTAGTACAGCAGTACTATCAGCAGCTTCCAGCTACCAGCGAAGAGTGGAACAAAGCCATCAATCAAGAAACTTCGTTGGGCAATACCGCTTTTGCTGCGGCATTGATGAATGAATATGCTTGGATATCTCTCAATAATGGGCATCTTCCGCAGACCACTGGTTTGCTTATTGGTGCAGTAGATCTGGAAAATGGAAGTTTCTTAGAAGATGACTTTACAGCCTTGCAACGCAACTTAGCAGATGTATACCTATACAATCACAATTACCGCGAAGCAGCCGCTTTGCAAGAACGCTTATTGGCGAAGTTGGGTAGAAACAGTTCGATAGTGGAGCAAGCACATGCCTATACCAGAATCGCTTTGGTACAAGCGTATCTTAAAGATTATAAATTGGCCGAAAACTCGATCATTCGCAAGGCGATTCCTTTGTACAATCGTGCCAAAGATCGGCAAAGTAAAGTGCTGGCTTGGCAGCTACTCGCTTCCATCTACCAGATGCACGACAAACATACAGAAGCACAGTGGTTCTTGATTCAGGCGCGTGATTTAGCCGCTGCTAGCAACTTCCGCCGGGAGTTGGGAACGATCGAATATATGCTCGCTTCGTCAAAGCTCGCACAGAAAAATTACAAAGTCGCGTTAGTGGAGTTTGCTAGAGCGGAGGAACTGGCCGTGGAAGAAAAGGATCCGATGCTCCAGTTGGCGATACATGACAGAAAAGGGGAAGCACATCTTGCCTTATCACAGTTCAAAGAAGCTAAAGAGGAGTTGACGCAATACTGGAAATTGCGCGAAGAACTTTTTTAGTTTGGGTTCCCTTCGTAGCTGCTTCGGGGGCTGTCGTACCCCTGCGCGATGACGTATTTTAGATATAATTCACAGTTATTGTTCTGCGCAAAAACAACATTTCTCGTCTTGACGAAGCCGAGGAAAGAAGGCTGTCGTAATCTGAAAAACCGCGTTATTGCGAAGCCGAGGAACGAAAATGTGGCAATCTCACGGTTTCAACAATAATAACTCCCTAAACCCAGAAGAAATAGATCGCCGCGTCGTACCTCCTCGCGATGACGGAATGGAGGCTTCGGTACCAAACAAAAAATGGTAGCGAAACATTTCCGCTACCATTTTCACCTATCTAAACGTCCCTTTCAGGATCCACGATTACTTCTTGTTCAATCGGATGTAATCCGTCATTACGGTCAAACTCTCATCTAAGATAAAGTCAAACTCATGCTGCGGCTGCGGCTTACCTTCTTCCCAAAGCGGCAGACCCATATATTTAAGCTGCTGGTTGACGCGTGTGCGATTATCTTTTTTGAATTGATCACGCTCTGCTTTCAACTTAGTTTCATTCAAACTCACTTTCGGGATAGAATCCTCTTCGTTGAATTTTTTGATATCTTCCAACAGGAATCCATACGCAGGCGATTTCTCAATACGCTTTTGGTGCTTCTCATTCAATGATTTATTGATGGCATTCAGATCAGCTACCGGTTTGAATGGTGCTGCTTTAATGGAATCCCATGGCAATGCTGCTGGCTCTGAGCTTTCACCAAATTTATCGGCAGAGAACTGAGAAGGGAATGAGACATCCGCTTCTACACCGCGGTGCTGCGTACTGCTTCCACTCACGCGGTAGTACATACCCATCGTCACATTGATCTGACCAAACTCCGGTGCTCCTGCCGGAATGTTTTCATTTTTCTTGCTTTCGCTCGCATCAGATGCTTTGAGCAATAAACGACTTGTTGTGCTAATGAAACGCGACATATCTAATGCAGACTGCACGGTACCTTTTCCGAACGTGGTAGAACCTAAAATGACTCCACGGCCGTAATCCTGAATAGCTCCAGCAAAGATCTCTGACGCAGAAGCTGAAAACCGATTGACCATCACACCCAATGGACCATCCCAAGAAACGCCCGGTTCGCGGTCGCTGTTGATCTCGACGCGATTGCGCACATCTTTTACTTGTACCACAGGTCCTTGATCGATAAACAAACCAGTCAACTCAATGGCTTCCTGTAAAGAACCACCACCATTATTTCTTAAATCCAACACCACGGCTTGTACATCTTTCTGTTTCAACGTATCTAAGATGTAACGGATATCGCGCGTAGCGCTCTTATAATTTGGATCACGACGGCGCAATGCTTCAAAATCGATATAGAATTTCGGCAAGCTAATAACGCCTACTTTATAATTGGCACCATCATCGCCTTTCACGTCTTTGATCTCATATTTGGCAGAACCTTCGGCCAATACGATTTTATCACGCGTCAGCTCTACAATTTTAGGTTGTGCCGTCAAATCTTGCCCTGCAGGAATCACGCGCAATCGTACAACCGTTCCTTTTGGCCCTTTGATCTTCGATACCGCAGCATCTAATCGCCAACCAATGATATCCTCAAATTCACCATTGCCTTGTGCTACGCCAATAATACGATCGTTGATTTTAAGACGCTTATCTTTAAAAGCAGGTCCACCAGCAATAATGTCCGTAATCTTAACGGTTTCATTTTCCATCATTAGCTGCGCGCCAATACCTTCTAACGTGTTGGACATACTTTCGTTGAATGCTTGTGCAAAAAACGGATTATAGTACGTTGTATGTGGATCTACTGCATCGGTAAGCGAGCCCATCACCACTTGAAATACTTCATTGGAATCGATTTTCTTCGCTTGCGAGATTAAGTTTTTGTAACGCGAACGTAGTACTTCTTTATGCTTTTCCATGCTGGTGGTATCACTACCAATCAGCTTTAAGTTCAATAAATCGTACTTGACACGTTTGCGCCACTGATCATTTACGTCATCTTGTGTCTTGAACCAACCTAATTTCTCGCGGTTATTGATGTAATCCTCTTCTATGCTAAAATCATGGTCGGCATCTACTTGAGATAGGGCGTATTCCATGCTCTCGATGTAGCGTTTTGCATACTGGTTAAACATATAGAAAGGGGCAGACAAATCACCTTCTTTGAAATCTTGACTGATAGTCGTACGAAATTGCTCAAAATCATCAATGTCCGATTGCAACAAGTAGACTTTACCCATATCGACACTCTTCAACAAATTGTTGTATACAATATTGGACAGCGAATCGCCCATGGCTACTTTCTTGTAACTGATGTTTTCTAAAATATTAGCTACTTCCTTGGCAATTACCTCATGTTGCGCCGACGGCTTTAAGGTTTCTTCTTGATTCAGACTTACTCTAGGTTTCGATCCACAGGCCAACACCGACACTAACACCAACGAAACTAACAACTGTTTAAACATATATATTGTCTGATTTAAATGTATCATTCTAAGAATTAAAATCCGGATCTATTGCATGCTTTCCGCTTCACCAAGATAGGAAACATTTTGCGATGTGTAGACAGATTAGCCTGTAAATTTAAAGAATTATCGACCAAGTAATTCCTTTTTAAGATTTATTAACGAATGGAAACCCGCTTGACGCTACAGTATCAACCGCAACCGATGTCATCATTTACCAAAAAGGCTGTTCCTTATGCTGAACAGCCTCTCTCGCAAAATGTTTGGCAATTGCTCACTACATTAATAACCTACTCCTGTACGTCTCGGTTGGCGAATGGCCGGCCAAGGATTTGGTTGTCCATTACGTCCTTCGGGCATCACGCGTTGCTCGCGGTTTACCAATTCTGGTTCTTCCGACGCTTTGTATGCCATAGTAGCGGTAAGAATGACATTGCTTCGCAAATCATCAAACACCAACTTATCATAGGTGTCCAAATTCGTATGCCACGTAATACTGAAATAACCCCAAGAAAGCGAGCTTAACATAAAAGCCGGAATTCCTGCTGCCACAAAAGAAGCATGATCCGATCCGCCACCACCAGGAGTGCCTGGAAAAGTAGTTTTTATCTCTTTTGTAATATTATTCGGCACAGCTGATAGCCAACGACCAAGGTAATCGTACGAATGCACAAAGCCAGACCCGTCGATATTCACCACACGACCCGTACCATTGTCTAAATTAAATACTGCTTGTGTTTTTTCAACGATCTCTGGATTATCAATGACAAAAGCACGAGATCCATTCAACCCTTGCTCTTCGCTACCCCACAATCCGATCAAAATCGTACGCTTTGGATTGGGCAAAATCTTCTTGAGCACGCGCGCCACTTCCATCATCGTCACAGTACCTGTGCCATTATCTGTAGCGCCAGAACCACCTTCCCAAGAATCTAAATGGGCAGAAAGAATGACATATTCATCTGGAAACTCAGTGCCCTTGATTTCTGCAATGGTATTGAAAGAAGGAACTACGCCTAGCGATTTAGACGCCGTCTCTATCTGAATTCTTGGTTTGTGACCACGCTCTGCCAGACGGTGCAGAATTCCGTAATCTTCTAATGAAATATCAACAGAAGGCACAATTTTGGAACGTGAGCCAAAGATCTTATTCGCACCAAATTCCCAAGACCAAAAACTAGTCAGAATACCCACCGCACCGGCTTCTTCCAAGAGAGCTGGCAGTGAGTTCGCGGAAAAGCCTGTTTTAGCGATATTGGCATTCCATAACGTGGTTAAAGAGTCGCGCTGAGATTTTATTTTGGTAATAGATTCTGGTGTGCCATATTCTACCCAATTATGATCTGGACGGCCGGTTAATTGCGGCTGCGAAATCATCACATATTTGCCTTTCACTGCAGGCAACCATTTCCGAAAATCTAATGAATCTTTCCATTGAGGCAAAGTAATCACTTCTGCTTCTACCGCTTTACCATTCGTGCTTGGACTCCACGCTAACTGTGTTCCAGCTAAGGTTTTGACGCGAGGATGCACCATATCGATATGCGAAATGCCGCGTTCCCAACCGTGCCACTCGCCAAATTGTTGCTTTTCAGCCTTTATTCCCCAGCTTTGAAATTTTTCAACCGTCCAGTCATTGGCCTTCGCCATTTGTGGTGTACCGACCAATCGTGGCCCTACCACATCCAATAGCTCGAAAGCTAAATCTTCCAACTGGGAATTATTGTTTGCTTCGTCTACAATTTGCTGGATAATGGGATCCGCAATGGGCGATTCTGCTTGTACGCGAGCACGCTGAGCATAACTTGCAGGAATACTGGCAAGACATATCGCACCAAGAAATAGATAGTTGGTGTTTTTTCTAAATTTTGACCTCAAAAGGATCTTCATAATAGTGATGTTAAAGGTTAAAAAGCAACGAACTCATGTTTTTATCATGAGTTCGTTCTAAAAATCGGAAATACTAGCCACAATTAGATCATTGTGTCCTAATTATTACAATATTTATATGCCTAGCGCCAGTTTTTATACTGATTAATCAGTCCATTCGTGGAGCTGTCGTGCGAAGTGACGTTTTCTTCCGTATTTAATTCGGGCAAAATTTGATTTGCCAACTGTTTACCCAATTCTACACCCCATTGATCGAAGGAGAATATATTCCAGATCACGCCTTGCACGAAAATCTTGTGCTCGTACAACGCGATCAACGCTCCTAAGGTATGTGGTGTGATTTTTTTAATTAGGAATGAGTTGCTTGGACGATTTCCTTCAAAGACTTTGAAGGCTTTCAATTTCTCAATATCCGCTTCAGATTTCCCAGCTTGCTGCAATTCTGCTACCACCACATCTTCTTCTTTACCATTCATCAACGCTTCGGTTTGCGCAAAAAAGTTGGATAAGAGCAATGTATGATGATTGCCAATCGGATTATGTGATACCGCTGGCGCAATAAAATCACAAGGAATTAATTTAGTGCCTTGATGAATGAGCTGATAAAAAGCATGTTGACCGTTCGTGCCGGGTTCGCCCCAAATAATTGGCCCTGTTTCATAATCTACGCGGTTACCATTGCGATCCACATATTTCCCGTTACTTTCCATATCGCCTTGTTGAAAGTAGGCCGCGAAGCGATGCAGGTATTGATCGTACGGTAGAATAGCGTGGCTTTCTGACTGGAAAAAATTATTGTACCACACGCCTAGCAATGCTAAGATAACCGGGATATTTTCTTCAAAATCTGCTTCTTGGAAATGCACATCCGTCTCGTGTGCGCCAGCCAATAATTCTTCGAAATGATCAAAACCGATACTTAACGCAATGGACAAGCCGATAGCTGACCACAGGGAATAACGACCGCCAACCCAGTCCCAAAAGGCAAACATATTATTGGTATCGATACCAAATTCTGCTACAGAGCTCGCGTTGGTACTCAACGCAGCAAAATGTTTGGCCACATCTGCTTGCGTTGCGCCGGCGGCTAGGAACCAATCTTTCGCAGAATTGGCATTGGCCATCGTTTCTTGCGTGGTGAAAGTCTTGGAAGCAATCAGAAACAAGGTGGTTTCTGGATCAACTTTTTTCAAGACTTCTGCGATGTGCGTGCCATCCACGTTAGACACGAAGTGCGAATTCAAATGTGTTTTATAAGGCTTCAACGCTTCGGTCACCATGACAGGTCCAAGGTCTGAACCACCGATACCGATGTTGACAACATCGGTGATGGCTTTTCCTGTAAATCCTTTCCAACTGCCCGAATGGATTTGTTCACAGAATGCTTTCATCTGAGCCAAAACTTCATTGACCTGCGGCATGACATCTTGACCATCAACTAGTACTGGGCGATTGCTGCGATTGCGCAATGCGGTATGCAATACCGGACGGCCTTCGGTCTCATTGATCGCGTCGCCAGAAAACATCGCTTTGATCGCTTCATCCATTTTGCACTCGCGCGCCAACTGGATTAGCAAGGCTTTCGTTTCATCGTTTATACGGTTCTTGGAATAATCCACCAAGATATCTCCGAATTGCACCGAGAATTTCTCGAAGCGCTCGGCATCTTGAGCAAAAAGATCTTTAAGAGAATGTTTGTTGAGATCGATATAGTGATCTACTAGATATTTGTACGCATTGGTCGTTGTAAAATCAATTTTGGGTAGCATAGATGATAATATTTATGATACCCAAACTTACATAAAAATGGCCAATTATGGGAGTATTTTGGGTTCGTTCAACTCGAGAAAATCAGCTTCTTTTGATTTTAGCTCCTAAAATGAACATCTTTGTAACTTGTAAAGAAACGCATTAGCATGACGAAAGAACAAATTCAAGACTTGAGGGATCGTGTGACGTCCCTGAGGAGGCATCTTTGACATTGATGCCCGAAAAAAAACTGTAGAAGAAGAAACTGAAATCACCTTGCGTCCCGACTTTTGGGATGATAGCAAAGCGGCCGAAAAGGTGCTTTTGTCGATCAAAAACACAAAAGTGTGGACGGATCAATTTGATGAAATGACGGCGGCTGTAGACGATACCGCCGTGATGTACGACTTTTTCCAAAGTGGCGATGCCAGCGACCAAGAGCTGGATGAGCAATACCAAATCGCGCTGGAAAGCGTGGAAGAACTGGAATTCAAAAACATGCTGAGCGCCGAGGAAGATCAGCTGGATGCGATTTTGCAGATTACCGCCGGAGCTGGTGGTACGGAAAGTTGCGATTGGGCAGCGATGCTGATGCGTATGTACATCATGTGGGGTGAAAAACATGGTTGCAAAGTCACCGAGCAAGATTATCAAGCGGGTGATGTAGCGGGTATTAAATCGGTCACGTTGCAGTTTTCCGGTAATTTCTCGTACGGTTATTTAAAAGGTGAAAATGGCGTGCATCGTTTAGTGCGTATATCGCCATTTGACTCCAATGCGAAAAGGCATACTTCTTTTGCATCGGTCTACGTATATCCGTTGGTGGATGACAACATTGAGATCGACGTGAAGGATTCCGAAATCGAATGGGACACATTCCGGGCTGGCGGTGCTGGTGGCCAGAATGTGAACAAAGTCGAGACGGCGGTACGATTGCACCACAAACCGACGGGCATCATTATCAAAAACCAAGAAACGCGCTCGCAATTACAGAATAAAGAAAATGCGCTTCGTTTGTTGAAATCGCAATTATACGAAATCGAGATGCGTAAACGCGAAGAAGCAACCGCAGCAATCGAAGGTTCTAAGAAGAAAATCGAATGGGGTTCGCAAATTCGAAATTATGTGCTACATCCTTATAAATTGATCAAAGATCTACGCACTAGCGTAGAAACTTCGAATACGCAAGCGGTATTGGATGGTGATCTGGATGCATTCCTGAAAGCCTACTTGATGGAATTTGGCGGATAGATTCCTCACGCGATGATCATGGATAATAAATGCCCGAGCTGACCGCTCGGGCATTTTATTTTACACTAGCAGCGTAAAATTCTATTGCGATGGTTTATCTTGTGCTGACTAAAATGGTTTGGCATTTTTTACTCAAAGCCGTTAGCGATTATTTAAATAATTGGAATACCAACAATGATACGCATCATAAAAATAGCCGGTCTTATCTTAGCCATATTGATTGGAATAGTACTTCTATACC
Organism: Sphingobacterium chungjuense; assembly: GCF_011316935.1. Classification (GTDB taxonomy): domain Bacteria; phylum Bacteroidota; class Bacteroidia; order Sphingobacteriales; family Sphingobacteriaceae; genus Sphingobacterium; species Sphingobacterium chungjuense. The sequence continues at coordinate 103,688 of NZ_WLYS01000007.1, forward strand.
TTTTAGCCGCTTTTTGTCTGTCAATAATAGCGGTCAACAAAAATGCATTTTCCAAAGAGGAAGTCACCATTTATATTTTATCCAACGGCGTACATACCGACATTGTCGTTCCGGTGAAATCCGACGCAATGGATTGGAGCAGACACGTAAAGTATGAAGACACCAAGGGCAACGATACCACGGCACAATTAGTGGGTTTTGGCTGGGGTGACAAGGGTTTTTATTTGGAAACGCCCAATTGGTCAGATCTCCAATTCAGCGTTGCTTTTAATGCCGCATTCGCACGCGGATCATCCGCCATGCATGTGACCTTTCTTCACCCACTCGTCGAAGGCGAGAATTGTAAAAAAATATTGATCAGCAAAGCGGAATACAAAAAGCTGATCGACTATATCCAGACGAGTTTTCACCAAGACCAGCAGGGCAATTTCGTACGGATTGACACTGATGCACAGTACGGCAGCAATGACACATTTTATGAGGCTAAAGGTCGTTATAATCTATTCTACACCTGCAATACCTGGACAAATAATGCCTTGAAAGCTTGCGATCAACGAGCCAGTTTATGGACGCCATTTGACAAAGGTATTTTTTATCATTACTCCAGATAGCATCTACTACGCTTAAAGTGCTAGCGTCTCTGTAATTCCCAATTCATCGACGAAGGATGCGTCGTGTGACACGACAACCAACGTCCCTTGATAATCTCGAATGGCATTGGTCAGAATTTCCAAACTAAACAGATCGAGGTTGTTCGTAGGCTCATCCAGTACGAGGATATCGGGCGCTTCTTGCCGAATGGCCATCTGGCAAAGCAACAATCGCATGCATTCACCACCGCTTAAAACACTTCCGGGCTTCGCCCAATCATCTTCATAGAATAAATGTCGCGCTAACAAAGTTTTCACCTCATGCTCTTCCAAGCCATGGCGATTGCAAGACTGCGCCTGCTCTAACACACTATCCATTAGATTAATAGCGCCATAATCTTGATCCAAATACAAGATGCGACTTTCCGCTCGATAAACCTGTCCGCTATCGGGCTCTCGTTCACCAAGTAATAGCTTCACCAAACTTGATTTTCCCGATCCATTCCTACCATGAATATGGAATCGATCTCCACTTAAGATGCGAAGATCGATTCCATGATCAGGCCAAAGTGGATTATTATTGTACCGCACCTGCAGCTGCTTCCCTTCGAAAAGTAGCTTGCCCGTATGCATATTTGCCCGATCGAATGCTACTTTGATAGCAAAGTTATCGACACGATCGGCACGTAATTCACGTAGTGAACCCTGCAAGCGATCGATCTTATCTGCATGAACTTCTTTTGTTTTTGAGGTGCTGTGCTCCGCTTTGTTTCTGAGCGTATTCATCATGATCCGCGAAACGCCTGCTCGCTCCTGCTTTTGTTGTCCGCGCGCATCGCTGCGCTGTTGCCGCTCAAGCGATTTCCGTTGCACCACCTTTGCTTTGCGTAATTCTTTTTGCTGCTGTTCGATATTCTGCTGCAGTATTTCCGCTTGCACATCACGCTGCGCTCGATAATGCGCATAGTTACCAGTATAACTGGTTAACGTGCCTGCTTCCAACTCAATGATCCGCTCCATTTTGTCAAGCATTACGCGATCATGACTAATAATCGCCCAGCAACTGTTGGATCGTTGCACTTCGGTATACAATTGCTCTCGCGCCCATTGATCGAGGTGATTGGTGGGCTCATCGAGCAATACCAAGTCGGGTTCAGAAATCGCTATTCCTGCTAGAAATATTTTAGTTTTCTCTCCGCCACTAAGACGATGCATATGGACATTCATTATTTCTGGCGCCAATTTCCATCGTGCTAATGCTTGTGCGCATTGCTCTTCAATGGTCCAATCATCTTGCAAGACCTCATAATGCTTCTCATCCGCATCACCAGCGAGTATCGCGTGCAACGCGGTGATCTTGTTATCTACGCCTAATGCCTGAGCCACCGTTAGTTGGTCGAATTGTCCGAAATGTTGAGGAACGGTGTACACGCTATTAGCCGTTCGGATAATCTGGCCTTCCTGTGGCCTGATTTCTCCAGCAATTAACCGAAACAACGTGGACTTGCCGGCGCCATTTTTGCCAACAATACCTATTTTTTGTCGAGCATGTAAGGTAAGATTCGCTGCGGAAAGCAGCATACTGCCATTCGGCAGGATATAAGTGATATTTTGTAATTCGAGCATAATTTCTTGTTTACTGGATAAGCAAATGCGACGATAAATCGCGCCTATTAATTCATCAGTATGTAGGCAGAAATTATGAATTACATGGTCTTTCTTTTAGTGGATAAAGTACAAGAGTAGCAAAAATATTTCGAATGAACCAAATTTCATGATAAGAATGGCGTTCTGTATACGAATATTACCATCAGCCTCCGTGCAGACGACTGATGGTAATATTGTAAAACTATTTGTCCGAATTCAAACCGTTTTTGGCATTTGTATTGTCCAAACTATACCAGTTGATACGCGCCGAAAACCGCATCAATACCGCCAGAATAAGGAATACACCGATGGTACCAACGATCAATGAATGATCTTGTAACTGCATTAAGAAATAAATAAATGCATAGAAGCTGGATAATATTGCGCCAAATCCGAGGGCTATTCCCAATCTCTTGGTCAGTAAATGCACAAACGATGCTATCAATAAAACCGTGGCCATCGCGGCGACTAAGTAAGCCAAGTTGAATCCCAAATGCTCACTAACAGCCAATAACAAAGAATAGAATAAAACTACTGCAACACCAATCAAAACATACTGAATGATATGGATACGCTGCTTTTTGATAATCTCGGTTAGCACTAAGGCCGCAAAAGTCAGAAAAATAACCAAAGCACCATACTTTGCCACCCGTGTAATTTTTTGATACTCGTTGACTTTACGCAAAAACTGAATCTGAACCAAGTCATTGTCGGTCGCCGGTTCTATGTTCGTGCCTTTGTTGGATGTTTCAGAAGCGGCATACTCCACAGTCGTAGCTGCGTCGTAATACTCATCGCCGCTGGTATTCATCCCAGAGTAGATATACATACGGTTGCCATTGGAACCTTGCCATTGCTGTGGAAACTTCCGACTAAAATTGGGAATGCGCCAATTGGCTGCAAATCCTTGATCCGTCACCTCGCGATCTTCGGGCAAAAACCCGCCGTTAAAACTTGGATCTGCCCAGTCACCCGAAACTTGGATATCGGTCTGATTAGCCAGTGGAAAAAAGTTTAACGACTTCGCCCCTCGCAACTGCAGTTCAATATCAAAATTTTGCTTCGTGCCTTCTGCTGAACTTAACGCAAGATCAGCGACCAGATTTTCCGCAAATAGGTTAAAGGAATTATCAGAATTGGTCATCTGAGATTTTACCCCATCCCAAGACAATGCTGGGTAAGACAACAGTCCTTTAAAATCGGTTATTCCGACTACTAATTTAGCTTCGGCCCATTGTATAACGCCACCTTTCGCATCAACTTCCTCCATATTTAGAGAATCGAAAGCTCCTTTCATTTTCAATGTCGTATTGTATACTACGGATTTGTAAATGCCGCGTTTTAGCTCTTCCGGTTGTACCGAACCATCGATATGCAATTGAGTAGGGAGTAGAAATATCCATTCTCTTTCGGTAGAGAATGTTTGTAGAGGTTTATTATCCTTATCAAAAACAGTACTTCCCGCTCGGTAATCTAGCGGTATAGCGATGATGGGACCAGATACCACTTGCTCATTCCCCCATTTGGCGACTATATCTTCGGTAACTGCATTCTCCCGATATTTGCGCTCGCGAATCAAATCGTCTATCCAATTCAATGGGATTAATAAAAATAAAACCAACACCAAGATCGTGAACATCTTGAAGATCATTGAATTAATTAATTGTTTAAAAAAGGAAGGCGTACTCGCCTGAACCGGTTGCTGATGATTTGTTTCCATTTCAAATTATTTAAAAGTACTTTGTTTTTCAAAGTTGATGTATAAAAAAAATTATTTTACGTGATTGATTAATTTTTCCAAGGCCGATAAGTGCTTTTCAAAAGCAGATTTGCCCTTCGCCGTTTTTTTATAACGGGTATTGGGTTTCCGATCCACAAAAGATTTGTAGACTTCAATGTATTGCTCCTTCTCTAATGCCTTCAGATTGGACGCTAGATTGCCATCAGTCACGTCCAGCAAATCTTTAAGCGAACTGAAATCATATTCCTCATTCGCCATGAGCACGCTCATGATTTGCAGACGAACACGGTTCTCAAAAATCTTGTCATATAATGATAAATCTAAACTCACTTTTCGTATTTATAGTGAACGATCAAGCCATAAATGATATGCAATACTCCAAATCCTATCGCCCAAAACCAAACTCCATAACCAGGAATCGCTAGCGCAAATATACCTAAGATGACTTCCAATATTCCAAGATAACGCACTTCTTTGAATGTATACACACTACCAGAAGTGAGCGCAAGACCATAAAATATCAACAACATCGATGCGATCATACTGTACGCCCCCCTGTTGATTAATACAATAGAAACAATCCCGCCTGTCACTAATGGCACGGCAACAGCAAACAACAGATTTTTACTCGTAATATTCCAAATGGATTGCCGATTGATTTTAGCTTTGCGTTGAGCCATCAGATAACCAGTCAGCAAAGCTGCAAACAGCACAACAATGGCAGCAATCACCAATTTGTCAATAACCGCCTCATCTGTTACGTAAAAATCGCGGTATCCAAACTGGCTCTTAAAACCATAAACCGTGATATAGCCATACGCCGCCCCAAGTAGCGCGTAGATGCCGACTAATACCCCAGAAAGTCCACTAATGGAGACAAATTTGGATGATTTCTCCATCAGCTTTCGGATATTTCCGAGTTCTTCTATCAAATGATTGTCTTTCATAAAAGTACTTTGATATTCAAAGTAAAATAAAAGATTTTGTATTTTAAAATTTTTGTTCGTTTTTCCATGTTGTTAATGAATGATTGATTATGGAACATGATGTGAAGATCACATCGGCCAAGTCTTCCAACAAAAAAGCTCCCTGAAACAGGGAGCTCACCATTGGGTATTCTAATTATTAGTGTGTGCTATTTAATGGTATACACAGCTAAAAGCTGTATTTATTATCATCGATTAGTTTGCGCGCGATACGTTGACGTGCTTCTTTGACATTAAATGGTTCGGCTTTTGTAAAACGCTTCAATCCGACTAACATCATGCGCAATTCATCACCTTCTCCGAACGAATTTAAAGCTTCTTTACCGGCAACTTGTACTTTGTCTAGCACCGAGTGAAGATATACACGCGCCATGTCCGTTGGTAATGCAGCGGCTTCTTCGCCTTGGGTATGGTATACTTTTTCGACACGAAGCAACACGGATTCCGCCACATACACATATCCTATAATGTCGGCGATGTTCATCAGAATCTCTTGTTCTTTCGACAGAGACATCATCAGCTTTTGAACCGCAGCACCCGCCACTAGCAGACCGGCTTTTTTCAAATTAGCAATGATTTTCTTTTCAGCTGCGAATGGCGCCTCGTCTTCTGCTCCAAAATCTGGAATCGCCATCAATTCATTGGCTACCGCCGTAGCTGGGCCCATCAAATCGATTTCGCCTTTCATGGCACGCTTTAATAGCATGTCGACGACTAAAAGACGATTGACTTCGTTTGTCCCTTCAAAAATACGGTTGATCCGTGCATCGCGATAGGCTCTTTCCATTGGCGCATCTGCTGAATAGCCCATACCGCCGTAAATTTGCACGCCTTCGTCTACCACGTAATCCAGCATTTCTGAACACCATACTTTGATGATAGCACATTCTATCGCAAATTGTTCTACCGATTTCAATTTTGCTTTGGCTTCGTCTACACCCTCTGCAATTAATGCATCATACGCATCATCAATATTTTGTCCGGCGCGGTAAGCAGCACTTTCATTGGCGTATAAGCGAGTAGCCATTTCTGCCAGTTTGTAACGGATTGCACCAAATTTTGAGATAGGCAAATTAAATTGAATTCGTTCATTTGCGTAGCGAACAGAGGCATTGATAACGGAACGAGACGATCCGATAGTCGCTGCTCCTAACTTGATACGACCGATATTCAGAATGTTTACCGCGATCTTAAATCCGTTTTCGCGTTCCGAGAGCAAATTCTCTACCGGCACGGCGCAATCATTAAAAAATACTTGGCGTGTGGAAGAACCTTTGATTCCTAGTTTGTGTTCCTCTGGATTCATGGTGATGCCTCCAAATTCACGCTCTACGATAAAAGCCGTTAAGTTCTTATCATCGTCAATCTTGGCGAAAACAATGAAGATATCAGCAAAACCACCATTGGTGATCCACATTTTCTGTCCGTTCAGGATGTAGTGCGTGCCTTCCGGATTTAATTTGGCGGAGGTGCGGCCGGAGTTGGCATCCGAACCAGAGTTGGGTTCAGTAAGACAATAAGCTGCTTTCCATTCGCCAGTCGTCAGCTTAGGAATATATTTATCTTTTTGTGTATCATTTCCATAGTACAAAATGGGCAATGTACCAATACCAGTGTGCGCAGAAAGTGCGACAGCAAAGCTGTGACCGCCACCTACTGCATCTGTTACCAGCATAGACGTGTTGAAGTTTTTGCCAAAACCGCCATATTGTTCTGGAATAGATACACCAAGCAAACCCAATTCTCCCGCTTTGTCTAGCAATCCTTGCATGATACCTTCTTCTTGCTTATCGATACGATCTAGGTTATTCAAAACCTCCGAATCCAAAAAGTCAAGGCAGGTCTGACGTATCATTTTCGCTTCTTCATCGAACTCTTCCGGGATGAAGACATCTTGATAAGATGTTTCGCGGATCACGAATTCTCCGCCTTTTATTGCTTTATTGCTCATATCTCTAATATTTACTTTTGAAACTTAATTTTACAGCAGCTCGAAAATTCCGGCAGCTCCCTGTCCTGAACCCACACACATCGTAACCATACCGTATTTGCCTTGACGGCGTTTTAATTCATGTAGTACTTGCACGGTTAATTTTGCTCCAGTACAACCCAGTGGATGCCCTAGAGCGATAGCTCCGCCATTGACATTGATCTTGCTTGTATCTAGATCTAGCTCGCGAATGACTGTCAACGATTGCGAAGCAAAAGCCTCGTTGAGTTCGATCAAATCAATATCTTCTTTTTTCAAGCCGGCCATTTTCAATGCCTTTGGAATGGCTTCGATCGGACCAATCCCCATAATGCGTGGGGGTACACCCGCCACGCCGTAGCTCACTAATCGAGCAATCGGCTCTACATTCAATTCCTTCAGTTTCGCTTCAGAAACTACTAGCACAAATGCAGCGCCATCGGAGGTTTGCGAAGAATTTCCGGCAGTAACGACGCCATCTGCTGCAAATACGGGTCTTAGTTTGTTCAACACTTCCAAGGAAGTATCTGCACGTGGGCCCTCATCGGTATCTACTACGTAATCTCGCGATGCGATTTTATCATCTTTAAAATAATTCTCGGTTACCTTAATCGGCAACACACCGTCTTTTAAGTTTCCATTCTTGATCGCTTCTACGGCCTTTTTATGCGACTCTAAAGCAAAGATATCTTGGTCTTCACGTGACACTTTGTATTCTTTGGCCACAGCTTCTGCTGTCAATCCCATACCCCAGTACCAATCTGGATTTTCTTTGGCTACTTTGGGATTTGGTGCCAACTTCCAACCGCCCATGGGCATTCCCGACATGACTTCGACACCGCCAGCAATGATACAATCAGCCATTCCTGATTTTATCTTAGCGACTGCCGTTGCGATCGTATCCAAACCCGAAGCACAGTATCTGTTTACTGTTACGCCCGGCACTTTGTCTGTATTCAATCCCATCAGGGAAATCATTCGGGCAATGTTGAGCCCTTGCTCGGCTTCGGGTGTTGCATTACCCACGATCACATCGTCTATCTGTTCTACATTCAAGTTCGGAATGGTAGACACCATGTGTTGGATCACTTCACTAGCCAACTCGTCTGCGCGCATGAAACGAAATACGCCTCTAGGCGCTTTCCCTACTGCTGTACGATAACCTGCTATAATATATGCTTCCATGATTTTTTTGATTTTAGCAGTTAGATATTAGAATTTAGACCTTAATTTCTGTTGGAATACATAACTGATCTTTCGCCGTTCAGCCAGCATGTCGCTCATTCGATTTAATTCCATTTCTGATATATAACCCAAATTTTTTGATATAATTAATTGTGTTTCGACTTCGTACATAGACGCGTGTGCTATGGCCAGAAAGCGTAAAAAATCTTTGTCAGAATTTCGACCAGCTCCTTCCGCAATATTTGATGGAATGGAGACTGCAGCTCTGTTTATTTGATTAATGAGATTAAATCTTTCGCTTGTAGGGAACTTTTCTGTGAGCCTGTAAAGCTCAGATACGGTATCCATACTTTTTGCCAAAGTTTCCATTCTCAATAATGGTGCACAGTCTAAATACTAATTACTCAATACTTATAATCTATTTCTTAATTCCTCAACGGCTTACCTTTCGTCAACATATGCTGAATGCGTTCTAAAGTTTTGCGCTCGGCACACAATTCCAAAAAGGCTTTTCGTTCGATATCTAATAGGTACTGCTCGGAAACTTCTGTTGGTGCCGACAGATCACCGCCACACATCACCCAACCTAATTTTTCGGAGATCTTCTTATCGTGCTCGGAAATGTAATTCCCAGCCTGCATAGAAGCCGATCCGGCATAAACTATTCCGAGACCTTGCTTTCCAAGTACCTTGATATCCTTACGTTGCGCTGGTTGCAAATAACCTTCATTAGCTAACTCCAACGCTTTCGCCTTGGCGTCTGCTAAAAGGCGCTTTCTATTCATGGTAATCGCGAACTTTCCTTTTTGCAAGTAACCGAGTTCGTATGCTTCTACGGCAGAAGTTGATACTTTTGCCTGCCCAACGGTCAAGAAGCGCTCTTTCAACGTATTTTGCGTGATCTGATCTTCTTTGAATTCGTCTGAAGCGCGTAAAGCAAATTCTTTGGAACCGCCACCACCTGGGATGACACCGACTCCAAATTCTACCAAGCCCATATAGGTTTCAGCATGCAATTGTACAAAGTCGGCGTGCATCGAAAACTCACAGCCGCCGCCTAGCGCGAGCTGAAATGGTGCAACAACTACGGGGATAGAAGAATAACGTAAGCGCATGGCTGTATTTTGGAACATGCGAATGGCCATATTCAACTCATCATAATCTTGCTCGACCGCCATCATGAAGATCATGCCAATGTTTGCACCAGCAGAGAAGTTTTTGCCGTCATTGGTAATCACCATACCACGGTATTCTTGCTCTGCAAGATCAATCGCTTTGTTGACTCCTTGAATAACATCGCCACCGATGGTATTCATCTTAGTATGAAACTCACAGTTGATAATACCATCACCTAAGTCGGTGATCGTTACACCAGAGTTTTTCCAAATGGTATGCTTGTCGCGAATATTATCTAATACGATTAGATCTTCGGCACCTGGAATTGCTTTGTAAGATTTCGATTGGATGTCGTAATAGTTTTTGACACCGTCAACTACTTTATAAAAATGCTCATGACCAGCTTCGAGCATCTCGTGCACCCATGCAGCTACTTGACCAGACTGGCCTGGCAGACGTTTCTCTTCGCTCTTAATTTTTTCGATGGTTTTGCGCACACCTAAAGCATCCCAAACCTCGAATGGGCCTAATTCCCAGCCAAAGCCGGCACGCATGGCATCGTCGATACGATAGAAATCGTCTGTAATTTCTGGTACGCGATTAGAAACATATTCGAACAAAGGATAATGCATCGCGCGGAATAATTCGGCGGCTTTATCTGTACCTTGTTCGTACACCTTCATGCGTTTACGAATATCTTCTACAGGTTTCGTGGCTTCCAGCGTACTCGATTTCACCTTTTGTTGTTCGCCGTACTCTAAAGTTTTCAGGTTTAGCGACAGGATATTAGAATTTCCTTTATCGTCTTTTACCTTTTTATAAAAACCTTGTTTTGTTTTTTCGCCGAGCCATTTCTTTTCCGCCATCTGGCTGATGTATGAAGGCAGCTGAAATACGCCTTTGGCTTCATCGTTTGGTGCATTCTCGGTTAATCCGTTGGCCACATTGACTAATGTGTCCAAACCGACCACATCTGCCGTACGGAAGGTTGCCGATTTGGGATGTCCCATTGCTGGCCCCGTATATTTATCTACTTCTTCTACGGTGAGGCCTAACTGTTCGATCAGATGCGTAAGCGCTAACATGGAATACACACCAATACGATTTCCGATGAAAGCCGGTGTATCTTTACACAACACAACGGTTTTTCCCAACAGCTTATCGCCAAAATAAGTTAGAAAATCAATCACAGAAGGATCAGTATGCTCCGTTGGGATGATTTCAAAGAGCTCCAAATAACGCGGAGGATTAAAGAAGTGCGTACCACAGAAATTCTTTTTGAAATCCTCGCTGCGACCTTCTGCCATCAGGTGAATTGGTATACCTGACGTATTAGAAGTTACCAACGTGCCTTCTTTGCGGTATTTTTCGACTTGATCAAATACCGTTTTTTTGATATCTAAACGCTCCACGACTACTTCGATCACCCAGTCAGCGTGCGCGATATCTTTCATATTATCTTCGAAGTTTCCAGTGGTGATGCGGTTAGCGAAGCGCTTACTGTATATGGGGGAGGGATTTGTTTTGAGTGCCGTATCTAAGGATGTATTGACAATTCGGTTTCTTACCGCCTTGCTATCCAGACTCAGTCCCTTTGATTCTTCTTGAGGCAGAAGCTCTTTGGGGACGATATCCAGAAGGAGCACTTCTACACCAATATTTGCAAAGTGACATGCGATTCGAGAGCCCATTACGCCCGAACCTAACACGGCTACCTTTTTGATATTTTTTTTCATATCATCTTATTTTAGATTTATTATGTAATTGCTACCAGCAGGTGCTGGCATGCATTAGAGTTTCACTGTTGAATTTTCTCTTTTGGGGTCATATTTAGAAACCAGTTCATTGATCTTCAACAACGTTTTGATGAGCTGAGCCCGTTCTTTGGCGGTGAGCTCTTCATCCAGAAAGTTATTAAAATCCCGAACCACATGCTTAGCAACGTTTCTTTTCTCTATACCCAACTCGGTAAGATATACCTTAACGGATCGCTTATCTGTCGTGCTGGCTTCCCTGTATATGAAGCCAAGATTCTCCAAATTGTTTAGCACACGTGACAAACTCGTCGTCTTTACGCCAGTCGAATTGGCAATATGCGATACAGGTGTACCATCTCGATGGATATTGATCAAAATATAACCAGCTGCTTGAGTAAAGCCATCTTGAGCAGCAATTTGGTTGTATTTATTTGCCAAATTTTGCCAACAAGCTTTTAAAAAATAATCTATCGTGTTATCTTGACTCATAATTAGTTATCTACAATTGCTATGCCAGCATAACAAATTTAACAGATGTTTAGCATATTCCAAAATTTTTATCTCCTTAATTTGCAAAAAATCGCATGACGCAATTTCGGCAATAAAATTTAACTTTGTTTATCATTAAAAACATGTCGTATGGCAGATATAAACATACCTAGGCTAGATTTGTTGCAGTATACCGAAGGGAATGACGTGCAGCGCAAACAGTTTTCACAAGATATTGGCAAAGCATTCAACGAAACTGGATTCGTAACTATAGCCAATCATGGGCTAAGTCAATCACTGATCGACGAGCTTTATAAAGTTGTCAAAGATTTTTTTGACTTACCCGAAGATGTCAAAAATGCATACCAATTTCCAGAGTTAGCCGGACAGCGCGGTTACACTTCTAAAGGCAAAGAGAAAGCCAAAGACGCGAACACGCCCGACCTAAAGGAATTCTGGCAACGCGGACAAACTATTGTTGGTGAAGAATATTCTAAGGCTGATTTTCCAGATAACATTATCGTATCGGAATTGCCACGCTTTAATGAGGTCACGGCAGAAGTGTACAAACGATTAGAAGATGCCGGCAGAAATATCCTTCAAGCTATTGCTGTCTACCTTAATCTGGACGAGGATTACTTTGAGTCTTTTGTGATTAATGGCAATTCTATTCTACGTGCAATCCATTACTTCCCGATTGAGAATCCAGATGCGATCTCGCCAGATGCGGTTCGTGCAGGAGCGCATGAAGACATCAACCTGATCACTTTGTTAATTGGTGCTAGTGCTGATGGCTTGGAAGTACTCACTAAAGACAATGAGTGGTTTCCGATCAAAGCAAAAGGGGAAGATATTGTGGTCAACGTAGGTGATATGTTGCAACGATTGACTAATAATAAATTGAAATCGACAACACACCGCGTCGTAAATCCACCGCGAGAGTTAATGAAAACTTCCCGCTATTCTGTGCCCTTTTTCTTACATCCTAAATCCAGCATGAGTTTGGCGAGTTTGGATGCGACGATTTCGGAAGAATATCCAAAATTGTATGAAGATTACACCGCAGGACAATATTTGGATGAACGCCTTCGCGAAATTGGCTTAAAAATGTAAGCTTTATAGATAGGCTGTATTATAAAAGAAATGGAGTAGGTGTTGGCCTACTCCATTTCTTTTATGTCATCTTGTTGTCTCTTCGGCAGTCCGTGAAAGACCAATTCATACGAATGATCGATCCACTCCTGCAATAAATGATCATTGGCTTCTCTATTCGCAAATACCGTATTCCAATGCTTCTTATTCATATGAAAACCCGGAAACACCGTGTGTGGATAGGATTCTCGTAATTCTGTCGCTTTTGTCGGATCACATTTCACATTAAAACTTAATACGTCAATCTGATCTAAACCGACCAAAAGAAAAATCTTTGATCCAACTTTGAACACGAGCGTATCAGGACCAAAAGGCAACTCTTCTGACACACCTTGCTTTTGCAAGCAATAAAGCCTCAGACTTTCTACATTCATATAGCGTTATTATTTGATCGTTGGTAGAAAAGAGGTCTATTATAAGAAGGTATTATGCGAATAAGGCCAACAACTCACGCTGAATAGCCACACCTTTATCCTCATTGTACCATTTTTGAAGCACTTCTTTTATTTCTTCAAATGGTTTATTATCCGCCTTCATCGCATCAAAGATTGCTTGCAAAGGCTCTGGACGCGGCCCCCAAACGGCTTTATCATGGCCAACATCATTGCGGATGATTAATTTAGGGATAGATTTACCACCATTAGTTAAATAATCATCGATCAAATGCGGTTCGCTATCGCGCAGCTGTATATCGAAGTCTATGTTTGGATTGTTCTTTACCATTTGGTAGATCTGCGGAACAGAATGCGCTGCATCACCACACCATGGCTCTGTAATCACGATCCAATGCTGCTCTTCGGTAATTCTATCTACATAGCGTTTCATTGTATCGCTCGGCTCAAAGCGTTTGGTCCAGCGGCTCATGCGTGTCCAATTCATCTTTGCATATTGCAAATATTCCTCATTGTCGTAAGGAGCGTGTTTTTCAGGTTGTGCAAGTATGTCACCAAAATGTACCAGATACTCGTCGAAAGTCATAAATCAATGTATTTGCCGCTAAATTACGGAATTTTATCCAGCAGTTGCCGAGCTCTTACTGTCATAATTTTGCCACGCTATCGCCATCAAACGTCGCGAAAATGACAGGATGTCACTCAAAATTGACATCAATAAGACATATTGTACCCAATTATGACGCGAGAAATGCTTTCTAAACATTGGCACAACGGTTGATATAGGATAGGAAATTAAGCACAAGAGAAATCAAAATAAGATATGTCAAAAATAATAGGTATAGATTTAGGAACCACGAACTCATGTGTTGCCGTAATGGAAGGTAACGAGCCGGTGGTTATTGCGAACAACGAAGGAAAGCGTACTACGCCATCTGTTGTTGCATTTGTAGAGGGTGGAGAGCGCAAGGTAGGTGATCCTGCAAAACGTCAGGCTATTACCAACCCGCACAAAACCATTTATTCCATTAAACGCTTTATGGGCTCTTCTTACGGCGAAGCCGAAAAAGAAGTATCTCAAGTACCATACAATGTGGTAAAAGGCGAAAACAACACACCACGTGTAGAGATCGACGATCGTAAATACACGCCGCAAGAAATTTCTGCAATGATCTTGCAGAAAATGAAAAAAACGGCAGAAGATTACTTAGGACAAGAAGTATCTCGCGCAGTAATTACTGTACCAGCTTACTTCAACGATGCACAACGCCAAGCTACGAAAGAAGCGGGTGAAGTTGCTGGTCTTAAAGTAGAGCGTATCATCAACGAGCCAACCGCTGCCGCATTAGCGTACGGTTTGGACAAAGCCAATAAAGACATGAAAATTGTCGTATTTGACTGTGGTGGTGGTACACATGACGTGTCCGTTTTAGAGTTAGGTGATGGTGTATTTGAAGTAAAATCTACTGATGGTGACACACACTTAGGTGGTGATGACTTTGATAACGTGATCATCAATTGGTTGGCTTCTGAGTTCGCGAATGAGAACAACGGATTTGACTTGAAGAAAGATGCGATGGCTTTACAGCGCTTGAAGGAAGCGGCTGAAAAAGCAAAAGTAGAATTATCATCCACCTCTTCTACAGAAATCAACTTGCCATATATCACGGCTGACGCAACTGGGCCTAAGCACTTGGTGCGCACTTTGTCTCGCGCAAAATTTGAAAGCTTGGCAGATGATTTGATCAAACGTACGATCGAGCCTTGTAAAACAGCGTTGAAAAATGCAGGCTACAGCACGTCGGATATCGACGAAATTATCTTAGTAGGTGGTTCTACTCGTATCCCTGCTATTCAAGAAGCGGTAAAAAGTTTCTTCGGAAAAGAACCTTCTAAAGGTGTAAACCCAGATGAAGTTGTAGCATTAGGTGCAGCAATCCAAGGTGGTGTATTGACTGGTGAGGTAAAAGACGTTTTATTGTTAGATGTAACGCCGCTTTCACTGGGTATCGAAACAATGGGCGGCGTATTGACAAAGTTAATCGAAGCGAATACGACGATTCCTACTAAGAAGTCAGAAGTATTCTCTACCGCAGCAGACAATCAGCCATCTGTAGAGATTCACGTATTGCAAGGTGAGCGCCCTATGGCGGCTCAGAACCGTACATTGGGTCGTTTCCAATTGACGGACATTCCTCCTGCTCCACGTGGAGTTCCTCAGATCGAAGTGGTATTTGATATTGATGCCAATGGTATCATCAAAGTTTCGGCAAAAGATAAAGCAACTGGTAAAGAACAAAATATCCGTATCGAAGCTTCTTCTGGCTTGAGCGATGAGGAAATCCAAAAAATGAAGCAAGAAGCAGAAGCTAATGCGGAAGCGGATCAAAAACTGAAAGAAGAAGTAGATAAAATCAATGCGGCTGATGCTTTAGTTTTCTCTACCGAAAAACAGTTGACAGAGTACGGTGACAAAATCCCAGCAGAGAAAAAATCAGTGATCGAAGCTGGCTTAGAAAAATTAAAAGCAGCACATGCTGCACGTGATTTTGCAGCAATCGACGCCGCTTCTGAAGAATTGCAAACTGCATGGAATGCTGCCTCGGAAGACATGTACAAAGCATCTCAAGATGGCTCAGCACAACAACCTCAGAGTGACGCAGGTCAAGCCGGCAATAATGGCGGTGGTGACGATGTTCAGGATGTAGATTTTGAAGAAGTAAAATAAGCATACCCCTCGCCCTTTGGGCGAATTTGAAAAGCTCCGACAGAGAAATCTGCCGGAGCTTTTTTATTTAGCAACATTATTGCATTTGAAATAATGATGTTTTATATTTGCCACATTGTTGCATTAAATACAATCAACTTTGGACATTTAATTCTAAACATCATACTTATGACTACAAACAAACAAAACAGATTTTTTAGCGCTATTCTTGCTTTCGGGCTCATCGCTTCTTTTACCTCATGTAGCAGCGAAGATCCAGTAGATATCGTGCAAGAAGGTATTCAAAAAGCCGAATTGACTTTCACAGAAGTTACCGGAGAGGGTGTGTACCCACATGGCGATCATTTTCATGGTTTGGCTGGTGCGACAGATGGAACGGCGCAGGTCGTCACTTTCAACGCACAAGGAGAAGCGACAGCTAATGGTCACCTGCACCTGAATGCGGAAACAGTGTATCGTATTGATTTAAAAGCTTGGGATCACACTGGACACGAAGTAACGGCTGATTTTATCGCAACAGAGGCCGCAGCCGCAAATTACAAAGCCTTTTTAATGGGCGGTGATTATATTTTAAACTCGAACACGACGGATGAAAGTGGTGCAATCTTCCAACCAAGAGAAACCGTTTATGGTGATGGCACAGCAGTAACGGGGTTAGGTGGCAGAGGTACTACCGGTTTGTTATCATACTTTGGTATTGGACACAGCAATGTAGCGAATTCGCGCGATGTGACATTTATTCTTCGTAAACTACAGGCTGGTGTAAAAGAAAACATTACCCGTTTAGATTGGAATAGATCTGATTATGCCAGTACATTTGCCGGTGAAAACATCCTCGAATTGAGATTCGAGATTCACGCCGAGCACAATCATTAAAACGCACCATAGCTCGTTAGTTTTTTGAAAGATTTTTTTAGAAGGTGGCCAATCGTAAAAGATTGGCCACTTTTCTATGAAGAAAATGGATGTACCAACCGCATTTTTTGTAATACAAAAGTCAACTTTACGGTCGAAGGAAAGGATTTCATTTAATTTGACCATTTTTGAATAAAAATCAAATAAATTGATTTTTTCTTTAGAAATAATCATTTCGGCAATTAAATTGCAGGAAGAGGTGATGTCACATAGGGACTGCCGCAAAGCTCCACACAGCAGCAGCTATTTCGAGATTTAAGGATATAAATGCAAGATGCTTAGGATTACTCTTTTATTAACGTTGTTCTTCTTTACTAGTTACGTACACGGCCAATTTGCACAAAAAATCCGCAATGGCTGGGTGGGAAGATACGTAAACTCTATCATCAATGACACCACGGCAGCCGACAAGGCCAATTTGACCATATACCCCACATTTGCAAGTGCTCCGGAAACTGGCGTTGAATTGGGTTTTTCAACGTTGAAATTGTATTATGCTAATGGCGATACATTAAATCGTTTAAGTGAAATGCAAGCTTTTACGTTTTTCACTTTTAAAGGTCAGTATGGCTTACAGTTAGAAAATGCGCTATATGGCGACCAAGATAAATGGTTTTTCTTGGGTGAAACAAAGATTCAGCGGTTTCCGCTCTCTTATTATGGTATCGGGCCAGGTACATCTAAGGAAAACCCCGCAACCGTAGATGCTTTTCAAATATCTGCCAAGCAACGGGTGTTGCGCAAATTGGCTGATAATTTCTTTGCCGGACCAGAGGTCGATTTTCAGTTACTTTCTGGTGTCAATTTCGAGCAGCCGGAAGAAGGTCAACCATTCGATATTCCTCGAGGAGGTGAGGGCGTCAGAAACATGGGACTGGGATTTGGATTTGTATACGACAACCGCCACAATGTATTGAATGTACGACAAGGTCTATTCGGTGAAATTGCTTACCTTAAAACAATTAGAGGTTTTGTAAGCGAGCACGACTTTGGCTCCTTCAATTTGGATGTTCGTTCATTCCATAAAGTCAAAGAAAACACTGTATTTGCCTGGCAGGCATCTGGACAATATGTACATGGAGAAGTGCCTTTCAATCAATTAGCACTATTGGGAGGAGAACGTTTGATGCGCGGTTATTACCTTGGTCGATATCGAGATCGAGCTATGCTAGCTGCACAAGCAGAATATCGCATTCTACCCTTTTCTTTCAGCAAGCGATTTGGCGCGGCCATATTTGGCTCCGTAGGAAATGTCGCTCCAGATCTAGGTTCTTTCCAAATGCGCAATACGCGTGTAGCAGGCGGTGTTGGTTTGCGATTCCTACTGTTTCCAAAGAAGGATATTTATTTACGCTTTGATCTAGCATTTACCAGAGAAGGCGCGAATATATATATCTTCAACGGGGAAGCCTTTTAATATATATCTAGTAGGAATAACGCATCGAAGATGTCGTCAATCTCCGATCAGATAGCCATAAGGCTTCAGCGTTTCTACTTGGTCGAAGATCACTTTGAAAATACCAAGCAAGGGAATGAATAAAACCATACCTGCTGTTCCCCAAACCATACCACCTAACAACAACACCATGATCGTAAAAAGTGGACCTAATTGTACTTGGCCACCGGTAATCTTTGGCGTCAGCACGTAACTATCTAATTGTTGAGTAACCGTGAAGAATACCGTCACAATAATAGGTATACTGAGTGTATCTCTAGTAATGAGCGTATAAAGGACAACAATACCTCCTCCAGCAACAGACCCGATATACGGAATAACATTGATAAGTGCAGCGATGATGGAGAAGAACAACGCATTTTCAATGCCGATAATGGTTAATCCGATAAAATAGATGACCGAAAGGATTAACACAACTAAAAATATACCAGCAACATATCGGCTGGATACACGAGTGATCTTATCGACGATTTCTTGGGTATGACCGACCTCATTATGACCGGCATATTTATCTACGATCTGTAGTACGAAGCTCTTAATTCTTCTACGGTATATCAACATCAAGATCGTGTACACTGTGATGATTAGTAGATTTCCTAAAATCGTGACTACCGAGAACAATACACCACCAAGCAATTTACCAGCAGAACTAGACCAAGTAGCCACCTGCTCTTGGAGATATTCTTTTTGTTTAGAGATCGACACGTCGAAATGCTCCGAGACTAAGCTATGGCCATGCGCAAACATGGTATTGAACTTCTCGCCTATAGATTCCATTTCAGCTCCCAAGCCGACGAGTTCGTTGACAAGCACATATAGGACACCCACAATGACTAATAAAGTAACCAGCACCGAAATGACGGCAGCAATACCGCGCCCCAGATTCCAACCTTCTAGCTTTCGACATACGGGCAAGAGCAACATACCCATAAGCCCGCTAATCACAATGGGTACTAGAAAAGCTTTAGCAAAATACATGATCAGGAAAAACAAAACGATGAAAGCTAACACTTGATTAAAGCTTCCTAATACGGTCATTTTCGTAGGATTCGTCTTCATATATCTAATTGATCTATTGCTTTTGCTACCTGACGGTCTTTATCTGTTATTGTATCTCCACTATCGTGGGTAGTCAGCCAGATTTCAACTTTATTATATGTGTTTTTCCAAGTGGGGTGATGATTTGCAGACTCCGCAATTAGCGCTACGCGCGTCATAAACGCAAACGCCTCAGAGAAATTTGCAAATATAAATTTACGATACAATTGATGATCGATTTCTTGCCACATAATAGTAAAATGTTTAACCGTGCTTGATAAACAGAATGTAGTACTGTATTGTTTGTGATCTACACCGCTTTATCGTTCTGTAGGCTCGATAAGGACATCCTGAAAACGCGAAAAGGTTTGATTTGCCATAGCTGCACTATCGGCAAATGTATCCGGGTCACTGCCTATTGTATTCAGTACATCCACAAAATTTTGCCACATACTAGCTGATTCATCACCATATCCGGAGAAAAAGCTAAAGCCCTGCGTAATCCTATATTTTTTCAGCATTTGAACAATATACGGACCGCCCATGATTGAACCTTCCAGTACATATAACGCGCTCATCGCCTCGCGCACGTTGTTGATTGATGGCACTATCGCCTTGGTGTTCGCAGCTACTTCCCCACCTAATGCTTCTATATCGGCACGGATATGCGTGGAATTACGACGCTCTGAATAATCGGGCAACGCATCTTCGATGTATGGTTTTATAGCCTGTTCTATCGAAGAGAAGTAGGTATAAAATTTTTTCAAAATACGTGCGTAATCCTCTTCACTTCGAATGGTCTTCAATTGCTTGACAACGATTACTTCTAATGCTTGGTGCGCTTCTTTTGTATGCTCTTTTATATATTGATTTAACATCATATGCATTACTATTAATTCCTGGAAACTATTGCCGCCAATATACTAGTTTTTTAAAAGTAAATCTCCACTAGTATGCCGGAACGTAACGTAGAATTGTCAGTTTGGCTTACTTTTTGCATACCTGTACCATCCGGCGGTTTTTAGACATCTGATTTTTTAAGCTGAAGCAGTAAAATACCCACTCGGTGACATGTACAACAAATAATAGATTTATGAACATCAAAAATTCTATCAGTAGACAACCAAAAGCGATTCGCGATATATTGGGCAATATATCTATGCTCGCTTTAATCATCCTACTACTTTTTGTATTGGAGTACACTAATTAGTAACGGCCTTAAATTATCCGTTATTGCGCAAAAAATATCCCCGTTGCGACAACTTTAGAAAGTCTTTGCAACGGGGATGTACATTTAAGATTATACTTTGCTTATCGAACCGGAATAGTAATTTCTGCTACCACCGGAAAATGATCTGAAGGTAGCCTTGCTTCATAATCTTTAAATGACAACTCACTCGGAAAGTCCCCTTTCTTAACCTCATTATCACCCGCAGCACTACGATAAGTGTCTAATAATACAGCATATTTTTTCACTGAAATAGCTTTACTCACAAAAATGTGATCAATGCGACTATCTGTCCAGAGGTTTGGATCAAAAGCATTGAAAGTACCATTATGTGCATAGCGTAATGAAGCCTGCTCATAAGCATCGGCGACATAGCCAGATCCTTGTATAATTTGATAAATAGAATTGCGTTGATCGACATTGAAATCACCGGTCCACAACACATCATCATCGCCTACTACATTACGAATACGTTGCAACACCAACTTGCAACTTTCTTCTCGGGCTTGCAGACCTACGTGATCCAAGTGCAGATTGAAAAACCACAATCGCTTGCCGCTGGCGTTGTCTTCTAAGCGTGCCCATGTGCAGATTCGAGGCAAAGCTGCATCCCAACCTTTAGATGGTCTGTGTGGTGTTTCTGAAAGCCACATCACCCCTGAATCTAACAAAGAAAAACGATCAGATTTAAAAACAATCGGAGCAAACTCTCCAGCTAACTTGCCATCATCACGACCTACCCCGATGAAGGTATATGCAGGCAACTGCTGCTTTAGATCATCAAATTGATGGGCTAATACTTCTTGACAACCAAATATATCAAAATCGTTGTATTTAATTAACGATGCGATAACTGGCAACCTGTTTTCCCAGGCATTACCTGCGTCGCGATCGCCCTTATTATCGTAACGTATATTGTAACTCGCTACCTTTAGAGCGATGGAATCTTGCGCTTGCGTAGCCAATCCGGCTATCATTAGGCATAGCCAAATACCTACTATCTTATAGTTTGAAAACCATTGTTTACTTTTCATCCTGTTCTTTTTATTTTTTAAGTTCATTCGTGAAAGAATAAGGGGCATCTTCTGATGCTGTACCGCGTTGTTCATTCGGCGTTGGCGCCATGTCAAAGCTTAACTTGGCTCCTTTTTGCAAGGTAGGAATATCCAGATAGTTCTTGGAATATTTCTTACCATTTACTTTCAAGCTATTGACATACACATTTTCTTTCTGTTGGTTGGCGGCCGTGATCACCACCTTCTTGCCATTTTCCAGATGCAACGTCACTTTTTTGAATTGCGGCGAGCCTAATGCGTATTGATTGGTTCCTGGCGCTACCGGATAGAATCCTAAAGATGAATAAACATACCATGCCGATGTCTGCCCATTGTCTTCATCTCCACAATAGCCATCTGGCGTAGGCAAATAGAGGCGATCCATGATTTCACGAACCCAATACTGCGTTTTCCAAGGTGCTGCACTGTAATTATACAAGTATGGCATATGCTGAATCGGCTGATTACCGTGAGCATACTGACCCATATTCATAATCTGCATTTCACGCATCTCGTGAATCATGCTACGACTATTCATCCCTTCATAGCTTGGAATGACAAATACAGTATCTAGCATAGCGGTAAACGCTTTGTTCCCGCCCATCAGCTCAATCAAACCTTGTGGATCATGGAATACACAGAAACTCCAATGCCATGCGTTGCCTTCTGTATAATCTCTAGACCATCCACTCGGATCAAATGGCGATCTAAAAGTACCATCGCTGCTACGCGCGCGCATCAATTTGGTGGATGGATCGTATAGCTTTTTGTAATTCATCGCTCGTTCTTTATATACCTGCAATTCATCAGCAGATTTGCCTAAAGCCTTACCAAATTGATAGATCGACCAGTCATTGAAGGCGTATTCTAATGTCCGAGCGACGTTTTGTGTGATCTTGCTATCTATTGGGATATATCCCAAATCGTTGTAAAATGTATAACCCGCTCTACCTGTTGATGAATTGGTGGGATGCACATTATTGGCACCGTGTTTCACGGCTTCCCACAACGTATTGTAGTCATAATCTCTCAGGCCAGTCATGAAGGCATCCGCCACGACAGAGGCAGAGTTGTTGCCAATCATAGACGCCCGATGCCCTGGACTTGCCCATTCTGGCAAAAAGCCACTTTCTTTATACGCATTCACTAAGCCTTCTTGCATCTGCGTATTCATCGAAGGATAAAGCAGATTCAACAATGGAAATAAGCTTCGAAAGGTATCCCAAAAACCCGTATCCGTGAATAATGGACCTGGCAAAACTTGCCCGTTGTAAGGACTGTAATGCCATTGTTTCCCTGCTGCATCCCATTCTGAGAAATCGCGAGGAAAAAGTGTGGACCGGTAAAGGCAGGAATAAAAAGTACGTAAAAGATCCTTACGGTCGTCTTCAATTTCGACTTTTCCTAAAACCTCGTTCCAGCGATCGCGACCAGCTTGGGAAACCGTTTCAAAATCATGATCTTTTACTTCTTTCAGATTGATTTCTGCTTGATCAAAACTAATAAAGGAAGATGCTACCTTGGCAATGACTTCTTCGCCGCGTTTAGTTTTAAATCCGATGATGGCACCAGCATGATCAGTAGTTGTCGCCTTTTTGTTCGCCACGAATTGACCATTTTCTACAATCTGCGAATAGGCAAAGGGCTTCTCGAATACGATAACAAAATAGTTTTTGAAATTTTCGGCAACACCACCGCTGTTTCGGGTAGTATATCCTTTTATCATACGCTGTTCGGGCAAGATCTCTACATGAGATCCTTTGTCGAACGCATCGATCACCACATAGGCACTATCTGTCTTTGGATAGGTGATTCGAAAAATAGCGGCACGTTCTGTTGGTGTCAATTCCGTCGTGACATCGTGATCGGCTAAATATACGCTGTAATAATATGGTTTGGCTACCTCTGTCTTATGAGAGAACCAACTCGCCCGCTCATCTTGATTAAACCGAGGTTGGCCGGTAATTGGCATCAAAGAGAATTGACCATAATCGTTGTTCCAAGGACTGGGTTGATGCGTTTGCTTAAATCCACGGATTTTATCGGCCGTATAGGTATAAGTCCAACCATTACCCATTTCACCAGTTTGCGGCGTCCAAAAGTTCATTCCCCATGGTCGGGCGATGGCAGGATACGTATTTCCATTGGACAATTCGTACTTAGACATGGTGCCGATGATGGGATCAGCAAAGTCAACAGGTTCGTACGATTTTGATTTCTTGCTTTGCGCAAATCCCATAAATACAGACAAGAACGCGAAGATGCATAGCATGCCATTTCTTATCAAGGAGTTACATTTCATCATAGTAGATTTTAGGCTGTCAACTCTAATTAGCTAACACGTTTTAGCAATAATACAGAATATTAGCTAATTCTGAGAGTTCTCACTAAATTATTGACGAAGATGTAATAGGGATTTTACAGTAGTACAGAGTGCATACAAATTCTGCATACCATAGTTTGGTTATGTCAAAACAGTATTTTACAAAAAAAACGAAGTAACAACATGATGCCATTTTGAAAAAAGCATCATAAGGAATAGTTGAAAAGACTAATGCACGCGTTCAATTCGCAGCATCAGATTATCCATAAGAAAAGGAATAACTTAAAAAGTTGATTTAGAAACGACGACTGATGTGTGCCATCTGAATTGCCGTTACCGCAGCTTCATCGCCCTTATTGCCGTGTTTACCACCTGCTCTATCAATAGCCTGCTGCTCATTATCAGTAGTTAGAACCCCAAAAATAGCAGGCTTATTGTATTTTAATCCGACATTGGCAATGCCATCGGCCACAGCACTGCAAATAAAATCAAAATGTCTTGTTTCGCCTTGTATCACACAACCAAGACAGATGACTGCATCAAAACCTTCGTTGCGCAATGCGATATCTGCACCAGATATCAGCTCAAAACTGCCCGGAACTTGGACTACTTCAATATCCTGTTCGGCTACGCCGTGTGCCAGCAATTTATCAACCGCTCCAGATAGCAAAGCGCCCGTTATACTCGCATTCCATTGCGCAACCAAAATGGCAAAACGAAAACCAGCTGCATTCTGAACGTTTAAATGAGAGAAATCCGATAAATTTTTAAGACTACTTGACATAGAACAAATATACGAAAAAGGGCTACTTTTTAGTAGCCCTCCTATCTTATTTATAACGTCGAAACGTTATTTTTTTGTTTGTACACGTGCGATGTGTCCTTCGATGCCAGAAGCTTCATTGCTTTCTGGGAAGTCCTCTTGAATCCTAACGTAAGCAGATTCTGCTCCCTTAAAATCATTTTGCACTTCGTACACCAATGCAAGTTTTTTCAAGAACAAGGGTGTTGTATAAGAGTTAGTAGACTTATCGGCCGCTTTTTTGTAAAATTTAGCCGCTTTATCATAAATTTTCTCTTCAGAGTAAGCATCGCCTAATAATCCGATAATCAATGGATCTAGCACTTCACTTCCTGTCTCATTGTATCTCTCTAGATGAGTAATAGCTTCTTTGAAGTTTCTTTGCTTCAAATACAAGCCGCCAAGATACGCATTAGCCATATTAGCAGAAGCGGTATTAGAATATTCATCGGCGATCTCTTTAAGGCCAATAAGAGAACCGTCACCTGTGATCGCTTTTTGTTGTAAAGAATCGATGGTTGCATATTGCTCCGCTTTAAACATCAAACTAGCCGCTTTTTCAGCTCTTGGTTTGAGATACAAAAATTGGTAGCCAATGTAAAGTACAATTAATGCTGCGATACCCGCAACGATAAATACGAGACTCTTGGAATTGTTTTGTATAAAAGATCCCTTGTTCAATGGGCTCTTCTCTGTATTCTTAATTTCATTCGTTGACATCAGTTCATACTATTTTGGAACGCAAAAATACACTTTTCAAAATTACATGCAACAAAATTGGCTATAATTTGCAAACTTATTTAGCCCAGCACGTTGTCTTGTTGCTCCTTATCGAGCTGCTCATATACAGAGTTTTGACTGATGAACTCCGGAACCATACGTTTCATCTGACGTACGACTTCGGTTTCATTCTGTGTATGCAATTTTTCAAAAAGGGTTTGGAAAGATTTTTCGACCATATCAATATCGTTTTCACGAACTTGAGCGATCATGATCTTGCCATGGTGTGTAGGAAGCGTGTTTTCTAGGTCATTTAATAATTCTTCGTAGAGTTTCTCCCCTGGCCGTAGTCCGGTAAATTTAATATCGATCTCTTTGTAAGGTACACGCCCTGAAAGCTTAATCATTTTTTCGGCAAGATTGACGATCTTAACGGACTTACCCATATCAAAAACGAAAATTTCGCCGCCGATCCCCATATTTCCGGCCTCAATAACGAGTTGACAAGCTTCAGGAATCGTCATGAAATACCGAGTAATATCAGGGTGTGTCACTGTAACTGGGCCGCCACGCTCAATTTGATCTCTAAAACGAGGAATAACAGAACCATTGGATCCTAGCACATTACCGAATCTCGTGGTAATAAAACGCGTCCGACGATCGTCTCTAGATTGCGCTAGTTTTTTGTCCAAAGTCTGCACATAGATCTCTGCAATTCTTTTTGTGGTTCCCATGACGTTAGTCGGGTTCACCGCTTTGTCGGTAGAAACTAATACGAATTTTTGCACATCATATTCTACAGACAAGTTGGCGATATTGTAGGTACCGATCACATTGGTGCGAACTCCCTCAATAGGATGGCTTTCGACGAGCGGCACGTGTTTATAAGCGGCCGCATGGTATACCACATGTGGTCTGAAAAGCTCAAATAGCGCGCGCATCCGACTTTGATCCCGCACATCACCAATGTAGGTGTGGTAAATCTGATCTTTATACACATCTTGCAAATCTAACTGCAAATTGTGTAACGGAGACTCGGCCTGATCGCAAAGCACAATCATCTGCGGCTCGAACTTGCCCAACTGTTTAGCAATCTCACTACCAATAGATCCTGCCGCGCCCGTTACCAAGACGCGCTTACCTTTTAACTGATGTAAGATATTCTCGTTCGAGATCTGTATAGGCTTGCGCTCTAACAAATCTTCGATTTTCACTTTCTGAATCTGTTTTGCCAACAGATCGCCATTCATAATACGATCGATTGGTGGCAATGTCAACACATTGACGCTATGTTCCAGACAAACATCTACCGTCGCTTGCTTCGTTTCGACACCAATTTTATGAGAAGCAAATATGAGTTCATCAATCTGATACTTGTTAATCATCTTGCTTAGTTCACTTGAACGGTAGATCTTGATGCCATCAATAGATTTCCCCACTTTTTTGTCATCGTCATCTATGTAGGCCACTATCAATTTGTCGCCACGAGCGTCATGATCAAAGGTTCTTTTTACAGCTAACCCTAAGTCACCAGCTCCATAAATCACTACATTGTTTACCTTTCGTTTGGCCAGCTTAGTATATTGGAAAAAGATCTTGATACAAGCGCGATAGATCGTAAGTCCGGTAAACAAAAATAAGCCATAAAGAATCACTAAGGTAATGGGCAATACAGCAAATCGCTCAAATGCTATCGCCCAAAGAAACTTAGCTACTAAAATGACAATCACACTAAATAGCACGGAGGAAAGTATGCGTATGGAATCGGTCGCACTTGTGTAGCGCACAATGCCAGAATACAATTTGAAATAGTAGAAGGAAACTGCAGTAGCTCCCATCATCAGAAATGCTTCCCAGAATACGATGACATGAATCATCTTATCTACTTGGAAAGCACTATACACCAGATAACTAAGCAGAAAGGCGATAACCGCCACCGCCATATCAAAAAGAAATATAATCCACCTAGGAACGATCCTAAAATGCTTAAACGGATTGAAACTTGGCATATACCCTACTTATCTTGTCTACGAATGATTGCCAAGTTACTTATTTATTCCTATTTTTAGTGTTATTAATGAGGGAAAAAAATGAGCAGTATGGCGAAGATAGCCCATGAAGCTATTTTTCAGACGAAGGAATCTACCGCTTTGTCGGGGAAACAGAAAAATTCTTTGAAAATAGGGATTCTGAAGGAGATCACTTTTCAGGAAAATAGGATAGCACTCACACCGCTATCGGTCGGGCTATTGGTAGAACATGGTCATGAAATAATTCTAGAATCAGGCGCAGGTAATGCTTCCAACTTCTTAGATCATCATTATAGTGAACAGGGGGCACAGATAACACACGATCCGCGTACGGTGTATGAGTCTGACATTTTAATCAAGATCTCTCCCCCGACGCTTGCCGAGGTAGAAATGATGAAACCACGTCAGGTGTTATTCTCTTCGCATCAGCCTTCTTTGATGGATCTCGACGTGTTAAAAAGCTTGATGCGCAAGCAGATTACTGCTTTATCTTTCGAGTATTTGCAAGATGAAGGCTGTCACCTCTCGGTCGTAAGAGCCATGAGTGAAATTGTGGGCGCAACTTCTGTATTGATTGCCGCGGAATACCTGAGCAATGTTTTTGATGGTAAAGGTCTGATGTTAGGGGGCGTTACCGGCGTTCCGCCGACCGAAATGGTGATCATTGGCGCCGGCACAGTTGGCGAATTTGCAGCACGCACAGCCATTGCCCTTGGCGCACAAGTAAAAGTATTTGATAGTTCTGTATTTCGACTTCGTCGATTACAAAATAATGTGGGTAGTCGTGTATTCACGTCTGTTATTCAACCTGTCGTATTAAACAAAGCGGTGCAATCCTGCGATGTGGTGATCGGCGCTATGCGCGCTAAGAATGGACGCGCGCCATGCCTCATCTCGGAAGAAACTGTATCGAGAATGAAGCCTAATTCGGTAGTTATTGATATAAGTATCGATCAAGGCGGTTGTTTTGAGACATCAGAAGTTACCTCACACGATCAGCCGACCTTTCGTAAGTACGACGTGATTCACTACTGCGTACCCAACATTGCATCTCGTGTTGCAAGAACGGCTACGTATGCGTTGACCAATATTTTCACGCCAATTCTATTAGAGATCGGAGAAAGCGGCGGCATGAACAATATGATTTGGGCTAATCCGGGCATTCGTAGTGCCATTTATCTTTATCATGGCAATCTGACGAATAAAGACATCGGCAGCAAATTTAATATGCCTTCTAAAGATCTTAACTTAATCGTGGTATCTAATCTGTAAAAAAACATGAGACATATCCTTATTATCAGCATTTTATTGATCAATGGTTGGTATGCCACCGCGCAAAACTGGCATACGAAGGTTGGCCAACAAGTACCCTACTTCGAGATAGAAACCAAAGACGGCACGAAAAAATCGACAGAAACGCTCGAAGGGAAAGTGGTCTTGATCAATTTTTTTGCGACTTGGTGCCCACCGTGTAGACAAGAGCTACCAGAAGTGCAAAAGCAAATATGGGATAAGCACAAGGATCGGGAGGATTTCGAAATTGTCGTACTGGCCAGAGAAGAAGGTTGGGACAAGCTCACTCCTTTCGTAGAGCAATTCGGCTACACCTTTCCATTTTATCCAGATTTGAATAGAAAAGTCTATAGTTTATTCGCTCCGGATACGATTCCAAGAAATGTGATTATTGATCGCAATGGTAAAATCATATACCAATCAATAGGATACGAACCGGAGGAATTTGCGCAAATGGCCGACCTTATTCAGCTCCATCTAGATCAACCTTACTAGCTTTTTCGAGTAGAATCTCGCACGATCAAAATTGGATCGAGTATGATTCTTGTATCAGACAATACGAGTGGATCCGCAGATTGCAACATCGTTAGAAATAACCGAGCCGATTCCTCACCCATCTTTTCTGCTTGTTGATCTATTGTCGTAAGCGAAGGATTGATGTACGCCGAGAATGTTTGGTTGGCAAAGCCTACTACACCAATTTCTCCTGCTTGCACCTGTCGTTCATGCAATACATTCAATATACCAAGCGCCGTAAAGTCATCTCCTCCGATAATAGCATCTGGCCTAGTGGGTAAATCCAACAATTGATTCGCAGCGCGAATTCCTGCCTCGATTGAAATCTCTTCACGAACGATAAGACGAGGATCGATAGCGAATCCATGCTCGGTCAGTGCGCGCGTATAGCCAGAGAAACGATCTTCAAAAATCTTAATCGTGCTGGCTGTAGATGCGAAAGCAATACGTTGGTATCCTGATTTGATTAGGTGCGACGTAGCTAGGTAACCGGCACCTTCATCATCAATAGCGACCTTCGGTGCATGAATGCGGTCATCTATTCGGTCAAAAACCAACAAAGCCTTGTGTTCCTCATGTACTTTTTGAAGATGGCTGAAATCCGTCGTTTCGAGAGATGGTGAAATAATGATACCATCTACCTGCGCCTCCAATAATGTTGCAATACCATTTTGCTCGGATTGCAAGGATTCATTGCTTTGATACAAAATGATAGAATATCCAGCACGCTTGAAATGCAGCTCCAAAGTGGAAATAAAAGCAGAGAAAAAATGAATTTGCGCATTAGGCACAATCACGCCTATGATATAGGTTTTACCCGAACTTAGGGAAGAAGCAACCTTATTAGGCCGATAATTCATTTCTTCGGCCATCTTGCGCACCGCATCTTTCGTAGCATCACTGATCAGGTCAGAATTATTCAATGCGCGAGAAACGGTAGATATGGTCGTGTTTAGCGCTTTGGCAATATCATAAATCGTGGTTCTTTTTTTCACGTTAGGTTTTTTACAAATAATTGTAAATATAAAATAATCTAACTAGATTTATGCAAGCGCTTGCACTTAAACCTAATTGATGACAATATGCTTTTACTTGGTATAGACCTTGGTACATCCTCCATCAAAATCTCCGTCGTAGATCACGAAAGTCAAAAAACATTGGCTACGGTGAGTTATCCGGAAGAAGAAAGTCCCATCCATTCCCCAGAAGCGGGCTGGGCAGAACAGGATCCGAATATGTGGTGGGAACATATTCAGATCGGCATTCGTAAAGCGCATGCTACGGGCTCGTACAATCCTGCAGATATTAAATTTATCGGTATTGCCTATCAAATGCATGGTTTGGTTTTATTGGATGCCGATGGCCATGCCCTACGTAATTCCATTATCTGGTGCGATAGCCGTGCGGTGCCGATCGGTCAACAAGCTTTTCGCGATTTGGGCGAGCAAGAGACACTGCGTACGCATTTAAATTCTCCGGGGAATTTCACGGCGTCTAAATTTAGATGGGTAAAAGAGCACGAACCCGAAATTTATAAAAAAACGAAGCATCTCTTACTGCCGGGCGATTTTGTATCGTACCAACTCACCGGAGAATATTGCACGACGAATAGCGCCTTGTCGGAAGGTGTATTATGGGATTTTTCTAAAAACAGCGTATCAAAGACCATATTGGATCACTACGAGTTGGACGCTGCTGTGATTCCCACTATTCATCCCGTTTTTGCAGATCACGGCCGCATCCTTCCTACTGTAGCGGATGAACTTGGGTTGGCGCACGATGTGCACGTCACCTACAAAGCTGGTGATCAGCCCAATAATGCGCTTTCGCTGAATGTGATGCAAGCCGGAGAAGTAGCTGCTACGGCTGGTACATCAGGGGTTATCTATGGTGTAAGCGATCAATTGGTTTACGACCAGCAATCTCGTGTAAACACGTTTGCCCATGTAAACCATGGCGAAGCGACGACGCGCACTGGCGTGTTGCTTTGCATCAACGGAACAGGAATTTTGTATAACTGGATCCGCAAAATCGCGGGGCATGGACTCTCCTACGACAAAATTAACGAGATCGCTGCCACCGCTCCAATCGGAGCTCAAGGTTTAAGCATATTCCCTTTCGGTAATGGTGCCGAACGCATGCTCAATGATCGTATGATACAAGCTTCGATTATGGATATCGACTTCAATCGGCACGATAGCGCTTCCCTTTTTCGCGCAGCGCAAGAAGGAATAGCATTTGCCTTTCGGTATGGCTTAGATATTATGCGAGAGAATGGTATGATGCCAAAGGTAATCCGTGCAGGGCACGCCAATTTATTCAAAAGTGACGTGTTTAGATCATCTTTTGTGGCCACGACCAATACGCCTTTAGAATTATATCAAAACGATGGCAGCGTAGGTGCAGCATTAGGAGCAGGCATTGGTGCTCACGTATATCGCGATGCGAGAGAAGCGCTTAAAGGTCTGCAAGTGATTGCCGACTTTGCTCCTGAAAAAGGTCTGACAGACCGGTACGAGGAATTGTACCAAAACTGGAAAAAACAATTAACTCAAAAATTAAATACAAATACCATATGAACGTGTTAACAGGCGAAAAAGAATTTTTTAAAGACATTAAGCAAATCCAATTTGAGGGTTTGGAGAGCGACAATCCCCTCGCTTTCCGCTGGTACAATCCAGATCAGATCGTTGCGGGAAAAACGATGGCTGAACATTTTAAGTTTGCCTGCGCTTACTGGCATTCTTTTAATGGCGATGGTGGAGATCCATTTGGTGGCGCCACGCATATCTTCCCTTGGGATAAGCAAAGCGATCCAGTAGCTCGCGCTAAAGACAAGATGGACGCCGCATTTGAATTCATCACCAAATTACAAATCCCCTACTATTGTTTTCATGATGTAGATTTAGTCGACTTCACCAACGATGTCGTAGAGAATGAAAATCGTTTGCAGCAAATCGTTGCATACGCCAAGCAGAAGCAGCAAGATAGCGGTGTAAAACTACTATGGGGTACAGCAAACTTGTTTAGCAATCCGCGTTACATGAATGGTGCTGCAACCAACCCAGACTTCCATGTATTGGCGCACGGTGCAGCGCAAGTAAAAGCAGCTCTAGACGCCACGATTGCTTTAGGCGGCGAAAACTATGTTTTCTGGGGCGGTAGAGAAGGCTACATGTCATTGCTTAATACGAATATGAAGCGTGAGCAGGAGCACTTGGCCAAATTCCTTCATTTATCCAAAGATTATGCGCGCAAAAACGGTTTCAAAGGGACTTTTTTCATCGAGCCAAAGCCATGTGAGCCTTCAAAACACCAATATGATTATGATGCAGCAACGGTGACAGGTTTCTTACGCCAATATGATCTGTTGGATGACTTCAAACTCAACTTGGAAGTGAATCATGCTACGCTAGCTGGACATACGTTTCAGCATGAGCTTCAAGTGGCTGTTGATGCCGGGTTGCTAGGATCTATGGATGCGAACCGCGGCGATTACCAAAATGGTTGGGATACGGATCAGTTTCCAAATGATATCAATGAATTGACAGAATGCATGTTAATTATTTTAGAAGCTGGTGGATTCCAAGGTGGGGGTGTCAACTTTGATGCTAAAATTCGTCGTAACTCTACAGATTTAGCAGACCTAGTACATGCACACGTAGGTGGTATAGATCTGTTTGCGAGAGCATTGGTAACGGCTGATCGTATTTTGACTAACTCAGATTATCAAAAGATTCGTAAAAATCGCTATAGTTCGTTCGACGATGGTGAAGGCGCCTCTTTCGAGAAAGGTGGCCATACGTTGGAAACGTTGCGCGACTTTGCGGCAGCAAATGGCGAACCACAAGTGAGAAGTGGCCAACAGGAATTCTTAGAAAACCTGATTAACCGCTACATTTAAAAATGTGCTATACAAAAAGATCGGCTTTCATCGAGATGAAGGCCGATCTTTTTGTATAATGAGAATTATTTACTTACGCTTAGTTAGCACTTGTATCACCAGCAGCTGGTGCAGCAGTAGGTGCAGGTGCTTCGTTTGTCGGAATATTCAATCCAGGATTATTTTGCATTGGTGCTTCCAATTGATCGTTCAATCTATCGGATGAACCTGTAGATCCGCTTGGGCCAACCATGTTAAGACCTAAACAAAAAACCATCAATGCAATAGCCAATGCCCAAGTTCCTTTTTCTAAGAAATCTCCGGTACGTTGCACGCCCATAAGGTTAGAACCGCCTGCGAAACCAGAAGATAAACCTCCACCTTTAGGATTTTGTATTAACACGATCAAACCAAGTAACACACTGGCTAATACAATTAAAATAATGATTAGGGTAACCATACTATATAAATATTAAAATTTTTGTTCTAATTCTTCAATTCGGCTCGCAAAGTACGCTTTTTTTTCTGGATTAATCGAAATTAATTTCCTAAAAACATCAGCAGCTTTGGGATACAATCCTTGTTCAATATAAATATTGGCCAATGTCTCCGTAACCAATGAGAAATGGTCTTCCGCGCTCTTTCTAGCTTTGTTTTCATTGTTGACCACATCGGGTGTTGGTGGCTGTATTTGAGGTTCTTCTCTAATAAAGCGTTCGATGACCGCATCGGTTTTCTTCGGCATGGATACTTCCACTGTTTTCTGGCGAATAGCCGCACTCAGCTTATCTTCCGGATCTTGCAAATGGAAGATATTTTCTCTGATCTGATGATCTAAAATCGTCTCATCAAATTTTGACGGGACAAACTGACCATCAGCACGTGCGGTAAGCGATTGTAAATTGACGAAAGGCTGATAGGTATCTGCGTGTTTGAGACGTGTTTTGTACAGCCACCAGCGAAAACTATAGGGCATTAGCTCATCGTCGTATACGCTTAGGTCTTCTTCACTATCGGCATCTTTTGCACTTGGTTCTACAGGAGCTACGGCAGCTATGTCGGTACTTGGATCGGCTACTTCCGTTGATTTCTCTAGCGCAAAATAGTCGGCAGATTGTGCTTGCTCGAAGATCAATTCCGCAAGTTCGTCGCCCGTATTTTCGGTTTCGACCTCCTCTTGCTCTGTCGTAGTTGCCACAATTTCCTCTTCGATCGCAGCTGGCTCAATCTCTTCCTCTTTTACCCAATTTTCATCCGCCATATTATCGGCACGTTGCTCAACCAAATCGTACAACCAATACCGATTATCGGTGTGAAGTAATGCCTTCTGTACGGTCGCTTGCACACTTGGATCGGCAGCAGTTGCCCGACGACATTGATAGGCAAATACAAGCGCCTGAGCGAAAGGATATTCGGAAAACAGCAATTGAAAATCCACATCGGATACGGCATTCGGATCTCGCAATGCTTCGGCAAATAATTGTTTGATATTTGATGTAGATGCTTGGTTCATGACGGGTCTTGACTTACCAGTTATTGAATGTCCGGTTGTAAATATCCTCTGTTAACATTAGGATAATTTCTCTAGTTAACTGTAACTCTGTGTTGGTATTGACAACTCCTCGAAATTCTCTGAACTGCGTAAAGTTTTCTTCATAATCGCTTTCTCCGGATTCATCTTTGCGATTCGTGTATTTCACTTTTACCGTAATAGACAATCGGTTTAATGCGGCAAGATTCGTATTAGCTTCTACACCGGCGGAAGATATGGTATAGTTCGTGATCACACCCTCAAAAATAGCGTCTCCATTCTGGTCTACTTGATTCAGTCTAGATTGTGTCCTGATCCGTTCTTTTAATCCCTCTGTAAAGTCTTGACTTAAAGAAGTAATCACCATAGGAGCAATATTCTCAAAGAATTCGACCGTATAGGTATTCATATTTTCAGGGATACTGCCGCCACTCAAGCTATACTTTACCCCGCAACTCTGTGTGGTAAAAATTAACATCACAGCAGTGATAATGACAGTAAGTATGGATTTATGATGATTCATAAACGAAGTCTTAATCTAGGTTCAAATCTTTAATCTTACGGTAAAGGGTGCGCTCGGAAATACCTAATTCTTGTGCAGCTGCTTTGCGCTTACCTTTGTGCTTTTTCAATGCGCGCTTAATTAGGTCCGATTCTTTGTCTACCAATGACAAGGACTCTTCTATTTCTTCTACATCTTGCGCATTATAGCGGTATTCGCCGTTAGCCGGTTTCGGTCTATTCGGGTTGTGAATGGTTAATGTCGCCGGTGAAGGTAAGCCATATTCATCACTCATCCGCGCAGCTACATTTCCACTGTTATTATCAATGTCTTTATACAGCTGATTGATTACTGGAGAGTTTTGTTCGTACGTTCCCGCATTGATGCCATTTTGCAGCAGCTCGACCACTAATTTCTTCAGGTCAACCATATCGCGCTTCATATCAAACAGGACTTTGTACAGCAAATCTCGCTCTGAAAAATCATCCTTATTCTGTTCGTTTACGAAAACTGGCAGATTAGATTGCTTCGCATCAGCCGGAATATAATTGCTCAAGATGGCCGCATTGATATTACGCTCTCTTTCCAAAACGGCTACTTGCTCTGCGATATTTTTTAGCTGGCGAACATTTCCCGGCCAATTGTAACTGACTAATAAGTCTTGCGCATCGGGCAACAACTGAATGCTCGGTGTACGGTATTTATCCACAAAATCAACCACAAACTTCCGAAACAATAAATAGATATCTTCGGGACGCTCTCTTAAGGCTGGAATTTTCAAGGGTACGGTATTCAACCGATAATATAGATCTTCCCGGAATTTGCCTTTCTGTACCGCGGTGTACATATCTACATTGGTAGCAGCGACCACGCGAACGTTTGTTTTCTGCACTTTGGAAGATCCTACACGAATGTATTCGCCAGATTCCAATACGCGTAATAGACGCGCTTGCGTGCCTAATGGTAACTCGCCAACTTCATCTAAAAAGATGGTGCCGCCATCGACGACTTCAAAATATCCTTTGCGCGCTTCGGTCGCGCCCGTGAAAGAGCCTTTCTCGTGGCCAAACAGCTCCGAGTCAATCGTTCCCTCTGGGATAGCGCCACAGTTAACAGCGATAAATGGCCCATGCTTGCGTGCGCTCAGTTGGTGAATAATGTGGGAAAAAACTTCCTTTCCCGAACCGCTTTCGCCTTGGATCAATACGGAGATATCCGTCGGTGCGACCTGACGGGCGATATCGAGTGCTCGATTTAATAAAGGCGAATTGCCAATAATTCCAAATCTACTTTTTAAATCCTGATGATCCACCATGGGTACATTTTAGCTTTTAGCGCCTTTTTTAATTGATTATTTTTCCAATTAAAGTTGCTGAAGTACAACTTTCTCCCAATACATCCACATAATCGCCGGCTTTGTACCGAGCATCTAACGGGAATACCAACATCGCATTCTGATCATTGCGACCGCAATAATGTTGATCCGAACGTTTGGATAATCCTTCGATCAATACGCGGTGCACTTTGCCTACGTAATCTTGTATGCGCTCGTGTCCATGTGTGCGTTGCAAAGCCACAATCTCGGTCAAACGACGTTTCTTTACCTCTTCCTGCACGTCATCTTCGAACCGCTTGGCTGCCAATGTTCCCGGTCTTTCTGAATAGGCAAACATGTAGGCGAAATCGTATTTTACGTACTCCATCATGGAGATGGTATCTTGATGCTCTTCTTCTGTCTCGGTACAAAATCCTGTAATCACGTCGGTAGATATCGCACAACCCGGAATAATACGGCGAATCGCATCGACGCGATCGATGTACCATTCGCGATCATAAGTACGGTTCATGATATCTAAAATCCGTGAATTGCCTGATTGAACTGGCAAATGGATATAGTTACAAATATTCTCGTACCGAGCAATGGTATGCAATACCTCGTCGGTAATATCTTTTGGATGTGAGGTGGAGAATCGAACGCGCAACAATGGATTGACATCGGCCACCATTGCTAATAGCGTGGCGAAGTTCACCGTTTCTGCCGCCTCTGCGCCATCTTCATTTTTCTGAGCGTGCTTGTACGAGTCCACATTCTGACCCAACAACGTCACTTCTCTATATCCAGCCTCAAAAAGATTCTTCGCTTCTTGTACGATGGACTGCGGATCGCGACTACGCTCTCGACCACGCGTGAAAGGAACAACGCAGAATGAGCACATATTATCACAGCCACGCATGATGGATATGAATGCGGCTACGCCGTTGGAATTCAATCGCACCGGGCTAATGTCTGCATATGTTTCTTCGCGAGACAATAGCACGTTGACAGCTTTCGCACCATCATCAACCTGCTCAATCAGATTCGGAAGATCACGGTAAGCATCTGGCCCAACGACCACATCCACCAACTTTTCTTCTTCCAAAAACTTGGCTTTAAGACGCTCTGCCATACAGCCCAATACGCCTACGATCATCCCCGGATTACGCGCTTTGGCAGATTCAAATTCCTTCAATCTATTCCGAACGCGTTGTTCGGCATTTTCGCGTATAGAGCAGGTATTAATAAACACCACATCTGCATCTTTAAAGTCTTTCGTGGTCTCAAAACCACGGTCAATCAGTATAGATGCTACAATCTCACTGTCCGAAAAATTCATCTGACAACCGTAACTCTCGATATATAGTTTTCGCCCGTTGCTAGCTCCAGTAGGCACCATATCAAGTGCCTCGCCTTGACGAGTTTCATCGTGTGTTTTGGTTGTGTGTAATAAGTCTAACATGTCCATTTCTCAAAGAGACAAAGTTAAGAATTAAATCTTAGAATGCGTGACAAGATGTCATCTGCATTGGCCTATTGCATATCGGTCTAATGTTTGATAATTTAGCATAAAAAAGCAATTATGAAAAAAACACTATCAGCATGTATCGTGGCATTGGCGATCTTATCTGGAGCATCATCGGCTCAGGCACAGGCGAAGTTGCCACCTGCAAGTAGCACGCAACAAGTATCGCAAGGATTAGGTATTAGCAAGATCTCGCTTACTTATCAGCGCCCTAATAGCAATGGACGAACAGTATTTGGCGGATTAGTTCCGTATGGCGAAGTATGGCGCACCGGAGCGAACAACGCTACCGCGATTACTTTCGATAGCGAAGTAACGATTCAAGGTAAAACGGTACCTGCCGGAACGTATGGTTTATTTACCATTCCTAATAAAGGAGATTGGACAATCATCTTAAATAAAACCGCGGAACAGTGGGGCGCCTACACGTATAAACAAGAGGATGATTTGCTTCGTTTTACCGCAAAACCAGTTAAGCTGAACAAAAAGGTAGAGACTTTTACCATCAACTTTGAGAATGTTACTACAAAAAGTTTAGATGTGGTTTTGAGTTGGGAGAACGTAGCAGTTCCATTTACTGTATCTGTTGATCAGACTAAAGAGATCATGGCTTCCTTGGATAATGCAATGAAAGGCGAGAAAAAACCTTATTTCCAAGCAGCGCAATATTATTTCCAAAATAACCTTGACATCGCTAAAGCGGTAACGTGGATTGAGGAAGCAGACAAAGGAAATACCAAAGCGCCACATATTAAATATTGGAAAGCTCAAATTCTGACAAAAGCCGGTGACAAAGCAGGTGCTGCTAAAGCTGCGCAAGAAGGAATTGATATAGCTACACAAGCAAACAATTCAGAATACATCAAATTGAATACACAAGCGCTTAAAGCTGCGAAGTAAGCAACACGATATTCAGGCCGTCTGTATAAGCTTCTTCACGGGAGCAGGCGTACAGACGGCTTTTTATTGGATGAAGTAATTATAATTCTTCTTTAAGAATAGCTTCCAGCTCCTCGGCAGAAAGATTCATATTTACATTACCATCCTTGGCGAATGAAATCTCTCCGGTCTCTTCAGATACAATAACGGAAACGGCTTCCGAAACTTCTGTAACCCCGATCGCGGCACGATGCCGCAAACCAAACTGCGGCGGCAGATCTTCACTATCCGACAGAGGCAATACCGAACTAGCGGTCATAATCCGAAAATCAACAATGACCACAGCGCCATCATGCAGTGGCGAGTTCTTAAAAAATATGGACTCCAACAGTCTTTTTGAAATCGGAGCGTCGATATATTCACCACTCGATTGATAATATTCTTCATCGAAATGACGAGAGAATACCAACAAAGCACCGGTCTGTGACTTAGCTAGGCTTCGGCAGGCATCTACTATAGGCTTGATCAGTTCTGATCGATCTCCTTCTACGGCTTTGCGTGCCCCAAAGAATGACCAGATAAACTTCTTGCGACGCATGGATATGTTTTTACCGATATGCAGCAAAAAACGTCGAATTTCCTGTTGGAACACGACGATCAACGCAATGGATCCTACCGAGATAAAGCCGCCAAAGATCTCCGTCAATAGACGCATCTCCAATTGTTTCACGACCAGATAAATACCATAAAACAGACCGACCCCAATCAAGATGTTGACGGCAATGGTACCTTTTATCAAACTATATACATAGTAAATGATAATGGCTACCAACAAAATGTCGATAAAATCGAACCAGCGGAAACCACTCAGAAGATTAAAATCCAGTCCTTGCATATACTCTGCAATTTAATGAATATTCTGCAACCTGTACTATGACTGTTATATAATTTAAGCCAATTGCAGCCATTTTATATTGATTATATTTGTGATATAACAAGCTACCGTACATGACTAGATTATCTGTAAATATCAATAAGATCGCCACCTTGCGCAACGCACGTGGCGGCAATATTCCCAACGTACTGACCACTGCGATCGCTTGTGAACGCTTTGGCGCGCAAGGAATCACGGTGCATCCAAGACCAGATGAACGCCATATCCGATATCAGGATGTGTATGATCTAAAAAAAGAAATCCAAACTGAATTTAATATCGAAGGCAACTGTCAAGAAGATAAGTTTGTGGAGCTGGTGCTAGCGAACAAACCTTCGCAAGTAACTTTGGTACCGGATGCCAATGAGCAAATCACGTCTAACCACGGCTGGGATACCATAAAACATAAACTTTACTTACGCGATATGGTAAGCCGCTTCCAACAGGAAGGCATTCGCGTTTCGCTTTTTGTGGATCCTGTGGAGGACATGGTGGAAGCAGCCGCAGAAACTGGCGCAGATCGCGTGGAATTGTACACCGAAGCCTATGCGGCGGAGTTTGGCTACGATAAAGAAAAAGCCATTGAACCTTACTTTAAAGCTGCATTAAAGGCACGTGAAGTGGGCTTAGGGCTAAATGCCGGACATGATCTAGACTTGCATAATCTGGCGTTTTTCAATGAGCGAATTCCAGGTTTATTAGAAGTGAGTATTGGCCATGCTTTGGTAGCGGATGCGTTGTTTCTCGGATTGGAAGAAACGATCAAAAGATACTTGGCGGCGCTCAAAGCGTAAAAACTCCCTACTTATTAAAATCGAAAGGCGCACCAATAAATTGGTGCGCCTTTCGATTTCATATTGTTTACTGCGGGCTGAAGCGCCCAGTAAACGCCTTAATTGATGCCTCTAAAAATTCTATTCCAACGAATCTTCGATAAGAAAGTTCCGTCTTCATCATAACTCATGAAAGTCAATACGGCTTTACCTACAATATGGTCTTCGGGAACAAAGCCCCAGCCACGTGAATCTAAAGAATTGTGTCTATTATCGCCCATCATCCAGTAATAATCCATATTAAAGGTGTAGCTATCTGCTAATTTGCCATTGAGATAAAGTCCATCGGCACGCTCTTCTAACGTATTGCCTTCGTATACCGTGATAGCACGGATATATAATGGTAAAGTTTTGCTATCCAACTTGACAGTCCAACCTTTTTTAGGAATAGTGAATGGACCAAAGTTGTCATAATTCCAGACCGTACCATCCTTGTAGAATGGAAATGCTTGTGCCATTTCCGAATTATCATCTGGTCCGTATACCTGCTCAATCACTTCTTTTACATTATTCCATTTTCGCACTTCTTCTGCCTCTTCGCGTGTGATGTGCAATACATATACACCTCTCGACGGATCGTTTAGATATGTGCTTAATTCGTAGCGTTTCTCCACCAGTCGATTCAAATCTAAGCCATATGGCTGTTCGGTGATTACGATATAGCTTGGTTGAAGATTATGACTTTCGAACGCTTCTTCTCCATTAACAAATAGCTGTGCGCTTTTCATGGTGATCAC
Organism: Sphingobacterium chungjuense; assembly: GCF_011316935.1. Taxonomy (GTDB): domain Bacteria; phylum Bacteroidota; class Bacteroidia; order Sphingobacteriales; family Sphingobacteriaceae; genus Sphingobacterium; species Sphingobacterium chungjuense. Next base: position 144,955 of record NZ_WLYS01000007.1, read on the forward strand.
GTCGCCCGGCATACCTACACAGCGCTTCACGTAATTCTCGCGTTTATCGACCGGTCTTTCGAATGGCGCGTCAGCATCCATCGGATAATTGAAGACGACCACATCATTTCTTTTGATTTCTTGAAATCCTGGCAAGCGTTTGTACGGGATTTTGATCCATTCCGAATAGGCTTTGCCGCCCGTGATCGGCATCGTATGATGGGCGAATGGGAAAGCCAAAGGAGTCATCGGAACCCGTGCCCCATAATTCAACTTACTGACAAATAAGAAATCACCAATTAATAAAGTGCGCTCCATCGAACCGGTCGGGATCACATAGGGTTCAATTAAAAAACTACGGATCAGTGATGCGGCCACCGTTGCAAATATAATGGCATCAGTCCATTCGCGCACCGCAGATTTCTTATACGGATATTTCTTTTTAAACTCTTCGGTATTGGATGGGCCTAAGTATTTTACCGTCGCATCCCGACCCCACATCGGCAATACAATAAAGGGAACCAGTACCGCAGCAGCAGTTTCCCAAAACCGACGTTTGCCAAAGCTTTTCAACAGATCAAAATACAATCCGAAGAATACAAACACATTGACAATCGGTACTAATAACCAAAGCACCCACCAACGAGGTCGCGCTACTAAATCGGCAAATATTACCTCACGATAGAAAGGAATAAAGGCTTCCCAACCTTGCTTTCCGGCTTTTCTGAATAATAGAAAAAGGCCGTACCATGATACGATGAGAAATAAGGCAAATAAAATATAATAGATCATGTATACTACTTATTAAAATCAAACATTTCTGTCACTTGGTAGAATCCCTTCCGACCAACTAACCACTCTGCTGCGACCACAGCTCCTAAGGCAAAACCATCTCGGCTGTGCGCCGTGTGCTTAAATTCAATCTGATCGACCTCTGAACTGTATAACACGGTGTGCGTACCCGGCACTTCTTCCAGTCGCAAACTCTCAATGAGTAATTCGTTCTTTGCCGGAATGATTTCCTCACCCGAGCCTTCTAAGCGATTCACCCAATTATCTTTATCAGTATAAGCCTCCAAAATACCTTCTGCAATCGTAATCGCCGTACCACTTGGTGCATCCAATTTATGAATGTGATGGATTTCCTCTACTTGTGTATCATATTGCTTGTAAGGACTTATCGCCCTGGCCAACAACTTATTTACGTGAAAAAAGACATTGACACCGATACTAAAATTAGACCCATATAGCATGGATTGATTAGCATCTACACATGTTGCCTTGACTTCTTCCAAATGATCGTACCAACCTGTAGTACCTACCACGATCGGAAGATCGTGCTCAAAGCAAAGACTGATATTATCTAACGCCGCATCTGGCGTACTAAAATCGATCGCAATATCTGCCGTTTTTAGATCTACGGAAGTGATATCTTCTCGGTTATTGGCATCGATAGTCCATGCAATCTCATGTCCTCTTTTGATGGCATACCGCTCAATAAGCTGCCCCATCTTGCCGTATCCTAATAATCCAATTTTCATTTTTATACTGTAATTGGTTGATATTTTAATGTAAGTTCACTGTTAGTTTGAAGCCCGGAGTAAACAAAGAAGCTGCTCCAAAGCGTGCATTCGTTGCCATGCCACTGGGATAGGTAGGTATCACCGTTGGTGTTACTCTAAAAGACAAATCATCGCTGATATTCCAGCGATTACTCAACATGGAGTTTACATAAGCTTCTACCACATTGAGACCGTACCAGCCCAAAGTAGCCAATATCACAATATCGCGATTACGCCGCATATTATCTCGTTGACGTATGAGCGATGGCTCAGAACCTGTTGGTCTATTTCCTAAAGGTCCATCCGATGGTTCCCCATTGTTATTAAAACGAAACTGCAATTCGGTCTGGTATTCGCGATAAAAGTAATTCCAATAATCAAAGGTAAGATATCCAGCTACTAATCCGCCGTATATCACAGGTACTTTTACCCACCACAAGCCGCCGTTGGTGTATTGACCCCAACCCGGCAAGATCGCAGATCGTCGCCACGCGACACGAGATACGCGTTCGATTTCTAAGCGAGCCGAATCCTTTAAAATACCTTTAAAATAGTATTTTTCGCGTTCTTTTTCCTCTCGTGTACGAGCTCGGCGTTCAGCGCGCGTTTCTTTTTTCTCGACATTTGCTCGTACAGAATCCGCTAATATACTATTGGCCATGCTATCTGCCGTACGGATAATACTGTCGCGATCTTGTGCCTGCAAGGTTCCCCAGCATAAAAATGTAAACAATAAAACGCCGAGATACCGCATACAATTACCAGTCAAGCAACTCCAATATACGGCCAAGATCGTCTTCGGAATCAAATGGAATTTCGATAGCACCTTTTCCTTTACTATTTTTCATATTAAGCTTGACGCTCGCAGCAAATCGAGAGGCCAAATCGTCTTGTATCTTCTGATATTGAAAGTTCAAAGTCTTCTTCGCTCCTTCTGCTTTCGCATTGGTTTCTGTTTCAGCTTGCCCCTGCTGTATCGCACGCACTAGTTCTTCCGCTTTACGGACAGACAAGCTCTGCTCTATAATCTGTTGAAATACAAAAAGTTGTTTTTCTTCGCCGCCAATATTGATTAAAGCGCGAGCATGCCCCATAGACAGTTGCCCATCGCGTATGGCAGCTTGTATCACTGGAGGTAATTTCAAAAGACGAAGGTAGTTGGTCACTGTACTTCTATTTTTAGAAACACGCTCGCCAAGCTCCTCTTGTTTCAAATTACACTCTTCAATCATACGCTGAAAGCTCAACGCCACTTCCATGGCATTTAGGTTTTCGCGCTGAATATTTTCGATCAACGCCATTTCCAGCATCTGCTGATCGTTGGCCGTACGCACATATGCTGGGATTGCCGTGATTCCTGCCAATTTGGAGGCGCGTAATCGGCGCTCACCGCTGATGAGTTGGTACGAATCTTTGCTCATCTGCCGAACGGTGATCGGCTGAATAAGACCTTGCAATTTGATGGAGTCGGAAAGCTCTTGCAAAGCCACTTCATCAAACTCCGTACGCGGCTGAAATGGATTTATCTCTACGTGAGCGACTTCTATAAAATTGATCCCACCAACGGGCTTCACTTCCGACTGTCGGTCTCTGTTCTCGGTATTTACCTTAGTCGCAGATTGTCCTCTGTTGATATCCTCATCTTGAAGCAATGCACCTAAACCCTTACCCAATCCTATTTTTCGCTGTTGTGCTGCCATATCTCTTCTATACTGTCGCTGACTCTTTGTTTTCTACCGACAAAAGACCATTCTTTTGTAAGATTTCGCGCGCCAGATTTAAATAATTGATCGCGCCTTTGCATGATGCATCGTGCATAATAACCGATATTCCATAACTCGGAGCTTCACTTAGGCGCGTATTGCGTTGAATGATGGTATCAAACACCAGATCGGTAAAGTGCGTACGCACTTCTTCAACGACCTGATTAGACAATCGAAGTCGTACATCGTACATGGTAAGTAGGATACCTTCGATTTCGAGTTCGGTATTTAATCTATTTTGAACGATTTTAATGGTATTAAGCAATTTGCCCAGTCCTTCCAAGGCAAAATATTCACACTGCACCGGGATGATAACCGAATCAGATGCCGTCAGTGCATTGATGGTAATCAATCCTAAAGATGGAGAACAATCGATAATGATAAAATCATAATCGTCCTTGATCGTGTCGAGAACATTTTTCATGCGGTACTCGCGTTCGTTGAGATTAATCATCTCAATTTCTGCACCGACCAAGTCGATATGTGCTGGCAGAAGATCCAAATGCGGCGTTTCCGTTTGTCTAATCGCATCGTGCGGAGCTAAATCATTGACCAAACACTCGTATACACTTGTCTTTATCTCCCGCGGATCGAAACCGATACCGGATGTGGAGTTTGCCTGCGGGTCTGCATCGATGAGTAAGGTTTTATATTCCAATACTGCCAGACTAGCGGCAAGATTAATAGCGGTAGTTGTTTTCCCAACGCCGCCTTTTTGATTTGCAATGGCAATGATTTTTCCCATATTGATGATAACCTATAACTGAGTATGAACCGATTAATTCTGCAGCTACATGCTAGCAAGATAACATTCTAAAGATTTTGATCCTACTTAAAACATGTTAAATTTGCTACTTTTAAGAGCCGCGAAAGCTTCAAATCTCAGGACGCTAAGTTAGCAAAAAATTAGCTGTAGTCCGACATTTGATTCATGCATTTTGCCAGCAATAAGACCAGACATACATATGGATTTAATCATCGTGGGAACGAATCGTCCAAAGAATAATTCATCCCGTGTAGCACAATACTATCAGCAGGAATTAAGCAAAAAGGGACAGCAGTGGGATATTCTATCGTTAGACAGCCTGCCCAACGATCTCATCGTATCTGATTTGTATGGACGGCGCAGTGATGCATTTGCCCCCATTCAGAAAACTGTCTCTGAGGCAAAGCGTTTTATATTTATCGTGCCAGAGTACAATGGTAGCTATCCCGGCATTCTGAAAGTTTTTATGGATGCTTGCGCTTACCCCGCCTCTTTTCATCATAAAAAAGCGGCTCTTGTTGGCATATCTACAGGAAAGTATGGCAATGTGCGTGGCGTGGATCACTTCACCGGTGTATGTCATTACATGCGCATGCATGTGATGCCGCTAAAAATCCACATTGCGCACATACAAAATGAACTCAATGAACAAGGTAATTTCTCTGATCCGCTAACAGAAAAGTACGTTCAAGAACAATTGGCCGATATCGAACGCCTATAAATCTCCTTTAATAATACTGGTGAGCAGGTCTTCGATCGAATGCTTGAATTTGTATTCATCAAATACTTGCTGATTGAGAAGATGACTATTTTCTTCGTATAAGAAGATGCTCCAAGCATTGTTTTTGTATTCGAGCGCCGATAAATTCTCAATCCAGTCGCCTGAATTCATGTATACACAGGAGCCTTTTTTAGTTTCTACACGCTGAATGGTTGGGTGGTGAATATGTCCGCAAATCACGTAGTCATACTGATTTTCGATAGCCAGCTCAGAGGCTGTTTTCTCAAAATCGGAGATAAATTTGACCGCTTTCTTTACGGAGTTCTTAATGCGTTTGGAAAGCGAATATTTCTCGCGCCCCATTCGGACTAAAACGGCATTGATCAAGGTATTGAGTTGAATCAAACGATCATAACCCCAACCACCTAACTTTGCGATCCATTTGGAGTGTTGAATGGAAGCATCAAACACATCACCATGAAAGATCCAGGTTTTTTCGCCGTTTATATCCAGCAGCAACTTGTTGGCAAACTGAATTTTACCAAAGTGCATTGGTCCAAATTTACGGAGCATCTCATCATGATTACCGGTAATGTACACCACCTGGCAGCCTGAATAGGCCATATCTAGCAAACATTTTAATACTCGGAAATGTGATTCGGGAAAATAACTCTTCTTAAATTGCCAGATATCAATGATATCTCCGTTGAGAACCAGATAATTGGGCTTAATCGAGTGCAGGTATTGAAGCAGTTCGTCTGCTCTACAACCATGCGTACCTAAGTGAATATCGGATATGACGGCAATATCTACGGCTCTTCTCATGTAGTGTTTTTACAAAGTAACAACTACACTATTAAGCCATCATTTTCAAAGAGTTAAGCTTTTATAAAGAATCAATGAGACTGCGCTCCCATTTTTCGGGCGCGTCATCACGCTGGAGGTAGAGCATGGCCGTAGCGCGCGCATCCGACAGTGGATCATGATGTTTTAATGGAATATCCATAATCTTGCAGCATACATTTAATTTGGTGCGTGCAAATCCCAACGATTGGTATAGCACGCTGGTACACAACCATTGATCACTAATATCCAGTTCTTCGTAGCGCAATCCATAATGTTTCATTGTTTGCTTTAAGACCGAGCGATCAAATTTTTCGTTGTGTGCGACCATTTCACGGCCTTGCAGTAGCGGAGCCAAATCTTTGTACAACTCTTCGAAAGTAGGCGCTTCGGCGGTGTCTTTGGGCTTAATACCGTGCACACGGGTAGTTTGCCACATGTATTTATTATTTGGTGGTTTCACCAAGCTAAAAAACTCTTCGGAAATCACGCCATCATCGACTCGCACTACGCCTACCGCACAAATGCTATTGTAATCTGCCGTAGCCAATTCGAAATCGATTGCTGTAAAACTTAACATATGAAATTGTTCTGCTGCAAAGATAGGCCTTTTTATACGAAACACGGGATTTTAGGCTAGCTAACAGAGGCCTCTTTTTCTTTTTCCGCTATTATTAAAATCTCTCTTACTGTATTATTTATTATCTTAGCGCCGAAAATGCACTCTAGTGCAGCATGCTACTCATGAAAATAAATCGTTCATTACTCGCCTATTTCCAATTGGCACTTTTAAGTGCCATTCTGACGAGCAATGCGCTATTTATGCACAGCCACGTGTCGCACGGCCACTTGGTAATGCACGTGCACCCTTTCGCTCTCGACGAACGCGGTGATGTAGCTACGCACGAGCACGATGATGACGAGATGGTGTTTTATGATTTCTTGGCTCACCAAGGAATTGTGCAGATGGAACCATTCTCTAACGCCATCGAAGTACTCGCCATCGCTTATCGCTCTTATCAAGCGCCGATACGTAATGAGGAGATCGTGCGCTACCGATATCATGACGCGCCCAGCCTTCGTGGGCCGCCCATTTTTTCCTAATCTATCTTTTTAACAATTCTCAGAACGGAGCACTTGGTGCGCACAAACAGTGTGTACCTGATCTACCTGTGTTTACATTCTGCACGCAACAACGACTATGCGTTAGCGCATAGCTGACACTTTTTATTCTTATTCAAAAAGCAACCTATCTATAGATGGAAAAATATTTCTACACCTTCTTATTGACTTTACTATCCTTTACCATATATGCGCAGACAACAAGTACTATAACAGGTACGGTGAGCACAAAAGGAGGCGCAACCACCGCAACCGTTCGTATAGAAGGCACAACATTAGCAACCACAACAGATGAAGACGGACATTTTACGTTGGCAAATGTTCCGACAGGAAATCGTCGCATCCTAGTTGATGCCATTGGCTATGTACCCTTTCGCCAAGCGGTATCGGTACTTGCGAGCAATACGCCAGCACTTCAGATCGCACTCGAAGCGGATCGGCTAAATCTCAACGAAGTGGTGGTCAGCGCCACGCGATACGATGTAAATCGGAAACAATCGCCCGTCATTGTGAATGTGATTGGCTCGAAACTGATGAATGCCACGCAAAGTGTGGCCATGTCCGAAACGTTGAACTATCAACCAGGTGTACGCTTGGAGGTGAATTGCCAAAATTGTGGCTTTACGCAGGTGCGAATGAATGGCTTGGATGGCAGTTATTCTCAAATATTGATGAATAGTCGTCCGATTTTCAGTGCCCTGAATGGTGTATATGGTTTGGATCAGATCCCGACCAGTATGGTAGAGCGCATCGAAGTCGTTCGCGGCGGCGGATCGGCACTGTATGGCTCTAATGCCATTGCTGGAACCATCAATGTGATTACCAAAGATCCTATTGTCAATTCTTGGGAAATAAATAACAATACCAGCCTTATCGGCGGCAAGAGCTTGGACAATAATTTTAGCTTCAACTCTTCGGTGGTAAGCGAAGATCTTTCGCATGGCGCAACATTCTACGGTGCCAAAAGAAGCCGGGAAGCATATGATGCAGACGGCGACGGATTCTCGGAAATCACGAAATTGGAAAGCACTGCATTCGGCACGAAAGCATTTTATAAGTTTTCGGAACTGAATAAGCTGACCATGGATTTTAGTGCCATCAAAGAATTTCGTCGTGGTGGTGATCGATTAAATATAGCGCCACATTTCACGGATATTACCGAACAATTGAATCATAATACGATCATGGGCGGATTGACATTCGATCAATACACGAAAGATCAGCGCACCAAATTCAGCGTTTATGGATCTGCGCAGCGCACCATTCGCGATAGCTACTACGGCGGATTGGGTGGCGAACGCACGGCTACTGATAGTTTATTGGCAGCAAATGCATATGGCACGACCAAAGATTTTGCCTTTGTTGGTGGTGGACAATTGGCGCATACTTTAAAAAATGAAGACGTATTCACCACCGGTATCGAATACAATCATAGCAATGTAGACGACGAAATCCCGGGATACAGCAGAGCGATTGAGCAACATGTAAACAGCACCGGGATCTATGCACAATACGAATGGAAACCAACCGATCGGTTCAAGGCTTTGCTGGGCGGACGATTTGACCATGTCAACGTCTCTGGAACATACTTCTTAGGAGATATTTCCCGTGCTTCTGATGCTTCCGTGTCGGCATTTAGTCCGCGTGTGACTTTGTTGTATGATATCAACGAAGTTTTTCAACTTCGCGGTGGTTATGCCCGTGGTTTCAGAGCTCCGCAGGCTTTTGATGAAGATATGCACGTATCTTCAGTTGGTGGTGATCAGCAATTTATCTTGTTGGGCGAAGACCTGAAAACCGAATTTTCGAACTCGTACACAGCATCTATCAACTTCACGAAAGCGATCGGATCTACTCAAGCCAACATTTTGTTAGAAGGTTTCTACACCGACATCAGGAATCCATTCACCTATGTATCGCAAGGTGTGATCGGCGACAACTTGCGTCTCGAACAAATGGTGAACGGCGAAGGTCTGTATGTCACTGGTGGCAATATTGAAATAGGGCTTGCGCCATCCGATCGATTGACGTTTCAATTCGGAGGAACGATCCAAACGAATCGCTACCGCGAAGAGCAGGAATTATTTGAAGGTGAAGATGTGGCGGATGGCGATCCCGCCGTGTTCACACGCAATCTAGTGCGTACACCCAACAGCTATGGTTACTTCAATACCAACTGGCGCGTTGTAGAAGATTTTGGCATAGATATTACGGGTGTGTATACTGGATCGATGATCGTGCCGCATGTGGTTCGCGAATCTGGATTTATGGACTTGGTACAATCTCGCGAGTTTTTAGAGATGAATGTACGCTTGTCGCGCATGATTCATATCAAATCGAGTTTCTCCCTGGAGTTAAGCGCGGGAGTACAAAACATCTTTAATAGCTACCAAAATGACTTTGATAAAGGTGCTCGCCGCGATTCGGATTACATTTACGGACCTGCCAGACCACGCACTTACTTTTTCGGGGTGAAGATTGGCAATTTCACGCATTAAGCAATAAAAAAAGATGGTACGATTCTTTTGTTGGATCTTCCTACTATTTTGTTCAATCTTCCCTGCGTCGTACACGATGGCGCAGGAAGGGTTGAATATCAATTGGCTGTCTTTTGAGGCACTGTCAGACTCCTTGGCTACTAAGCCCAAAAAGACCTTGATCTTCTTTCATGCTGACTGGTGTACGTATTGCAAAAAGATGGAGCGTGAGGTATTTACGAATCCCGCTGTCATTGCGGAGATCAATGCCCATTATTATGCGGTACAGCTCGATGTAGAAACAGTGGATAGCATTCGCTTCGATGGTCAATTATTCACCAACAAATCACCCAAGAAAAGAAGAGGCAGATACCACGATCTGCCTATGCTCTTGGGCGCTAGAAACGGACAATTGGTATTACCAACTACGCTCATCTTAGATGAAAAATTCTTCGTAACGCAACGACAATTTGAATACCTACACAGTAAAAAACTACTCGAACTGATACAACCGTAAAAGCATATCTCCTTCGGAGTCCATTCGCCACCTGCACATATAAAATTAAAAGCGTATTTTTGTGCCCAAATGGGAAAGAGAATACCTCAGGACAAGAAATTTGTCTCTGATATAGAGATAATTGACATCGCCGAAGAAGGAAGAGGCGTCGCAAAACAAGACGAACTGGTAATGTTCATCGAGAAGGCAATACCGGGAGATATAGTTGACGTAGAGCTGCTTCGCAAGAAAAAGAATTTGGTAGAAGGGAAAGTGACTGCCGTGAAGACACCGTCTCCACATCGGGTAGAGCCTTTTTGCAAGCACTTTGGCGTATGCGGCGGTTGCAAATGGCAACACATGAACTACGAAGCGCAATTGCACTTCAAAGAGAAATATGTGAACAATGTATTGACACGTATTGGCAAAGTCGATACTTCCGCGATGGAGACGATATTGGGATCACAGGAAACTTCGTATTACCGCAACAAATTGGAATATACTTTTTCCAATAAGCGCTGGCTGACCAACAAAGATGAGCAGACAGAAGATCAGGATATGAACGCTTTGGGCTTTCACGTACCCGGTCGTTTCGATAAAATCTTGGATATAGATCACTGCTATTTGCAGGCTGATCCATCTAACGATATCCGAAATAGCATTCGCGCTTACGCTGCCGATCACGGAATCTCGTTTTACGATTTACGCGCACATCAGGGCGCGCTCCGCAATGTCATTATCCGCACCGCTTCTACAGGTGAGGTAATGGTGATTGTGGTATTTGCGTATCCCACGCAAGAGCAGATCGATCAGTTAATGGAGTTCATATCGGTCAAATTCCCCACTTTAGCTTCGCTATTGTATATCGTAAACCAAAAAGGCAACGATACGATCTTTGACCAAGATATTATGTTGTATCGTGGCCGTGATTTCATCTACGAGGAAATGGAAGGTTTGAAGTTTAAAGTAGGCCCAAAATCATTCTACCAAACGAATTCTGCTCAAGCTTACGAACTATATAAGATTACACGTGATTTTGCCGGGCTTACTGGCGAAGAGACGGTGTATGATTTGTACACGGGTGCTGGCACCATTGCCAACTTTGTGGCACGCAATGCCAAACAGGTGATTGGCATAGAATATGTACCTTCTGCTATTGAGGATGCGAAGATCAACTCTGAGCTCAACGACATCAGCAATACGAAGTTCTATGCCGGTGATATGAAAGATGTATTGACTATCCCATTTGTCACCGCACATGGTAAGCCCGATATCATCATCACCGATCCACCAAGAGCAGGGATGCACGCCGATGTGATTAAATGTTTGTTGGACGTGGAAGCACCAAAAATCGTGTATGTAAGCTGTAATGCGGCAACACAGGCTCGGGATATTGAGTTATTGTCTGGAAAATATCAGGTAGATCGCATCAAACCGGTGGATATGTTTCCGCACACGCAACACGTAGAGAACGTAGTTCTTTTGACCAGAAAGTAGGAAAATGAATATAGAAGAATTGTTAGCAGAGCCCTCGGGTAACGGCGCTGAAAAAGGAAAGGGCAACAGCCCGTTAGAAAGTCTTAAAATAGATCTAGATTTCTATAGCGATGCAATCAAAGAGGTATCGGCCGACCTGATCGCCGCAGAATATTCTGCCCATCCTATCTTCGTTGCGCACCAACATAGTGTGAAAATTGGTGAGGTGATCTTAGATAAAGGTGAATTGAACACATCGTGGACGATCAATGTAAGTACATTAGAGGAGTTTGTGGAGAATGGTATTATTAAAGAAGATCGCAAAGACTATTTCGTCAAGCAGTTTAAACCTGCCGATCAGTTCATGTGCCTATTCGTAGTCGTTCCAGAGGGTGCTAATTTTGTGTTTTACCCATTCAAATAAAAGGTTTAGCGTTATTTAACATCCTGAATAGCGATCTTTGGTTAATTTAGATTATTACATGACCCGATTACTACTATATATCCTTCTCGCCTCTTGCACGCTTTTCGCAGTGAGTTTACGCACGTCTGCCCAAACTGTTGGTGACGAACGTAAGAATATATCGGGTATGGTATTAGAGCGGGGCACAAATAATACGCGCATTGCTGATGCGAATGTGACCAACCTAAATTCGCAACAGAAAGTTCGGACATCCATGCAGGGCATCTTCACGTTGCCTGTCGCTCTAGGTGATAGCTTATCGATAGAGAAAGTTGGTTACGGCACGATAAAAACACAGATAAACCGCATTGAGGATATTATTTTGGAGATGCAATCTGGTTTACAGATCGAAACGGTAGTCGTTTCGCGTGGTACACGCGAAGCCGAGATGCGTGGTATCATGAAAGATTATGAACGCAAAGGCGTTTACCGCGGCGGACAAAACTCCGTGGGTACCTATCTGGCTAGTCCCGCGACAGCGTTGTACAATCTTTTTGGCAAAGAACCCAAAAATGCTAGGCGCTTTCAGGAGTTTATGGATCAAGAGCTAGAGGAGACAAAGATCGATCGTATTTTCAACAAAACGATCGTGACAGAGTTAACCGGCTTGGAAGGAGAAGAATTGCAATCGTTTATGGATTGGTATCGTCCATCGTTATCGACCGCAGAGAAATGGGGCAGATACGATTTGATGGTCTATATCAATAAATCTTTTGATGCATGGGACGCCAATGGTCGCCCGAAATCTCAAAAATTGCCTAAGTTGGAAATCCCGCCACAAGAGAAGTAAGCCACTAATTGGCTACAACAAAATTTATTTTGCACACCATAGCTTTATTTTGGCATTTGCTTTGTTTATATATTGTAAAGAAGCATTCATTTATCTTTTAACTTATGACAATTAACAAAAAAATATCCATTTATGGTTTGTCGCTAGCGACATCTGCTATGCTGTTTGCTAGCTGTTCTACCATACAAAATGCAAGTAACACCACTAAAGGTGCTGCCATTGGCACGACAGCTGGCGGTGTATTAGGCGCAGTGATCGGAGGAAAAGCAGGTAACACTGCCGTGGGCGCAATCGCTGGTGCAGTGATTGGTGGAGCTGCTGGTGGATTGATCGGTCGTAAGATGGATAATCAGGCGAAAGAAATTGAAAACGCGGTAGCGGGTGCGGAAGTGATCAAAGCGGAAGAAGGTATTATCGTGAAATTTGATAGCGGTATTCTTTTCGACTTCAACAGTACACAGCTAAAAGGTGACGCTAAAACAAATATTGCCAAATTGGTAGAGACACTGAACAAAGAGCCTGATACGGAAATCTTGGTTATCGGACATACGGATAATGTTGGTTCTGTAAGTGCGAATCAGAAAGTGTCTGAAGGTCGTGCAAAGTCGGTTCGCGATTTTGCAGTATCACAAGGATTGACAGGTGGTAGAGTGAAAACAGAAGGTAAAAACTTCTCAGAGCCTATCGCTACCAATGATACCGATGCCGGACGCGCTGAAAATCGCCGTGTAGAGATCGTTATCGTAGCGAGTGAGAAAATGCAACAAGACGCGAAACGCGAAGCTGGAACTAACTAAAAGTAGTATATAGGTAATGAAGAAGCTTCGAGATATTATATCTCGAAGCTTTTTTTGTTGTTGATTTATGCTTAGTTAAAATCTACCAGTCGCGAAAAGAGCAAATATGCCTTGCCATTCAAAATCATTGGGTGGGTGAATGAAATTCTTCAGCAGAACACGATAATTGTTAATAAAAAAAGCTCCTAGTAATAATACTAGGAGCTTTCTCTGATTTACAGCAGATTGTGCTTATTGGAACTTCTTAGCATTTACTTTACGCTCGTTCTCCGTCAAATAAATCTTACGAAGACGCATGCTCTGAGGCGTTACTTCAATGTATTCATCTGCTTGGATATATTCCATACATTCTTCCAAAGAGAATTTGATGGCTGGCGCAATACGCGTATTGTCATCTGATCCAGATGCACGCATGTTGGTCAACTGTTTACCTTTGGTTACGTTGATCGTTAAATCATTATCACGGATGTGCTCCCCTAAGATTTGACCTTCGTAAATATCCACTCCTGGATCTACGAAGAAACGGCCACGATCTTGCAATTTATCGATAGAATATGCTGTTGTAGAACCTGTATCCAAAGAGATCAACACTCCTGCCATACGCTTAGGAATAGTACCTTTCCAAGGCTCGTAACCTTTCAAACGGTGCGCCATAACGGCTTCACCAGCCGTAGCGGTCAACACGTTGTTACGCAAACCGATGATTCCGCGAGAAGGAATAGAGAATTCCAAATGTTGCATATCACCTTTAGCTTCCATAATCAACAGCTCACCTTTACGCTGTGTAACCAGCTCGATTACTTTACCAGAAACTTCTGCAGGCACGTCTACTACCAATTCTTCAATTGGCTCACATTTTACGCCATCAATTTCTTTTACGATTACTTGTGGCTGTCCTACTTGCAATTCATATCCTTCGCGACGCATGGTCTCGATCAATACGGATAAATGGAGGATACCGCGACCATATACTAACCAAGCATCTGGAGATTCGGTTGGTACTACGCGTAGCGCCAAGTTTTTCTCCAATTCTTTTTGCAAACGATCGTAGATATTACGTGAGGTTACTAATTTACCCTCTTTACCGAAGAATGGTGAGTTGTTGATGGTGAACAACATGTTCATCGTCGGTTCATCAATGCTCATTACTTCTAATTGCTCTGGATTTTCGAAATCGGCGATCGTATCACCAATATCAAATCCTTCAATACCTACTACAGCACAGATATCACCAGCATGTACTTCAGAAACTTTAATACGACCAAGTCCTTCAAAAACTTGAAGTTCTTTGACACGAGATTTTACAATCTTGCCATCGCGTTTTACCAAAGAAACCGGTTGGTTTTCTTTGATAGTGCCACGAGCTACACGACCGATCGCGATACGACCTACGAATGTAGAGTAATCTAAAGAGGTTACTTGCATCTGTAAGGTACCTTCTGATACTTTTGGAGCAGGGATATGATCCAAGATGGCTTCTAATAAATCGGTGAAGTCCGTTGTTGGTTGTTTCCAATCGGTAGACATCCAACCTTGTTTAGAAGAACCATAAAGCACTGGGAAGTCTAATTGATCTTCTGTAGCGCCTAAGTTGAAGAACAAGTCGAATACACTTTCGTATACTTCATCTGGACGACAGTTTTCTTTGTCGACTTTGTTGACTACAACAATAGGTTTAATACCTAAAGCTAAAGCTTTACCCGTTACGAAACGCGTTTGAGGCATCGGGCCTTCGAAGGCATCTACCAAAAGAACAACCCCATCGGCCATTTTCAAGACACGCTCTACCTCACCACCAAAATCGGCGTGACCAGGTGTATCAATGATATTAATTTTTACATCCTTATAGGTAACAGATACGTTTTTGGAAACGATAGTGATACCACGTTCACGCTCCAAATCGTTGTTATCTAGGATAAGTTCTCCTGCGTTTTCATTTTCTCTGAATTGATTCGTGAAATAAAGAATCTTGTCAACCAATGTTGTTTTACCGTGGTCAACGTGAGCGATAATCGCTATGTTTCTGATGTTCTGCATGCTACAGCTTGTCGTGTAAAATTCTAAGGTGCAAAAGTATAAAAATAAAAACAACTAATCACTAAATTTTAAATGATATATTTGGAATACGTGAATAATAAAGATTTCTTAATATGAAATGGCTTTTAACAATAGTAACAACCCTCTTTATGGCGCACCATATGTCGGCACAAAATAAGACCGACTGGGCGAATTTTGGCAAATATGAAGCGGCCAACGCGCAGGAAAAAAGTGGACAGGTGGTATTTATGGGAAACTCCATTACCGAAGGTTGGAAAAATCAACGTCCAGAGTTCTTCAGTAAAAATAGTTATATCGGCAGAGGAATTGGTGGGCAGACTAGTGCGCAAATGCTGGTTCGTTTCCGTAAAGATGTAATCGATCTACAGCCGAAAGCGGTCGTAATTCTGGCTGGCACCAATGATATTGCGCAAAATCAAGGCTATATTTCACAAGAAAACATCTTGGGCAATATCCAATCGATGGTAGAGCTGGCGCAGCATCACCATATCAAAGTGTATCTGTGTTCGGTGCTACCTGCTTACGAATTTGGCTGGCGGAAGGAGATTCAAGATGTGGCCAATCAGATTGTGCAATTGAACACACTTATTCGCTCGTATGCCGAAAGCAAGGGTATTCCATATGTGGATTATCATTCGGCACTCAAGGATGAGCGAAACGGATTGTCGGTAGAGCATGCGAAAGATGGTGTACACCCAACCGCTGCGGCTTATGAAATCATGGAAGCCACATTACAGAAGCAACTGAAATAATGTGTAAGTAGGATTTAATCCAAGCTTATAAAAGCAGAACACCCGAACCAAATTGGCTCGGGTGTTCTGCTTTTATTATACGGATCACTGATCTTAAGATTAAGATATTACCTTCAGCTCTTTACCGACTTTGGTAAATGCCGCAATGGCTTTGTCTAGATGTGCGCGGTCATGGCCAGCCGATATCTGCACGCGAATACGTGCTTTATCTTTAGGCACGACTGGATAGTAGAAGCCAATGACATAGATTCCTTCTTCCAGCATTTTGGCGGCAAACTCTTGCGCTAACTTCGCATCGTATAACATTACCGGAACAATAGGATGCACGCCTGGTTTGATATCGAATCCAGCGGTAGTCATTTGCTCTCTAAAATAAGTCGTGTTTTCTTCTAGTTTATCGCGCAGCGTGGTCGTTTCGCTCAACATATCTAACACGGCAATAGAAGCTCCTACAATCGCTGGCGCTAATGTGTTAGAAAAAAGATACGGTCTAGAGCGCTGACGCAACATATCTATAATCTCTTTGCGACCAGAGGTAAATCCACCAGAAGCGCCACCTAACGCTTTGCCAAGTGTACCGGTAATGATATCAATTCGCCCCATCACATCACATAATTCGTGTGTGCCGCGTCCTGTTTTACCAATAAAACCCGAACAGTGTGATTCGTCTATCATGACCAGCGCATCATACTTATCAGCTAGATCACAGATTTTATCTAAAGGCGCTACCGATCCATCCATTGAGAAAGCACCATCGGTCACGATGATACGATGACGTGCCCCTGATGCAGCTTGCAGTTGCGCTTCCAAATCTTGCATATCGCAATTTTTGTAGCGGAAACGCTGCGCTTTACACAAGCGAACACCATCTATAATCGAAGCATGGTTGAGCTCGTCGGAGATGATCGCATCTTCTGCACCAAACAATGGCTCAAAAACACCTCCATTAGCATCGAAAGCAGCAGCATACAAGATCGTATCCTCTGTGCCGAGAAATTGCGACAATTTATCTTCCAATTGCTTGTGCGTATCCTGCGTACCACAGATAAAACGCACGGATGACATACCATATCCATGCGAATCAATCGCAGCTTTTGCAGCGGCGATCACATCGGGATGCGAGGATAATCCTAAGTAATTGTTTGCACAGAAGTTGATAACTTCCTGTCCTGTATTTATTTTAATATCTGCTCCCTGAGGCGTGGTAATGATGCGTTCTTTTTTGTAAAGTCCGGCTTCCTGAATTTCCGCTAACTCTTTTTGTAGCGCGGCTTGCAAGTTGTGGTACATATATCTAAAATGCTTTTTTTGTTGCGTATCTATTCAAAGATACAATATTTTCGTGGCTCGTTTGGCTTACGCCATGAAGCTTTGCGAGTACAACAAAAAAGGACAGCTATTGCTGTCCTACGTATAAGTAATACTGTTAGATTTCTTATTTAATGCGGGTGAATACTTCTGTACGCCCCAACAAACTGACGCCTACGAAACCGCGCACTTCCAACTTATCTCCTTTTGGAGTCATCTTGCAGCTGTAGGTTTTACCGGATTTGGGATCATAGATTTCGCCACCTTCGTAGGTATTTCCTTTTTTGGTGAAGTTTTTCAAAATCTCCAGACCTTCTATTTTACGATCGCGAAGACTTTTGTCTGGGTTCTTCTCATCTTTTTTTGAAGAATCTTTAATCCAGTATAATTTGCCAAAATACTTATCACCGCGTTTAAAAATTTCTACTCGGCCTTCCTTACTGGAATTTTCCCACTTACCCACAATCGGATCAGAAGACTGCGCAAATAGTGAAAATGCGATCATTACTGCGCTTAAAACTAAAATAATTCTCTTCATAGCTTTTATTGTTTACAATTGTTATGCTTAAATATACGAATTTTTTACTATGCAAGCATAATACAATCTTGAGTTATCTAGTGTAATACTGCTAATACTAGAACAGAAAATGACTCTTAAGGTTCTTTCGAGAAATATAAATTGGCATTTGTTTTGTCTTGGATTTATTAAATCACAACTTAATTATATAACACTATGCATTTTATACTTTCACTTCTTCTTACGGGGCTTATCATTGCGGGAGCATCCTATATTATTCCAGGCGTAACGGTCGCCGGTTTTGGCTGGGCTATCGTGGCGGGTTTGGTCATTGGCTTGGTGAACGGGATTGTTGGCGGGATCTTGCGATTATTCACTTTTCCATTGAACTGGTTGACCTTTGGCTTAGTTTCTTTTATCATTACGGTATTGATGATTATGCTAAGCAGCAGCATTATGGGCACCAAATTTCAAGTAGACGGTTTTTGGTCGGCTTTCTTTTTTGCCATCGCAGTAGCTGTAATGGAAATGATCTTGGGTGCATTAGTAGCACCGAAAAGCCGCTAAGACTCATTTACAGTCATATAAAAATGAACAGCAGCAAGAAATCTTGCTGCTGTTCTCTTATTAAGACCTTGCGGAGGTCTTATTTTTTGGTATAAATGTAAAACGCGACTAGTAAGCTCCGATAAAGAAACTTCCTGCTTGACCTTTCAATCTAATACCTTTGGTAATGCTGTTCGTTTTCCAGTTAATGATATATAGGTTACCATCTTTACCACTAGGTGTTAGTGGCACGTAAGCCAAGTCACCATCTACACCAATGTTTTGGAATTGACCAAAAGTAGAAGACAGGCCAGCATCTGAAGAAACTTCTGTAGACAATTGCGTCGCAGTTCTTGCATTCAGATCCACTAAAGCCAGATATCCACCCGCAACACCAGTTTCGGTAAACAACACCAACCCTTTGCCCTCGCCGAAATATCTCCAAGCTCTGATGGCTAGGTTATTAGATTTGTTTAAAGCTGTTTTAAGATCAAAGTTGTAGCTATTATCATAATCACTGGTTGATTTGTTAATACGCAAAATCTGAGAACCAGAAGTAGCAGTCGCTTGGTATACATTGCCATCTGTACCAACGTACTGAGTCATGGTACGGTAGCTATGATTAGCAGATTTACTTTGTGTTGACCAGATCAATTTAGGATTTGCTAATGATGGGTAGTCCAATACCAATGTTACCGTACCTTTGATATTCGATGCATCATCTGCCCATTCCCATGATACGACACCAGTAGCACTCACAGATCTCTGCGGCCCTTTAGATGGGTCTACTTTACTTATATTACATCCGATATATACTTTATTCCCATTAATCACAGGCACGTCAACACGTCCTACAGTATAACCTGCTGCTTTTTCTGCATCGGTGAATGGGAAAACAAACTCAGTCGTGTTTGGCACACTTGGATTATTTAAGTCAATGATCGCTACATCAACGGTACCACGCACATAGTCATACGTTTGTGTACCAGCAGCAGCTTTAGCTGCGTCAATCGGCGCTGAAGCTCCTTCAATCTTTACACCAACGCCTACACCCTCAGCAGCTTTCACCCATCGTGGTGATGCACTTAAGATACTAGCCACATTTAGTTCTTCATTCGTATCTTCGAATTTGTTTGTTCCAGCGACACGGTATTTGTTAAATATACCACCATTTGTCCCTGTATATTGGATGTTATACAAGAAATTTCCATTAACAGAACCTTGTACGCGAGCTGTGCGCTGTGAACGTAGTGCATATCCAACTCCATTTGCAAAAATATTAAGTTCTTTCGAAGCATCACTTGCTTCTGCCAAGGTAAGTGCGTGTGCCAATGTACCACCATCACCGGCTCTGTTTGTTTCCGGATCTGGAAAAGCAGCTGTCAAGGTTATAAATTGTCTTGCCTCTGTATCTGGGCCAGATCCTGCATTGGGGTTTTCACCACCAGGTCCATCATTTTTAGTACATGATGCCATCGTACCCAATGCGATTAACGCACCAAAAAAGGTTGTTTTAAATAGTGTTTTGTTCATGATTTATATAGATGAGTTAAATGTTTAATTTTATTTAGTAAAGTTGTTTAGCATATAGTTGAGCTTCAGATAGTAGCCGCGGCCAGGTTTCTGCACGCCAAAGTTGTCGTAGACCTCTCCATTAGTGATATTCTTGACATCTAGGCTGACGATAAGCTTTCCAGTCGGAGTGCGGTAACTCGCGCCCAAATCATGATAAAATTGTGTTGGCGTCCGAAACCAATCTTCTGAATCAAACCATACGGTGGTAAATGGTGCTACATAACCCGTATTGTAGAACAAATTGACGGTCGACTTTTTCTGGATCAGGTTGTCAAGCCTATATTGAACACTCCCATTCACCATAAAGTAAGGCTCATTAGGTAACTGGCGGTTGAAGAAACGATTTGGATTTCCATTTTCGTCAAACTCCGTTTTCATCAAAGTGTTGAATCGCGACAAATTCACTAATAAGTTGAGTTTATTAGCATACACATAAGTCACCTCCGCCTCAAATCCTCGCGATTGCGTGCGGCCAATATTGATGAATCTTGTAGTTTGGATATTAGCATCGCTTTCTCGACCTACGATTACAGAATCTACCGCTTCTGCCGCAATCTTATCATAACCATTGCGCCAAAATGCACTCGCATATAAAGACAGTCTATTCTTTTCATCAGATAAGGCTTCGTAACGGAATCCTGCATTGTAATTGACATTACGCTCTGGCTTTAACTCTAGATTCTCGACAATATTCGTTTCTGGACTACCAAAAATTTGTTCGTCGCGAGGTGAGATAAAGCTGTTCTCCATAGAAGCGATCACGTATAATTTCGGGATCACATTATAGGATGCTGTAAGACCATATCCGGGATTTCTATTGGTAAGCGTGGTAGTGGTACCAGCATTATCGTAATGATTTTGGTTGATGGTGTACTTCGCCAATACATTTGTTTTTAATTTATTATTCAGCGTTTGTGCTTCGTAGTTGAATCCAAAAATATTGGTCGTCGTATTTCGTTGATTCTGCGAATTCATTGGAGCGGACGGATTCAGCAAATCCTCATCTTGACGTCGTGTAGAGTTCAGATTATGATTTACGGAGAGACGATGTCCTTGCGCAACCATATACGAAAGATTGGTGCGTGAGTTGATAATATCACGATCAATATTGGTAATGACTGCAGCTCCCTGTTGGCCTCGGCCAACTGGTCGTACCAAAGGAATAGTCACTCCATTACGTATAATCGTCATCGGATTACCATCCCAATTATACATTGTTCTGGCCGTATCTTGCAAATAGGTGCTTCTTTTGCTGTAGACTGCATTTACGTTTAAGGCTAAGCCATCCAACAAGAAATTACTTTTAATATAATTTAAGCTAAATACATGTGCTTGGTATTCGTTGAATCTCCCTACATATGGTTGTGCCATAGTAATTCCGTGTGGAATATCCTGATAGGTATCGGAGATGTTATATCCTACGAAAAATTGATCCGCCCATTTCACATCGGTGAAGCCAAATTCAAAACGTCCAGAAATCGATTTGTAGGTGTTATTGAACCTCTTGAATCGATTATAACGTGTAAGACGTTGCTGCGCGTCGGTCATCATGGCAAATTTGCCCCACATCTCGTAGCTGTTGTCTGTATAGATATAAGCTCCAGAGAGCCGAGTAGTAAAACCCGATTTTTGATTCCGATATAGAGCGGCTACGTCAGATTGAAATGTATTGAATGACCCGTAAGATACTGCTGCCGTAATGTTATTAGCAGATGCATCTTTACGCATAATAACATTAATAGCACCCCCAACGTAATCGCCGGTAAGATGCGATGGCAATACACCTTTGTATACCTCGATACGCTCAATCATGGCAGGTGGTATATTATTTAGGTTGAATGATTGACCAAATGTCGAAATAGGTGTACCATCCAAAAAGATACCCACCGCACTTCCTGACATCCCATTAAGGTTATATTCGATTTGAGACCCGATACCGCCGTTTTGACGTACTCTGACACCAACTGCACGGTCAAGCAATTCGTTGGTCGTTAGGTTTCTTAAGGAAGCTTCTTTGGTTTCGATAACCGCTACCGCAAAACCACTTGTTTCCATATCTTTTTTTACAGTCTTGCGTTCCACCGCTACTTCTTCAATACTGGTCTCTGCTTTGCCCGTTACGATCATGTTTACAACCTTCGATGGTCTATCAATTTTTACTTCTTGGCGATGTGTGTTGATGTCTATCGCGGTAACGACTAAATAAATGCGACCATATGGAACGTTTTTAATTTCGTACCTACCTTGCTGATCTGTTACAGCTCCCAATTGGGTACCTTCGACACTGATGGTGATGTGACTGGCAGCTTGACCATTCTTTTGGGTAAGTCGCCCTGTTAGAGAACTGAATTCTTGAGCTTTGACGCTAAAAAGCGCACACATTGAAATAATTGTAAAAAAGTACTTTAGCATATTAAAAATAACTTCATATTTAGACAAAGTCTAAATAAACTTGGCGAGACAAAAATACATTTTAGAAGGACTTAATTTCGACGCTAAACGAAATTTAGATGACGGGAATGGAAATTTAAAAAATTCGTAATCAGATACAAATCAACTCATTAAAAAAACGTATAATATTTTACTTTTTAGGAAACAAGACACTCTCCAATTAATTAATTGTGTCCTAAAGTGCGACAGGTATATATATGAATCACTATTAACCAAAATAGTTGGAGTTTCGCTCGAATAGAGACGGTGCTATTGCAGAGACTAATCCAGTATGCCTTGATACGTAAGCAATTTCTCAAATACCAGAAAACACTATAATATAGATAGTGCGTGAAATTCTACAAAAACATCTTCACACGTTCAAAAAATGCCAGATATTGATTTCACGTAATTTGGCGTAATACTATAACAAGACTTTGCTATATTTGCAAAATATTTAGACAAAGTCTAAATTAATATTAGCGATTTAGATATACAGGTGTTCATGTTAGAAATAAATGTACGGTGATGCGAAATGTGCAAATGCATTCTAATGCTAAAGTATTCTTACATCTAGGCCAAGCTTGGAAACAATCAACCGATTCTTTCATTCAGTTGGGCAGACCTGCACTTCTTATCATTACTTGCCCGAAAAATGCGGATAGCTACTTTTACATTCTAAACGGACAGAAATACCAGATTGAATCAGGACATACCGAATCCCGGTATTTAGAAAGCCATGCTTGTTTGGAGATTTTGGATGATAATCAAGCCTTAGCTCTTATTCTGATTGTGTGCGTCGATGCTGCAACAGCATTAGGACTGACCCAGATGATGCCTTCAGTACCCACGGATAGACTTACCAGTACAACTACTATTCCTACTCAGTATATCATCAATAATTTTTTTGGTACGATTCGTTCACCTAAAGTGATGCATCGATTACTATTTAATGCGCAGATCTTTGAGATCCTATATCATCAAGTAAATGATCAGAATCGAGAAGAGAATCATCACCTCTCAAGCCATTATGACAAAGTCAAAATGGCTAAAACTATCATTCATGAAGATCTAAGTAAAAAAATTACCATTCCCGAATTAGCAAAAATTGTAGGGACAAATGAGCAATACTTAAAAAAGTATTTTAAGATCCATTACGGAAAAACCATTGCTGGCTATACAACGGAAGTAAAAATGGAATATGCAAGAACTTTGTTGACTGGGGGCAAGCATTTGATCGTAGATGTCTCCAGAATGACGGGATACAAACACGCTACTCATTTTACGACGACCTTCAAGAAATTCTACGGTTTTAAGCCGATCCAACTCAAATAGTATTGGGGTTATATTGGTTTTCTGATACTTCCCCTGCCAAATAGTTCAAAATCAGCTGGGTCATTGGTTGGTCATTACTTCACGGCTGCTTCACCATTACTTGGCCTTTGATTCACCTTTAGTGTATTGAGAATCCACCTTATTCGGGTATTGCTACCTACAAAGGTTATACTACAGGTAATAGCTTGGTAAAGCTATACAGGCGCTATCCAGAATACAGCGCGCAGCTAGATGTACTTACTAAAGCGGAAGGCCTTTGCGCGATAAAAAAGTATATAACACAAAAAAGCCCTTGCAATTTTGTTGCAAGGGCTTTAGTATAAAATTAGGCACCGACCTACTCTCCCACCTGTTACGGCAATACCATCGGCTCTGGCGGGCTTAACTACTCTGTTCGGAATGGGAAGAGGTGGACACCGCCGATATAGGCACCTGAATATCTTG
>NZ_WLYS01000008.1 GCF_011316935.1 Sphingobacterium chungjuense
TCCTTCTTCACCCTCTTTAAGGGCACGGACAATCTGGGTTTCTGTAAAACGTGTCTTCTTCATTTTCAACTTAAATTTAAACATTGTAGTTCAGTTTTAAGCTGTCTGTTTTTTTGGGACACTTACATTAGCCACATCTACGTTTAACATTAATATAGGATTTCCTTTGATTCTGTAATCAAATAATGATATAAGCAACAAGCCATTAATTCGAGCATGGGTGATAGATTAATTAAATAGAGAAGAGTGCTATAACTTGTCTCACAAAACGAACAAATAATTTGTAGAATATATAAAATGCATTGCAGCCATACCAGTTTTGAACTTGATTGGTGAGAACTTAAACCTGTAATATTTAAAGAATACTTCCCATTCTCAAAACTACTCATTGATAAAGCGTCGAATAAATAATGAAAGCGTAAGACCTGCGAGTATGGAAGGAAGCCGAGAACTATTTACGCGATTTACTATATTATACGCATATAATTAGAAAGATAGTGTTATGGCCTAATTATTTGTATATTAGCATACTAACTAAACTAACCATGAGACAGTCAATCTGCATTATTACTGTATTAATACTTTTTGGAAGTTGTTCGAAGAAAGCGGAAATAATAAGGGAAAACCACGAACTTTTCGGGCGTTGGCAACATTTGACCCAACAAATGACTGTAATAGATTCAAATACAAAAGATACAATAACACCTACATATCTTGTTGTTGACTTTACAGAAAAACCTTTTAGTCAATATGTGACACTAAAAGCGAGTGGCGAAGGCTATAACTCGAAAGATAATGTTCCATTCAACCATTTCAAATTTAGCTATGACGATGTTAATATTAAATTTAGCTTACTTTCTCAGGAGCTACTAGTGGATGCGTCACTAACACCAAGCGGAATGTATACGATCCAAAATGACACATTATCTATAACAACTACTATCGTCAAACCTGCGAATACCAAAGACACAGCTAGTTCGACATTGTTGATCAATGCTTCATTGAAGAAGATCGACTAACTACTAATCTGTCTCACAAAACGAAGCTTACGGTGAACTAGTAAAAACGCAGTGGACACTTTTATATTTTGTAAGTTACTACTTATCTTCTTTTCTATATTTTAGAGATTAGAATAAGACCAGTAGACCAATTCATAATAGTAATTTGCAAATTTGAATATTTTTGCAGCTCTGACATTAAATTGTCAACATTTTCTTGATAGCAGCTCACCTATTCATTAGTGTTGAACTTCAAATGCTCAGAAATATCATGGAAATATTTCGGACTCCAAATGTCCAAACGCTCATAATCCCTAATAAAGCGTTTAATATCATTTCTAACATACTTCATGTTTACGGTATCTATCTTCTTCCTTAGTAGCTTTCTGAACTCGTTTTCACTAATTACATCACCATCCCAATCACCGCTGTCTTTGGCTCTAAAAGAGAAATGTTTAAGATTTAATTCAATACCTTTTTTTATATACCACTCCATGTCATACCAATCTCTTCCTTTTACATTCATCCCCCACTTAC
Organism: Sphingobacterium chungjuense; assembly: GCF_011316935.1. GTDB lineage: Bacteria > Bacteroidota > Bacteroidia > Sphingobacteriales > Sphingobacteriaceae > Sphingobacterium > Sphingobacterium chungjuense. The sequence continues at coordinate 1,536 of NZ_WLYS01000008.1, forward strand.
GGAAAAGAAGTGCGTGCATTTTACCAGCAAATAAATCTGGTAGCGTAAAACATTTAACATAGAATGAAAATGGCCGTAGTAGTAGCTTTTCTTCAGTTTCAAAACCTAAAGGGGGTTCTGTATCTACTTCGATTTTTATCTTGATATTTGCGATCTGGTTTATACCTTGCTGAGGAATGATGCCTTCCAACACCAATTCTTTCCAAAGGGTTTCAGACTTTAAGAATGCGGAATCTATATTGGTTTTGACAACTTTTTTCTTTTCCCTGATAGATACTTTCATGCCTAATGAATCAAATTCGCTTACAATCGCATTCTGGTATTTCCCTAAATCAAATTCTGGCTGACTGTTCAGTAGGGAAAAATCTAAGTCTTCCGAAAATCTATCTAATCCATAAAATATCCGTAAAGCAGTTCCACCATAAAATGCTGCTTTTTCAAAGAAACCTGAGCGGTACAAAGCCGCGAGGGCAATCTCTTGCATAATTTCCCTCAATGCATCTTTCGCTTCTTGTTCATTTTTAGGTTCATACTTGTCTATCCACTCCTTTATCATAATTGTTCAATCATTTTTGTGACCATCAATAAGCTGTCTTTTTTTGGCGCAATGTAGAGCCATTCACGTATCATTTGCGTATCCAAATCTTTTAATGTCGATTCCTCCATTCGCATATCATCAACAAGGTATTCTAGGGCAGTACGCATACTTCGCAAAGTCAGTCCAGATGTACTGATAATCTTGTCACATAGTGCCTTTTCTGGTGATGCCACAATGGCATTATGTTTTGACGATAATTGTAGCATATTTAATCCGAAAGAATAATAAGGTAGAGGCAGTGAAGTATATGTAAATAACCCCATTACTGTTTTGAAAGTACGAGGTGCTTTTGTTGTCATGGAGGATATCTCATAAACTCGCTCTGGTATCATTCCATGAAAAGAAAGCGCAGTTTCCAGTGAGATGTAACTTGGTCCCAGTAGATGGTTAGCTAATAGCAGCGTATCAGGTTTTTTTTCTGTCGCCGCAGGTCCAGCGATATACAATCCTTTTTTTATAGATTCCAAAAATCCCTGTGCTATTAATTCTGATATTTTGTCGTTAGGGCGCTTGTAACCTTTTAGCCACGATATCAATAGTTGATGTGGTAAAGGCATATCAGCATGGTTACCTATGAGCCTAATGATTTCCATATGTAAATGTAATAAAATAACAAGATAATCGGAAAAAATCCGTTTATCTTGCGCTGTAGATACATTGGCGCGCGATTTAATGCATTTTATAGTTATAGTATAGTATTTGTGTATGTTCAAGTTACACAAAAAATAAGCTACGGGGGAAGGTATTGTACATTATACTTTCAGAGATTGCGAATATATTACCGCTCATCGCCTAATATAGTAGTAAGATATTTGAAGAGCTTTTCAAGATCCTTATATGACGTACTTACAGTAGCCTACCTTACCTTGGAAAGTTCTATAAGTCTAGCCTCATTCAAAAAAATCACAAAATATGTTACAAATAGGTTACAAGGCGGAATTCTATAAATTTAAAATTAACAGATAAATTACCTTTGTAAGTTAAGGGTGAAGATTTTTGGTCCTATGAATAGAAGCAACCATAAGACTTAAAATCTTTTGGTCTCTGGTTCGAACACATGTGGGCGAACAAATCTAAAAGCCTTTTTTCGGCATGGAAAACGGCTTCTTATTGTTTCTCAGGATACTTTAGTAGCTTGTACCCTGCGCTAATTGGAGTCCCCCGATTAGTGTGATTTACATAGTTTTTTGTTGAGATTCACGTAAATTTGTTGCAAATTTGTTACAGAGTTTGCTTGACAATTTTAAAATTATGGCAGCAGTTAGCACCAAGGTGTTCGGTCACCACAAAAAAGCAGATGGAACTTTTGATGTTAAAATCTGTGTACAACACGAAATAGTTAGAAAGTATTTAGACACTTCGCACTTTCTAGTTAAAAAACAACTGACGAGTGAATTTAAAATCAAAGACCCCTTCGTTGCAGATAAAGTCGAAATTCAATTAAGAGACTATCGAAAATTGATTAGTGAATTAGATGATCGCTTAGAATTCTTAAACAGGATTTACTTTCCCTCCAGGACAAACTAATGTTAACCTTATGGTAACTGCTTATAGAACAAATTCGTGTGGACAGGCAAGTGTCCAAACATATATAAGATTACGAAATCAGTAAAAAAAATAGCCCCTACTAGCGAGGGGCTTTCTCATTTCGTAATTTCTCCAACTGAATATTGCGAGCATACCTCCGATTAACGAATAACTGATAGCTAGCTAACCCATGATGTACTGAAAATATCACAGTAACCTAATTGTTACGAAGCGTCGACCCTTCAGGAAGTATATTTCCCTATATTGAGAACATATTAACTGATAACTACCAATTGAAAAAATTATTATTTATCGCATTGATGTCAGGGCTAGGCTTTGCATCGTGTCAAAAGGAATCCCTTAGCGATCAAGGTGATCATAATGAAATTACCATAGATGGTAAATCGTATAAGATTAGCCATCTAAAAAATCTAGCTGTAAGTTGGTTTCAACGTGATATATCTGAAATTGGGTATGATAAGGAATTGAAAGCATTTTACATTGAGGGATATGATAACCGTTGGTCTTTGGAAGATATTTTACCTACACTTTTACATTTCGAGCAAAAATGAGAAAGATAATCTTTGCAATAACGATCTTACTTTTATCAATGCTAAAAGTTCAAGGTCAAAATGGTCAAGTTACAACTCGAGGTGATATTATATCAGCCGGTTACTTATTTGGGGGGCAAATACGTTTTACAGACCAGTCTAATATCACACAAATAACAGGCATGGTTACTTTTGGCAAGGATGTAGGTTTAACTGTCAGTCCTATGGTTCAAGCAATATTTGTTTTGAGAAGACCAAATGGTGCTGAGGTTTTGGTAAGTGATTCTATCCGAATTGCTGCAAACGAATTTTCATCACAATTGAGTACGCCAAAAGCATATACAATACGGCTTCAGCCAAACAATAAAGAAGGACGGCTTTTTTTACGATATCGCTACTATGGACTTGATGGCGCCAAATGGTCGACTAATCATTCTGCAGGAGGTTGGAATGTAGAATATCAAGCTCCTCAGGCGACAATCATCGGGCCAGAAGTAATATGTGATAATGCTACGTTTGAAGTTGCGAATGCTAACAGCGTTACAATAAGTGGTACACCTGAGATCGCAACCATTACCAAATTAAGTGAAACCACTTATAGAGTCCAACGAGTTGGCTCACAATCAGGAACATTAATTTTACATGCGCAAAATACCGACTTTGCAAATACTAGTGCTTATAAGAATATCTTAATTGGTTCACAAATTTCAGGTGTAGATTGGGGAAATGTTAATGGCACAGGAAGCTTCACGTTTTCACTAGTTGCACAAGGGCAAGTTGGAGCCCCGTTATCAGCTATACAATCTGTTAACTGGACGGTATCAAATTCAAATACATCTTCGACTTTTACTACAAAAGAAAAGCAGTATGCCGTACTAAATGTAACGAATTGGGATCCGTCTTTAAATAAGATAATTACTGTTACAGCTGTAGTTACGACTGCGTGCGGTCAGACTTACACGTTCACAAAACAATTTGGTGGAGGGCCAGGTGGTGGTTTGGAAGATTCGTAATATTAGCAGCATAAGCCCCTTGTTTTAAGGGGCTTTTCTATTTAGTAGCCAAAAACCTTACCGGCGAGATAAGCCAGATCCGAGTTACTGATACCGATCTGGCTAACATTTAAGATGAATTATAATAAAGCCCCTCTCGGGTTTAAACCTATAACGAGGGGCTAAGAGCTGATAAGATCTACATGAACACATGAAAATCTACTACAAATGTAGTTCGCCATTTCTTTAAAATGGCAGAATAATGTTTTTCACGCGATCGATTGCATTTCAAAATTTTGCTGTAAATTCAGTTTACGATGGTAGGATAATATTAATTTCTCATAACTTCGAATTACCCTACTTCACCAGATGAGAAATGATTTATCATTAAGCGCTCTGATAATACTAGAAGTACTTCTGGCTGATTTGACATCCACAGTTAGCTTTTATGGAATTTCTATTATTGTGAACAAGCGCTTATACAAATTTTCCGCTAGATGTCCCTGTGATTTCAGGAGAGACATAAAAGACGGGCCTATTATACCTGTACATTATCTGTAGCAAAGTTCATTTTTCCTTACGCTCAAATGAAGCATTATGCTTTTCTGGCATTTCAAGTACAGCTTGCAACTCTTCGCCTGCTCGCTTCGCCCATTGCACGCACTGGCGAATTGCGGTTTAATACAATCTTATTCTCAAAATATAAAGTTGTATTCCAAAAAAGTTCCATTTTCATATTTCAGAACTTAAAAATATAAATAAATCCCTTTGTAAGTCAGAAAGAAAATCTTAAGTCATATTAAAATGGATTACTGATAAGCCTCATAATGCTAACACATATAATCATCTAATAAAATGAAATTTGAAATAATGGGGAATTGATTACAAATAGATTACGATAGGAGTGATTGAAGGTCATTGGCAATATCTTAATGGTTTGTTTTCTAATACATAAAATAAGTCTTTTTGATCTGTATCGATATTGATTAAAAGATTAAAGATCTTGTGATAATTCATGTTTAGGTAAAACCTCTGATTAACAATCGTCGAACTCTTATTATTCAGACTGATTATTGAAATATCCTGCACTTCCAATATTACTAGCGTCTCATTCTCAATATAAGGTTTAACGTAATTTAAAACGTAGTATATATTCACAGCATCGATCTTCTATTTTAGTAATTTTCTGAATTAGCTACTAACAATTGCATAAGGTTAAAGGTATAGTCATTTAGGTTTTGAATCCCTTGCGATACTTGTATTTAGTTGCATCAAAGCTATGGCTCCGCTCGTATTGTTTTTTTTTTAAATAAATTTTGGCATTGTGCAATTATAATATTACCTTCATTGTGAAAAGTTTGATATACAAACAAATATTGACTTGTCGCTATAACCACCAATGAGCTTTTTTCAGGCTAAAAATGCTTAAAAGATACTATTAACAATTTATGATATATTCAAATAATTTTCTAGTTATTCGGAATGATTACGGTCTTAAAGAGTCAATATCGAGAATTTTAAAGCATTTTGGCGTAAAATTTAGTTTAACTTATTTAACCAATTTAATAGATGAGCATGTCGATTTCCCGTCTTTATTGGTTTTTAGAGATGTACTATTAAAGTACAACATAAAATCTATTGCATTGCAAACGCCAATGATAGACGATTATAGAATTAGTTATCCTTGTGTCTGCCTCTTAAAAGACGAAATAGATTCAACCTTTAAATACGTGGAGGTTCTTGAAGTTGTGGATGGGTATGTGTATATAATGTATGGAAACAATAAGCAGCCGGTAAAGCTGTCTGTAGAAATTTTTAAAAAGCTTAACAAAGGCGTTGCACTAGTGTTTGACGGGAGCGGCAAACAGCACGAGCACAATTTTAAGGTGAATCGAAAAAAAGAATTTGCAGTAGGCCTATCTTTTTTCTTTCCCATAATCGTCACCTTAGTGTTTTTGCTATTAATTAGCATAAATACTTTTTTCCTCTATAGTGGTCAATTTTTCCTATATAAAGTTTTATGGATAGTATTTGGAAGCATGGGGCTGTTGGTGGCTTTGTTACTATTCTATAAAACTTCTTCATCAAGCAATGAATCTTTTACTCTTGCATTATGCTCAGGAGATACCCAGAACGGCGGTGGTTGCGATTCCGTTTTAGAATCCAAATATTCAAAGCTGTTTGGTATAAGTTGGACTGTATACGGTTTGAGCTATTCTATTGTTTGGCTAATAATTCAATTTCTCGCCTTTTTCAGTCCAGATTTCACGGTTCTGAGCTTCTGGCTATCAATATTTAGCTTCGCGATAGTCTTAATTTCCCTTTATGTGCAAGGTTTTTTAATAAGGAGTTGGTGTAAGTTATGTCTACTGTTTCAGCTTAGTTTGTTGGCTAATTTTTTGGTATCGTTATATGTATTGCGTGTGCTAGATATAGCAGTTTTTGATCTTCATCTGTTCGGGTTCGTCAGTATAGTGCTAGTTTATACATTATTGATTGGAGTAGTGAAGCGGTTTGCAGATTTATCGCAAATACTGGTAGCACAACAAAGTACTGAAACTACTTTGAAGAGACTTCGCAAGGATAAAACCTACTTTGATTATTTACAATCGAAGGAAAAAAGTATCGAGGCTGTACCGGAAAATCTAGGAATAGTGTTGGGCAACAAGGAGGCAAAAAACGAAATCATTAAGGTTTGTAATCCGTACTGTACACCATGCGCGCAAGTCCATCGTGAATTAACCACATTATTGAAAAATAATAGCAATCTAAAAGTCAGAATACTATTCAACGCCACTACGCGTAAATCAGATCGACGATATCTCCCTGTGGCAAATCTCCTAGCAATTTACGAACAGAAAGGGGAAGACGAATTTAAAATTACGCTCGAGAAATGGTTTGGGGAATCTATGTTTGATATGGAGTTAATCGTAAATGAGAATCCTCTTGTTAGTCTAAGCGCTTTGGTTGATGAGAAGATGTTTAATATGTGGCAGTGGTGCAAAGTTCATCAGGTAACAGAAACACCCACGTTATTTTTCAATAACAAGAAAATTCCTAAAACCTATACTGTTTTAGATATAGAAACTTTTTTCTAGAAAATGCCGATTTGGTTGCAAACAGGTCGGAAGCTGGCTAAGTCGATACAGTTGGCGTCCTTTATTTACCCGGGAAAAAGGGTAAAATTAACTATTAAAAATTATTATTATGAAAACAATGAATCTTAATTCGTTTAGTCACCAAGAAATGTTGAGCGATGATGACATGAGAATGATTACTGGGGGTAAAGTCGATATGACATGCTCTTGTAACGACGGCAGTGGAACATGGCAAGATGATGAATCAGAAACAGTTGGTGAGCTAGTAGACAATATCGACTATTACTGCGGAAGTGCCGGTGGCTCTTGCTGGGCAAACTAAATTTTAAGCGTGGTCGCAGAAAATTTCTGCGACCATATTAAAGACAATGTTCTATATGACAAAGATTGGATTATTTTTTTTACTACTATTACAGTTATCCTTTATAAAGGCTCAAGATACGTACACTTTTGACACAAGATTTTTATACAAGCTTAACTACAATCCCGACAGTTCAGACCGGAGCATATTTAGGGAAGAATACTTTATGCTGTTAGCTAATGAATCTTTATCACTATTCCAATCTAGTAACAAATTTTACCTCGATTCTATACTTCAAAGTGATTATTCCAAAGGGAATACTTTAGGGGATATGGCAAGTGCTTCAAAGTATTCTACCAAATTCAAGTATACTATTTTGAAAGAAAATAGAAACATTACATATTATGAATTTGATCGGGATTTTAGTCCAGATTTAGTTTACTATAAAGAGTACGATAATATGGATTGGCAGCTTGTGGATACGACATTGATAATTAATGATTTAACCTGTCAATTAGCAACAGTAAACTATGGCGGTAGAGTTTGGAACGCTTGGTTCTGTAATGAAATTCCTATTCAAGACGGCCCGTACAAATTTGGCAATTTACCTGGTCTGATTGTTAAGTTATATGATTCCGAAAAATCTTGGAATTTTGATCTAGTCGAAATTGATCCCAATTTAGCTGTCACTGTAAACGTTAATAAATATCCGGCAAAGAAGCTGACGATGATGGAAAAGAATGATTTTATACAGCAAAAGGAAAGCTTGTCCAAAAATCGACTACTTATAAACGAGAGCAAAGGCCGGATCAAAATAAACGACGCAGAGTCGCGTAAAAATATGGCTAGAAATTACAGTAAGTTTCTACAAGCAAATAGCAATAAAATTGAAATATTGCCATAATGACGATACACTTAACATATTCAATACCAGTATTTGGATAAATTTCATGTGGTTCTCCGTCATCAGAAAAGTTTCGTGAAAATACGAATTAAAAGCAAGGATTGATTTGTGCTACGGTTTGTTCCATAGAATGACTCCAATTCTATTTGAACATATGTGGTAGAGCAATCCACCACGCCGAGATCCTGCATAATTTAGACTACATCAGGCCGATGCTATACTATGAAGACACAAAATCTAATGTAATACAGTTTGAACTATATGTTGCGAGCTGCACGCTACTATAATCTTGATATAAACGAATGATATCTACATTTCCACACTACAAGCAAATGGATCAAATGGATTGTGGTGCAACCTGTTTACGCATAATAGCTAAATTTTATGGCAAAAGGATATCGGTTCGGATTGCCCGTTCCGTATGTCAAACAAATAAAAAGGGAGTCAATTTGCTTGGGTTATCTGAAGGCGCTGAAGCTTTGGGTTTGAAGACAAGAGGTCTTAGATTAAGCATTTTACAACTGAGTGAAATACAATTGCCATGCATCGTCCATTTCAATCAAAACCATTTTGTTGTTCTTTACAAGATAACCTCAAACTTTTACCATATCTCTGACCCGGCATCATCCATAAGCAAATATACTAAAGCCGAATTTGAGTCAAAGTGGTTGCCTTCACGTACCAAAAATGTCGGTACGGTGCTATTAACTGAGCCTACATCCAATTTCTTTAGTGCAGAATATAATGATGAAAAATTAGCATTTAACTGGGGGACTATCATATCTTATTTTCGAAATTATCAAAACTTAATCGTAAAGCTATTTTTCGGCATACTGCTAGGAAGTGTGTTTTCTTTAATTACCCCTTTTTTAACACAGTCTATTGTTGATGTAGGAATACAGAACTCAGACATATCGTTTATTAACCTTATTCTATTAGCGCAGTTAATGCTGTTTGCAGGAGGTATTGCTATGTCGTTCATGCAGTCTTGGATAACGTTACATATAAATTCAAGGGTTAACATCTCTATCGTGAGCGATCTACTCATGAAGATTATGAAACTCCCGATAAATTTCTTCGATCTCAAAACTCATGGTGACATAATGCAAAGAATCGGAGATCAGAACAGACTAGAGAGTTTCCTGACAGAAACCGCAACTAGCACTGTTTTTTCTATGTTCAATGCATTTATTTTCGGGTTTATATTGTTACAGTATAATCGAACCATATTTTTAATTTTTTCCATCGCTACTGTCATTTATACGATTTGGATTGTGTTTTTTTTGAAATTTAGAAGGCAATTGGATGAGAGGAGGTTCAAGGTTGCCGCAGATAACCAGACTTACATGGTTGAAATAATTCAGAGTATACGCGATATTAAGCTAAACAATGCAGAGATAAAAAAGCGGTGGCACTGGGAGAAACTACAAGCTAAACTATTCAAATTGAAAGTGGACACCTTAAAAATTAGTCAATATCAATCTATTGGTTCTCTGGCGATCAATCAAGTTAAAAATATTCTGATCACTTATATAGCGGCTAAGTCTGTTATAGACGGAAGTCTAACACTGGGAGGAATGATCGCTGTGCAGTACATCGTTGGAATGGTATCAAACCCCGTCGAACTGCTAATCAAATTTATACAATCTTATCAAGATGCAAAAATAAGTATGGAGAGACTTAGCGACATATTTGTTGCTGATGAAGAAGAAAATCGGGAAGTCCAAAGGATAGATACTTTACCTGAGGACAAAACAATCAGAATCGAAGATCTAACGTTTACCTATCATGGTGCTGGTAATCGTCCAATTTTCAAAAATTTGAATATTACTTTTCAAGCTGGAAAGACCACGGCTATTGTAGGGGCAAGTGGGAGTGGAAAAACCACCCTCTTAAAACTATTGCTTAGGCATTATAATCCAGACAGTGGAGGGATTTACATTGGGGATACTAATCTCCAACACATTACTCATAAAGTGTGGCGGAATGACTGTGGTTATGTCCTACAGGATAGTCATGTATTCGCAGATACGATAGAGCAGAACATTACATTAAGTGATGAAGATTTCCCCGATAAAAGCAGATTAGATCATGCGCTGGCAATATCCAATTTGCAAGAGTTTGTGCAGGCTCAATTATTTGGAGTGTTCACTAAAATAGGTGTTAATGGAAAAGAAATAAGCCAAGGTCAAAAGCAGCGGTTGATGATAGCTAGAGCAATTTATAAACAGCCGGCATATATTTTCCTAGATGAAGCGACGAACTCGCTGGATGCTAATAATGAAAGTGAGATTATAGATAAGCTAGATAAATTTTTTAGAAATAGAACGGTCGTTATTGTCGCCCATCGCTTAAGCACGGTAAGAAACGCAGATAATATAATCGTTTTAGATAAGGGTGAAGTTGTAGAATCCGGAACTCATCATGAATTAACTGGACTGCGAGGTAAATATTATAATCTAGTTAAAAATCAGTTAGAGTTAGGAACATGAATAATGAGCTCAATAAAAAACGTCCGGCAATTCGCACGCCCCTTTCGGAAGACTATATACCAAATCTCCCCAGCTGGATGTCGCGGAGATGCAGTTACATTATTTATATTAATTTGGTGATAGTAATAAGCATACTACTGTTTTTTAAATATCCTGAATACTCTACTGGAAGAATGGAAATAGTAGGGATTCACTCGGCAAAACCAGTTTTTTCTCAGGTTGAAGGTTATATTGACAGTCTTCTGGTTAATGATAGCTCACATGTTGTCAAAAATCAATTGTTAGCAACGATCAAAACCCAAGCCAACTTTGACCATATTATCGTTTTATTAGAATCATTAGAAGGTGTGCATGATAACCATGGCTTGCATCGCATTTTTAACAACTTACTTACCATAAGACTGAATCTGGGCGAGCTCAATATCGACTATGTTAATTTATTGAGATCGTATCGTCGTTCACAAGATAAGTTATCTAAGATCGATAGTTACTTAACTAATTCTTTTTATTCAAGTACAATTGATAGCACGCATACCAAATTAAAGCAAAGAATAAATGCTAGCCACGAAAGCCAGACAGAGTCCGTGATATCTCATGACTGTAGCGATTTCATTTACGAGTTAAATTCGTTCATTGCTAAGCTGCAGGAGTGGAGGGAACAATACTTGATTTTCGCTCCGTCTGATGGTATGTTAATAGTTAATAAAAATATTGAAGCAAATAAGGTGGTAGGAAAATATGATCTACTGTTCAGAATAGCAACAAGCAAAAACACGGAAGACCGTTGGGTTTTATGGCCGGATAACGGAAAAGAATCTTTTGTCGTAGGCGAAAAGTTAACCATATTACTTTTAGATAGACCAGATGCCGAAAAAAATAGATTTCCTGTTCATGTTACGGATATTCTTGCTCATGATGACCACACTAATAGCATCCGGATTCACTCAAACTTACCCTACCCTAATGATTATGTATTGAATGATGATCATAAGCACGAACCTATTCGTGTAAAGATCCAGCGAAGAAGCTCTTCTTTATTGGAAAAAATAATAGCTCGTTTGAGAAAACGTATAATATAGTTTTAGTCAAATCAAGTTATGGTCATGCGCAGGATTATAAGCCCACTCATTTTTATGTAAATGATTCGTTTTGTAGGTAAAAGTTAATGGCAATATGAATGATTTTTTGGAGATTAAAAAATTATGTTCACCATAAATTCCATGTGCTATGGGGAGTTTTTTATTTTTAAAATACATGATTTTTCTCAAAAATTGACAAGTAGGGGAAGGTTATCATACCACCAATTACTCGCGATCTTATTACCTTTAATAACCTAGCTACTAAATTAAATGCAACAATGCAATCTAATAAAACGTTGATTTAGATTTATTTCCTGATCATTTTGGGGTTGCGTTTCAAAGAATTTTTATAAACGTATGCAGCAATAAGTCACGTAAGCTTAGCCCAGTTTTTTCCATATCTCGGGGCTACTTTGCTACTTTTTCATCTTCAGGTGTACGGCCTTTCGTCTTGATAATAGCAATTCGCTTGTTATGTAATCTATTATCCTAAAGCAAAATATTTTCTAGTGGCGAGCATTTTTTGGATGTCTAATTAATTGAAAAAAAACTGTTTCTAAACTTGTTTTAGTGTCACCAATTCATAGCGGTACGATGAAATGATGATACTATTTCTAACATTAGACCAGAAAGACCAGAAAACTAATTTTAGATTTATTTAATTGGATATATAGTGCGTTAGTTTTTAAAATCTAAATTTGGTAGATACAATAAATTGTCGCGGTCTGAGTTCAAAACGAGACTGAATTAATTGGTAATCTGTTATGATCTGTTGCACATACTCGTTGTTATTGAGCAAGTTTTGCGCGATCAGTTCCACATCAATCTTGCGTTTACCCATCGTAACTCGGTAAGTTGCATCGATAAAATATTGATCTGGTTGGCCGCTAATATTATTATGATAGTAAGAATTGCTTAAGATGATAGTCTGCAATTCCGTTGGGTATATCAGAACCGTGAGATAATGATTATTATAGAAAATAGTGTTGCTTCTGCCTGCGGCAAATGTATTAACCGTCTGGCCAATAGAAGTTTTGTATTCGCCAGCAATCAAAGAAGAAGCGTTATTCATGATCTCCAGATCAGCAGCGTAATGAAACGTTTTTTGCCTCGCCATCACATTGTTCAGGAAATAGTCTGAACTAGACCAATTAGTTCGTCCATTGATTTTTACAACCGTTTTGGCCGAGGCAAAAAAATGCGATAATCCGCCTGATAAGCGATGTTGTTGATTTTGACTTTCACGGTTTGCGATACTTGTGCGTAATCGCCCCAGCGAATCTACTTGCGTTTCGTATATATAATCGCGTACCGCAGCATCAAATCCGTATTGTACATGAGCAAAATTGGCCTTTAATGTATTCTTATAATTGTATCCTACGCTAGTACTCACTTTTTTTGTGCCTAGCAGGCGCGCATCATAACGTTGGATATTGCGATATTCGCCTATGATAAATCCGTTGTAGAAATTATTCAATCCACCAAATTGATTACCACCAGCGGCACTCGCACTAAACTGATGGTTGGCATTGGCAATATATGTGGCCGAAGCCCGTGGATTGAAGGTATTGCGCAGCGCGTTGTCAAGCGTTCGTACACCTTGTTGGTCGACATGGAAATAATAGGCGCTGTAGGGCGTCGCTAAATTCAACTTCCAACGTGCGGTCTCAAAGCCAAATCCCAAATCTACCCCCAATCTAATTTGCGAATTGCGCATATCATTGAAAAAATCATGTCCCAACAATCGATTTTCACCGTTTTCGTCCAACTCGATATCAGTCTGCAAATGATTGCGATTGTAGTCCAGAGAGAGGATAGGCGAAACGCGCCACTTTTTCCATTTCCGCGTAAAACTCATGTTGTTTTTCCAATCCATAGCCTCAAATTGTGCCAATTGCTGCACCCGATCATAAGGGTTGCCATCGTTCAACAAATCTTCAAATTGCCCAGGCATCACCTGCAAGCTTTGGGGGGTGGTGCGCCATTCTAAACTGGAATTGATATTAAACAACTGCTTCCCGATAAAACGCCCTAGCACAAGCGAATTTTTGAAAACTTCGTCCGTAAATCTGCCTTGTTGCCGTATCGGCGTTTCCTCATTGAGTAAAACCATACCCAGATCACTATTCCAACGTTTATGATATTTTAAAACATTACGGAAGAAAATATTCTTTTCATTTTTTTCGATGGTCGCACCAAGATCCAAATTATTGATCCGATAACGGTTGTCTACCGCTTCGTTATTCAGAATGGTTTCGTCCGCAGTAAAAACGTGCGTTGCAGTGAAGCCGCTTCTTCTTCTGGTATCATCATAGTACGAGATATTACCTTTCACTTCGAGTTCATTGCGTAACTTATGTAGCACATTGGTGCTAAATAAAAAGATCTTATTATCCAGCCATTTGCGCTCTTCAAAACCTGGACTAGGCACATCGCGTAAACGAATGTAACTTGGCCCATCCGAAATATTGACATCTTTGTTGGTGAAGTAGACTCCTGTCTCACCTGTGTAAAATGCGCGCAGATCCTTCGCCACATCTACGCCCACATTGTTGGATTGAAAGGAGTTGAGCATTTGAAAATTTTGCCCGAAGGTCATCGGCGTCACATTCAAATCCCAGAGCCCTGGGCTAGCCCCAATACCGATCTTTCCAGAACCAGTAGATGTAAATCGCTTCAATTCTAGATTGAGCGAAGCTTGATCGGAAAACATCACAGAATCCAGTAATTTGATGGGTTGATCGTTTTCCACAATCTGTACATTTCTCACTGCTTCGGCGGGCAAATTTTTATTAATCATGGCATACCTACCTTCCATCAGATCCAGATTATTCACCATGTATTTTTGAATAGGCTTACCTTGATACAGAATTTTATCGCCCTCCATCTCTACACCGGGGAGTTTGCGGATAATATCGGCAATCACCCTATCTTGCGAAGAAGAGAATGCATCTACATTGTAATTAATGGTATCTTTTCGTTTAAATATCGGTAGTTTGGCAGCTTTGACTTCTTGAATTTCTTTGGCTTGTAGTGAAAGTGTATAGGTGTACTGCCCCGTTTTGTTGGCCACTATTACTGAGTATCTAGCATAACTGAGGTGGTTGAACTCCAAATGAATACTATCAGCGTCCGTGATCTTGCTTTCTAGTTGAAAAGTACCATCAGTAGCTGATCGGGTGAATCCGATTAAAGCTGTTGATCCCACCTTCTTGTAGTTGACTGAAACATTGGGAATGGGATTTCTCTCTAAATCAAATAATTTTCCAGAGATCAAGACTTGCGAATGAGCTATGTCGATCGAAAAGAAGACAATCAAGAACAGTAGTGTAATCTTTGTAAAGAAAATACTACCCGAACGCAATCTGATTGAATTATATAAATCATTTATTGTCATTTATTTAAAAGGTAAATATGCTGGCAAAAGTATTGTATTCGGACATTTAGTTTTCATACATATGGATTAGTTTCTGGAGTGAAGGATGGTCTTCGTATTTTTTTGGCCTACAGAGAAACTAATATATGTATAATAATTTACAGTGCATCGGAAAATTAAAAATTTCTACGATTTTTTCGTAATTTTATTTTATGTCATTTTTTTTAGTTAAAGTTTTGAGTTTTATTTATGAAAACAAAGGGGGAGAACAAAATTCCAGAATGGTAGATTACCAATCTTTGCCAATGATATGACTTTGGTAAGGCCGTGAATGTTACCTCACGGAATAGGACATATAAGTATCAACATTATTCAAATGCAAGAATAATCACAGACGCAAGCATCACAATCTCTTTCTTCACAACCTATTTGCTGACTAAGGAAGCAAGTAAGAGCTTGCAAAAGCTAATTTATATCTATCTATTGATCAATATATTAGGGTCAAATTTCAAATTTATATTGAACATATTTCTCACGGCGAGCACTTAACCCATACCGTTCAGTCATCTCAAGTTTTTTAGCGAATTAAATAATATCTTATCCTCATAACGGCTAGAATTAAGGCATTAATATTGTCTTGAATTTCTTGTCTGGTGGTATAGCGCCCTTTGTTAACACATATAGTACGGTGTGCTTATCTTTCGAAAGACCCAAAGTGGTAAAAAAATGCGATGGCTTCGTAGCAGCTGCCGAGCAAGCAGAACTATTTCACAAGGTCGTGTGGCCCAATGTACGCATTAATTGAATGGCATTTACATCTTCAAATAAAATGTTGCTTATTGTATAATGCCGAAGAGTGCGGTCACCATTGAAGCGTTATTCCTTAAAAGCTTAGCAAACTTTCCTTCAATCTATCTCGTAAAGAACCTATTCAGCTTGTGTCTTCTACGATCTGTTTCTGTGTAATTTGCATATCCTCCGCGAGAACTATTAACCACGGAAACTATAGATTCCTCTTCACACGGCATGTTGTTGATTGCCACTATGAATGTGAGTAATAACCTCCGCAAGTTTGGGGCGATTACAATGAGCGCTAACAGTTTTTTATCTTAGCATATATGATGAGAAAATGCCAGCAAATCTACTCCCAGTGCGCTCGCGTGAAAAGCCATTTTTCATTAGGCCTTGTTCGAACCACGGAGTAATTGAGCACGGTGAGTATGTTCGAGATCAGCGATTTTTCAAATATTATATGCTATACTAGTTTCATTATTGACCTGCAAGGCGCATATCAAAAACTTTCGTTAGTACATGATTGTTGGAGTATACTCAAGTCGCACGAAACATCGACTGACTCAATACGTATTGTATGTTGTACTCTGCTATTTGTTGCCAATAGTAGCAGACTGATAGTACAGCTTCATGCTCCGAAGTCAGTACCACGTTCTTCTTCCAATTGCCTTGTGCCCAAACCTGTAGGATAAGGTGTATTGATTGAGTCGCACCAGAAATCAATATTAATTCATCGCTCCGCAGCCTACTTTCACACCTACGACTTCCCAAGCCTGTTTCACGTCGTGCTTTATACGGTCAATCTGGGAAGATGAACGCTGCTGACATTAACAAACTCAGCCGGGTGGTATTGTTGCATCGCTTTTATTACGTGCGAATCTTCTGATGTAGTCGCATTATAATCAAAATAGATAAATACCTCAATCATGACCGCAAATTGTCTTGTCCGGAATTAGGTTTACAATTTTGAGCAATTTGAACCCAATAAAAGATGAAAATTGTAAAGCATTATTCGGACGATTTCAAGCGCGAGGTTGTTCAACATTATCTAAGTTCTGATGATAGCATGCAAAAAACTGCTGATAAATTTAAGTTAGCTGTTCTTGCTTCAGTTGCGCAATGGCTTCGTAAATTTGGAGGTGAATTTAGAACAGCTGTTATGAACAAATCTCCAGAAAAGCCCAAAACGGAAATGCCTGATACCTACGAGGACATGGCAAAACGTATTAAAGAACTGGAAGAAGCTCTGGAACGTGAACGCTTGATGAACCTAGCTACAAACAAGATGATAGAAATTGCAGAACGTGATTTAAAAATCTCTATCAGAAAAAAGTCTGGAGCCAAACAGACAAAGAAATAAAAGAACAACGTCCAGAGCTAAGCATTTATAAGCTCTGCGGATTGTTTGGCTTTACTAGACAGGCTTATTATCAGTTACAGAAATACGAGTAAAAATGTCGGGTGCAATCTCATATAGTGCTTTAAATTATTAAAATTGAGCGAACTAACTTGCCTAGTATCGGTGGTCGTAAGGTGCTTAGTTTAATCGGCGCAGAAATGAAAAGAGAAAACATAACCATGGGTAGGGATGCTTTTTTGATTTTTTAAGGGAGAACCATTTATTGATTCGGCACTATAAAATCAAAATCATAACCACCAATTCTAGGCATTGGTATCGTAAGTATCCTAACCTGATCAGAGGTGTTCAGTTAATACGCGCACATCAAGTATGGGTAGTGATATCACGTATGTTTCAACTAGCGAGGGACATTTATACCTTTCCCTGATCACTGATGCCTACTCCAGAAAGATTATTGGATGGAACATATCTAATAAGCTCGAAGCAGATAGTGCTGTATCTGCTTTCGAAATGGCTCTTTCTCAATTATCCACTGATAAAGCGGCTGATCTTATTCATCATTCAGATCGTGGCATTCAATATTGCTGTGATAAATACATTTCGAAACTAAGATCTTTTAGTATCCAAGTCAGTATGACTGATAATAGTGATCCTTTGTAAAAAGCTATAGCAGAGAGGGTTAATGGTGTCCTGTAAACTGAATGGTTGAACAGATCTGCAATTACTAACAACTATAATACTGCATTAAAAATATCAGGGATCATTTAGGCCTATAATACGAAAAGACCGCATTTGAGTATCAATATGATGACGCCGGAAGTAGCACATATCTCTGAAGGAAACTTGTCCAGAAAATGGAAAAACTATTGGAGAGAAAACCATAATAAAATCATGTATGATGAGAAAAATAAATTACCTACTTTGGATATTCAAAGTCAGTTCAGTAAAGCCTGATAAGGATTACTGGTACAATGGTGTAAAGCCGGAAAAGTATAAAGTAAAAAATCGATGTAAACCCTAACCCGGACGAAATAGCAATTGTAAAGAATACATAGTATTAACAATCCTCAACTGTAAAGACTTTTCCGGACGACACAAATTTATATAATTGTTTAGTAGCATAGTAGTATCTCTATAATTGGTAGTTATTTCTATAAGATAGATCATTTTGCTATTTTCTTAATAGCCTATTTATGAATGCGGAAAGCGAGTCACCAAGCAGCTGTATTGCAAGAATAGGTATCGAGTTAATAGGGTAATCCTTGTCATGCATAAGATCCTATCAATTTTTTCCTATTAATAAGTCTTCTTAAAGAAATTTTTTAATGATAGCGTACTTCAATATTCATATCAATTGTGTCTTCATATTTTTCTTCGGAAGCGCCAAAGACGAAAGTTTTGGTTGGAAAATTTTTATTCGACCTACTCTTAAAATATTAGGATTGTAAAATTGTGTTACAAATAGGTTACAGCCCCATATTTTCAAAATTCAAAAATTAATAATAAATTGCTTCTGTAAGTCAGAAACGAATATTTTACTCAATAACGAAAATGCTCACTAAAAGCCTCATAATCTTTTGGTCCCTGGTTAGAGGTTCAAGTCGAGGCGCGAATCTAAAAGTAGTTTCTCTGCGAATTACACGGTTTCTTTTTCAGGGTACTTTAGGAGCTTGTAGCCTGCGCTAATTGAAGTGCTCCAATTGGTGTGATTTACATAGTTTTTTGTTGAACTTCACGTAAAGGTGGTACAAATGTGTTACAGTCCTTTTGCGTGTCCATTGAAAAGTTATTTCAACAGTTAGCGCCAAGGTTTTTGATCACCACAGAAAAGCAGATGGAACGTGCTATGTTAAAATCTGCATCCGACACAAAGGGTTAAGAAAGTATTTAGACACCTCGCACTTTCTAGTT
Source organism: Sphingobacterium chungjuense (assembly GCF_011316935.1). Taxonomy (GTDB): domain Bacteria; phylum Bacteroidota; class Bacteroidia; order Sphingobacteriales; family Sphingobacteriaceae; genus Sphingobacterium; species Sphingobacterium chungjuense. The sequence continues at coordinate 20,517 of NZ_WLYS01000008.1, forward strand.
AAAAAGCAATTGACGAGTGAGTTCAAAATCAAAGACCCCTTTGTTGCCGATAAAGTCGAAACTCAATTAAGAGACTATCGAAAATTGATTAGTGAATTGGATGATCGCTTAGAATTCTTTACGGCTGAAGCATTGAGAGATTATCTGCTGAATCAAAATGAGAACATTGATTTTTTAAAGTTCTGCTCTTTTTCATAATGTTTAACACACTAAATTTAATATTTCTCTTTTGTTTGAAAAACGATGAGGCTTCAGAAACAGGTAAGGCTACTGTACACGATCATATTTTATTCTAAAATTTAGAGCAAATTGAACTTATGCAACTTGTGGCGACTTTTATTTTCAAACAAGTAAGATAATTTTGGATTATCTTACTTGTTTTAATTAGTTTTAAGATTTATTCTTAAAGGCAGGTATTTATATGTGGTTCTATTAGGATTAATCTAGCCTATTATGGTAAACTAGATTGTAGCGCACAAAATGATAACAAATTAAATATATTAAAAGGTGGAATTTATTTTCATACTATTTTATTAAGATATTTTCGGAAATGCTTGTAGGTGATCGTTGCAACAAATCCTCAAGCCAGAAGGTTCCCTGGAAAAGACCTCCTCATCGCAGTGCAGGAATAGAAAGGAGTGCACCAAATTATAACTAAAATTAAATGAACAAAATCCAAATCAGTAACAATTATCCCATTGGCTTAGAGGTGTTGTCAAGAAACGAAATGATAAATGTAATGGGCGGAACGTATTATCATTGCATTTGCGCTGGAACACCAGCGACTGCCGCTAATTTTATAGTTGATAGTGTGGCAAGCACGCCAGAAGGAGCAAGAGATGACTGTAACGCCGCCAATGGTGGAGGTGATAAGTGTGAGGCCGAAGCCTATTAACACATAAATGGGTACGTGCTATATGCGCGTACCTTATCTAAGTCTACTCAATTTAGAATCTATTCGTTATGAAGTCGCAATCTACTTATGTCAGAATATTTTTGTGGATCATTATCGTTTTTACAGTTAATAACTCACTTACAGCTACGACTATTAAAGGTAGTTTTAATCGAAATATTTCGAATGTGAGTATTGGAATCCCGATTGGGGGAATTTATTATAATGATGACCTTTGGACTCCCTTACTCGTGAATGATGAATCGAAGTCTTTCAAATTACTAATAGACGTTTCAGTCCCTAGCATAATTCCAATCAAAGTAGGTAATGCTTACGTGCAGATGTACGTAGAGCCTAATAGCATAGTGGACTTGTCTATCCAGCAAAGTGGTAGCGGAATTGTGATAAGTGATTTAGGTCAATTCGGAAGTGGTAATAATCTAATGAATAAGATTCTAGATTCTCGTTACATAAATAAATTGGAGGATCGTCCACACGTTAAACTGGCAAATTATGCGTATAACCTCTTTGATAAGACTCCAAAAGAACAGTCTAGCTTTCTCGCTCAATGTAAAAACTATCATCTGGGATTTATACAACCTTGGGTGCGCTTGTTCGAAGAAGGGAAACTTAGCAAAGAACAATACGATACAGGTTACACAGCTTTATCAAATGGTGCACTTGCGCTTGCCATATCATCTTTTAGTAGGAATAAAGAATTAATTAGCGACTTGAGTCATTCAGAACTTGAAATTTACAAAGAAATAAAGGATTGGTTTAATAGCATACATGGGCCTATTGAATATATATCTACGAACACTGACACTTATTACTATTTATCGTCTATTGCTTACACTATAGATCGAGAATCATCCGGCTCAGGTTTAGATTCCAGCCATTTTATCCCATTTAACACTTGGCTTGCTTATTATTCTATGTTACCTGAACCCTTGGGTAGATGGAAAGTAGCGAAATCAATTATAGCTCAATTCACCTATGGATTTGACAGCTTTAATCCTGATGAAGCGACCGATATCTACGAAAAAGAATATGGTAAGGACGTTTTGTATTACACATTAGATAGTCTGCGCGAATTCTCGAGATCCAAAGCTATTCGGTACACTGATGGATTTGAAACATATCCTGATAGTTTGTCGAGTTATCGATTTTATCTTGAAAGTGGTCGGCCAACAGCAGGATACGTTGCAAACTTTCCCTCTTTCAGATCTCTGCTAGCAAGCAACAGTAAAAGGGGGCAAATTTATCTGATAGACTTCTGGGCCACTTGGTGTGAACCTTGTCTTAACCAGTTTGTGCACAATAAAACAATCACTACCCGGTTGAAGGAGCAAGGAATATATCCTCTTTACGTATCTATAGATGCTTTAAAAGAGAGAGAAAATTGGGAGCAGACAGCCAAAAAATTTAATCTGGAAGGCAGTCATGTACTATTATCCAAAGAACTTGGAAAGGAATTGCGTAACCTATATAATATTACTGCCATTCCAAGGTATATGCTAGCTACGTCTGACGGGCATATTCTTATCGAAGATGTGCAATCATCGCCATCGAATATAGACGAATTTATGGAGGAAATCAATAAAGCTATTATGAATGTTAAAGAAGATGAAATACTGAATAATTAATGCAGCCTACATTATTTAACTTCAATAATGATTTAAATGAATGCAAGATTTTAAAGGTGTATGCATATCACTTTATGCATGTTTCAATTTTCGATTCGATAGCAAAGGCTTTAATAATTATAAATTGTCAAGTGAAATGGTTGAATTAATGCTTCAAATATGGGTATTTTATAACCCATTAATATCAAGAATAACCAACTATACCTAATTTAATAAGTTTCCGAGCGCGTGTAATCTTCCCTCAGCTAGCAACACCTAAAACTAAAGAATTCCAATCAGACTCGCTATTGTTATCCTGTCGGAAAGTTTTCCATATTTCAATAGGAACTCCGTGGGAGTTGCTATGATTGGCGCGATAATAGTAAACAGATCTACTTTTTTTATAAAATACAGGCTTGGCGAAGGCTCACTTCAAAGACTGCCTGAGCGTAACCTACCAGTTTACACTTCTCGCAAGGCCATATAGCTTTTTTTTCTATAACGTCTTTTAAAGGAGCGATATGTAGAGTTTGCTCGGTAACTATCTTCCCGTATTGTGCTATAGTTTTTTTGGCTAATGTTAATGCAACAATATGGACTGGAAATCGTTTTATAATTATCTAACCAATTTCAATACGATGGAAGTAGAATTCAAAATTCGTGTTAATGGAGTTTCCCGTCGCATAAAAGCAGATCCAGAAACACCGATGTTGTACATCTTACGAAACAATCTCACCCTCAACGGCCCGAAATTTGGTTGCGGATTGGCACAATGTGGAGCATGTATGATGCTTATTGATGGGGTTGCTGTACCATCCTGTACGTATCCGCTCCAAAATGTGGGGCAATCTGAAGTCACTACACTTGAAGGTTTGAGCCAGGAAGGCGGGAAACTTCATCCCGTACAACAATCTTTTTTTGAGGAGCAGGCAGCGCAATGTGGCTATTGTACCAATGGGCTAATCATGGCATCTGTAGCTTTACTACGTCGCAAATCAGATCCCTCCGAAACAGAAATTAGAGCTGAACTTCAACGGAATATCTGTCGTTGCGGTATACATGCCAGAGCCATTCGTGCCGTTAAAAAGCTTTCAGATCGCTAGAAACTATGGGGAAAAATCAACAAAGTAGACGCGCATTTATTCAATCTTTAGGCGTATTGGCCCTTGGCTTTTCCATGTCGGGTACAGGATGTTCTAGGTTCAAGAAAGAGCAAGCAGATCCATCTGCGCCAAAAATACGGACAAGGGAACTGGATATGGAAGAAATTGATTCCTGGTTAGTCATTCGAGAGGATGGTCGTGTAACCATTATGACCGGGAAAATGGAGTTGGGGCAAGGAATAACGACCGCGATTGCCCAAGTTGCTGCTGAGGAATTGCATATGAATATGTCGCTTATTGATGTTCATTTGGCAGAAACAGGTTATACGCCAGACGAAGGATATACCGCAGGAAGCAGATCTATTGAGACCAGCGCGATGTCGGTTCGCAGGGCGGCTGCATCTGCTCGCGAATACTTGCTTGAAATGGCATCTCAGGAACTATCAATACCAAAAATAGCTTTAACCATTGAAGATGGACAGATTGGTGGACAAGGGAAATCCACGACCATTTACACCTTGTTAAATGGAAAATATTTCGAAACTAAGATTTCTTCGGATGCACCTTTATACGCTAATGCTGAACGAAAGATTGTTGGCCAGTCTGTCGCGCGTATGGATATCAACTCTATGGTCACCGGCAAATCACATTTTATACATGACCTTCGTTTCCCGGCGATGGTGCATGCGCGCATCGTTCGCCCTCCTGCTCAGGCGGCCAAATTAACTTCCGTAGATACGCAGGCCATTTCAAAGCTTCCTGGCTTAGCTAAGTTTATACGGGTTGGTAGTCTGGTGGCCGTGATTGCAGAAGATGAATATCAGGCGATCAAGCTCGCTAAAGCAGTATCGTATTTTCTCGCCTGGGATTATCAAAAAGCACTACCGGCAAATAGGTCGCTTATGCAGTATATTAGATCGCTACCTGCGGATAGCAAAATGGATAAAAAAAGCGAGGCTTGGTCTGATCACACCATAGCCAACTCCCCGGTGAGACACCGAGCTGCTTATTTCAAGCCGTATATTATGCATGCCGCTAACGGCCCTTCTTGCGGAATTGCACGTTATGCGGACGGAAGGCTATGGGTATGGACACATAGCCAAGGCGTCTATCCATTACGGGGAGCGCTTGCTGATCTCGTTGGATTGGCGGAAGAACATATACATGTTAAAGGCGTTCCCGGTTCGGGTTGCTATGGTCACAATGGTGCAGATGATGTGGCTGCCGAAGCCGCATTACTAGCGATGGAGTTTCCGGGTAGGCATGTGCGTTTGCAATGGATGCGCGAAGAGGAAAATGCTTGGGAGCCTTACGGTACTGCGATGGTGTTAGAGGTAGAGGCTGGGTTGGATAGCCAAGGCCGTATCACAGGCTGGAAGTACGATTTATGGTCGGACGATCACGGGGTGAGGCCGGGTGGAGATGCAGACAATTTGATGCCTGCTTGGTATATCGAAAAAGGGCATGGAAAGGCTAAGTCCGGATTTAGAGGTGGAGCGATACGTAATTCGGAGCCGTATTACAGCATACCGCAACTGCATTTACAATCTCATATTTTTCGAGGTCCACTACGAAGATCCTCTTTACGAGGCTTAGGCGCCTATGCAAATGTGTTTGCCATCGAATCGTTTATGGATGAGCTGGCGGATAAAGTGAGCATAGATCCAATTGATTTCAGGATTCGTCATTTGAACGATGAAAGGGCTATTGCCTGTCTAAAACAACTGGCAAAGCAAATTAAGAGCATTAAGAAGCAGAACCAGCAAGGCATCGGTATTGGATTTGCTCGCTACAAAAACCAGGCAGCCTATTGTGCTGTTGCAGCACACGTGCGGGTAGATCAGCAAACAAATAAGGTGGAAGTAATAAAACTATGGGCTGCAGTAGATGCCGGGGAGGTGATCAATCCAGATGGACTGAAAAATCAGATTGAAGGAGGAATGGTACAGTCCATCAGCTGGGGTCTTATGGAAGAAGTCAATTTTGATGATACGCAGGTCACTAATTTAAATTGGGATTCTTACCCGATTTTACGTTTTCAAGAAGCTCCTGCTATACATATTGACGTGATTGACCATCCCCATGAGGTGCCACTTGGTGCAGGGGAGGCAGCGCAAGGTCCCGCTACAGCAGCCTTGGTAAACGCAGTCTACCAAGCTACAGGAATCCGCGTGCGACAGCTTCCCGTTATCAAAGCATTGCAACATAGCGCACTTCGTGTTAAACCCTTGGCGTAAACATTCCGCCAGACTAATGATGTAGGTAGTTTTATTCGTGATTATCAATATATTTTCGTGTTAACGCGTAGCATTGCCATTTTGCTTTTGTAAAGTGATAGCTTTATAGCTATTTTAAGTATTATGGTACAGTGTTATTACACAACCTATCAAATTCTTCTACTCAGTTCGCTGGTGGCGCTATTTCTAATTTTTCCGGATATTGTTTGGACGCCCTATGAGATGCGGGATATGCCCGCCGATCGTCGACCATTCCATATTTTGTTTTCAGTATTGCGATACGTCTATTTTACGTTATTAGTGTATCAGTTAATCAAGGTGAATCTCGAAAAATGGTCTACCACCAGTTTTTTGAAACGCCTTTTGCATAGCGCAATGGTTGTCGTAATAGCCTATATCTTGTACGGAATTATTTGCTATTCTCTATATCGTCGTATACGACACTTTGGAAGCCTGGTGTTGTTTCGGTTTTTTATCGTCGCCATCCTCAGTGCATTGATAGGACATATTTATTTATTGTATACACTGCAAAGGGGTAAGGAGAAAGAAATTGAATTATTAAAAGTCGAAAGAATGTTGCGCTACGCGAAGACATTGGAACAGATTACTTCCTCATTAAATCCAAAGCTATTCTATCGCGCCAATAAGCAATTCATCATCACGCGAGAAAGTGTGGTAGACGTCGTAGTGGGCGCCGATAGTCGCCTGCAGGTTAACTTGAATATTGCCGTTCCGGAAATCATTTTTGTGAGTAAAAATCGGGCAGCCGATTTCAAAGAGTGGCTGATTCGATGTATGTAGCGGATTTTTATTCGTCTTGAGTGGTAATTATTTCGCTTTAGTATCTATTTTTAGATGTTTGGAGCAATTATTTGTAAGTTTGAATTATGAATTGGCTTACATCCTTTGCGTCGTCTACTATTGCTCGAAAAAATCTACTGCTCCAATTAGAGGCACTATTGGATGCGTATTACGAGCGTGGCGAGCAGCTAGAACTCGGTGTGCCCACAGTTAATTATTGTGCCGATCAACTGGATTTATCGGCAAATTATTTCGGAGATTTGATTAAATTGGAGACGGGATTACCTGCTAAGACGCATATTCAAAACTGGATTATTGCCCGAGCGATTCATAAAGTAGTTTGCTCCACGTATACAGTAAGCGAAATCTCTTACCTGTTGGGATTCAATTATCCACAACATTTCTGCCGATTCTTTAAAAATAGTCGGACAAACACCGGTAGCGTTCCGTAAGCAGTATACAATGGAAGACCCGACGGCGTCTGCTCGGTAAGCTCCTATAGGTTTTCTGCGAAAGCATAATCTCCAATCCTATTGGAGATAAAAGAAGAGATTGCATGATTTTTGTAGAACCACAGTAAATCACTTGGCATAGGATCCCTAAAAATTTTTGAAGGATGAAAGAGATACACGATATAGTCGAAGCTTATGATAAGGCAAGAAGACAAGCCAAGCAGGCCGTACTGGCTACAGTCGTGCGCGTAGAGGGGTCTTCTTATCGGCGCCCTGGAGCCAGGATGTTGGTTACCGATGACGGACAGATTACAGGTGCCATCAGTGGTGGCTGCCTGGAAGGTGATGCCTTAAATCGCGCGCTTCTGGCTGCTTACCAAAAGGAAAATAAGCTCATAACCTACGATACGACAAAAGACAGTGATGCCGCTTTTGGCGTACAATTAGGCTGCAATGGTATCGTGCACATTCTGTTTGAGTATATTGATGCCGAGCAGGATTATAATCCGATCGCTTTATTACGGGAGTTAATTCAGTATCGATCGCATGCAGTAATCGCGGTGCAATATGCATTGGAACAGCGTGACAGACAGCGAGGTACCTTTTTACTCGTGAAGGAGGATTCGGGCACGCAGAAAAGCTTTGCATCAGTCGCTTCATCTATATCCTACAATTTGCAGCAGGATATAAATCAGGTGCTGGAGAACAAGCGTTCGCATCAAACTGCGATTATTGAACAGGGTGTTTCTCAAGATATCTTGCTTGAACACATTGCGCCGACCATTGCATTGTTCATCTTTGGTGCTGGGAATGATGCTCAGCCGCTAGTGGAACTCGCTACGATATTGAACTGGCCGGTTACGGTCATTGATGGGCGCGCGACACATGCTACCGCTCGTCGGTTTCCAAAAGCAAAGCGTGTTTTGATCGCTCCGGCTTCTGAGGCAATTGCTCAACTTTCCATTGATTCGTATTCTGTAGCTGTGTTAATGACACATAACTATAATTATGATCGGGATGTATTACGTCAATTAATACAATCGGATAGTCCGTACATTGGATTGTTAGGTCCTAAAAAACGATTCGATCGCTTGATAACTGAACTCAACGAACATGGTAATCGGCCAGATTTGAGCGATATGACACGTCTATTCGGGCCAATAGGCCTGGATATTGGCTCAGAAACATCAGAAGAAATTGCACTTTCGATCCTTTCAGAAATAAAGGCAGTTATGAGTAATCGTGATGGCAGATCGCTCCGCGAGCGTACGACAAAGATGCATGGTAATACACCTGTTTTAACTGGTCATTTATGCTAGTAGATCAATTCGGACGCCAACATACTTACCTTCGTATATCGCTTACAGATAACTGCAATTTGCGGTGCTTCTACTGCATGCCCGAAGAGGATTATAGTTTTGCACCGCGAGCACAGCTCATGCAGCCTGCGGAGATTGATTTTCTTGCTCGTCGATTTGTCGATTTAGGAGTCAATAAGATCCGTCTTACTGGTGGCGAACCATTTGTACGTAAAGATGCGGATCTCATCATGGCCGGGCTGGCGCAACTGCCGGTTGAATTGGCTTGTACGACCAATGGAATACGGATAGACGACTTGTTGCCCGAAATACGAGCCTGTAATTTCAGCAGTATGAACGTGAGTCTGGACACCCTGCAGCGCGACAAATTTTTACAGATTACACGCCGCGATTTGTTTGATCGTGTGTATAACAATATCGATCTTTTGTTGCATGAAGGTATTCCTTGTAAAATCAATGTGGTGGTCATGAAGGGATTGAATGATGACGAGTTAGTTGATTTTATGGCCTTAACCAAAGATCAGCCAATCGAAGTAAGGTTTATTGAGTTTATGCCGTTTTCCGGAAATAAGTGGACGAGCAATCAAGTGCTAACGCATGCAGAGATTCTGGACTCCTTGGGTATTGATCCAGAATTACACCTCATGCCCGGCAGTCCGCACGATACCGCAAAGCGGTATAAAATACCTGGCTATCAAGGGAATATTGCGGTCATCAGTTCTATGAGCGAACCGTTCTGTAGCGGTTGTAACCGAATCCGGTTAACGGCAGACGGGAAATTGAAAAATTGCCTGTTTTCAGATAGTGAAGTCGATCTGCTCACACCACTACGTTCGGGAGAAGATCCCATTCCGTTAATCAAAGCACATATTTATAAGAAGAAGGCTAAACTAGGAGGGCAGATGACGCAAGATTTTAATGAATTGGAGGCAGAAAAGCTTTCAAACAGAAGCATGATTCGTATCGGTGGATAATAAGAAGGCAATGGATAACATAGGTGTCGTAATCCTGGCTGCCGGGAGTTCATCCCGTTTGGGATATGGCAAGCAGCTGTTGAGGCATAAAGGTAAAAGCTTGATCCGTCATATCACAGAAGAGGCACTGCAATTGGATGCTGCTCAAGTTGTCGTCGTGCTTGGGGCTGAGCAGGACGCGGTCACTCAAGAGTTACAGGATTCTGAGGTGGCAACCTGTGTAAATCCAGACTGGTCCTCCGGTATGGGTTCATCTCTCCGCGTTGGCGTACAGCACGTATTGGAGATGAATGCAAACTTATCAGCGGTAATTATTTCGGTTTGCGACCAACCCTTCCTAACTACTGCCGTATTTAGGCAACTTTGCCAAACGTTCGAAGAGTCGGGAAAAGGAATAGTGACTTGTCGCTACGGGGACGACCCATCACAGATAGGCGTACCTACCTTATTTAGCCGAAAATATGCGGACGAATTGATGCAACTCGGAGAAGAAAAAGGCGCCAAAGTACTATTGCAACAACATCAAGATGATGTAACGACGATACCCTTTTTGCAAGGGAATATCGATATAGATACCCCATACGATACCGCGCAATTGATGGAGTATATGGTATCTGTTACGGAGGCTTCTGAACTTATTTTGAAGCAGGTGAATTCACTTCCTGTGGTTCGAGTGCCGCTGAAGTCATCTCACGGACTGATTTTGGCCGAAGATGTGTATGCCACGGAGGATATTCCCAATTTTGTGCAGTCATCCATGGACGGCTATGCCATCGCATTTTCAGATCGGAGTCTACCATTACGTTTAGTAGGAGAGATGCGTGCGGGAAGTAGCACCATGCAGTATTTGGGAGCTCAGGAGGTCATACGTGTTTTTACAGGTGCGCCTGTTCCGTCGGGTGCAGATACGGTCGTCATGCAAGAACGGGTAGAAAAATCTGGGGGAGAAATTCGAATTGTAGATGAAAGCCTGACCAAGGGTGCCAATATACGTGCCGCAGGTTCAGAAGTGAAAAAGGGGGAGCTTGCGGTTGCTGCGGGTACCTTTCTTTCTGCTGCGGCGATAGGTTATCTGGCAGGCATTGGCCACGAGCAGGTAAATGTTTATTCCGCTCCGCGGGTCGCTTTGATGATGACGGGCGATGAGTTACAGTCACTAGGAAAGCCACTGGCATTCGGGGAAGTCTATGAGTCAAATTCCATACAATTAATGGCGGCTTTGCGAGCCGCTGGAGTGAGCAATGTCGATGCAAAAAAGGTAAAAGATGATCCAGTTGCGCTGCGCAGCGCCATAGCAGATGCGTTGCCTGAGGCAGATGTACTCATACTCGTTGGGGGAGTTAGTGTGGGTGATTATGATTTCGTGGTGCAATCCTGTTTGGCCTCAGGTGTTTCTCCGGTATTTCATAAAATAAGACAAAAGCCCGGTAAACCTATCTTTTTCGGGTATTCAGGAAGCACATTAGTGTTTGGTTTACCAGGCAATCCTTCTTCGGCGTTAACTTGTTTTTACAGATACGTGCTGCCGGCGATAGATCGCATGATGCAGCGCAAATCTTCGCTCAGAGAAACAAAAGCAGTTGCGGCCAATGATTACCAAAAGCCGGCGGGTTTGACCCACTTTATAAAGGCCTATTATGCCGATGGTAGAGTAGAGGCACTGCATGCGCAAGAATCGTATCGTATGCAATCTTATGCGCGTTCTAATGCCTTGATGGTTTTGCCGGAAGACTCAGAAGGGCATGCTAAAGGTGCTGAAGTACAATTAATTTTACTGCCAGATCATACATGGATATAGCATTATTTTACGGATTACTGTTTGTTGTTGCCTTTTTATATTCGGCAGTAGGGCATGGCGGAGCCAGCGGCTATCTGGCACTGATGGCCTTATACGGAGTCGCTCCACAAGAGATGAAACCTACCGCGTTAATATTGAACCTTTTTGTAGCTATGACGTCCTATATTCAATATTATAGGGGAAAGCATTTTAAGATGCCCATATTCTTGCCCATCGCGTTAGCCTCTATTCCTTTCGCATTCCTAGGCGGTATGCTTACTATGGACGATGTGTATTATAAAAAGATCTTGGGTTTGCTGCTCATTTTGCCAATAATACGTTTTTTCTTTTTCAAAAATACGGCAGATGAAAACTTGAAAGCTCCTGTACTAACCATCTCTATTGCTATTGGCGCGGTAGTTGGACTGCTTTCAGGTATGATCGGAATTGGAGGCGGCATTATCCTGTCGCCCGTATTGATCTTATTGCAGTGGACCAATCAAAAGCAGACGGCAGCGATCAGTGCGGCATTTATCTTTGTCAATTCGTTGGCAGGATTGGGTGGTATGATGACGCAAGGCATTACCGTTACTAACCACATGGCGATGTATATTGTCGTCGCTTTTACAGGTGGGTTGCTAGGAGCTTATTTTGGGTCCAAGCGATTCAATCAGGACATACTAAAATATGTTTTGGCTACTGTATTGCTGGTGGCGGCATATAAGTTGCTGTTTACTAGTGCTTAAGTTAGGTTGTTATAAACAATTAAAGAAATAGAGGGATGATGAAAATACGGGTTTTATCTTTTGGGGGATTGGTTGAAATCATAGGGAAAGAGAATATGATCGAGGCTATCGATACGGATCAGGTAGTAAGCCATTTGGAGCAAACCTATCCGGCGTTAGCTGGTCGAAAATATGTTTTGGCGATCAACGAACAGATGAAAACCGAAAATACCCTATTGCAGGAAAGTGACGTAGTGGCTTTATTACCTCCCTATTCTGGCGGTTAATATGGAACAGAGCAACAAATCGCGGTACGCACGGCAGTATACACTCCAAGATTTCGGAAAGCAAGGGCAAACGAAATTAGCAGAGGCGCGCGTGCTAATCGTCGGAGCAGGTGGTCTGGGTTGCCCGGTACTGCAGTACCTGTGCGCAGCTGGAGTAGGCGATATCGGTATCGTTGATGCTGATAAGGTAGGATTGAGCAATCTGCACCGCCAACCCTTGTATCGTACTACAGACGTCGGCCGTCTAAAAGCGGAAGTGGCCGCAGCCATACTACGCGCGCAAAACGATACGATTACTGTAGTAGAATATGCATTTCACCTCAACAATCAGAATGCTTGGGATTTAATATCCTCGTATGATATTATAGTGGATTGCACCGATAATTTCGAAACGCGGTATGTACTTTGCGACGTTTGCGCGCTATTGCATAAGCCATTGGTATATGGCGCTATATATACCTACGAAGGGCAGGTGGCGGTGTTCAATGTGTCCGATTCACAAGGTATACGGTGTCAATACCGAGATCTTTTTCCAGTTCCCCCGTCGTCCGAAGAAGCGCCGGACTGTGCCACAACCGGCGTTTTGGGCGTTTTGCCTGGCGTAATCGGTCTTTTACAAGCGAATGAAGTGATCAAACTGTTGGCTGGAATAGGAGAGCCACTGATTAATAAATTATATACCATTGGATTATTGGACTATCAATCGGTCACGATACGCCTACAACCACAGCATCATCCGGATGCGCCCGAATCTAGAATTGCCTTCGAGGCCGCAAACTATGGGCATTATTGCGGATCAGTAAACGAAGATGTAGGACTTATCTCATCAACCGAACTGGATGCGATTGCTCATCGATCCGATTCGCTCTTGATTGATGTACGTGCTCTGGATGAGTTGCCACGTTTGTCATTGCCCCATCGAGCGATCCCCTTAGAATTGCTGATGGCAAATGTGCACGAATTGAACGCTTCACACCTGGTGCTGATTTGCCAAAGCGGCGTGAGAAGTGCGCGTGCTGCCGAGTCGTTGAAGAACTATTTAGGCAACAGACAATCAATAAGCCATCTCCAAGGAGGAATATTGGCCTATCAATCAGAAAAAAATGACGAGTAAACCAAAAAATATTTTTGTACAGGGAGCTATATCGCCCGCTCTTGTAGCCGAAAGCTTAGAGAAGCATGCAACCGAGCAAAACATCGGTGCCCATGAAATCTTTCTCGGCCAAGTGCGTGCCGATGAGATTGACGGACGCAAAGTCGCCGCTATTCAATATACCAGCTATGAAAGCATGGCATTAACACAAATGGAGGAGATTCGAGAACGGATTTTGAGCACCTACAGTTTAGCGTGCATGCATGTATATCATAGCTTAGGAACCGTGCGCGCAGGGCAGTTGTGCTTATTTGTCTTCGCATCCTCCCGACATAGAAACGAGGCGCAGCAAGCCTGTAGAGATGTCGTTGAGCTGATCAAAAAGGAACTTCCTATTTGGGGAGAGGAAATTTTTGAAGACAACAGCAGTCAATGGAAAACAAACGCATTCAAATAGCAAGGAATTTCAAAAAGTTGCAGATAAGCCGAATATATGGTCGACATAACATACAAAACATTTAGCCTGCGTAAAGCCATTGCCATGGCCAGAGTAGAAACATCTAGCCTTGAAACGGTGCAAGCCGTATTAGATGGCACGGTACCCAAAGGCAACGTGTTCGAATTTGCGCGTGCGGCTACGCTACTAGCCATTAAGAAAACCAGTGACATCATTCCGGATTGTCACCCCTTGCCGGTAGAGTATGCTGCAGTGAGCTATAACACGGATGGACTGGCTATTGAAATCACCGTTGAAGTACACACCATTTACAAAACGGGGGTGGAAGTGGAGGCTATGCACGGCGCCTCTGTAGCCGCGTTGGTCATTTATGATATGCTGAAACCTATTGATAAAAAAGTGGAGATCGGCACGATCAAGCTGTGCAGCAAAACGGGTGGAAAGAGTGGCAACCCCACAGTAGTTTCGCCAGAGGAGATCAAGAGCGCCGTGGTCGTATGTAGCGATTCGGTATCGCGCGGCGATAAGCAAGATACTTCGGGGCGTCTATTGCTCAGGTTATTGGAAGAGCAGGGATTATCCGAGATTGGTTACAGTGTCGTAACTGACGATATCGATGCCATACAGTCTACTTTAAGAGAAGCTCAGGCGGCAGGTGTGCGCTTGTTGATTTTTATAGGGGGCACAGGCTTATCGAATCGGGATGTGACGCCGGAGGCAGTCCTTCCATTCATTACCAAAGAAATCCCGGGGATTGCGGAGACGGCGAGACAGTATGGGCAACAAATGATCAAAACCGCCATGCTATCGCGCGTCATAGCGGGCTTTGCAAACGATATGTTGGTGATGACGTTTCCGGGTTCACCGAATGCTGTGCGTGAATTTATGCAGGTATTGTTTCCTCACCTATGGCATGTTTTCCATGTAAAGGATGCAGGAGGACATTAACTCCGCGTTTTATTTCCCAATATTCATGCTAAAAACAATAATCGGTACGCACTTGTTTTAACATGTACAAGCTGCATGATGTTGTCCATGATTCGTGAAATTGGTTAACAAATCAGGCGAACAGGTGATATATTTGTTGTCAGAAGAAGAGAAAATAACGGTGCAAGGTGTGGTATTAGCGATAGAATAGCCAGCATTGTGCTTAACTAGAAGAGATAATAGAAGAATGTAATTATGGAGAAGAAGAATTCCTACTCCAGGCGCTTTTTTATTAAAGCATCTGCTGCTTTGGGCGCTTTGGCGCTTGTTCCAAAGTATGTTTCCTCATTTTACCGAGATATAAAAGCATTGATTGTGCCGGTAAAAGAGCATATAAATCTAACCGTTTCAGTGAACAAAAAGCCATACACGATGCAAGCGGATACGAGATCGACCTTGTTAGATTTACTGCGAGAAAATCTACAGCTTACGGGCACGAAAAAGGGATGCGATCACGGGCAGTGCGGTGCCTGTACCGTTCATGTGGATGGCGAACGTACGCTCAGTTGTCTTACGCTGTCGGCTATGACTGTCGGTAAAGAGGTCACCACCATCGAGGGACTATCGGAGGGAGATGATCTTCATCCCATGCAGGAGGCATTTATCGCATGCGATGGTTTTCAATGTGGGTATTGCACGCCAGGGCAGATCATGTCGGCTGTAGCCTGTGTCAAAGAGGGGCATACAGGATCAGTCGAAGAAATCAAAGCGTATATGAGTGGTAATTTGTGCCGTTGTGGAGCCTACAACGGTATTGTCGAATCAATTCAAAAAGTAGCACAGCATGAGACCATTTGAGTACGTAAAACCTAAAGACAGCAAAGAAGCACTCCGCGCAAAAACACCAACAGGTGCTTATATAGCCGGAGGAACCAATTTGGTCGATTTGCTGAAAAAGAATATCGCTGTGCCACATCAGGTATTGGATGTGACGCAAGCACTATCCGACAAAATTACCTTAAAACGAAGCGGTATCGAAATGGGTGCGATGGTGCGTAATACGACAGCTGCTATTAACCCAACCATCCTAGAACAATTTCCGCTGGTTTCTAAAGCTATATTGGCAGGAGCATCACCTCAAATTCGTAATATGGCATCCATCGGCGGAAATCTGCTTCAGCGCACACGATGTCCCTATTTCTATGATACGTCTTTACCGTGCAACAAACGGGCGCCGGGTAGCGGATGTGGCGCTTATAACGGTGAAAATCGTATGTCGGCCGTTATTGGTTATAGTGCGGATTGTGTGGCCGTACATCCCTCTGATTTATGTGTTGCACTGGCCGCACTGGACGCCACGGTTGTGGTGCAAGATGCTCAGGGAAAAAAGAGATCTATTCTTTTCAAGGATTTTCATCGTCTACCTGAATCTGCACCACAACAGGACAATACACTGCCTGAGGGCGCATTGATCAGGGAGGTTTATATCCCCAAAAATGCATTTCATAAGCACAGTGCTTACGTAAAAATTCGCGATCGCGACTCTTATGCTTTTGCATTGGTTTCTGTAGCGGCTGCATTGCAGCTAGATGGCAACCGTATTGTAGCCGCAAGGTTAGCTTCGGGAGGTGTAGCGCACAAGCCTTGGCGTTGGTTGGCAGCCGAACAATTTCTGGCTGGCAAGGAGACAAATGCGACGGTATTTGCAGAAGCAGCCGCATTAGCGGTGCAAGACGTTCGGCCATTGGCTCACAACGCTTTTAAAGTGGATATGCTGAAAGGTGCCATAGAAACGGCACTTCAGGAAGCGCTTCAGGCGTAAAAGATTTTTCATTTTCAACAACGTAGTATCATGAGTATGTCGGAATCATATTATCTTAAACAGCAAGATACCGAAGGTAGGGTAGAAGCACGGGCTAAAGTGACGGGAAAGGGTAAGTACGCCGCGGAGTATACCGTCGATAATCTCTGTCATGGCGTGTTGGTTGGTAGCACCATTCCTTCTGGAAGGATTATAGCTATTGATACCGAGCAGGCTCGTCAAGTGACGGGTGTTATCGATTGCCTATCGCATCAAAACAGACCCCTTATTCCGGGATTTTCCAGCGCTGAAAAGATCAAGGAGTCCGGTTTTGGGTTACCTATATTTCACACCGACAAAATACATTTCAAAGGACAGCCAATCGCATTAGTAATTGCCGAAACGTTGGAAGAAGCCTTGTACGCGGCAGCATTGGTGAAGGCAGAGTACGAAGAAGCGGAGTTTGATATAGACTTTGATAAAAAAAGACAGGAAATTGCATTACAGGAGAGCGGAAAAGAGCGCGGTACTCTTGAAGCCTGGAAGCAGGCGAAACACGTGGTGGAGCAATCCTATTCCATCAAGGCAGAAGTACATCATCCGATGGAGATGCATGCTACCATCGCAGCATGGACGGCAGAAGGACATTTGGAATTGCACGATAAAAACCAAGGAGTAAACAATGTACAGCAGGTATTAGCGGGTTTGTACCAGATACCAAAAGAGCAGATTCATGTCGTCAGCGAATACGTGGGTGGCGGCTTCGGCTCGGGTTTACGCGTATGGCCACACGTATTGGCTGCTACTATGGCTGCCAAACAGGTGAATCGACCGGTCAAAATCGTACTTACGCGTCCACAAATGTTTGTGTCTACAGGCTACCGTCCAGCTTCCTGGCAAAGGATACGTATAGGTGCTGATGAACAGGGTCGTTTATTGGGCATACACCATCAAGCGATGAACGGCACCTCAACCTATGAAAACTTTAATGAAGGTATTACGCGTGTTACACGGCTAATATATGATTTTCCAAATCTGAAGGCAGAATCAGCCACCGTACCACTCCACATGAATACGCCTACCTGGATGCGCGGACCTGGCGATTGTACAGGTGATTTTGCAGTAGAGAGCGCTATTGACGAGTTGTGTTACACGATGCAGAAAGATCCTGTGCAGATTCGCTTAGATAATATTGCTTCGGTGAATCACCCCGACAATAAGTTACCATGGTCCACCCATTTTTTAAAAGAATGTGTAACGCAAGGTGCGAAGATGATTGGATGGGAGAAGCGTAGTAGCCAGCCAAGAAGTAGGACAGATGGCGATTGGCATGTGGGATATGGCATGGCGGTCGGTATGTGGAATGCTAGCCGAGGTAAGGCAAGCGCAGCTATTCGCATGACTGGCGACGGCCATATGGTCGTACAAACAGCGATGACCGATATCGGTACCGGAACTGGAACAGGTATGTTGAATATAGCCCACGATGTCACTGGTATTCCAAAGCATCAGATCCACATTGAGTTAGGGAACTCCAATTTGCCTCCTGCACCAAGTCAGGGCGGTAGTACCGGTATGTCTTCCGTGAGTGGAGCCGTAGTAGCGGTGAGTAACGCGCTAAAATTGCAGCTGGCACAATATGCGGCAAAGAGTAACCCCGGCTTTAATGGTGTATCAGCGGATGAAGTGATGCTCTCCGCGGATAGTATCACCTTGCCCGACAAAGCGAATGTACGCATAGCATACACCGATCTCTGGGCAAATAATCTATTGGGACAGATTCATGTAGAGGCTACTTCCGAGCCAGGCGAAGAGCGGAAGAAATATGCATTTTGTTCCTCTGCGGCTCACTTTTGTCAGGTGCGTGTACACCAAAAAACCGGTAAAGTCAAGATCGACCGTATGGTTTGTGTGGCAGATGGAGGGACGGTTATTAACCAACGTGCCGCTGCGAACCAAATGTCGGGTGCGGCAGTGGGCGGTATCGGGATGGCTTTGATGGAAGAGCAATTTGTGGAGCATAAATTGGGCGGACTTATTGCAGATGACCTAGCTGGCTATCACTTTCCTGTTAATGCGGATGCTCCGATCGTGGAGGTGGCATTTATTGGCAAGCCGGATCCGAATATTAATCCCAGCGGCGCAAAAGGTTTAGGCGAAGTGGGCATCATTGGCACGGCGGCGGCGATTTCAAATGCGATTTATAATGCTACAGGTAAGCGCTTGCGTGATTTGCCGATGACGCCAGATAAAGTATTGTTGGCTACGCCATCCTGATCTGGCGCACCACGCTGCTAATCTTTTGCACTGCGGTATCAATTTCTTCCTTGGTGGTGAACCTGCCTAAACTAAAACGGATCGTACTCAGTGCCTGTTCGTGAGACAGTCCCATCTCCAAAAGCACGTGGGAAGGCTCAATGGTCGCGGCGGAGCATGCAGATCCATTAGATACTGCGATCGGACCCAATGCCCGAATCAGTTGCAGTGCATTTACGCCCTCAAATGAAATACTTGTCGTCGTATAAAGACGATGAAGGATATTCCCGTTCACCACGGTTTTTTCGATCTGCAACAGGTTGTGTTCCAAGCGATCTCGCAATTCGGTAATACGATATGTATCTGCTTGCATATCCTGTAGACAGATTTCTGCCGCTTTCGCTAATCCGATAAGACCTGGCACATTTAAAGTGCCACTGCGTAAACCGGATTGCTGATTTCCACCATGGATCTGCGGATCGATTCTCGGTGTCCCAGACCGGATATACAATGCGCCAACACCCTTCGGTCCGTAGCATTTATGTGCAGAAATTGTTAAAAAATCTACCCCTAATCTATCCACTTCCGTCTGCATTTTTCCAAACCCCTGTGTCGCGTCGCATAGTAAGCAAGCCCCTTGTGCATGCGCTAGTGCCGCTATAGAGGATATATCTTGTACCACCCCAGTCTCATTATTGACCAGCATGGCGCAAACTAATGCCGTCTGGGTAGAAATCGCTTTTTCCAATGCTAACAGGTCGCAACGGCCATCTGGTTGTACTGGTAGATAGGTAATCTCATACTTTTGTAGTGCTTCCAAATACAGGCAAACGTTTAAGACGGCTTCATGTTCGGTGGCGAGTACCACAATTTGCTGTCTTTCCGTTGTTACGATTCCTTTCATCGCCAAATTAATGGATTCGGTGGCGCCAGATGTAAGAAGGAGCTCGTCCTGATGGCAGCCGAGTGATTTTGCGAGTATGTTCCACGCATGCTCAACGGCCTCCTGAACAACAAGCGCCGCTAAATGAGGACTGCTTGGGTTGGCATACGTGTTCGAAAAGTAAGGTATCATCGCTTCTACTACGCGCGGATCGACCGGAGTAGTTGCATTATGATCCAGATAAATAAGTTTCTCGCGCATATCGTACAAATGTAGGTAAATATGTTCTGCAGTGGGCTAACTTGTAAAAATGGTAGTTTTTTCCGTAAAACATATCATTCTGAAGTTTCATTATATAATATATTTGAGTTTGGATGTTTTTCAATCTACCCCATAGAGAAACGTTCGATGTTGGAAGAGAAAAAATAGAAGATACGATGGAACCTGTATGCTGTTTTGCCAACGTCACCAAAGATGGAGCCGATATCTACGATCCAATCCAAGCACCGGAATTCATTATCAATACGATAGCAACCGAATAGGTTTGTCAAAAGAAAAGATCACTATCTGACTGGCACGAATGGGAGGTGGCTTTGGTTTGCGTGCTTACGGTCACCATTTGGTAGAGGCAGCCGTGAAGAAATCGAGGTACATTTTGTGGATAATGGAAAAAATCCTACGGGGATGGGCGAACCATTATTTCCTCCGATGTTCGGCGCCATTGCCAACGGTCTCTATGATGCCATCGGAAAAAGATTCTATGTACAGCCATTTATCAACAGCTCTATCGAAAAAGGGAACGCTTAAATCACGTGCGCCACTTTTTTCGGATTAGTATTACTTTCTGGTTTGCTGCAAATGACGATAATTAGAGTTGCGTCGAAATATCAAAAAAGTTTTGAATGTCTTCCTTACAATGAGTCGTTTACGTATGATTTATCATGTCTCGAACAGCATTTTTATGTGCTCATATTATACATAATTATCCTTATTTTCTTCAAATATCTCCGTGGCCACTTCGGTAAATATGTAATTTTAGGGTATCAATTATAGGGTATTTTTTTATGATAAAGCTGTCGTTATACCCTAGCCTGTAAACGCTAATTATAAGCATGAAGTTGTTTGTCGATATAACCAATTTGAAAATAATAAGTATGAAGTTTTTCATAGATACAGCCAATTTGAAAGATATCAAAGAAGCACAAGATTTAGGCGTATTAGATGGTGTGACGACCAACCCATCACTTATGGCCAAAGAAGGAATAACTGGATCGGATAATATTACTCAGCACTATAAGGCTATATGTGATATTGTAGATGGAGATGTGAGTGCAGAGGTAATAGCCACAGATTACCATGGCATGATCAAGGAAGGTTTGGCATTAGCCAAGCTAAACGATAAAATTGTCGTTAAAATTCCAATGGTCAAAGATGGCGTAAGGGCGCTTAAGTATTTCTCTGAAGCAGGGATCAAGACGAACTGTACTTTAGTGTTCTCCACAGGTCAAGCTTTGTTAGCAGCAAAAGTAGGAGCCACTTATGTATCTCCTTTTATTGGGAGGCTAGATGATATTTCGACAGATGGGTTAAGTTTGATTAGGGATATTCGCTTGATTTTTGACAATTACGGCTACAGCACACAAATACTTGCTGCATCTGTCAGGCATTCCATGCATATTTTGAATTGTGCTAAGCTGGGTGCCGATGTGACGACATCTCCGTTATCCGCGATTACTTCACTGCTGAAGCATCCTTTAACAGATGCTGGTCTGGCGGCATTCTTATCGGATCACAGAAAAGCGGCTGGAAACTGATACCATTACAAATCTAGTATTTAAAGAGCGATGGGAAATGGTTGCCATCAATATTCCCAAAACGACGGGAGTGCACGACGATTATTTCGTGTTTCACAGCAAAGCTCGTAAAAACCCTGCTTATTTTAACTACTGGAAACTAGGGAAATAAGGGTTTGGTCATGCAATTATATACATATATGCAACACATAAGCAAGAAATATATCGTAGTAATATTGTTCGTTATGTATACCGCATACCATGCTAGTGCGGCTGTTAGGTTGCCATCCTTAGTTAGTGACCGTATGGTGCTGCAGCGCGACACCGAACTAAAAATATGGGGCTGGGCTGATCCGGAAGAAAAAGTGACCGTACGTTTTGGTGGAAACCATTACTATACGGAGGGGGACAAAGACGGCAAATGGATGGTCAAAATTCCTGCACAGAAAGCTGGTGGTCCTTTTATTATGGAGGTCAATGAACGGATCATTCGAGATATCTTAATTGGAGATGTATGGTTGTGTTCGGGGCAGTCCAATATGGAGACACCGATTGCTCGTTTGGTAGAGCGCTATCCAGAGATTCCACTATCTAATCAGCATATGATCAGATATTTTAAAGTCCCTACTCAAAATAGTATAGAAAAGCTGCAAGATGATATCGCGCCGGGTGGGCAATGGTTTTCTGGCGTGGCCTCTGATGTGATGAATTGGACTGCTTTAGCCTATTTCTATGCAAAAGCGTGTTATGCGCACACGGACATTCCGGTAGGAATGTTGGTTTCCAGTCTTGGTGGATCGGCTATCGAAAGTTGGATCAGTCAGGAGCACTTGAAAGAATTTCCCCATTTGCAAATCGATCAAAATGCATTAGATAGCCTTCGGATTTTTACAGAAGATCAAGGTTTATTGCAATGGACGAGAGAAGATTGGGATGATTCAAACTGGAACGAAACGCAGGTGCCTGGATTATGGAGGGCAACGCCCAAATTAGCTTCCGTTCGTGGCGTCGTTTATATGCGAAAAACATTTGAAATGCCTGCGACGATGGCAGGTCGACATGCACGTGTTTTTTTAGGCACTTTAATCGATAGTGATTCTGTCTTTGTGAATGGCCGATTTATTGGGTCGACTTCTTATATGTATCCCCCAAGAAAATACGATATCCCAGCAGGTGTGTTACAAGCAGGTCGAAATGTAATTACCGTTCGATTGCGAGCAAATAATGGCAATGGCGGTTTCATTGATGGTAAGAAATACTATGTGCAGAGCGATGACGTGCAGGTGGATTTAGCTGGTAATTGGAAATATCATATAGGCCTGGATCTCACAAAGGCGAAGCCGTATTTAGATCGGTTGTCCAACAGACGATCCGCTGGATCAGGGCTTTTCAATGGTATGATCTATCCGATTCGAGATTATCAATTCGCTGGAACCATTTGGTATCAAGGAGAAAGTAACGCTGGACAACCTCAATATTACAAAACCCATTTGAAGAATCTGGTCATGAATTGGCGCGCCCTACTTGGAAAGCCAGATCTGCCTTTTTTACTGGTGCAGTTGCCCAATTTCATGGAAAAGAGGGAGCAACCTTCTGAGTCAGGATGGGCAGCTATTCGCGAAGCGCAGCAACAAGCATCCAGAGAATTACCTTTTACCGCTTTAGCGGTGACTTATGATACGGGTGAGTGGAATGATATTCATCCTTTGAATAAAGAAGATATCGCCAAGCGCTTGCTGTTAGCTGCGCGAAAACTCGTGTATGGAGAGCAACTGATAAGTTCAGGGCCTGTCTACAAAAGTATGAGAGTGGATGGTGATCGTATTGTTCTTCAATTTACCGAAATAGGCAAAGGGCTTCATACGCGTGACGGACAACGATTGAGACATTTTGCGATAGCTGGTAAGGATAAGAAGTTTGTATGGGCAGAAGCCGTCATCAAAGGAGATAAGATTATCGTTCGTCATGAAGATATTCGGGAGCCAGTGGCAATACGCTACGCATGGAGTGATAATCCAGAAGATGCCAATTTGATGAATAAGGGAGGGTTGTTAGCTTCTCCTTTTCGTACCGACAATTGGTAAATAAAGAAGTGCCAAGCAGCTTTTGATAGTGAGACTGCACGGCAAAAAACAAATAGAAAAACCTAAAAGAAGATGATGATAAAACTAACAGGCGGCAAGAAAAAGCAGTCATTCTTTTACATGATGGCAGCAGCAATGTTGTTCTCTACGACGAACCTTAACGCGCAGCAACAAATAAAGGAGCGCATATCCCCGCAGCAACGATTTGTACATACTAGTCCAGGCAATCCCTACCTTCCCTTATGGGAGCATGTTCCAGATGGAGAACCGAGAGTTTTCGAAGATCCGGATAGACCGGGGAAATACCGTGCTTACATCATCGGTTCGCATGATCTGAGAATGGATAGTTATTGTGGCCCGGATATTCGGATGTGGTCTGCGCCAGTCGAAGACCTAACAAGTTGGCGAGATGATGGCCCCATTTTTACGTATGAAATTGATGGACAGTGGGATGTGATGTATGCACCCGATCTGGTGGAGGTAAAACAAAAAGATGGAACAAAAGAATACTACTTGTATCCACACAGCAGAGGTGCGAATAGAGAAGCGATGGTCGCGAAGGGAAATCGCCCCGACGGGCCATTTACACCAATAAATTTAACAGAAGACGGTCGCAAGACCTTGCCGGGAAGTATGATCGGTTTCGATCCGGCGGTGTACATTGATTACATCACAGATCCTGCCGATCCTGATTACGAAATTGGATTTAGAGCTTATGTCTACTGGGGTTTTCAGCGGTCGTTAGCCGCTGAATTGGATCAAAAGACCATGTATTCTGTACGTCCAGGAACGAAGATAATTGATCGTTTTATACCAGCAAGTGCCAGATATGGCGAGCTCCGCGATCCAGAAGGAACTTCCTTTCCGCATATTGCAGAAGGCGAAGACTTAGGTGCGTTCAATTTCTTTGAAGCGTCTTCTATTCGCAAGGTTGGTAATAAGTATGTCTCTGTATACAGTGGCTATTCTGGGCCGGAATACGGCATGACTAGCTCGAACTCTACCTTACGTTACCTCGTTGGAGATTCTCCGCTTGGGCCGTGGAAAAGTGGCGGCGTATTGGTCGATTCTAGAGGGCCCGTATTGAACGAAAACGGAACAGCGCTTCAAGGTACCAATGGCGGTCATAATACCCATGGAAGTATAGAATTGATCAACAATCAATGGTATGCTTTTTACCACAGACCACCTCGCAACTTTGGGTTTGCACGTCAGGCTGTTGTCGCTCCCATCCATGTCGACTGGGATGAGAAATCCGTGTCGGAGGGCGGGACGGTACGCATTCGAGCATTCGATCCATACGGTCAAAATGAACAATGGACTGCTAAAGACAGTCAAGGAAAAGAATACCCAGGTGCAGAAGTGACTTCCGAAGGTTTTCATATGTACGGATTAGATCCTTACCAATATTACTCAGCAGGTTATGCTAGCTATCTATCCGATGTAGGCAGTCAACAAGACTCTTGGGATATTTGGGATAATCATATGCCTATCCATGTTAAGGATGGACATATCATCGGTTACAAATATTTTGGTTTTGGTGGCTTAGATAAAGATAAGTTCGGGTTAAAGGCTTTCCGTGGTACGAAAAAAGGAAATCAAACGGCTTTTAACCTATTTCTAATTCCCAAGACAAAAGAAAGTTTCAAAGTAAATATCTGGCTAGACGGTCCTTGGGACAATGCTACTTGGAAAGGAACTAAACTAGGCGAAGTGATTGTTCCAGCTAATGCCAACGATCAAGAAGCGCAGTTTGCCATTGACGTATCTAAGTTTGTAGATCATCTCGATAAAAAGCATGCTATTTTCCTAGTGGCTGAAGGAAGTGGTGATAAAGTGCTTTTCGAGTTGAGTGGATTGGGGTTCAGCGCTAAAAAAGATAAATTGCATCGACCAATTGTACCTCAAGTAAACATTCAAGTGAACGGAAAAGCCATTGAGGTACCTCAAACGCCAGTACGATCTACTTATGAAAATGGTATTGTCGGGTATGATCTGTATCAAGCCAATGTAGCACTGGCTGCTAACGAGCAAATGCCAAAAGTAACCGCTTCTTCAGATAGTAAAAAAGTGAAACTATCCGTAGAACAAGCCAATTCTACATCAACACATGCCGTAGTTAAGGCCGATTTTAATGGTGTAGTCAAGACATATCAGATCGTTTTCGAAAAGAATTAACGTATGATTATAACTTCTAGCATGGTGATCAAAAAACGAAATACACTAGGAAAAGGAATAGCTTTCATCGCGATGGCTATTTCTTTACAGATCAGTCCGTTATTCGGGCAAGGATCGGTAACTAGCAAAGCGACCAATCCGATTATCTTTTCGGATATGCCTGATTTATCGATGATTCGTGTTGACGACACTTATTACATGAGCAGTACCACGATGCACATGAATCCCGGTTTGCCTTTGATGAAATCAAAGGATTTAGTCAATTGGGAACTGTTTGGTTATGGTCACACGACCTTGCAAGATATGGATGAACTGAACTTAGATAATGGTAAAAACGCGTATGGCAATGGAACATGGGCAAGCAGCCTTCGCCATCACAATGGTACTTTCTATGTGAGCACATTCGCTCAAACTACAGGTAAAACCTACATCCATATCACTAAAGATATAGAAAATGGACCTTGGGAAGTCCAGGAATTTGAACCGATGATGCACGATCACACCTTGTTTTTTGAAGGAGATAAGATCTATATGATATGGGGTGGCGGAAAATTGAATATCGTCGAGCTGAAATCAGATTTTTCTGGTATAAAGCCAGAAACGCAACGCGTTTTACTTGAAAATGCAACCCTTCCTAGCACCGCAGCTGGCACAAAAGGCGGCTTACCAGCGGAGGGATCACAGCTATTCAAGGTGAATGGTAAGTACTATTTATTTAATATCTCGTGGCCTCCGGGAGGTATGCGTACGGTGATTGTGCATCGCGCGGATAAATTAGAAGGCCCTTATGAAGGTCGCGTCGTATTGCAGGATCAAGGTGTGGCACAAGGCGGATTGATTGATATGCCCAACGGCGAATGGTATGCTTACCTGTTTCAAGATTATGGTGCTGTAGGCCGTATACCATTCTTAGTTCCAGTAAAGTGGGAAGATGGCTGGCCTGTTTTAGGAATCAATGGGAAAGTACCCTCCGAATTGGATCTTCCAGCTAATAAAGGTTTGATTCCGGGTATTGTAAACTCCGATGATTTCTCCCGTAAAGAAGGAGATGCGGCATTGCCTTTGGTTTGGCAATGGAATCATAATCCCGTAGATGAGCTCTGGTCTGTCACCGCAAGAAAAGGATATCTTCGGCTAAAAACTGGACGAATAGATCAATCATTCTTACAAGCCAGAAATACCTTAACACAACGAACCATTGGCCCCACTTGCGTAGGATCCACAGCGATTGATATCTCCCATATGAAAGATGGCGATTTCGCAGGTCTTTCTTTGCTACAGAAAAATTATGGGTTATTGGGCGTTCGTATGAGCGGTAACGAGAAGCATTTGGTGATGATCAATGCGACGACAGGCACGCCAGAGGAGGTGGCGACTGTAGCAGTGAATCAAAAGATAGTATATCTAAAGGCCATGTGCGATTTCACCAATAAAGAAGATGTGGCGACCTTCTATTACAGCGTAGACGGAAAAGCGTGGCTGCCGATTGGTACAGCGTTGAAAATGACTTATACCTTACCACACTTTATGGGGTACCGTTTCGGATTGTTCAATTACGCAACTAAACAAGCGGGCGGATACGTAGATTTTGACTTTTTTGACATCCATCAATCAGAACATTAAAATCAGATGTATTCAGATTTTTAGGGGCAGATGTTTCGCATTTTTCAGGTAAAGCTGCCCATTCGATATATAAAACAATAGCTATGAGAAAAATATTTTTAAGTGCATTAGGACTATTAGGATTGTTATTTAGTCAATGCAAATCTACTCATGATCATTATGATCACCCCTTCCAAAATCCAGATTTATCGGTCAATGAGCGGGTAGAGAATCTATTGCAACTCCTCACACTGGAAGAAAAAGTGGGGTTGATGATGAATGCTTCTAAGCCAGTGCCACGCTTAGGAATCCCTGCGTATGACTGGTGGAATGAAGCATTACACGGTGTAGCCCGTTCGGGAAAAGCTACCGTGTTTCCGCAAGCCATCGGAATGGCAGCAACATGGGATGAAAATAACCATTTAAAAACCTTTGAGATTATTTCTGACGAGGCGCGCGCTAAGTACAACAAATCCTCGGAAGAGGGAGAGCGTGGTCGATATTATGGGTTGTCGTTTTGGACTCCAAACATCAATATTTTTCGTGATCCAAGATGGGGGCGTGGTCAGGAAACTTACGGCGAGGATCCTTTCTTGACCACTAGATTAGGATTGGCTGCGGTAAAAGGACTTCAGGGTGATGATGAGCATTTTTTCAAAACGCATGCTTGCGCCAAGCATTACGCCGTGCACAGCGGTCCGGAATGGAATCGACATTCCTACGACGCCACCGTATCAAAGCGCGATCTTTGGGAGACCTATCTACCTGCATTTGAAGCCTTGGTAAAAGAAGGAAATGTGCAGGAGGTCATGTGCGCCTATAATGCCTTCGAAGGTGAACCTTGCTGTGGAAGTAATACGTTGCTTTCCGATATTTTGCGCAATCAATGGGGTTTTGAAGGTATGGTCGTGTCGGACTGTTGGGCAATCAATGATTTTTATGAAAAAGGCCATCACGAAACCCATGAAAGTGCAGAGGCAGCAGCTGCCGATGCGGTAATCACATCCACAGATCTAGAATGTGGTAGTACGTATGAAAACCTATTATTAGCGGTAGAAAAGGGTTTGATTTCCGAAGATCAGATTAATACGTCTTTGAAGAGAGTTTTGCGCGGTTGGATCGAGTTAGGTTTATTTGACCCAAAAGGTACAGGGCCATGGGATGATCTGCCCTACAGCATCGTCGCTTCTGCAAAACATCGCGAACAGGCACTGGATGTTGCGCGCCAATCGATGACTTTGCTTAAAAATGAAAACCATACCTTACCACTTAGCAAGGAGATTAAAAAGATAGCTGTGGTAGGCGCCAACGCTACGGATAGTTTAATGCTATGGGGCAATTATAATGGTACGCCAACTTCCACCGTGACGATATTAGAAGGCATTCGTAAAAAATTGCCTAACGCTGAAGTAATTTATGAAAAAGGTAGCGATTTGGTGGATCCTTGGGTAAGAAGCTCTCTATATGGATCATTCCAAACCTCGAAAGGTGGAGAAAAGGGATTACTGGTAGAGTTTTTTAATAATAACGGCTTAGAAGGAAAGCCAGTACGTACGGTCACCAACGATTTGGGCATTGAATACAGTAACCGCGGTGGTACTGCTTTGGCTCAAGATGTGAATATGGAAAACACCTCGACACGTATCAGCGGATTATTCGTTGCGCCCTATACAGGAGAGATCGTTTTCAAAGCGAATGCGTACGATGGTTATGTATTAAAGATTGATGGCAAAGAAGTCGCTAAGCGTACGGGTGCATCCGCTATACAGGGAGAAGAGTATGCGATGCAGGTGCAGCAAGGAAAATCATATGCAGTCGAGATGGAGCACCGTCAAAAAGGGAAAATTAATATTATTGGCCTGTCGGTATTTAAAAAGGAAAAGGCTGAGTTTTCTGGCCTTACCGAGCGATTGAAAGATGTAGATGCGATTGTCTATGTGGGAGGTCTTTCGCCAAAGCTGGAAGGAGAGGAGATGTTTGTAGATTATGCAGGTTTTCGGGGCGGCGATCGTACTTCTATAGATTTACCTCAAGTGCAAAGAGATCTATTAGCGGCCTTGCGCAACACTGGAAAGTCAGTCACGTTCGTGCTTTGTACCGGTAGTTCGCTCGCCCTGGAGCAAGATGAGAAGAATTACGATGCACTACTGTGTGCTTGGTATGGTGGTGAAGAGGCTGGAACCGCAGTAGCCGATGTTTTGTTTGGAGACTACAATCCAGCCGGTAGGTTGCCCGTTACGTTTTACAAAACTTTGGCGCAGCTGGATAATGGGCTTACGCAAACAGGAGATGCTGCCAAACAAGGTTTTGAAAACTATGATATGCAAGGACGTACGTATCGCTACTTGAAGAGCCAACCACTCTACGCTTTTGGACATGGCTTAAGTTATGCTACATTTAGCTACGGACATGTAGCGCTAAAAAATAATAGGATCGATGGTAAAAAAGGATTGCAGTTCGCTATCCCGGTCAATAATACGTCCGATAAACAAGGGGAAGAAGTCGTTCAGGTATATGTGAAGCGCTTAGATGACCCAAATGCGCCGATCAAGTCCTTACGCGCATTTACTAGAGTGCCGTTTAAAGCGAAACAACAGAAAAAAGTGGAAATCAATCTAACATCAGATGCATTCCAATTTTACGATGATGAGCTGGACGCCGTGCGTATCAAAGCAGGCAGATACCGTATTCTTTATGGCGGGAGCTCCAGTGATGATCAACTCAATAGCCTAGAAGTTGAAGTGATCTAAATCTCTCTTTGCCGATAGATCATTTATCCCCATAAATGAGAAGCCTCCATCCTGCATATGATTTGTATGCAGAATGGGGGCTTTGTCTATAGAAGTGACTCCATAGCATCTCTTTAAAGCCTTCTTTATACATTTTTACTGGTTTATAAAACAAATGTATCATCTACAGAAAAGCAGTTCCACTAATTTTACATCACTGATACTCGTCGATATGCGTTGATGGGCTACGATATTATAAACTTTTAAGTAAACCTACCTATTATATTACATGACGTACCTTAGATACTGTACTGTCCTGCTTTTGCTTTTTTTGAGCAAATCGACTTTCTCTCAAGAAGTAGAAAGTATTCGTTTTGTAGTAGATGAAGCGAAGCACGGGTATATGCCACTTGTTCAAGACGGTCAACCAGTTCCTGTCTTGGCCAGTCAGGAGGATTGGCCTGGTGTACAGCGAGCGGTTCGCAACTTGAGCGATGATTTTCAAAGAGTAACGTCACATACTCCTACCAAAGTAGCTGGAAAATATAGCATCATTATTGGCACACTAGGTCATTCGCCACTCATCGACCAGTTGGTGCGAGATCGTAAGATTGATCATACTGCCCTGTCTGGGAAAAACGAAAAATTTTTGATCCAAATAATCGCACATCCGATCGACGGCGTCGACTCAGCACTTGTTGTTGCTGGTAGCGATAAGCGAGGTACTATTTATGGTATTTATGAATTATCAGCTCAGATTGGCGTATCGCCATGGTACTACTGGGCTGATGTGCCTACCGCAAAAAAAGAACAACTATTTGTCAAACCAGGCATATATACGCAAGGTGAACCCGCCGTACGATACCGTGGTATATTTCTGAATGATGAATATCCAGCACTCACACGTTGGGCAAATCATACATTCGGCGGCTATAATAGTCAGTTTTACGAAACCGTTTTTGAATTAATCTTACGGCTGAAGGGCAATTTTTTGTGGCCTGCTATGTGGGGCAACGCATTTTATGATGACGATCCAAAGAATGGGGCTTTGGCTGATGAGATGGGGATTGTGATGAGCACATCTCATCATGAGCCCATGGCACGAGCGCAAGCCGAGTGGAAGCGCTATGGCAACGGGGGAGCGTGGGATTACGCCAGTAATAAAAATGGACTTCAGGAATTTTGGAAGAGCGGGATGCAGCGTACGAAGGATTGGGAAACCATCGTAACCATTGCCATGCGCGGTGATGGAGATGAGCCGATGAGTGATAATCAAAACATTAGTCTGCTAGAAGATATTGTCCGTGATCAAAGAAACATCATAGAAGAGGTCACGGAAAGTAAAGCCGCAAAAACACCGCAAGTGTGGGCGCTTTATAAAGAGGTACAAGATTACTATGACGCTGGGATGCAAGTTCCGGATGATGTGACGTTGCTGTTTTGCGATGATAACTGGGGCAATGTGCGAAAGGTACCAGCGCTTAATCAGCAGCCTAGAGCGGGAGGTTATGGTTTGTATTATCACTTTGATTATGTGGGAGCCCCGCGCAATACCAAATGGTTGAACGTTAGTCAAGTATCTCGTGTATGGGAGCAGATGAATATTGCTTATGAGCACGGCGTTGATCGAATTTGGGTAGTGAATGTGGGTGACTTGAAACCCATGGAATATCCTATTTCATTTTTCTTGGATATGGCTTGGAATCCAAAGCAATTTGAGCCATCCAACCTGTATCAGCATACAGTAGATTGGTGCGAGCAGCAGTTTGGATCTACCTATGCTGCGGAGGCGGCACGGCTGCTAGATACCTACACCAAATACAATCATCGCGTAACTCCCGAGTTGTTGAATCACAAGACGTATAGTTTGGAGCATTACAATGAGTTTGAAACCGTCATGGCAGCCTATCAAAATCTGCTCATGGATGCTTTTCGACTATATCATGTTTTGCCCACCGGATACAAAGATTCATTTGACCAGTTGGTGCTTTTCCCGATTCAGGGGATGTCCAACCTATATGATCTATATTTTGCCAAAGCAAAAAATGATTTTTATGCAGCAAAGCAGGATATAAAAGCCAATTATTGGGCCGATCAAGTCAAAGCGAGTTTTCTGCGAGATTCCTTGCTCACCCAACATTTCAACACCCTATCTAATGGAAAGTGGCAATACATGATGGATCAGGTGCGCATTGGTTACCGGAGCTGGAACAATCCACCCCATAGCATCATGCCTACTGTAAGCTACATTGACAGCACAGCAGCAGGCAATTCCAAAATTTTCTTAGAACAGGATGGTCATGTCTCTATCGAAGCCATGAATTTCTTTCAGGCGAATCACTCTGGCGCCGTGAAATGGACGGAGATCCCCAATTTGGGAAAGACTGCTTCTGCGCTTACTACCTTACCCGTGACCGCAGCGATCAATGATGATCTGTATCTCGAATATAAAATTAATACAAAATCCATTGGCCAAGCCAAAATAACGGTTTTGACATCGCCCACATTGAACTTCAACGCCAATCGCGGTTTGCGGTATGGTATCTCCATCGACGGTAAGGATGAGATCATCATAAACATCAATGGGCACTACCGCGGTGAGCTAGGCAAATGGCAGGCAGAAAGAATTATTAATAATGTTACTGAACATCATATCGCGCATCAAGGTGAACATACCATTAGAATCCGTCCGCTAGATCATGGCATCTTGATACAAAAAATAATGCTTGACTTCGGTGGTCTGCTACCTTCTTACTTAGGAGCACCCCAGAGCAAACAATTATAGACTACATAAAAAATAACCGTAAAAAGAGCAAAGACATCAATGAATTTAGATTTGAAACAGGGAGTGGAAACAAAAGGATTTTATAAGCTTTCGCAAATCCAGCGGATAGGTTTTGGCTCAGGGGATCTGGCTCAAAATTTGATTTATCAGACAGTTTCCATGTATCTGCTGCTGTTTTACACCAATGTATTTGGTATTTCTGCTGCGACAGCAGGAGTGATGTTTCTGATCGTTCGGGTTGTAGATGTGTTGTGGGATCCTATGGTTGGCGCGTTTGTCGATAAGAACAATCCTAAAAATGGGAAGTATCGATCTTACCTGTTGTTCAGCGGTATTCCGCTTACTGGATTTGCTATCCTGTGTTTTTGGAACGGTTTCTCTGGCTCACTTACCTACGCCTACATCACCTATGTTGGGCTTTCTATGCTGTACACCTTAATCAATGTGCCCTACGGTGCCTTAAACGCATCGTTGACAAGAGATACTGACGAGATCACCAAACTTACTTCCACGCGTATGTTTATGGCCAATCTTGGCGGCTTGGCCGTTGGTTATGGCGTACCTATTGTGGTGCAATATTTTTCTCCAGACGGCAAGATCAATTCGCAAGTTTCTGGCGAAGCATGGTTTATCACGATGACGATCTATGCTATTGTGGGCTTGTTCTTATTGATTTTTTGCTACACGCAGACGAAAGAGCGGGTAGTGATGGACGAAAAGGAAACCGAAAATGTCAAGGTTTCTGACCTCTGGACGGAGTTTCGGCGCAATAAACCTTTACGGGTGTTGGCCTATTTTTTCATCACCGCCTTTGCTATGATGGCCATTGGTAATTCCGCTGGCTCTTACTACATGATATACAATGTGCAGACCCCGGAGATGCTACCTTATTTTATGGCGCTGGGATCGATTCCAGCTTTTATTTTCATGCCATTAGTCCCCGCGATCAAACGCGCCATTGGCAAAAGACAACTGTTTTACCTGTTTTTGAGCATTGCCATTTTTGGAATGATCCTACTTTATGTGATTTCGATTGTCCCTGCGCTCAAAACACAGATATGGTTGGTATTAGTGGCTCAGTTTATTAAATCTAGCGGCGTGATCGTAGCCACCGGATACATGTGGGCATTAGTACCAGAAGTGATTTCCTATGGTGAACATACGACAGGTAAACGCATTTCTGGAATAGTCAACGCTTTGACGGGCATTTTCTACAAAGCAGGGATGGCATTGGGAGGTGTAGTTCCGGGTTTGGTGTTGGCTTTCGTTGGGTTTGATCAGAAAAATACCATACGGCAATCGGCATTTGCGGAGCAAGGTATACTCTGGTTAGTGGCTGTTATTCCTGCTTTGCTCTTGATTTTAGCCCTGTGGATTATTTCCAAATATGACCTCGACGACGAACTTATGGATCAAATAAATTACGAGATCGAATATCGCTATAAAGACCAAATATGAAAATAAAAATGAAGCGCGTAAAGACAATCCTTTTGACAACCTTGGTAGCTACGGCATTGGTGTATGTGGGTAACAGTTCTATTTTACCTAGCAATGAACCTGTCGTTTTGAAAGAGGCATTCCAAGGTCGATTTTACATCGGGACGGCATTGAATCTAGATCAAATCTGGGAACGAGACCAAGAAGCTATTGCTTTGGTAAAGCAACAGTTTAATTCTATTGTTGCCGAGAATTGTATGAAAAGCATGTATCTCCAACCACGAGAAGGGGAGTTCAATTTTACGGATGCAGATCGCTTCGTCGAGTTTGGCCAGCAAAATAATATGCAGCTCATCGGGCATACGCTAATCTGGCACTCTCAAGCGCCTAGATGGTTTTTTTCTGACGAAAATGGACAAGATGTATCTCGTGAGGTATTGATAGAAAGAATGCGAAGCCATATTCAAACGGTGGTATCTAGGTACAAGGGAAAGATCGCTGGCTGGGATGTCGTGAATGAAGCGGTGTTAGACAATGGAGCTTACCGTAAAAGTAAATTCTATCAGATTATTGGAGAGGATTTTATTCCACTTGCATTCCAATTTGCGCATGAGGCAGATCCAGATGCCGAGCTATATTACAATGACTATTCCACAGCAGTTCCGGCCAAAAGAGACGGTATTGTGAAAGTTGTAAAAAACATACAAAAACATGGAGCGCCTATCCATGCCATAGGAATGCAAGAACATCAAGGCTTTGACCACCCGAAATTGGATGAATTAGAGAAAACGATTTTAGATTTTTCAGCAACAGGAGCGAAGGTCATGGTGACAGAGCTTGATGTGTCTGTATTGCCTCATGCACGTGAAAACATCGGTGCCGAAATCACTGAAACCTATGACTACAAAAAAGAACTTAATCCATATGCGGAGGGGTTGCCAGATAGCATCATGAATAAGTTAGGCGAACGATACGTCAGTTTTTTTGAGCTATATCTTAAGCACAGTGATAAGATCTCCAGAGTCACATTATGGGGCGTGGCAGATCAGTATTCCTGGAAGAATGGCTGGCCAGTTCCTGGGAGAACAGATTATCCACTATTGTTTGACAGAGCATTCAAACCAAAGCCATTTGTACAACAAATTGTCGATTTAACTCGGAATCCAAATTCCACAAAATAAAACACCGCATGAAACAACAACCTAGATATTTATTTCCCGAAGATTATATGGCAGATCCATCTGCACATGTTTTTGAAGATAAAATATACATTTATCCCTCGCACGATTGGGAAAGTGGAAAGCCAGAAAATGACAATGGTGATCATTTTGATATGAAAGATTATCATGTTTTCTCCTTGGATAGCATAGACGGAAAGGTTACCCATCATGGAGAAGTATTGCGTGTAGAGGATATCCCTTGGGCTGGCAGACAATTATGGGATTCAGACGTAGCACATAAAGACGGCAAATACTACCTCTATTTTTCGATGAAAGATAAGACCGATATTTTTCGCATCGGCGTAGCAGTTAGTGATCGCCCTTCAGGTCCTTTCACGCCTTTAGATACACCTATAGATGGAAGCTATAGCATAGATCCCTGTGTATTTTGCGATTCTGACGAACAATACTACATGTATTTTGGAGGTATTTGGGGCGGTCAACTCCAATACTATCGAAATAATAAGCTGAATGCCGATGTCAACTTACCATTATTTCATGACCATTCCCTTTCGCCGAAAGTAGTTCGTCTTTCTGATGATATGCTTTCTTTCGCAGAAATCCCGCAGGACGCCCTTATTATAGACGAAGCGGGAAATCCACTCAAACAAGGCGATACGGAACGTCGGTTTTTTGAAGCCTCGTGGATGCATAAATACCAAGGCAAATACTACTTTTCTTATTCAACAGGAGATACACACTTGTTATGTTATGCCATCGGAGATAATCCGTACGGCCCTTTTACTTATCAGGGCGTTATTCTGACTCCGGTAGTGGGGTGGACTACCCATCATAGTATCGTTGAGTTTCAAGGGAAATGGTGGCTTTTCTATCACGATTGTGTCCCCTCAGCAGGGAAGACATGGTTGCGAAGTATGAAGGTGGTCGAATTGGAATACGATGATCAAGGCCGTATAAAAACCATCGAGGGGCAGCAAATAGATAATCTGGAGAGCAGCACTATAGAACAGTTACACCGCAAAAGTTAAGAGTTTAATTCTTTATAAAATAGCTATGCGTTTTTACAAAATACAGTTGCTGATGCTGCTTATAGCACTTATTTCGACAGTATCGCTACAGGCCGAAGATGGCAGTCAACTCTGGCTACGCTACGATCGTGTTTCGAAGGAAGTCGCTGCAAGAAGGACTATTTCGAATCAAAGTAATCATGTGTCTGCTCAGCTGGCTGCGCAAGAATTAGCAGATTACTGGTCGGGACAGCATGTAGAACTCGTCTTGGATAATCAAAAGCGGGACCTAAAAGACGGCTTTCAAATTAATGGCAACCACGAAAAATTACATGTTATTGCGTATCAACCGGTGGGTTTGTTGTATGGGGCATATCATCTACTCCAAAAGCAACAGATGGGTAAAAAGATCTCTGATCCCATTGCTATTGCTGAAGTACCTACGTTTGATCTTCGGGTATTAAATCATTGGGATAACTTGGATCGCACCGTCGAACGCGGTTACGCAGGTCATTCCCTTTGGCTGTGGGAAGACTTGCCTAGCAAAATATCCCCTCGCTATGAGCACTATGCCCGGGCGAATGCGTCGATAGGGATTAATACCGTTGTCTTAAACAATGTTAATGCATCACCACAAATACTTACGGCCGCTTACTTGGAAAAGGTAAAAGTGCTGGCAGATGTATTTCGCCCGTATGGAATTCAAGTTTATTTGTCTGCTAACTTTTCATCTCCGGCCATTATTGGTGGACTATCAGATTCGGATCCATTACGCAAGGAAGTGCAAGATTGGTGGTCATTGAAGGCGAAAGAAATCTATGCCTTAATACCAGATTTCGGTGGTTTTTTAGTGAAAGCTAATTCCGAAGGGCAGCCAGGTCCGCAGGATTATGGACGTACGCATGCTGATGGAGCCAATATGCTAGCCGATGCATTAAAACCATTTGGTGGAATCATTATGTGGCGAGCATTTGTCTACAATCCCACTATCGAAGATAGGGCAAAACAAGCCTATTCGGAATTTGTACCGCTGGATGGCAAATTTCGAGACAATGTCATAGTACAAACAAAAAATGGCGCGATCGATTTCCAACCTCGCGAACCTTTTCACCCCTTATTTGGTGCGATGAAAAAATCCAATCAGATGGTCGAATTTCAGATTACACAGGAATATCTCGGTTTTTCGAATCACTTGGTGTATTTAGCACCGCTGTTTAAGGAAACTTTGGATGCAGACACCTACGCGCACGGTGCAGGAAGTACAGTCGCAAAGATGACCGATGGTACTTATCATGCACAGGCAAAAAGTGCTATAGCTGGTGTGGCAAATATCGGAGAGGATACCAATTGGACGGGCCATCATTTTGCGCAAGCGAATTGGTATGCATTTGGCCGATTGGCGTGGAATCACACGCTTAGTTCATCGGCAATTGCCGATGAGTGGATACGGGCTACTTTCAATAACGAAGAAGATTTTGTAACACCGGTAAAAGAGATGATGCTTACATCTCGTGAGGCCGCCGTAAATTATATGATGCCTTTGGGTTTGCACCATATTTTTGCCTTCGATCATCATTACGGACCCGAACCTTGGGGCGATATCGCTGGAGCGAGACCTGATTGGATGCCTTGGTATTATCACAATGCGAGTTCCGATGGGCTGGGTTTTGATCGTACTAAAACTGGGAGTAATGCCGTAGCACAGTACAATCAGCCTTTACGTGACATATATAGTGATGCAGCCACTTGTCCAGAAACACTTCTTTTATGGTTTCATCATTTGCCATGGTCTTATTCAATGCGCAATGGCAATAGTTTGTGGGATGAGTTGTGTTATCATTACGATGCGGGAGTGCAGGAAGCCAGAGATTTTCAAAAGCAATGGAATGGTCTCGAAGGTTATGTGGATAAAGAGCGTTTTAGTGATGTTCAGCAGAGATTGGCTATCCAGGCGCACGATGCGGTCTGGTGGAAAGACGCTGTCCTGCTGTATTTTCAGACATTCTCCAATCAACCTATTCCCTCTGGTGTAGCGCAACCTATACACAGACTAGAGGAGCTAAAGAAAATTAAACTACATCTTAACCATCACAATTGATAGCAAAATAATGGCATGCAGATGAACTTCCCGAGAGGATTAACTATATATTTTTTCTGTTATGAAATATTTAATTTATCAATCACTTCCACGTGTATTCACTATTCGGCTCCCTGTAGTGGTATTTTTTCTACATACAATGCAACCGTTTGCATTGATTTATGGTGTAAATCAAGAGTTTGCTTCAAAAATTATCTATCGGAAAGTGATCTGTTAAAAAAGGTAGACGCGGTTAATCATCTGAGCTAAAGAGGAAGTTTTTACTTTCTGAAGTAAAATAACTGTCCATATAGAATCAAATATACTAACACAATTATGTGACTTCGGCTAACCCAATACAGTAGTAACCTAATAAATTATAAACCTTAATTCATACATGATGAACAAATTACAAACCTTTATGTGTAGGGTCCTCGCCCGATGCTGGCGACCCGATAAGAAGATGAGCTTGTTGCTGTGCGCTGTACTGATGAGTGCTGGTGCGCTTGCGCAAGGAACAGTGAGCGGCACAGTTTCCTCTAAGAATGGAAAGGCCCTGCCAGATGTTACCGTCAATGTAAAAGGGACTAATAAAAGCTCCTTATCCAATTCTACAGGTCGCTATACTATCGAAGCCTCTGTAGGCGATACCCTAGAATTTATCAACGTGGGGCTATCACGTCAAACTGCGATCGTAACTAGTATCAATCGACCGTTAAATGTTGTTTTTACAGATGACGACATTGCAGTGGACGAGGTGGTCGTGGTAGGCTATGGTACGCAACGCCGCGAGGCAGTCACGGGCTCGGTATCTTCGATAGGAGGAGACGCCATGCGCGATGTGCCTTCAGCCAACATCACACAAGCATTACAAGGCCGCTTGCCGGGTGTACAAATGTCGCAAACTTCGTCGCGACCAGGCGCCACGACGCAAATACGTATTCGGGGAACACGTTCGCTAAACGCAAGTAACGATCCTTTGATCGTATTAGACGGAATTCCATTTACGGGATCTATCGGAGACATTAACCCCAATGATATTAAGAGTGTGGATGTATTAAAAGATGCTTCTGCAACGGCGATTTATGGATCTCGAGGTGCCAATGGCGTTATGCTCGTAACGACCAATACCGGAACGTTGGGACAACCTGCCAGAATCTCCTACAATAGCTTTCAAGGATTTCAAAAAATTTTTTCCAAATACCCGATGATGAACGGTCCTGAATTCGTAGAACTGCGTAGAGCAGCTGGTATGTTTCCGAATAATGGAGTGGACGAATCTGATGATGTCGACACCGATTGGCAAGACCTGATGTATCGTACGGGGTATAATGTCAGTCAAGATCTAGGCGTGTCGGGAGGAACAGAAAAAGGCGCCTATAACTTTGGTGCCGGCTACTACAAAGATCAGGGTGTATTACCTCTTCAGGGATATGATCGTATCTCGCTGCGCGGATCCGTGGATCAGCGTATCGGGGATTATATTCGTGTCGGTATCAATACGAATACCAATTATAATGTCACTAGAGGACAACATGTCGGTTTAGGCTTATTGAGCAACTCCCCAATTGCCAACCCGTATAATCCTGATGGAAGCTTTAAACGTACGATTCAGATGCCACTAAATGAGAACTGGGTTTCTTCGCGGTCCATAATTGAGGGCTTGAGTGACGAATGGCTCAACGAAACACGCGCATTCGCAACCTACAACGCTCTGTTTGGAGAAATCGCTATTCCAGGAGTAGAAGGCTTAAAATATCGCGCGAATTTAGGGCTGGATTATCGGCAGAACAACGGTGGTTGGTTTACTGGCGAAGGTATCAATAACATCAACCCCACATCGCCATCTACCGCAGGAATTAACAATTCGCACATCTATCATTATGTGATCGAAAATCTCTTGACCTACGACAAAACGTTCGGATCAAAGCATAATTTGAACTTGACCGCATTGTATTCTGCCGAGGAAAATCAGTTCGTACGATCCGAAATGTCTGGTAGAGATATTCCAGCATCCGCATTTCAATTCTATAACATTGGCCAGGCCTTAGGCGAGATCATCGTTAATCCAGATGGTCAAGTGTATGAAAAGTGGGGTCTGCTCTCGTATATGGGGCGGGCGATGTACTCCTACGATGATAAATATATGTTAAGTGTTACCATGCGATCTGACGGATCGTCCCGCTTAGCTAGAGGTAGAAAATGGCACACCTATCCAGCGGTTTCGGCAGGATGGAATATCGGTAGAGAAACTTTCATGGAGAATGTGTCTTGGGTCGATATGCTAAAGCTTCGTGTCGGTTATGGGCAAACGTCTAATCAAGCCATTAATCCCTATGCTACCTTAGGAAGATTGTCTACAAGACCATATAATTTCGGTGCTGACAATTATGATGTCGGTTACTTCGTGTCACAATTGCCTAATCCGCAATTAGGTTGGGAGTATTCACAGACTTATAACCTAGGAGTTGATTTTACCCTATTGAATGGTCGTCTTTCGGGTACGGCGGAATACTACGAAACGTATACACATGACCTGTTGCTAAATCTAAGAATGCCCGGTTCTACTGGAGTAGAAAGTTACACTGCAAATGTAGGTAAAACTCAAAATAAAGGTGTTGAATTTGCCCTTAATGGGGTTATTGTGGATAATAAAAACGGATGGACTTGGGAAGCAGGAGTCAACTTTTATCGTAACCGAAACAAGTTGACGGAATTGGCATCTGGACAAACAAGAAATGAAAATAACTGGTGGTTCGTTGGCCATCCAATCGATGTAATATACGATTACAAATACAATGGCTTGTGGCAAGAAGGAGATCCGCATCTGGATATTTTAGAACCAGGAGGAAATGTCGGGATGATCAAAGTAGATTACAACGGCGGGTTTGATGAAAATGGCGTTCCAACACGTCCGATTGGTCCAGATGACCGTCAGATTATCGATATGCAAACCAATTTTATGGGCGGTTTTAACACAAGTCTTGCTTATAAAAACTTTGATTTCAGTGCTGTAGGTATGTTTCAACAAGGTGGTGTTTTAATTAGTACGCTCCATTCTGCCTCGGGATACCTCAATCTGATGACGGGTAGAAGCAACAATGTTCAGATAGACTATTGGACTCCAGAAAACACGGGAGCACGTTATCCGAAACCAGGAGGCATCATGAGTGGTGATAATCCCAAATATGGTAATTCCTTGGGGTATTTTGATGCCTCTTATTTGAAGATTAGAACCATGACGCTGGGTTATAACTTTAATGATTCACCATTCATTCAAAATGTAGGAATAGATCGTTTGCGTATGTATGTCATGGTTCAGAATCCATTCGTATTCTTTTCTCCATTTAATCGTGCAACAGGTATGGATCCCGAAACTAATTCATTTGCAAACGAAAATACAGCTGTAGCTTCTCACCAAAGTCGTTTGCTAACGATAGGGACAAACGCCCCAGCCACGCGCTCATTTTTGTTTGGTGTTAATTTGACCTTTTAATAAAAGTTCTATGAAAAATATAGCAAAATATATAAAGATAGTCTCACTGGCGATTCTCGCCACGGTAGCTTCCTGTTCAAAGATTTTAGAGGAACAGCCACGTAGTATATACGAACCTGGATTCTTTGAAACCGAACGCGGTATTATGGGAGGTCTGACTTCCATGTACGCGCATTTACGCTGGATCTACGGACAAGCCTACTGGTATAATTCTGTACTTACGGGAACGGATGAGGTAACGTATGCACAGCAGGCCGATCAGAATTTCTTAGTAATGGATTTGAGTGGAAGAGCAGTGATGAATGCAGAAAATAGCCGCGCAGACGCTATTTGGGGCGTGTGTTTCAGTAATATCAATACGGCTAACGGAATTGTGGAATTTGCCGAAAATGTAGATGGCATTACGGAAGCACATATCGCTGAAGCGAAATTTTTCCGTGCTTTCGACTACTTTTTGCTTGTTCAGACTTTCGGTGGTGTGCCGTTAGATTTGGGAGCTGGTGAGTTGGTGTTCAATACAAGCACGACACGAACGTCGGTACGCAATACAGTACCTGAGGTGTACACGAAAGCGGTGTTCCCGGATCTACTGCATGCTGTTGAAAATTTGCCAGAAAGTGGTCGTGTGATCGGTGGTGTCACCAAGACATTGGCTCGATTGTATTTAGCAAAAGCTTATCTAACATACGGTTGGTGGTTGCAAAACCCCGAAAATATTCCGACTTATCCAGCCGCTGATCGTGTAGATCCAGATGGACACGATGCCCAGTGGTATTTCCAGCAGGCATACGATATGGCGGTACAAGGAATAGAAAATCCAGGACCTTTTGCACTACAACCCACCTTTTATGATGTACATGTGGCCACAAATGATAGGAATAATGAGTTATTGCTTTTTGCGGATCATACAGAATCTAGTGAGTTTTACAACGGGGGTAGCCTTTCTTACGGCAGCGGTGGAGCACCAGACAACTTTGCCAGCTGGATGCTAACGTGGAACTACACAGAGATTAGAAGTAGCTCTTCCAGCTCCGCATGGACGCCGGTAGCATCTGTTCAACGCGAAGCTGCGCAGGCATTAGGTAGGCCATGGGTCAGGATGGCACCAACTATTGGCGCTATAACAAACACATTTGCTGATAAAACCAATGATTCTCGATACGATGGTACATTTACCAGTGTCTATAGAGGTAATTGGAATAAAGCCGGTATTCAAGGCACATTTTATAATGCAAACTTCCTTCCGGTAAACCCAGGCGATGCTATTCTTACCTTTTTGAATGAGGAACCAGCCGAAGCGATCAACTATTCTACACCAACCAGTAGCAACGTCGGAGCAGGTGTACTTCCGGGTCGCGCAGACTTTGTGGTATCACCTACGGGAATAAGCCGAAGGATATATCCAGGCATCTGGAAGATTGGACCTTACCGAACCGATAGCGGAAGTGGTTTGGGTGAGCCCAATGCAGGAAGTACGCGTCCATTTGCGGCAGCAAAGTTTTCGGAATTGTACTTGGTCGCAGCGGAAGCTGCGGTAAAAGGGGCCGTAGCGAAGGCCGGATTTTCGTCGCGAGAATTGGTTAACGTCATTAGAGCACGTGCCGGCGTTTGGCGTTGGGACAACAATGGCAACACCGAAAGGGTAGAAGACAATAGTGCAGCGATGATCGCCGCAACTCCAGCAGATATCACCATTGAGTATATTTTAGCAGAACGTTCTAGGGAATATTTTGGAGAAGGATACCGTTGGCACGACTTGGTACGTACTCAAAAATGGAGGGATATTGCCTCAACCTATGTTATTTGTGGTCCGAATCTGGGAGATAGAACACCGATTACCTTTCAGCGAAATATACAGAACTTCCACTACCTGCGGCCTATACCTTTGGGACAGCTAGATGCTATGGAAGGAGATCGGAGTATTTATCAAAATCCAGGTTATGATTGATGTAATAACTCCGGTTTTTTTTAAATATCGTGGTATTAATTAACTCCAACCTCTTTTGATGGAGGAGTAGCACACGGAAAAAGGCTAGTCAGCAGCATAGGCTGACTAGCCTTTTTTGTGAAAATGGTAAAATCAATCAGTTCCTAGATTTATCGTATGTTACTCAGCACTCTAATTTTGCTTTTGTGAATGCCCTAAAAAGTGCTTCGTCATCATGTGCAGCAAGGTTTCGGTAGCTTGCTGCACTGAAAAGTCAGCCATCTGAAAATATAGACTAGTCAGGCTTGCTTTTCCGATTAGTGACGATAATAATAGGCCGGATTAAGTATGAATTATGCGGGCGATTGCACCAGTGTAGGGCTATATTCATTAGTCAACAAACAAGCACTACCATTTCCTATTCATAGGGAATAAGGTTATATTTACGAATCGTTTTTTAAGTCTAACCAAAAAGTAAACGAATTTTCTGATGCCTTTGATAAACTTGATTATGAAAGCGGTTGCATTATGTATTATTAGTACATTATGTGCATTTAGTTTCGCATTTGCACAAGATCATGCTATCGATTTTCAGCGTTTG
Source organism: Sphingobacterium chungjuense (assembly GCF_011316935.1). Classification (GTDB taxonomy): domain Bacteria; phylum Bacteroidota; class Bacteroidia; order Sphingobacteriales; family Sphingobacteriaceae; genus Sphingobacterium; species Sphingobacterium chungjuense. The sequence continues at coordinate 65,023 of NZ_WLYS01000008.1, forward strand.
TATTCCAAAGATGGCCTTTCGTCCAATACAATCCATGCTTTAATACGAGATCATTTCGGTTTTCTTTGGATAGGCACCGAAGATGGTCTAAACCGTTTTGATGGCAAAAGCTTTAAAATATATAGGCGTAATCCAACCGAAAATAACGGTTTGGGCATCAACCACGTTACTTCGTTGCATGAAGATGCTAACGGTCGCCTCTGGATTGGTACAAACGGTGGAGGAGTTGCGTATTACGATAGGAAAACAGATCGGGTAATACAGTACAGCCCCAACACAGCTTCAGCCGGGAGTACTGCCATAAATTCCATTTCTAGTGACAATCAGGGTAATATTATGGTTAGCGCCTTTGGAGCATTTTACTGTATTAATGGTACGACACAACAGCTGCATACAGATGGAATGTATGCTGAAATTAACAAAAGATTACAAGGCAAGATTTCTCACTGTAGCTTTACAGATCAAGAAGGAAACCTTTGGATTGCCGCTGACCAGACCTTGTATCAGTACAACCGAAAGTTACAATTTAAACAAGAATACCAAGTTGCCAGTGTAGGCGCGGGGAACCGTTCTGATCATGTGATTCGTGCTATTATTCAAGACGATCGTGGCGTTATGTGGTTTGCTTCTACAGAAGGTTTGCTTCGGTTCAATACCCAACGCAATGCGTTGGAATCCGCCTCCAAATTGATGCAAGGCGATAAGCTTTATAGCAATAACCTATATGCAATTGATAAGGATAACAAGGGCAACTTATGGATTGGCAGCGATAAAGGATTACACCTCTTCAATGTTAATACATTTAAATTGACGCAATTTAAACCGGAAAAAGGCAATTTACATAGCTTAAGTACGCATTCCATACGATCTATTTTGATTGATAACTATGGTATTTCTTGGGTCGGCACCTATCAAGGCGGATTAAATAAGTACGACAGCAATCTCAATGAATTTAATCTAAGGGTTGTCGGTAATACGCCTTCCTATTCTGGTGAAAGTGCTATCGTAACCTCATTATCCGCGATTAACAATGATATCTACATCGGAACTGACGGAAACGGGGTATGGAATTATGATAAAGCAAAACGTAGTCAGCATATAGTCACGGCATTGCCAGGCGACCTGAATGTGCTTGCGATGGAGCAAGATGATAACACACTCTGGCTTGGTACCTATCAAAAAGGATTATATGGTTATGATGTGGTAAACAAGGAAGTTATTCAATTCAAGGAAGGCATAGGAGATCTGGACTTAAATAGCAATGAAATATTTACGTTGAAGAAAGATCGAAAAGGTAACTTATGGGTTGGCACAAATGGTAGAGGAGTAAATGTGCTAGGTAAGGATCGAAAGCTTATAACCAAGTACGACAAATTAGGTTATGTACGTGCCATCGAAGAGTTAGATGATACACAAATGTGGATTGGAACGTATGGAGCTGGAATAACTGTCATCAATCCGCTTACACAAATTTCTTATAATCTGAACGCGGAATCACATCAATTACCAAGTAATTATATATCGTCTATCTATCATGATAGCGCTGGTAACACGTGGGTTGGTACTAGTGGTAATGGAATTGGGGTTTTAAAAAAAGGGCAAAAGAAATTTACCCTGCTATCTGCACATGATGGATTGCTCAACGGGATGGTATATAAAATCATGGAAGATGACAGCGGTAAGATTTGGATCAGCACCAGTCAGGGCTTGAGCTGCTATGATGTCCAAACGGGTGTCTTTAAAAATTATTCTCACTCCGCAGGTCTTCAATCTGGCGCTTTTAGCTTGGGAGCTGGCCTAAAAATGAAGGATGGCGAATTATTTTTTGGGGGACAACACGGTTTCAATCATTTTTATCCAGATAAACTCAAAATAAATAAGAACCCAGCACAGATTGTATTCACTAGCCTACGAGTAGATAATACCAATGTCGATCCCGGAGTTGATCAACCGATCACGACATCGATATTAATGGAAGAGAAGATGCAACTACGATACGATCAAAATTTTTCAATATTTTTTGAGGCATTAAATTTTACTGTACCAGAAGACAATCAATATGAATATCTGCTAGAGGGTTTTGACAAATCTTGGGTATCCGTCGGTAAAGAGCATGTGGCGAGTTATACCAATATTCCACCCGGTAATTACCAATTTCGAGTTCGAGCAAGTAACAATGATGGGGTATGGGGCAATAATGAACGATCCATTGAAGTGGTAATCACACCACCTTGGTGGCGAACGATTCCTGCTTACATGTTATATGCCGCTATAGTTTTAGGCGGTTTGTTATTAATTAGAGCGCGAGGTATTAAACGGCTAAAGGCACAATTTGCGTTAGAACAAGAAAGAGTATCTGCCAAGCAACTGATAGAGCAAGAACGAAAAGACGCAGAACAGTTGAGAAAACTTGATAAAATGAAGATCAAATTTTTGACCAACTTAAGTCACGAATTCAAAACACCGATATCGTTAATTAAAGGGCCTATTGATAATATGCTGCTAGCCGGAGATAGTTTGAAAAATATAGAACAGCTAAAATTTGTTCAAAGAAATAGTGAACGATTGTTGCGATTGGTCAACCAGCTCCTAGATTTTAGAAAACTAGAAGAGAATGAGATTACCCTGTACAATATAGAAGGTGAATTAGTTTCCTTTATTAGGCAGTCTGTTGCTTCATTTGGTGATTTAGCACTACAGAAGGGTATCGCCTTGAATGTGGTTTGTAGCACAGAGGAACTATTCGTGAGCTTCGATAAGGATAAGTTAGAGCGAATCATCTTCAATTTATTGTCCAATGCCTTTAAATTTACGGCGCGTGGTGGTACGATCGATGTACGTCTGAATCATCGTTCTTTAGATAACTGTGATGAATTTCTACACATCGATTTTAGTATTGAAGATTCTGGAGTTGGAATCGCAGAAGAACATACAACAAGAATTTTCGATCGTTTTTTTCAAATTCACCCCGATGAAAACATTCTAAACCAAGGATCAGGAATTGGACTGTCGATCGTAAAGTCTTTTGTTGAGCTTTATCAAGGGACTATACATGTGATCAGTGAGATGGGGCGAGGTAGTGCTTTTTATTTTGATCTCAAGCTCAAAAAATCATTGTATGCAAGCGAAAGCTTGGTAGAAGAAAACGGATCAATAGCGGATGGTCAATCGGTACAGCTATCTTCGGAGGCTCCTAAAATCTTGATTGTAGAAGATGATTCTGATTTTCGATTATATCTGAGAAGACATTTACAGGAACACTATCAGATCATTGAAGCAGAGAATGGAATGGACGGTTGGCAAAAAGCGCTTTTCTATCATCCCGATATTATTGTGAGCGACGTGCAGATGCCCATTATGAATGGGGTAGAGTTTGTTCAGAAACTTCATCTTGACAAGCGTACCATGCAAATTCCTGTTATTCTTTTAACCGCTGCAAATATACCTAATGGAGCCATTTATGGTATCGAATCTGGTGCGGTGGATTATCTCAATAAGCCATTTGATATGCCGCATTTTATGGCTAAAGTAAATCGGCTGTTGATGCTTAGCCAAGCAGTTAAGCATAAGTATTTGAAGCAAGTCGACCTGATAAGTCCGACGACAGAAATTGTTTCAGAGAACGAGAAATTCTTGAAAAAAGCCTATGCGTACATCGAGGAAAATATGGCTAACTCACAGCTTTCCGTTGAATCGCTAAGTGCCTACCTGTCAATTAGCAGAGCATCTCTCTATAATAAGTTGTTGGATTATACAGGTATGACACCTGTGGAATATATCCGCTCGACCAAGCTAGATCGAGCAAAAGAACTATTGCAAAGAAGCAATAAGTCTATTGCAGAAGTGGCGTACGAGTTGGGTTTTGCAAATCCAAACTACTTCACCAAGGTTTTTAAAGCACATTTTAATAAGACACCTTCAGCGTATATTCAAGCAAAAAAGCAAGTGTAGATGATTTTTTTGAGGGTAGTTATATTTACATTTTCGCTTCCCATAAAATTGATCTTTTTATAAATTCCAGTTCAGATGGAGTTTTCGCTTTTTGTAATACTTTCCTTTTCAGGTTGCTCTGTGTAATAGGCTTGAACAGTAGTGATAGTCCGCCGATTAATAAAAGTGTAGCTAAAAACGAAGATGATATGCTTAGGGATATGGCTAGTAGCGTGGGATGCTAATAGCTATATCGTAAAAACAGATCTTGCAAAACTACCAGTGTCCGTAGCGTGAAAATAGTAAATCTCCTAATTTGTCAGCGTAGCGAAGGAATGTAAATGACTCGTAAAATACAGTTTAACATCATTATCTTTGCATACTATATCGTTGTGTATGAATGTGAGTTTTAATGGTTTGTTGCATGTAATTTCGGAGATGCCCAATGCTGTAGCAGTATATGACAGTGAAGACCTCAATATTGCCATAGCAAATGAAAAAATGCTGAAGATGTGGAACCGAGCCGATAACTTGGACGGTCAAAGATTGGGCGATATCTTTCCGGAATATATTGAGCAGGGATTTGAGGGATTGCTTAGAAATGTTTGGAAAACAGGTGAAGCATTCTCTGGAGAGGAGATACCCGCGGACATCTTAATAGATGGCATTCTTACTCCGCGTTACTTTGACTTTAAATATAATCCACTGAAAGATCAAAACGGAATTACCTATGCCATATTGCATACTGCAACAGATGTTACTGATCGTAAACTCGCCCGTGAGCAGGTTGCTGAAAGACAAGCCAGTGAGGAAAATGTCAAGGCAGAACTACAGGCTACTAATGAAGAACTTACCACTCTGAATGAAGAATATATGGCAACCAACGAACAGTTGGACAAGTATAACTATGCCATAAATGAAATCAATACCAAACTTACTGAAACCAACAAAAATTTAGGTAATGCTAACCAGGGGTACAAAACTTCTAACGAACGCTTAAATACCGCTAATCACCGACTTAATAAAGATATTGATGATCTAAAATCTATAAATGATGCGATACAAGATCTCAATAACAGATTAGCTGACAGTGAACAAGGCTTTCAAAACTTGATTGCCCAGGCGCCTGTAGCCATATTGCTGACCAAAGGGGAAGATTTTATCATTGAAAAAATTAATTCCACTATGCTGAATATTCTGGGACGGGACGAAAGCATTATCGGAAAGCCTCTATTTGAACAAATACCAGAGCTTAAGGGCCAACTTGCAGCGGATTTGCTAAAAGAAACGTTCGAGTTTGGCGAATCGCGCGAAGAAATATCCAGTCCAGTCAGATTATTACTTGATGGTCAGCTTAGAGAAGGCTTCTTCAACTTTAATTTTACACCATTTATCGAAAACGGAAAAGTAACTGGAGTAATTGATGTTGCCGTGGAAGTAACCGCTCAGGTATTGGCTATTCGTGACCGGGAAGAGACTATCCGCCAAAAAGTAGTGCTGGAAGAAACACTTAGAAATAGCGAAAAAAGACTGCAGGGAATATTGGAAACCATGGCCGAAGGTGTAGGAATAGTCGATCATACCGGACAGTTGGTGTATGCCAACCCTATGGCTCAGCAGATACTCGGACTGACGTCGAGCGATATTGAAAGTCGAACTTATAGTGATCCACGATGGCAAAATCTGCGTATCGATGGCTCTCCACTTCCGGATGAGGAACATCCCATGACTGTTATGATGACGACTGGAAGCAAGGTATTTGATATGGAAATTGGCGTACAACGACCCGACGGTAGTAGGCAGTACATCTCTATCAACGCTGCGCCTATCTTTAATGAAGATGGAAATTTAACCGGTGGTATCGGCACCTTCATGGATGTAACCTCAAGGCGAATGATTCTACAGGGAAAAGATGACTTTATCAGCATTGCCAGTCACGAGCTAAAAAATCCAGTTACCTCACTAAAAGCGGCTTTGCAATTATTGGAAAGGGCGCATAATAGGCTACCTGAAGAATCAAGAAGTAAGCTAATTTCTCAGGCGCTCAGCAGTCTGGACAATCTTTCCCGTTTAATACATGATCTGCTGGATACTAGTCGGCTGGAGCAGGGGCAGATGAAGATGGACAAATCAACAGTTTCAATAAATGATCTCTTCAACGACTGCTGTGCTCATATAGCAAACGATTCTAAACAGCATATAACTTTAAGTGGCCAAAAGATGCTAAGCGTCTATGCAGACAGCCAACAGATAGGGCAAGTATTGGTAAACTTCATATCCAATGCTATAAAGTATGCGCCGGATTCTAAAGAAATTGTTGTTTATGTGAGCCAGATTGGCGATGACGAAATTAAAATCAGCGTTAAAGATTCTGGACCTGGCATACCGAAAGAAAATCTAAGCCATCTTTTTGAACGCTACTACCGTACAAATTACGAAGGGAAAAAGTTTACAGGACTGGGGCTTGGACTCTACATAAGCGCGGAAATTATCAAAAATCATGGCGGTAGGATCGGAGTAGAAAGCGAGCTTGGCAAAGGAAGCGAGTTTTGGTTTACACTACCCACCCAGGCTTCGCACCAACAAAATATTAGTTAATGTTTATCTGCAAATTACTGAAAACTAAAGCGCTAATTATTTGTTGTTACGTGGTTGAAGGTTTATGAGAATGATATATATAGTAGAGGATGACGATGGGGTAAGGGAAGTATTGGAAATACTCCTTGATAGTGAAGACTATACTGTGAAATCATTTGCAGATGTAGAAAAGTTTAAAAATAGGGATCTATTAGTTGTTCCAGACCTTTATATTTTCGACGTAAGACTGCCCGATGGCTCTGGGATTGATCTTTGTAACGAAATTAGGCATGATGGAAATCCAGATGTTCCTATCATGATGATGAGTGCACATGCAAATCCAACCTCTATTCATGATCAATGTTCGCCCGATTCGTTCATAAGTAAACCATTTGATATCGACAATTTTCTCTTCAAAATTAGGACAGCATTGGCCTAAGCGCAAGTAAGCAACTAAATAGAGAAGAAACCGCTTGCGGTCTAATAAAGTCAATTCGTATGGGCTTTATAAGCTCGTTAGATTAGGACAATTCCCTTAATCAATCTTTTTGGTAAAAGACTAACCTTTTCCTTCATCATGCTTTACTTACATCCTTGCAATTTTGAAAAGCTGCGTAAATCATCATCCCATAAGTTAGGTCAATTTCGAGTGCTGCATGTAGCGTATTTGACATCGTTGTCTCACAAAAACAGCATTATAATCACGGTAATTGATGCAGAAACAATATAAGACTAATAATTACTAGTGATCTTCTTTTTATGGTTTGCTCCCCACTCCGATAATGCAGTAATTATATTTTTAAGAGATAGGCTGTACTCCGTAGCCTGATATGCTATTAATACGGGTATCTCATCTGCAAATACTGTTCGTTTGATCAAATGATTCTCTTCCAATTTTTTTAGTTCGTTGGATAACACTTTAGCGGAAGTACCTGTCAACGTTCGTTGTAGATCATTGAAGCGGGTGTGCCCGCCCAAAATGGCTATCATGACCCGGATGGTCCACCTTCCACCAAGAACGTAAATCGCATCCTCCGTAGCAGACAGACGATTTGTACATTCAGGTGCAGAAAAAGTTAATTTATCAGTTGCCATGTTGAATATAATCATGAGGACTTACCCAAAAGTAACTACTTACCTTTTGGATACTACTATCTTTTGGAAAGCTAATATACGTATTTTTGCCATGTTAAATTTTAAAAATTAAAAAATGAAAGCAACAAAAATTACGTATTACGTAACAACGGGAATTATTTCGGCTATGATGATTTTCATAGGTTTTGAAACGCTACTTAAGTCCGAAGTGAGAGATAGCATGGCACATTTAGGATTGCCCGCAGATTATTTTAGGATCGAACTGGGCGTAGCCAAACTGATCGGCGCGATCATGATTTGGCTTCCTATACGGTTGTTAAAAGAGGCTGCCTACATTGGTTTCGCAATCATGTTCGCTTCAGCGTCTTTAGCTCATTATGCCGTAGGCGACCCGGTTTTCCAGATTATGGCAGGATTAGCTTTTCTTACCTTCCTAACGATATCCTACATAACAAATAATAGACTTCATTCCCTAAATACGATAAACCTTGCTAAGTCCTAAGAAGCTTACTGCATCAACCACGACAATAGCTTCGTCATGTATGTCAAATTGTGTTAAAAAACGCTGTATGGTAGGATCTTACCTATATTCTATTAAAACGGATTACGAAAGAATTCTAGCGTTCCCTAAGTTTTTAATAACACTCACAAATGGTTTGTAAAGTAGGGTTATGGAACTTGCGAATTTTTTTGGATCTGTATAAGCAACAGTGTCTCACAAACGCATAGATAAAATGTGTAACCATCTAAAAACGCTTGAAGTGGGGAACTTCAGGCGTTTTTATCTAACAAAAAAAATAACTGTGATTTTGTAGCTGAAAGTTTATTTGAATTTCGCAAACGATGAATAGTAGCTATCAAAGTTTTTTCATAAGGAGATCGTCGGTGATACGAGCTGTCATCTTGATTATTTTTTCGACAACAAAATGAATACAGATTTCGGGCATTTCAACGTATTCGACATTGGTAAATTTTATTGTGATAGCAAGCCCTAATGCGAAATGAGCTACAATCGTCGATTGTACTATAAGTTTGCAAAATGCTATGCTGTTTTCATGAGAACTTTGTACCTATACTTTAAAAGATAAATAACATAGATAATTGCAAAATAGCTTTAGTAACCAGCATTAGTCGTGGATGGGGCAAAGGCATGGCCATACAATTAGCCAAAAAAAGGAAGTAAGTCAGATGTTGGCTTCACGCACGGCATTAGGTAGAACCGGTTTGCCGATGATATTGGCGGTATGATTGCCTTCCTGTGTATTTTATAGACTCTTACGCCGTAGAGTCATATACGTCTTATCCTCTTGGGTATCCTTACCTGTTTTGAAGCTTTAGCATACTATCCAATAATCAACAGCATTACAGATAATATCTGTAATTAATATATTTAAAACAATTTCATTTTCAATATGTTAACTATGTAAGGTTGTAATTTAAAACTCATCCCAGAAAAATAATCTTCGATCTAATAGATAAAACAGCTAATAGCTGTGACAGACGAAACACCGTCTTCGATTCGGAAAGGATATTCACGTAGTATATAGCTTATAAGACTTATCTAATCAATAATTTATAAGCTAAATTGACTCAAAATGACCCTCGAAATCCTTGGAAATAGTATGTGCACGCAACTTTTGACACCCTTATTCTACCAAAATATACCAAGCATTTTCAGTGATTATTAAATATAATTTAAAAAAGTAGATCATGAGTAAAGAACAAAAAAAGGAGAAAAGCCCTAAGGAAAAGGAAAAATCTTCCTATCAGCAGGACAAAGAAAAGCCCGCCAAAGATCAACAACTCCATCCCGTGAAAAAAAAGAAGTAGTTCCATATTCATACTAAATTCCTCTATAAAAATAAAGAACTTAAAATCGAGATGGCAAAGATGAGAGCACTACAATATGCAACTTTAGCAATCAGAGTCGCTGCAGGATTCGCAATTTTATATTGGATTTTATCATTTTATGACTGGATTATAGCCGTCTTTCACGGTACAACGATCCCTACGCTATATCTCACTATTGAACCGTGTGTGCGCGATAGTGTATTAAACTGTTAATTTTCGTGAGACTGCTTTTGAGCAGTCTCACTTGCGCGCAAAGCTACTAGGTTTGGAATAAAATACCAGATCTGTCTATTTACCCTCAAAGTTGCTCAGTTAGCTTTGCTGGCCCCTCACTCTATAAATAACTATCATAAAAATGAAAAAAAATGGATATCCCAAATCTCTACAAGACAAACCTTCGGCAGAGATAGCGTTATCGGCAGTTGTCAGTATTGCTTACTTCATATTAGTACATCGCCTTCCTAATCAGTTTAAAAGGCTATTTAACGGGATCTATTCCGCAGACAATATTTATTTGATTCACATCGATAAGAAAGCTAATAAAGCTTTGAATGATGATATTCTGATGTTCATATTGCCTTTTCCAAATGTTTATATTATGGAAAGTGAGAACGTAGTTTGGGGCGGATATAGTATGGTGCAAGCAGAGCTTGATGGAATTAAATATCTCTTAGACAAAAATTCAAAATGGGATTATTTTATTAATTTAAGCGGCCAAGATTACCCTTTGAAATCGCAAGAAATTATCCGTGAATTTCTGACAGAAAACAATGGTAAAAGTTACCTTAAAATCGCCGATCAGGCAGTAACACGCCCAGAAACGATGAATCGTATTGAAAATCGTTTTGAGGAATTAGAAGATCGTATTTCAAATGTTTTTCTTAAGCGTAATTACATGAAGAATGTCATTCCATATATTGGAGGGCAGTGGATGATGTTGACCAGAACGTGTTGCGAATTCATTTCTACTAGCAGCGAAGTCAAAAAATTCGAGAGCTTTTATCGGAATACTTTGATAGCTGACGAGTCTTTTTTTCAAACAGTATTAATGAATACTTCGTTCAATGGTATCCTCATAGATGATGATAAAAGAGCTATAATATGGATACCTGATGGTGATATTAAATTGCGACCCAAAACATTCACTAATGATGATTATGATTTTTTAAACCAGGGTGACAACTTATTCGCTAGAAAATTTGATGATAATGTAGATAATACTATAATTGATCGCCTGAAATCTCATTTCAATGTAGTACTAAGCAAAGCAGAAAATCTAATACATTCCGAGGCGTTGTCGAGGTCAGTACAGTAGCTTTGGCTACAAAAGTCATCAACGTAGTATGATCTCAAAGCGGTTTTATTCGCAAGTTAATGCTCTTATCCGCGAATATGATGTACTCTTTTAGAAAGACTAAATGTATTCCGAGTGCTTTATTAGCATTGTTGAGAAGTAAGATTTTCAACTTTTCTTGATAGTTCACTGATCCTCCATGCTATTGTTTAATGAATGCCTTGAAAGCATCCTTAGAATTTTTGATTGTCATTTGCTGGCTTGCTTTAATCAGAGGCTAGAAGGGTACGTGTATTTCTGATATGGTCATCTCGTTGGAGTTTTTATAAGTAAAAAACGCCTCGAAGCGTGCTGTTGAGTGGATTCAAGCAGTTTAGTGGATGAATAATATCCTTACTAATTTCTTCATCTATAAGTATAACAGCCTTAAGATAATAAGGAGATATGTTGCAATATCAATTAGCTGTTTTTTAATGATGCAGGTGACCTTCTTCCATAAAACGAGCACTTCAGAATAATTAGAAACTTCGCAAGAAATTAAAAAACTAGTTTAGGTTGAAGGTTCTGTATTCATTAGGAGTAGAACCAACGCGTTTTTTAAATAACCGACTAAAATGCTGTGGATACTTAAACCCTAACTCAAAGGCGATTTCATTAATGGTTTTATCTGAGTCAAAAATTTTCTCTTTGGCAATGTCAATAAGCTTATTTTGGATATAATCTTGTGCTGTTTTACCGGTTTCTTTTTTGATTAGATCACCAAAATAGTTAGCTGAAAGGTTAAATTTATCTGCAAAATATGCAACAGACGGAATGCCATATTCCTGAGGCTGCTCAGATCCAAAATATCCATTCAGATGTTCTTCAAACTTCTCCAAGACTCCTTTGTTTACGTTCTCTCTGGTTATAAATTGACGGTCGTAAAAACGATCACAATAATTAAGAAAGAGCTCAATATTAGAAGATATTAATTTTCTACTGTGCTTGTCCAAAGCCTGCTGAAGCTCATATTCGATCTTAGAAAAACAGTCAAAAACAATTCTTCGTTCTCTTTCAGATAAATGTAAAGCTTCGTTGGTTTTATAATTAAAGAAACTGTAAGTATCTAGGATCTTTGCCAAAGGCGTGCCCTTTATCAGATCCGGATGGAACACCAAACCATGGCCCATGGGTTGATAAAGGTCTTCTTTATTTGCAACATCTATAACCTGTCCTGGTGAAATAAAAACTAGTGTTCCAGAGTCATAATCATAATAATTACAGCCATATTTAAGGTCACCACAATAAATTTCCTTTAGAAAAATACAATAAAGTCCAAAAGTCATCCGTGAGCCGGTTCTTTGATGGGCTTTCGAAAAATCAACAATACTCACCAATGGGTGCAGTGTCTGATGATTATTAAACGCATTGTATTGTGCTACCGTATCGAATGTATAGGTCTGTGCCATAATCTAACTTCTCTGTCATACAAAACTAGACATAAATCATTTATAATTTTTAGAGAGGTATTCCTATCTGTAATAATGGTAGGACATTCCGTAATCTGTATCCGAATAGCTGTTTCTCAAATCCGAACTTTGTCTAAGTAGTACTGTTCTATAGTTAAACTGGCTTTAAAATGAAAAAAATAAAATTAAATAATGGGCTGGAAATTCCAATATTGGGATTTGGTGTTTTCCAGATAAGAGATTCCGAATGTGAGCGTGCTGTGGATGAAGCACTAGAAGCAGGGTATAGATTAAGTGACACGGCGGCCTCCTACCTGAATGAAAAAGCCGTAGGGATAGCCATTAGCTAAATTAGATACGGGATCAAGCCTATTTTTTGATCACCAAGATCCAAATATGGTAAAAACGCTGAGTGAAAGAAAGCTGGATATCTAAAAAATAATTATAAAAAACATGAGAATCAGGACATTAGGAAATAGCGGATTGGAGGTGTCAGCACTAGGCCTAGGATGCATGGGACTAAGTTTTGGCTACGGCCCAGCTATCCCTAAAAAAGAGGCGATAAAATTGATCCGATCGGCATATGAATTAGGTGTCACCTTTTTTGACACGGCCGAGTGTTATGGTCCGTTCGATAACGAGAAACTATTGGGAGAAGCTCTTGAACCTTTTCGAAGCAAAGTAGTTATTGCCACCAAGTTTGGCTTTGAAGATGGGGATTCAAAGAAAGGTCTGGACAGCAGTCCGGCAAGGATCAGAATCGTAATAGAAGAATCTTTAAAAAGATTGCGTACTGACTGCATAGATCTATTCTACCAGCATAGGACAGATCCAAAAATACCTATCGAAGAAGTGGCCGGAACAATAGGGGATATGATCCGGGAAGGAAAAGTAAAACATTGGGGACTTTCCGAAGCAGGATCTGAAACCATACGGAGAGCACATGCTGAGCAAAGACTCGCTGCACTACAGAGTGAATACTCATTGTTCTTTCGCGATCCAGAAATCGAAATTATCCCTACTTTGCAGGAGCTAGGCATTGGTTTTGTCCCATTTAGCCCATTAGGCAAAGGCTTTCTGACTGGTGCTATTGATGAAAGAACTACTTTTCATGCTACAGATTTTCGAAATATAGTGCCGCGCTTTTCAAACGAAAATCGAAAAGCTAACCAAAAGCTGGTAGAAATGGTTAAAGGTATAGCTGCAAAGAAAGATGCCAGTCCGGCTCAAGTAGCATTAGCATGGCTGTTGGCACAACAACCATGGATCGTGCCTATTCCGGGGACGACAAATCAGCAGCGCCTTGCCGAGGATATCGGAGCTACTGCTGTTGAACTATCGCCGGAAGATCTTCAGCACATTAAAGATGTTACTTCGAAAATGACCATACAGGGGGAGAGATACCCATTTGATTTACAAAATAGAGTTGGAAAATAAACTTATCATCATGAAAAATATTTCGCGATATCTTCTTGCATTTAGCATTCTTGTATGTACTTCGACATTGCTGTACGCACAGGAACAATTTAAACCTATCCGTATTTCACAACAGGGCAGTTTTGCAGTAGGGGGCATAATAAAATCCGAAGCAGGTATTTTTGATGTACAAGATGCCTTGAATCCTCAGGGACAAACTTTCCATGGAGACCATGCCTACGTATTTTACCAAATACCGGCTAGTTCTCGAAAGCTACCTTTAGTTTTCTTACATGGTGCTGGACAGTCAAAAAAAACGTGGGAAACAACGCCTGATGGCAGAGAAGGGTTCCAGACAATTTTTCTCCGTAAAAAGTACCCAATCTACTTGCTTGATCAGCCCCGCCGAGGTGCCGCCGGCAGAAGCACAGTTGAATCGACGATAAAACCTGTAGCCGATGAGCAGTTCTGGTTTACCCAGTTTCGCATAGGAAACTATCCCGACTACTTCCCCGGTGTACAGTTTCCTAAAGACGAAGCATCTATGGAACAGTTTTACAGGCAGATGACTCCTAATACGGGAGACTTTGACCCCGATGTTGTCACCTCGGCAGTATCCAGCTTATTTGACAAAATCGGACACGGAGTTTTGGTCACCCATTCACAGGGGGGCGGACCGGGTTGGCTGGCCGCAATCAGGAATGACAAGATCAAAGCTGTGGTGTCATACGAACCTTATAGTGGATTTCTATTTCCGTCGGAAGAATTGCCTGAGGCTATTCCATCATCTGGACTTTTTGGCGCACTGAAAGGTACAGCGATTCCACTATCTGAATTTATAAAACTCACCCGTATTCCAATTATCATTTATTACGGAGATAATATTGCTAAGGAGTCTACCGAGGTCTGGAATCAGGATCACTGGCGCTCTGGACTAGAAATGGCAAAACTATGGGCACAGACAGTCAATAAACACGGGGGAGATGTGACGATTGTACATCTACCTGAAAAAGGAATCATGGGCAATACACATTTTCCATTTGCAGATCTCAATAACAGGCAAATAGCGGAAGAATTGATGACTTGGCTAAAGCAGAAAAAATTGGATAGGTAATATTGGTAGCAATATCCGTAATCTGTATCCGCATCAATTGCTATATGATAGAGACCTTTGTATAGATAAGAGATGTAAGATGAAAAATAAGCTATTATACGGTTTTGTTTTAATGATATGCCATTTCGAATTCTCGTGCACTAGGGCTCAATCCGTGGCAATAAACCATGATAGACCGGCAATAGAATCCAAGCAGGGATGGGAAGATAAAAATGTATTGGTCGTCTACCTAACTAGAACCAAGAACACGAAGGTGTTAGCGGAACTGATCCATGTACAAGTCGGTGGGGATTTAATTGCCCTTGAACTGGAAACACCTTATCCAGATCACTACCAAACTACGGTAGATCAGGTTGCCCAAGAAAATAGCGCCGGGTATCTGCCGCCACTCAAAACAAAAATTGATAACATGGAAAGGTATGACGCTGTATTTATCGGTTTTCCAACTTGGGGCATGCAACTGCCCCCACCTATAAAGAGTTTTTTAAAGGATAATGAGCTAGGTGGCAAAACAGTTATACCTTTTAATACAAATGCAGGATATGGAATAGGTAGCAGTTTTAAAGAAGTTGCACAGGCATGTTCTGGTTGTAAGATGCTCGAAGGATATAGCACTCAGGGCGGCAAAGAACGAGAGGATATTCTACTGGTGATGGAAGGCCAAAAAAAACAGCAAGTAGAAAAGGAAGTGCAGGATTGGCTGTTGAAAATCAATTCTGTAAAATAGAATACACACACAAATAAAATATAAATGGAAAAGTTTAAATATATCATTGTAGCTATGTTTATGACGGCGGGCATCGTAAGCTCAGCACAGAACAAATCAAAGAGCCCATTTGGTCTTGTTTATGAAGATGCACTAACTAAAAACGAGCACGGAAAAGTCAATATACACCCCACAACCTACAAACTTAACGGGATAGAGGTCTCTGCAAACGTGTATACTCCGGCAAACTATGATCCCTCTAAAAAATATCCAGCTATTGTTGTAGCTCATCCAAATGGAGGAATTAAGGAACAAACTGCAGGTCTCTACGCACAGCGATTGGCAGAAGCAGGATACATCACCATGGCAGCTGACGCTTCATACCAAGGTGCAAGCGGTGGCCAGCCAAGACATACTGACAAACCTCAATACCGAACGGAAGACATCCACGGGATGGCAGATTTTATTGCCGGATTTGATGGTGTAGACGCAAATCAAATTGGTGCGCTAGGAATTTGCGGTGGCGGAGGTTATACGTTGAAAGCTGCACAGTCTGACAAACGTCTAAAAGCTATTGCAACCCTGAGCATGTTCAATTCTGGTGAGGTAAGACGCAACGGGTTCCAGAATAGCCAATTGAATACAATCCAAAATCGCTTGGAACAAGCTTCGCAAGCAAGGGCTCAAGAAGCTGCTGGCGAAGAAATTAAGTATTCTGGAGTAGCAAGTATTACAGATGAGGAAATAGCTAATACGCCTACTGATCTTTACCGCGAAGGTTATCAGTACTACTATCGCACACACGCGCACCCAAACTCCACATTTTTATACACCACAAGCAGCCTGATGGATCTGATGACCTGGGATGCAACTGCTGGTATCGAAATGATCAATCAACCGTTACTAATGATAGTGGGCAGTAAATCTGACACCAAATACATGACAGATGAAGCATTTCCTAAAGCAATTAATGCAAGAAATAAAGAACTTTTTCTACTTGATGGAGCGACACATATCCAAACATATTGGAAAGATGAATATGTTTCTCAAACAGTAAATAAACTAATGGATTTTTACAGCAAAAATCTTTAAGAATATATTTTAAATCAATCATGTCATGAAAACATTTTTTTTTAGTCTTCTTTTCCTGATCCTTGGAACCTTCAGCGCGTTTGCGCAAGACGCTACCACGCAAGCAGCGCTAATAAAGCTATCAGCGGATAAGTGGCGATGGATGGCAGATAAGGACGTTAACCACTTGGATAATCTTTTCCATGAAAAGTCAATGTTCGTCCATATGGGAGGATCGTGGGACAAACAAAAGGAACTTGATATCATAAAAAGTGGTGGGATTTGGTATAAAAAGGCCGATATCCACGAAGTTTCTGTTAATATCATTGATAATTCTGCTATACTTCTCAATAGAATCGACTTACAGGCAGTAGTCGGCGGCAATGAGGTAACGAACCCCTTTATGGTTACGGAAGTATACATACGGCAAAATGGTGATTGGAAGCTTGGATCACTGTCATTTAGCAAATTGCTCACACCGGGTAACTAATGGTAAATACTCTAATCTTCAGTAAATTAAATGTATGATTAGTTCTGTTATATAGTTAAAAACTTTAAATAGCAATGAAATATCAATTCCTGCTAACAACAATCTTATTTGCGTTATTGACAACTTTAAGCACACGTGCAGCGCAGGCTCAAGATTCGTTGAGCACTCAACAGCAGAGCTTAGTGGCAATTGCTGCCTCTACAGCAAAAGGCAATCTTAAAAATCTGGATGTGTGTTTGAATAAGGGACTAGATGCCGGATTGCCTGTCAACTCCATTAAAGAAGCAATCATCCACGTTTATGCCTACGCTGGCTTTCCCCGTAGTATTCGTGGTTTACAAACAATGATGGCTACAATTGAACAGCGACAAGCCAACGGTATAGAAGACCAGCTCGGTGATCAGGCAACTCCAATAGATAGCAATATCTCCAAATATGATCGCGGAAAGGCTATTCTGGAACAACTGACGGGTGTGGCCGAAAAGGAAACAAAGACTGGATATGCCGCTTTTGCCCCAACTATTGAAGTCTTTTTAAAAGAGCATCTTTTTGCAGATCTTTTTGAACGCGATGTTCTCAGTTATCAAGAGCGAGAACTTGTAACAGTATCTGTACTGAGTGCTATTGGAGGTGTGGAACCTATGTTGCAATCACATCTAACGATTTGCTTAAACATTGGTCTTACCTCATCTCAACTCAGTCATTTTGTAGATGTAATAGAAAAACAGGTTGGTAAAGACGAAGCTGCCTCGGCATCAAAAGTGCTAAAGGATGTGCTTCGTAAACAGAGATAAACAAAAATTGGAAACTATGAAGTGGAATAAAAATGTTTCGTATAGCATAATAGGATGGGGCTTAATGGTATGCATATCGTGCAACCGTGCAAAGCAAGAAAAATTTGAAAGTACAAAATCAAACTCCGAAATGGCATTTTCAAAAGGTGATAAAGTAACCAATGACAATTTCATAGGAACAGTATGGTTAAACTACCTTGTAGAGACAGATACTGCTCACAATGTTATCATTGGATCGGTAACTTTTGAACCCGGTGCAAGGACAAATTGGCATTACCATAAAGGCGGACAAATCTTACTAGTCACCCAAGGACAAGGGCTTTATCAGGAAAAAGGGAAGCCTATAGAAATTATAGAAAAGGGCGCCGTCGTTAAATGTCCGGCAAATATCGAGCACTGGCATGGAGCAACACCCACAGAATCCATGACGCATATAGCAATTGGCACAAATACCAACATTGGGGGAGCAGTATGGCTAGATCCGGTAACTGAAGATGAGTACAACAACGTAAGCAAACAGTGATGATTAATCATAAATCAAGGCAGCTTTACAATAAGCGGAACAATAGTTCATAATCCTGGAAAATATGATCCGATCAAAAGAGAGCCAGAGGCACAAACGTTCCGCGGTAATCATGCCTATGTATTTTAACAATTGCCGTAAAAAACAATAAAGCTTCAGCTATAGTATATTATCTACCGGCTTTTATTGCTGTAAAATCCAAAGCCTCGCAGCATCGTTGCATTTTCATTTGGCAGCATCCAAGCTCCGCACGTATGGACGCTGTCTTTTTTCTGGATGTGATGGATTAGCAAAACTAGCCTTTCCACATAGTTGCATCCGCATTCGTAACTATTTCCAATTCGTAGAAAAATGATGCGGTAACGACAAGAAATAGTATGAGGGTAAAATTGTAAGCGACAGTCTGAGCATTGACCATAGATTGGCTATCAAATAACGATATATTGCCATACGCTTAACACCAACGATACTGAAGGTATGTAGACACTTATATTAAACGTATGGAGTAAAAAACTTCTCAGCCAGCTCGCTGAGAAGTTTTTAGCACCTTACCAGGTTCGGTCTTGCATGATTCTATCCAGTTCGCCCTGAGTCATTTTGAGCTCGCTCGGATGTTGGTCTAACCATTTTAGGAAGGCCGTTTTGATTTCGGAAGTCCATTGATTATCAATCTGCCCACTTGTATAGGTATTGGATTTAATCATATCAAATCCAAACTTATCGCGAAGAATTATAAATTCTGCTTTCACCACCACATCTTCCACCAAATGTGCAGGGATAAAAAGCACACCCTCACGCTGCGCCATTACTAAATCACCAGGCAACACGATGGCTTGGCCGATACGGGTAGGGGTGTTAACGCCCATCAAGGTAGATTCTTCCAGAAAAGAAGGATGAAAATCCCGCACAAAAGCGTTGAAGCCGTCAATCTCCGACAATCCTTCTAGATCGCGTACGGAGGCATCGAATACTACTCCATTACCTGTTTTATTAAAAATAGCATTACCCAACGTTTGGCCAATCAATGTGCCACCAGCAATTTTTCCAAAACCATCGGCCACATACACATCGCCTTTGTGCAACATCTCAATAGGCCAAGTGTTGGTATTACCGGTTCTTCCCGAAGCGTGACCGCGCTTTAGAATATGTTCGTCCACGTCTGGTCTGCTAGGCATAAAGGTCGCGGTCAGCGCTCTTCCAACAACAGGCACATGATCATGCACTTGTTTCCATCCACTCACAAACTGGTTGTGATACCCCGCATTTCGTAAAATGGTCCAAGCATCGTCCAATCCGATCTCCCGTGCACGAGCGATCCAGCTATCCGCAATTTTTGGTCGACCATCTTCAAAACGTTCTCCCGACCAAGATTTGGTCAGGTAGATAAGCTCTTCTTTCGGGATGGATTGCGCCAGCGCAGTGGTAGTGCCCAGAAAGAAGAGGAGAAAGTTGATCAACACTAATGCGGGAGCAACTAAAGTCAGTTTTCTACACATATGCTATACAATCCATTTCCACCAGTGAGTTGCCCGGTACTCCGCCATAAGTTGCAACTGTTGTTCTTACGGGTGGCTTATTTCCAAATCTTCCGCGATAGGCTTCATTCATCTCATTGTAGTCAGCAAGATCAGCTAGATAGACGTTAACCTTCAGTACTTTCTGCATAGATGATCCGGCATTTTTTAATTCCTTTTCGAGTTCATCCAATACATGTTTGGTATGTTCCGTGACGCTGCCTTCGAAATGTGCTCCTTTGCCGGCCACGAATACCATATTTCCATGTTTGGTATGACCTGAGAATAACGGGATTTCTTGGTCAGTGGTAATGTTGCCAACTTGTTTTTCTGAATTAGGAAGTGAATTTTCTGCTTTTGCCAAGAATCCGGCACCGAAAACTCCAGCAGCTGAAGCCGCTAGTTTTTTTAATAATGACCGACGTCCGTTGTTGTTGTTGTTTTTCATCTTTTTTTGATTTAGCGTTTAAATAATAATTATTCTTTGATAGGTAGTTTATTTTTGTCTTTGTATAATAGCAGCGTGAGCAAAGCGGCAGCAAGTAGGCAACTCGACATAAAAAGGTAAGCGCCGCCAAAGTGTCCCATCCACGAATGTAGTAAACCTACAAGATAAGCGCCGCCAAATGAGCCAAGTGCCCCCATACTGTTGATCAGCCCTATCGCACCGCCCGAGACATTGCGCGGAAGCAGTTCGGTCACGAGAGCGAAGAATGGACCATAGGGAATGTACATAGCTGCTCCA
Source organism: Sphingobacterium chungjuense (assembly GCF_011316935.1). Classification (GTDB taxonomy): domain Bacteria; phylum Bacteroidota; class Bacteroidia; order Sphingobacteriales; family Sphingobacteriaceae; genus Sphingobacterium; species Sphingobacterium chungjuense. The sequence continues at coordinate 85,591 of NZ_WLYS01000008.1, forward strand.
GCAATAATGAGGCAAGCGTACGACAACCAGAAATGACTTGATCCAAGTACGTAAGATACATAAAAAGCAATTGCACCAATCACCAGAAACGGCCATACATAGTGCGTACGACTACGGCTTCTGTCTGCAAAAAATGAAGTGATAAGCATACCTACGATGGCAAATAAATAAGGTACCGCCGCCAACCAGCCGGTAGCTACGATATCTATAGTTGGCACAGATTTGATAATTGTAGGCAACCACATCACGAAGCCATAAACGCCTACATTCCACAATAAAAATTGCAACGACAATACAATCACTATTCTAGAGCCAAAGGCTTGTAAGTAATTGGTGACCTTCTTGATGCCTTGTTGTTCGCTATCAAATGCATTGGCTAGCGACTGCTTTTCATCATCTGTTAGCCATTGGGCTGTTGCAGGTTTTTCATCCACCAGTTTCCACCAGAAGAACGCCCATACAACGGCAGGGAGTCCTTGTATTATAAACATCCAGCGCCAACCTAGACCATCGATTAAGTATCCCGAAGCGACAGACATCCACAATACGGTGACGGGATTTCCCAGAATCAGGATTGTATTGGCACGTGAGCGCTCTGCGCGGGTAAACCAATTGCTCAATAAGATCAGCATGGCAGGCATCACCGCACTCTCGACGACGCCTAGCATGAACCGGATGGCAATCAGGTAATTTACATCATTCACCATACCAGTGGCAGTGGCGAAGGTGCCCCATAAGATGAGCGACCAAAATATTAACCGCTTGGCACTTTTCTGTGCCGCGTAATGTGCTCCCGGAATTTGAAAAAAGAAATATCCCAAGAAAAATAAAGAGCTCAAAAGCGAAGTTACGGCTGGCGTGATTTCTAAATCTTCCGTCATACCGCCTGCGGCAGCAAAACCAAAATTGGCCCGATCCAGATACGCCAAACTATAGGTAATGAACGCGACGGGAAGCAGTCGGTACCAACGTTGTTTTATAGATTGTGGATTTATAATCATGTTTTTTGCTGTTAAAGTTTGACCGCTTGTCGCATCAGGAGCTGGATGCTACCTTGATTCTTTTGCCATACCAGTACCACGTGCAGATGAATAGTTCCCGGTGGTTTGTCCCGATCATTGCTTATGCCAGCCATGATGTGTCGCACAATGGCCGTAGATCCGATAATACGTATATCTGCATCTTGGAATTGCAAACTCTGAAACCGAAACTTTCCAGAAGTGAGCGAATGGATAAATTCCTCTTGATCTTCGATTAGACCAGAAGAATGTCCATACGTGAGATAGGGATGCGTAAGCCTCCGAAGCGCGTCGGACTCTGGCTTCAGCAAAGCGAGACGGAAGTGCTCCATCACTTTCGCAACTTCAGTTTCTGTGATTTTTTCCATAGATGCGTAGGATGGATCTTTAGATGAAAAGCTTAAGTGAATAAAGCTTAAGACAAACAGAATATATGTTTTCATGCTCAATGCTTTAGTAGGTTTAATGTTCTCGCATACTTTGTCGACGCCGATTTTCGTCGCGTATATAGCGTTTGAAATCCATGTTCAAAGGATAGGCTGATCCGTTTAAATCATAAACAATGTTACCGTCCCGGATCGTTACTTCACATTCCAGGCGTTGTTGGCTGGTAATACGATGTCCGATGTAATCAAAGAAGCCAAAGTTGCCTTTACGAATCCCCAATACCGCAATATCTGCGGGTGCACCCACAGAAAGATTACCGAGCTCTGTTCGCTTGATAAGCTGCGCTGGTTTCCAAGTAGAGGCCTCGATGACCGCATTCAACGGCATGCCCATGGCTAGAAATTTATCCATCACGGTGAGCATGTCTTTCATGGCGGCATTCATGCTACCTATATGGATGTCCGTACTGATTGCATCTGGATAAAATCCTTCTTTTATGGCTGGGATGGCCTGAGAAAAAGCAAAACTGATCCCGCCATATCCTACGTCGAAAGCGATGCCGCGCTTTCTCGCCTCATGTACAAAGGGTTTGATCTTTTCGGTGTCCATATCGACTATATATTCTCGCCCGCCGATTTGCGCAAAAGCATGGGTAAAAATGTCACCTGGCTGAAGCTTTTCCATAAATAGCGCTTGGATAGGTAGCGTGGGATTACTTCCGCCGAAATCTACCATGGTGGGTAATCCACCGGCTAACTTTCCAGCACGAACGGCCTGCTCGACCGGCGTCCAGTCGTAACCCTCATAATGTGCTACCTTGAATCCTACGATATGCTCTTTATACTGTTTGGCCGTTAGCGCACTCATTTTAGCATCCATATCAGCCGTATTTTGCTCGTAAGCACCACCCCGCATGCCTTGTCCCACGATATTCAAAAAAGCCAATACCCTAGTTTTAGAGAGATCTATTGTCTGTTTTTTAAAGTCGGGGAAAGAGCTCCATCCGGAACTACCTGCATCAACCACGGTGGTGATGCCATTCCGAAAAGTAAATCCATCAGGGGGAAAGGCGTTCGGGCCGTTCATATAATTCTGATCCAATCGCGTCCCCCAGAAATGGTGCGTGTGAATGTCGATCAGTCCAGGAACGACGTACAAACCTTGAGCATGCACTACTTGTGCGGTTTGTGCAGTGTCGATGTTTTGAGCTAAAGCAGCGATAACGCCATCGGATATAGCCACATCCATAATGCCATCAATTTGATTTTTGGGGTCTATGACGTGTCCTCCCTTAATCACCAAATCATATTCTTGGGCATTGGCGTGACTGCTTGCTATCAGAAGCAGTCCTGCCAGTAGTATCTTGCGTATTTTCATAGGATATCTTTTTTGGATTATGGCTAGGCAGTTTTTTCTGCTTTGCCGCTGGCTTTCAGCAGTTCTTCCTTCAATCTGTCAGCCACAATTTGCTCTTCGCCCGGCTTCATCATCCATACAGTCAGTGAAACGTTATTCGCTTTTACCTCACCTAATTCAATAGAAGGATTTCCGTTGCGTAGCTTATTAGCTAGTGATTCTCCATCGAGTGAAATCTGCTCGGGTTTCCAAGATATTTCCAGATTGGGCGTTACATTACCGAGTTGAGGGACAAACACGCGAGTGGTGATCCCTTCAACAGACTCTACCGTTCGGGCTACTTGTGCTGTTCGCGACTCCCAATCTTTCCAGACGGCGTCATGATCCTGATTCACGAATTTCTCCAGAGCCACATACATTCCCAAAACCTCTTCCTTGTTCACCTTCATGCCGCGGCCAATATTAAAACCCCGTGGAGGCATGCTTAAGCGTGCCGCTTGAATAATCGCTTTTTTGCCCATGAGAATGCCTGCGCTCTGTGGTCCACGCATCGCTTTACCACCAGAAATACAGACCAAGTCAAATCCCATATCATTGAATCGCCAAAGATTGGACACTGGTGGTACATCTGCCGCAATATCAATCATGGTTGGTATGCCATGTTTCTTTCCGATTGCTACCCATTTCTCGTGGTTGATTTGGCCTTTATCGGCTTCAATATTGAGGAAAAATAACAGTGCAGTACGATCATTTATAGCATTTTCTAGTTCTGCTTCTGTTTCTACCATGATCATTTTACAACCAGTATTGGTTAATGCCTGATTGTAGACGATGTCGTGCGATTTTTGACAAATCACTTCCGTTTTCATACCAGTGCCGGCAAGATGGGGCAATTGCTTCACCTTTTTTTCGTCTAGACCAGTTAGTACACCAGCTAAGCCTAAGGTAAGGGCAGAGAATGCTCCTGAAGTGACCACTGCTGCTTCTGAATGAACGATCGCGGCGATTTTTTCGCCCACCTTGTCTTGCACCTCATCCAGCATGCAAAACTCTTGCGCACCAGATTGGATCGCGTCTAGCACCTCCTGTTGCATGAGCGATCCAGTCATCGCTGTGATGGTACCTCGTGCATTGATAAACGTACGAATGCCTAATTCCTGAAACAGGTTGCGCGGAACTGCCTTTTCCGCCGTTTGTGCCGCAGCAATTGCTATATTTTTAGGTCCTAATACGCCGCCCATAAGTGTGGCAACCGAAACCAATTTTAAAACTTCTCTTCTTTCCATGCTATATGTTCTTTTAAGAGGCGCTGTTAAGCGTGTGCTTGACAGCGCCCTTCTGTTTATTGATCTTGCTTTATTGTTCGTTCTTATCCCACCAAACCCGTGTTGTCAGGTTGTCGCCCGTAAATTCTGAGAATCCTTGTCGTTGCAAAGCCTCCAAATAATTGGCTTTATTGGTGAGGTTTTCATTCAATGGAATGGAAAAACGCCTGAACATTTGTCCGCCGGTCACATTTCCGGGATAGTTTACCGGCATGAGTTGCGGGTAGTTGGTGCGTCGCCAGTTGGCAAAAACTTCGTAGTCGTCCCCAAAAAGTGATACCCATTTCTGCGTATTAATCTGGGCAAATTGCGCTTCAAAGCTACCAGCAGACAGGAATGGGTTGCTCTGTAAATAGTTGCTGATTTGCTGATCTGAAATGCGTCCGCTATGCGGTGCGACATCTGGCCAAAGTGCCCACTGCTTCATCGCAAAGGTGACTCCTTGGTTATAAGCCGCCTCGGCAGAAGTGCCATTATACCAACCGCGGATGGCAGCCTCTGCTAATAGCAATTGTGCTTCGGCAGGTCCTAAGATGATGATAGGAGAAGTGTTGTTCAGATACAATCTGGAAGGCTCCGAATAGCTGTCGAAATCAGATGGATAGGTATTCAAACTTCCATTGACCATTCCGCGTTGCGCAGCTACGCTATTGTCCGCTCGGTAGGACCCGTCGGTATTGCGCACCCACACCACCGATAATACCGGCAACCTCGGGTCATTGGTGTTTTTGAGATGATTAATAAACGTTGCGGCATATTTTCCGCCTTCCACATTATCACCTCCGGGCGTGTTGTAGTTTCCGTTGATATAGCCATTGATTTTATAGTTGAGGCTTCCTGGAGTAGAGGCGTAAGTAATGTAAGCCATATCGCTTTCTGCCGACATGACTCCACCGGCGATTGCCCGTTGTACCCATGTGCGTGCCAACGATTCATCTGCTCTGGTAAGGCGCATGCCGAGGCGTAGCATGAGGGTATAAGCAAATTTTTTCCAGCGCAGCACATCGCCATTATAGAATAAATCGGCACTCCCAAAACTTGGGCTGGCTTCGTTCAGCGCAGACGCTGCTTCGTCCAGTTCGTTCAACAGGTCTTCGTAAATCTCGCGTTGGGTGTCGTATTTAGGACTTAGCGTACCCGTCTCGCCGAGTTGAGCTTCGAAATATGGAATGTCGCCCGCTACATCAGTCAACTGATGGTAGAAATAGACACGTAGAATACGGATTAGCGCCAGCTTATTGGTGTTATCTACACCAGATTCTGCTTGGCGCTCTAATTCTCCACGGATTTGATACAGCCGGTTCAGTTTACCGATCCAGATATTGTCTACGGTCGTACCGGTGTAAAAAAAGAATGGCGCTTCCGTACCATTAAAGCTATAATATTTGTCGCCAACACCAGCGACTTCTTTGTACGTAGAAAAGTACTGCATGCCTTGCGCAAGCACCGTATAGCTGTCTTGCGGTAGATCCAACAAGGCGCCCGTAAACATAAATTCTGGAATAACTTCGTCGATGCGGTTTACATCTCGATTCATTTCTGTAAGCGATTCCGGGTTGCAGCTTATGCAACCGAGCATAGCCAAGCTGCTGTAGACAAAATGCCGTATTCTGATAGATAGAATTGTTTTCATGATAGCGTCTGTTAGAATTTAACACTTAAATTGAATCCGAAATTTCTGGTTCGTGGTTCACCCGTGCCGGCAGTACCGGTCGCATTACCCACCGTCTGCTGCATTTCCGGATCCAAGCCTGCTTCCCGTACCGCTTTGTCCCGGTACAGAATTGCAAGGTTACGTCCGACCAGACCAATACTTGCCGATTCGATACCACGGATACCCAATTTGTTTCCAGGAATACGATAGCTGAAGATCAGTTCACGCAGTTTCACAAAGTCGGTGCTGAATGTTTGGAGTTCGGAATACATCACTCCACGATTATTATAATAGGTGTCTAGTTGATCCTGAGGCCATAGTTTGCTAAATGGATTACCCTCTTTGTCGACGCCCTCCACCAATAATCCTTCTGGATTATCTCTTCCTGGTAAGGTGTTTTGGGTGAGGCCAAATCGCATCGCATAGGTCCACATATTGTTGAAGGCTACCGCACCAAATTTGGCGTCCAATAAGAAGCTTAAAGAGAAATCTTTGTAGCGGAATTGATTATTTAACCCCAACATATGCGGCGGATTAGCAATTCCAAGATCGGCTTCTATACGCTCCTCATAGCCACTGGTGGCGTTGTAGACCTGGCGGCCTTGCTCGTCTTTCAATAACTTCCATCCGCGAACTGTTCCGTAAGGCATTCCTACTGCATTCAAGATGCGTACAGCGCCTGAAATACCCGTTCCGACTTCTACAAATTCTAATCCGGGAGCTAATTCAACAATTTTACTTTGGTTGTACGTGTAATTAAAGGTGACATTCCAGCTGAAATCGTTTTTCTGTATAGGAGTTCCTGTCACCATTAACTCGACGCCCTTGTTGGCAATCTTCCCTGCGTTAATAAATCCAGACAGAAATCCGCTCGTTTGAGAGATATTTGGTTTCAGAATGTCGTCGGTGGTGATGCGGCTGTAGTACGTCGCATCGATACCCAATCGGTTTTGGAAAAAATTCATCTCAAATCCACCTTCGGTAGTAGTTACCGTCAGCGGACGAAGATTGACATCGATCAGGTCGCTGGTTCCGTCTTGCACAGTAATTCCGCGAAATCCGCCTGTCCGTATTTCGTACATACGGATTACATCTCCAGGTCCAACGTTACTACTGCCCACCTGCGCCCAGTTGGCGCGCAGCTTCAAGAAGTTCATTTTCCAAGGTAGCGTCACTAAGTCTGAGACAATGAAACTACCGCCAACAGAAGGGTAGAAGATGGAGTTCATCTCCCGATTCAAGGTCGAAAACCAATCCTGACGGCCAGTCAAAGTCAGGTTTAAAAATGATTTGTAGTTGAGATCTGCTTGCCCAAAAACGGAGTTGGTGCCCCATCGGGTATCTATTCTGTTGGGATTGTCCAACACCGACAGGTTGGTGTAGCTGATGAAATTCGGAACGATAAATTCACGACCACTAATGCTGCTTAAGGTATACGCATTCCGATCTGCCTGACCACCCACCATCAGATTCACACCAAAATTTTCGGAAACTTCTGGTGCATAATTAATGATACCTAAATAGTTTGTTTTTACGTTTTGCTCTTGGTTGGAGTTAAATAGACCGCGCGGCGTAAAAGCTGTTCCAATTGGACTATAATCCATGTAATCAATCGATTCCCAGTCGCGCGCTATTGTACCACGAGCATATAGGTTGTCGGTGAAGTTGACCTTGGCAGAAAACTGTCCGATGAAGCGGTCGCGCGCATCGCTGTTTCCGGTATTGTTAACGACAAACCAAGGGTTAGGTGCCGCTGGTACTGGATTCCAAGGAATTTCATTTCCATTGGCGTCTGCCCCTGGCTTCAGGGAATTGATGTCTACCGTATTACCGATCAAGTAGACCGCCCAAGAAGGATTGCGTTCCGCATAACCCACTCCGGCAATGTTATTTCTATTTTCTAAGTTATATTGGATGGTAGATTCTAGTTCCAGAAAGTTGTTTTTACCTAATTTAGATTGTAAGCTCAGATTGCCTGTTTTTCGCTTGAATGTAGAGTTAGGTGTTTGTGCCTGCGAACGTAAATCGGAGAGCGATACCCGATAATTGATTGCTTCGGATCCGCCGCTAAAGGCCAGGGAGTTCGTGAAATCTACGCTGGGCTGGTAGAAGCTGTTGATATTGTCTTTCACATTTACGGCAGAATAAGGACGAACTACGCCATCAAATTGAACTACGGGTGATCCATCGATCGGCGCACCGTACGATAAGCGACCGGCGCTGAGCGCTTGGGCTTGTGTCGTTGGCTTAACCCCGTCATTGCCCGATCCGTATTTATATTGAAAGTTAGGGTAGGCACTCGGCGTGCCGACCATGACGTTGGATCTGAATTCGATACCGATGCCTTGTCGAGCGGCTCCTTTTTTGGTAGTAATTAAGATAACACCGTTGGCTGCCTGACTGCCATACAAAGCCGCTGCAGCACCACTTTTTAAAACCGTCATCGACTCGATATCGTCGGGATTAAGACTTGAGATACCATCACCACGGTCAATATTCAGTCCGGTCGTATTGGTACCGCCACCTTTATTATTATTGTTCATCGGGATGCCATTTATCACATATAATGGCTGCTGATTGCTGTTTAGTGATCCATTTCCCCGAATCACCACCCGACTAGACCCCCCCGGGCCAGAGGCTATTTGTGTCGCATCCACTCCGGCTATTTTTCCGGTCAATGCGTTGGCTACATTTGTTTCTCGCGCTTCATTGAGCGAAGATCCACTAATCTCCGCACTCGAATAGGCTAGTGTTTTACGCTTCCGTTCTATGCCTAATGCCGTGACGACTACCTCTTCCACCGTATTAGAAGAGTCTGCCAAAACAATGTCATAGTGGTTTTTATCGTCCAATGGGATACTGGTAGAGCGGTAGCCCACGTAAGAAATCTGTAATGTGCCTCTCGAAGGGACGGTTAAGGCGAACTTGCCCGCAGCATCTGTATAGGTGCTTTGTGTCGTCGTTCCTCTCAAGGTGACTGACGCTCCCGCCAGATTAGTTCCTACCTCGTCGCGCACGGCACCGGTAATTCGACGTGTACTTGTATCTTGCCGTGCTGTTGTAGCTTTAGAAAGCGCATTTTTACGCTTGACCAATACCATATCTTTTTTGATGGAGTAGGTGACTGGCTGTTTTTCGAACATCGCATCAAGAATCGTAATAATCGATGCATTCGTATATTGAAGTGTGACAGGTTTTGTGCCTTGTAAATCGGAGGCGACGTATAGAAAGTCGTAGCCGGTCTGCTTTCGTAGGCTTTCAAATACCTTCTCTAAAGACTCATTCTTGACTTGAATGGTAGCATGTTGTGCAAATACAGCAGCATCCACCTGAGCGATGAATAGCAAACAGGCTACCGTAAGCTTGAGCAAGGTCTTGAGCCGAGTAAGGCAAAAAGATGTGAGGCTGTTCCTTTTTTGGACAGCAAAATTTTCATATAATTGCATGTTATAGGTTAGTTAGAATTGTTACCGCAATTGTTTGACCTGAAGGCATCGTAATTAGTGCCTAATGAACCGGACGTGTTAGAGCACTCCGGTTTTTGTTTTTCTTAGGGCATGATGATCACCTCCCTTCCTTGCCTTTTGATGTGGAATCCTCCCAATACGGAGAGGTAATCTATGAGTTCGTCTATAGTACGTTTTTTAGAGAATGTACCTCCGAATTTTGTTTGACTGATCTTGCCATCAAATTGAACGTCAATACCATACCAACGGGATACTTCATGCATAATTTCCATGATGTCCTTTTGCTGAAACACAAAGTAGCCATCTTTATTCGCTAAAATATCAGATACATCGACATCTTTTACGGTAGCGCTTCCTGCTTTTTGCCATGCCCATTGCTGATTAGGCTTAAGCTTTTGGTTTTGTTTATTGGTGCTTACGTCCACTTTACCCTCTACTAAAGTGGTCGTTTTTTTAGTATCATCAGGATAGGCACGAATATGAAACTCGGTTCCCGTCGCTCGGACATGGAAATCTTGACTATTAACGATGAATGGATGAGCGGTGTTGGAGGCGACCTCAAAAAATCCTTCGCCCAATAGATAAAGATGACGTTCATCGGCAGCAAACTGTGCAGGAAATCGTAACACACTTTCTGTATTTAGCCATATTTTTGATCCGTCCGAAAGTAAGAGATGGAGATCTCTTCCAGCAGGTACGCTGATGGTATGGAGGATCTTAGAATTGATACCCGTCTCATCAGCTAGTTTGTACTGCAATGTATTGTTAGCATGCTTGATCAGAATGGTCTTGCCGATGATCAATTCTTCGTTTGTTGGTAAGCTGTCGATCAAGTAGTCTTTTCCTGCCACATTAATTTTGAATGAGGTTGGAGTCAATGTATTTTCTACCGCAGGAATAGCGTTAAGGTTTGCCAGATCTTGTTGCTTCATCTGATTCTGTTGTGCATACCAGATTATAGAAAAGATGGCTAAAAGGAATAGTGCCGCAATAGGTAGTAAGTATTTTTTGAGAAGTGGAATAAATGTCTTGGGTATTGCTCCCTTACTCATGTCATTATGAAGCAACTGCTCTCGATCAAGCTTATCTATGCCTGCTAGAAGGCGATCTTTCAGTACTTTCTCGTCTGTAATAGCAACTTTTATGTGTTCGTCTGCTCCACGCTTGATCAGCCAAAGATTAATGAGTTGACGTTCCTCGTCTGTGCAAGATCCATCCAGGTATTTATTTAGCAAGTTGTCGAACTCGTCGCGAAGCATTGTTTGTTGGGTTAGTTATACTATGAAGTGTCTAAAACAATGCTTTGGTAGTATGTGAAAATTAAAATAATTTTCAAATTGCTGATTTACAGTGTATTATTTTACATTTGAATAACGGTTACCAATGCTTTATAGACGCTGATTGCACCTACGGACTTAGCAAAATACACTTTGTCTATACCTTTTCTCAGTTGTTTTAATGAAAGACTTACCTGCTTTTTTACAGTATTTTCTGAAATAGACAGTCGTTGTGCAATTTCTTTGTAGGATAGTTGCTCATCTCTGCTCAGTAAAAAGATTTCACGCATCCGCGGTGATAATTGTTGGATCTCTTTCTGAATAAAATCAGCCAATTCTTTTGCATTAATCTCTTCCAGTGGCTTATCGGTCTGATCGGGGAAATAGTGATATAAATCTTGGATCAGTTGACGCTGCTTACTATTCTTTTTGATGCTTTTTACCGCTTTATGATGGATAATGGTGTACATATATGCTTTCAAGGACTGCACATGCATCAGCTTTTTCCTGTTTTCCCAAATAGTGGCGAATGTGTCCTGAAGAATATCCACGCTCTCTTCCTCATCGTTCAATATTCTGTTGGTGTATAGGAAAAATTCCTTCCAATAGGTATTGAAAAAAATGGAAAATGCTCTATTATCACTGGATATTAAGCCTGTTAATAGTTGCTTTTCATTCATAATAAGCAAATTTTAGGTCATGTGGATGCTGACCTGAACTTCAATTATTTTGGTAGTTAGCATAAACTTAGCAAAATAATTCATTAAATATTAATAGTTTTTTAATGAGAAGAAGGTATTTGTGTCAATTTTTGTATTAATGAACTCTCCATCGAGAACCGTAAGTCGGTAGGCGGTGATAAGCGTTTCGCTGGTATAATAGTGCAAAATTTGAGGCTTTACATATCCGAGAAAAGATAATCGCTATGGTAAAAGGTTGCATGACTAGCTTAATACAATGTCCACGTAGCACGGAATTATTACCGCAATTACCCTGTTTTTGCACAGAAATTTATATTTTTAGATATCATACAAGAACGACGGTATAAATTTTGCAATTAGTATTATCATATCAGAATACCGCTTTTATAAAATCTCAGTAATAGACTAAAATGACAATGCCACAGATGATTGATCACAATCGCTTAAAAAATATATTGACCGGAGTTTTTTCATTCGTAGTAATCACCGCGTACGCGCAAGAAGGAGCGAAGAAACAAGAACAAAGTCAGCCAACCGAGAGGAAAGAGGCTGCCACATCCATGATGGATTCGATCACGGTGGTGCGTGATTATCGCCCCATGTTGGCGGATGCGGTGAAAATACGCCGCAGCCCGGATATGAATATAGACCGAAAAGCGCTTGAGAATGAGATGCGCCGAACTGCTGCAGCCATTTACTTCCAGAAAAATCGGTATAGAGAAGCTTACCATATGCCGCTGCCGCAAAGGTATCCTAATGCTTTGCAGAGCAATATCGACAATAACCGAATTGGTATTTTGGCTTATCGGGCTGGCGAGTTCGACCGATCCAGATCTATCTTGGAGCAGGTAAAGCCGTTAGATGCCTTTTATCAAAGTTCACTAATCGCTTTGGGGCATACCGATGTGCAGATAGGCAACAAGAGCCGGGCACGCGATGCTTTTTACAAAGCATCGCGATTAAATTATGATGAAGAGCTACGAGCAGATGCCCTGTTCAATTATGGCAAAGTACTAACAGAGTTGGACTCCGTCCAAAATTCGATACGACCGCTCAATGAATTCATCGCATTGAAATACGCGGACTATAAGAATGATACAGAAAAAGCGGAGACCACAGAAATGCGATTAGCCGATGTGTTATCCGGTACCAGCAATTTTCAGGCAGCGGTATATCTTTTAGAATCTTTTCAAGATCGGGACCGCCAAGCGGATCGCGTGTATCAGAAGATCACCTATTTCCGTGGTTTGGAATTCTATAACGAACGCGCGTTTGAAAACAGTATATCCATGTTTATGCGATCGGAGAAGTTTGCTTTTGATGAAGAAATGGCTGCGCTAGCAACCTATTGGAAAGCAGAGGCTATGTATGAAGTGCGCAAATATGCCGAGGCGGTAGACAATTTCTCTCAGTTCCTAAGATTGCCTGCTGCGCGGCAAACTACCGTATATAATTATGCAAATTATGCCTTAGCCTACGCCGCATTCCGAATCAACAGATACAGTATGGCGGCAGAGTATTTAGAGCGTTTCTTAGCCTCTAGCGAAGGCACGTCAGATAAAAACATACAATATGATGTATTGGCTCGTCTGGGCGATGCTTACCTTTCGATGCGCAACTATGGTCGAGCCAAAGATTACTACAATCAGCTTATTAAGGAGAAAGCCCCTAATCAGGATTATGCCTTATTCCAACAAGGTATTATTCAAGGTTTGCAGGGCGACAAGGAAGGTAAATTGAAAACATTGCGTGCGGTGGTAGATAGATTTCCAAATTCGAATTACGCAGATGACGTCGCTTTTGAGATCCCGTATATGTATTTCACTTCCGGAGATTATGACGCGGCTATTGATGGTTTGCAGCGAATGATCAAAAAGTACCCGAGAAGCAGCTATGTTCCTCGTGCCCTAATGACGATTGGCTTAGTTCAGTACAATAAGAATGACACCGAAGCGGCTTTGGCCACCTTCGAAAAAGTAGTCAAAGAATATTCTACAACAGGAGAAGCAGCCCAAGCTTTACATTCTATCGAAAATATTTATCTGGATCAGGGAGATGCTACCAGTTATATTCGATACGCTACAGGTACAAATGTTACCGATCTTAGTCCTTCCGAATTAGATAATCTAGCCTTCCAAGCAGGCAACACATTGTTTTCGAGAGGACAATACGCCGCAGCTGTGGAGGCCATCAATGCTTATTTTGATAAATTTCCCAAACCTCGACAAGAGAAACATGCCCGTTATATCCGCGGCGTGAGTTTTTACCATACAGGAAAACCAAAAGAAGCATTGCACGACTTGAACATTATCCTGAATACTTGGACCAGTGCGTACACCAAGAATACGTTGGTGACCGTAGCGGCATTATACCTGGACTTGAAGCAGTACAATGAAGCAATCGTACATCTCAAAAAACTGGAGCTAAACCCAGATTATAAAGATAAATACGGTTATGCAGTAACCAATTTGATGATGTGTTATTTCGAGATTGGTGATTTTGAGCAGATGGAGAAGTATGCTAAGTTGGTCAGAAACTATAGTCAGGCAACCGACGCGGAATTGGCGATGGTGCACTTGTATACGGCAAAGGCAAAACAAAAAAATGGTGATAAGCAAACGGCATTAAAAGAACTCAACTTAGCGGCGTCAAAGAGTCAATCGGCAGCCAGCGCGGAGGCAAGATATCTGGTCGGACTAAAGCAATACGAAGATAAAGAGTATGATAAAGCGCTTAAGTCGGCTTTTGATGTGATTGAGAATATGGATGAACAGGAATATTGGGTGGCCAAGAGCTTCATTCTACTCGCAGACACTTATGCACGCAAAGGCAATACGCTTCAAGCAAGAAGTACGCTAGAAAGTATCATTCAGAATTATACCGAGGAGGACGATATTGTGCCCGCAGCGAAAGAGCGTTTGCAAAAATTGAAAAAGTAAAAGGGAGACTGGTGCCTGGAGTTTTTATCCTTTATTGAAAGCATACATGTAATGTATATCTGGTTTTTTTATTATAAAAACCGTGATATTTATTAGATTTGGCTATTATGAATAAAAACCTCAAAAGGCTACTATTGGCTGCCGTTACGATACCCTTTTTGGGTGCGAGTACGACGTTTGCCCAATCATCTAAAGCACAACACTTCACAGACAATTCGATTTCGCAAAAGGTATCTACCATGCCAGCAATTTTTCCTGCCCCTGTATACATGGAACTGGGAAAAGGGAATATTCTTTTAGGGAAATCGGTCGTGTTGGTCTCTTCATCTACCGTCGATGCTGGAACGAGCGCCTTAGTCGCTCAGATTCTAAAAGGTGCAGGTGTACAATCTGTAAAAGCAGCAAAGAAACTCCCTAAAAAACTAGATGCTACGTATATCGTATTGGGTACTCAGCAGGATTCTCAGGTGCTTGATGCATTAAAACAAATCACTTCAACTACTGACACCGCCGCCAGTGGATACACTTTGGCAAGTAAGCAAATGGATGCCGGAGCGCTTATTACCTTGGTGGGCAAAGATGTGAATGGACTGTACTACGCGGCACAAACGTTTCGACAATTAGCGCAACGTGGTTCTATTCCCGCATTAGTGATCAATGACCATCCGGCATTGCCAATTCGAGGTACAATTGAAGGATTTTATGGCAAACCATGGTCTATGGAGGAGCGAGAAAAGCACATTAATTTTTTAGCTACAGTAAAAGCCAATACGTTTATCTACAGTCCAAAAGACGATCCATATGCACGTGATCGCTGGCGCGAGCCTTACCCTGCGGCAACATTAAAAGAGCTTGAGAAACTTGCGGCAATATCTAAAAATAATCATATTAACTTTGTCTATGCCATTTCCCCTGGTCCAACAGTTTGTTTTTCTGATCCAAACGATCTACAGGCATTGCTGAACAAATTCGAAGTCCTTCGCGGTTTGGGCATTCGCAGTTTCTATGTAGCATTAGATGATATCGAGTATAAGGAGTGGAACTGCGAGCTGGATTCGATCACTTTCGGACCTTCGGGTGCTGAGGCTGCTGCGCGTGCCCAGGCACATTTGCTGAACGCCGTACAGGCTGATATCAAAAAGGTAGATCCAACAGCGCCTCCTTTAATTATGGTGCCGACTGAATACTACGATGCCAAAGAAACACCTTACAAAGAGGCGCTACGTAAGCATCTAGACTCCACAATTGTCGTGCAATGGACAGGAACGGATGTCGTACCGCCATCTATCTCCATTTCGGATGCGCGTAATGCAACGAAAGCATTTGGCCGAAAGACATTTTTGTGGGATAACTATCCCGTAAACGATTACGGCGAATCGGCAGGAAGATTATTGCTAGCGCCTTACCTACAGCGTGAAGCAGGATTGTCTCAAGAACTAACAGGAATTGTATCCAATCCGATGAATCAAGAAGTAGCGAGCCGCGTTGCTGTTACTGGGATCGTGGCCTTTGCTTGGAATGATAAAGATTACGATGCTGATCGGACGTGGAAGTTTGCGGCACGTGAGCTAGCAGGTTGGAATTCTGAGGTGAGCGAAGCATTGCTAACCTTCTTTGATACACAGCACCTTGCGCCAACTTTTGGCACGCATCCTTGGCAGCCACAGGCGCCTTACCTCAAGTCTATTCTCGATAAGGTAGAAGATCGTATGGCGAATGGCGATGCGCCAAGTCGGCAACAAGCGATCACGCAGCTAGCAGAGCATGCGGCCTATTTCACCCAAGTACCAGAAATCATTCGCAGTGGGAACGTAGACCAAGGTTTTATTACTGAAGCACAGCCGTGGCTAGACGCGATGGTTTTGTGGGGGAAAGCACTTTCGTCTACTGCTGCTGGATTAGCTGCGACCAACCAAGGTGATTCGTCTGCAAATGTTCATTTTGATCAAGCTAAAAAGTATGCTGCCGAAGCGGAGGCTATCCAATCTACACCTGGAGCCACTCGTGTTGAGGGGCCAGTAAAGGTTGCCGATGGCGTATTAGATCGTTTTATCACGAAGGCACCGAACTTAATCAGATTTTAACGAAATATGCCCTTACTTTCGCAAAGTGAAGATAAGGGCATATTTTAAAATTTATTCTTTCTTTGGGGTACTTTATTGCCAAGGAATACGATGTTGCGATACATACTAATGCCTTTGTCTTTTCTCTAATATCTACTTAATTACTTCCTCCCAATCGTATTCTTAAAAATCTGACCATCTTTTATAATCAGCAGGAAGTTTTTTTCTGGATTAGCGAGCAAAGACAGATCTTTCAGTGGATTGCCATCTACCAATAGCAGATCGGCTAATGCCTGCTCTTCGATCACGCCCAACTTACCTGGATATGGACTGCGTAAACCAGATAATTGCAAAAGCTCCGCATTGTCTTTCGTGATCATTTTTAGGATCTCGGCATTGGTAAACCATTTTTGTAAACGCAAGATATAACTGTTTTGATCGTCGTTCAGTTCTGGTTCGAATAAGAAATCCGTTCCCCAAGCCAACTTCACGCCTAATTTTTTGGCCAAAGGCCATACTTTTTCCTGTCCTTCCAATACGGGTTTGCGTTTCGCTTTGCGCTGGGCATCCATATTATCATTGTTGTCCATTAGGTTTTGCAAGCTAAGCCAGATGCCTTTATCTGCCAGCAATTGTAGGGTTTCTTCGTCGAGCATTTGTCCATGTTCGATCGATTTAACACCAGCTTCCACTGCGCGTTGTACTGCTCTTGGCGTGTAGGCATGCACCATCACATACGTTCCCCAATCTTCGGCTGCCTCTACAGCGGCTTTCATCTCGTCAAACGTATATTGCGTCACATCAATCGGATCATAGGCCGAAGAAGTGCCACCACCGGCCATCAACTTGATCTGGCTAGCGCCGAAGCGCAAGTTTTCGCGTACTGCAGTCAGTACTTCTGGCCGGCCGTCAGCAATGAAGGTAGCTCCATAACGCTCCGCTCTTGATACGACGCCAAAGAATTTGCGCGAACGCTCATCGGGAGTTCTAAAATCGCCATGTCCAGCCGTTTGGCTGATTGTTGCTCCAGAAGGCCACACCCGCGGTCCCACCAATTGGCCTTTATCAATTGCTGCCTTCAGCGGAAAAATAGGACCGCCTGCATCGCGCACACTGGTAAAACCGCGTAGTAGCATGTCACCAGCAGATTTGCCCACCTGTTGAACCAAAAATTCCTCTGACATGTCGCTGGTGACCATTTGCGGCAGCGTTAATGCACCAAATACCAAATGCACATGCACGTCAATCAGACCCGGCATTAAGGTTTTGCCTTTGCCATCGATTTTGACCACATCATCATCTTGAATAGCTATGGGAGAGGAGCTGATCTTCTCTATGGTACTGCCCGAGATCAATACATGCATGGGAGCAGTAAGGTCTGCCGCTTGATGATCAAGCAATCGGACATTCTGTAATAGCACCTGTTTGGTTTGAGCTTTAGCTGCATAAAGATTGGCCAAAAGTAGTGCCGTCGCAATAAGATATTTCATAAACAAGGGGTTAAGCCAAAAAGCATGATGATCGTAAACGAATGATTCCGTTAATTTCATTAATTACCAAGTTATGTCTTTTTGTGTTAAAGATTGTTATATATCTGGATTCTTGTCTAAATAAATTGACAATTTTCATACATTCGTTAAGATTTTTGTGTGTTTTTTCAATGATGGATGTTGGTCTATGCAACCTATAGTCAAATTTTGAAATAAAGCATATTAAAATCATCCTGCTGCCTTATAAACCTTACAATGTATATGTTAACCTAAGAAACCAAATGTTAAGAAACAAAAAAAAATTCCTATTTATTGCATTATTTTTCTCGTTAGTGTCGCCTTTTTTATACGGTCAGGATACTGTTGAAATAAAAATAAAGTTAGTTGATGTAGACAGAGACAAATTAATAATCCACGTTAACGATGGTATTACATTGTATTATATTGAAGATCAACCTAAAGATTCCATCATCACCGTGCGTAAGACCAACAATACGATATTCCCAAGGCTAACCATAGGTGATAAAGGATCTAATTTCTTTGCCACCTACTTTGTTAATGATAGCCTATCCAGTCTTACCCTTTACGGCAATCGTAGCGATTCTACTCTTCACGATGGCGATATCGTCAATCTTACCTCAGTCTTAGATACCGCTTCTAATGAAATTTACCGGAAATTACAAAACGAACAAATGGTGGAATCTCAAATTTTTGGGGAACTATATAATAGGTATATGCATGGAGGCAGAGATAACGATTCCTTAAAAAACGAATTCTTTCATGCAGTAAAGCAGAGGAATCGCAAGTCATCTAGTTTTCTACGACCGTACGCACATGATTTCTTTTCTTTTTTTTATTTTTCAGATCAGATAATGACTTCATTGCTATTTATAGAAAATGATGCGCAGTATTGCAATGAACTTCTTACGTATTTCGAATCAGTCTTTCCGAAAAAATTTAAGGAAACACTTGAAGGTCAGAAGATTGTAACGATATTGGAACAGAAAATTGCGGACTATGTGCTAGGGGAAAATAAAACTTTCCCTAATCTTAATATGAGTGATATTCACGGAAATGCTATTGCGTTTACTAATATTAAAGAAGATTTTTTATTCATTGATTTTTGGGCCAGCTGGTGTGGACCATGCTTGCAGCAACTGCCACAGGTCAAAGCCTTACGAGAGGAGTTTTCGGAAGATAGATTGAAAATATTGAGTATCTCGCTAGATAGAGACTCCCTTGCATTTACAAATGCGCGATTAGAGCATAACATAAATTGGACACACGTTTTGGATCGAGGACAACTACTCAGTGCCAAATTAGGTGTAGAAAGTATTCCCGCCGTCGTAATATTGGATCGTAATCGAAGAATTGTATACTATCATGTAGGGAGTACGCTCGATATAGATAGAATACGTAAAATTCTTCGTGCGAAAGATATACCCTATAATGCGTCGACAGAATGATCGTTATAGATCATTTTTAATGATAGCTGTGAGTTGATGTAGCTAGTCACGATCATATCGTCAAACGATGATTTTTTCGCAGCGCGTCGTATTTCTTTTTAAACTCCGATGGTTTCATTCCAAAAACTTTGGAGAACTGCGTACGGAAATATTTAATGTCATTGAAGCCTGCCGCAAAGGCTGCTTCACTCACATTAGAATCGGTCTCTATCAAAATTTGAGCAACTTTACGCAGTCGCACAAATCGAATAAACTCATTAGCCGATTTACCAGAAATAGCCTTAATGCGTTTGTAGAAATTGGAATGGCTCATGCCAATCAGGTCAGCCAGTTCTTTTACATTAAAAGATTCTTGATCGAGATTCTCTTCCACGATAGCAATTGACCTTTCTAAGAAGAGTCGGTGTTCTTTTGAGATTTTATGATTGTTCGGCTGCAGCGTGATCTCCTCATAGAAATGGCGCTGCATGTGGCTGCGGCTGTGAATCAGGTTGTTCACACGCGCGATCAAAAGTTCACGGTCGAACGGTTTGGTTACATAATCGTCGGCCTTACCTTCCAGTCCTTTGAGCTTGATATCTTGCGAGTTACTCGCTGTAAGCAAGATAATGGGTATATGACTTAATGCAGGAATACCTTTGATATGCTGACATAAATCAATGCCTGATAAGCCACCCATTACCACATCGCTGATGATGATATCTGGCGGTGTCTGCTCAATCATAGCGATACCGGCTTCTGCACAATCTGCTTCTTGAATCTCAAATTGACTTTGAAAGATTTTGCGTAAGTATTTTCTGATTTCGACATTATCATCGACCACTACCATCGTCTTCTTGTCACTCACCAAGTTTTGGTAATCTGGTGTTTCTTCTACAGTCGCAATAGTATGATTTGCCTCAATTACAACATCTTCCTGCACACGAGATGCGTCTTTAGAGTGGCGCGATGATTCGATAAATTCGTCTATACTCACGCTGTGCTCCACCACATCTTCGAAGATAGTGAATTCGGAAAGATGTGCTTTCCCATTTTGCAATACAATCTCAAACTGGGTGCCGGCAGGAGGATTTGGTTGATGAGTAATACAACCTTTATGCGCTGAAATGAAGCTTTTTACCAGGTATAGACCGATTCCAAAGCCACCTTTGTTATTACTATTGCCGATGTAATCCCGTTCAAATACATTGAATACCTGATCTTTATTCTGTACGGCAATACCACATCCCGTATCAATCACCTGAATGGAAAAGTCGTCCATGCGCCATTGCAAGACAACGCGAATGCTGCCGCCATCAGGCGTGTACTTAAAGGCATTGCTAATCAGGTTGAATAGGCAGATTTCCATTTTTTCCCGATCTACCAACAAGGCATATTGTTCAATATTACTTTCAAAAGCGTAATGAATGTGTTGTAAAGTCGCTTGCTGTTGAAAACAGGTAAATACTTCCCGCGTCAAACCCACAATATCTGCTTGCACCAAACGTAGTTGATCCATGCCACTCTCTGTCTTGCGAAATAATAACAGCTTGTCAACCAAGTTCAGCAAGCGTTTGGAATTACGGTATACCTGATGTATATCTTCCCGATCGATTTGCTGGGCTGGCTCCGTGCTCATTTCTTTGAGTGGATTTACAATTAATGTCAGCGGATTTCTAAATTCATGCGCGATATGGGTGAAAAATGCAATCTGCTTGTCGTGCAGCTCCTTCTTCTTCTCGGCATTAATATTAGCTAGATCGACCTCATATTTTAATCGAGTTTGCTTGCGATCATATCTTATATAGGCAAAAATAACTGTTGCGAATAAGATTAGATACGCGAAATAAGCCCATGCACTACGCCACCACGGTGGTAATATTTCAATTTGCATTTTTTTCTCCACGCCCGACCACACACCATCTGCATTGGTAGATTTGATGCGTAGCGTGTATTTACCTTCTTTTAGATTGGTATAATTGGCCGTTTTTACATTATCTACGTAGTTCCAATCTTTATCCCAACCTTCCAGAAAGTAAGCATACTCCACTTTGGTAGGGAAGGAGTATTCTAATGACGAAAAGTGTACGTTGAGCACAGCATCATCAAAAGGTATGGTGAGCTTGTCGATGTGGTTAGTCGAGCTGTAAATGCGATCTCCAGTGAAAAGCTTGGTAGACTTGTTATTGACGCTAACCGCTGTGAGCACCATTTTTGAATCACGCTGCAAGGATTTCAGTTGGCCGGGTTGAAATAGATTGAATCCATGAATCCCGCCAAACGCCAAACTACCGTCTTTCAACTTGATGGCCGCATTGTAATTGAATTGGTTGCTTTGCAGACCATCAGAATCGTAGTAATTCTTAAATGTTTGTGGGCTCGGATCAAAGTTTGACAATCCGTTGTAGGTAGATAGCCAGAGTGTGCCTGCATTATCGGGCAAAATATTTAAAATGGTATTGCTAGGTAAGCCATCTTTTTCAGAATAGCGCTTTACTTTGTTAGTCGATTTTTCGTAACGAAGTAATCCGCCGCCTTCGGTAGCAAGCCATAGATAGCCATCTTTGTTTGTGTAAATATCGCGCACCGGAAAATCGGTGTTGATGATTTTTTGTTCGCCAGTCTGAAAGTTGCGCATCGTCAAGGTAGACCAACTACCAAACCACATGAGGTCTGGCGATTCTTCGTACATGCTCAGTACGTCAATGATATCTTTTGATTTTTCTTCGAATTGATCCGTATTTCGGTTATAACAAAAGATCCCACCACCGTGTAATGCACTTGCCCAAATCCGTTTTTTGCTATCTGCGAATAATTTCCAAGTGGCCGAAAACAAGCGGTTGTTTTCTTTAGAAACGCAAGCATATTGTTTGAATACGCCTGTCTTGGGATCTAATCTATTAATCCCACCACCATACGTAGAAGCCCATACAAAACCCTGTTCGTCGCGCACGATGCTCGTCACGAAATTATTGTTTAGTTTTCCAGAACTACTCTTATCATCAGCAGCATAATGCGTGAAAGATTGCTGCTTACGAATCCAATGCATCATGCCGGCACCATCTGTTCCGATCCACAGGTCGTTATTATTTCCGTTAGCGAAAGAAAGGATAAAATTCTTCGGATTCTGTCGGTCGTTAGCAGATCCAGGTTGTATCACGTGGAATCGAGATAATCGATTGTCGACCACATGGAGACCACTTCGCAGTGTTCCTATCCAGTTACGCTGCATATGATCGACGTACATACTGTACACCGTCATACTTTTCATCCAGCTAGTACTTGCCTGATACTGTTCAAAACGGTTCGTCCTTTTGTCGAACTCAACAATTCCCTTGCCTTCAGAGCCTATATATACTTTTTCGTATTTGGCATAGAGCGTGGTGATTTCAAATGGAGCCAGTTTAGCATCTATCGGGTACATGGTGTATGATTTTTTATGCAAGTCGAATTCATACAATACCTGCTTGTTGTCATTAGATGCTACCCAGATAGATTGTCCGTTTTCATCCACTCGTATAGCGACACTATTTTTGGTGCGATCATCGATTACCTCCAAGGTGTTACTGCGAGGATCAAGTCGGCAGAGTCCGTAGTTGTGAATGAAAACCCATATCTCATTTTTACTGGTGGTCACGACTCCTTGTGCATTGTAATCAAAGATTTTTGTCCCGTCGTGCCGTTGTAGCGGAATTCGAGAGGCCATTGGTCGTTCGGTATCCGTATTCACGTGTAGCAGGCCATAGAGCGTCGTTGCGGCGTATAGCCCCTTTGTGGTATTGTATGCCAATTGGTTGACACTGGCCGATATGGGGTTTTGATCTTGTCGAAATGGAAGATAATCTTTCCAGTGTACGCGTTGAAAATGAGTGTAATCTGCGTCTAACTTGGCAAATCCCGATTTACTGGCTACCCATATCCGGCCTTTATCATCTTGAGAAATATCAGTAATCCGATTATCCGGCAATGAACAACCATCTTCAGGCTGATTTTTAAACACCATGAACTGATAACCATCATAGCGATTCAAGCCATCGAAGGTACCAAACCACATAAAACCATCCTGATCCTCAAATATAGACGTAACATTGTTATTGGATAGCCCTTGCTCTATACCAACGTAACGGGTATGAGGATTGCTTTCAGATTTTGCAGGCAATATAACTGTCGCAAATAATAATAGGAGTATCAGCGTTTTCATTAGGTGGCTAGTCTTTCTGGCAAGTAGTTACACAATGCTACTTGCCAATAAATATAAATTTAATAAAGCCTTAAAGCAAATTTAACCCGAATAAAAAGCGGGGCGGTAACGGCTAATATCACGGATTTGTGACGCTCAAAATGCCATTATTCGTATTATACACCCTTGTTTTGGTGAATATGCCCCTCTATCAGAATTTAGGAGCGCATACATTTGTTTCATACTAACCATCATATAATATCTATGAAAAAAAGCTCCATAATAGCTTACTTTATTTTTCAGTGTATGGCCTTCTGTTATGCACAAGATCAAAATTACCAATTGGTGTGGTCCGACGAATTTGATAAATCAGGTGCAGTCGATCAGAAACACTGGAATTTTGAAAAAGGTTTTCAGCGCAATCACGAAGATCAGTGGTATCAGGAAGATAATGCCACGATACAAAATGGTGTTTTGGTGATTGAAGCTAGAAAAGAAAGCAAAACAAATCCAACTTATGAAGTAGGTAGCAATCATTGGGCAAAATCTCGCAAAAATATCGAGTACACCTCCTCCTCCATAAATACCTCCGGTAAGCAATCTTGGAAGTATGGCCGATTTGAAATGCGCGCCAAAATTCCTATCGGACAGGGCATTTGGCCGGCATTTTGGACTTTAGGAGTCGATCGGGAATGGCCTTCTAATGGCGAAATAGATGTCATGGAATATTACCAAGGCAACTTATTGGCGAACATCGCGGTCGGTACTAATCGCCGTTGGCAAGCAGAGTGGCACAATGGTAAAAAAGCCGTCGCCGAATTAGGCGGAGCCAAATGGGCGCAGGATTTTCATGTGTGGCGGATGGATTGGGATGAAGATGAGATCGCTTTGTACGTAGATGATATGCTATTGAACAAGGTGCCACAAAGTAAATTGGCCAACAAAGACGGTTCTGGTTTTTATCCTTTCAAACAGCCACATTATATGTTGTTGAACCTGGCTTTAGGCGGTGATAATGGCGGCGAAATTGATGATTCGCTATTGCCTGCACGATATGAAATTGATTATGTGCGTGTATATCAGAAGCCTGGTCAGCGCCCTAAGCAAGTCGATACGCGAACTGCATTTCACCCCGGTGAACTGTGGTTAGACCAGAATGGCGAGCATATCAATGCACATGGTGGCGGTGTGTTATTTCATAATGGTACTTACTATTGGTACGGTGAAAAACGCGGTGGCAAAGAATCTCAAGGCGTTACCGTGTATTCCTCTAAAGATTTATATAGTTGGACAGCAGAGGGATTAGCGCTCAAGACATCAACGGATACTACCAGTCCAATTACACAAGGAAGTATCATTGAGCGTCCAAAAGTTATCTATAATGAGAAGACAAAGAAGTTCGTCATGTACTTTCATTTAGAGCTCAAAGGCAGAGGATATGAGGCGGCTTACGTCGGTTTAGCTACGAGCGATCATGCTGTTGGGCCTTTTACATTCCATAAAGCAGGTCGTGTGAATCCTAAAAAATGGCCGCTAAACATGACCAAAGCGCAGCGCCAATCTAGAGTTTCCGAGAGAGACCATCCCGAATGGTGGACACCAAGCTGGATGGAAGCGATCAAGGACGGCCTTTTTGTTCGTCGTGATTTCGAAGGCGGACAAATGGCTCGGGATATGACGTTGTTTGTAGATGATGATCAGACCGCCTATCATGTGTATTCTGCGGAAGATAATCTCACCATTCACATTGCAGAATTGACCAAAGATTATCTGGGATATACAGGCAAATATGTACGCGTAGAACCGGGTGGTCACAACGAAGCTCCTGCTTTATTGAAAAAGGATGGAAAGTACTACATGGTAACCTCTGGTTGTACGGGTTGGGCGCCTAATGCTGCTCGATTGTTAACGGCTGACAAGATGCTGGGCGAGTGGACTCGCCACGACAATCCTGCCGTAGGATCTGGTGCAGATCGCACCTTCGAATCGCAAAGCACGCACATCCTTCCAGTGCAAGGCAAAAAGGATGCATTCATCTTTATGGCCGACCGGTGGAATCCTAAAAACTTAAAAGATAGCCGATATATTTGGCTGCCTATTGAATTTGATGATGCCGGATTATTGTTCTTCCAATGGCAAGATCGTTGGAAATACTAAGGAAAGTATGCCTAAACATAAAAAAGGCGTTCTAATTCATTTAAAAACATATTTAAAACGAATTTACCCCTTGTCAAAGATGAAAATGCCCACGTTATGGGCATTTTTTTTATAGAAATTTGTCCCTTAACTAATCGATCCTAGCCAGTGCGCACGACAGTGTGTACCACAATGAACCTAACAACATCGGCTACCAATCGATAAGAAAAATATAAATCCTAATTACCAAAAAGAATGAGAAAAAATCGTTACCTCATTAAGAGCGTCGCTTTGATGTTTTTAATGATCGCAGTGGCACTCCATTCCGCTTATGCCCAAAGTCGGCAAGCTAGAGGAAAGGTCACCGCAGAAGGACAAGCACTTGCAGGCGTATCTGTGCAAGTGCAGGGTACGCAGCAGGGGACTGCTACCAATGAACAAGGTGAATTTAGCATCGCGGTAAAACCGACAGATGCATTGATCATTACCGCGATGGGATACCAGCGGCAAACCATTAATTTAGCCGATCAAAATGCTGGCGCAAACGGAGAATTTACGCTCAACGTAGAGATGTTGACCTCCGGGGGCGATGCGCTAGAAGAAGTAGTCGTCGTAGGTTTTGGAACGCAAAAGAAAACCAACCTGACGGGTTCCGTAGCTATTGTTGATTCTAAGCAATTAGAGAACAGACCGGTTCAAAATGCGGTACAAGCCTTGCAAGGTTTAGCACCAGGACTTAATATCTCCCAAAATAGTGGTTCTATGGAAGCCGGTGCGTCGATCAACGTGCGTGGATTGGGTACTATTGGTAGTTCATCTTCTTCGCCATTGGTATTGATTGATGGATCGGAGGGATCACTTACTGCCTTGAATCCGCAGGATATCGAAAGTATATCCGTATTGAAAGATGCTGGTGCATCTTCTATCTATGGATCGAGAGCGGCGTTCGGGGTAATTTTGGTCACTACCAAATCGGGTAAAGCCGGAAAAACAGTCGTTAACTACAATAACAACTTCCGTACAAATAGGCCGACCAGCATGCCTTCTATGATGGACTCGTATACTTTTGCACAATACTTCAACCGTGCGGCGGTTAATGGGAATAGTGGCTTGGTTTTTAGCGAAGCGCACTTACAACGTATTTTAGACTACCAAAATGGCACGATTACGGGTTCTACCATCGTAGATCCCAACAATTCATCCCGTTGGGGTGAAGGCTATGCCTACGGTAATGACAATGTAGATTGGTTCGATGTGATGTACAAAGACCGTGCATTTGCGCAGGAACACAACCTAAGTTTGAATGGCGGCTCGGAAAAAACAACCTTCTACCTTTCTGGAAATGCGATGAAACAAGGTGGTATGATGGCTTTCAATACCGATCACTACGATCGCTACGCGGTATCTGCCAAGATCAATTCCCAAGTTTCTGACTATTTCACGGTAGGATACAATGCACGTTTAGTGCGCGAAGACTATCAGCGTCCAGCCAATCTAACGAATGCATTTTACGACGATTTGGGTCGTCAAGGTTGGCCAACTTTGCCATTGTATGATCCAAATGGGAACTTATTTAGTTCGCCTTCTCCAGCATTAGGCATGCGTGATGGTGGTCACGACAAATCGACCAAAGATTTTGTGTTTCAACAATTGCAATTGACTTTAGAGCCTATTGCAGGTTGGAAAACAGTAGGACAGATCAACTACCGTACATCTACGCAATTTAGACATTGGAATTCCCAACAATTGTATAATTATGATGTGAATAATGAACCTTACCTGTTCAAGCAAGCGTCTAACGTGCACGAGTACGGATGGAAGGAAAATTATTATAATGCCAATGCCTATTCAGAATACGACAAATATCTCGGAAATCACCATATCAAAGGGATGGTTGGTTTTCAAGCAGAGTGGACAGGGAATCGTAGCTTAAGCGCGCAGCGCAATGGTATTATCGCTCCGAATCAACCGGTATTGGATTTGACGACTGGTACAGATCCTAATGGAGAGTTAATCGTTCCGGCTGTCACAGGAGCATACCAAAACTGGGCAACAGCAGGTTTCTTTGGTCGGGTGAATTACGATTATCAAGAAAAGTACCTTTTCGAAGGTAACCTCCGTTATGATGCTTCTTCTCGCTTCCGTCAAGGAACACGTTGGGGATGGTTTCCTTCGGTGTCTGCCGGATGGAATATTTCCAAAGAATCTTTCTTCGAGAATTGGACATCTACCGTGAATATGTTGAAGTTACGTGCTTCTTACGGAGAACTGGGTAACCAAACGACAGAAAATTGGTATCCAACCTACGTGGTAATGCCAATCGGAGTGACGAATGGTCAATGGTTATTGAATGGTACGTCACCCAATACGGCTGGAGCACCAGGATTAGTAAGCTCTTTTCTAACTTGGGAATCGATCAATACCGCCAATATCGGGGTCGACTTTGCTTTGATGAGTAACCGATTAACGGGATCTTTCGAAGTATTTACCCGCAAAACCTTAAATATGGTGGCCGATGCGCCGACCTTACCAGCTACATTAGGAACTTGGGTGCCGCAAAGTAACAATACAGACTTGAAAACAACTGGTTTTGAAGCGACAATCGGGTATAATGATCGTACGGCTGGTGGTTTTGGCTACGGCGCGAAGTTCTTACTTTCCGATTATCAAACTACCGTAACCCGTTTCAACAACGAAGCTGGTCAATTAACTAGATATCGTACAGGACAAAAAATGGGTGAAATCTGGGGTTATGAAACCATTGGCATTGCCAAAACACAAGAAGAGATGGATGCGCACTTAGCGACATTGCCCAATGGTGGACAGAGCCGCTTAGGTCAGCAATGGGGGGCTGGTGATATCATGTACAAAGATTTAAATGGCGACGGTGTGATTGACTGGGGAGATGATACCGAAGGTAATCCTGGTGATAAGAGAGTGATTGGTAACAATACGCCACGTTACAGCTTTGGTTTGAACTTGAATGCAGATTACAAAAACTTTGATTTAAGTTTATTCTTTCAAGGTGTTGGAAAAAGAGACATTTGGCAGGGCGGATATTATTTCTGGGGAGCAACGTCAAACCAGTGGTTTTCCACTGGTTTGACAGCACACGAAGATTTTTTCCGTCCGGAAGGCGATCCACTAGGATCTAATTTAGATGCTTACTATGCCAGACCTGCCTTCAACACGAGCAGAAATCAGCAAGTTCAAACGCGTTATTTACAAGACGCTTCATACATCCGTTTGAAAAATATCATGTTGGGCTATACGTTACCAGCTGGTACGATGGATCGTTTGGGAATTTCTAGAATGCGTGTGTATATATCAGGTGAAAATGTGTGGACTTCTTCTAAAGTATCGTCTGTATTCGACCCAGAAACGATCGATGGAGGTTCAAGCGGAACAGTATATCCATTGAACAAAGTATGGTCAGCTGGTCTTAGTCTTACGTTTTAATTAGGAAAATGATGAAATTTAATAGTCAATTTTTTACAAAATATATGCTCCTAATCGGAGTGGTGGCAGGTCTGAGTTCTTGCCAGAAATTCTTAGATATCGAACCACCTTCTCAGATCATTCCAGAGAACTATCTGGAAGAAGAGAGTCAATTGGCAGCATATACGATATCACGTTACCAAGATACAATCAATCGGGTTTCTCAGCTGATGACCTCTCATAGCAACTGGTCTTACGGAACTTTCGGTATTGATGGCGGAACGGATAATATGGTGACGCCGTCGGTAAATAATCGTTTTGTGCCGGGACAACAGCGCGTTGGCGCAAGTGGTGGAGACTGGGATTTCACCAGAATATTTCAGACCAATTATTACCTGAATACAGTGGTGCCGAAATGGCAAGCAGGGAAAATATTCGGTAGCTCTGAAAACATCGCTCATTATGTGGGTGAGGGGTATTTTTTGCGGGCGGTGGCTTATTTTCAAAAGCTGCAGACTTTAGGAGACTTTCCAATCATCAAAGTAAATATGGATGATAGCGATCCCGCTATTTTGGTGCAGGCGAGTCGCCGTTCTCCACGTAACGAAGTGGCACGTTTCATCTTGTCGGATTTGGATTCTGCGATTCTGTTGCTTAAGGTGCAAGCACCAGGCGGTCGCAAACAGCGTATTTCTAAGCATGTCGCGCTGCTGCTTAAATCACGGGTTGCTTTATATGAAGGTACTTGGTTGAAGTATTTTAAAGGTACGGCATTCGTGCCTAATGGTCCGCAATGGCCAGGTGCAACCAAGGAATTCACCAGTAACTATCAATATCCTTCGGGTGGCATTGATCAGGAAATCGACTTTTTCTTGACCGAAGCGATGTCTAGCGCACAAGTTGTAGCAGATGAGGTTTCTTTGGTCGAAAACACCGGTATTATCGAATCTCCAGCCAATGAAAATCCGTATTACAACATGTTTTCCGCGGTGAATATGTCGACTTATAGTGAGGTTTTGCTTTGGAGAGAATACAGCCAAAGCGTGGTCACGCACAATGTACCGGTCAATGCACTTACCGGAAATTATGCGGTAGGTACTACGCGCAGTATGGTAGAAAGTTTTTTGATGGCTAATGGTTTACCAATTTATGCGGCGGGAAGTGGCTATGAGGGGGATGATTACATCGCTAATGTACGTGCCAATCGCGACGGACGTTTGAACTTATTCTTAAAAGAACCTAATCAGCGCAATGTTTTGTTGAATAGAGGTGCTGGTAATACGGAAGTTCCTGTAGAGCCGACGCCACAGATTCTGGCTACGAACTGGGAACAGAAATATACCACGGGATACGCCTTACGTAAAGGCCTTTCGTACGACGCGATGCAAATGAACAATGGGCAGGGATATACCGGCAGTATTACATTCCGTGCGTCAGAAGCTTATTTGAACTACATCGAAGCTTGTTACGAGAAAAATGGAAGCATCGATGGTAAAGCACAAGGTTACTGGAGAGCATTGCGTACTCGTGCGAAGGTAGATCCTGATTATAGCAAAACAATTGCGGCTACTGAGATGAGTAAAGAGACATTGGATTGGGGCGCATATTCTGCTGGCAATCTGATCAGTCCTACTTTATACAACATTCGTCGTGAGCGTCGTAATGAATTAATGGCCGAAGGCTTGCGTTGGATGGATTTGAAACGCTGGCGCGCGATGGATCAAATGGCGCAGACGCCATACCATTTCGAAGGGTTCAAATTATGGGGTCCAATGAAAGACTGGTATCAGGCAAGTGCTTTAGTGTTTGGGGCATCCAATAGCAATGCAATTGTATCTGATCCAGCGCGTAGTGCCTACTTGCGTCCGTTAGAGATACAAGGAAGTTCTTTAGGATATAATGGCGCTCGTTTTACGATGGCACATTACTTAGAACCTATTGCTGCTTTGCACTTTATCCTGACTTCGCCAGATAATTCACCGGCAACTTCTGTTATTTATCAAAACCCAGGATGGACTACCGCTGGTGGTTCTGCTCCAACTGGATTTTAAAAGATCGTTTTTATAGTTGTTTATTAGCCGTAGATCATAGCAATATGGTCTGCGGTTTTTTTATGTTCTGCTCCGCTATGCTTGCAAACAGATCTTAAATCTGGCCGATGTCATACATTCGTTACCTGATCAGGCGCAGTCATTCCGTTTCGGTCAATATGCACCCTGTTTTGGGCAAAAATGACCCCCTCTATAGCATCCTTTTGCCATTATCTTAGTGCTATTAACACATACTAGCCGATTTTCAATAGTCGACCGCGTAGCGATATGCAGTCATTTTCGATCGATATGAATAGTAAACTGTATAAGAAACTTACTTTTTTTGCCCTAACGGCATTCGCATGTTCCACAGCATTTGCGCAATCAAGCGTCACCCTGTCGGGCTCTGGCGAAGCCAAAGCTACGCTCACGGATGCACAGCGTAAAGGTATTCCATGGTTGGATGAAACGATTGTCGAAGTCAATCGATTGCCGATGCGCAGTGATTACTTTGTGTACGAAAATCAATCTGCGGCCGACAAAGGAGATTGGAAACAATCTAGCAACTATCAAAGTCTCAACGGCGCTTGGAAGTTTAAGTGGGTAGAAGCGCCAGCCGATTTGCCAGCAGGATTTGAAAAGACCAATCATGATGATAGCCAATGGCCTACGTTTCAAGTTCCGGCCAATTGGGAGATGAATGGTTATGGCTTTCCGATGTACACGACCTCCGGTTTTGAGTTTACGTATTTAATTGGTCGTCCCAATCCACCACACGTTCCGATGGATTTCAATCCTACAGCCGTGTATCGTCGGGAAGTGGAGATTGGAGATGATTGGGCTGGAAAACAGATTACTTTGCACATTGGCGCTGCCAAATCCAATTTGTCGGTATGGGTGAATGGTGAATACGTCGGCTATGGCGAAGATAGCAAGCTGCCTTCCGAATTTGATCTTAGTCCTTTTCTGAAAAAGGGTAAAAATTTAATTGCCCTTAAAGTCATGCGTTGGGGCGTCGCCAATTATCTAGAAGATCAGGATATGTGGCGATTGAGTGGTATTACTCGCGATTGCTATTTGCTAGCGCGTAATAAAGAATACATCTACGATGTGGATATGGTGCCTACGCTCAATAATTCCTACGATCAAGGTGTGTTGCACGCGCAAGTGAAGCTCAACCAAGCGACAGATAAAGGGCATCAGGTGACTTTCGTACTGACGCATGGCAAAGAAGTGATCGGACAGAAAACCGTTGCGGTAGGCAATTCCACGAACGTGAAAGCAGATATTTCGGTGGCTAAGCCCGCCTTATGGACAGCAGAAACACCAAACCTCTACAAAATTACGTCTATCTTGCTTGATGCGCAGGGCAATGTTCTGGAGGTTATTCCAACTAGAATTGGATTTAGAAAGATTGAAATTAAAAACGGGCAATTCTTGGTAAATGGCCAACCGATCCTGATAAAAGGCGTAAATCGCCATGAAACCGATCCAAAAACTGGACAGGTTATTTCTCGCGAATCCATGATTAAGGATATTGAGTTGATGAAGCTTTTCAATATCAACTCCGTTAGAAATAGTCACTATCCGAATGCCGAATTGTGGTTGGACTTGTGCGATGAGTACGGTTTGTATGTCATTGATGAGGCCAATATCGAGTCGCACGGTATGGGTTACGATCTTTCATATACCATGGCTAATCGTCCGACTTGGGAAAATGCGCATGTTTCTCGTGTGACACGACTGCAAGAGCGCGATAAAAATCACGCCAGTGTGGTGATCTGGAGCATGGGAAATGAAGCTGGGAATGGCTATAATTTCTACAGAAGTTATGTCGCGATGAAAGCACGCGATACCACTCGTCCAGTACAATACGAACGTGCGGTAGTCAATTACGGCGAATTGCGTTTCGATTGGAATACAGATCTGAATGTGCCGATGTACGCTAGTCCGGATGCGATGAAGAACTATGTAAAGCGCTATCCGAAGCCAACAAAACCATTTATACAATGTGAATACGCACATGCTATGGGCAACTCGCTTGGTAACTTTAAGGATTATTGGGATATAATTCGGGAAAATAAAGGACATTTTCAAGGTGGTTATATTTGGGATTTCGTAGATCAGACCTTCCAGAAAATCAACGAGAAAGGCGATACCGTCTATACCTATGGTGGAGATTATGAACCCAAAGAGGCGATCACCGATTGGAACTTTGCTTCCAAAGGCATTTTTTACAGCAACCGCACACCCTATCCACATGCTTGGGAAATGAAAAAGGTTTATCAAGATATTCATACCAGCTTGTCGGGCGATGCAGCAGTTAACATTTATAATGAGAAGTTCTTTACCGACTTGAGCAATGTCAAGGCCGATTTCGAAATCATTCGCAACGGTAAAAAAGTATCTTCATGGACAGTAGATCAACTATCCGTTGATCCGCAAAAAACGGTGACTTTACCTTTCCAATGGGATAAGAAACAGGATGGAGAGACATTTTTAAACGTTACCTATAGACTGAAGCAGGCAGAACCGCTGATTCCATCCGGTCATATCGTAGCTACTGAGCAATTGAAATTAGGAGGAACATATCCAATGGCAGCATCCGTGGTAGCGGAAGGAAAGCTATCAGCACAGCAGGATCAGTCGGGCATCGTCGTGAAATCTAAAGATGTAGATATTCGCTTTGATGCGGCCACAGGGGCAATTAGCCAATTCGTTTACAAAGGAACTGCTTTATTAGAATCAGCAACAAAATTTAAAGCTAACTTCTGGCGCGCTCCGAATGATAACGACATCGGCGCCAAAATCCCAACCAAGCTAGCCGCTTGGAAAGCAGCCACGCAAAAGACGGAATTGAAAGATATGCGCTTCGAGCTGAAGGACGATTTGGCGTACGTGACTGTACAGCAGCAGCTTCCATCGGTGTTCGCTACGTTAGAAATAAACTACGTCATTAATGCAGCGGGTGTTATTTCTGTTTCGCAAAAGTTAGCGGTCGATACAGCGCAGCAAGTCGGTGTATTACCACGCTTTGGTATGCAGTGGATCTTGCCAGCAGGTTTCGAAAATGTCGCTTTCTATGGTCGTGGACCGCATGAAAATTATATAGACCGTCATTTCAGCGCACATGTAGGACAATACGAGCAAACAGTAGATGAGCAATATTTCCCATACGTAATGCCGAATGAGACGGGTAACAAGACTGATCTACGTTGGTACAAAGTAACCAATAAGAAAGGTCGCGGATTACTGATCGCAGCAGATAGTACCTTTAGTGCTAGTGCGCTGCATTACTTTGACGAAGATCTAGACGATGGTGAGAAACGCATTCAGCGCCACGCGGCCGACTTAGTGAAGCGCCCGCAGACGCAATTAAATATCGATTTGAAACAAATGGGAGTAGGTGGTATCAACAGTTGGGGAGCATGGCCGTTGACGCAATACCTTATTCCATATCAAAATTATACCTTTAACTTTCTAATCAAACCATTATAACCTTATTATGGCATTTACCGGAAAACATATTTTCTCTCGAAAAAATCTATTAAAAATAGCGCTGCTAGCGGCGGCATTACAGGTGCAATCCAATGATGTATCTGCACAGGATCAGAAGACCTTTACGGTGGATATGAATAAGCCGAAAGGCGAGATCAATCCCAATATGTGGGGTATCTTCTTCGAAGATATCAACATGGGAGCCGATGGAGGAATCTACGCCGAGCTGATCAAAAACCGTTCTTTTGAATTCTTTAGACCGATGATGGGATGGGAAAAGCTAGGCAAAAATACCGAAGCCAGTATGACCATCTTAAATCGGCAGGAGGAAGAACATCAAGCCAATCCACGCTACCTAAGAGTAGATACGCGGAAAGCAGATACTACCCTTGGTCTAAAAAACGAAGGTTTTCGTGGTATGGGCATCAAAGAAGGTTTGGCTTATGATTTTTCCGTATTGTATCGTCAAGCCAATGCCGGTATTCGCGTCAAGCTAGAGTTATTAGATTCTACGGGTCAGGTGATTGCCGAGACTGCATTTCAGCCAACCGCAGATGTGCAAAATTGGCAAAGCGCGGAGGCGCGTTTGGTTGCTACCAAAACAGATCCCAAAGGTTCTTTCCGCATGTGGTTTGAAGGCAAGGGCGTGATCGATTTAGATATGATTTCCTTATTTCCAGAAGATACGTGGAAAGGTCGTAAAAAAGGTTTGCGTGCCGATATGGTACAAGCATTGGCCGATCTAAAGCCGGGATTTATTCGTTTTCCAGGAGGTTGTATTGTCGAAGGATTCGACCTTTCACAGCGTTTCCAATGGAAGAAAACGGTAGGAGCGATTGAAGATCGTCAGTTGATCATTAACCGTTGGAATACCGAATTTGCGCATCGTTTAACACCGGATTATTTCCAAACATTTGGTTTAGGTTTTTATGAGTATTTCTTGATGGCCGAAGATATCGGTGCCGAGCCACTTCCAATTCTAAACTGTGGTATGGCTTGCCAATTCAACACAGGCGAATTAGTACCATTGGATGAGTTGGATCCCTATATTCAAGATGCCATCGATTTGATCGAATTTGCCAACGGTTCGGTGAACACCACTTGGGGTAAAGTACGCGCAGAGATGGGGCATCCAGAACCCTTCAATCTCAAATTGTTGGGCGTAGGAAATGAAAACTGGGGTCCTCAATATGTAGAGCGTCTCGCCGTATTTCAAAAAATACTAAAAGAGAAACATCCAGAAGTAGAGATCATCGCGAGTGCAGGTCCATATTCTAGTGGTGAGTACTTCGACTATTTGGATAAAGAGCTACGTACGATGAATGTAGATATCATCGATGAGCATTTCTATCAAGAACCAAAATGGTTCTTGAATAATGCAAAGCGATACGATAATTACGATCGCCAAGGGCCAAAAATCTTTGCCGGCGAGTACGCAGCACATAGTCGCGCAGCAACGCATGCGGAGCAACGTAATAACTGGGAAGCTGCTCTGTCTGAAGCTGCATTCCTAACTGGGTTAGAGCGTAATGCAGATGTCGTACAATTGGCATCTTATGCGCCATTATTTGCACATGCGGAAGGCTGGCAATGGAATCCAAACTTGATTTGGGTGGACAATATGAAAGTGTATCCTACACCGAGTTATTACGTGCAAAAAGCCTATTCAAACAACAGAGGTACACATATTTTATCGTTGCTTGATCAAGGTGCTGCCGTTGCTGGACAAGATAGCGTCTACGCCTCAGCCGTGTTAGATGAAGAACATCGCAACATTACCTTGAAACTCGTGAACGTAAGCGGACAGGCGAAACAGATCGCGCTTAATCTGAATGGTTCGCAAAAGCTTGCTAAAAATGCGCAAGTAGAATTTATCACAGCCAATGATTTGGGCGCTTTCAATGCGGTAGGCAAAGAGCTACGCGTTGTTCCGCAACAAACCACTTTACCGGTCAATAAGAAAAAGTTGGATTTGCCGATGCAGCCACATGCCTTTTATACCATAAAGATCACCTATTAGGTCTTAGTAATTTACGAGCTATGTTTAGAAAACGGAATGTGTATTGGATGCTTGCTTTTGCTGCCTTAGCGGTTGTCCCTGCTAAAGCACAAGATGGAGTGGTAAAATTGCTCCCGATCAAGCAGGTGCGATTGTTGGAGAGTCCATTTTTAAAAGCGCAATCACTGAATCGCGATTACCTGCTGGCCTTGGATGCCGATCGCTTGCTTGCACCATTTCTTCGTGAAGCAGGTTTGCCCGAAAAAGCTGCCAGTTATACCAATTGGGAAAATTCTGGCCTAGATGGCCACACTGCGGGGCACTATTTATCTGGTTTGTCTCTATTATACGCTTCGACGGGCGACAAAACCATACAGGCAAAATTAGAATATGTACTTTCCGAATTGCAGCGATGTCAAGATGCGCTTGGCACGGGATATATTGGCGGTGTACCGGGCAGCACAGCGTTATGGCAAGAGATTAGCCAAGGCGATATTCGTGCGGGTAATTTTGATTTGAACGGCAAATGGGTGCCTTTATATAATATCCACAAAACCTTTGCTGGTTTGCGCGATGCGTATCAGGTGGCTGGTTATTCAGTAGCCAAAGATATGTTGATCAAGATGACCGATTGGGCGGTAAACGTGACGGATGGACTGAGCGATGCACAAATGCAAGATATGCTACGCAGTGAGCATGGTGGCCTCAATGAAGTGTTTGCCGATGTCGCTTTCTGGACCAAAAATCCAGCTCACGTCAGATTAGCGAAACGCTTTACACAAGATTCTTTTCTAAACCCTTTGTTAAGCAGACAAGATCTCTTGACAGGCATGCATGCCAACACACAAATTCCTAAAGTAATCGGCATCGAACGCATTGCCGAGTTAGAAAGCCAAGATGCTTGGCATGATGGCGCACAATTCTTTTGGGAAACC
This sequence comes from Sphingobacterium chungjuense, assembly GCF_011316935.1. Lineage (GTDB taxonomy): Bacteria > Bacteroidota > Bacteroidia > Sphingobacteriales > Sphingobacteriaceae > Sphingobacterium > Sphingobacterium chungjuense. The sequence goes on from NZ_WLYS01000008.1 coordinate 122,930, forward strand.
GTAGTACAAAATCGTAGCGTAGCGATTGGCGGGAATAGCACGTACGAACATTTCCATCCTTCGGATGATTTTTCAAGCATGGTGACCAGTGTCGAAGGTCCAGAAACCTGCAATACCTATAACATGCTCAAGCTGAGTGCGCAACTTTTCCAGCGCACGGGCGATGTGGGCTACGTCGATTATTACGAGCGCGCTTTGTACAATCATATATTGTCTTCTCAACATCCAGAGCACGGCGGATTGGTCTATTTTACGCCGATGCGGCCAGCACATTATCGCGTGTATTCGCAGCCGCAAACGAGCTTTTGGTGCTGCGTGGGTTCTGGATTAGAAAGCCATTCGAAATACGGCGAGTTCATCTATGCTGAGCAAGATCAAGCGCTATGGGTCAATCTATTTATTCCGTCAGTATTGACTTGGGAAAAGATGGGTGTGCGCTTGGTGCAACAACATCAATTTCCAAGTACGGATACGATCAATTTTAAAATTCACGCTGATAAAGCGAAAAAGTTTACCCTACATCTACGAAAGCCAAACTGGACAAAAGGGGAGCAGGTCTCCCTTTTTGTCAATGGCGTAAAACAGAAGATTCAGGAAAGCAACAAAGGTTATCTCACCCTAGAGCGCAAATGGAAAGATAGCGATGAGATAAAATTAGTATTGCCGATGCACGTAGCACTGGAAACACTTCCAGACAACTCACCATATCTAGCTTTTAATTATGGGCCAGTGGTGTTGGCTGGCACCAGTGCAGCGCAAGATGATATCGTCGGATTGCTGGCGGATGATAGCCGCGGTGGCCATATTGCCAAAGGCAAACAGATTTCTGCTACAGATATCCCCCTATTAGTTGGCGATAAAAATAACTTAGCACAATCCGTGGATTTAATCTCAGCGAAGGAACTTCGCTTTGCACTGCATGTGCAGAATGCAAAAGGGGAGTCGCAAACACAAATATTGCAGCCATTTGCACAAATTCACGATGCACGCTATCAGATTTATTGGCCTTATGCCGAATCACAAAATGAAGCTAAGACTTACTTTGATCGGATTAGCGATGCTTATCTGGAACGATTAGAAAAGCTCACCATCGATCAGGTGCGCGTCGGACAACAGCAGCCTGAATCTGATCACGGCATACAATCTTCGCAATCCACTACGGGTGCGCATAGTGGTACGCAGTGGCGGGAAGCCAATGGTTGGTTTAGTTATCAACTCCGTCAATCATCCGGCGAAGCCAAATTCCTATACATTCAATATTTTGCCGAAGGCGAATATGATTACAGCGTCTCTATCAATGGCGTACAGGTCGCCAAATTAGCTAGCAATCAGCAGGCCTCGGGCTTGCAGCAACGAACCATTGCTTTGCCAAAAGAGATACAAGCGAATGCAGATCTACTCATTCGTGTAGAAGCCAATTCTGGCAACAAAACCGCAAAACTGACCAATATAAGACTACTCCGGAATAATCTATCTGATGCGCCGGTTTCCAATTTTTAATGATGAAAAATAAAAGAAATTCCTACAAAAACATCCGAAATAACGCATTCCTCACCGCGGCTTGTCTGCTGGGTGCATTTTCACTGGCATCTGCGCAAGACGCAAGTCAGAAGGTCGTGAATCGATTTGTAGCAACGGGTAATCCCATTATCAAAGATAAATATACGGCAGATCCAGCGGCGTTGGTGAAAGGCGATACGCTGTGGTTGTATGCTGGCCACGATTTGGCTGGCGGACAAACCAAGTACATAATGAAAGATTGGTTGGTCTATTCTACGACAGATATGAAAAACTGGACGGAGTACGAAGTGCCATTAAAGATTACAGATTTTGCCTGGGCCAAGAGCGGAGATGCATTTGCAGGCCATGTCACCGAACGCGATGGTAAATACTACTGGTACATCAGTACCAATTGGTCGGGCATTGGTGTGGCGGTATCCGATTTGCCGACAGGTCCTTTCAAAGATGCTTTGGGAAAACCTTTGTTGACGAACGACGATTGTTTTGCATCCAGCCATGCTTGGGCTTGTATTGATCCTGCGGTGCATATCGATGAGGATGGACAAGCTTGGATCTTTTGGGGCAATCGCGAATGCTATTATGCTAAGTTGAAAGACAATATGATCGAAATCGATGGGGAAATAAAGCAGATCAAATTCGATAAGCTGGATTTCACCGAAGCACCATGGGTGCATAAATACAAAAAGAAATATTACCTAACATACGCATCTGGATTCCCAGAAAAGATAGCCTATGCCATGGGCGACCGCATGGAAGGACCTTATGAATACAAAGGTATTCTGAATGAGATTGCTGGTAATAGCAATACCAACCACCAATCCATTGTTGAGTTCAAAGGCAAATGGTATTTTATCTACCATAATGGCGCAATACAGACGGATGGAAGCAGTTATAGTCGTTCCGTGTGTATTGATCGTCTGTATTTCAATAAAGATGGCACCATCAAACGAATTCAAATGACCTCCGAAGGCGTCCACTAATTTTAAAGATCAAGTTTTTTTAGATGAAAATAGTTATTACCCTAGTCGCCTACTTATTGAGCAGCTCTTTGTTGCTGGCGCAAACTTATAAATCAGGCCCTGTAGATAAAGATTATAAAGGTTACTTGTTCGCCTATTTCAAAGGCAATGCGGTCGAAGATGAAGCCGTTTGTTTCGCTGTCAGTACCGATGGCTACAATTATCGTGCACTCAACGGGAATCAACCGGTGTTGAGCTCGGCCGAGATTAGTTCTACTGGTGGCGTGCGCGATCCGCATATCTTGCGCGGTGAAGATGGAAAATCCTTCTACATGGTGCTCACGGATATGACTTCGAGCAAAGGTTGGGATTCCAATCGCGGCATGATTTTGTTGAAGTCCGACAATTTGGTGGATTGGAAACATAGCAAAATCCATATTCCAACACGTTTCACAGGACATGAAGATTTGAAACGCGTATGGGCGCCACAGACCATCTTCGATCCCTCTGTCAATAAGTATATGGTGTATTGGTCTATGCAGCACGGTAAAGGACCAGATATTATCTATTACGCTTACGCGAATGAAGATTTTACCGATCTAGAAGCAGCACCTCAAAAACTGTTTGTTCCTAAAAACCAGAAATCTTGTATCGATGGCGACATCATTTTGAAGAATGGCTTGTACTACCTGTTTTACAAAACCGAAGGACATGGCAACGGCCTTCGCTTAGCGATTACCGATTCCTTAACTTCTGGAAAATGGATCGAGCAACCGGGTTACAAGCAACAAACGACTGATGCGGTCGAAGGATCCAGCGTGTTTAAACTGAACCATTCGGACAAGTACATTTTGATGTACGATGTGTATGGCAAGGGCAAATACCAATTCTGCGAGAGCGTAGATCTAGATCGGTTTAAAGTGATCGACGAAGATATTAGCATGGATTTTCACCCAAGACATGGCTCTATTATTCCGCTATCGCGGAATGAATTAAAAGCGGTGACCGACCGTTGGGGAACGCCAGCCGGCATCCAAGTGCCTGCGGCCAAAAATCCGGTTTTAGATGGTTATTATGCTGATCCAGATATTATCTATTCGCACAAAGACAAGAAATACTATCTATATCCTACCAGTGATGGATTTGATGGCTGGGGCGGTTACTATTTCAAAACCTTTTCTTCGACAGATTTGAAAAACTGGAAAGATGAAGGCGTGATTTTAGACCTGAAGAAAGATGTTTCTTGGGCTGATCGTCATGCTTGGGCACCAACCATTATCGAGAAGAATAACAAGGGGAAATACCAGTATTACTACTACTTTACGGCAGCACAGAAGATCGGCGTAGCGGTCGCAAATAATCCACAAGGTCCATTTCGCGATTCGGGAAAACCATTGGTAAATAGCAAACCGGAAGGAATAAATAACGGACAGGAAATTGATCCAGCCGTATTTTATGATCCTAAATCTAAGAAGAACTACTTATTCTGGGGCAATGGTTATCTGGCTGTTGCGGAGTTGAACAAGGATATGATCTCTTTGAAACCAAATACGACCAAAGTGATGACACCAACTGACGGTACATTTCGCGAAGGCGTATTTGTCATCTACCGCGAAGGGAAATACTACTTCTTATGGTCGGAGGATGATACCAGAAGTCCCAATTACCGGGTGCGTTACGGTATTGCAGATTCACCAACATCACCTATTCAAATTCCAGCAAACAACCTGATTCTGGAGAAGGACGAGCCGAAAGGTATTTATGGTACCGGACATAATTCCGTGATCCAAGTGCCGGGCAAAGATGAATGGTACATTGTGTATCACCGCTTCTCTTATCCAGACGGAATCAAGATGGGCGATGCGGCAGGTTTCCACCGGGAAGTGGCGATTGATGCTTTAAAATTCGATGAACAGGGTTTTATTTTGCCGGTCATTCCTACGAACTAAACTTTTAATGACAAACACTATTTTTTAACAAACAACATGTACTCAAAATTAACCCGATTTTTTGTTGCTAATATCTGCGTTTGCTTCCTATTGTTGCTTAGCGGCAATGAGGTGATGGCACAAGCCGACTTTGGTAACGCGACCAAACTCAATAAGGATTGGCAATTTAAATTAAGCGATCAGACCGATGCGGCGACAGCCGAGAAATTGGATCGCTCTTGGCGTGGTGTTCAACTGCCACACGACTGGAGCGTACGGCAACCGCTAAGTCCAAGTCTGGCCAGCGCGACTGGCTATTTGCCGGGTGGCATCGGCTGGTACCGCAAGCAAGTATTCGTTGATGCCGACAAGCAAGGTCAACAGCTTTACCTTTATTTTGAAGGCGTGTACAACCGTAGCGAAGTGTTTGTAAACGGACATTCTTTAGGCAAAAGACCGAACGGATATGTATCCTTTATGTACGACCTGACACCGCATTTAAAATATGGTGCAGAGAATACCATTGCCGTACGCGTGGATCATACGCAAGATGCCGATTCTCGCTGGTACACTGGCTCGGGAATCTATCGCGACGTATGGTTGGTGCAGGCGAACAAAGTGCATCTAGAGCCTTGGGGATTGTATGTGTATCCTGAAGTAAATAAAAACAAAGGTACCTTGAAGATTGAAACACCGGTGCAAAACCATTCTGATCAAGCGGTGAATTTGCACGTAACCCACACGTTGGTGGACGCCGCTGGTAAAACGGTGACCAAGAAAACCACGAAATTAAACGTTCCGAAAAATGGTAAAGAAGCGGTGAACAGTTCGTTGGAAGTTCGTGATCCTATGTTGTGGAATCTCGACAATCCAAATCTATACACATTACAAACGATCATAACACATGACGGCAAAATCGTCGATCAATCCAGCGTACGTACGGGTTTCCGTACCTACACGTTCGACCCGAACAAAGGCTTTGCGCTCAATGGTACATGGATGAAAGTAAAAGGCGTTTGTCTGCACCACGATGCCGGCGTATTAGGCGCTGCGGTATATCCCGAAGTATGGCGCAGAAGATTGCTCCAATTGAAATCGATGGGTGTCAATGCCATTCGTACCAGCCACAATCCACAAGCTACTAGTCTGTATGCTTTGTGTGATGAGTTGGGTATGTTAGTGATGAATGAAGCTTTTGACGAATGGGAATTTCCTAAACGCAAATGGTTATCAGGTTGGAATGTCGGTACGCCAGGTTTTCAAGGCGCGTTTGATTATTTCAAAGAATGGGGAGAGCGCGATTTAGCTGATATGGTACGTCGCGATCGTAATCATCTTTCCATCTTCGCGTGGAGTATTGGTAATGAGGTGGATTATCCGAATGATCCGTATTCGCATCCGGTATTGGATGGAGCACAAGGCGGTGGATTTACGCAGCCTATCTTTGGCGGATACCGCAAAGATGCGCCCGATGCCATGCAACTGGGTGATATCGCTAAGCGATTGGCTGCGGTGGTACGTGAGCATGACAAATCTAGACCAGTTACCGCAGGTTTAGCAGGCGTTGCGATGTCCAATGAAACGGCGTATCCAAGCGCGTTGGATATTGCTGGATACAATTATACGGAAAGTCGTTATCAAGAGGATCACGCTAAATACCCTGAAAGAGTAATTTATGGTAGCGAAAATCGCCATGATTATGGCGCTTGGAAAGCCGTAACGGACAATGATCATGTTTTCGGTCAGTTCCTATGGACAGGTATCGATTACTTAGGTGAGTCAGGTCGCTGGCCTTCCCGCGGTTTCTATTCAGGATTATTAGATTTCGCTGGCTCTATGAAACCGCGCGGATATTTCCGCGCTTCATTATGGTCTGATAAACCAATGGCTTACATCGGGACGTATCCCGTGCAAGGTGGTGGCGCCGCTACCGATACGTGGTCGCAGTTAGAAGCAGAACAAGGACAAAAACAAGATCAAGCACCTTCTATGGATGCTTGGCCGGTGTGGAATTATAACGAAGGACAACAAATCCGTGTCGTGTCGTACAGTAATGCGCCTAAAGTATATCTGACGCTAAATGGTCGTAAAGTCGGAGCAGAAAAATCGGCTGATGATCGTCACGGTATCGTGTATTGGGATATTCCATATGCAGCGGGCACATTGACCGTGATTGGTTTGGATGAGTCTGGAAACGAAATCGCGAAGCACGATCTAAAAACGAGCAAAAGATCGTACGCACTGAAAGTAGTCGAAGGAGCTAATCAGGCGGTGGCGGCAGATGGCGGTCTTGCACAGATCGGCCTACAGATCGTGGATCAAGATGGCGTGGTCGTTCCAACAGCGGATGATGAGATTACGTGTCAAATCGTAGGATCGGGTACTTTATTGGGTATGGAAGCTGGTAACAACAGCGATATGTCCGATTATACCGACAATCAACAGCGTGCTTTCAAAGGTAAAATGATGGTGTATGTACGTGCTGATGGCAAGCCGTCGGAAGAAATTCGTGTACGATTCACAGCGCCTTGGTTACAAGCTGCCGAAGTAACAATACCGCTTAAATAAATCAAGATAAAGAATTAAGAAAGGTGAATGTAAAAAGTTCACCTTTTCTCATAAACAGATCACGTACATGAATTGGATTAAACACATTGGTATTGCACTGATCATATTGTATCTCACAGGCTGCACGAGCAAAAAATATGCGATTGATGCCATTGATAAGCAGGATGTATTGGCGTCGATTAGATCGGTGAACACGTATTGGCAGCAGAATAACAAGCCACAAAATTGGGCTTTCTGGGATGAAGCTGCTTATCACACAGGCAACATGTCGGCGTATGAGGTGACGAAAGATTCTGCTTTTTTGGAGTATAGTTTGATCTGGGCGAAGTCCAATGATTGGAAAGGCGCTAAATCCGACAAGAAGGAAGATTGGAAATACAGTTATGGGGAAAGCGATGATTACGTTTTGTTTGGCGATTGGCAGATCTGCTTTCAGACGTATATTGATCTGTATCATCTCGATAAAGATGAGCAACGTATTCATCGTGCCATGGAAGTGATGAAATACCAGATGTCGACCCCAGCAGACGATTATTGGTGGTGGGCAGATGGATTGTATATGGTGATGCCTGTGATGACAAAGTTGTACCAAGTCACAAACAATTCACTTTACCTTGAGAAATTGTATACCTATTTCCGCTATGCGGATAGCTTGATGTTTGATCAGGAAGCGCATCTATATTATCGGGATGGCAAATACCTTTATCCAAAGCATAAGAGCGCGAATGGAAAACGCGATTTCTGGGCGCGGGGAGATGGTTGGGTTTTGGCCGGATTGGCCAAAGTACTCGCTGATCTGCCAAAAGAGTATGAACATCGTCCTTTCTTCGAGCAGCGCTTTACGCAGTTAGCTGCTGCGGTAGCTGCGGTGCAACAACCAGAAGGTTATTGGACACGTAGTTTGCTTGATCCTGAGCACGCTCCCGGTCCAGAAACGAGTGGCACGGCTTTCTTTACCTATGGTCTGCTATGGGGTGTGAATAATGGTTACCTGAACGCAGCAGATTATTTACCTGTGATTGATCGCTCTTGGCGTTACTTACAAGATGTGGCGGTGCAAGCGGACGGTTCGGTGGGATATGTGCAACCAATTGGAGAAAAGGCGATTCCAGGACAAGTGGTTGACCAAAATTCGACGACTAACTTTGGTGTAGGAGCGTATTTGCTGGCTGCGACAGAATTGTATAAGTATTTAGATAAATAGGCTTGGTTATGAGGATGCGTATTGCGGTCTTAACGGGTTTTTTTGGGTTGATTTGTTTTGCCTCTTTTGCTCAAGATAAAATCAATGTTGACAGAGCTTTTTGGTTAGCAGAGATGGATAAGATGGCGCGCCCAGTGATTCGTAGCTTGGCACACGATAGCTTACGCATCGCGATGCCGCAGGTCACTTCTAAAAATGTAGATAACCGCGAACACCGCATTCAGGTGCAATACTTGGAAGTATTTGGAAGAGTACTTTCAGGTATAGCGCCATGGCTGCAGCTGGAAGGAGGGAGCACAGAGGAGCAGGCGCTGCGCACTCAATACCGTACTTGGGTGATCCAAGGATTTGACAATGCGCTGGATTCGAATGCCCGTGATTTGATGCGTTTCGACGTTGGCGGTCAGCAATTGGTGGATGCATCTTTCTTAGCGCTCGGCTTGATCCGAGCGCCTTGGATTTGGGAGAATTTATCGCAGGACTCAAAGACAAAATTGGTAGCATCCATCCGTACCACGCGGCGTTTCTTACCAGTTTATTCCAATTGGTTATTATTTTCGGCAGTCAACGAAGCTTTTCTAGCGAAATATGCCGATTCGTGGGACAATATGCGTGTAGATTATGCATTGCGTCAATTCGAACAGTGGTATGTAGGTGATGGTATATACAAAGACGGCGAGCATTTTGCTTTCGATTATTACAATAGCTATGTGATTCATCCTTATTTAGGTGCGCTCGTGGATGTGATCGGCACAAAGACCAGCACATACAACCGCATGTTTGAGGAGATTAAAAAAAGAAATCAACGCTATGCCGAGATTCAAGAACGCTTGATTCATAGCGATGGCACTTATCCAGCTTCCGGTCGTTCGGTGATCTATCGCGGTGCCGCATTCCATCATTTGGCGGATATGGCTTTCAAAGATCGCTTGCCAGAAAGTTTGCCTGCCGCACAGGTGCGCAGCGCCTTAACAGCGGTATTGCGCAAAACCACGGAAAGTCCTTCGACCTATCAGAATGGTTGGTTAACCATTGGCTTATATGGTGCGCAGGAAAGTTTGGGTGATTTTTACAATAACCAAGGCAGTCCATATCTGGCGACGGCACTCTTCTTGCCGTTGGGCTTACCGGAAAATCATGCATTCTGGTCAGACCTCGCAAAACCTTGGAATGCACAACAAATCTGGACAGGCCAGCAGGCAGCTAAAGATCACAGTATGCATTAGGGATATATCAACTATGCGCGAATTGTGGTATATTCAAGTCTATGAAAATCACTGGTATACTCCTTTTCTTTTGCCTTTCACAATTAACAGCAAGCGCTCAGGTTACATCCTTTGTAATTGATGAAGCACAATTGGATCAATCATTAAAGGAGACTTTAGAAGCTATATATCACTCAGATCAATCTGTCAGGATGGCGATTGCCGATATGCACCATACGATTTAGTTGAATCATTAAGTGGTTTACTATAGAAGGCTCTTGAACTTTTCATTCACGGGTTATTCTTCTTACATTAGTTGTAACACTATGAATAACACTAAATTGATGATGAAGAAAAACACCTGTTGCCCCATAAGCTACGCCTGTACTTTGGTCGCTATGCTCTGGTGCTTGAACGGACAATCGCAATCGCTCGATGATTTTACACTGCCCACGCCTTGGACTCAGGAAGCACTATCTGCCAAAATTCCTTTGCCCGAATACCCTCGTCCGCAAATGGCACGCGCAGAATGGCAAAATCTTAATGGTTTTTGGAGTTACATGGGAGGCGCTAATATGGCAGATCCAAGAATTATCGATATTGCGCCCGATTTTCCAATAAACGGTGAGAAGATTAGGGTGCCATTTGCCCCAGAGGCCGAGTTAAGTGGCATCGTGCGAAGTGGAGAAACTTTCCTCTGGTACAAGCGAACTATGGAAGTGCCACGCACATGGAAAGATCAACGTATCTTGTTGCATTTCGGGGCAGTAGATCATTTTGCTGCCGTATTTGTCAACGGTAAGAAAGTGGGTACGCATCGTGGCGGATATACGGCATTTCATTTTGATATTACGGATTACTTGGCTAAAGGTGAAAACACAATCGTGGTGGGCGCTCACGATCCAAATGACGGAAAGGTGGCATGTGGCAAGAATGGCGATAAAGGGGATTATACATTCAGCTCTGGAATCTGGCAAACCGTGTGGATGGAGCCGGTGGCCAAACAACATATCGCACAGCTCAAACTTATCCCAGATCTAGAAAATAAACGATTGCAAATCACAGCAACTTCTGAAGGTGCGCAACTACAAGTATTGGCCAAAGCGAAAAGTGGCTCATCCACTGTGGCAAATGCAGAAGGTGTAGCAGGTGAACCATTCTATTTGAATATTGAAAATCCGCATTTGTGGACAACTGATGATCCCTTTCTATACGATCTTGACCTTCAGCTTGTAGACGCAAAAGGTCAGACGATTGACCAAGTCGATTCTTATTTTGGGATGCGCTCGATTCGTATTGAAAAGGTGAATGGCGTGAATAGGACGATATTAAACGGCAAATTCGAATTTCAGATTGGTTTGCTGGATCAAGGCTATTGGCCAGATGGCGTATTCACCGCGCCAACGGATGCCGCGCTACTTTACGATCTAGAATTAGCGAAGAAAACAGGTTTTAATGTCGTTCGTAAACATATCAAAGTAGAACCACAACGCTGGTATCATCACTGTGATCGCCTAGGATTATTGGTATGGCAGGACATGCCTAATTTGTGGTATCCTGACGATGTAGATTCTGTTGCCGTTCGTGCACAGTTTAGAAGCGAGCTGAAAGATATGATGGATCAGCTCATCAGTGTGCCATCTATTGTGATGTGGGTATCTTTCAATGAGAACTGGGGCGCATTCGAAGTGGCCGATATTACCGATTGGACCAAAAAATATGATCCATCCCGTCTGGTGAATGGTTTGTCTGGATACAATTATGCACCGGGCTATCGTCCAGCACCAAGAGATCCTGGAAATGGTGATTTTGTCGACTTGCATCATTACGGCAAGATGGAAGACAAATATTTTCCACAACCTGACTCACTTCGCGCCGCTTCATTAGGCGAATTTGGTGGCAAGGGTCTGTTTGTGCGTGGTCATCTTTGGCCAGTACCCAACAATGCATATGAGGTGATGATAAATTCGGATATCTTGACCGATACGTACGTTTATTTGCTCAATGAAGTAGAGCAGCGCATGCTGTATCGTAGTTTGAGTGCCGCGATATACACCCAAACTACCGATGTAGAGCATGAGATCAATGGAATGGTAACTTACGATCGGCAGGTCGAAAAAATGGATTTTGAAAAGGTAAAGCAGATCAATGAAGAGGTGATCAAGAGTAGTAGGAAGATCGGAGAGAAGAAGAAGGTGAGCTCTCTTGTACGAGAGTATCCCGTAGAATAGTGCAAAAAAGATGATCTGCATCAATGCTTATGATTTAGATATGTTGATCGCGATATTCGATAGCAATAGAAGCAATAGGCCAACCTTTTCAACTATAGTAAGAGATGATGAACAGAAGGCGCTCAGATAATTTCTTGAGCGCCTTTTCCTGTTTACTCAATCTTAGAAGAACTGTATTAAAGTAGAAATTTAAATAGAAAATGATTAAACGTCATTCATCTCCAAAATTAGCTAAAGGTCCTAATGTCCTTTTTTACTCCTATTGTTCTTAGAATTACTTTTTTGAACTTTGGAAGTTCCATGCTTTTGGCCTTGAGTGTAACAGGAAGTCAATGTGAAGGATGTCATTATAACTATCATTGACATTGCAATTATTCTTTTTGTCATCATTTTGTTTTTTAAGATTAAATTATTGTTACAATGATAAATTAATTATATAGATAATACTATTAAAATTTTATTTAATTATTATTTTAATAAATTATTAATCTACATGCCGTGGATTTTAAAATTAAGCTTTGTGCCTCAATACGCAGATTGCTTAATAAGTCCCCTTTTTTTGGTTGAGAATACCCTGCTTATTTCCGGTTGATTTATTGATATTTGAACATAAACAAAAGGTCTCAAAACAGGTAAATCTGTATGCACTTATGAACAGCATTTGACGTGCTGAATCTAAATATAGATTAATGAGACATTAACCAATAATTTGAACAATATGATCCAGATGCGTACTAGACCGATTCTATTTCTATTGCTATTGATTTTTGCGAGCAACAGATTGTTTGCACAGCAAACGAAAACTGCCATTACATTGCAAACACCATCCAGCACGACGATAAACAAACACATTTATGGCCATTTTGCCGAGCATTTGGGCAGGTGTGTTTATGGGGGTTTTTATGTAGGAGAAGATAATGAACGCATTCCCAATACGGCAGGCGTACGTAATGATGTGGTGGCTGCGTTAAAAGAACTCCAAATTCCAAATCTTCGTTGGCCAGGTGGATGTTTTGCGGATACCTATCATTGGAAAGACGGTATCGGTCCGAAGCCAGGTCGTCCAACGATTGTCAATAGCTGGTGGGGCGGCGTCACGGAAGATAATAGTTTTGGCACGCATGATTTCCTCAACATGTGTGAGCTATTGGAGACTGAACCATATTTAGCAGGAAATGTCGGAAGCGGTGAGGTCCAAGAACTAGCCGACTGGGTACAATATGTAAATCACGCAGGCGAAAGTCCGATGGCAGATCTAAGACGTGAAAATGGACGTGAAGAACCTTGGAAAGTCAAATTTTGGGGCGTAGGAAATGAAGCATGGGGTTGCGGTGGCAACATGACAGCGGCGTATTATTCGGATGTATACCGCAAGTATGCCACTTTTATGTCCGATTGGACCAATACTGGTGGCTTATTTCGGGTTGCTTCAGGTGCCAATGTAGATGATTATGAGTGGACAGAAACGCTCATGAAAAATATAAAACACAATTTGGTAGAAGGATTAGCCTTGCACCATTATGCCAATGTCGAGTGGAACAGCAAGGGACCAGCTACAGGGTATTCGGATACCCAATATTTCAAGACTATGCAATCAGCTTGGAAAATGGATGAATTGGTGCGGAAGCATTCTGCCATTATGGACAAATATGATCCAAAAAAACGCATTGCTTTAGTGGTAGATGAATGGGGTGGTTGGTACGAAGTCGAAGAAGGAACTAATCCGGGCTTCTTGTACCAGCAGAATACCATGCGCGATGCCATGATTGCCGGGCTTACGCTTAATGTGTTTAACAATCATGCAGACCGTGTTCGTATGGCTAATCTGGCACAGACCATCAATGTTTTGCAAGCGGTGATTCTTACAAAAGACGAACAAATGATTTTGACGCCAACTTACCACGTAATGGAAATGTACAAGGTGCATCAAGATGCGCAGTTGATTCCGCTGACTGTTGAAAGTGCCTTATATACGTTTGAAGGAGAGACATTGCCAGCAGTACATGCATCTGCTTCGGTGGGTAAAGATGGAAAAACCCATATCAGTATCGTCAATATCGATGCTAAACAATCTCATCAGGTAGATCTAAATCTCGGCAAATCTGCAAAAAACCTTTCAGGAAGAATTTTGAAATCAGCTTCGCTGAACGATCATAATACGTTTGAAAAACCAGATGCTATACAACCTGAATCATTTAAAGGTTTCAAACAAAATGCAAATCAATTAGCTGTCGAATTGCCGCCGTTTTCCGTTGTGGTGCTCACACTGGATTAAGGTACGATCCGTGCTATATCTATAATCATGTTTCTTCACAAGTATGAAAAAAGCAACTCCGATAAGAGTTGCTTTTTTGTGAATTGGATTACCTGTTTCTAAATGCGTGCAGGTATACATAAAACCGATTTATGGTTGACGTTTATATCGCTGTACATCGTACGTTTCTAGATTGTGCTACGTAGTTGATATCATTCGTTAGCTCAGAAATGTCCTGAGCGTCACTGGCAAACCGTAATCTCCAAAGGTTATTACCTGACGCCGAACTTGTCCAATAATGACCAGCAGAGCCTCTATTATCCATAGGGTTTGCAGTTGGCGGAGTAGCAGATGCCACGTTGAATAAACCTTGTGATGGCCATACCATAATTACGTCGGCTCTTCTTCTACTGGTTAACACTTTCCCAGAACCAAAATTAGCATTGCCTGTCGCAAAATCACCTCTGTTGGTAGCTGTTACAGAGGCCAGCAATTGTTGCACTTCCGTTCTGGTAGGAACGCGCCATCCCGCCGGACAAGGATCGGAAGCCGTTCGTACTGGAGCAGTTTCAGAGCCTGTGTTCCAAGAGTTTCTCGGTACAGCTGTGGCACTTGTAGCATTACTCCAGCTGCTATTTACTGTTGTAGCGTTGTTGGCCGCTACAATGGTATTACGGCCAAATTGATAATAATTTCCGTGATACGCTTGGGTGATTGTTGCCGGGTTTACGGGTAATGTGGTTGCTACTCCGACATTGTGTTGCGCCCAAATTCGACCATTAATACGAACGGCAGGTCGATTTAGGTAAGTAATGTTTTCGTCTGTCGGGACAATGTTCAATGTTAAATTGTAACGAACACCTGGGGTGATGTTTAGATTTTGAAAGGGCGTAAGATTGGTAAGCTCAATGCCATTTATGGTGATATTCGGAATAGTAAAAATTCCAGTGCCAGCGGCGATACTATTGATCATAGTCGGTTGGCTCGTCACTACTTGTGTGCCAAGTGTGCCATAATTCACAGCGGATGTAGTTTCTGTGCCACTTCTCGTAAATGAACCATCCGATAGATTGACTAAGGAGGTTGGGAAATGTGGCCTAAAGTTCGATGTCAGTGCTGTGATATTATATCCTGTAATACTGGCATCTACTGTCGTGGTAATTTGGCTAAAACGGTGCTTAAGTACAATGTTAAGTTGGTTGACGGAGTTTCCAGTCACAGTCAAATTCTGACGAAAATACATATAGTCCTGCGTGCCACTGACACTTATTTGCGAGTTAGTCAGTGTTCTATTAGTTGCTGGAGTCACCGTCGGAAGATTGTCCTGCGTACTATTTATGGAATAGACAATAAATGAATAGGAGCTTCCGCCATCCAATTGTAAAGCTGGAGTGGCATTTTCTTGTCCTCTAACATAACTTCTTTCCGTTACAAAATTACCTGCCGAATTATAGACTAATAATCTGTATCTAATCCCAGCTCCCACACTAGAAGTATCGCTTACTGCGCGAGTGGCGTCTTTCAAAGATTGCGGATAGTTTTGATTTAACACTGCGGGTTTGAGTTCCGATACCAATAGCAAACCGTTCGGTAGATCAAGTGTTTCGGTTTGGATGTGGGCTTCAGGATCAAACCTTTGTCCATTTGGTGTTGCTGCTCTATTGCTGATAGTTTCCTCGCCTTCAAACACAACCTCCGAAACGGATACTGTAACTGTGCCTGGAGAGGTGTCTATTTGGTCTTTCTGGCAGGAGTATAGAAGGCTTAATAGGGTTAATAAAATAGCGTGATATGTTTTCATAAGTTGCATTTAGTTGGTACTATGATATTTTATCTTTAAAACAGAAGATGGTTTCGTGCAAATTTTTCAGCTGAGAGATATTTTCTACACCTAGCTTTTTGAACGCTCTAGATTTATACGTTGACACGGCCGATATACTTATTTGAAATAATAGTGCGATATGACTAACACGATCTCCATTGACCAAATGCATAACCACGTTATATTCATTCGCTGATAGTTGATCAAATGGATTTATTAATCTTACCGTTTCCTGCGCAATATCATTCGTTTCCAGCTGCGTTGTAGTTTCTTTGGAGTATTCACCGCTAAGTAAAAATGATTTAAGCCCTACCTCATAGGTAGGTAAAGGTTCATTTACGGAAATATAACCATCAATAACATCACTCACACCGGAGTGTAGCATGATGTCATTTTTAAATTCATTTATGATCAGTATTTTAGCTTGTTTTTGCCTTTTTTTTATTTTTTTGACAATAGATGTTAAATTTTTTTTTGCTAGCGATGAGCTCAATATGATGCGGTCAAATTTGATGTATTTGACCATTAAAGACAACTTTTCCTTATTACTCGCTTCGTATTCGGTCATGCTTTCGCAGCTTTTTCTAGCCAAAGTAATAGACCCCACTCTTCTAAAGAGATTATTGTCAGCAAAAAGTGTATTCATATGTATGCCGAAGGTTTTTTACCAAGTTTGCTGCCCAGCAACATTAGTTCCATCTTCCCATTCTTCTCGCACATCGTTTGTGCTGCTTACGGGCGTAACTGTTGCTGAGCCAGCAGCTATACTATATTCGACATGAATGGATGTAGTAGAAATTTTTGGTGGCGTATAAACCATCTTTTCGCCAGTAGATGTTTTTTTCATTTTCATGGTAGGAGTAGATTCGCTAAACGATGTCAAGTATTTGCATGTACGAGATTAGGTTAGCAAAAAGCTTTCCAGAGGCAGGAAAATAATTTTAAACGATAAAATTGTAGCTGTATTACTACATTTCTAATACATCAGTTTGGCATTATGTGGAATTATGTGCAGTGAGCAAGGATTTATGGGGATGTTTTTTTTGTGATCTAATTTTGGCCATAAAAATTTAGTAGTATTCTATATAAAAAATTATATAGCAAAAATTTGTTACTTTTAATGTCGTTTTAAATCTACAATATAAAATATTTGCGTTTGAAATGTCATTATAAAGGTTAGGATTGCGATATTCCTGCCAGTATTAAAGTATATTTAGAAAGAGATTAACTATAGTCTTTACCCTAAAGCCATCTAATTATGAATAATAAATGCCTCTCATTACACACTTGTACAGGTGGACCGATACAGTTTCCGGTAGATGAAATCCTTTGTTTTTCATCAAGCCGATTTACTTGTAATAAATGTCAAGGATCAATCCTTTATGCCAAAAACAAATTGATACACGTTAGCGAAAGACCGTCTTATATAAGTCATCTAATTCACCTAGCTGAATGGAGTTAGATTAGTATTGCGTTGCCTGCAATCCGATTGCCACTATTTTTAGATCTTTAATTGTAAATGGTTTTCAGCTACTAGAAATCGGAAGAATCTTGTGTATCGTAATGCGCTATAATAGTAGAGATTGCTATCAAAGATTTTTTTAAGATTCATGGCTCGATATTTTGGAAACAGCTTTGTTAGAAAAAGAGACCTCGGCAATTCGAGGCTCTTTCGTATTACAGCCTTTTCATATTTAAGGTAGCATTACCTTCAGATAATGTAAGGTCATTTCCACTAATTCTGTATTGGAATCCAAAACGCCTGTAATCTTCGTCATCATATCTTCTAAAGTTGATGTGTACTGAATCCCTTGTGATCTCATAGAATCCGAAACCGTCTACTGTTGATAAGAAGGTTTTGTCTGCTCTAAATTCAAAGTATTCTTCGCGATCGTTTATTGTGTCAATCATAATGGTTCCATCGGATACGTATCTTTGCTCAGAAAATACAAACCATCTTCCTTGAATTTCATCGAGGTTTAGATCATCATTCTTTCCGCAAGAAGCTAATATAATGATGGAAAATAATAGGGTAGTCAAGTTTTTCATGTCTATGAAAGATCAAAAACGATGCCTACTGGTTGATAATGTAGTTTCAATGCAAGTAACGTGTTTGTCCAGACTAACTTTTCACTTGTCACTTTTCTAATATTGTTGTTGGTTAGTTATCTAAGGTATTTTTCATAATATCAACCAGGATGATTTGATTGTGATGATTAGGTCTTATCCGTCAATAGCTTTACCGTTTTTGGGTAAAACCTTTACTATCAATGAATGAAGAAGCCGTTAGAAGATTTATCTATTCAGAGGAAGAAAACGTAATTGCTGCTAATACACTTGTATAACAACCCAGTCTTTTGTGTTTCGGCTAAAATCGCCTAAACATCGAGCCGAAAATTTGTATAAGCGCTCATTCACAATAATAGAAATGTCATAAAAGCTTACAGAAGATGTCATATCTGTTAGAAGTTCTTCCAGTATTATAAGAGCGCTTATTGACAAATCGTTTCTCATATGTTGAAGTAGGATAATTCAAAGGTATAAGAAATTTAGGCTATTTTAATACTGTATAGACAACTTACGGAGCTTTTTCGCAACGCAATCGATTGCGTGAAAAACATTATTCTGCATTTTTGTAAAAAAGGCAAACTATATTTGTCTTAGATTTCCATGTGTTCATGTAAATCTTAGCAGCTCTTAGCCCCTCGTCAAAGGTTGACAACCCAGAGGGGCTTTATTGTATCCCATCCTGAATATTTGCCACATTCGTATCTGTACCTCGGATCTTGGTTACCTCAGTAGTGCGGTGGCTGGCCAACTTTACTTTGATCATTTTCCGTAATTCCTTTTTTCCGGGAGTAGCTGTATGATAGCACATAATTAATAATTGAGAGGTGGTTCCTGTGGATCGATGTTGCATACAAAACCATAAGAGAATGATACAAATCCTAATATGAATAAGGGCACTTCAAGTAGAGTTTCTAAAATGGTAGTATGAATACTGTAGGCATATAAGGCTATTCCCATTATGGATATGCCCAAGGTTATAAGTAGGTAGGTTTTCATGTTAAATTTACGTATACAAAAGTCATACCCAATATTAATCGATATGAAATACGTTACATTAACACATAAAGTTCTGCGTGGTTTGCGCGGTCAATGATTTAATAGTTTCGCTCTTGTGCTTTGGTTTTTATCTGGCCGCTCTTAATCATCTCGATAAACTTATTCATATGCCTAGGGAGCAGCCATCCTCCAAGGTTATGTATGTGCCAGCTGTAGATACCAGTTTGCTCATGTTTTAGAATATAGCTACGGTAGTATCGATTGATTATTACGCTCCAGTGACAACCACCATTCACCCATCCGACAGTGTTAGATTATTCGTTTATAAGCGAATTTAAAAAAGATGTAGATCTTTATGATTTCGATGTTGCTATACGAAATATAGAAAAGAGAATATTAACCTCATCATTGTCTGATGAGGATTTTAACGGATACACTCTCTTGATAAAAACGATATTAATAGCCGGAGATTATCATTCTAACCCAACTGATGGTAAATCATCAATTAAGTCCCGGTCTTATGGAGGTACCGCAGCGAGATTAGCGCTATCTAAAGAGAGCGCCGCTTGTGCAGTTTCAGTAGCAGCAAATGCGGTATCGACTTACGGACTAACAAGCTGTTTTGTGCCAGGTCCCAACTGCTGGGCAGCTGCTGCCGGAAAAGCCCTATCTTTATCTGGAATATATTTAAGTTGTTAAGGAATATATTTAAATTGTTAAAAAGCGTTTTATGTCTTCAAACACTATAGTTTTAATCTTCGTCATCATCTTACTAGGCCTAGCACTATGGTTAGAGTCACATTTTATAGTTATTGCCTCTTTGTGCATATCTCTAATTATATTCGGTGTTAGAGTTTTTACAAGAAAAATTGATAAAAGATAGAGCTACGATGAAGATCCAAAGGGTTAAGGTTGTATTGTAGAATGTAACTTTAATCCTTTTTATTTTATCCAAATAGTATCATTAGTCTGAGATTGGAATTTAAGAAAAGCACCTGTTAGTTATTCAAGATGCTTTGGAAAATATTAGGGAGGAGGATTTGATTGGAGAAGTATGGATATGAAAAACCCCTCGCTTGGAGGGGTTTTTCGTTATTATACTCATTCAGTCGCTTTGAAGGCCGGAGACAAAATGGTTGGAAACATTAAAATAACGCGCAGCAGGAGGCAAACTAAAGCGCATTTACTCACAACGGGCAATCGCCCATTAAACTCTAACAAAGAATGAAAGGACGTATTTCGTCACGGGGTGCACAGCAAGGCAGTACACTACCCGAAATCGGTAGAATCAAAGTAGGAGAGAAGTCCCAGCGTGGGCTACCTACATCACTAGACTATTTTCGGGCCACCGGAAATTTTGCCAATAGATTCCACAATCTATTTGGCGACACACCCACAGAATTGCATGTAGCGTTTGTTAGCAACAATCTTGCAGAAGTCTGCAATGAGCAATTTGAAGCTTGGGATAAGGGCAAGCGATGGGGTTATGGCGATGCTGAAACTTTTACAGTTTGGGATTCGGCAGGCGGATCAGAAGGTAAGGGCGGATAAGAGCTCGCACTTACAATCCAGTATACAAGAAGAAGAAAAAGAAAATTGAAGGTAGGTGGGAACAGTTGGAGAAAAACCAACGTTTTAAAGCATATACTAAAATTACTAAGTCTTTGATCGGAGATGTAACATTTCAAATGTGAAGAAATCTGTGCTTATATGCTCGTTAACAGATCATCGGGTTATGTGGATGCTCGTGAGAATGTTCTAAAAGAGATGTTATCAAATACATACAATAATCTTCCTGCTCCTTAGTCCGTAAAAATTGTTCCTATTTCTTCAAAGATATTTGGAAATAAATTGTTGCTAACTATTTACTGTACTTACAGCACTAGCTTCTAAGCAGCCCCTCATTATTTTTTTATTTTTATAGAAAATTATGATAATATACAAGATTTTCTGGACCTCACTTGTTATGGTACATCGTAAAGTATCGTGCGACCTATTTTCCTATATTTGCTGAAATTATGAAATTATGAAAGCATTGAAATGTATACTATCATTGGCAATACTAATGATTGCAGTAGTCGGTTGTTCCAAGGATTCTGTCATTTCAAAAGATCCTGTCATCGTTGAAGAAAACAATCTCGGTAAATTGATCGAAGTAAGGTCATGGTATCAGAGCTACCCGAATGGCAGAATTAGTACAAGTAAAAAAGAATGGGAATATTGGAAGTATGATAACTCGGGTAAATTGTTGAGTAGTAAAACTAATGAGACTTATAGTTACGACAATAGCTCGGGCTATCCAATAACCAAACTTTACACTTATGATACTGACGGAACTATCAGTGAATGTAAGATTGAGCAAGGAGCTTCTAAGCTAACTAAGAAGTACTATTATAATATGGATAAATCAATCGCTTCAGAAGAAGATTGGATTAATTCCCGCCTGATGGATACACATAATTTCACTTATAAAGACGGTAAGATATCTGAGATACATACTGACAATTGGTATGGAATTTATAAATACGATTCCAAATTGCAACCTGTCACTATAGATTATTTTAGAAGTGATAAGAAACCATGGGTTACCCACACGTATACATATGACAATAGAGGTAGTGTAACTAAGAAAAGTTACCATAGCTTGGAAACAGGTGAGAGGATGGTGTATTATACAGCTGCTCATGAATATGATAACAGGGAGCGCATCACTAAAAAAACTTTTAGAGACGGAATAGGGTTCGACTATGATTATGAAGTCGTTTCACAATATAACGACAAAGATCAACTCCTTTCTCAAAAAATAGGGACAATAACTAATTCTGTATATATCGATTGGATGTATATTACCTATGAATATATTTATAAGTAATTTAGCGATTTTATTCTTAGTTGACTAGTAAAAGGTGTGGCATATTTCACCTTAGATCCTTTTCCTGGGTCGGCAGTGACTAAGGATGTTAGTATGGTATGGAAAAACGTAGATGTCGAATGAACTATTTTCCTATATTTGGTGAAAATATGAAACTACTTCGATACTTACCTTTAATTGTAGTCGCACTGTTGAATTTGCTTGGTTGCTCCAAAGACGATGAGCAGTACAATACACATATCATTGGAACTTGGGAGATGACACATTGGAACGGCCGAGCTGTAACCGATTACCCACAGGGGATACCTTATGGTTTTCCTGTCAATACAACACTAACTTTTGAATCTGGAGGTGCATACTATGGTACTGGTTTTTTCAATGATGGATTTGGTGAGTATAGCATCAATGGACGCAACATCGTCATCACTATGAGTGGAATTGAAAAGATGAGTTATATTATAAAATCGATTGATCGCAATACCGCAGTTTTAGATGCTGTAATTGCAGACGATCCTACTGAGATTAAGTTGAAAAAGATGAATTAATGGATAGTACTGGTTGTTTGGGTATGATGTAGCATTACGGGAAAACGTACTTACTACTGCGGCCTATTTTCCTATATTTGCTGAAATTATGAAACTAATTCGATACTTACCTCTAATTGTAGTCGCACTGCTGAATTTGCTTGGTTGTGTTAAAGATGAGTCTTATGCAAGGCAGATCATTGGGACATGGGAAATCACTCATTACGACGGGCGAGTAGTAGCAGATCATCCAGAAGAATTCCCTCAACCTAGAAATATGACTTTTCAGTCCGATGGTGCATTTTATGAAACTGGAACTTCCCGTGATGGATTCGGTTCTTATTCAATCAATGGAGGTGATATAATAATTTATATGCAGGGACGTGCGGTTTTCACAATTAAAATAATATCAATTGATGGTAGCAGTGCATTTTTAGATGTGTCAACTCAAGGAAGTGCTGTTGGTATCAAACTCAAAAAGATGAAATAATGAAAAGGATAAAAGGAGTAGTATTGGTTGTTGTGGGGGCGATGTAAGCATTACGGGAAAACGTACTTACTACTGCTGCCTATTTTCCTATATTTTCTGAAATTATGAAAATATGAAAATAGTATTGGAGGTTCTGGGGGTGTTGTGTTTGGGTATTATGTAGGATTACGGGAAAACGTAGTTACTAGCGTTATTTATTTTCTTATATTCGCCAAAAATCAAACAAACATTATGAAATACAACCTACAATTCAAAGCACTTGCGCTTGTTGCGCTATTATTTATCGGCTGTTCTAAAAGCGAAGAGACCACCAGCGTAATCAACCAATCCGAGGTAAAATTAAAGTTTGACCAAGAATTTGCTTTTGCTTTATCAAATGCAGGATCTGTTCAATGGGCTTCAAGTGATCCATTCGTTGGAACGATTGACAATTCTGGAAAATTCACTGCGCAGCACATTGGCGAGACAACTATCACAGCTACTTCTTCAGGACGTAACGTTACAGCAAAAGTTATTGTTGAGCCTTATATTACGGATATTGTTGAGCCGCATTTTAATTATGGTGCGAATAAAAATGCTATTAAAACTTTGGAGAAACGAAACCTAAAAAATGAATCTTCTACAGATCTTCTTTATCAAGGTCAGGGTCAGAAGGAGAACGAGGTGTACTATTCGTTTTCAGGAGGATCCCTCGATGGTTCGATTTTGACATTTAGATCTTACTCGTCCCTTGCAACGGATCTTGCAAGATTCTATGGCGAGAGATATAATTACTATGGCTCTACCGATGATGCAGTATTTTTTGAAAGCAAAGATGAAAAGACAGTGATTGGCATATCAGCATTAGCTTCGATCGGTATAGGTGCCGTTTACATAAGACCTTCCTCTTCCTCAAGAAGTTCAAAATTAAAGATGCCGGAGTTTGTTGAAAAAATCAAATCAGATCAGACTGTTTTGTCTATTATAGATATATTAGAGAAATAGTGAATCCAATTGCTAATATCATGTTAAGATCTATCCTTCTTATACTTACTTTTGCACTTTATACAACATTTCATGCAGTCGCGCAAGACGCAACCGTTTTCGTCTCTCCAGATGGTCTTAAATTCGCTAATGGTGAAACATATATAGTGGTTGAAAGCACTGGAACAGCTGCTGATATCATTTCGAACATTGAGGCTAACGTTAAAACTAAAAGCAATTCCAAAAATATTACTGTTGAAGTATTAAACGATGCGGTAGTCATCAAGGATTTTATTTCTGGTTATACGAAGACTGATAAATCAGCAGGAAGTGCTTACCAACTTGATTTATACTATAAAATGATGGTAGAAGTTAAAGACGGCCGGTATAAAATAAATTTACCAGAACTGGATATTGCTGCAAACCAAAAATGTGATGGATTTGCTGTTGTAACTAATTCAGGAGTGCAATTTACATTGACTATGGGATTTTCGGGTTAGCGTGATGTATGGAACAATAGAGAGAAGAAGCTTTTTATATTTGATGAGAAAGGCAAGCTCGTCGAAAAATCCACTAAAGATAAGTTGGAAAAGGATTTATCTCGCATAGTTGATATCGTAGCGGATCAAACAAAGAAGTCTGATTGGTAATATATCAATGAATACAAAATAGTATAAATAATGATACTGATGACAATCAAAAAGATTGTCCGAAAAGCTCCTTTATAGGGGCTTTTTATTTGCTGTAATAGATTCCAATAACGTTTGCAAATTCCGAGATATGTAACATTTTTTAACACCTTGTAACAGGAGTGTAACAATCACTCTTGTTACAAAAATCACGTCTAACTGCATATCTATTGCACTTTTTTATATCTGTAACAGAAGTAACAGCATTTTTAGATTAAATAGTTGAAAAAATAAATGCAACAATGTAATGTTTAAAAATAATCAAAATTTCTATAGGGTAAATGTATTCACATTTATGTTTTTATAGATGTTTGTAAAAATAGGGGGTTTCTGTAACCTTTTTTTAATCGCCATATAATCAGAGTTTTTAAATCTATATTTTTCTGTAACCGTTATTTCCGCTCCTGTAACCTTACAATATTAGATTATTTATTTCGACATATAAAGATATATCATTAACGCTACACCTGTGTATATGTGTTCATTCAGGGTGGCTTTCGGGTCATCCTGCATATTTTACTCCGTGCCGAAATAGACATGACAGAGATCCAATTGCAAATCTCCGCAGTAACTTGGTTGTGGAACACCTATCCAGCCACACGTCTGCTTTTCTTCCACGTTCCAAACGGTGGAAGTAGAAATGCAATAGAGGGGATGCAACTCAAAGCACCCGGTGTTGTTGCAGGTATTCCAGATCGCATCTTAATCCACGTAGGCTTAGCTTACGGTTTTGAATACAAAACATTAACCGGTAAAGTCTCACCAAGCCAAGCAAAAGTACATCAGGTTTGGCAGCAAGACGTACGCCAGTCCATATCATTCGCACACTAGAGGAGTTTCAAAAGGCAATCATAGCAATACTAGGCCAGCCCATCGCAACCCAACTAGAGAAGGAGGTAGCAGCAGGATCACAACATCTGTAAACACGATCCCAACAACCATCAACCTGCAACAGTATCTTCAGCAATATCATCCCGATATCGCCCAAGAGGTTTATCAGCGTTTCAGGTCCTTGTCATGTACGCCTGAGATAATCAAGTCCGTGCATACTCCCACTATACCACTTGCTAGCGAACATTGGCAGGTACAAATCATATCAATTGCAGCAGCATTACTTCTGGTATCACCTGAGACGATCTATACCGATTGTGGTATTCGTCGTAATAGTGGGGTTGCCACTATGCTTGGTAAGCAGATAGGGGTATCACAGCAAGTTATTAGTAAGAAAGTAGAAAGAGCACGTCATTATTACACGCACGTAAGCTGGGCACGTGATGCGGTAGATCAAATTGTAAAGGAGGTGAAAGGGAAGGGGTAAGTTGACGGTAAAGCAGGAACAATTCTGTCAGGAGTATGTGATCGATTTGAATGCAACTCAAGCTGCCGAATACGATCACACCGTATTTTTTAGACCGATGTCTAGCGCATTGTCAGATGTCGTAGCGTCGTTTGGTGCTGGTTGTAGAAAAGCAATATGGTCTTTCGTAGACAGCTATTTTGGAGTCAACAACAATTGATGTATCGGGATAATGAAAGATTATGGTTGTTTCAATTTCTTGATCAATGGACTGGGCGGACAAAGTTCGGGATCAGCTAGACAAGATTTAGAGCGTGCTTTAAAATTAGGTATACCAAAATACTTATTCTGGTTTCTTGGGATGAACGACACAGATCCAAACACCTACATAACCAATGTAGAATTAATAAGAACGTTATGCCAGCGAAATGGAATAGAATTGATACTTGCTACAGTTCCAACAGTTCCAACAAGAAGTAAAGAGGTGATAAGTCAATATGTTAGAGATAGTGGATTACGATACGTTGACTTTTATAAAGCTGTAAGGACTAATTCTTCCGGTCGTTGGCATGCCGGATATTTACATACTTCTGAATCAGAAGCCGTTCATCATACCGCTTTAGGCGCCCAGGCTTTAGCAAGTCAAATATTAATAGACTTCCCAGAGATTATGCAATATGGAACAATCAATACAGATCAAGTCGGTAGTGTGATCGGAGATAATTAGGCTAATTATGAGAAAGATAAATAGAATAGTCCTGCATACTACTGCAGGTTGGGCGCACGAGACACCGGAATCTATCCAGCGCATGTGGCGTGTAAATACGGGATATCACATTCTAATTCCTACAGACGGATCCTTAGTTCATCTGGCCGATATCAGCAAGATCACGAATGGTGTGGCTGGCTATAATTCCGATAGCGTGCATGCATCTTACATCTGAGGTCTAGTAGAGATCAAGAACGTGAAGCACATCTAAGGGGATACGCGCACACCTGAACAAAAGGAGGGGTTCTGGTCGGCTATCGAATACTTCTTTAAAGAAATCGGAAAGCATCAGGAGATTGGCCATATTTCTATTGTCGGCCACCGCGATCTCTCACCAGATCTTAATGGTAACGGAATTATTGAGCAGCGCGAGTGGATCAAAGTATGTCCAACATTCAATGCAATGGAAGAGTATGGATGGATAGCCGGTAACAAGGCATTGGAGCGAATGAAGCACCGGAAAACGTATTAATAAATGAAAACAGAAGAGCAAGGCTGCAAGCAGCAAGATCAGGGGAAGCAGAAGCCGTCGTTCATGCAGATTGTAAATCATCCGGTGACTTACGCAATGATCGTTATTGTCACAGTATTCAATCTGGTATTCTACTACATCATCGATTTGAATAAAGATTCGCGAGAGGCAGAAAGAAAACTGAATGAAAAGATGCTGGAAATGCAGGGGGGATTGTATCAGCAGATGATAGATGAGATCCGGCCGGCGGTTAACAAAGTTACCGAGGCAGCTATTAAAGTCGATAGCGCAGCGGTGAAGGTGGATAGCGTTGCTCAACAACAGAAAGGGAAACGCAAATGAAATGGATAATTCTATTTGTGCTCATCGTCGCAGTTGGTGATGAGCCGCAAAGCCGGCCGGTATCTAACCAGAGTATTGCCCAGCCACTAGATGAGCTCGTTCCGCTACTAGATTCGCTGTCGTGTAAATTGGAAGGTGTCACAAAGAAAATTGAAAAGTTATGATACGAGTGTTAATGATAGTGCTGATATGCCTGAGTATTACCAGCTGTGGCATATTCCGAAAGTATAAGCGATCTGAAAAGTCATTAGATAAAGTGGAGTCTACAAAGGATGTCAAGGTGAATACCGATCTGACCGTCAAAGAGACTGGCCGTGTCGAAGAGAATACGCGCACCGTGACTAGCAGCGATGGTCAAACAAAAGTCTATACAAAGCCCGGTGCGCAAACAACAATTGCTCCAGATGGAACTATCACCACCGAAGCAGATAGCATAGTACAGAATACTAAGCAGCAAACGGATGCGGCTCGTAATATGGTGGGTGAAGTCACGCGGAGTTTAGATGAGAAGAAGGATAGTGTTGCTAAGGAGGAGAATACAGTAGACAAGCGAAATGAAAGCAAAGAAAGTGAAAGGAGGCCAATTTTTGGGAGTGTCTTCCTTATCATTATTATATGCTTTATAAGCCTTTTGGTAATTTGGTTTCTAATTAAATTTAAATTTAGATGATTATTTTATCGAATTGATAAACTCTTTTTTGTCTGTTCTAGAAATGAAAGAAGAACTAATCAGTGACTGGTTCTTTGAGAAAAAGTCATTAGTACATTTCAGAATATCCTTGTCAGGTTTGGATAATTTTTTTAGACATTTTGTAACCAATTTTCCTTCTTTGCATGGCAATTCGAAAAATCTATTATTTATACCGTTAGTAAGAAGTAGGTCGAATACTACAATTCCATTATTGTAGCTCAATTGCTTAATATTATTCTCAGCAGATGCTAATAATTCAGGCAGGCGCTTATAGCTTTTAGAAATAAATAAAAGCTGATGGTCAGATCTAAAAATCTGGAAATATTGATCCGTATGATTGTTGCTATGCTGCATAAACTTGTGTGTAGCAATCCTCTATTAATTCTGCCGCTTCATTTACAGCAGCTATTACTTCTGCTTCCGAAGTTATAATTTTTGTCGTAAGAATGGTGTCATCAACATGAAAAATAGCATGTCGGTTATTTTTATGGTAATTATAGAGCTTTTCTAATGACTCTACCACTCTTCCATCATTAATACTATCTCGGTAACTTCTTTTTAAGACAAAATGCGTGCCGTTATAATCGAAAAGGCTTCCGATATGGTTATTGCTATCAACATTATAGTCCTGTAATATTTGTTTAATACAACCTTCTACACCTCTTAATATAGGAAATACTTTGAACGATAAATCCATTATAAACCCATCTGGTATAATTATTCTTTGGGTAATAAACATCGGTAAAATAATGCTCTTTATGACATCATGCATTAAAGCACTGGATATTGGAAATCTGGCGACATATAAACCTTCAATATCTGCAGGATTAAGGTTAAAATCTTCCTTCTCCAACGTAGCTTGCACTATTTCGTTAAAAGTTAAATATGATGATAATCCCTCGATAACTTGAAATTTCATCAAACCAATATTTCCTTGAACATTAAAAGCCTTATTTGTGAAGTAGTTTAAAAAGGCCTTATCACCATACTTGCTTTTAAGAACATAAGTCTTTCCATTTCCTATTGTTTTTTCACCTTCTAATATTGCTCCACAGTAATTTTGTAAATAATCTAAAAGATTATCCAAGTCATCATCTGTAAATCTCTTGATGTATATGGATGTTTTGAGATATTCAGGGTATGAACATAGTGAAACAATATGTTCTGCTATCAACTTAGAATACTCAGGATTTGCACATTCATGCCATGATATAGTGGTCTTGCCGTCTGAAAGGAAATAAAATATAAGTAAACTTTTGACTTCATTGTTTTCCGTTATCCGATATTTCACCATTGACGGCTTGTTCTCTTTGGTTATTTCAAAAGATGGGTTGAAATTTGAAATAGCATCAATTATTTTTTCTCTATCAAGTTGCAATTTTTTTAAGGACATATGGTAGCCTTACCTGTTTTTGAAGCCTTACCGTTTTTCAAACAGTGAATAAATATAAAAATGCTCTTTAAGTAATCATAAATTTCTTCATATACAACCACGGACTTAGTCCATTTAGTGATTTATGAGGATGATTACTGTTGTA
>NZ_WLYS01000009.1 GCF_011316935.1 Sphingobacterium chungjuense
GATTATTTATGAGTAAAAAAATAACTTTTATATAATAAATGAACATAAAATGTTTTATTATCGATTATTTTACAATTATTTTTATGTCTTTTCATAAAAAAATAGAAAAACTGATCAATTGATGCTGAATTTTTTTTAATCTAACTTTTCTATACGAGTATCTTTAAGACCACCCCTGCATTTAATGAAAAAAAAATGATGGTTTAACTACGCTCGAACACAAAGTAGAGGAAACCGCTAAAGTGCTTGCTGAAATCATTTGACTTCCAAAATTATATTTCCATAGATATTCAGGAATAGGATGTACATCAAAACATCAGTTTTGTGAAAGCCCGTAGATAGCTTTGGAAAAAGAAAGCCAATCGGCTGTGAAAACTCGATCGCATTGACTACTGCTATCGACTGCTGTAGCCATGAAAGGCTAGTCAATCTACTATATGTTGCTTTCGGAAAGTGCGACATGTAGGATTTGAAAACGGAAAATCAAGTAAATATGAAATAGTATAACCTTTGAATCGGCTCCGTTAAATCACTATTTGATAGGCAGTTTGGAATATAAGGCGGTATACCTAGGGCAACCATATCCAAAAACCGACCTTTCCAACTGCGAGCCCTATTGGACAAAACACTGGTATTTTTCGTAAAAAAAGATAATAGTGATTGGAATCGCCAACTACTTATAGACTAATTGCCGATAGATTGCCGTCTACTTAACCTGTCACGTATCGTTAGTGTATTGCTAGTGTAACTCACATAGCCATTTTATGTATTAGTACAGTATCGGTACTATACCGAAACTGTACGTAGAAACACTAAAAAATGCCTTATTTTTGGCGAGACTTGCGCGAACTTTTGGGCAATGTCTAGTGACTCTTAGATACACAGGGCTGGCATTGAAATAGAACTACAAAAAAGTCCATCATCAAGAGATGAAGGACTTTTTTGTACGGTGCGAAAGTTAAAAAAAAACGCCATGCTGCTTCTGCTCATTCTATTGCAATTACTTCGCTATAATAGTCTCATACAGAAAATACCCTTGATAATCAATACATTGCACACCCAATCGCTTGCCGCGACAAAGTGCAAATCGTATCCGCCCATCGATATCCACACTTTTCAGATGATCGGAAGTTTTAGTCATGCCATTCACCAGCTGCACGATCGCTAGGCACGGCGCTCAGCGCCGTGCCTAGTGTACTTTTCCTAAAATCTCTTCTTTTCATAGCGATTTGCAGATCCTAATACCCGTTGTTTTGTGTCCAATTGGTATTGACCTCCATTACCGGACGCGGAATAGGAAATATGCGACGGAAATACTCATTATAGCCTGCGGAATAAAGCGATTTGAAGCCCCAATCTTGCTCAAACAAGCCGAATCGGATCAGATCATTTCGTCTCCACGACTCATCCGCAAATTCACGCCCGCGCTCATCCAGTAATTCAGCTAATGTTGGTTGCTGCGCCAGGTTTGGCGCTTTCACGTACGTACGGATTTGGTTGATCAGTGATTGTGGCGTTTCTCCCTGTGTAGGTACGGCACCACGAAGGATCGCTTCTGCTTTCATCAACAATACGTCGGCGTATCGAAAGATCGGTACATCATTACTTTGGCTACGCTGATTGGCAGCCGTTACATTGACATCCATATAGAATTTTAAAGAGCGATAGCCCATTGATCTTCCTTTTTGATCATTTCCCGCATTTAAGGTGGAGCCACCATCAGGACGTAAGGTGATTTCTCTCGAGGTTTCCATGTGCCAGTCAAACACCACATCGGCATCAGCACCGGTGTAATCCTGGTCGATGCCTTTTTTAGAAGTTCTGATTAAGAATGGTCGGGTAAGATCTGGTGCGTAATCCGACCAATAATATTGCAAACCGCCCATGTACGAAGCATTACGCTCATCACCGGGCAAATTAAATTTATCTAAAAAGGCTGGTAACACTCTAAATGTACCGCCCACACTTTGCGGTAGCGGTGCAAATTGATTTTGACTACTGCGATGTATCCAAAAACGGGCATAGGTCATCCCCTGCTGCTTCTCCCGATCAAAAGGCATCGCAAAAATAAAGTCTTTGATTTGCGGGCCATTATCTGGTCTGAACTTTTCGAGAAAACGATGGCTGCTCAGATTAAATTGCCCAGACTGAATGATTTCGTCACAGAAAGCGACCACTTCATTCAACTTCTCATTCGGCATCGCGGGGTTGTAGGTGGCTACATCATTGGCAGTATATACGCCCCAATTCAGATAGAGCTTCGCCAATAACGCATCGGCCATGTGTCGCGTCGCTTTGCCATACGTAGCTGCGGAAACCGCAACTGGCAAGCGTTCGCGTACCGCTAATAATTCGGACTCAATAAAGCGACAGATCTCGGCACGAGAAGTG
The DNA here is from genome assembly GCF_011316935.1 of Sphingobacterium chungjuense. Taxonomy (GTDB): domain Bacteria; phylum Bacteroidota; class Bacteroidia; order Sphingobacteriales; family Sphingobacteriaceae; genus Sphingobacterium; species Sphingobacterium chungjuense. Next base: position 2,392 of record NZ_WLYS01000009.1, read on the forward strand.
CGTTCGGGTATCTGATCTACCTTAGAAACGATCAGCGGAGCCGCACCAAAATTATCCATTAGTATAAAATAGAAGTAAGCTCTCATGGCGCGCATAGGTGCGGCGTTTTCGCTCTCGTCGTCATTGAAGATAGCGAGTACATTATTGGCGAGGTTGATGCCAGACATGGCACCATTCCAGATTGTGGGCAAAAGTGCATTATCTGGAGTCCAATTATGCACATGCAACTCGCGAAAACGGCCGCCATCGTAATAATCCGTTCCTATCGCCAAACTGACCGCCTCATCAGAAGACAGCGTTTGCACCATCCAATGATTATTGCCCATGGCGCTACGATATGCCGCATATACATCAGCAGAAATCGCTTCAGCAGCGCGTTCCGTAGTTGGAAACTCGGTGTATTGTGATTTAATATCTACATCCAGATCTGTGCAAGACGACAACAATAAAGCCGCACCCACCGCACCAGATAGTAGTATAGAAATATGGAAAAAAGGTAATTTCATGATTGATTCAGATTATAAGTTAAAGTTTAGACCAAACATCCAAGTACGTGTACGTGGATAGGTTTGACGGTTATCGATACCAGGCATCAGGCCACCTAGATCCACTTCAGGATCTATTCCTTTGTATCCGGTAAGTGTGAATACATTATTTACCGTCGCGTAAACGCGGAGATTCTTGATCGATGTACCACTAGTCGGTATTTGGTAAGCCAAGGTGAGGTATGCTAAACGGAGGTAATCCCCTTTCTCCAAATAACGATCAGATAAATAATGCGCGTTGATATCTGTCATGCGTTCGGTCTCAAACACGCTAGCTAGTAGATTTTTTTGACCGGCATTACCGACTACGTTAGAGTGGCGTGCACGCGTCGCATTCATGATTTGATGGCCAAACACGCCTTGAAACATTCCCGTCAAGGCGAAGCCACGATACTGAAAGTTATTATTCCAGCCCAAGGTATAACTCGGTTGTGCTGTGCCTGTCCCTGCACGATCTTTATTCACTGGCGTAATCGTGGTGTTACCAGTACGTTCACCACTTTGCGCATCGCGTTCGTAAAACGTGGAAATACCATCTTCGTTGTAGCCAGCCCATTCCCAAGTATAGAACTGTCCGATAGGTGCACCTTCCATCAAGCGCTGCTGAAAAGCATTACTTTGTCCGGCTCCGCCAAGATTTGCCAAGTCGATATATGCCGTCGAAAATTCTTGATTCGATATGCGCGTCACGTCGTTTCGATTGTGTGAGGCCACGATATCGGTGTTCCAGCGCAAACTTCCTGTGCGCAACGGCGCGAAGTTTAGCGTAAGCTCTAAACCACGATTATTGATCTCACCCACATTTGCGGTTAATGAGCTATACAGGTATTTTGTAGTCGATACCGCGTAATCGTATATTAAGTCTGTCGTATTCTTGGTGTAATATTCTAATGTACCACTCAACCTATTGTCCAAGATGGCGAAATCCAACCCCAGATTGAGCATGCCGGTGCGTTCCCATCTCAAATCAGGATTTGCATTGCGTAAGGCAGCTAACGTACGAAGATCGCGCCCATTGGCATCCGTGTAGAAGCTGGATGTAGCTCCATACACACGGCGCGCTGTGAACACATCAAATCCTAATGAATTACCACTTACACCATAACCAGCACGCACTTTCAAGTCATTAAAAATGCCTAGGTCTTGTACGAAGTTTTCTTCGGAAAGGCGCCATGCAGCAGAAATAGATGGAAATGTTGCCCAACGATTATTGGCACCAAATGCGGATGAACCATCACGGCGTACCATTGCTTGGAAGATATATTTGCTATCGTACGTGTAGTTCAATCGGCCATAAAAAGAGATCATTCTTAGTGTAGACAGGTAATAATTCCCAAACCCCTGCAAGTCGACCACATTGGCCATACCGGGATTGTAATATCCTAGACCATCATCGTAATAATCGGACGTGGTGAGCTGAAAACCATCATTATTATTATTTTCTTCCCAAGAATATCCTGCAAGTGCATTCAGCTTATGGAGCTCATTAAATGTTTTCTCATAATTCAAATTCATCTCCATCACTTTACGTTCATCTTCTACCGCTGCGCGGATCGAACGACCGTTTTGATTGCGGGTGGCCATCGATTTGCTGGTATAGTATTGCGAAGGGTTAAACTGCCGGTTTTGCATGGAAAGATCCAAATTGTAGGTTAAACCAGAAAATAGCTGATACCCTAAACGCGCATGCGTCTGCAAGACTTTTGTTTTGGTGAAATTCGTATTTTCCTCGATCAATGACACGGGGTTGACGTATTGCGAGCGATCGGTTTTCTCAAACCATGATCCATCTTCGCGACGCATCGGAGAAACCGGTAAATAGTAATACATCGCATCATACACACTCAACCCATCGCCAAGCGCAAGTACATCGTTTTGCTTGGTAATACTGGCATTGACGTTGAACGAAGCGGTTAACCGATCGCTCAGTGCTTTGGTCTGCACAAAACCACGCGCAATCTGACGCCCCATATCGGTACCTTTAATCACGCCGTTGTTCTGAAACGTATTGATACTGGCGTTGTATTGTGTACGATCGGTAGCACCCAATAATGAAATATTGTGATTGTTGGATACACCGGTTCGTTCTACTTCCTTTTGCCAATCCGTATCGGCACCCAGATCGTCCGTAGGTTCCATACTGAAGTTGTTTTCATCGACGAAACGACGGTATTGCTCCCCATTCATCATTTCGTAGCGACGGGCTACTTTATCCATTGCCACATAGCCATTGTAAGAAATATCAGTTTGGCCAGCTTTGCCGCGTTTGGTCGTGACGATGATGACACCGTTGGCTGCTTTAGAACCATAAATTGCGGTCGCAGACGCATCTCTAAGCACATTGATGCTGGCGATGTCATCTGGCGCTACTAATGCCAGTGAAGCGCCCGGAACCCCGTCGATCACATAGTAAGGTTCCATCGCTTCACCTGTTCGTAGCGTGGATGCACCACGTAAACTGACAGATGGTGTAGCATTGGGATTACTATTGTTCGTAGAAATAGTCAATCCCGGAACTTTTCCTTGCAGCATTTGCGCAGGCGATGTCAGTACGCCGACATTCATATTTTCGGCCTCAATGGTGGTGATCGAGCTGGTCACATCCTTACGCGAAAGTCGTCCATAACCAATAACTACTTCTTCGATCGCGGTAGTGACTGGTCGCATTTTAATGCTTAATGCAACTACTTCTCCTGCTCTAATTTGGTAACCACGTAAGGTATCTGGCTCAAAACCGAGCGAGTTAAATATAAAGTGATAAGGCCCGCCAGTAGGCAAATTACTGAATGAAAATAATCCCTGATTGTTGGACGTGGTGGTATAACTCAATCCATCTTTGGAATGAACCGCATCAATAGTGACGCCGGATAAAAAGCCTCCGGATTCATTTTGTGTACCGCCTCGAACTTGTACTTGTTGGGCGTGGCTTCGACTGATCGTCGCGCCTAAGAGAACAAAAAGTATGATGACTTTTTGAAATGTGTGCAAATGGTGTAACATGTTAAGTATAGGTGTTTGGTTTATTGATCTAGTGTATCATTCGTATTGCTAGTTTCCGATTCATTAGGTTTTGCTTGACGAAGCAACAGATAGGATCCATCTTGCTGCTCTACATAACGAAGATCATTGATCAAGCAAATGATCGCCAAGACATCATGGAGTTTCTCTTTAGAAAGGTCAACCGTACCCGTGTAATGAATTTGTTGGAGCGATGGCTCCCCAAAATGGATTGCTTTGCCATACGCATGGCCCAACTGCGTCATGACTTGTGCCAGTGGAATATTGTCCATTTCTAGGAATACTTTGGCAGCGGCTTTGTCGACTTTCGCTACCTCTTCCTTGATCGTTTTTTGTACGCTTGGCGTTTGGTGCGCGATTACTTGAAATGCTGCATCAAATAAGATTCGTTCGCCTTTATTGCTCAAGATGGTGCGAGCCATAGCAGTCTGCATCGCTATAGGCGCTACTGCCACCTTACCACTATGTAAGATGACCGATGTGCGATTGTTTTTTTCGCTTGTATTGATGGTAAATGAAGTACCTAATGCCGTCGTTTTCGTCGCGCCTGCGTAAACGCTAAAAGGCCTCGCCGCGTCTTTAGCTACATCGAAATAAGCCTTTCCTTCTAAATGCAGTTCCCGACTGCTCGGGGAAAATGTGGCAGGGTAGCTTAGCTTAGCCTGTGCATAAAGCGTTACGCTAGATCCGTCGGGAAGGGTAAAATGCTGGGATTCTTTACTTGTATTTTCTAAGACAGTGGACGACGTATCGGGTGGCGGCATCACTTCGGCGACGTGGTTAGCCGTTTGGATATCCGGCGAACTGCCAAGCCATACCCGCCAACTAAATACGCCGCAGAAAAGAAGTACCGCTGCCGCAATAGCATATCGCGCTAATTGCTGCCGCCGATGCATGCGACGAATCGACCGTATTTTATTTTGACTATCTGTCGCAATCGCCTGCTGCAGGTCGACAGACATTCGCTCCGTAGGAATAGCTGACTGAGAAACATCGTCGGTATACGATTTCCATTCAGAATCAGAAAATAAACGTTCGACGATCCCGGGATCGTTCCAAAGATGTGCGCGCAATTGGCGTTCGCGATCGGTCAGATCCGGTTTCGGAGACGATCTCTTTTTAAACTTCATACTAGGAATACGCGGCTCGAGCCACCATCCCTATCTCCTTAACAATTATTTAATCTGGATCTGAAAAATTCGGTGTACCTGTACTTATACCTTGGATTCGACATAGGGCATATTGTGCTACAGCATTACAGAATATAGGTGTTGTTTTAATTGGCCTAAAGCCTTTCCGATGTGTTTTTCGACCGCTTTGGTCGAGATGGAAAATAGGTCTGCTATTTCTCGATGTGACATTCCTTGCTTTCGACTGAGGTCAAAAACCAACCGTCGCATCTTGGGCATATTCTCCATGTCTTTTTCTATGATTTGCAATAAATCTTTGCTCTCAATGGCATTGATGAGTGAGTTGGTCAGCGGCGTTTCTGCGGTATCACCTTCATACTTGAACCGAGTCGCCTCTTTTCGCAGCAAATCAATCATCACCTGCCTAGCCATACCAAAGAGCTGTATCTGTATCTCGAGTGTATGACTCAAGGTATGACGGCTCTTCCAGAATTTGATAAACGTGAGTTGCGTGACCTCTTCCGCCATGTAGTCGGATTTGGTTCGGTTCAGGATAAAACCGTAAATGCGCGGATGATAATCTTGGTAAATCCTATTAAAGACAAGCTCGTTATCCGATTGCAGTGCATGTATTTCATTCATAGGTCTTGCAAAGGTATTGGCTTTTGGAGGATTGTATTTTTAAGGAATTGTTATCCTTGTGTAAAACCACCCCAAAAAACGACACGCTTTCAAGAGAACAAATCGTTACTGCATAGACGTCTTTTTTAATTAGGAATCCAAACCATCAATCCTTTTTGCGGTTCTGCAGAATTTTCATTTTGTGCAATCACTGGCATTACATTTGGATTATCTTCTTCGATAGCGTACGTATTGCCATCTGCCGGAATATGCCAATTGTAATCGTTATCGGTAGTCGTTAGCAATGTCTTCACGCGAGTGGCCAGATCAATCTTCAGAAAACCATCAAAATTTTCATAATAAATAGTACCGGTCAGAGCTTCCGAATCGCCGGAAGGAAGATCATAATCTTTGGAACAGCCTACCAATGCAACAAATAATAATATAGCCCATATTCGCATATAAATCATATTATTTTTCACATCTAGATGGATGATTATCAAATTGTAAAGCACCTAGCAATCAGGAACCATACCCATTGTCATACCATTTGGTCCCCAAATGGGTACGACGCGTACCCCACAACCAGAATCATCATCATTCTCGGTTGGGATTTCGCGAGTTGTATTCAACTGCAGGTTTAAGGTCGAACCAGCAGGGAATGCACCATCCGTCTGTTTGAAATAAATACTCATGGCCAAATCCGCCTTGCCACGTTGAAAAATTCCGTCAAACAACATGCTTTGTGCCACATTTTCGATTTTTCCGTCTATCTTTTCTTGACTAATCACGAAATAACTTTCGCTCTCGGCTGCTTCTAGCCGTAAGTCAGATCCATGTATCTTCCCTCGGAATTTTAGGTTTATCTCTCCTTGATCATCAAAATCTGCCATAAACACCACTGATACAGAATCGTTTGTAGCTTCTATGACGGCTATACGGCCTTCACCATTCCATGTATAATCTGCCTCACCGGGCTGCGATCGTACACCGCGTGCCGTACCTTTGTACGGCTTACCACCATAAAGTTCATCAAAATCACCATCTGCAATAGGCGTAGAATCATCTTTCGAACAGCCAACAAATAATAAACTAACTATGAAAATTGTGAATAGCTTTTTCATCTTGATTTTATTTGTAATAATACAGAACTAAGTTACCAGTGAAAGTCGCATAGGTCAATCCCCGAAAACCAGTATTTTACAATCTAGGCGTAAATGTCTGCGATCAAGCAGACATAATGGTAGCACGTACATAACTGTAAAAACAACCAATTCAAATCACTAACAAACAATAAATTACAAAAAAAACAAGGCGCACCATCCCCTAATCAATGTGTAACAAATTCGTCTAAACTCCACGTTGCTTAGCTTAAAGCCCGATTGAAATAGATGATATCATCCATTTTTTCCTACCTTGGGACAACTAATAAACATAAACCTATGAATCGTAAACTTTTAATGAATTGCCGCCTCATCGGGGCGTCAAAAGTGGCATTCATGTGTCTATTTGCTATCCACGTTTCCAATCCACTGGAGGCAGATGCAAGATCTAGACTAACACATGTTGTCGAGCCAAATCAACAAAAAATCATCACAGGACAAGTGACCAATTCTGATGGAACAGAGAACCTCTCTGGCGCGACCGTAAAACTAAAAGGTTCTAGCACAACAGTCACGACGAATGTCGACGGATTTTTTGAAATCAGCGTGCCCAGTACCGAGGCCATTTTAGTGATTACCTACATGGGCTATCAATCCAGAGAAGTCCTAGTCGGAAACCAATCTGCAATTACGGTAAGAATGGTGGAAGATTCCAACAGCTTAGATGAAGTCGTCGTCGTCGGTTACGGATCGTTGGATCGCAGGGATTTAACCAGTCCGGTATCCGTTATCAAACAGAAAGATCTCATTGCGGGCGCAGTTTCACCGCTCATCGCTATCCAAGGAAAAGTACCCGGATTAACGGTTGCTTCTACGAATGGTACAGATCCAAATGCTGGCCTGTCCCTACAACTTCGTGGTGTGAATTCCATCAACGCTTCGCAAGGACCATTAGTCGTGATTGATGGTGTGCCGGGTGGCGATATCAACTCCGTGGTACGGGAAGATATCGAATCCATCAACGTTTTGCGGGATGCATCTGCGGCAGCAATCTATGGTACACGAGCTTCTGGCGGTGTGATTTTGATCACTACGAAAAGACCGCAAATTGGAAAAACAAACGTCACATTTACTTCCGAATACTTTACCGAGCGTGTTCGCAGACGCCCAGAAGTACTTACCGGAGATGAGTTTGTGGAGTATGGTTTGGGAGAAGATTTGGGGCATCGCACCGATTGGTACGACGAAGTAATGAATAAAAATCCGTTTTCACATCGCCAAGTAGTGAACATATCTGGAGGTTCGGAAAATGCTAACGTCTATACCACTTTCTTTAAACGGAAAGCAGAAGCTATTGCGATGGGATCCGAGCGTGGCGAATTAGGCGGAAGAATTAATTCAAATTTTAAATTTTTCGATGGCAGAGCCGAGCTGAGTACACAGGTCAGCTACAATCAGGTGGATGCTGACTTCACCAACAACGACATATTTAATATGGCTTTGGTACTTAACCCAACTGAAACTCCGTACAATACATCCGATATAACCGGATACAACGTACTTGTCGGCGGATACGATTATTGGAATCCTCTAGCCGAGGTCGCGCTACGTAGTGATCAGCGCCAATACCGCTATTTACTGGCTAATAGCGCGCTGAAAATTAATATTACCGATCAGCTATCCACCACGGCCACGGTTGGTATCAAGAGCAACAGTGAGCACGGACGCTTTTATCGTTCGGCGCAACATCGGGAATCTCGCTTAAACGGTATCGACGGTTACGCAAGTCAAAATTATGGACGCTGGGAAGATCGTATTTTTGAGTGGTCTGCCTCCTATGATAATCGTTGGGAAAGACATCACCTCAATGCCGTAGCAGGATATAGTTATCAAGATTTTAACGGTCAAGGATTTAATGCAAACAACTCTAACTTCCCGGTAGATGGTATCCGCGAACATGATCTCGGAACGGGTACATTTCTTCCGGATGGCCGTGCTGGAATGGGTTCCTACAAAAACCCTTGGGTAAAACTAGCAGCCTTTTTCGGTCGAGCCAATTATTCGTTCGACAACCGATACATTGCGACAGCAACAGTGAGACATGAAGGTTCGTCTAAATTTGATCCAGCGAATCGCTGGGGAACATTTGCCGGTATATCCGGTGCGTGGCGCATCTCCGAAGAAGCATTTATGAAAAATGTCGGCTTCATCCAAGACCTAAAACTTAGAGCTGGATACGGTGAAACTGGAAACGAAGGTTTTAGCGCCAATACGGCTAGACGAATGTATGGTGCCGATACTTGGTGGTTGTTTGCAGGAAACTGGAATAGAACCTATGGTGTAATGCATAACCAGAATAGAGATATCCGCTGGGAGGTGAAGAAGGAATACAACATTGGATTGGATTTCACCATTCTGAACAACAAATTGACTGGTCGCGTGGATTATTACAAGCGTTTCATTGATGATATGATCTATGACATTAGCGTATCGCAACCACCCGCTATTCATGATCGCACCCAAATGAATATTGGCGATATGCAAAATCAAGGGATAGAATTTGAGCTAAATTATAATGTGGTCAACAATGCAGACTGGAATTACACGACCACCTTTGTCGCTGCACATAATCGTAGTCGTTTGAACTCCTTGTGGGGAAGCCAGACTTTTGCTGATCGCAAAGGATTTCCTGCTCCAGGATCGCCAGGAAATGCGGTTCGATTATTCCCAGGAGAAGATATTGGCCGATTCTTCATCTGGCAGCATGCTGGTTTTACGGATGATGGTCAGTGGATGTTATACGATCAAAATGGCGAAGCATTTGACGTAACGGAGCGCAACAAGACGCTAGCCGACAAGCGATTTATCGGAAATGGAATTCCCCGCGTACAGCTTTCTTGGAATCACAGCATTGCCTACAAAAACTGGGATGCCGGTGTGTACATGCGTAGCTGGCTGGGGTACGATGTCTTCAACATGATTAATATGTATTACAGTTTGCCAAATGTACGCGGACAGAATGTACTGCGTACCGCTTTTGAAGAACATCGGGATATTGTTGGCGAGAAAGAACTAAGCGACTACTGGTTAGAAAAAGGCGATTTCTTAAAGATAGATGTTATCAGCTTAGGATACACCTTCAAAAAAGATTGGATCAAGCCGTTGAGCAATTTACGTTTGTATGCGTCAGGCAGAGATCTATTTGTATTCACCAAATACAGCGGTTTGGATCCCGAGGTTAATATCAACGGATTGGAACCTGGATTTGAGGAGCGCAATGCCTATCCAAAAACCAGAACCTTTATGTTTGGCTTACAAGCTAATTTTTAACCTAAAGCAATTTATAGATGAAAACGAAAAATATAGTATTAGGGATACTGACTTTGAGTAGCCTCATGATCGGATGTACCAAGCTAGATCAAGAATTCTACAGTCAAGTAACGCCAGAAACTTTCTTCCAAAGTGAGAAAGATATTTTGGCTGCGCTGAATCGTCCATTTACACATGCGCGCTGGTATCTGGGCGAAGATCGCTGGCGACTACAAGAATACACCGCAGATAATTTTGCCATCACCACAAAAGGCAGACATTGGTACAATGGTGGCGAGAACGAACGTTATCACTACCATCGGTGGACACAAGATGAAGGTTGGATTTGGGGCAGTTGGCGCGGTACATTGATGGGCGTTGCGCTAGCGCTGGATGCCAAGACAGATTTGGAGAAACTGGATTATACGCGTTTTGCGCTGACCGAAGACGATAAACAAGCGCACCTGAATCAGCTCAATACCTTGGCTGCTTTCTTCTACTTACGCGGACTCGATTACTTTGGCGGAATGCCCATATTCACCACACTGGAAGGCGAAAGCTTGCCCCGAAATACGGATGCAGAACTGTTCGCTCACATTGAATCGATATTACAGACAGCCATTCCACTCCTACCCAACAAAGAAGCCGGTGCAGCAGAACAAGGCGAACTGAAAGCTGCCGCCGCTGTCAGCATGTTGGCAAGGCTATACTTCAATGCGGAAGCTTACATTGGTAAACCTATGTATCAGGAATGCATGCAACTTTGCCAAGCCATCGTCGATCAGCAACATGGTAGTTATTCCTTGGATCAGAATTGGCACGGTCCACATGGATTTAGCAATCATCAATCGCCAGAAATTATCTGGTCGATTCCTTCGGAATTCAATAAATTACAGTACGACTGGTTTTATGCCGACTTTTACCACTACAATTCGCGGCAATTTTTCGATCAGGATATGGGCGCGAATAATGGGGCACACTTAACACCTTCTCGTCGGCCAGACAGCACGCTATATGCTGGAGCATTTAGATTAGGTTCGCCTTTCGAAAAATTTGCTGCTACGGATCTCCGAAAAAGACCTTATCGATACTTGGGGAACGGCACGTACGAAGGCATGTTTATCAACGGACCACATCGTACGCGAACCGGTGGTGCGATTAATGGTGGCGAAGAATATCGTGATCAGCCATTGATCTTCAGAGATCAAGTCGGTAGATTCTCCGAAGTTGGACCCGGCAAGCGTTATCCTACCATTGCTGATTTGCCTTCTACGATGGCTAATGGCGAAGAAAACACGGGCGTGCGATTGGTCAAAGTGCCCATTCCGACCTTAGCAGAAAACACATTACGTTGGGGGGCAGATAATCCAGCGATTCGGTTAGCCGAAATCTACTATATGCTGGCCGAATGCAAATGGCGAACCGGTGATATTGCGGGTGCAGCAGAATTGATTAATGCCGTGCGTCGAAGAAATTTCACCGGCGGAGCGGATCCCAATCCAGTAACCGTAGCCAATCTCGACAAATACCGCTTCTTAGACGAATGGAGTATTGAATTTCTGGGCGAAGGCCGACGAAGGACAGATCTGATTCGATGGGACGCCTTTGTTACGGAAGCTTGGTGGGATCATCAACCGTCCAACTCCCGACATTTACATCGCTTTCCAGTGCCGACCGAAGCGATATCAGGCAACAATAATTTGGAGCAAAACCCGGGCTATTAATACACTTTGTAAAATCGTTTGACAACTTAAAATCCTTTCTGAATTGGCCATTCAGAAAGGATTTTTTCATGAATATATCCTATCAATAGATAACACCCATCACTGGCTATCCAGCGAGCGCAGTATACCAATAAATTGCAATTTTAATCGTACCTTTGTACGCGATTTAGCATACAATAATTTATGGAGAGTAATCTCCTACAACACGTAAAATACATCATTCATGATTAATATATCAAACCTCTCCCTTCGTTTCGGAAAACGCATACTTTTTGAGGATGTGAATTTAAAATTCACTCCGGGCAATTGTTATGGTATTATCGGAGCAAATGGAGCTGGAAAATCTACTTTTTTAAAAATCATCTCGGGTGAGGTAGATCCATCGACGGGTTCTGTTGCCTTCACTCCGGGTGAGCGCATGTCGGTACTTAGTCAAGATCACTATGCTTTTGACGAATTCAGCGTTTTAGAAACGGTGATGATGGGAAATCAGGATTTGTACAAAATCATGAAAGAGAAAGATGCCATCTACATGAAGGAAGATTTCTCCGATGCGGATGGTGAGCGCGCCGGCGAGCTGGAAAGTCTTTTCGCAGAGATGGACGGTTGGAATGCCGAAAGTAATGCCGCTACCCTATTAAGCAATTTGGGAATTAGAGAAGAGCAGCATACCAAATTGGTGCAAGAACTGGATGGTAACGAAAAAGTTCGCGTGCTCTTAGCACAAGCCCTTTTTGGTAAACCAGATATCTTGATTCTCGATGAGCCTACCAATGATTTGGATATCAAAACCATTGCTTGGTTAGAAGATTTCTTAGCTTCTTACGAAGCAATTGTATTAGTCGTATCCCACGATCGTCACTTCTTAGATGCGGTGTGCACGCACATTGTGGATATCGATTTCAGCAAAATGACGATCTACACGGGTAACTATACCTTCTGGTACGAATCTTCTCAATTAGCATTGAAACAACGTTCGGATCAGAACAAGAAAATGGAAGATAAGGTGAAGGAATTGCAGGAATTTATCCGTCGTTTCTCGGCCAATGCTTCCAAATCCAAACAAGCTACTTCTCGTAAGAAAGCCTTGGATAAGATCAATATCGACGAGATCAAACCGTCGAACCGTAAATACCCTGCTATCATGTTCAACTCCATGGATCGGGAGCCGGGAGATCAAATTTTGCAGGTGGAAGGATTGAGCAAAACAGTAGATGGACAGGTCTTTTTCAAAGACATTTCCTTCATGGTCAACAAAGGCGATAAGATCGCGATCTTGGCAGAAAACAACTTAGTGACTTCCGCTTTTTACGACATCCTTTCGGGTCGTGATCAAGATTATAAAGGTGAATTCAAATGGGGTGTTACGATTACGCCAGCAGATATGCCGATTGATAATGCTGATTTCTTCGAAGGCAGCAAGGAAAATTTGGTGGACTGGTTGAGAACGTACTCAACGCGTCCAGATTCTGACGAACAGTTTATCCGTGGTTTCTTGGGCAAAATGTTATTCTCTGGCGAAGAGGTACTGAAGAAATGTTCTGTACTTTCCGGAGGAGAAAAAATGCGTTGTATGTTCTCTCGTATGATGTTGCAAGGCGCTAACTTCTTGATGTTTGATGAGCCAACCAACCACTTGGATTTGGAATCAATCACAGCATTAAATAACGGTATGACAGATTTTAAGGGTTCTGTTTTATTCACTTCGCGAGATCATGAGTTGACCGAAACGGTAGCGAATCGTGTGATTGAATTGACGCCAAACGGCATCATCGACAAATTGATGTCTTACGATGAGTACATTCAGTCGGAAGTAGTGCAAGCACAGCGCGAAGAAATGTATAAATAATACCTGACCCAATCACGTATTTTAAAACACCCTCGATAAATTTCTATTCATCGAGGGTGTTTTTTTGTGATAGGGTCGTTATCTTAGTGCCTTGATGAACTCCAACGATAGCAAGCTAAAATCTTTAAAACGGTATATTTCGGATACAGATGTTTCGATATCCGTCAGAAATCGAAAAGTAAACCTTTTGAATTACCAGAAATTCAAGTACGTTTTCTTTGGTGGTTTTAATGTTTTACTGAATTGGACACTGTTTTATCTGATCTTCCACTATGTCACCTTCAAAAACAATGTAGAAGTGCTCGGATTGATTACCATCAGCCCCTATATCTTTGCGCTATTAACGTCTTTTGTAGTAACTTTCTTCACGGGGTTTCTGTTTAATTTCTTTTTCGTATTTAAGCAAAATGAACACGCACCGAAATTTGGTAATCGGCTACTTCGCTATTTTGCTACCAATATGGGATCGTTGGTCTTGAATTATTTCCTACTCAAATTGTTTGTCGAGTTATTGCACTGGTATCCGACGCCATCACAGGTGCTATGTACTTCGCTCATCACCATATACAGTTACCTCGCACAGCGGAAGTTTACGTTTAGCAAGAAGTTTTAGCGCATTATCTACAAAATACCACTACCCCCATCTATATATGTCGGGAATAGTGGTAGTAAGCATAGCACTAAAATTTAGAAAATATATCGAATACCTAATTGCATCTGCCAAGTAGTTCCCAAAGTACTTGCATTCTGAAATGGCGTAGTTGGTAGCTCCCCATTAATCACATTCATATTAAATTCTGGAATACCAGACTGTGGCGTCCTTTGGGTATTTAAAACTGGTTGTCCTTGATTGTTTACGCCAGGAATTACATTATTTCCATACAAAAATTGTGCATTATTAAGCCGACTTTGTACACCCGAACTTTTACTAATTAAATTACCGAAATTAATGACCTCGGCACTTAACTGTAACGTATGTCTACGAGGACCAATATTCGTATAGATATCTTGCAAGACGCGCACATCAAATCGATTTAACCACGGCATTAAAAAACCGTTCCTTGGCATGTAACCACCATTATATTTCTCTAAACCGTTCTCTGCTATAAATAGACTCAACGCTTCGCGTTGTTCTTCTGCAGTGAACAATAATTGACCATTTGCGTTCACACGATCTACAAAGTTTAAAGAGTTTAGATCGCGCGGCAAGTAAATTAGATCATTACTAGCACCATCGCCATTTATGAATGATGTATAAACATAAGAGAATCGACCTTGGGATGATCCTGTGTAAACTATTCCCACCGTGGTAGCCAATGAGTTCGCATATTCATACCTATAGCTCAGATTTCCGACCAAACGATGCGGAATGGCAAAAGCCGATGGATGTAAAATCTGATCATTTGGACCGTTAATATTTGGAGATCCGCCCCATGCCGAGCTGGCACTAGATCCAGCATTAGCACTTACCTCTCGGGCATCAGAGTACGTATAAAAAATACCGCCGCTAAATCCCTGAAAATAGGGCACATTTAATCCTATTGTAGCGCTTAGCGCATGTCCTTTGACATTGGTATTCGTAAGTACGGTCGCATTATTAGCACCGATCAGTGGATTGAATCGTTGAACGCCATTTGGATAGAAAGTTCTATTATCGCCAAAGTCACCTTCTTCACCGGATGATCCATAATTTAGAAATGTATTTGAAGACGCTCTATTTGCACCAAATTGGAATACAGCATTAATGTCTCTGGTGTACAAGAAGTCTCCTGTTAGCGTAACCGGAGTATTGGGTATCTTGTAATCCCCACCAACACTGGTACGCCACACCATGGGCATTTTAAAATCACGATCCACCAACGCAAAAGAGCTTGGAGCCCCTTCTCTAGGTGTACTTATAAAGACATTTTCCGCACCTTGTGGTACATTATTTAAATGATAATATGGATCCGGATTAAATCGTACATTACCGATCCAACCTGCCACATCAGCATACGATCCTGGTTCGATCGTATTTTGCAGTACGCCAGCACCAGTAGGCATATTGGTTAGCCATACAAAAGGTACACGTCCTGAGAAGAAACCAGTACCACCACGAAGCACTAAACTACGATCGCCGAACACATCATAATTCACACCAAAACGAGGAGATACCAGCAATTGTGATTTTGGCCATAAACCTGAATTGTAATTCGTTGGCATACCATTCACATCTACTAAACGCATGGCATCAATAGATGGGTTTGGAGTCAAACTATTCATATAAATAGGCAACTCTGCTCGAACGCCATATGTAATGGTTAGTTGATCAGTTGCTGTCCACCGATCTTGTGCATATAGTGAGGCTAAGCCAAAATTAATGCGTGAGTAAGTATCCTGTCCTTCGTATGGATATGTTAATCCAAACATGATTGGGGCGATTTCATTCGGGCTGCCTGTCGATAAGAAATCTTCTACGGAAGCATATCTATAATAAGATGTACCCATTCTAGTAAAGCTGTTGCCGAAATTTTGAATTTCAAAAGCTGCACCAAAAGTGAAAGTGTGCCTGTCAGCTGATAGGGTTAAGTTATTGATAAACGAATAGTTATTATTAATGACATCATTGTTATAAGAAAATAGTTCTGTGCCAAAACTCATGTAGTTTTGATATGGAGAATTAGTATTGCTATGTGTACCATCTCCTATATCTACGAAAGGAAATAGCTGATTGCTTGGCGTGGTACGTGTATCTTGAATACGCGTATATGTTGCTAGAAATTGATTGTTCAGCCTAGCATTAAGATTACTATTCAATTCAGCAGTTAGCGATCGTACAACATTCCTAAAGGCATAATTTCCGTTTTCAAACGTTATCGAATTTTGACTGATCCGCCCGGTCTGACTTCGAGGAAATGGCCCTGAATTTCCATTGGCACCTTGCATCGATGATCCAACAACTTGATTATAACGAACGGCCAATTTATGTCTTTCATCGATATTCCAATCTACTCGAGCCAAAAATTTGGTACTTGATTCTCGAGCTTCTTCGGCATATCCTTCATAACGACCTGGATCCCAACCCCATTGATTGATCAGATGCGCACGAACCGCTTCCAAATCGCTTCGCGTTGTTCTGGCAATATTTTCTTCGGGTACAGCTAGACCGTTTTCAGAAGCACGCCAACGATTTGAACCAGAAGCATTCCCGCCGGTAGCTTCTTCTCGCTCTGCGTTTACAAAAAGAAATAATTTGTCTTTGAGAATGGGCCCACCTAGTCTAAATCCATAATTACGTTTAGCAGCATCAATTCGTTCTATAGTAACATCCCCTATTCGCCTTCCCTGCAGATCTTGATTTTGTAAAAAGTAATAAGCGGAACCTTCCACTCTATTCGTCCCGCTGCGAGTAACTGCATTAATGCCCGCACCTGTGAAACCTGATTGTGTCACATCAAACGGAGCGATGTTCACACTAATTTCTTCAATGGCATCCAGAGAGATCGGTTGCGAATTACCGCCCGGCAATGGGTTAGTACTCAAACCAAAACCGTTATTGAAGTTTGCACCGTCGATTTGTAAGTTGTTGTAACGCGCGTCACGACCCGCAAATGAGTTGCCATTTGCCTGTGGTGTAAGTCGCGTAAACTCTGTCACACTTCGATTGACCTGCGGTAATTCATTTAATTGCTTTAGTCCTACACTAGTCGAAGCGCCCGTGCGTGCAGTATTGATACGCTGGCCAGCTGCGATTGCGACTTCTTCAATATTCCTACTACCATCGGTAAACACGGCGTTTAACACGAAAGGTTGACCTAACTGTAGGTATACATTTTCGTAAATGACAGGATCTTGCCCAACATACGTAACCTCGATACGATAAGGACCACCGACACGCATGTTTGCTAGATTGAAACGTCCGGCGTCATTCGCAGCACTGGAATAAGTTGTTCCAGATAGCGTGTGAACGGCACGAATGGTAGCACCTGGTGTTGCCTGTCCCGATGATCGGGTTACCATACCCGTAATACTACTTGTTGTAACCTGCGCTTGGACAGTGCCATAGCTTGCTAGAACTAAGGCAAAGAAAGGTAAACATCTCTTCATAATTTAGTTTGTAATTATTATCTATTGCTCGTTTAGTGATAAATACCCCAATAAGTATTACCCAAATAATACCATGCAGAAGAACTATCTTTGAAAGCACTATTAAAAGTAAATATAATTTCGACTGAAAAAATAATAATTAATAAAAGATTAAATATTAACTAAATATTAACTTTGGTTCGATTTATAAAACAATTAAAGAAACACATAAAGCATTAGAGGAATTGCATACAAACTATAGTTTAATTCCACAATTACACAAATTTGTAGAACTTTTATTGAGCTCACACCAACAATATCAGCACCTTTTAAAACACAAAAATCCCCGAGCGATTGCTCGGGGATTTGAAAGTATCAACGATTCGACTATTAGTTGAAGATATAACGAATACCGAATTGTCCTTGCCATCTTGACGCTAGGTTAGATAAGGTATACGGACGATTATCTGTTGGCGCAGAAAAAGTGTAACCACCAGCAGTTCTATTGTAACTGATCAATTGGTAAGCATCGTTCGTAATAAAGTTGCTTCTTCCCCAATCTTTATTTAATAGATTACCTACATTGAAGATATCGATAGTTAACTGTATTCTGTTTTTCGTATTTCTAAACATACCGCCAATGTCCTGTGCGATACGTAGATCAAATTGGTGCTGCCAAGGCATAGTTGCTCCGTTACGTTCTACGTACTGACCTCTCATTTTACTTAAGTACGCATCTTGATCGATGTAAGCATTTAATGCTTCCCACTGTTGTGCAGGTGTTGCAGTTACTTGACCACTACTATTACTGATAGGAAGCAAGTTGATCTCTGCAGCGCTATTTGGCACGTACAACAAATCATTACTGTTACCGCCATCACCATTCACATCACCATTATACAAGTAAGTAAATGGACTTCCTGATCTTCCAGCGTAAAAGATATTGATTGATGTTGCGAACAGATTATCACGCCCATAATTTACGGTATAACCAGCATTACCTACTAAGCGATGACGCAAATCAAAGTTTGAGTTTGCCAATGGTGGGTTGTTTGGATTATCCACCATTTGAACAAATTGCCAGTTAGAAAAAGCTGTACTGCTCGCGCCATCGTTTACTGATCTAGCACGTCCATAAGTATAGGCAAACATCGCATTAAAGCCATTACTGAAATTCTTTTGTAATTGACCTGTCAAACTATAAGTATACCCCTTATTAGTATTGTCAATCAAGATTACATTAGTAAAATCATCCGTATTAACTCGACGTCCTCCATATGATGGTCTCTGATCAGCTCCACCAGAAAGACCTGGTGCAATAGGCGCTACAGATTCGGACACATTCAAGTTAGAATAGACAATATTGTTAATGGTTTTAGAGTAAATACCTTCTACCGTAGCCACGATGCCATATGGCAATGTAAAATCTGCTGCCAAATTAAAACGAGCTACTTGAGGGATTTTAAAGTCCTCTGAAATTAAGTTGACCTCAGCAGTAGATCTGCTTGGCCCAAGGTCTTGTAAGTTTTCTGTAGTTGGAACAAAACCTCTACCACCATTAATAGTAGCAGCCGTATTGGCAAAAACGCTACCGAACATTAAGCCATCATTAGAAAACTGATTAGACAACCACACAAATGGTACACGTCCTGTAAAAATACCGGCACCACCACGGAGGATAATAGAACGATCGCCCATCGCATCATAGTTAAATCCAACACGTGGCGCAAATAACACTTTGCCACTAGGCGTTCTATCCGTACGATAACCTGGGAAAGATGCTTCGATAGCATTATTTCTTCCCGGTTTATCACCGATAATTGGCACATCCACACGAAGACCATAAGTTAACTTCAAGTTTTGCGCAACTTCAGATTCACCCTGTGCATAAAGAGCTAACTGTGCAGCCGAGAAACTAGCTGCAGGAGCATTATCTCCTTCAACTTTAGAATAAGTAGCTTCAAATTGAGAAGGACGATTTGCTAAGTAATCATTTAGATTATTAAACTGCCAGTATCCATTAGCATTATTGATAAAAACATTTTCAAAGGTAAAAAACTCATTATGCGTTCCGAAAGTGAAGGTAGTATTACCAACATTCCATTTCACATTGTTCGTAAACTCAAAAATATTTTGATTAAGTGAGTTTGCGGCCGAACTGCGTTGTGTACCAAGATCGGCTGTGTTTCCAGAAACGCCGTCTATATTACGAATGGTGATTTGCGGGAAGAGATTTCCTGCAATGTCACGGCTATCTCTGATAGCCGTATACCCAACAATTAGATTATTCGACCATTGATTATTAAAATTACTACGTAATTCCGCAACTAGCCCGTGTTGTTTATTAGCAAAACGGTATGCGTTATTTCCAAATCTAAAAGATGATGCACTTCTACTAATGTTGTCGTCAAAGGCGTCAATAAAATTGTATCTCGCAGAAAGTTGGTGTTTTGAATTAATATTCCAATCCAACTTAGTAAAGATCTTATTGTTTTGGGTCTCTGTATCTTGTGGACCATAAGATCCTACGTCATATCCGTAGGTATCTAAAGTATGTTGAGCAATTCTTTCCGCTGTCTCTAACGATATTGCTGAACCTGCTTCGCCAGCATTGTTAAACAAAGGGGCAGTCCGTCTGCCCATTTCACCGTTAACAAAAAAGAATAACTTATCTTTTACAATAGGGCCACCTACACGGAAACCGAATTGATTATCGCTGAAATTTGTTGATTTCAACCTTGTTTGAACATCCTTTCCAATCGTATTTTGGTTACGACCGAAGAAGTATACAGATCCTTCTACCGTATTTGTTCCTGATCTTGTAACTGCATTTACGCCACCACCAGTGAAATTACCTTGCGTAACGTCATAAGGAGCTAACACAACTTGAATCTCTTGAATTGCATCTAGAGAAATCGGCTGTGTACTAGCTTGACCACCAGGTGTACCTGAACCAGATAATCCAAATACATCATTATTAACAGCACCATCAATAGTGATGTTATTATAACGGTTATTTGCTCCACCAAAAGAGTTACCGTTTGCTTGCGGCGTCAATCTGGTAAAATCTTGTAAACTACGACTCAACGTCGGCATGCTTTCTAACTGTCTTTTTGAAACAGTAGTTGATGCGCCTGTTCTTAATCCACGAGTTTGACCTGTTCCTGTTACTGCGATAGCTTCCAAAGCTCTAGCAGAATCACCAAACACCGCGTTTAATACGAAAGGTTGACCTAATTGTAGGTATACATTTTCGTAAACAACTGGATCTTGCCCTACATAAGTAACCTCGATAAGGTAAGGACCACCAACACGCATGTTGGCTAAGTTGAAACGTCCAGCGTCGTTGGCAGCGCTGGAATAAGTAGTACCAGTTGGCGTGTGAACGGCACGAATGGTAGCACCTGGTGTTGCCTGCCCCGATGATTGTGTTACAATCCCCGTAACACTACTCGTCGTGACCTGCGCTTGGATAGTACCATAGCTAGCTAGGACTAACGCAAAGAAAAGTAAAGATCTCTTCATAAGTTGTTGTTTGATAAAATAAATGCACCGCAAAATTAAGAAGAGAGAGCAGTATATCAACGGCTTAACATAAACTTAATGTTAGATTTATACTATCCTTACATGTGGATAAGTACGTTTTGAAAATTGGATGACTTCAATTTGGAAATATTCACAACAACTCAATCCAAAATGTTAAAGATATGTTAAAATAATACCGATCAAATTATCAATATGGAAAAAGTGACTTTTTAAAAATGTGGAAAAAAAAATGGCGATACTATCGCATCGCCTGTAATTTATAGTGAGTCTAAAGAACTCTATTGTACGTACTTATGCGGTTTATTTGATATAGGCATAGGTAATTCCATCTCCGCCTCGATCTGCATGTTCGTCCTCAAAATGAGAGATATGGCTGTATTTGCGTAAATATTCACGTACAAACTTTCTTAAAATACCATCACCTTTGCCATGTACGATCTTCAAAGATGGGTATCCAATCATCACGGCGCGATCCAATACTAACTCCAGCTGATTCATCGCATCGTCGGTACGCATGCCACGAATATCCAGCTCCGGACTAAAATCTGCCGCATCACCTGTAGATACCGAACCAATCCGCTTCACCGCTTTTTTCTTCTCCTTGCCTTGTAACTTCTCCACCTTAGCAGGTTTCACTACCGTGCGGAGCTCTCCTAAAGCTAGGATCAAGTTTTTGTTTTTAGCAATCTCTATAATTTGTGCTTCATTGCCAGAATCAAGTAAACGTACCCAATCTCCTACTTGAAGATCCTGATCAACTAGTGCATCTGATTTTGCTACTACTTTCTTAACAGGAGCTTTAGCTGGGCTGTGCTTATCAATAGCTTGATGTAAGGTAGATCGTATTTCTCGTGTTTTCTCCTTATCTGCTTGTACCGATTTGATCTCAGCGATCGTATTTTCGACCAGTTTATTGGCGTCTTTCAGGATCTGCCGTGCTTCCTCTTTTGCCTGCTTGAGCAGTTCTCTCCTATTCGTATCCACATAGTCACGCAGCTCTTCGTATTCTTGCTGCTTGATCAACAGCTCCTTCTCGCGTTTCAGAATGGCCGCTTTGGTATCGACAATTTCCTTTTTATCGCGCTCCAGATTAACCAATAGCGATTCCACATTTTGCTGGTGTTCCCCAATCTTCGTTTTCGCCAAGCGAACGACCTCCTTGGGCAACCCAATATTCTGGGCAATTTCCAAGGCATACGAACTTCCCGGCTTGCCAATCTGCAAAATATACAAAGGCTTCATCGCCGCATTATCAAACAGCATGGAAGCATTTTCTAATCCGGCGGTATCGCTCGCGAACACTTTGAGATTCGAATAGTGTGTGGTAATGACGCCGCGCACATTTTTGTTATTCAGCACTTCTAGAACAGCTTCCGCAATTGGGCCACCAAATTGTGGATCGGTACCCGTACCAAATTCATCGATCAGCACCAAAGTACGTGCATTTGCAAACTGCGTAAAATGCTTCATCTTCGACAAGTGCGCGCTATAGGTACTCAAGTCGCTTTCGATCGATTGATCATCACCAATATCGGCAAATATTTGCTTGAAAACCCCCATTTTGGAGTTGCCATCGGCTGGGATCAACAAGCCAGATTGAAACATCAATTGCAATAGACCGACAGTCTTCATGCAGACGGATTTACCACCAGCATTCGGACCAGAAACTAAGATCACGCGATCTTGCTCGTCCATCTTGATATTTAAAGGCACAATCGTATGCGTACCTTCCGCCTTGGCATTCAAGAACAATAAAGGATGGCGTGCATTCACCAGATGAATTTCGGCTGTCTTCAGAATCTCCGGCAAAGCCGCTTCGATATCAATCGCAAACAAAGCTTTGGCACGTACAAAATCCAGCTTCGTGAGTAAACCATGGTAGGATTGCAATAGCGGAATATGCGGACGCAATGAATTGGTCAGCTCCGTCAAAATACGAATGATTTCACGACGACGCGCAAACTCCAAATCCCTTACCTTGTTATTCAAGTGAAATACTTCTTCGGGCTCTATATAAGCCGTTTGTCCCGTAGCCGATTCATCATGAATCAAACCTTTCAGCTTACGCTTATTCTCCGCTAAAATAGGAATACACAGCCTCCCATCGCGGATGGTTAGATTACCATCGGCCGTCCATCCATTGTTCTGTGCCGTCTTAAACACGGTCTCCAAACGCTTGCGCGCTTCCTGCTCGCTTTTCTGAATCTGCTGACTCACATCCAACAAGAATCTGGAGGCATTCTCCTTCATTTTACCACGATCATCGATAACTTGCTCTATCGAGCGCACGATGCTATTTTCAATCGTCAGATGCTCGAATAACATATCGAGATGCGCATACTGCCCTTCCCGCTCTTTGAAATAGCGGATCAGCGCAAAAACCGTACGAAGTGATAATAGGACGCGGTGAAACTCCTCCTCTAACAAAAAAGTACCTTCCACGCGTGCTTTTTCCACCAAAGGGCGAATCGGATACAAGTGGTCGATCGGCAACGGATCGTCCGTTTGCAATAAAGTTTTAAACTCTGCGGTCTGATTTAAAAACTTTTGGATTTGTTCTGGATTGACCTGAGGTTGAATCTTAGTCACCAAGTCACGCGCTGGTTCACTCAAGCATTTCTGCCTAACCAACTCTTTGATCTCAAGAAAACCCAGCTTATCAGCTGCATTAAGAGGATATATCATAGATAATAATGCTCAATATAATTTAGCGCGCTTCTGTTGGTTCAACAGGCTGGTTTTCCACTTTAACCGAATCTGCTTGGATTGGCTTCGGAGCAACAAGTGGTATTAGCTCTGTACGTCGCCATAGATATCCCAAACCACTTGGTCGGTATACGCTCTCTTTGTAACCTTCATAGTCGAAACGAAAATTCGAATCTGGATAGAAAGTCCAGAGATTCTGTTTTATGTCCAACAAACGCTGATAGTAAGCTACGCGATTCAAACTATCCCGCTCTACGGCATAACGCAAAGAATCGGCACGGTTGAAATCTCGCTCGGCATCTGACAATTGTTTCTGGATATTCGTGTAAATTTTCTCCGTCAGTACCGGATCCGCATAATAATAATCCAGATTGTGCTCGAAAGCGACCGAATCAAGACCATAACGTGATAGCAACTGCCTGTAGAGCGTATCGATCACCTTTTGCGAACTATCAATCGGCAATGTCTGCAGGTATCCGTCCAGCATATGCACATCCGTAAGCAATTTAGTCACTTGATCTTCCTTCAATATTCCTTCTGGCCTTTTCTCTAAACAGGAGGCCAATAGTAAAATCAGTGGAATCAACACAAAGAATGAAGCACGCATTTTGTAAATTTGTACAAATTTAGCAATTCGGGTCGATAATGCCTACGTTATCACCCGTTAATAAATGCAAAGAAGATGAGTATACGTAACAATATAGAAGGTTTACAACAGGAACTACAGGCACACGAAGTGACTTTGATAGCCGTATCTAAAACAAAGTCGAACGAAGACATTCTGGAAGCTTATGAAGCCGGACAGCGACTGTTTGGTGAGAATATGGTGCAGGAATTAGTCGCGAAGCAAGAAGCCTTACCAAAGGATATTGAGTGGCACTTGATCGGACATTTACAATCCAACAAGGTCAAGTATATCGCACCATTTATCGTTATGATCCAATCGGTTGACTCACTCAACCTCTTGAAAGAGATCAATAAGTATGGGGCAAAGAATAATCGTGTGATCGATTGTTTATTGCAAGTGCATATCGCTGATGAAGAAGCGAAGTTTGGCTTCGATCACGCGGAGCTGATCGAAGTATTGCGCGATGAGGCATTGAGCGATTTGAAAAATATTCGCATCCGCGGACTGATGGGCATCGCGACCAATACAGACAACGAAAAACACATCAAGGAAGAGTTTTACGAACTAAAAATGCTTTTTGATGGCATCAAAGTTAGTTTCTTTCGTAAAGAAGATTCTTTCGATACGCTCTCCATGGGCATGTCATCGGATTACACCATTGCGATCGAGCAAGGAAGCACGATGATTCGCGTCGGCAGCACGGTGTTCGGCAAGCGCGTGATCAAACATTTTAAAGCCTCAGAGGGTTAGAAACGGTATACGCTTTCTGCGTTTCACCAAATGTATATGCTATGATTCACCATTTTGTACTATTTCTTGCCGCTACGATGATGACTTTCACTGCTTGCCAATCTCCTACTGGACAAAGGCAAACGGAACAATCGGACACGACCCGATCACTAGATACAGCCGCGTATCGCACGACGGAGTATTTTCAAACGAGTCCGTACTATCAATCTCGTGGTGATCAGTACGATACGGCGTATTTTCGGGCAAGCTATCCGACTTCTGATGATACGCTGTTTAATGCCTTGATCATGCAGTCGATGGCGGTCAAAAACAGAGCTGATCTAGAGCAGATGGGAGAATCTTTCTTAGCAGATTATGATAGTTATGTAGAAGAAGCGCAGCAGCCAGAACTCACCCATGCTTGGTTTCAAGATATTCGTGGTCGCGTGATGCTATACACGCCCACCCTGTTGGTGATTAGTAAAACATTGATCGAATATACGGGCGGAGCGCATGGTAACTTTGCGGAACTGTATGATAATTATGATCTACAAACAGGAAAACCTTTAACGCTAAGTGATATTGTGACAGCAGAGCGTCATCAGGAGTTTATTGCGCTAGCAGAAGCACGTTTTCGCCAAGTGGAAGGCCTGGCACCGGATGCGCCACTCACCGATCACTATTTTTTCGATGAAGGCGTATTTGCGCTGCCCGACAATTTTGCGTTCGACAAGGAAGCTTTAGCCTTTCAGTACAACCCTTATGAGATCAAGGCTTATGCAGAAGGTGTCACGCAATTTCACATTCCGTACGATCAGTTGAAAGATTTGCTGACGGATAAAGCACAGAAATTCATTCAGGATATAAAAGTAACACACCCCTAATTCTTTCAAGATTCATGCAGGTATTCAAATTTGGTGGCGCTTCCGTCAAAAGTGCAGAAAACATTCGCAACGTTGCTACCATTATCGATACATATAAGGTAAACGGATTATTAGTCGTGGTATCGGCCATTGGCAAAACCACCAATAAGCTATCTGAAGTAGTAGACCGTTATTTTCATCGAGAAGGCGACGCATTCGAGGCATTGGAGCAAGTACGTGCCGAGCACCTAACTATCTTGCATGAGTTATTTACGGACAAAAACCATCCAATTTTTGATGATATCATCAATACCTTGGTAGAAGCCGAATGGATTTTGGAGGAAGAACCACAAGATGCGTACGATTACTTGTATGATCAGATTGTCTCCTTAGGCGAGATCTTATCTACTAAAATCATTGCTGCATATTGCCGAGATGTCGGTTTTGCCGTACGTTGGGTAGATGCAAGAGATTATATCTTTACCGACAATCGCTATATGGAAGGTACCGTAGATTGGGCGAAGACGGAAGATAAAATTCGCCGCGATATACCGACAATTCTAGGAAAAGAGATCATTATCACGCAAGGATTTATTGGATCTACTTCCGAAAACTTCACCACGACATTAGGTCGCGAAGGTTCTGACTACAGTGCTGCGATCTTTGCATCGTGCCTGCGTGCGCAAGATCTTACGATCTGGAAAGATGTACCGGGCGTACTCAATGCCGATCCAAAGTGGTTTAATGAAACGGAGTTAATACCGGAGTTGTCGTATACCGATGCGATCGAGTTGACGTATTATGGCGCAACGGTCATTCACCCAAAAACCATTAAGCCACTGCAAAACACGCAAATACCGCTTTATGTACGCTCTTTTTTAGATCCTACACAGCCGGGCACACAGATTCGCGCAACACATCAAACGTTGCCCGTTCCTTCCTTTATCTTTAAGGTCAATCAGGTATTGGTCAATATACAGCCCTTGGATTTTTCATTTATCGTGGAGGACAATTTGGGACATATTTTCAATACCTTTCATCAGAACCGTATCAAAGTGAATATGATGCACAATAGTGCAATTAGCTTTTGCGTGAGCATTGATGATACGGGTGAAAATGTATGGCAACTGATGGAAGATTTGCAAAAACGCTATAAAGTGAGCGTCTCCGCCGGATTGGAACTCATCACCATTCGCTATTATAATCAACAAACGATTGATCGCGTATTGGTGGGTAAAGAAATCGTTAGAGAATTAAAAGACAGTTATACCTGCCAGATGCTGGTGAAGAAAAGAGATGAATAATCGACTGCTACAGCCTGATGTACAAAACTATATCCTGACGCATCGTCAGGAACAACCGGCTGCTATTGCGCTAAAGAAAAGCCCGTTTCCGGATGTGGCTTCTAGCGAATTGGCGGCTCAGGTAGATGGTTGGCAGCGCTGTGTATCGAAGTTGCCGACTTGGGCTTTCAGCGAAAAGATCTTCTATCCTCCAAAGCTTAATCTGGAGCAATGTTCTTCGGAGCACACCGCCTTGATCAAACAGCAGCTTATTCGCAAAGGAGCCCGCGTGATTGATCTTACCGGTGGTTTTGGTGTAGATAGTTGCTATATGGCGCAGCCTGCCGAGCTAGTTATGCATTGTGAGTTGAACGAAAATTTGTCGGAGATCGTGGCACACAATGCACAGGCTTTAGGGGTAAAAAATCTGACTTGCATCGCGGGAGATGGCATCGAATATCTGCACCAACAAGCCGATGATAGCTTCGATTATATTTACATCGATCCTTCGCGGCGGGTAAGCCAGAGCAAAGTTTTCTTATTAGAAGACTGCGAACCAAATATTGTGGCTTTGCAGGAGCTTTTTTTCACCAAATCAGAACGAGTTATCACGAAGGTTTCGCCGCTTTTAGACATCACGCAGGCATTGCGCTCACTCAAACACGTAACTAATGTATATGTTATTAGCTTGGATAATGACTGTAAGGAACTCCTATTTATTCAAAAACGTGGTTTTGAAGGTGAGCCATTGATATCCGCTATCCGCTTGTTTAAGGATCAATTGCAGGAATTTTCTTTCACGCTTGCTGAGGAGAGAACCCTACGTAGCGAATTTCGCACGCCGCAAAAGTATTTGTACGAGCCTGATGTGAGCGTGGTAAAAGCGGGCGCATTCAAATCCGTGGCAAAGGAACATCAGTTAGGAAAATTACACCTTCACTCCCATCTGTATACTTCTAATCAATTGCTGTTTGATTTTCCGGGAAAAGCCTTTGAGATTATAGAATCATTTCCATTCGGAGATTTGAAGCGCAAAAAGACATTTGCAAAAGCCAATATCACCACGCGTAACTTTCCACTGAAGGTCGAGGAAATCCGAAAGAAATTTAAGATTCAGGATGGAGGTCAAATACACCTCTTCTTTACCACTGATCTAGAAGATGCACTTACGGTACTAGTCTGTGAAAGACGGTAAAAAAGAGGTGTACTGATAAAGTCTGGCTTTTATTTAGCGTAGCTGGCTTTTACAAAGTCCGCTTGCTGCAAGTAATCAATGCTTTCTTTCAAGCCCTGCTCTAAGTCGCCACTCACCTCTTCTAATTCTACGAAAATGTGTTTCAATCCAGCCGCATCTGCATGGCGAAAGATGGCATCGAAGCCGACCATACCACTTTGACCAATCTCTTTATGATCTTTGATGTGTAGCGTCGTAAAGCGATGAGGATATTTCTTGAAATACTCGACCGGACTCGCTTTTCCAATCACCGCCCAATACACATCCATCTCATAGAATACGTATTCTGGGTTCGTATTCTCGATCATATAATCGTACATCACCACCTGATCTTCTACTTTTCTGAATTCGTGCGCGTGATTGTGGTAACCATATTTGATCCCCTGCTCTTTACATAGTTTCCCCACTTCGTCAAGGTAACGGCAGTGCACAGCTAATTCTTTTACGGTCTTAGGAACGTCCATCCATGGCGTCACGATATAGCTCATGCCAGCAGCTTTGTGTGCTTCAATGGTCGTTGCCCACCACGCTAACGCTTTGGTAAAATCTTCATTAGCCACTTCTTCCGCAGATAGTGGTCTGGCTACGTGCGAAGACAATACCTTCATGCCAACTGATTCTACTTTTTGTTTGAAATCTTTAGGGTCTGTATTGTAAAATTTGCCGTCGCGAAATCCAGCCGTTTCTACCGAGGTGTAGCCCATATTCGCTAATTTTTGCAATACATTGACGTAATCAGCATTGTATGATTTTGGGTCTACATGGCTTCCCATCATACTGCGCACAGAGTACAATTGTAATCCGATCTCTTTTTTTGGTTGTTGTTGTTGTTGTTGTTGTTGTTGTTGTTGTTGTGCGAAAGTGTTGTTTGGAGAGATGCTCAGCATGAAAAGCACGGTTCCCAACACCGATGATTTAATCATTTGTTGATACATGTTACTATGTTAGTGTTCTTATAAATTTTCGGCTCATAGGGCATCAAGACTTGCTTTACTGTGCAAATTTCGATATCATCGTAAATATATCAAACTATCTATAAATACATGAACAAAATCGGAATTATTGTCAAACTGACTATTGTTATAATACTCGCGTCCTTCTCCATGGAAGTTGCTGCTCAAAAATTGGAAAAGATGACTTGGTTTAATGAACCGAGCCATTGGGAAATAGAAAATGAATCCTTGCAAATGTTTGTGACGCCAAAAAGCGATTACTGGCGAATTTCTCACTACGGTTTTACGGTCGATGACGCACCGTTCTATTATACCGAACGCGGTGGCGAGTTTGAAGTGAAAGTCAAAATATCAGCCGATTATAAAGCCAGATTTGATCAAGCTGGATTGATGTTGCGTATCGATCACGAAAACTACATCAAAGCAGGAATCGAATTTGTAGATGGCAAGTATAATTTGAGTGCCGTAGTAACGCACAAAACAAGTGATTGGAGCATCGTACCTATTGATAAAGCCATACCGTTTGTATGGATCAAAGCAGTGCGCCGTCTGGATGCAGTAGAAGTGTTCTATTCCTTTGACGACAAAACGTATACCATGATGCGTAACGCGTGGCTCCAAGACAATCATCCAGTCAAAGTTGGTGTCATGGCCGCTTGTCCAGATGGTGATGGATTCGATGTGAAATTCGAGCAATTTAAAATTACGCCGTTAGCAGATCAACGCCGTACAGAATGGTTACAGAAGAATGCGGGACATTAAGCTAGCAGCGAGGTTAAGGTATTTACATTTCGCTGACCGACAGGAAGGGCAATTGTGACGATACCGAGACGGTACAAGGCGCTCGTGGCACGTATCTTTGAATTATGAAAAACGTAAAATATTCGACGCTCGAACTAGCGACCGTAGTAAAAGGCGATAATCTCGCTGGTGCTATGGCGCGCACGGTAGAAAGCGCACAAGCCTCAGAACAATACGGATTCGAACGGATCTGGTTGGCCGAGCACCATAATATGGAATACATAGCGAGTTCGGCTACTTCGTTACTAATTCAGCATATTGCTAGCCATACGAAACAGATCCGTGTAGGATCTGGCGGTATTATGCTCCCGAATCACGCACCTTTAGTTATTGCAGAGCAATTCGGTACACTGGAAACACTTTTTCCAGGCCGTGTAGAAATCGGGTTGGGTCGTGCGCCAGGCACAGATCAGCAAACAGCCATGGCATTGCGTCGCAATAATCTCAACACTTCTTTCTATTTCAAAGACGATGTACAGGCTTTGCAACAATATTTGAGTACTAATAACCAAACAGCAAAAGTACGAGCATTTCCGGGTGAAGGTTTAGAAATTCCATTGTGGATTTTGGGATCGAGTACCGATAGTGCGTATCTGGCGGCAGAGTTAGGTTTGCCTTATGCCTTTGCGGCACATTTTGCTCCCGCAATGCTTGGACAAGCGATTGAAATTTACAGAGCCAATTTCAAACCTAGCGAACAGCTGCAAGAGCCCTATGTCTTGATTTGTGCAAACGTGATACCCGCTGATACCAATGAAGAAGCCCAACTTTTATCCACCAGTTTGTTTAATATGTTTTGCGGTATTATTACCAATCGCCGAGCACCACTTTCTCCGCCTACGGCGGAACCAATTTATGCAGGTATTCCAGAAATTGAGCAAGCTGTACAGTCTATGATTAGCTGCACTTTTATAGGAGATACGCAAACATTAGTCAGCGAGCTTACCGATTTCATAGAGGAATATAAACCTGATGAAATCATGACGACAAATTACATCTTCGACAATCAGAAACGTTTGGATGCTTTCCGTTTGACGGCAGATATATTCCAAAAAATCAACAAAAATTAGCATGCGCGTACTAGCAGAATTACCCCATCCGTCTTTTAAAATTAGCCTGTTTGGCATGAACCAAAAGTTCATTATCAAATTTGAACAAGGGACCTTAGAGCAGTCGTATAAAATTGCGGAAGCAGATGTTATCGGAGGAGTAAATGGTGTCTTCGAATTAATTGATGAAGCATTTTTAAAGACGGTCGAAGAGACCTTTCAGCAGATGCGAAGCAATTTTGTAGAAGCTTACAAACGATATGAATAAATAGTTCATATCTTTCAAAGTAAAAACCTGTTAAACAATACGTTGTTTAACAGGTTTTTTTATTTCAGAATATTATTTGGCAATTAATGATTTACAGATATCATTAGACATTATTTATATAAACTATCTGTAAATATAAATAACATAAAGTACTTATAAACAAAACTATAATTATAGTCACCAAATATTATTTGGCAAGCATATTTTGCAAAAATGGCACACTATTCACCGCAGTTTCCTCAATTAGGATAGTTTGTGCCGGAACAGCATATTCCGTAGCATTTGGATCTATAAAAATAAGCTTACAGTCGCTCTTCAAGTGGTACAAAAGATTGGCCGCCGGATACACTTGTAGCGAGGTACCAATCACTATAAACACATCTGCTTCTTCTGCAATAGTAGTTGCTTCATCCATTGCCGGCACGGCTTCGCCGAACCAAACAACATGCGGTCGTAATGGTGCGCCACGCTCACAGCGATCTTCCATCGTGAGTGTATCGCCTATTATTGGATAGACGGCCGAAGGATCAATGGAAGATTGCGATTGGGTAATTTTTCCGTGCAAATGTAACACGCGATCACTGCCAGCACGCTCATGGAGATCATCTATATTTTGGGTGATGATTTGCACGTCTTCTACCTTTGCTAAATCGGCCAGATATTGGTGTGCCGCGTTCGGCTGTGCTGCCAAACACGCTTTCCGTCTTAGATTGTAAAAGTGTTGCACCATTTCTGGATCGCGATGCCAAGCCGCTGGCGTAGCCACATTTTCGATACGATAACCTTCCCACAAACCATCCGCTCCGCGAAAGGTTTGCAAACCACTCTCCGCAGATACACCCGCTCCTGTAAATACCACAATCTTTCTCATAAATGAGTTCTAATATATCTGTAAAAATACGGGAAACTTTATAAATGATATCCAATAATCCTACACCCAGTTCATCGTATATTTTCCAAGCATACCTATATTCAGATTGCAATGTTTACTTTTGACTATAAGATTTTCACGCTATTTATGATCGATCTTTTACGAAACAACATCGAAGATTACGTTAAGATTACGGACGAAGATTTCTTCGCGATTCGACAACATTTTGATCAGATGGATTTTCGCAAAGGCGATTTCATCATTAGAGCACAAGACTCGGTTTCGGCAATCTACTTTATACAGTCGGGATTAGTGAAGCTTTCGTATTGGGGTCAGGATGGCAAAGAGCACATTGCCTCTTTTGCTATGGAGAATTGGTGGGAAACGGATTTCAACGCCTTTTATCTTCAGAGGAAATCCTCGTGCACATTGCAATGTCTGGAAGCTACCACGGCCTATTGCCTCTCGCTAAAGAATTATCAAAACCTCTGTGCTAGATTTCCCTACATGACGGGTTATTTTTTGGATAAATCCATCCGTGGACATATTGCCAATCAAAATCGTATCCTATCGCTGCTTACTTTAAGTCCCAAGCAGAAATACGAACAGTTTCTTCAACTGTATCCATCCTTAGTACAGCGTATTCCTAAAACCATCTTGGCGGCTTACTTAGGCTTATCACGGGAAACATTGAGTAGACTCTACCGGCGTAAAAAATAAATTATGTGATTCAAGTCACAGCCCGGCGACACGCTCATCAGCGATCTTTGCTCCATCGAATTTAAACAAAAAATGAAAATGGAAAAAAAAGCAATTAACCCATGGACATGGAGTGCATCAAGAAGCTATTCGCAAGCTATCGAAGTAAAAAATGCTACAGGAACATTATACGTTTCTGGGCAGACCGCAATTAATGATCAAGGTATATCCAGTGATGCAGACATGAAAACACAATTAGTAGAAAGCATCGCTAACCTAGAGAAAGTGATACGTACTGCTGGTTATGAGCTTAAAAATATCGTCCGCCTAAATATCTATACAACGTCTACAGCCGACTTATTTCAGCACTTCGAGCTATTGCAGCATTGGATTGCCAAACATGAGATCCAACAAGCGTCGACTGTATTGGAAGTGAACGCCCTGTTTGAAACATTGACCGTAGAATTGGAAGCAACTGTGGTGAAGTAAGCACTATCCTGAGGATATCGGAAAAGTATCGTATATCTACAAAAAAGGCTTCATCTCCTCTTCGATCTGCTTACGGTGTACCATCAAGCGTTTGGCGTATTCTTCCTGTTTCTTTTCTTCCTCGGTATGAGGAACCCATTTGGGTACAGACACCGATTTGCCGTCATCATCGGTCGCGACGAACACGATGATGCAATGTGTTTTCTTCTCGAATGTTTCTTTTTTCAGATCTCTTGCGTACACGTCGATCGCGATGTGCATACTTGTTGATCCCGTGTAGATAACGTGCGCTTCTACTTTTACGATTTGGCCAATTTTGATGGGTTGATAAAAGCGAATACCACCGACGTACACCGTCACACAATACCGTCCGCTCCACGTACTCGCACAAGCATAACCTGCTTGGTCGATCCATTTCATCACGCTGCCACCATGTACTTTGCCACCGTAATTAACATCAGAAGGTTCGGAGATAAATTGAAATACTAAGGGTGTGTTCATATTACGTCGGTATGATGATGAATAGTTATAGTACTACAATGTAAGCAAAAAAAATCGGCCAGCTTTTAGGATAGATTAAACTATCGTTAAAGCTGGCCGATCTGAGTCATTAACCTTGATTCCAAGCAGGTGGATCCGTCTTTAAGAGATGTTTCACGAAGTAATCACGGCGTTTGCGTTCGCCAAAATCACCACCGGAGGAATGCCCCATGCCCGGCACCATAATGAAATCATGATCTTTGCCATGTTTAATCAATTGATCAACCAACTGGTAGGTTGAAGCTGGATCTACGTTGTCATCCAACTCACCCACGATCAGTAGTAATTTGCCTTCCAGTCGATGTGCGTTTTCCACGTTGGAGCAAGCAATGTACTCCGGTCCTACAGGCCAACCCATCCATTGCTCATTCCACCAAATCTTGTCCATCCGATTGTCGTGACATCCACAAGAAGAAACCCCAACTTTGTAGAATTCTGGATGGAAAAGTAAGCCTGCGGTAGACGATTGTCCACCGGCCGAAGTACCGTAGATACCGACACGATCTAAGTCCATATACGGATATTGCTTTTGCGCTGTTTGCATCCAAGCAATGCGATCAGGGAAACCAGCATCTTTCAGGTTTTTCCAAGCCACATCGTGAAATGCTTTAGAACGGTTGGACGTACCCATACCATCAATCTGCACCACAATAAAGCCTAATTCAGCCAGCTCATGCATTCCCGAAGGATTCGCATAGAAAGATTTCGGTACGAAAGCACTGTGTGGACCAGCATAAATATATTCGATTACCGGATATTTTTTCTGTGGATCAAAGTTGGATGGACGAATAATGACGCCCCAAATATCCGTCTGTCCATCGCGACCTTTCGCTTGGAATACTTCCGTTTGTTGCCAACCTGTTGCTTTCAATTCACTGATATCCGATTGCTCCAATTCCATGAGCGTTTTACCGTCTTTCGCATCGCGCAACACCGTAATCGGCGCCTGATCTACCCGTGAATATACATCAACAAAGAGTTTATGTGAATCATTAAAATAGGCATGATGCTGTGCATCTTCTGGTGTAATCTCACGCAAACCTTTGCCATTCATGCCGATCACATAATAATGAACTAAGTAAGGATCCTCTCCTTTCTTCATGCCGCTGGCTTGGAAATAGATTTCGCGTGCTTTTTCGTCTACATACTCCACGCTGCGTACCACCCAATCTCCTTGGGTAATCTGGTTTTTGATTTTGCCGCTTTGCGCATCAAATAAATATAGATGATTCCAACCATCACGCTCGGATGCCCAAATGATCTCGCCCGCCTCTTCCAGATCTTTACGGTATTTTTTACCGCTGTAATCGATAAAGGTAGGGCTTACTTCGGCAATCACGCTTCTGGTCGCTCCTGTAGTCGCAGACAATTCTAAGATTTCATAGCGCTGATGACCACGTTGGTTGTACTCAAAAGTGATTGCCGTATTGCTTTTGTTCCACACCGGTGGTGTAATGGAAAACTGATTACCAATCTTGGTGGGATCTGCGGCCTTGATATCGGCCGTTTCCACGTCTACAATAGTCGGAAGATATTGTGGCAGCGCATCACCCGGCTTCACATAATCTCTGGTTTGCAACTTGGGTTGCAACTGATCGGAAGGCGAAGATTCCAACAACGTGAGCTGACGTACTTCTGCTTTTCGTACGCGATAAACCGCCAACTTGCGGCTATCGGCCGACCAGTAAAGGCGCGAAGAATAATAATCGCCCGGACTGCCATCATACGTCAGCCTACGCTCGGCATCTTTACCGGTTTCGTCCTTTTTGCGTACGTAGACATTATTGTTTTTGATGAAAGCGACATAGTTGCCATCTGGAGAAGTAATTGGTTCTCCGGCCGTATCGTCCCAGCGACGACCCCAATAACCGCCATTGCGGTCGTTATCTGCATCTTTTAGCTTCGTTAAATGCTTTTGCTGATTATCCCACTGCCAAATGATTTTGCCAGCGGAGAAGCTTAATCTCTGTGCGTCGAGCACTTCAAAATCCCGCTCCGATATATCTTCTAGACGAGTGGCTTTACCCAATTCCTTTGAAAGCGCTGTTGTCAATGCAGCGGCGTCCACATTCATCTTGGTTTTACGAGCGGCATCGACCAGTACATAGGTACTTCCGGCATCACGTAATCGCACGCGGTAAGCCAAGGCATTTCCATCTTTGGACCAAGTGATTTGTTGTGGAATTTGGTAGACCTTATTCCGAGTATTCTCTCGTACCTCCTTCGATCGAGCATAGTCTGCCGCAGTACCTTGCGCAAGGCCTGATGCGATGTAAAAGGTAGATAGTACGGCAAAGAGTGTTATTTTCATAGTACTTGATTCTTCTTTTTTATTAAATAATACAGGGGAATGCCTGCTAGCGTGATACCGATGCCAGGCCACGTGAATTGTGGTTTGTAGATCACGAGCAAAACGATAAACGACAATCCCATCACAATATAAATCGCCGGCAGAACAGGATATCCGAAAGCCCGGTATGGTCGCTCTATATCAGGTCGTTTTTTCCGAAGGATAAAAACGCCGATGATACATAGCATGTAGAAAATAACCACCACGCAGGTAATCATATCCAGCAGATCACCATAACGACCAGTAAGACACCATGCGGCAGCGACGAATCCCTGTAACCACAGAGCATAAGCCGGTACGGCATTCTTATTTAGTTGTCCGGTTTTCTTAAAAAACAAACCATCTTGCGCCATGGAATAATAGATACGCGCTCCGGCGAGGATCAATCCATTATTACAACCAAAGGTGCTCACCATAATCATAACGGCCAATATGGTAATGCCAACTGGACCAAAGATTTCCTGTGCTGCCACCATCGCCACGCGATCTTTTGGTGCAGCCGCCATTTCGGTCAAAGGCAACACGCCGGTGTACATTAAGTTAGTAAGCAGGTACACCACCGTAACGATCATTGTACCAAGCGCTAAGCTCAATCCAATATTGCGTTTCGGGTTTTTAATTTCACCCGCAACTGCCGACGAAGTATGCCAAGAATCGCTACTAAACAAGGCCCCCACCATCGCGGCAGAAAGCGCGCCCAAAGCTCCAATCATGGTATAGTCGCTATACGCCCCATCTTTCGATAGGTTTTGTAACTTCCACGTATTTTCACTCGCCCAGTTAGACTGCCATACTTCGCTGTCAAATGCCCAAAAACCAAAGCTTACTAACAAAATAAGGCTTAGCAATTTTAAGATGGTAATGATGGTTTGTACTGTTTTTCCATTTTGCACGCCCAACGTATTGATGAACGTAAGTAGAAATATGACAGCTATTGCCAACACTTGCGCATAGGAAATCTCATACGTACCCAGCGACCAGAGGATGACGTCTTCGTCGAGTATGGGAAATAAATAGGCCGTAAATTTGGAAAAGGCGACGCCTACGGCAGCGATCGTCGCGGTATGGATGACTGCAAAAAATGTCCAACCAAAGGTAAAACTCACTAAGGGGCTGTAGGCTTCTTTGAGATAAATGTATTGCCCACCTGCGCGCGGAAACATGGCGCTCAATTCACCGTAACTCAGTGCGGCAGTCAAGGTCATAAATCCGGCGATTAACCACACGACCATCAGCCAACCGGCTGATCCGGTATGTCGAGCAATATCGGACGATACAATAAATATACCCGATCCGATCATACTGCCGGCCACCAACATGGTCGCATCAAGCAGACCTAGGGA
Source organism: Sphingobacterium chungjuense (assembly GCF_011316935.1). Taxonomy (GTDB): domain Bacteria; phylum Bacteroidota; class Bacteroidia; order Sphingobacteriales; family Sphingobacteriaceae; genus Sphingobacterium; species Sphingobacterium chungjuense. Next base: position 40,108 of record NZ_WLYS01000009.1, read on the forward strand.
TTTTTTAAATTCGGGAGATTCGTTATTCATAATGAGGTGCGTTAGTCGTTAGTTAGCTGAATAGAATTTCCAGACGGGTTTATAATTGAGTGGTACTTTTTGATCCGTTAAGATAGCTCTTAGCATCTCCATCGGCAAGTAATTCTCTTTGATTACGCGATCATGAAACTCGGCGTACGACATCTTCCCGCCACCGACGAGTTCGTCGCTAATGCTGAGCAATTGCAAACCACCGATCATATACGCCAATTGATATAGCGGATCATACGATCCTTCAAAAGAGCGCTTCACCTCACCGTGCGCATTCGCCGGTTCGTGCCCTACCTCATTGACCAAATAATCGATACATTGCTGTGGTGTCCATTCCCCCAAATGGAATTTGATACTAAAGGTGATGCGTGCACAACGGTGCATGCGCCAAAAAAGCATACCAATGCGTTCTTCTGGCGTTTTGGCAAATCCCATTCTATACAGCAATAATTCCCAATACAAAGTCCAGCCTTCGGTCCAGAATGGTGTATTGAAATGCTGTGCACGATAAGGTTTGTACCTGCGATTCATAAAATACTGCAAATGATGCCCAGGTACCAATTCGTGCTGTACTGTCCCTAATGAGAAGTACGGATTGTTACCACGCATGCTCATCATCTTCTGATCGTAGGTCATGGTGTTTGTGGGATACGAAATACTAATCTCCCGACCACCAGTAAAGAAAGGATTGACTAATTGCCTTTCCGGCGTCATCATAATCATGCCCCAGGTTTCATCCGCCAACGGCGGAATATCCATCAATTGATTTTCTTTGATGAAGGCTTGCGCCTTATCATACAACTGATTGATGAGTTCGGGTTGCTTTCCTACTGGAACGTAGGTATTTTTTACTTTTTCCTGCGCTGCCTGCCAATCGTCGCCAAATCCCATTTCTCTGGATGCTTTCAGCAACTCTGCCACGCACCATGCCCATTCCTTATCGGCAATAGCCAATAGTTCATCGGCCGTGTAGGCAATCATTTCATCTTGGAGTTTCTGGTTGAGCATTTTCTTGCCGATTGGTTGACCGCCAATATTGCTACCATCGTCATACACTTTCCAATCGCTTTTGGATGTTAATGCTTCTTTGTAGTGATCCAATTGTGTATTAACATCAGCAAACGTAGTCGGCATCCACCACGTGAACTCGACATCGTACCCATTATAAAAGTCAAAAGCGCTAGCCAATCTCTGCTTCACGCTTTCTATCATTTCTGTCAGGAATTGTACATCTGCCGATGGAATGGCTTTTCCATTCTTCACCTGTTCGCTTTGCTGTTGTATTTGCTTGACGGTATTTTGCAGATCTGTCGCCAGCTTCTTCGCATCTACTTCATGTCCACGACGTCTTTTCTGCTCGAAATCGTAGATCACAGCCGCAAAAGGCAGGTAATGTTCTAAGCGTTTATAGGTTTCAAGATCAGCATTAAGATCTTCGCTATGGCGTGCTATCTTGCGCTTTAGCAATTGATAATCCACTTGTCCGCCCGTTGGTAGATTGTTGTAATCTACTTCTTCCAGCTCTTTGAAATAAGAGCGATCCAATACCAGCAAGCGATTCATCTGTTCGGGCGATGGCGCCAAACGCTGAAAACCCCATCCCTTGGGCATAGGGCCGTAAAAATAATTGATAGCCTGCTCATCGTGACCATATCGAATCACGTAAGGTTCTAACGGCGTAGTATGTTCGTTCATATGTTGAGCTTGGGCAAGCGCGGTTGCTAAAGAGCAAAGACCGATGATTAGTTGTGAGCGAATTGTTATCATAATAAGGGAGGTATTTTTTTGGATTTTAGTGAAACCGCTCGGGTCGAAATCCTTGAATATTCGTCTGAGGAGTATGACCATCCAAGAGATCAGCAATGGTTTTACCAAAAGCGGGTCCGAGGCTGAGCCCCATCATACCAGCGCCACCGGCAATCGATACATTTTGATAGCGCGATGAACGACCCAGATACGGCAAACCATCTGGCGAACAAGGGCGGTATCCATACCACACTTGCTCGGGGTACGATACGTGGAGATCTGGGAAATAATTTGGAATCGCTTCGACAATGCCTTTCACACGGTTGGTATAAATTCGGTCGTTGGCGGGGCCGAGTTCCATCGTACCGCTAAAGCGAATTTGTCCGTTCATTGGCGTCACCGCTACGCGAGCTTCTACAAGCAGCGCCGCGTGCTGCATCGCCGTATTTTCAGGCGGCTCTACCATGAAGGAATAACCTTTGCCCGGCATTAAAGGCGTTTTGATACTTAGGCTTCGCACCAAACTAGGCAAAGAAGCACCGCCTGTGACCACCACTTCATCAGCATCAAACGTGCCTTTCGATGTTTTTACAGCGGTTACTTTATTTCCCGAAACTTGGAATCCTTCTACTGCTGTTTGGTAGTTAAAGGTAACGCCTGCTTCTTTCAACAAGACAGTCAAGCCGTGCATTAATTTTGATGGCGAAAGGATGCCATCACAGTTGTACAAGACACCACCCACAGCATCCAAACGCAAATTTGGCTCTAAGGCTTGAATCCCTTCTTTATCATATGGAACGGCATCTAGTCCTAATGCGCGTGCACGTTCGGCCAATTCTTGTTCTTCATGTGCTGCAGCTTTGGATTTGTAGAGCATCATAATGCCATTTTGCCGCAATTCAAAGTCGAATCCGACCTCATCTTTGAGTATATCATAAAGCTGACTACTGTACAAGTTCAAATCGCGAATCGCTTCGGCGTGGGCATCCACATGCTTTTGGTTGGCATGGCGCAGGAATTTCAATCCCCAATTAATCAACTCCGGATTGAGTGATGGCCGTACATAAAATGGACTTTTGCTATCGAGCATCCAGCGAAGACCTTGCGCGACAATTCCGGGAGCGGCCAATGGGGTAAAATGGCTGGGTACGATCATACCGGCATTACCGATGGAACAATTATTCTGTCCATCTTCCTTATCCAGCACTTGCACTGCCCAACCTGCTTTATGTAGATAATAAGCACTGCATAAGCCCGCAATTCCAGCGCCTACAACAAGCACTTTCCCCTTATTCTTATTTTCTGTAGTAGTTATAGACACGTTGTTCTTGGTATTAAATGTAGTTACATGACTTGAAATCCTTCGAAGTAAGGATCCTCATCGTCGATAATAATTTGGCTGTAGCCCGTAATGCGCGCCCAACCTTCTATAGAGGGAATAATGGCGGCACGGTCTACGATACTCGTTTCTTGCTCAATCCGTCCAATAAATTGGGAACCAATATAGCTTTCGTGGACGAAGACATCACCTGCTTTTAGTTTGCCTTTGGCATACCATTGTGCCAAGCGCGCCGAAGTACCCGTACCACAGGGCGAACGATCCAAGGCGTTCTCTCCTACAAGCACCGCATTTCGTCCGTGCGAGTTCTCCTTTAACGGTTTTCCTGTCCACTGAATATGAGTCAGGCCGTGAATGAGTGGATCTTCTGGATGTACAAAATTGTATTTTTCGCGCAGCAAAGTGCGAATGATCTTGCCATAATGAATGAGCTGGCTAGCACTGTAATCGCTGATGTCTTTAAAGTTCTTTTGCGGATCGATGATGGCGTAGAAATTACCCCCATACGCCACATCGGCCACGATTTCGCCCAAGTCTGGACAATCCACCGTTAATCCTTCTGCATATAAGAAGGATTTTACATTGGTCAACTTAACCGTTTTTACTTTAGGGCCTTCTTGGGTGTAATCGATATGAATCAAGCCAGCTGGCGTTTCCAAACGCAATTTGCCTGGAGTTTTGGGCTGAATGAGACCTTCTTCAATAGCAATGGTCACCGTACCAATCGTACCATGACCACACATGGGCAAACAGCCACTCGTCTCAATATATAACACGCTTACATCATTGGCAGGATCGGAAGGTGGATACAACAAGCTTCCGCTCATCATATCGTGTCCGCGCGGCTCAAACATGAGTCCTTTACGAATCCAATCGTATTCCGCCATAAACTGCAATCGTTTTTCCATGATCGTATGACCAGATAGAAAAGGTACACCACCAGTTACCAGACGCACAGGACAACCGCAGGTATGCGAGTCAATGCAAAAAAAAGTCTTTTTCATTTACATATACTACAATGTAGACAATATTTTATAAAGCGGCAGCGGTAGAAACACCATCTACCACACGTGTTAATTGCAAAGGATTACTGGATTTCAATTCGGCTGGCAAGCTGTTTTCGGGCCAATTTTGAAAAGCAATCGGTCGCACAAATCGTTTCACGGCATCAGGACCGACAGAGGTGAATCTAGGATCGCTGGTCGCTGGAAATGGACCACCATGCTGCATCGCATACACCACCTCTACCCCAGTTGGCATACCATTAAATAGCAAACGTCCTACCTTGTCTTGCAAGATGCTGACTAAAGCTGTATTCGCTTCCAGATCTTGTTCAGTACCTGCGATCGTTGCTGTCAATTGTCCTTCCAAGCTTTTGGCAATAGCTAATAGTTGCTCAGTTGATTCCGCTTCTACCAGCAAGGCAAATGGCCCGAAAACTTCCTCAGACAATTGCGAATCATTTAAAAACGCTTGTCCAGAAGTCCAAGCTACGGTCGGCTGTCCTTGCGAATCTTCGGCGTCTGTTGCTGATTGTGCCAATACCGTGACCTCTTTGTGCGTGGTGGCAGCTTGTTTTTTCTCCACGTAATTTTTAGCGATACCGCTATGGAGCATGGCGGTTGGTTTTGCTGCCACAATAGCTTCTTGCACGGCTTCTTTGAAGCGGTCGAATGCTTGACCAGCTAATGCAACGACGATTCCAGGATTGGTACAAAATTGTCCGGTACCTAAAGTCAAAGAGCCTACGTATTGCTGCGCAAACTGCGCTGCATTTGTTTCGAGTAATTGTGGTAGCGCAAACACCGGATTAACACTTCCCATCTCTGCGAATACAGGAATAGGCACTTCGCGTCCAGCGGCCACAGCCACCAAAGCTTTTCCACCTTGTTGTGAGCCGGTAAAGCCGACAGCTAGAATGCCGGGATGCGCCGTGAGGTAAGCTCCCAAAAGCGTTTTTGTACCGGCAACGTACTCACCAGCAACATGTCCAAAAACGCCTTCTGGCCAGCCAAAGTTTTTCACGGCTTCGCTAATGGTGTCTGCCATCAATTGGGAAGTTTTCGGATGCCCAGGATGTGCTTTCACCAATACCGGACAGCCAGCGCCGATAGCGCTGGCGGTATCGCCTCCAGCGGTAGAAAATGCAAACGGAAAATTACTTGCTCCAAATACCAGCACAGGACCAAGTCCTATGCTGTATTTGCGGATATCGTTTTTACCTTTTTCAGCATCTGCACGATCAATGCGGGCATCTAGATAAGTTCCTTTGGCTACGGCATCGCCATAGCTACGCCATTGCCCTACGGTACGGGCTTTTTCGCCTTGCAAACGCGGCATCGGCAAAGCCGATTCTTCGTGTGCCAGATTCAATAATTGATCGTCTAGCGCTTCGATCGCATCGGCTACAGCGTGCATCAATGCTGCACGCTCTTGTACCGTCGTTCCCTTTAAAAATTGAAACGCGTCGACGGCTTTCTGCACATACGCATCTAATATCTCCTTCGTTTGATCCATTTGTTTTTGTTATGCATGCACGGCATCCAACACCGGACGTTTGGCAATGCTATCTTGAATAATTTTTTTTACACGATCCGCTTCTTCACCTACCAATGGCAATCTTGGTGCACGCGTGTGTGGTGTACTGATTCCTTCTGCGGTAGCAGCCAATTTGATGTATTGAATTAGTTTCGGATGAATATCTAGTTCTAATAACGGCATAAACCAACGGTATATTTCAACTGCTTTTTCAATTTCGCCCTGTTGCGCGTAATTGTACATGGCCATCGTTTCGTTCGGAAAGGCATCCACTAGTCCAGCAACCAATCCATCTGCTCCTAAGAAAAGTGTTTCTAGAGAAATCGTATCGACGCCACCCAAGATGCTGAAACGATCGCCAAAGCGATTTTTCATACGGGTAACATTTGCTAAGTCGCGTGTTGATTCTTTTACCGCTTGTACGGTTGGGTATTCTGCTAGTTCAGCAAACATCTCCAGATTAACAAAGGTGCCATAATCTACCGGATTGTTGTAAATCAAAATCGGTAATTCAGTGGCTTTGGCTACCGCTTTAAAGTACTCGACCACTTCGCGATCATCAGCCTTGTAACGCATCGGAGGTAAAAGCATTAAGCCATCAGCGCCCAATTCGTATGCTTTCTTCGCAAAATTAACGGCGTTACGGGTGGTGTTTTCCGCGATATTGAGGATCACTGGAATTTGATCACCCACGATCTTTTTAGCGTATTTCAGAAGTTCAAATTTCTCTTCTGTGTCTAATGCTGCAGCATCGCCTAATGTGCCCGCTACGATAATACCATGCACACCAGCTTTGATCTGAGCTTGGGTATTTTTGGCAAACATATCGTAATCAATATCACCGTTCTCGGTAAAAGGTGTCAACACCGCGGGATAGATTCCCTTCCAATTTAAATCGGCCATAGTCAGTCTATACTAAGTTTTAATGTTTGTAATTTATTAAAATCAAAACTACAAACTTATCCGTCGGGCGACTAACCACCTTTTAATCATTCCTTACTTGATATTAACCATCGGCATTTTACTGGTGTAAAATATTTTGATAACTTAAGAGATATTCCTTCGGTGAAAGACCGATAATACTGCGAAATACGCGGTTAAAATTCGTAATGCTGTTAAAACCACAATCGTATGCAATACCCGCAATAGAATCGTAACGAGATGATCCTAATAAACGACAGGCTTCTCTTACTCGAATCTCATTAAGATAAGAGACAAAGGTTTTTCCCGTACTGCGTTTGAAGAAACGACAGAATGCCTGTGGGGTGAGGTTGGCCTTATCCGATACGGTTTCTAAGCTGATATTTTCCCGGAAATTGTGCTCTATATAACGACAAAGCGTATGAATACGAATAGATCCTACCTCTTCTGCTTCGCCGATGGATATGCCTGACAAAGGTTTTAGTTCTGAAGAAACAGAATTAAGTGCCCGTAGTAAGTAACAGAAATTGATCAACTGATCCATGTGATCGGACTTTTTCAAGATATCAAAGCGGCGACGTACCCTGGAAAGTTGTTCTTTCGGCACTTGAAATCCACGCTTATTTTTGCTGATAAAATCCAACAATACACTCAATTCGGGTAAGTGCAACATATTGGCTAGCGCGCCTTTGTCACTAAAAAATACCGACACCGATCTGACGCGCTCGCCCAAGGGACGACTTTTGAAAACATGCGCTTGGTTAGATCCTAATAAAAAGATATCGCCTTCGTGGAAATCGTGCAGATTATCGTCGACGAGCAATTGCCCATCCCCTTCTACTATCCATATGAGTTGATGCTCCTCATGTCGGTGCATGTACGGATAAAACTTGTCCAAAACGTCTTCTTGGATAAAAACAGTCCTATCCTTAGGTACTGGAACGCTGTATTGAATCGGTTTCATAAGTAGAAGTTTGTGTTAGTTATTAACACTAAGATAAACTTAAAAAGTATTTCTTCACAATAATTTTCCCAAAAAATAATAAAAAATTTACACGACCAAAAAGTGATTAATTTTTGAATAGTATGCGGTAAAATCCGGTTTACAAATTGCGATGGTAGCTTTTATATTTGTTGGCTCAAATGACCAACACTCCCACAATTATGCTTACAAAGATATATTCCACCACCTTATTGGTATTATTGCAAACGGCCGTATTTACCTTACAAGCACAACAAAATGAACATCCTGTTTGGAAAGCCGTGCGCGAGCAACCTGCCACGCTGCATGTGGATCGTGGCGAACAAAAATTCTCACTACCTAAATTGAAAGGTGCGATTCTACAATCTTCTCAAACCATTTCTTCGCTACAGCAAACAGATGGCGACGCAGCATTTGACTACACACCAATAGAATTATTGAATAAAAGAGATCGTAACCTATTCTATCATCTGGGAGACATCAATCTTAGGATCAAAAAAGCATCCGACACAGAGTGGACCAATTACTCCACCGCGGCAGATCGACACGATATCAAAGCCTTGCCGACAGGCCAAGATATATTAGCGGCCGCAGATTTAACGCCGACATTACCGAATATACCATTACATGTTAGCAGAACTTGGAAACGCAAAGGCGATGATCTGATCTTGCAATTTGATATACATAATCCGTCCGATCAGGCGATCGAAATTGGATCTTTGGGCATACCGTTGCCTTTCAACAATAATTTGGACGGCAAAAATCTGGATCAGGCACACGCACACAACGTATTTATGGATCCATACATTGGTATGGATGCGGGCTATATGCAGGTCAACCATTTGCATGGCAAAGGCGTCAGCTTATTGGTCTTGCCAGAAGAAAATGCGCCATTCGAAGCCTACAACCCACTCAATACAGATCCAACACCACGCGGAATTACCTTCGAAGGTTTTCATGAATGGATGATCCACAGTAAAGCACATGCCGAGACCGACTGGAAAGGTGTAGAACAATGGAATAAACCCACTTCCAGGATCTTGAAACCGAATGAAAAGGCTACGTTTGCCTTGCGCTTTGCACTAGCGCCAAGCATCCGCGAAATCGAGCAAACATTAGTGCAAAACCAACGTCCTCTAGCCGTTGGTGCGCCAGGCTTTGTGGTACCATTGAACAATCCAGCGAAGCTATTCGTGCAATACGGTTCTGACATCAAAGACATTGCGATATATCCAGAAAATGCGCTAACGATCACAAAAAACAAAAATGCTAGCGGAAAATGGTCTGGTTACCAAGTGAAAGGCAATCACTGGGGGCGCGCGCGTGTAACGTTAACCTACACCGACGGAAAACAACAAACCATACATTATAAGGTGATCAAACCCGAGCGTGATGTGGTCAATGATTTAGGAAATTTCCTCACGACCAAGCAATGGTACGAAAACCCGAATGATCCCTTCCATCGCTCACCTTCCATCATTACCTATGATAATGAAGTGCAAAGACAAGTCACGGAAGAGCAACGCGCGTGGTATGCCGGCTTGAGCGACGAGGCTGGTGCTGGAAGTTGGTTAGCCGCGATGATGAAACAAGTGGTACAACCGAATGCGGATGAAATCGCCAAACTGAAACGCTTTATGAATGAAACTTTGTATGGCAATATTCAACATAAATCCGGCAAGGATCAGTATGGCGTAGTCAAAAGCTTGTTTTACTACGAACCAGATTTGATGCCAGCTGGCACATATAGTGATAGCATCAATTATACGTTGTGGTCGGCTTGGCCTAAGAAAGAAGCGGACAATATTGGTCGCTCGTACAATTATCCGCACGTGGCGGCTGCACATTGGGTATTCTACCGATTGGCGCGGCATTATCCGCACTTAGTTTCGGAAGAAAGCTGGGATACCTATTTAGATCGCGCATACGAAACTTCGGTTGCGATGGTAGAAAAAGCACCGCACTATGCACAATACGGACAAATGGAAGGCAGTATCTTTTTGATTATCCTGCAAGATTTGCAACGCGAAGGAAAAACACGAGAAGCAGCAAAGTTGGAATCTTTGATGCGCGAACGCGCCGAGCACTGGCGCACCTTGAATTATCCATTCGGCAGCGAAATGCCTTGGGATTCTACCGGACAGGAAGAGGTATATATGTGGTCTGATTATTTTGATTTTGATGATAAAGCGACCGTAACATTGAATGCAATCTTGGCGTATATGCCAACCGTTCCACATTGGGGCTACAATGGTAGCGCGCGCCGTTACTGGGATTTCGTGTATGGTGGCAAATTGTCACGCATCGAGCGCCAATTGCATCATTATGGATCGGCTTTAAATGCTATTCCAGTTTTAGATGCCTACCGTAATAATCCAGAAGATTACCATTTGTTGCGTATTGGACATGCAGGAATGATTGGCGCGCTGGCGAATGTCACGGAAGAAGGTTTTGCGCCAGGCGCGTTCCACTCCTATCCTTCTACCTTGGCCAATGATGGGATTACCGGCGATTATGGCTCTGGATTTTATGGCTATGCCGCGTATGCGGGCACATACATCGTACAACATCCAGAATTTGGCTGGTTGGCATTTAGCGGTAACTTAACCGAACACAAAAAAGGTGTTCAGGTCGAAATCACCACAGCTGGGCGAAATCGCATTTTTGTAGCGCCTGAACAACTAATGATTCATGCAGAATCTGGTGAGATAGCACAACTAGATTACCAACCTAAAAATGGTGACATCACGCTAACGATCGCAGAATCAGCAAATAACAATCCGGCGGCACATTTGCGCCTACAACAAGATACGTACGAAGTAGTTGGCATCAAAAAGGATGCGCAAGGCGGATACACCATTCCTGCGGCAACGAAACAGGTAAAATTGAAGCGCGTAAGTCGGTAAATTTTAGCTAAATCAATACATTTGTACACTATGTTTACGACTTCAACCTATCAAAACCGACGTCAGGCACTCCAGAACAAAATTCTTGGGGGCATCCTGCTCTTTCCGGGTAATATTGAAAATCCGATTAATTTTGAACACAATACCTATCCTTTTCGTCAGGACAGCACCTTCCTTTACTATTTCGGATTAGCCGTTCCTGCTTTGGTGGGATTAATTGATTTGGATGAAAACAAAGAAATCATCTTCGGTCGCGAAGCGACCATCGACGATCTGGTATGGACTGGTCCGCAGGAATCGCTGAGCGATCGCGCGGCACGCGTTGGCGTAGCGGAAACCGCGCCTATCAGCAGTTTAGCGGAATATATTGGGCGAGCGATCGCGCAAAATCGCAAGATTCATTTCTTACCGCCTTACCAATCGGCCAATAAATTACTGTTGAGCGAATTACTGAATCAGACACCAAGCCAGTTGCAACCTTCGGTGTCATTGATTCGTGCGGTAGCACAACAACGATCGATTAAGGAAGCGCAAGAAGTAGCCGAAATCGAACGTGCGGTGGCGGTATCTACAGAAATGCACCTATTGACCATGCAACTGGCCAAAGCAGGCATGAAAGAAAGTGAACTGGTGAATGCCGTACAAGCATTCGCTGGCAATCAAGATTGTGCTTTGGCTTATCCGCCCATCATCACGATACATGGGCAAATATTGCACAATCAAGTCCGTAGTAACGCTTTGAAAAACGGCGATATGGTCTTGGTAGATGCCGGCGCAGAAACTGCCATGGGTTATGCCGGAGATTTGACGCGGACTTTCCCTGTAGCTGCTGCATTTGATAGTCGGCAGCGCGACCTATATCAAATTGTGCTTGATGCGCTTGAAGGTGCGAGAGCGCAATTGCGTCCAAGTATTTCTTTTAAATCAGTACACTTACATGCGGCGAAGATATTGGTCGAAGGCCTAAAATCCGTCGGATTGATGAAAGGTGATCCCGAAGAAGCGGTGCAAAATCATGCACATACGATGTTCTTTCAATGTGGTTTGGGGCATTTAATGGGCTTGGATGTACACGATATGGAAGATCTGGGTGAGCAATATGTGGGCTACAGCGAAGACAATCCAAAAGATACACAAACCTTTGGTTTGAAATCCCTGCGACTGGGCAAATCGCTGGAAGCTGGTTTTGTGCTGACGGTAGAACCGGGCATTTATATTATTCCAGAACTGATTGATCATTGGAAAGCCAGCAATCGACACGGCGATTTTGTGAATTATACCGAGTTAGAAAAATTCAGAAACTTTGGTGGTATCCGTCTTGAAGATAACTTCTTAATCACCCCAGAAGGTCATCAACTTTTGGGCCCCGATTTAATCAAAACCATTGATGATGTAGAATCTTACCGTGCACGCTATGTATAAACTTCTTCGCTTATTCCTTGCTTGGATTGCCCTGTTGGCATTACAAGTTCAATGTACTCGTTTACGCGCGCAAGAACAATGGTCGGCCGATGGCAATGCGTACTATGAATTCTCCGATGCAGGCATCAAACTGGTGCATTTGTTAGATGCTAAAAAGTCATCGACTTTTCTTGCAGCAGAACAATTGATTCCGGCTGGTCAGCAAGCACCTTTGAATGTGCAATCCTTTGTGGTATCACCCAATGGGCAAGATTTATTGCTTTTTGCCAACACCAAAAAAGTATGGCGCGACAATACGCGTGGGGAATACTGGATCTTCAACCGGAAGACTAATAAGCTGACGCAATTGGGCGCTGACTTACCTGCAGCATCGCTGATGTTTGCGAAGTTCTCGCCGACAGGCGATCAGGTTGCCTACGTTTCTCGGAACAATATCTATGTCGAAAATCTAGCCAACAACCAATATGTAAAAATCACGGAAGATGGTTCGGATCGTATGATCAACGGTACATTTGATTGGGCATATGAAGAGGAATTTGGCACGCAGGATGGATTTCGTTGGTCGCCAGACGGGCAGCGCATCGCGTATTGGAAACTCGATGCGAAAGAAACCCGTCATTTCCTAATGATTAATAACACGGATAGTTTGTATGCCTTTACGATCCCGGTAGAATATCCAAAAGTAGGGTTGAATCCTTCGGCGAGCAGCGTTTGGATGTACGATCTGAAAGCCAAAAAGCAAGTCAAAGTCCAAGTTGACGGCGATCCGGCGCAACATTATATTCCACGCATGGAATGGTTGACGGACGGATCGGGTGTGATATTGCAACGCTTAAACAGAAAGCAAAACGAGAGTGCAATTATTACAGCAAGCGCTATAGATGGTTCAACCAAAACCATTCACCGCGAAACGGATGCCACATGGATTGATATCAAATCTCGATGGAACGGCGGTGACCCAAGCGGTTGGGATTGGTTGGAAAATGGAAAATCATTCATCTGGGTATCCGAAAAAGGTGGATTTCGCCAGATTTACAGCATAGACCTGAATGGAACAGAAAAGTTGATTACGCAAGATGCTTTTGATGTGATCCAGATCGATCACATAGATCAAGAACGCATCTTCTTTTCGGCTTCGCCGGATAATGCGACGCAAAAATACTTGTACGAAATCGCGATCCGCGGTGGCAAAGCCAAACGGGTGACACCGCAATCCAATGCCGGAACAAACACGTATCGCATTTCGCCGAACGGGAAGTTGGCCTTTTACACGAGTAGCAGCAGTAAACATATGTACTCGGAAGCGCTGGTAGCGCTGCCTTCGCACAAACAGATTCAAGCGGCAAAACGTAGTTACGATGCGCCAGCAAATGCCAATACCGCGACTTTTTTCCAAGTAACAACGATTGATGGCGTGGAATTGGACGGTTGGATGGTGAAACCCAACAACTTCGATCCGAAGAAAAAATATCCAGTCGTATTTTACGTATACGGCGAACCAGCTTCACAAACGGTGGTAGACAATATCTCCGCCGGACGGAATCGTTTATACGATGGTGATATGGCCGAAGATGGTTATGTCTACATTTCATTGGAAAACCGCGGTGCTCCAGCGCCAAAAGGACGCGAATGGCGTAAATCCATCTATCGTAATATCGGTTATTTGAATATTCGCGATCAAGCCATGGGTGCCAAAGAAGTCCTGAAATGGGATTTCATTGATCCGACGCGTGTGGCTGTATGGGGATGGAGCGGCGGTGGCGCTACGACCTTGCACTTATTAGGTCAATATCCAGAAATTTACCAAACGGGAATTTCCATTGCGCCAGTCACCAATCAATTGCTGTACGATAATATTTATCAAGAGCGCTACATGGGATTACCACAAGAAAATGAATCAGACTTCATCCGTGGTTCTGCCATCACGTACGCCAAAGATGTGCGTGGTAATTTGCTGCTGATACATGGTACGGGAGATGATAATGTACATTATCAGAATGCGGAAGTGTATATCAACGAATTGGTGAAACATGGTATTCCATTTCAAATGATGTCGTACCCCAACCGCAGTCATTCTATTAATGAAGGCGAAGGTACTTCCGAGCACTTAGCAAAAATATACACAAAATTCTTGCAAACTAATTGCCCAGCAGGCGGTCGTGATTAGCCGCAGCAAACTAGCGATCTCGGATTATTATGAACGTCAAAAACGGTTAAACTATTCGGCGAAGCCATTGCAAAAAGCGAATGGTTAATATCCGACACGGAAACAGCAAAATAAGGGGGAAATTTCATCGCTAATCTTTCTAATTTACCACAAATTAAAGAGTATATGATGAACATGCTAAAACGACTCCCCCATTTACTTGGATACATGATGATGGGTTTGCTATTGCAAACCCATCATGTTCTTGGCCAAAGTGGCGACCAGATTCTGGACGGCATCGGCGAAACGGATATGATTGCTCGCTATTTATTTCGCGGTGATCTAAGAGATTGGTCCAGAAATAACTTACATGCTCGCTATCTCGGCGAGAAAGCACCTGAATTTAAAGATCAAAAAGGGGGCAAAGTATTGTCTCTGCCGGGAACCGGCAAAAACTACCTGCAATTACCAAACGAGGCCTTAAATGACCTCGAATCCCTCAGTATCTCCACTTGGATTTTTATTCCGGCGCAGCCGGAATCTTACCTATTTGATTTCTCATTCGACGCAAAACACCGCGTGACAGGTCGTATCAAAGGATCAGGCGATAAACCTTCTTTCGAAGTAACAGTGCAAGGTGAGAAAGAAAGTAAAAGCGCCGTGCTAAAAACCTTGCCGACCAGCGAATGGGTACACCTTGTTGGTACGGTAGATCTTTCAACCAAAACCCTATCTGTTTACGTAAACGGCGCAAAAGCGGGTGAAACTAAACCGGTAAATTTAGATTTCAGCACTTTATCACAAAGTAATCAGGCAGCGAGCAGAAAATTGACCCTCGGACAATCCAACAGCGGCACCGGCAATCCGATTGCATCCTTGTTGAAGGATTTTCGCATTTATCGCGTAGCGCTAACTCCGAGACAAATACAGACGATTTATACAAACGCAAAAAACGGCGGGCAAAGTGCCAGCAGCACGGTGAATCAAGGTGCTAAGGCAGAAGATAATTTACAGTCTTTTCCGATGACGCAAGCGCAATTGTACAATGCGTACTTGGAAAAAGTAGCTGACGTGGAAGTGAAAACTACCGTGGGCGATGCACCACGTTTACCCAGTTTCTTGGAAGGTACCTATCGCCACGGCATGCAAGGACCAAAAGTGCGCGTTATCTGGCCTGCTCCTACCGACAACTCGGCGGTGGAAGCTGCTGGAAGCTATACTATTATTGGTCGCGTACCGGGAACTGATTTGCAACCAAAAGCATTCGTCACGGTAAAAGGAAGAAAAAAATCCGCTGCGCCGCGTCGCAGTTTATCGGCATTTGCACTGAATGAAGTCACCCTAAATAATACCTCGGCAACCGATAAAAACCCATTTGTATCCAACCGAGACAAGTTTGTCTTGACCTTAGCTGAAACAAATCCCGACGATTTCCTATATATGTTCCGCAATGCTTTTGGCGTTGCGCAACCAGCTGGCGCAAAACCTTTGGGCGTATGGGATAGTCAAGACACGAAATTGCGTGGCCATGCAACGGGCCACTACCTGACGGCCATTGCACAAGCATATGCGAGCACAGGCTACGATCCTGCACTCAAAGCAAACTTTAAACAGAAAATCGACCAAATGGTAGAAACGCTGTATACGCTGTCGCAATTGTCTGGAAAGCCACAAAAAGCAGGCGGTGCTTCAGTGGCAGATCCACGCGCTGTACCAACTGGTCCGGGCAAGAACGAGTTTAATTCGGATTTGAGTACGGAAGGTATTCGTACCGATTATTGGAACTGGGGCGAAGGATATATCAGCGCCTATCCGCCAGATCAATTCATCATGTTAGAGCAAGGTGCGAAATACGGTGGTCAGCTCAATCAAGTTTGGGCGCCTTATTATACCTTGCATAAAATCCTCGCTGGTTTGCTAGACATCTACACGCAGACGGGAAATAAAAAAGCCTTGGAAGTCGCGACGGGCATGGCCGATTGGGTTGAATATCGCTTGAGCGCGCTGCCACCAGAAACTTTACGCGCCATTTGGAATACGTACATCGCGGGTGAATTTGGCGGTATGAACGAAACCATGGCTCATTTGTATCAATTGACTGGAGAAAGCAAATACTGGAAAACAGCGCAGCTGTTTGATAATGTCGATATGTTTTTTGGCAATGCAGCACGTACGCACGGATTGGCCAAAAATGTGGATACGTTTAGGGGATTACATGCCAACCAGCATATTCCGCAGATCGTTGGTAGCATTGAAATGTACGGCGTGTCGGACGAGTTGGATTACTTCAAGATTGCCGACAACTTCTGGTACAAAGCGGTCAATGATTATATGTATAGCATCGGCGGTGTGGCTGGTGCACGCAATCCTGTTAATGCGGAATGCTTCATCGGTGAGCCATCTACTTTATATCAAAATGGATTCTCCGCGGGCGGACAGAATGAAACCTGTGCGACCTACAATATGTTGAAACTGACCAGTAGCTTATTTATGTTTGAGCAGCGACCAGAGCTGATGGATTATTACGAGCGCGGTCTTTACAATCATATCTTGGCATCCGTGGCTGAAGATAGTCCGGCCAACACCTATCACGTGCCCATCAGACCGGCTTCTGTGAAGCAATTTGGCAATCCGCATATGAATGGTTTTACGTGTTGTAATGGTACCGCGATTGAAAGCAGCACCAAACTACAACACGCTATTTACTTCAAAAGCAACGACAACAAGGAGCTGTATGTCAACCTATTCATTCCTTCTACCTTAACGTGGACAGAACGTGATGTACGCATTGAGCAGACTACCGAATTTCCTAAAACAGACCAAACGAAGTTGACCGTACATGGTAAAGGTAAGTTTGCCATCAATCTACGTGTACCATCCTGGGCAACCAAAGGTGTACAAGTGAAAATCAACGGAAAATTGGAAAACGTGAAAGCGGAAGCTGGATCGTATGTGAAATTGGCGCGCAACTGGAAAGAAGGCGATGTGATCGAATGGCAGTTGCCATTTCAGTTCCGTTTAGAACCGGTGATGGATCAGCAGAATATCGCCAGTTTGTTTTACGGGCCGATACTTCTGGCTGCGCAAGAGCCAGAAGCGCGTAAAGATTGGCGCCCTGTAACGCTGAATGCGCAAGACATCAGCCAATCGATACAAGGCGATCCAAGCCAATTGAAATTCCAGATTGATGGGATCGACTTCAAACCTTTCTACGAAAGTTATGGCCGCCATTCCGTGTATTTGGATGTGACATTGAAGTAGGAATTACTAACGTTAGTAATTATACAGAAACGGACTTTATACTAAGGTATAAAGTCCGTTTCTGTATGATAAGTGTCCAACAATAACTTTCGGAAAGGGCAGCACTATATAGCAAAGTATAGCGACACCTTTGATATATATATCCTTCGTTTGTCTTTCCGAATCATAGCCGTTATCTTTCCTATCGCCAGTAGATGAATATCAAGGCAATGAAACCTAGCGCCTACAGCAATCTCAATCATCTACCTTTTTTTAATAGCACCGCACTAAAAGTGAACTATTTACATAAATAATGGATATTTCTTACATTTTCCTACTCTATTTAAAAGGATCCTTCCAAAACATCTCTTCTAAATACTGATTCTCAATTGTGATTTACTAATTTCTTTTGTAATAGTGCTATCTACTGTCTCTGCTAAAGCTGTTTCTATTTCCCTAACACTTTAAATTCCTGCCTATCTTCTCCACCCATTTTAAATACCTTATATCGTTTTAAGTTCACCTTACAAGACAAAACCCTGTTATGGTAAGTTCTGCCGATACATTATTACTCATTATTCTCCTTTAAACATTCGAAAATGCGTTAGTTGTGCAATCCTTGCGCATATAATTTACCTCATGACAGATATTCGTTTTTTTTGTTTTATCTAAATGGAAACGAGTAAGATATACTATGGCAAATTCACCTATAATGCAATATAATCTATTTGATTTAGACCAATGCTCGCTCACTCGATCGCGATCAACGCTTTGTCCAATAAGGAAAGTGCGGTACAATATACGATGGGAAGTATGAAATGGCTCTGTAGGCTCCGAGGAAGTAAAACCTTCCTTAGTACTTTGCCAACCCTTTAAGTAATAATGCCCCCAACAAAAAAAGGAGGAAAAATGAAAATATTAACAAAGGGCTTTGCACTGATCACGAAATACGAAGTTTCTTTAGTAAACCATCTCTGGATCCATTAGGTACTCCAATTACTGGTCACGGAGTGATCAATAATCCAAACGATAAACGTGTCAAAATGAAGGATTCGTCAATGACTGAAAAGTAAGCCAGTGAGATGCTTTCATAGGTACTCGCGCAAACGTACCAAAAGTTTGTCAACCGATTGGTGAAAACAAAGCTAAACCAAAACCAATTCGATGCTCTTGTGAGTTTCACGTATAACCTTGGAGGAACTAACCTTGACAATTCTACGCTATTGCGTAAATTAATCTTCAATTCAAATGATCCAACTGTCCGAGATGAACATCCTCGGTAGAATAAGGCTGATGGACTTGTAATTGCCAGACTAACGCACAGACCAATGAGGAGGCAGGGTTTTCCTTTAATCTATCAGGATCGGTAAGCAATGTACTAGTGAAGTTAACAACTACAGATGTGAACCTGCGGCAAGGATCTAGGTGGCAGAGGATGTCAATGTGTTGTAGGCTTCCGGTGATTAGAGTGATGTATTTATCAGCGCGAAAAAAGGATTCGCTTCATTCTCAATACATAAACTAAATGAAAACAGAAGAGCAAAACAAACAGCCGACTGCCATACGGAAATTGTCGATTCAGTGATATCAGCAAGATGTGAGAGCATACAGCAACGATATTGATACAACTTTTGAATGAAATTAAACCGGCTTTAAAATTATTACGTCAATGGTATATTATCATTAATATTTTTTTATATAACGAAACTTTATGTCGTAAAAACGTGTAATAAACAATAGGTATTAACAATAAACCATTAAATAATCAAAATTTATTAATAATAAATTATAGTTAAAACTAAAATTCACACTATGAACACTCCTCCCAAATTAAAAATTGCCTTTAAGGCAACCAATGGCAAGTATGTCAGTACAACTACAAGCAAGGTACTATCTGCCAACAGTGATCTTATTGGTCCTAGCGAAATTTTCCAGATGATTATTCAGGAAGAAAAGTATGTTGCTTTGTTAGCCGAAAATGGTAAATATGTGATCAACCAACAAAATGGCGAATTACCTATCGCAGCAGTTAGTGACATTATTGATTTAGCTGCACGTTTTAAAGTGTACGATTGGGGAAAAAATCAAGCTGCCTTAATGGCCTCTAACCATAAGTACATTGAATTTTCCTTGCCTGATGCACAGCTTCAAGCATCATCATCTAAAAGAACTACCTCGGCATCATTTGAGATTGTATTTCTTTCAGAAAGTGGCACCACTATTCAACCTATCGACTTATTAACCGAAACTCCAACCAAAAACACTATTCAATCATGAACTCAAACGAAAATCTGAACGAAAACATTAGCAGTCCCGAAAGCGTATTTACAGTTTGTTTTTGCGGTACCGGTTGCACTAGAGATGAAGGTGAAATTTCACGCCCCGAAAGTGACGCTAATATTTATAGCGAAAAAAGTGGATACATCCCTGTGCGCATTCATGCAGAAATTTCTGGCGATATTAGAGCCAATCAAAGTGACTTACGTCCTGAGTACTCCAGCCTTACTGTTAGAGGTGTAGGCGAAAATGATTGGGCAATACCGAGAGATTGGGGTATGCAAATAGATCTAGCTGGACCACTTAATGTAGATCCCGACCTTATCGCATATAGTACAGAGTATTCATATGGCAATCAGTATTCTAAACTCCAACAAATAGTTGGCTTATCAATGTCAGCATTAGCTTTACACGGTGCAAACAATGCCGTAGCAAGCGGAAAACGACAATTTAATTTTATAGGCCACAGTCGCGGTGCAGTAGAGTGTATCATGGCGGCTTGGTTTATATATACGTACGGTGATGATGATGTTAAAAAAATACCAATTAACATTTTTGCTATAGATCCGGTACCAGGAACTGGCGAGTGGTATGGCATAATGACACAATTGCCACCCAATGTAGTGCATTATGTAGGTATCTACGCTTGGGATATGAATCTTCCTTCTGATAGACCTTTTAATGCACTAGTACCTAGACCTAATGGCTTTATGACTGGCACGGATAATAACGTTACTTTCAACGACAGTTGGTGGCCTGTTAATCGATGGAAATATATAGCCGATAAAAACCAACTTACCGATCCATTACTACCAAGCCAACATCCACAACCCATTAATTACGAGCTTTACGCATGTAGAGGCAGGCATAGTACAGTGTCAGGAAATAGTACATCGGACTCTGGATACAATGCAGATAAGGTAAGTAGCCATGTGACGGCAAGTCCAAATCTTATTTATAAAATGGCAAGAGCTTATCTAACAAAATGGGGCACAGAATTTATACAGAAAAGCGCGGTTGAGGAAAATGTTTTATCACTACGTAAAAGAATAAACACCGATCATAGAGAGTTTGACTTAATGGGCGGTGGTGAAATCAGAACCAGTGTCTTTGCATTTAGACCGTATGTACGTAGAGTATCATCTATATATGGAAGCAACCCTTCCAATACATACTATATGGATGATGTAGTGGGTGATCCACCTTATAAGATGGCTTACCCTGTGACT
Source organism: Sphingobacterium chungjuense (assembly GCF_011316935.1). Lineage (GTDB taxonomy): Bacteria > Bacteroidota > Bacteroidia > Sphingobacteriales > Sphingobacteriaceae > Sphingobacterium > Sphingobacterium chungjuense. The sequence continues at coordinate 60,884 of NZ_WLYS01000009.1, forward strand.
AAGGATCGTGAAAATGCCGGATGGGTAAAATGGAAGTTCTTATAAACCTTGAATTACCTAAAGTAAATTTTGTTACATAAATAAATTTCAAACATTTTAAAATCACTAATTATGACTTCTCAAATTAATCCAGTAATTCCTCTTCAAGGTGCATCTAAGCTTCCTGAACCATGTTTTACAAATATAGGGGTACCAGCCAAAATAGTAAAGACCACGACTATGATTCCCGTAAGCAATGATAACCTTAATCAAGGTGATCCAGGACCTACCGACGCAACCACATACAACACGAGAGAGTTTGAAGAAAATAACGACGCCATTATGGATCAAATAAATGGTAATTTTCAAACTTACTTTAATCATTGGAGTGGACCATCATTTATTAGAATAATAGATACTCCACATATCTGGGGAATGCCTTTTGGAAAAGAAATTATGCCAAAAGCCATTGAAAGCCAAGCTGGTTTTGAAAGAGCATTGGTTGAGATTATTCAAAAAGCCAAATATAGATGTGATTTATCCTCTTTAAATTGTCCTGACCCAGATTGGATGAAAGCTATACTTGGAGCTATGGATACTGCACTGACCGCGAATTTGGATAGAACACAACGCACTCAGTTTAGGTTTTTATTTGGCCAAACTCCAATTACTCCTGTCGGACAACCTTATCATTACATTGAATTCAAAGCGGCACTTATTCGATTGTTTAGAGCAAGATCATCGCATTGGGAATTGATGCCAGAAATTTGGATGGGTCGGTTTTTCCGATTGGACAATGGTTTGTTGTCTAAAATCCAAGCTTCAATGTTTGGAGAAGCTGTTTTAGATGGCATTGGTACAAGACTGACATGGAACCACACCAAAATAATTAGTGTAGATGGAACAGAAGCGTTAGTTGGTGGTCATAATTTAAATATGGACTTATTTAGAAGCTACCCTCCTGTACACGATGTTTCAGCAGTAGTACATGGCGAACCTGCTCATGGCGCACAACTCTTTTTGAATAAAATGTGGGAAGCTGGTGTTGACTTACTTACCAAAGAATCGCTAAATGTAAATAGCTTAACTTGGCAGAACAGAGATGAAGAAGAAGAACTATTACCACGCGATCCTTTAATAGAAACTGATGCAGCTCATTATGTAGAAACAGCTCAACAAGCAATAATTGACCTTCATCGTAACACAGATATAAGTTCTGAACCTGCAATAGATGAAAATGATGAACACGTTTCCTTTATACCACATGTAGATGGAATTACTCAAGAAAGTATTCGCGAAGATGATTTGAGAACACTGGAGGACTTACGCTTGAATGTATTTCAAGAACGTATTGTATATGATTCTTACGATAAGATAGAAGAATATAAAGAAGCTACACGCATGCTTACTGTAGGAAAATACTGGGATGGACCTGATTATTTCGAGAATTACCAACAAGCATCAGAGCTTATGAAAGAACTTTTAATTAGAGGTGCTAAGCGTATCATTCGCATATCGCAAATGGATTTAATTAGCGCTTGGAAGTCCCGCTGGTCACAACATCTAGTATGTAATTGGATTTTAGAAGCTTTACTTGCCAATAAAAATTTAGAGGTACAAATTGTCGTTTCGCCTTTAGATGCTGGCGCGGGAGTTGCAGGAGACCAATATTCATTTGGTTCTGGTGCTTCGCGTACATTTGAGCTGTTAAAATATTATATGACACATGATATAGAATCTGACGAGCCCTTTGCGGATCCAGAAGGTGTACGTGTTGAAGCTTTAAAAAGATTGCATGTAGCCCCTTTCTTTTATACGGATCAAGTTCCTGTAGATAAAACGACAGAGGGCAGCACTTACAAATGGCCTGATCTAACTGAAGAAGGCAAAACGGCTACGCTAAAACAAAGACCTTTATCTGAAGTCCCTCCTGATCGTGATAAAATAAATAGTGCTTTTATGTCGGTAGTAAGGGCTAGCGGCTTCTTCTATACCCAAGTAGAATCAGCACCAGGGAATCACGCTAAGATTATGATTGTAGATGATGAGGTATATGTGATTGGTTCAGACAACCTTTATCCTGGTTTTCTTTCAGAAATCAATTATTTAGTAGAGGGTCCTGAAGCTGTGAATGAATTAATTAATAGTTACTGGAACCCATTATGGAAATATTCTGAACCCCATAGCATATCGGGGTAAAGTAAGTTTACATCTTCCATGCTGAACTTGTCGAAATCCTTACTCAAATAAACCGAGTAGATTTCGACAAGCTTCTTTTACTATTGGTATATGAACGCTAAGAAAGAAGGGAATCGCTATGTTAATCAGCTTATCCGATTCGAAGCATTTCCTGATTACTCATAACTCTAGAGCCAATTCAGGTCAAATCGTCCAACCGTATTATGCCGTGAGTCCAAGAAATGAATTAGAAAATCGTATTCGAAAGAAGGCCTAATGCATTCGTCATCGTAAGTTTGCAGGAAATATTTTTGTTAGGTTATTTAGATCCAGCTAATAGAAGGAATAAGATTTTTAGTCTTTAGTCATAAAAACCCTTCGCAATGTTAGTCCGTTCTCTTACACTTTTCACATACTAGAACAATTCATTAGGAGTTAGGAGCCTATTTTTACGATTAACAAATTATGATAAGAACTTCTGCTGTGGTGTATTTTTTACCATTAATATAAATATGGTAAGCAGAATCGATTGTTCAAAGGATTATTTTGATGTCGTTGTTTTGAGAGATGGCAAGATCATATCTACAGGAAAGTTTGATAACACTACAATAGGGTTCGAACAGGCACTATCTCATCTACAAGAGAGTCATACCACCAATGAATGGTTTTACGTGTTGTAATGGTACCGCGATTGAAAGCAGCACCAAACTACAACACGCCATTTACTTCAAAAGCAACGACAACAAGGAGCTGTATGTCAACCTATTCATTCCTTCTACCTTAACGTGGACAGAACGTGATGTACGTATTGAGCAAACTACCGAATTTCCTAAAACAGACCAAACGAAGTTGACCGTACATGGTAAAGGTAAGTTTGCCATCAATCTACGTGTACCATCTTGGGCAACCAAAGGTGTGCAAGTGAAAATCAACGGAAAATTGGAAAACGTGAAAGCGGAAGCTGGATCGTATGTGAAATTGGCGCGCAACTGGAAAGAAGGCGATATGATCGAATGGCAGTTGCCATTTCAGTTCCGTTTAGAACCGGTGATGGATCAGCAGAATATCGCCAGTTTGTTTTACGGGCCGATACTATTGGCTGCGCAAGAGCCAGAAGCGCGTAAAGATTGGCGTCCTGTAACGCTGAATGCGCAAGACATCAGCCAATCGATACAAGGTGATCCAAGCCAATTGAAATTCCAGATTGATGGGATCGACTTCAAACCTTTCTACGAAAGTTATGGCCGCCATTCCGTGTATTTGGATGTGACGCTTAAATAAGGATTTCCTATTATTATTGAGTATATATTGTACGGACTTCATGCTAAGGCATGAGGTCCGTTTTTTTATTTATATTAAATGTACAGCGGATTGAGATGCAAAAAATCTAACTTTATTCATGATCCGGAAACCCACGAAACTTCTTCACGCACTCAACTATGCTAACTACAAAAGCTACTAACTATAAAAGAATTGGATCGCCGCTAAGTACTCCCCGTAAAGACGGTGTCAAGAACCTCATTACAAACCCGAGGTATGAGGCTGAAGTAATCTCATAACTACATGTAGCAACTGGATAACCTGCTTTGCGACAACTGTATAACCGCTATAGATCACTTCGTCGTGACCTCCCCGTAAATACGACTAGATGAAGGAACTACAACTCAAAAAAACAGCATAAAAAAAGAGACTGCCCTTATCTGACAGCCTCTCAAAACTAATGTAACACACACTTTTATATTAATATCCCGGGTTTTGTTTTAAATTGGGATTTTTACTGATTTCTGCATTAGGGATTGGGAATAGCGTTCTGCTTTGTGCATTCGCATGCGGACGATGATTAAACCAAGATTTAGTTTGAAACACACCAAAACGGATGATGTCTTGTCGTCTTCTAGCCTCTGCGGTGAATTCCCAGCCCAGCTCATCCAAAAAGCGCCCGTACTGAATATCCGCTCCGCCATTCGTCGCATTTACCGTTCCGTCTACGGATTGTATGCCGTAGTTATAATTACTGCCTTGAAGCAGTTGGGCTCCAGTAACCGTAGCTTTCTCCGGATGCTCTTTAAACGCACGCGCACGCACCTGACTCACTAATACTGCCGCTTCATCGGCTCTACCAGTTCTTAACAACGCTTCTGCTTTCATCATCAATATATCCGCGTAGCGAAACATAGGATAATCATTATCCAAGTTACTTGTAGCGCCTTGCTTTACCTTATATTTCCCGATACGGTAACCCGTATTAGCTGGCGCAATGACGCCATCGCCTCCTATTCCAGGTACATTTTTGACATAGTCAATGACTACGGCACCAGTAGTTGCGTTTAACTGCGGACCTTGTATCCACGAATCGTACAAACGACTATCATCGGTATCATAGCTATCTATAAATTGAGGAACGGCACAATTGCCACCCCAAGGTCCTGCCGCCATACCGTATACTAAGCGGCTGAGCGGATCCAAGGTTTTCATGTGGATCTGATTGCCTTGTCCATATACTTCGTCATATGGCACGGCAAAGATGATTTCTGGAGAAGATTGGTTGGTATGTGAAAACACAGCGCTATAGATATCATCCAAGCGGTATTCATTACTTTGAATGATCGCATCGGTCTCGCTAATGACTTTCTCCCACTGTGCCGTCCCAATGTATACCTGAGCATTCAGATAAACCTTGGCTAGCAAAGCTCTTGCGGCCCAGACATTGATTCTACCGTACATGCTCCGCACATCGGTAGACAGGTTTGGAAGTGCTTCTGTCAATTCTTTCACAACAAAATCGTACAACTGTTGACGCGTTTTTGGCTCTGGTAAGCTTGCATCGCGATAATCTGTTACGATGGGCACATTACCATGATTATCCAACAAGAGATAATACGCCATCGCACGTGTGGCTCTCAATTCGGCGAGCGCCGTCAGTCCGACCTCTTCGGGTAAAGGCAGTGTTCCCTCTTCGATCTGCATGATTACCATATTTACTTTGGTAATCGTGGCGTAAGCCTGATTCCAAGTATTATAAGGCTGCCACTGTTCGGTATTCCACGTATGTTGGTGCATCCGGCGATACGTTCCGGCGTCATCCCAGCCATTTGGTCGTACAGGCGTGATAATATGATCAGCACTTTCTTCTTGCAAGTCAAAATAGCCTTGCCAGCCAAACATCAACGAACGAAAGGAAGCATACGTAGGTGCTAAGATGAAAGGCAGGTCACGTTCAGTCGGATTGACTGTGTTTCCTAATACTTCCGAATATACCTGTTCATGCAGGTCGGTACAGGAGGGAGTAACTGCCATTGAGCCTAATACTAACCCCCATAGCGCAATAGATGAACTTTTAAACTTTTGCATAATGGTTATATTTTTTAGCGTTTCCGCTTTATTTATAATTTAATCTGCTTTAAGTAGAATGACTTAAAAGCGCACATTTAGTCCTGCTGTGTACGTACGTGTCGTTGGATAACGATCACGATTTTCGATACCTGGCGCGAATTGGAATTCTCCTTCGTAACTTGTCGCTTCCGGATCCAAACCTTTGTAGCCAGTAATCGTCACCAAATTCAATCCCGAAACGTAAATACGAAGCGATTTGATGCCCTTGATCAATTGCTTGTTGAACGTGTATCCGATCGTCACGTTATCCAATTTTAGGAAATCACCATTTTCGATATAGTGAGATACGTACACCAAATCATTGTTTAATGTCTGACCATACACGGGATCGTATGCTGTACGCAACGCATTGTAAGCTGGATTTACTGGGTTCTCATAATACATTCTAGACATGTTTAGAATCTGATGCCCGAACGATCCGCGCCAATTCAACGTCATATCTACATTGCCGTACTGAAAAGAGTTGTTCCAACCCAAATTGAAGTCTGGAATACCATTTCCATAATACTGACGATCTTCGACTGTAGCATCTTGGATAGGAATAACATCACCTTCCTGACTTTCTATCAACCATTTCCCATCTTCATCCACTCCTACTGTTTTGTATACAAAGAAGTCACCAATACTTCTACCCACTTGCACACGGTGTGTAAATGTTTGAATCGGTTCACCCGTGTAGCCCGCATCAAAGAATTCCTGTGTTACCCCGAAGCGATCGTTGGATAGGTTGCGTAATTTATTTTTATTGGTAGAAAACACCAGGGTGGTTCTCCATTTGAAGCGCTCTTTGTTGACAGCATCTACGTTCACTAAAGCCTCAAAACCACTGTTACTCATCTCGCCCGCATTTAAGAACATAGAAGATGTAAGGTATGGCGGCACGGGTACTTGGAACATATACAACAAGTCTTTTACCTGACGGGAATAGTAATCTAATGCACCGGTAACGCGGTTATTAAATAAACTAAAATCTGCTCCCACGTTTAACTCGTTCTTTCTTTCCCAGCGTAGATCTGGGTTGAAGTTACGCGCTGGTACAAATCCGGGTACCCAAGCACCATTAATGTACGCGCCTTCCGTTAATGTATAGTTATAACTGATTTGCGAGTTGTATGGTGATGCCGCAATCGTTCCGGTCACACCATAACCTGCACGCCATTTCCATTGGTTGATGATATTCTGGTTGGCCATGAAATCTTCTTTGGCCATATCCCATCCCACGGAGACCGCTGGGAAATTTCCCCATTTATTGTTTTCGCCAAACGTACTGGATCCTTCGCGACGAATACTGGCCATCAACAAATACTTCTCTTTATAGCTGTAGTTCGCCCGAGCAAAATATCCGATCAACGTAGACTCTTGCTTGTAACTGGCCATCGTAGCCAATCCATTTTGCAAAGCACGGCCTGCCTCTAGCTTGTTGTAGCTATATTCATCAGTAGGAAAGTTGAAGTTATACGCATTGAAATTTTCGAACATATTGCGCTGCCAGCTGTAACCCGCCAAGCCGACAATACGATGATCGCCAATCTGCTTGTTGTAATTTGCGGTCAATTCCATCAGGTTTTCTACGCCAGCTTGTGTCCAGCGCGAAGCCGTACCATTTAAGTTATTTTTGGTCGTATTTACGTGATCAAACGACGTAGAAGTTCCTGTCAAATCGTTGTCTTGTACCCTAGAAAATAAAGCTTTGAAACTTAAATCATTGGTAGGACGATAGTCCAATGAGCCATTCAATCGTGTTTCGCGAAACATGCGATCGTTCACTGTTTCATGGATCATTCCCAACGGATTATCATACATATAGGCATTACTCTCTTGCCACTTTCCTTGATCATTAAAAATGCGATCCGTCGGATTGCGAATCATGGCTTGGCGCCACATATAATCCGAACTTCCGCCTTGTTTAGAGCTTATGGTATTGCTGATGACTTGCATGCGAGTACGCAATTTGCCATCGAACATATCGTGATTCAAATCCGCACGCACATTCAAGCGTTCTTGACCACTTTTCAACAAAATCCCGTCCCAGTCTCTGTAGTTGACGGATCCCGTAAAGTTCGTTCTAGAATTGCCCCCAAACAAAGTCAGGTTATGATTGTGGCTGAATGGATTTTGTGTTACCTCATCGATCCAGTTCGTACTGTGCCCCAAATCTTCATAAGGTTTTCCCTCGGTGATCAACCGACGGTAATCGTCGGCAGTCAGCAAATCTGGCACGCGAAAAAGTGTTTGCAAACTTGCATAGTTATTGTATTCTATGCTCGTACGCCCATCGGTAGATCGGTTTTGCTTCGTAGTAATAAAGATGACACCGCCTGTAGCACGTGTACCATAGATCGCTGCAGCCGAACCATCTTTCATCACATCGACCGATTCAATATCTTCTGGTGCGACCGAATTAAATTCTCCCGGTACACCATCGATTATCACTAATGGATTGACTGCACCTTGTATTGAATTCAAACCACGTAGATTGATCTGCGTTGTCGCATTTGGATTACCACTAGGTGTGGTGATTCGCAAACCGGCCACTTTACCTTGAATCAATTGTCCGGCATCGATCACGGCACCTTGATTAAAGCTTTCGGATTTTACACTGGCGACCGATCCCGTCGTTTCGCCCTTACGTTGTGTACCGTAACCTACGACAACAACCTGTTCTAGTTCTTCAGAAGATGTTTGTAAGCGTACGGTCAAGGTGGTTTGCTCGGTCAAAGTTTGTGTAAACTCAACGTGTCCTACGGAGTTTACAGTCATTGTAGCTCCAGCTGTGTAGCGCAGCGTGAACTGGCCCGCTGCATTACTGGAAAATTTTTCGGGTGAATTGCTTAATGAGATGGTGGCGCCTTGTACTGGATTTCCAGCTTCGTCAACGACCTGCCCCGTGAGCGATTTTTGCTCTTGGCCGAACACCATTCCTATATTAAGCAACAGTAGAAAAAGTAAATAATGGAATCTATTCATAATTCGCGTATTTTAATAGTTATTGCTGCCGGCCAAGTTAGCAGCTATATTTAGGAAGCTTCACGCCGATATTACCCTATACTATTCGGATTTTAACGTGCAGATACAAGGTTACGCTAACCGCATTATTGCTTCATATAAAAAGCAATACCACAACACGCTATACGAAATAAATTCTCTATTTAATGATAATTTAACATAGAAACACCCCTTAATTTGTCTCCAGAAGCATTTCACAAAGGTGTTGCCTACCAAAGCAGATCGCCAATAAATGAGCAGCACAAAAAAATAACTTGCTTTTAATTGTCAGTTTGACAATATTTTCTAATATTTGAACAAATCGAATTATGATGCTTACAAAATATGTTATTGGAGTCGACTTTGGTACCGACTCTGTTCGCGCCGTACTAGCCAATACAAATGATGGCAGCGAAATCGCCACAGCGGTCTTTGAATACCCACGCTGGAAACAAGGATTGTACTGCGACGCCAAGAAAAGTCAGTTCAGACAACATCCTTTAGATTATATGGAAGGACTGGAATCGGTAATTAGTCAATGTGTGCAGCAAAGTGGTGCCGAAATCGCAAGTCAAGTTGTAGGAATTTCTGTAGATACGACCGGCTCTACTCCTGTCGCCGTAGATCGTGCGGGAACGCCACTGGCTTTGTTGCCCGAATTTGCGGACAATCCAAACGCCATGTTTGTATTATGGAAAGATCATACTTCCCTTCAGGAAGCTGCTGCCATCAACGAACATGCAAAAAAATTTGATATAGATTACTTACAATATGTGGGTGGAATTTATTCCTCGGAATGGTTTTGGTCCAAACTGCTACACATCTTCCGTAAAGATAGTCAAGTACGCAATGCTACGCAATCGTGGGTAGAGCATTGTGACTGGATTCCATTTTTATTATGCGGTGGCAATCAGGTAACCGATATCAAGCGCGGCGTATGCTCGGCTGGACATAAGTCACTGTGGGCAGCAGAATTTGGTGGATTCCCACCGAATGAGTTTTTCTCTTCACTAGATCCACTATTAGATGGATTTACGAAAAAATTACCAGCGGAGACATATACCGCCAATCAAGCAGCAGGGAAATTGTGTGCCGATTGGGCAGCGAAATTGGGGCTATCAACGGATGTATTTGTTGGTATTGGCGCTTTCGATTGCCATATGGGTGCCGTAGGCGGACAAATTGAGCCTTATTATTTGAGCAAAATCATTGGCACATCTACTTGCGATATTTTGGTTGCTCCAAAACAAGAGATGACCGACAAATTGATCCAAGGAATTTGTGGGCAAGTGGATGGCTCAGTAATTCCAGGAATGATCGGCTTAGAAGCAGGTCAATCTGCCTTTGGAGATGCCTATGCTTGGTTTAAGAAATTACTGGCTTGGCCTTTAAAGCATATCGGTGCAGATAGTGGCTTACTCACTGCGGAGCAGATCGATGGATTGGAAAATCAAATATTGACTTCGCTCAGTGAAAAAGCCGCTCAGATCGTTCCCACCATTGAAGATGAATTGGCGCTGGACTGGTTCAATGGCCGCAGAACGCCAGATGCTAATCAAGCCTTACAAGGTGCTTTTGCACACTTGGATCTCGCATCTGATGCGCCACACATTTTCAGAGCTTTGGTAGAAGCCACGGCTTTTGGCGCGAAGCGCATCGTCGACCGATTCGTGGATCAAGGTATTCCTGTAAAAGGTATTATCGCGTTGGGTGGTATTCCACGCAAATCTCCTTTCATCATGCAAATGATGGCCGACGTAATCGGCATGCCGATCCGCGTACATCAATCCGAACAGACCTGTGCTATTGGTGCGGCGATGTTCGCAGCGACAGTGGCAGGCGTATTTCCACGTGTGGAAGATGCGATGCAGCAAATGGGACAAGGATTTGATAAAGAATATACACCAGATCCTTCGCGTGCCGATGTATATGCCAATCGCTATGCACAATATATTGCGCTTGGTAATTTCACCGAGCAACGTCTTATCAAAAACTAAACGATATGAGTACACAATACAAGCGTATCAAAGAAGAAGCCTACGCCGCCAATATGCGATTGCCGGAATTGGGCTTAGTACTTTTCACCTTTGGAAATGCTAGCGTGGCGGATCACGATCAAGGTGTTTTTGCGATCAAACCTAGTGGTGTAGATTATCCTCAATTGCGAGCAGATGACATGGTGATTGTCGATTTTGATGGAAATACTATATCGGGAGATTTACGACCATCATCCGACACCAAAACGCACGCAGTGTTGTACAAGCACTGGCCAAAGATTGGTGGCATCGTACACACGCATTCGCAATATGCAACAGCTTGGGCGCAAAGCCAACGTGATATTCCATTGTATGGAACGACGCATGCGGATCACCTCACCTCAGATATTCCCTGTGCTCCACCGATGGAGGATGCGATGATCGCTGGCAATTACGAATACGAAACGGGCTTTCAGATCTTGAATCACTTTGAACAACAAGGTTTGGATTACGAAGAAGTGGAAATGATTCTGGTGGCCAATCACGCTCCTTTTACTTGGGGAAAAACGGGTGACAAAGCGGTATATAATAGCGCTGTGCTGGAGTATGTGGCAAAAATGGCGCTATTCACCGAGCAAATACAACCTAATGCTGCGCGCATGAAAGATGCACTCATCAAAAAACATTATGAACGTAAACATGGTGCCGGCTCCTATTATGGGCAGTAGGGAGATGTTAGTAGTAAGATGTGAGATTAAACTTAACCTTATAAATATAAATACGATATATGATTAACTTAAATGAACTGGAAGTATGGTTTGTGACTGGAAGCCAGAGTCTATACGGAGAAGAAACGTTGAAGCTGGCGGCAGCTCATGCGGAAGAAATCGCCAAACACTTGGATGAGACGGAGCAGATTCCAGTACGGGTGGTATTCAAGCCGATAGTCAAATCATCAGAAGAAATTTACGAGACCATTGCGGCAGCAAACTATGCCGACAATTGTGTGGGTATTATTGCTTGGATGCACACCTTTTCACCAGCGAAAATGTGGATCCGTGGACTGAAGATTTTGAACAAACCTTTATTGCATCTGCATACACAATACAATCGCGATATTCCTTGGTCTACGATTGATATGGATTTTATGAATCTGAATCAAAGTGCGCACGGAGATCGTGAATTTGGACATATTGTATCCAAATTAGGCATCTCTCGCAAAGTGGTGACGGGCTATTGGAAAGACGAAGAAGTGATTCATCAGATCAATGTTTGGTCGCGCGCAGCATCCGCCTGGAATGATTGGCAAGGAGCGAAATTCGCACGTTTTGGAGATAATATGCGTTTTGTAGCCGTAACCGATGGCGACAAAGTAGCTGCTGAATCGCAGTTTGGCTTCTCGGTAAACACGTATGCTGTGGGAGATTTGGTGGCAAAAATCAATGCCGTAAGCGATGCCCAAATTGATGAACTGCTTGCAGAATACGAAAGTAACTACACGATGGCTGCCGATGTGAAAAAAGGCGGTGCCCATTATGCAAACGTGCGCGATGCCGCACAGATCGAAATCGGATTGCAGCAATTTTTAGAAGAAGGCGATTTCAAAGGCTTCTCCAATACATTTGAAGATTTGCACGGCATGAAACAACTACCGGGTATTGCGACACAGCGTCTGATGGAGGCTGGATTTGGCTACGCCGGTGAAGGAGATTGGAAAACTGCGGCATTGGTGCGTGCGGCCAAAGTAATGTCTTCTGGTATGGCAGGCGGAAGTGCTTTTATGGAAGATTATACGTATCATTTAGATCCTAATAATTCGATGGTTTTAGGGGCGCATATGCTGGAAGTAGATCCTGTTTTAGCGGCCGATAAGCCAAGCTTGGAAGTACATCCACTAGGTATTGGTGGCAAAGAAGATCCAGCTCGTTTGGTGTTCAACGCAAAAGGCGGTGATGCATTAAACGCGAGCTTGGTCGATATGGGCGATCGCTTTCGCTTGGTCGTAAATACGGTCGAAGCAAAAGAGTTTGAAAATGATCTTCCTAAATTGCCGGTTGCACGTGTATTGTGGGAACCAAAACCGGATATGAAAACAGGTTGTTCAGCGTGGATTTATGCCGGAGGAGCACATCATACGGTGTATAGCCAAAATCTAACTTCTGAATATTTCCATGATTTTGCCAAGATTGCCAATATCGAATGTGTGATCATCGATGAGGACACGAACTTGAAATCTTTCGAGAAAGAGTTGCTTTGGGGCGAACTGGCATACAAGCTGAAAAAGTAGAAAATCAGTCATTTATTTGCGGGCGTCTGATTTTCTAAGCACATTTGCTGTCAAATTATGAAATTGTATGAGTGCATATAAGGAACATTCTCGGTTGCTGCTGGCAGTGGACTGTATTATTTTCGGTTTTGATGGCCGATCCCTAAAGCTATTGATTATAGAACGCGGGATGATGCCGGAGAAAGGAAAATGGAGTCTGATGGGCGGCTTCGTACAAGAAAACGAGAATACCAATGATGCAGCATCACGTATTTTGACGCACTTGACCGGGTTGAAAGATATCTACATGGAGCAATATCAAGTATTTGGCGAGCCTGGGCGCGATCCCCTCGCCCGTACCGTCAGCGTTGCCTATTATGCGTTGATTGATATTGGCAAATACGAAAATCAGTTGAGCAAAGATTATAAAGCGGAATGGGTTGCTTTGGATCGCATACCGGATTTGATATTTGACCACGATGAGATGGTCAAAGCTGCTAAAGAGCATTTGCGCTACAAAGCGGCTTTGCATCCTATCTTGTTTGAGTTGCTGCCGGAACGATTTACTATTCCACAGATTGCTTCGCTGTTTGAGCAGGTGTATAATGTGGAATTGGACAGACCTAACTTTATGCGCAAACTACGATCAACTGGTTTGCTCGTCAAACAGTCTGATAAGGATAAGGATGGTTCTAAACGTGGAGCACATTATTATGTGCTGAACAGAGATATGTACAAGGAGAAAGTTTCTTCTTTTCTAAATTTCATCACACAGTTGTAGCTTTTTAGTTGAGAGAGATCATAAAGTTAATAACAAAGCGAAAGCCGATCCTCAGAGATCGGCTTTCGCTTTGTTATGTATAAAAAATCACTTACACGACCGTGTAACCGCCATCTGCGATGTAGTACGCACCAGTTACGAAAGAAGCGTCGTCCGAACTTAAGAACAGCACGAGTTTAGCAATTTCATCTGGCGTTCCCAGTCTATTCATCGGTGCCTTAGCGGCAATACCATCTTGCATTTCTTGCGTCAAATTATTTTCTAATAATGGCGTCAATACATAGCCTGGTCCAACTGTGTTACAGCGGATATTTTTGGTCGCATATTCCGCCGCAATATTCTTTGTCAGACCAACTACGGCATGTTTTGTAGCGGTGTATGCGCTACTCAATGGTGCAGCTACGGTACCATGGATCGATGCAATATTCACAATATTGCCGCCCCCATTTTTGCCCATTTGTTCCAGTTGATAACGACATCCGTAGAATACGCCATTCAAATTTACACGGATGACTTTATCCCAAGCGTCGATATCATACTCACCAGTCGGCTGCGCGGGGCCGCCAATACCTGCATTGTTGCAAGCAATATCCAATCTGCCATAGTGTTCCACCGTGGTGGCCACCAAATTTTTATTATCCTCAGCGCTAGACGAATCTGCCTTTACAAAGATCGCATCACCACCTGCTGCATTGATTTTATCCACCGCCGCTTTACCATTTTCTACACTAATATCTGAAACCACTACTTTTGCTCCATTGGAAGCAAAAAGTTCTGCAATAGCTTGTCCAATTCCTGAACCTGCTCCCGTCACAATAGCTACTTTATTCTCTAATCTTGACATCATACTATGTTTTAAATTTTCCTATTAAATTTAAGCAATCTCAAATAGTAAGCCAATTGATAGGCAAGATATGACATGAATCAAGCAATTGCATCTCTGGGCTCGAAAGCGCACCTAGTTTGGCAACTCGGGTGTGTTTATTCGTCGTTGCACCGAAGCACTCAACGCCTGCATAAAAGCCACCACCGCATCCACTTCTTCACGAGAGAGATCTAGTTTTTTTAATAAGGGCGAAGGTATTGGGCGCAGATTTTCATCGACCACTACCCGACGCTGTATCGGTGCAGGGTTGCCTAGATTATATAACTCTACTACATCGCGTAATGTTGGGAAATTGCCATGATGCATCCAAGGACCTGTTAGTGCCACATTGCGTAGCGAAGGTGTGCGAAATGCGCCCACATGTTCTTGTTTGCCCGACATATGATAATGACCAAGATCTTCCTGCCGTGTACCATATAGTGCCTGCCCATCATTATGAAATTGATTATCTGAAAATAGCGGTGTATTATGGCAATTGATACACCGGGCTTTGGTACGAAACAAATGCAAACCCATCAATTCCTGATCGTTGAGCGCATCCTTTGAACCGGCAATGAAACGATCAAATTTAGTTGGATAACTATTGATGGTACGCAGATAAGTCGCTAATGCTTGTTGTACTCGTATAATGCTCACCTGTTCGTCGCCATATGCTGCTGAAAAATAAGTACGATATCCTTTTACCGCATTAATATGCTGCAGCAGAGAATCTAGACGGATATTCATCTCGACATGATCCTGAATCGGCATCAATACTTGCTCTTCTAAAGAAGGCGCTCGCCCATCCCACATCCAAGAAGTATAATGACCGACATTGTATAAAGTCATGGCGTTGCGTTTGCCGACTTCCCGATCGTGGCCGTGCGCCAAACTTTTGCCATCGCCAAATCCCAGCTGTGGATCGTGGCAGCTCGCGCAGGAAATCTGCTTTGAAGCCGATAATCTCCGATCAAAGAACAAGAGTTTGCCTAATTCGGACTTGGCCTCTGTGAATGGATTGTCAACCGGATAGCTTACTTTGCCCAATACGCCAATATCTTTGAAATTTTGCTTCACGCTTTCATCAATACTCGGCAAAGGCCATTTGTTAGCCTCTCCACTACTATACAGCTCGCGTAATTGGGCTAAGGTATATTCTGGTTCAGAGAAAAAACTAGAAAGCAACACCGCAACTGGTGCCAGCGACAACATCAAAAAAACGACGATAAAGTGTTTATTCAAACGCCACATCACAATAAAAATTAAAATCCGTAAGCCAAGCTAAGGGCAAAATGGTTTCTTTTTATACCAGGTAATGTGGCCGCTTGTCTGCCTAGATCAGGCATATTGCTTGCCGACATCGTTTGCAAACTAGCTAAGACACGTACGAAATCTTTACGCTTCAAGGGTTGGCGAAAGCCAAGTTCTACACGTGCCCCCTGCGTATTCGCTTGATAATACGCGACGTCGTGAAAGTACACGTATCGGTGAAACATGTTTTCGTTGATTTCGGGCACCGACCAATTCACGGTCAATGGCTTACCTGCTAACCCCATAA
Source organism: Sphingobacterium chungjuense (assembly GCF_011316935.1). GTDB lineage: Bacteria > Bacteroidota > Bacteroidia > Sphingobacteriales > Sphingobacteriaceae > Sphingobacterium > Sphingobacterium chungjuense. Next base: position 76,865 of record NZ_WLYS01000009.1, read on the forward strand.
TACTGAGATGCACCTGTTGATCTTTCGGTGTAATATAAGTGGCCATAGCAGAAAGCGAACCATCTAATCGCGAGTAATTTAACAAAGTACCACTACCGCCATCCTGTCTCGTTTCTGACGTCATACCAGCAAATCCTTCGAAATGAAATTGCCATTTTCGAGCGTAATACGTATGCGCTAGCTTGGCACTGTGCGTGTCATATTGGTAAAGCAAATTGTTAATGCCGTTTGCTTGAAATACCACCTTATCTTTACCACTTCGCATGTTCGAACTCAGTTGCACCAAATACGCGCGTCGATCGCGCTTCAATTGCCAGAGCAATTCGCCACCGATATCATCTACGGTATATTCATTCAGCACATTGTTCCGCGACTCATTACGCAATACTTGCTGGTACACCTGCTGCTCCTGTTTGTAATGTGCCGTGGCATAGAACTTCCCTATTTCGGTATTATAAGAAAGATATGCCTGAGAACCGTAGCGTTTCATATCATTCTGATAATGAATCCCACGTGCTAACAACCAATCATTGGTCTGCCAACCGTAGCCAATCACCGCGTAGTTGAGATAGCGCGTCACAGCTGGGCTCAACACGTAATTTTCATTTTTGAAGGCGACTTCAAAGCTCTCCTGCCCGTACCCATATTGTGCTTCCAAACCTATTTCAAGGTCTGCGCCCAATTTGCGACTCAGACCGATTTTTCCATCCACCTGTATCACATCGATGCTGCCACGCGGATCATTATTACTGAAGTGATCGCCAATGCGATAATCGAGTCCACCAAAGACCGACCATTTATCAAAATAGCGTTGGCCTCGCGCCTGTATGGTATAGTTGGTACGTACATAATGATTATTCCCATACGATGCGAAATAAAACGGCGCGGAAGGATTTTGACGCGTCTGATGACCAAAACGTGTACTATCTTCGAGTATACGATTGTAGGAAAATCGTCCCCACAAACGCACATCTTTCAAGGTAATACTTCCTTCGGAATTCACATGGGTGCTACGCGACTTTCCCGCATCTTGTGCCAATCGATATTCGCCATGCGTACCGCCATATTGAGCATGCAGGAGCGTATATCTATTTTCAACCGATTCGTGTAACCACATCGGATTGTCAATAGCAAAATAACGGATTTGCCGCTGAATGGTATCCAGCGTATTACTTTCTTGCGCCAGCGTAATCTGACACAAGAAAGTAAAACAAACCCATAAAATATATTTATTGGTATGCTGCATGGTATTAGTTAGCAAATCCGCGTGGATTAGCTTTGATAGTGACAAAATCTGCCGTTGAGTTATTGGTATCCATCAATACACGGCGGCCGTTGATCGTTTCTTTTGTTTTGCGGATCACCGAATTGGAAGAACGGGCACCGCCTGTTACCGCTATCCAACCCGCATCACTCTGTGCCGTGAATTTCTTAGGATACCTTGTGGTGGTAGATGATGATTGTATCTCTACCGCATCGATGATATTAGCAACGGGTATTTGTACAAACTCGCCATCCGTACGTTCGCGCCCATCTGCATAAGGTGCATCATAGCTCTTCCATGATTCTACCTCTCCCATATTTTGATCACGGAAAATGATAAAACTATGCTGACCATTGGAACTTAAAATTAAATCCGTCGCATTTCCTGCTCTGCGGTGTACAATGACATTTGGAACATTTGGATTATCCACATCAGAGGCAATCGGACGACCGCGATCTACATACGGTGTATAGTACGCTTCGAAATCTGCCTGACTAAGATCTACTGTCAATTCCGGATCCTGAATAGAAATACCGACGCCATCTGTACCCTGATATGGCTGTTTGTGATTTACTGCCGTAGCGGCAATAACAATGCTTTCGCCAGCACGAATAGGATATTGACTACCGTTGCCCGGCAATTGCAAGATCGTACGCGCATACACATAATCAGCATTAGCATTGATATTCGTCGGCATACCGTAAGAACGTGACCAATCGTACTGACCACTGCGTGCTTGATAAGCATATGTGGTACTAGCTGAGTTGGCTCCTTGTGCTTCGGCAATGTACAAACCATCCGCATATTGTATCTCTTCGGAGTTGTTATACACTTCGATAAAGTGATCGCGGAAGTTAGCGCCTTTGTTGGCATCAGAACCAGCATAATAAATTTGCTTAATCACCAATGCGTTGTACGTTCCATTACGCAACTCTACCGAAAATGATTTTTCAGAATTTAGGTTGATGTCTTCTGTCTCGATCGCACTGGTAAAGACGACATCAAACTCTTCACTTAACCCAGAAGCGGCATTGAAATCATTGACGGGATATGTTTTAGTTCCCTGAATACCATAGCGGCCTGGTGCTAGATTTGGTATGCTCACACGCCCTTGCGCATCTGTGTCGCCTTTGAAGACTTCCTTGCCGGAGATGTCAAACACTTGAATGGTAATACCATCTTTTTTTAACTTATCAGAATAATCGCTTTCGCCAAATGCGGCATTGACTTCGATACTAACCGATTGATTTTCGGGTGCTACATCTTTTTTACAGGCTACGACGCTCAATAGAGCAAAGCAGATTAAGACGAGTTGGATAGATTGTTTCATTTGTTTTGGAATAATACTGTTGGTGTAATAGAATAATGATTTGGAAGGCGACTATAGACGCAGTCGCAATTGCGCACCATAAGTAGGTTTACTATTGGGGATAATCAATGTATTATCAGACCGTAAGTATTGTGGTCGATAGTTGAATACATTGTATACATTAAAGGAAACGGTAAGCCGTTCGGTGATTTCTTTGGATAGATTTAAATGAAAATTGCTGTATAAACCGGGTTGATTCTGGTTGTTCAATAATTGTTGTGTCTGTAATAGGTGGCGATATTGTACATTTTCAGGATCAAAATTTCTAATAACGATGTAATCCCCATTTTCTGTGTAATAACCCACCGGGATACCATCACTAGCTAATGTCTTGGTGCTATTAAGAATATTAAACTCTGCCGTAAAATTCACGAGCAACTTGGCTTTTGGAATATGTGTACTGGTGGTCAGAGCCGCATTGCTAGACATGGTCGCACGAAGTCGAGCTGGATACACACCCGTAACAGCATAGCCGACGTCAGTGCCCGGATTAGTAAAATCCTGTAAGTTTTGCAATGACCGAGCTTCCGTATGGGTGAATCCGCCACGTATATTAAAAACGGTTTGGATTGTTTCCCATTTTGGTGTTGATAATAATACTTCTATCCCACGATTGTACGACTTATTGCCGTTTCTAAATTCTTGACGGGTGAGTCGACGGACGTCAACGCCGTTTATTACATAAGGGATTTCTGCGGTTGGATTTGGATTACGCTCATAGCGATCCAACTCGATCTGATCGAAACCCCTCATGGTACCAATACCATTATTGTTACGTTTTTCGTATACGTTGATCGCTAATCGATAGCCTTTAGAAGCATACATTGCAGACAATTCAAATTGCTGGGATTTGCTCGGTTTTAAAGTCGAATTGTCGGGCACAAACTTGTCCACGTGCAATAGATAAAGGCTCTTCGCTGCATCTACGGCACCAGTTTCGGTCACCGCGGTATATTGGAATAGTGGAATCTCATAATACACTGGCCCGGGATACAGTTGTGCCAAAGCCGGTGCTTTGCTGGAGAAACCATAAGCCAAGCCGATACGCCAATTGGAGTTTAGCTCATAGCGCAAGTTGGCACGCGGTGATACGGTCACAAATTTTTCAAAAAAGTCCATTCGCGCACCTGCTCGCACATGCAGTGGTCGGTCGGCTACATCGACTTGGAAGACATCTTCTGCATACAAGCCAATTTGCTGTTGCGCCCGGATTTGGGTGTAATCATAATATCGCGCCGAACGGTTACTCGCTGTCGCCGCGGAAGCTAAACTATTCGGACGCGATGGATCGACGATCTGCCCAGCACCATTATTTTTAGAATAGTTATAATTGGCACCAAATTGAACTTGATGCGACACATCGCCGGTGTAATAACGACCTGTAAGATCCAAACGTGCACTGAAATCAATCGGCTTTCCCTCAATATGTGAAATCGAAGTATACGTGCCCGGACCGTAAATTCCTTTAGCGACACCTACTTCCGTAGCATCCGAATAGATCACAAACGTGCCATTCATTAATTGCTCTTTGTAGGTATTTTGATACGACTGGCCATACCGCATATTGAGTCCAATATTGCTGATGAATCCGTGATCAATCCGGTAATTGGATCGATTCGCCACACTAAAATTATACGTACGAAAACGTACAAAAGTACCGGTAGGATCATCCGGATCTTGCAAGATATTATCCAGATTACGATTATAATCAACTGTTAATGTGTTGGTAAATGCGCGCTCGCGGCCAGCAGCGATCGTCCACATGGCATTCCCACCCCAACGATCATAGGCTTTTAGCTTGTCGCGATTATCTTCGAAAGAGCGGGTGAAATTAGCCCCAAAAGAGAAGCCACCAAACTTTTTGGTTTGAAAACCTTTGTTCAAACCGTAAACCGTTGCATTATCACGCAATTGCATTTGAAAATGTAATGGGGAACTTCCTGCCATCCGATTGATAATGATCGCACCATCCGTTAAATCACCATAACGCGCAGAAGCAATACCAGCGACGATTTCTATACTTTCTATATTATCCGTAGGAATTTGTCTTAGATCCAATCCGCCGAAGGCATAATCTCCCGAATAATTGCCCGGAGCATTCGTGCCTCCTTTCAGTCCGGATGCATTGCCAAACACACCGGCATTTTCCATTCCCGTCATACCTGCATTTCGAGTTTGCATATTGGCATTATTAGACATGGCGATACCATCCATGATCAATGCAACACCAAAGGCATTGTTTAGCGCGAAGGCATCTCGCGAAGCAGCAGAATTGGTGGAATAGTTAGCCGTACGAAGATTAGCTTGCTGCACACGCTGTAACGAAGGTGCTTCGATCTTCTTGCCCGGCACGAGATTTAATAAATCATTCAAACTCAATGCGCCAGATTGCAAAATCACTTCGCGGTTGATGTAGATCGAACTGTTACTTTCTAACCGCGAATCTGCTGTTGGTGCTACAGACACCTCTTCCAGTCCCATGCTCAATATCGGCAAAGTAACATCTGGTAATCGCTGCTCCCCGGGCGAAAGATCGACTTGCAAACGCTGTTCTTGTCTTCCTAACAGCGAGATCGTCAAAAGTTCATTTCTTGCTTTTGTTGCCGGATAATGGAAACGAAATTCACCATTTTCACCTGTAATGAATCGTTGATCCATCGCCGGCAGATACACGGATACCGATTGTAATGGTGCTCCTTGCTCATCCATCACGCGCCCCGACAATAATCCAGTGCGCGAAGGTTTCATCAAAATATGCTTACCAGATACCTGCAATTCTACAAATGCTGCTTTTTCGATCGCTTTCAACACCGTACTCAGGCTGCCATTCACATCTAGTGAAATCCGCTTATCCAGCGAGATCCGTTGTTCGTCATACAAAAAGGTATAAGCAACCTGTGATTCCACGCGTTTAATAACTTGGCGCAAAGACATCTGATTTGCTTGGATAGCAATATGTTGCTGTGCGCTGACCTGATTGGTGCACAAACACAGTATGCACAGTAATTTGTAAAAGTGATTCATATTAATTCTGCTGTACATGTACAGTGTTCTGCTGCAAGGTGAAGCGATAATCGGTGGTATAGGTGAGATGATTCAATACGTCCTGAAGGGATTCCTGATCGATTGTACCTGAAAACTGTATCTTGACGGGCACATCGGTTTTCCATTTCACGCCATATTTTCGGGTGATTTGACGTGCTACTTCGTCGTAACCAGCATGGTCAAATACCAATAGTCCATCCGATACTTGACGTTCCTGAGCTACATCAAATGATTCAATCTGTCCGGATTGTGTATTTTTATCCCATACGTATGCTTGTCCGGGCGACAGGTATTTTTCTTGTCCATTGTGTGCTATAAGTACTTTGCCATGGAATAAGGCAACTTTCGTTTGGTTGTCGGTATCGTAGGCTTGCAAGTTGAACGAGGTGCCTAACACACGGACAGACAATTCCGCTGTATGAATGACAAATGGTATATCTTCATCGTGTTGTACCTCAAAAAATCCGCCTCCGTCTAATCTCACTTCACGCACACTATCTAGAAATGTTTCTGGATAAGAGAAATTCGAACCGGGAAATAACTTCACCAACGTACCATCGGCCAATGCGACGTGCATCATCTTTTTGTCGGGCACGTGTTGTGCTACCCACTCGATGTTACTAGAGGTTACAAGATGACTATCTTGTCTATGCATCCATACCTGATAACTGATAACGCCCATGAACAATAGCGTGGCAGCAGCTACTGCTGGCTTCCACAAACGGCGAACACGTGGTTTTACGGTTTTCCCGCGCCCCATGATGTGATTTAACAAGCGCGCCCTTTCCATCTGGAATTCTTCTTCGGTGGGTCGATCCACCAATAGCAATACCATTCGGCGTGCCTCCTCGGCTACATCAATTTGTTCGGGATGTTGCGCGAGCCATTGGTTCCAATAAGCGCTATCTTCCTCGTTTTTCGACAGACAATAATTCACAAAAGAGTGATCTGAAATCAGCTTTTCTACTGTACGATCTAGCATGTATTTGAGTTACTATATGGAGTAGTGGGCAAAGTCTACGACTTTTACCTATTTTTATTTAGAAAAAATCAAAATAATAGCCTGAAGAATAGCTATATCGCCGCGCATGCGTTTTAAAGCTTCATAAATTACATTGTAAACCGTTCTGACAGAAGCATTATCGAGCTCGGCAATCTCTTCGTATGAACGCTCTTCGAAGAAACGCCATTGAATATACCGACGTTGTTTTTTGGTTAACTTATCAAGTGCGCGTTGTAAGCGCTCGTGCATATCCATCACCTGCTCGATAGCAATGCGTTGCTCTTCGATCGAATCTTCGGCTGGTTCGTGCAATAAATCCTCGATTTGGCTGTGTGGTATTTCTACCTGACGGATGATGATACGCTTGAGCCAAGTAAACAAATAGAATTTGGGATCTACTTTCGTTTGCGGCAAGCGCTCGCGTCGTTCCCACAATTCGCAAAACAAGATATGTAAGCTTTCTTTGACCAATTCACGATCCCGGCGGATCGTCATCCCGTAGTGAAACAATGGCGTATAAATAGTATCGTACAGCTTCAAGAAGCTCGCACGATCGCCCTTAATGATGTTTAACCACGTATCTTTCATAGATATGGCAGCAAAGATATATATTATCTATAATTATTCTAAATTACTTAATGGAATTTTTCTAACTTATATCCTATCTAGTGAGCGACAATAAAAAGGGCGAATATCGTTTGATATTCACCCTTTTACGTGAAAATAGTAAAACCGTCCTGCGGTTCTATTGACAATTTTTGTATGGCAATTATTTTGTTTTTGTAGGTCGTACCTCGATCTTGCTTGGCAACACATTAGGATTCATCTGCAATAAATCTACCACCATTTCTCCTAGATCAGACGGTTGGATTTTCCACGCATCCTCGTCACTAGGTGTGTGATCGGCGAAATGTGATGTTACCGAACCAGGCATAATCGTCGTACACTTGATATCGTGGCTACGTAAATCCAGCATAGCGGCTTGCGTAAAACCTACGACACCAAACTTGGAAGCATTGTACCCAGCGCCGTTGACAAAAAAGTTAGTTCCAGCCAAAGAAGCGATAGAAATATAATAACCTTTGTGTTGCTTCAATTGATCGACAGTTGCTTTCAAGGTATGAAATACTCCTGTCAAATTGGTATCGATCATGGTGTTCCAATCCTCCAAAGATAACTCATCAATGGGCGCAAACTTTCCGACACCCGCATTGGCAATCACCACGTCCAGCTTTCCAAACTTGGCCACGATCGCTTCAACTGCTTTTACTTCGTCGTCAAAGTTGGTCACGTCAGATTGCAAAGCCAATACGTTGTCACTACCTAAGGTAGCTTTTGCTTTCTCGACGTCTTCTAACTTCCGGCCGGAAATAGCTACCTTAATGCCATTTTCGACTAACACTTTGGCAATACCAAAGCCAATACCTTTGGTACCTCCGGTAATGTAAGCTACTTTGTTTTCTATATTTTGCATATGTATACGGTGTGTTTGTGTATCTATTGATAGCGTAAAATTAAGGCATTTCGTGTTGGGTATTTTCAGACTAGCGTAATATTATGCCCATACTTTGATTATACTGATAATGACTCGTTTTGTTGTGCAGAGTTCATGGCAGCCCCTTTCCAGTACGATTGAAATAGTTCAAATAATTGTTCTGGAGATTCCTCCAGTTCGGAAGCCGAATACATAATATTGATTTCGTTCTGCTCTTTATCTACTGCCATGTTTTTGAGCATTTTGGATAGTCGTTTAGTATATTTTTCGTGATTCTCAAGTGTAACCACGACCAAGCGATCACCTCCTGATGTTTCTACATTAATATCTTTTACGTCGACCCACTCGCCTGCCCCAAAGGCTTTGGTAAGTGGAGCGGTACGTCCCACGAAACTTTTCTGTGTTAGGCTTATTAGAGGTGACTTGTCGTTCAGATCTCGTAATTTTCCAATCAATAATGCGCCCATAATCAGCAATAGTGCACAAGAAATGACTAGCGGTTTTATCTTAAGCTCCTGATCGATCCATCCTGAACTGTAGATTGCGATGCCCAAAAGCAAGACGCATATAGCACCAGAACTAAGTAATAGATTAACTGTTTTCCCTTTCTTCGCGTATAATTCAGTTGTTTTCATGGTGATGTTTTTGCGTTTACGGCACAAATGATGCCATCTTCGACGCACTACTCGCCAATTATTTCTGTATAAACTGTGCTAAGCTTTTATCACACACAATTGACAAGGCTTGTATTGAACTTACGAAAACTAATGAATAGTTTCAGAAAGAGATGCTACAGGTAGTTCAAACCAAAACGTACTGCCCTTTCCAGGTACGCTTTCTACACCTATGCGTCCGGCATGTCTATCGATAATCTCTTTGCACAAATACAATCCTATACCAAAACCGGAAATATTTTCCGTCTTTGCACCTATGACGCGATAAAAACGCTCAAATATATGTACTTGATCTTTCATAGTAATACCCATACCATCATCCTTCACGCTCACTCTGACCCAAGCATCACGTTTGGTACACGAAACATATATTCTGCTATTGTTAGGTGAGTACTTGGCGGCATTATTGATGAGGTTAAGCAGTACTTGTTCCAATTTATCTTGGTCTGCCATCACGATGGTGCGTTCAACAGGATGAAAGATAATTTTATGACTAGAGATTGTAGCTAATGCCTCTTCTTCTGCTATTTTAATTAAGTCGGTCAGATCGAAGTAGGTCTTATTTAGATATATTTTACCTTCGCTTACTCTTGCTACATCTAAAAAGCCATTAATCAACGTCGTCATACGATTTATCTGCCTGACTGCTTTCTTTGTAATATCTTTGGTAAAAATATCGTTCGCTTTTCTTGCCTTCCATTCCAAAATCTGTATATAACCCTTCAAAGCAGTTAGTGGTGAACGCATCTCATGACTCACAATTCCTATAAAATCTTCCTTGAGTTGATCACTCGCTTTGCGCTCGGTAATATCTAATATAGTACCATAGAAATGTTTATCTGAACCAGAAGTAGCTGGATCAGACACCTTGCCTACTGCGCGCAACCAACGTACCGCATTATCTGCCTTGCGCAAGATCCGATATTCTTCCTCAAATAAGGTATGGTTAGCAATAGCGTATTGCATGGCATCCCATATTCTTTGCTTGTCTTCTAACAGTGTTCCAAATCCATCATCTACATTAACAACTACATTATCGGAAAAACCAAACAATTCTCGACAATAGTTATTCACTTCGATAATTCCCGTCTCTATGTTCAGGTTGTACGTACCCATTCGTGCAGCTTCTACACTCAATCGAAGACTTTCCTCTTTCTCCTGTAGTTTTTTATTAAGCCGTGTTAGGTTTTCCTCTGCACGACGTAGATGTTCGTTCGTAGCTAACAACTCTTCATTCAATGCGATATATTCCTCATTGACTGTACCCAATTCTACATTGGCTTCCTGGAGCTTAGTGCGACTTTGCTCCAGCAGTTTGCGTGATTTAACCGTTTCGGTAATATCAGTTACGGTAGCAATAATAGCCTCCGGTTCACCTTCTGAATTACGCAAGGGTTTGTATGCAAAATCAATGAATTTACGATTGATCTTACCGTCTATCTCGGCAATATCTGCAGTTAACTCGGGTATAGCCAATTCTTCACCCGTATCTAGCACATTACGCAACAGATCCGGAAAAGGCTGATCAACCACTTCGGGAAATACATCGGTTAATCGACGTCCAATCACCTGTTCGGCTGTACGCGTCCAGATCTTCAACATAGGATCATTTGCAATTTCGATCACCAAATCTTGTCCTCGAATGATACACATACCCATAGCGGCATTCATAACCATTTCCCGCATTTGGTGTGCACTTTCTTCCACTGCCAAACGCGCTAATACCTGATCGGTCACCTCCACGGCCATATCGATAATACCTTTCACTTCACCGTTTTCCATCAAAGGAGCATATGTAAAGTTAAAATAACCGATTTCCAGCTTGCCATTGCGATGCAGACTTACCGGTGTATCATAACGTGACACAGGTTGGCCGGTAAGGTAAATGTCTTTTAATAAATCGTAAGCAGGTTGCCCTTTTAACTCAGGGAGCGCTTCTAGAATGGGGCGTCCCTGTATATCTGCTTCTTTATTTAGCAACTCTAACATGGTAGCATTAATCGCATCAACAATCATTTCCTCGCCACGAAAAACCACAATAGCTGCAGGGGACTGCTCGATGATCATTCGAAGATTATGCTCACTCTCCTTGCTTTTTAGACTCACTTCTATATTCTCGCGGTGAGCGGCTTCTAACTCACGAAACTTTTTCCGCAGTATCAATTTATTGATCACTTGCTGAGAAAGGGTCTTAAGTGCTTTCTTTTGCGTTTCATCTAATTTTCGAGGTTTTCGATCGATTACACATAAAGAACCCAGTGCAAAGCCTTCGTCGTCGACTAATGGCATGCCTGCATAAAATGAAATATGCGGATCGCCTGTTACGAGCGGATTATCTTGAAATCTGGGGTCTAATCGCGCATTCTCCACCTGCATTAATTCTGTTGGATTTAATATGGCATGTGCGCAAAATGATTGAGATCGTTCAGTTTCAGTTACATCCAATCCGCGATGTGACTTAAACCATTGCCGTTCTTCATCGACCAAACTAATCAGTGCAATGGGCGTTCCGCAGATCGCAGCCGCCAACTCAGTTAGTTCTTCATAGTCATCTTCAATGGCAGTGTCCAGAATATGGTAAGCACGAAGCGCAGCCAAACGCTGATGCTCCTGAGTGGTTTTTTTTTGCATAGAAACACTTCTGTGAAATAAGGAAGCTAAACAAATCTACACATTCTCAGCCGTAGATGGATGTAGCGACAAGGTGAAATTTGTAAACCTCTAGAGCGCCACCATTTTCATGTGTAGGAATTGCCGTAATGAGAGACTTTCTACTAAATTCTTGCATTTTTATAGACCAACAAGCGCTGTTTTCACGACTTCGCAAACCGAAATGATCTGATAAATATTGACCATAAAAAGTTCAAAACCTAGTAGGATGCGAACAATTCATTGTTACAATATTAGCCTGTATCAAAGCAATTCCCACCTATTTTAGGCTCTTTTTTATAATAATTATCTCAATAGCCACCATGACACACCGCTTATGCTAAAGCGTTTTATTCGCTAATAATCAGTTGTTTAAAAACTTTTAATCTAAAATAATGCTAAAAATTAGAAATTAATTTCTTGCGAAACCAACAAATTTGACATACATTTATTGTCAATAAGACAATTAATAATAAACCTATGTGGTTTGCATCATCAATGATCTGCCACAAATTGTGATACTGCTGATAAAGAAAACCTGTTAAAGAAAGTGTTTATGGTAGACGATAACGTGGACATCCGTAACTATGTAGCGAGAATTTTGGAGAAGGACTTTCAGGTATTTGCCCTGTCGGGTAAGCCAGATGCAGAAAGATTTCTTTCCGATATCCAACCAATTGCTACTACCCGTGCTGCAACAAAGCGAGAAGCATCAGAACTGGAATTATCTACTAAAATTACTTCAAACATGATGTGGAATCACGCACCCGTGATTCTATTGATTGCTAGTTCATCACCAGACATGGCGCTAAATGGACTTCGTGTTGATGCAGATAGTTTATTCGCGCAGCCATTTGATAAAGATTTACTCCTTGCCCATGTGCAGAGTCTGCTACAGCAACAGAATCAACAAAGTGATCATCCGGCCGAAGACATTCCCTTGCAGAAAGTGGAAACTAGAAGTGACGGACAAAAAAATGAGTTTCTCGAAAAAGTCACACATATCGTAGAAAAGCATTTGGATGATCCAAAATTCAATGTGCAAATGCTCGCTGAGGCCAGTTCTATGAGCCATTCCAATTTTTACAGACGGATAAAGTCCCTTTCAGGCAAATCGGCAAATGAATTTATACGCTTAGTCCGTCTAAAAAAGGTAGCGCAATTATTGGTAGAGACTGAGTACAATGTAAGCGAAGCAGCCTTTGCTGCTGGTTTCAATGATATTAAGTATTTCCGAGCTAAATTCTTAAAACTGTTTGGTATGAAACCATCCGAATACAAGAAGAAATACCTGATCATGCAACAGAAACAGCAGGTTGATATCCCACACTCCATGCTACCATCCTATTTGTAAGCCGGATACAAGGCCTTACATGCGCTAGTGCGACCGTAAAACGGCACGAAACACTGGCACTAAATTCCTTGATTACATAGTTCAGCCCTTATACTTTTCTTCGAAAAAGTATAAGGGCTGAGCCTTTTTTTAGCAAGCCTTCGGCTCATTGGCCGAAGGCTAGAAACTTCTAATTAATTTCCAACCAATACCGATCCACCATGAGTTGGGATCGTCATCGTATAGGTTTGATTTTTGCGATTTTCTGCTTTAGAAAATACGGTACGTGCGGAAGCATCATCTTTGTATTCGACTAATTTGCCGTTGGCCAACTTAGGCAAAGTGACCTGTACCGTTTTAGTCGTAGATTCTGCATTAATTCCAGCAATATACCATTGCTCGCCCTTGCGTCGTGCTAGCACCACATATCTACCCGGATAGCCATCTAAGAATAGCGTTTCATCCCAGGTTGTAGGAACTGATTTCATAAAATCGATTGCTCCTTTACTCGCATCGGTCAAGTTATTGGGCGTGATGCCAAAGTTTTGTACGGCACTTTGAAAAACAACGGCTGTAGCGATTTGAAAAGTTTCGCTAGTAATCCGCGTTTGTCCAGCAGAATTTGTGCGATTGTGTCTTTTGTTCAACAAAACCGGTCCAAAATCCATTGCCGCAACGCTATTCCGAATGAAAGGATGCAGCGTGGCATTGAAAGCTTCCATATCATTTGCGCGCTGTGTAAAAATAAGGTTCTCGGAAGCCAACACGGCTTCGCTCGATACAAAGTTAGGGTACATACGCTCCCAGCCTCTTGGCAGGGTACAACCATGAAAGATGACCAGTAGACCATATTCGTTCGCATCAGAAAGGATCGCTTCGTATAATTGCATGGTTTCCTGCTTATCGCCACCAAAGAAATCTACTTTGATTCCTTTAATGCCCGTTTCTTTCATCCATGCCATCTCCTTTTTACGGGCAATCGCCTCGTTCATCTTGTTTTTAGGTCCTTGCGGCGCGTCGTTCCAGTAACCGTTGGAATTGTACCAAAGCAATAGATCCACCTCTTTTTTACGCGCGTAGGCTGCCAACTCTTCGATCTTCTCGCGTCCAATATTGGTGTCCCACCAATTGTCTACCAGCGAAAACTCGTAGCCCATCGCAGCCGACAGGTCTACAAATTTCTTCTGGTCTTCTAGGTTGATACTTTCATCTTGCCACTCTAGCCAGCTCCAAGTCGAACGGCCAAACACATAATCTTTCGATGCTTTGTATTTGGCACCAACCACATCTTGCGTGATAGTGGTCTCGAGGATGGGCTGCAAGGTCTTCCCAACCGTTAGCGTGCGCCAAGGCGTAAATCCTGGCAAAGCAAATGCAGGTTGCACAGCGCCCAAACCGTTATTCTCACCCGGTTCAGGAAATGCAATAGCATACAGTCCGGTAGCAGTCGGCTCACCGAGTTTGCTGCCGCAATAGTTGCCATCTACACCCGTTTCCGAAACCAACACCCATCCTTTATTTTCTACTTTAAACAAGGCCGGAAAGGTAAAACCAACGCCATATTGGGATGCAGCACCTAATGGTGCATCTACCGTGTAATCCTCTTCGTAACTCGGTTTGGTCTTTTTCCAACCCACCATTGGTCGCGACTGCGGTGTCAAGAACGTGGTGGTGCGCGCTGGAAACTGAAAACCACTGTGCTCCTGCTGCATCACGATATTCGCTTGCTCGCCTTGTTGCGGAATGAAATAGCGAAAAGCTACATCATTATTGCTCACTTGGAAGGTCGTTTCGAAAGCCTGTTTTTCGCTGTTCTCCCATCTACACACTAATTCATTGGCCTGATAGCGTATATGGCTTTTCTTGAATCGCGATTCGCTGTATTGCTCATCAATAGCGCGTTCGTGTTTTAGCACGAAATTCAGCTTTTCTGCGAGCGCATGCGTTTTAGCGGTCAATCCTAGAGGCGACTTATCCAACATCATTTCCTGATCTAGGAACACGGAATAGCTCAGCTTTCCTGCATCCAAATGAAGATGAACGGCTAAGCGCGTATCCGGACTACGAACGACCCACTCCTGAGCCAACGCCGGAAAGGCAATAATTAGAGATAGTAGTAAACTGCAAAAAACAGGTTTCATGGGCATAAATATATTAGTTAAGGTAAATTCACTCGCTGTACATTCGAATAGTAGTATTCTCCTGACAAATTGGAAAGTACGCCTACGCGGACAAACACATAATCTAGATTGGCCAGCGATGCGGGCAAGGTCGTGCTCATACTCAAAGGTTGTCCTACCTGAATAGTAGCCGCATCCATCTCCACGCGATGCTCAAAGCGCCCTTGATCCGTCAGAATAGAGTGACCTACATAAAGTGCTACTCGACTCACATTCGCATTTGGGACCACGCGTCTGATGGAAAACTGGGCATTCAGCGTTGTGCCGGTCGCCGTGAAGGATTCGTTATCCAATACAAAATACGGAGTTACCGGAATATCGACAACCGTATTCCCGCGTACCGTGACTTCAACCGTATCCAAATTCCGTGGCAGCCATGGCGCATCGCCATTAGTTACCAACTTGTATGTACCATCAAATAAGGACGCGGAAAAATGACCTTCATGATCAATAAACACATCCATCGGAGTGCGTAGCTCATGGCCATCTTCCCAAAGTTGCAGTCTAGTTCCATCCGTTCTTACACTAACGGGATTACCTTCGTAGATGATAGTGCCCGACAAAGTAGACTTTGGTGCTTCAAAATTATCGTATTCGCAGCCCACCGAAAAAAGAGTCGCGAGGGCTAAGATAGATAGATATATGCTTGAATATTTCATAATAAAATCTTTTCTGATCGTAATACTGATTAGTTAAATGGATTTCGAACAATCTTCGGATTGTTGTTAATCACCCCTTGATCAATAGATGCATAATAGTTGGCCATCCGGAAAAGACGCGCGCGACGGAAACGTGTCGGACGAATGCGTTGGTAAATGTATTGTCCATTCGTAGGGTGCCCTGGGCGTACCACGCGATACGGATAAAGTCCATATACCACGGCATTGCGATCCGTTTCTTCTCCATTCCATACTAAGTGAGCGATACGCCAACGTTTCAAATCAAAATAGCGATGATCTTCAAATGCTAGTTCGACACGACGTTCTTTGCGAATCATATCCATTGTCAAATTGGAAATGCTATTAGCTGGGAAACCCGCACGTTCACGTAAAGTATTGATGTAAGTCGTGGCAGCACCTGTTTCGCCCAATTCAAAAGCAGCTTCGGCGGCATTCAGATAGATTTCGCCCATGCGATACCAAGGCCACCAGTTGCTGGCAGAGATACCGCGCGCACTCGCTCCTGAAGCATCACTCACCATCTTACGCAAATAGAATCCGGTATTACTCACATCCTGTTGATTGTCCGCAGGGCCATCAAACCCCGTCCACAATCCGCCATCCGCCGCATAATTATCACCTAATCGTGATGTCGTACGTAGATCATAGCCACCATCTTGCCACACGGCTACACCAGCTTGAATGCTGGTATTCCGTCCTTTAAACGTGGTTCCCGCATAGATCACTGTACCGTAAAGTCGTCCATCTTTGTTGGCAAAGATATCTGCAGGATTGGCGTACACGATGTAATTTCCATTCTGGTCGCGATCGCGAATCGTACCGGCAGAGCCATCCAGATAATCAAAACTTTCTACAAAGCTCAACGAAGGGCTCAAGGCAGACGAGGATTCATTGTCTTCGGTAGATCCTTTTATGATATTCTCATACGTGAAACCATGTACCTTTACGCCTGTTTGAAAGTCCTTCGCAAAGATTACCTCTGCATTATTTTTGGCATTCAACATCGTGTAGAAATTCTCCCCTTTATTGGCATTGGCATTGAACAAGCTATAATTTGAATTGGCCATAATTGCGCGAGATGCCGTCAAAGACTTTTGGTAATAGTCGCTGGCCATACTCGCAGGAATACCCACTTCGCCGCCCGGCGTGCTAATAGGCGCGCCCATCAAGTTATTGTATTTGGCGATAGACGCTGCGTATAGCATGGAACGACTTTGCAAAGCTAGCGCCGTAACGGTATTTGCACGTGTTCTGCTGTTTGCATTCGTTGCCAAATGATCCTTAATGGCTTCCGTCTCGCTGAAAATGAAATCATAGACCTCATGCTCCTTGGCTCTAGGCATTTGCAGAGGCTCCGGATTTCCACTAAAATCGTAGATCAATTGCGTAGTCACCAAGGGTACTCCACCCATGCGCTTCACCATTTCGAAGTACACTGATGCGCGAATAAAGCGTAACTCTGCATTAAAAAGTTGTTTCTGCGCGGCAGTCAAACTACCACCAAATTGTTCTATGCCTTCTAGTGCTACACTGATATCACGGATCAATCCGTAATCCCAGTACCGACCGTAATCGTCACCGTATTGAAAATCATTGCGCCAGTTTTGATCGCGGTGGCCAGACCACATGGCGTCGTCTATTTCGGACATACCGCCGGTATTAAATACGCCTTGCATAGTTGGCAGACGATTGTAATAATTCGCCAATAGCGACGTGATTAGTACGGGATCATTCCAAAGCTGTTCATCAGTAATGAGGTTTTTTGACGGTCGATCAAACCATTCATCATGTTTACACGAACTCGCCGATAGCGCTGCCGCTACAAGAAATATAATCAATTTAGTCTTCATGTCTTTAATTAAAATGTGATGTTGAAACCTGCCATTATTACTTTTTGCTGTGGATATACCACGGCCGCAGGAGCCGAAATCTCCGGATCTATCTGAAAACGTTTTACGTTGTCAAAAGAAAACAGGTTAGAGCCATTGACATACACTCTGATTTTGCTCGAACCAATTTTGGATGCTAGATCCTGCCCGAACGTATAGCCCAATTCCATGTTCCGAACACGTAGGTATCGTACGTTGGTCAACCAAAAATCACTGTTGCGATGATTTGGCCCTGAATTACCATTACGAATGGCAGGATAATAACCCGGAATCCACTCGCTATTCAGATCATAAGGATCAGCACCGTGCCAGCGATCTTCCAATAGATAAGCAGGCGAATTACCGCCCCCATGCAGCGCATTACGCAGTTCGTAATCCTGATTCCAAGATTGCAAAGCGCCGCCAGCGAAATCCAGATTCAAGTCAAATCCTTTATAGTTCAACCCGATACGTCCGCCAAAACTCAACATCGGAGCCCAGCCTGTCGGATATCCGATTGGACGCTCGTCCAAACTATTAATCACGCCATCGCCATTCACATCCTTGTAGATAAAGTCTCCCGGTAATTGTGTGCGGTTATTCTGCCCATCGTTATTGATTGGGTGATTACGAATTTGGTCTTCCGATTCAAATCGGCCTTCGACCTGATAACCCCACCAAACACCACCCCAACGATCTTCAATAGAACTGCGATACTCGTTCCATGCGCTTCCAAAGCGAGGCTTATAGGTTTCGATACTGCGGTAACGCGAGTAAGTAACATTTCCACTTACCACGTACCCTACATCTCCAAAGTTACTGCTGTAGGTTAGCATACCTTCGATACCATAATATCCGTTTTTGCCTAAGTTTTCTGGTGGCAATCCATAACCAATCTCAGATGGAAGCAATACATCGTAACGTTGCGCTGGCGTTCCAGAACGGATAATCTTAAATGCATCGGCCGTAAAGGTTAGCTTGTTGTCGAACATCGCCAAATCCATACCGATATTGTAATTGGTATTCTTCACCCAAGACAGGTTGCGAATGGGTAAACCACGAGGTTGTAAACCAGGTACGTATGCCCCGTCCAAAATCGCATTTCCTTGGTTCCAGTTGTATCCGGCTAAATAGCCGTGCATCGATACACCTTGCTCCAAACCGGTTTGGCCAACAGAGAATCGGAATTTTAAATCATTAATGGTTCCTTTCAGACTTTCAAAAAAGGCTTCATCCGATAAGCGCCATCCGGCAGACATACCCGGAAATACGCCCCAACGATTGTCTTGGTAATACAGGTAAGAGCCGTCATATCTACCCAGCACTTCTAATAAATACTTCCCTTTGTAATTGTAATTAACCCTTCCGATATAACCAGCACGTGCTTCGTAATCCCAGCCATCGCCAAAGCTATTGATCTGGTCCATTTGCAACAGTGGTATATAGTTGTTGGTTGGGTTAGTACCGACCTGTTGGAAATTACGATCCCAATCCGAACGCTCGTACCCTAAGGTCGTCGATAGGTGATGATCGCCAAAATCTTTAGCATAATCTAATTGAAACTGTGCATAGCGTGCCACCACTTCACGCTCGGTCTGATAGCGCCAGCGCGAGTCGGTACCATGAGTACGGTTGTAGGCATCATTGGCTCTATCGTAAGTAAACACATCATACGAATACTGGAAACCATCAAACTTGTTATTGGTATAATTATACGACACGGTTCCTTTGGCCGACAGTCCAAAATCGGTTTTATACTGTGCGAATAAGTTCACATTAGCATTTCTATAGCGATTATCCTTGTATCCGGCGATGTCTCGACTGAAGATGGCAGGATTGTACGCGAAGTCATTCACATGATTAGGATACATTGGGTTGTCGTTCGCATAAGGACCTACCGTTGGTCTGTTTCTAAATAAAGCGAGAAAAGAAGAAAAGTAACCATCTCCACCTGGCAAACCCACATCCTGACTGTACTCTTGACGACCGGAGATTTGTGTCCCCACGGTCAATCCTTTCAGAATAGTGGTCTCTAGGTTAGCCTGTAAATTCGTGCGCTTGTAAGAGAAATCTTCCATCATCGCATCCTGATTCAGGTTACCTACAGAAAGGAAATAGTTGGAGTTGGCACTACTTCCATTGATATTAGCATTGATATAGTTTTGCGGAATATTTTTGCGCACGATCATATCATAATAGTCATAACCTTGGTAGCCAGCTTCGGTGCCGGCTTGCCATTTCGCCAGTTCCTCTGGCGTCATCACAGCAGAAGGGTTTCCGCCCTCGTTTTGCGCGGTTTCTACTAGCGCGCGCGTATATTGTGCCGCATTGGCTAAGGTCGGGAAGCGGGTTAAATTCTGCCATGCCATGTAGCCATTGATATTAACGCGTACCGATTCGCCTTTGCTTCCCTTCTTGGTAGTCACGAGCACTACCCCGTTGGCCGCGCGCAATCCGTAAATCGCTGCCGATGCATCTTTTAAGATGGTGATATTTTCAATATCTTCCATATTCAACGCATTAAAGGCATCCTGTCCGGATACATTGGAAGATCCCACCCAATCGTTTCCAGTTTGTCCGCCATATGGTATTCCGTCAATGACGAAAAGTGGACTACCCATATTGCGGATTTCCAAGGCCGCACCACGACCAGGTCGGCCATCTTGTGCGCGCACCGAGATACCTTGAATCTTACCAGCCAAAGCGCCAGCGGTCGTTGTGGAGGATGTTCGCACAATCTCCTTGGCATTGATATCACTCACGGCACCCGTCAAGTTGCGACGAGACTGCGTTCCGTAACCAACCACTACCACATCATCAATGGTTTGATCGTCGTCTTCCATCGTAATGTTTATAGAAGAGCGAGTTCCAATCGTGATTTTTTGTGTTTTGTAACCGATAAAAGAGACAATTAATGTTGTGCCCTCGGTACGGAGCTCAAATTGGCCATCTTTATCGGTAGTTGCGCCATCAGTTGTTTTTTCGGCGCTGATGCTGACGCCTTGTAATGGGGTATTATCTTCTTTCACCACGGTGCCCCGTATGGTGCGCTGCTGAGCAAATAAAGAATTTGCGCAACATAAAAAAAGACAACACAGAAGAATCTTAAAGTCTTTCATTTTTAGTAGAAATTTAGGTCTGTTAGCAATTAGTACCACAAATATTCAACTTCTAAATTGCTTCTGCGGGGGTGGAATTGGTCAAATAAGATGGTGTAATATGTCGGAATTTTCACCCCTTGTAAGGTATAAATGGACCACCTTAAACTTTACTAGATCAGGTAAAAAAAGAAGGATGAGAATCTTGATCAGATTCCCATCCTTCGCCGGTTTTAATATTGGAATGCACTTAATGGATAATTGTTTGCAACCTCCTACCTAAACAATCATCCTTAGCCATTGTATTCGTTCTGTTAGTATCTCACGCAACGATATGGTCGTCTAGCGTTTTGAGCAAAGTTGTGATGAGTGAGATTACCATATGAAGTAACATTATTAGCATTCTGAGTCACAAGGTATCGGGCTACCCCAGCATTGGAGCCTGAAGGTAGGTTTGTCCAATAATCGGCTGAAGCTGTACCAACACCACTCCCCAAATTCTCTGCAGCATTCTCTAAAACACTACCCGGAGTGTAGAAACCGAGGTACAATAGCTGCAGATTATTACTTGGATACCCCGATGAATTTCCTGATGCATTACCGGTCGCAGTCCACGTCCTCGCTATACGCTCCGTACCATCTATAGTGGAGGAGATTACCGGTGCAGTACTTCCTAATTGGTCAAAATGCCAAACCGCAGGCCCAGCCCAAACACCAGCGGGATACACACTTCCACATGGGTCTGTTGTACTTGCGGTTCCAGTCGGAGTTGCTGCGCGCCACCTCCAGTATTCGTTGTTGTAGTCCGGTTTACTATAATTATTATGCGGTCTGAAGCGATATCGATCACCCGCATCTGGCTGTGAGGGAGAGTATACCATGTTAGTACGCGCAAAGTAAGCACCATTGACCACTATAGCAGACTCAATTAGGCGTGCATTGATCACAAATCTCGATCCATAGCTCGGTGTCAGTGTACCTGTGATAGGCACTAAAGTCGCTGTGCTGAAGCTCCTGACTGATGCATCATCCATAGTAAGATCCAATCGATTTAGTCTAACAGTTAGTGAACCATTAGCGATATTATTGTTACGGACTGTATAAAATATCGCTTTTTTGACTGCATCTCCTGTGGAAGTCGCTGTAGCCGTCATATTAGCTCCGGTAACGGCTGGAGAATCGGTAATATTTGTATAATCTCCTGTTCGAATGTTTAAATCGCCCATTTGAAAAACACTAGCAAATGTGCTACCTACCCGATACCCGATTTCTAAGCTCGTGGTGTTCCGAATGTCCCCAAACATACCACGAACATTTAAGTCTACTTCTAACCTAGCCGTCCTTCTACTAAAGGTAACCTGCAATGTATTGGCTCCAAACACTGGCGTGATCACGCCACTAGCATACAATACATCGCGATTAGCAAGGCTACTACTTGCGATTAGACCGCTACCGTTAATATTCGGAACGGTAGTAGCATTAATAGATACAGCATACCAATTATAGGTTTTACCTACATCTAAACTAGCCTCCATTGCTGTACCAGCTATTGCTTCGTTATTAGAAGCCACTGCAGTGCTTCCTTGCTCATAGAATATAATACGATAGCGTGTTTGTGCCGCCATCCTTGTTACCGCTTTGGAAGATTCTTTTACGGCCTTAGAAGTGGCTTTGGCAGCTTTATTCACCACATTAGAGTCGATGATATTTATTGGCGATGATGAAGAAGGGGAGAAACTCTGTATATCACTCAATACGTCAAATTCTGGTAGGCTTTCAATATCGTACAATGGTGGTTCGCTGTCATTTATGCCTATCGATGAACGGCGTACAGATGCTCTCGCTATTTTATCTTCTACTTCTGATGCGTTGATCGTAAATGTCGGCTCCTCTTCCACTCCGTTAACCTCGATTGTCAACTTGGCATCACCACTACTAGCAGACTTTGCATTCTCATCCTTAGTGCAAGACTGGAAAATCGCAACAAAAAACACAATATTTAGAATATTTTTTTTAATGATAGAATGGCCAACATGGGGCTTCCGTATCTTAAAGTGCGGTAATTTCATATGGATAATAAATTGTAAAATCGATTCTTGTTTCTTATCTATCACGTTTATACGCAAATCATTTCTTTTCAAATGACTTTACTCTGTGCTTACATCTCAAAATCAGATGTACGGGTACCACCTTCGTCCCAATCATCAACAAATGGCGAGAAACTGTTCCCTGTGTTACCGACAGTTACTTTGGCCGACCCAGCAGCGATCGAACTTTCATGATACAAGACGTGAATTACAATCTCTGGAATCTCATATCTCTTACGCTCAAAATGCGCATTGTTACGTGATTTTGTTTTCATAGTTAATAAATTAGAATGGTGAAATTTGTGTTGCCACAAATTATTGTACAATACTAAGGACAACATCGATGTGCACCTACATCATTCCTTAAGGTTGTAGATGAAGCGCCACACACATTTTTTTTCTAAAATTGGCCTTTTTTCGACTTTTTGAAATCTACCTTTTAGAACAAGGCACATCATTCCCTAATTCAAATAAAAAACTGATTTTAGGTAAATGGTCGAATAAAAAAACCGCTAAGAAAGTATTGGATACTTCCTTAGCGGTTTTTGAACATGGATTTTCGATCGTCTGTTGAGCCGATCCCAATCAGACTGCCTATTACGACTTACCAGTATGGTCGTTTAATAGTGCGCAGCAGTTATCGCCTTCGAGGCATGAGGTTTTCCGAAACGCCCGATCGCCTTGGCTTTCCTTTTTTATGTTTTTTCGGTCCATGATGTTTGCCCGGCTTACCTTTATGCATCCGTTTGCTATGACCATATTGCGCCCTTCCGTGGCGAGGCCCATGTGTAGTACAAGATGAAAAACTGACGATCATAACACTGCTGATCGTGAGTAGAATTAGTAATTTTCTCAACATATCAACCAACATTTCAAATATCAGACCATTATTTTCGCATGTTATCCTATTTTATTGTAAGGTACTGACACACTATGCTTTCTGAGGATGAAAATGGAGTGAATAAAATTCCCAGCGTATATACCTTTTCGACTAGCTCTAGTTTAAAACTAATGGACTTCTATGACTTTCCTTCACCTATATTTACCAAACGCATCCTCCATGATAGATCTTCCTGCCCTTGGATCTATATTGGCATGTGCTACACATGCGGTACTACATATATAGTACATTTGCAGTACACTTACACCCGACGAAAGGTTAAGTAGACGCCTATCTAAACCCAATAAATACCCTATCAAACGCCTTATTCAAGCCATGCCTTTTTGGAAGATACATGATACCATTTCGTGCCAACTGCTACCAATCTGTGCCAATTGTTGCCAAATGTGTCAAATCCTGCCATCCTATTTTAAGGCAGCTTCTACCTTGCAGTATACTTTAAAACAAGATGTTATGACAAAACGAAATAGTATCTCGAAATGGCATGAAGTGACTGGTTATGCTCCCCGTATGAAAAAATCTAAAATCATCTTTTCATTCCGAGCAAAACCGGGGGTGACTAGGGAACGAATCCTCAAGGATCCGAAATTTGTACGAACCCGCGAGAATGGTTATGAATTTGGACGTGCATCGCGAAAAGCAAAGCAAATTCGCCAGCAAATCATCACCCTAACCAGAGGAACAGCAGATGGCAACATGCGAAATAGATTTTTATCTCTTATTCACCGTATTCAGAAACGCGACTCGATTAGTCTGCGTGGTGAGCGCAGATTTCAGGATGAGAATACGCCGCAACTGCGCGGGTTTGAATTCAACGCCTACAGCAGCCTATCGCAACGCTTCATCGAGCCTCTGATTACGCGATTCGACCGCCATACGGGTTTGGCTACGCTTACGATCCCGCCATTCGACCCGCAGATGGCATTTCAAGCTGGGCAAGGTGCTACGCATATCCGTTTTATATTTTCAGCCGCTCCACTTCCAAATACCGAGATACGTTTACCTTTAGCAACGAGCGTCTCGACCGATTATATTCCACTGATTGGCCGATATAATGGGACATTACTCGCTATTCAGTTAGCCGCAGCTCTTTCCGACGTGGTATATGGTCTAGTCGGTATCTCCGTGTATGAACAGATCAATAACACGTATTATCCGCTCGAAAAAGGCAAATATAATTCGCTTACCATCGTGTCGGTAGATGTGCCAGATAAAGGTTGATGTGGGTATTATTCCTCCTTAATTCGCTCAAATTGTCCCCTATGCATCTAGCTCTTATGCTGTATCTTGCTATCTTCTTATTCACTTTTAGGATAGCTGGTTTTAGGCATCCCAACCTATAATTAGCTATCCTTCATTTATACTACATTTACCTATTCATGCTTTGCTATGATCAGATTTTATAGTCACGTTTTATGGACATTCACTCTGCTGCTTGGAGTAGGCAAAGGATTCGCGCAAGCACCATCTGCGGCCTATGATGGTTATCTTTTCGCTTATTTTGAAGGTACAGGATCACCCGCGCAGCAAGAACAATTGCGCTTTGCAATCAGTCGGGATGCCTTGCATTGGTATGCGCTACATGATAATCAACCCATTATAAATTCGGCCGATATCTCTCATACCGGAGGTATTCGCGATCCGCACCTTTTAAGAGGCGCCCAACAAGATGGATTTTACCTGACCTGCACCGATATGAACACCATGAAAAATGGCTGGGAAACCAATCCGGGCATCATACTCATGCATTCGGATGATCTGATCTCTTGGAAATCTTCTGTACTGGATCTCGCAAAACTATATCCGAATGAATTTGGATCCGTCAAATGGGTCTGGGCACCACAAACGATCTATGATCCTGCGGTCGGAAAATACTTGGTGTATTTTACGGTGCGTCAGTATGCCAATGAGAAATTAGATTTTTATTATGCGTACGCGAATGAAGATTTCACGGGATTGGAAGCTACCCCAAAGCTATTATTTAGCCCCACCTTTGGTGGAATAGATGGCGACATTATCCTAAAAGACGGCGTGTATCACTTCTTTTATAAAGGCAATACCAAAGATGTGGATGGTAAAGAATTTGAAAACGGCATCAAAAAGGCAACGAGCAACTCCTTGATGGGGCCTTGGAAAGAAGAGCCTCGCTATCTGGATGTATATGCCGGCACAAAAACTTCGGTAGAAGGATCCAGCATCTTCAAAATCCATGATTCTGACGAGTATTTCTTGATGTACGATTTATATTCTTCGGGAAAATACGCCTTTCAGCGCAGCAGAGATTTGGTGAATTTTAGTCAGACCGCCGAGTTCTTTGAGAAAAACTTCCACCCACGACACGGCAGTGTGATTTCCATCTACAAGGCAGAAGCCGTACGATTGGCCGAGAAATGGTCTGGTGTTCCAGATGAACTAATCAAGTAAACTGTACGCCATACTGAGACCGCTTCCAATGATTTTCCAGTCGCATTGCTTCGGCAGCGGTGAGATGGATAACAGATCCATGTTTGGGCGACGCGAAGTTAGTCGTCTTCATGACGCCTTCATTAAAGCGCCCCAAATTGGTAAAGTTTTGGAAATCTTGCGTTTCGCTAAATCCAAAATTGTGCGGGTTGATACCATAAATATCATACATCAATACCCATTTCTCTTCGCCAATCCGTTTCCACACCGTCGGCGCTTCACAAGCCTGCGGCTCTGGATCGTACCATTTTGGATCGTACACATAGTTGTCGCTTACGGAATTGGATACCGCCTGCTTGATGCCCGGAACGCCATCGTGCGACACATAAAATAAATGAAACTGATCGCCCACTTGTGTAATATCCCCATCGATATTGGCGATCTTATGCTTCGCAAACAGAGGCTTACTTAGCAGCGTAAACAGGCAAAAGCAAATGTAGATGCAACGCATTATTTTATTCATAATCTAGTATCAGTAATAAGTTTTTATAGGATGGTTAATCTGGGTAGCGTATCATAGGAGTCGCTGGTCTTTTTGGTTTCTTTCCCCGCCTTGTCATAATGCGTGGTAGTTACCTTTCCAGCTTTAAAATATTCAATCTGTTCTGGCTCTCCATTGTCATAATAGGTGGTTTTTTGATAGAAATCATGCTCGTTTGGCGTCCTTTTCGTACCCCTTCCTGCATACGGCACACGCCCCGTATGCAGATCGGATTGTACCACTTCGATCACTTTTGTTCCCTGCTGATTATACTGCTCATACTTTTCCAGTTTCGTGGTCCAGTCATAGCTTTTGATAGATGAAACTTCACCATTGGCATGGTACATCTTTTGGTAAATGTCCGGGCACAGTTCTATATTCTTTCGGGATTCCTCAAAAGTGGTTTTCAGCACCACACGCTGGTCGTAGATGATCTCGTGCGTGTTTAAGTCGGTGTTATTGAAATATCTTCTGCGATGTTGCACATGCAAGTTTTGCCAAGTAGGCACCTGATTGTCAAAAACAGGAATCTCTGCCATCGCAAAGTAGATGCTATCCTGCAATCGACCATTATTGGCATCATACTGGTTTATATAATGCAACAAACCATTCTCAACCGAAAATTGCTTGAAAAGGATATTTCCCGCGGAATAAAATTGCACCAGACCATCTGCTTGATGTTCCTTATTGATGCTAAACTCGACGCGGGCAGCTTCGTTCGTCGCCTCTGTATGCACGATGTACGTACCGGATTCGATGGATGTACCGTCTTGATAGGTAATACTCAAAAGAGAATCTTGATCTATGCTGATATGAAGGTCATCCTGTGAAATTTCCTTAATCTGCTGTCCGCTACAAGCCGCGCTATTGATCAATAAAACAGCAAAAGCCAAGTAAATTTTTTTGATACCTCGGTTTTTTCTCCTCATGGTAGTTATAAATATAGTGATATTATACCCTCAAATCATGGGGTTGGGATGTGATATTTGAAGAATTTAGTCTTAATCGTCTATAGCATATTTTTGCTATAACGTGCACGAAAAAAACTATATATAGCAATAACCTGTTACTTTGCTTTATCTATTTATTAAAGTATATGCCAAAAACCAAAAGTGCGATTCGGGTAAAAGATACCGAAGGCTTAACACACATCATTTATTTAGATTCCATCGTCTCCTATCATGAGCGAAAGGACGATAAAGGAATGATCAATGGTTCAGAGATCGAGCTAAAAAACGGCAAATGTGTTGCCGTGATGATACGGCTCGACAATCTTATTGATGTATTAGCAAGAGCAAAATCCGGAATTTCTGATACCTAAAAAAAGCCTTCCCGAGGGAAGGCTTCTTACATAAAACAAATCAATCACTCCTAATCGTGCCCCTCTGTCTTTACTAATTTGTTGTATATTCCTAATAATAGAAAAGGTGCTGCCCACTGACCGACAAATAGTGCACTTTTATCCTTTCCGATACATTTTAAAGTTGCTGAGATCGCCATCGACGCGCCAGCTGCCGCTAAAAACACGGTAGATGGGATAAATGAGGTTACTTTCTCAATTTTCTTAGTTGCTTCGCCTTCGTTTCCTGTATTAAATGCCATAGTAGTATGTATTATATGTTATCAATTCTGTTTGATAAGAGAACAGTTGCGGATGACTTTAGTTTACTTTTATACTATTTTCGGGTATTTGATGAGGTGGTTTTGTGGGAAGTACGGGGAATTGTACTATAGATTAGCGTTTTCGATTTATAAAACGATCATCAACAGCATAATACTACCGTTATAATCTGAAAATTATTAGGGTGTTATAATTTTTTGGAACATATTTAGGTATTGGTAGACTAGTATTACTGTTAAAATTAGCCTCTATAGATCAGCGCCTAAGGGATAACAAGAAGTTCTGTCAACAAGACGATTTCGCAACTTCTGCTTACTTCTAAAATGTCTAGAAATGTTTTGCGTTATCTCGGTATAATTGTCTTCTCCATCTCCTTTATCCCAAAAAGAAGGTTGAATGGCAGCACAATTATCATGTTCGAAGATTTCATTTAAAAGCGTTCTGTCGGACAATCCACAAGAATGACCCCAGATGTAAGCCACAAAGATATCTGAATCGATGAATCTTAATAGATCTGAATAATTGGGGGCATTGAAGTATCCGAATGATTTAATATGTTTAAAGAACCTATTATCATTTGTTTTCTCCATAACTAAATAATCTTCGTCTAATTCATCTCCGTAACCAAAAATGGCAGGGTTTTTTGGGTCTTCTAAAGACCCATGAATGTCAATTGTTTGATAATTGCTACCCTTAAAGTGATGAGTAAGTCCAGTGTAATTGAAATTTAAAAATAATACATTTTTCACCTTAATTTTCTGATTGGGCAATGAGAGTAATCTCTGAGAAGTGAGTTGTCTGCGGTGTTCTTTGTCATTTATAAACTTTGGGTCAATGTCCATTTCTGCAAACTTATTGAATGCCATTTTTGGCAAATATGATTTCGATATTTCTATTAAATATTCAAGTAGCAACTCTTTTACTCTATCTAAGTCATAATTTAGATCATCGATACAGTTATTACTTGGATCATACGCTCCCCTTATTGGACCAAGGCAACCATTTAAAAGCTTATAATATATCATTTCTATATCTACCCAATTAACATCTCTGTAGTGTTCTGATATTGCCTCGAAAAAAAGAGATGTAAATTCGAAAGAATAAATCACGACGCTATCACCCAATTTGACGGTGTTTGTACCTGTTTGGTCTAGATTGTTAAGGATTGATCTGATCGCTTCTAAGCATTCATCATCGTTGAATTCTTTTAAAGAATTATTAATATACTCTTTTACATCAAGGTGAAAAAATTCTGACATCCATCCAGGCGATTCTACGGCCTTTCGAAATTCTCGTAGTAGATACCATTCCAAAAAATCCGAATACCTCGTAGCAAGGCCATTATGTATATCAAATCCGTTGCCGACAATGATGAGTTTGTTCATACGGCTAATCTACACCATTCCTCGCAAATAAAACTAAGGTTTCCCGTATATTGGATAATGAAACTAATCGCTAACTTTAGCCTAGCCTTAATAATTTTTTAACCAATATTACTAGATATACATGAAATTGAAATTGCTAAGACCCAGTAGGTCTATCGCTTCCTTGAACGATATTGAAATTAATGATTTTTCTATAATTACCGGTATCAATGGTAGTGGGAAAACACATTTACTAAATGCGATCGAGGATGGCTCAATTGAAGTTGAGGGAGTTCCCTCTTCAGAGGTTATATACTACAACTACAATG
Source organism: Sphingobacterium chungjuense (assembly GCF_011316935.1). Classification (GTDB taxonomy): domain Bacteria; phylum Bacteroidota; class Bacteroidia; order Sphingobacteriales; family Sphingobacteriaceae; genus Sphingobacterium; species Sphingobacterium chungjuense. The sequence continues at coordinate 106,769 of NZ_WLYS01000009.1, forward strand.
ACTTCACTATCGATTATAATCAAACGTCTAATTCTATACCAAATCAAATGAGCGCTGCTAAACGACATTCGCAAAAAAATGGAAATAGCATCGTTCAGGGAATAATTAACCAACGTACACAAATTTTGAACAACTTGTTGTTTTCAAATTTATCAGAGACAGACGTTCTGATACAATCTGTTTTAAGTCGTGGCTATAATATAAGTATTATAGAATGGTTACCTGATGAGATAGAGAGTTATAAAAAATTCATTAAACTGCCTGTTGACAGTAAAGAGTACTGGAAGGATCTGGACTTATTTTCTGAAAAGATTAGAGTTATTCACGACACTTTTGACACATTTATACCTGCAATTGTAGAAGCTGGTAATAATATGGGGGAATATATAAAAAGATACTTTCGAAAAAATATAATACGCAGCTTAAACTATGACCCTACAACAGTAGCATGGTCTGATAATGACATTCAGATATATAATGAACTTAAGTCACAAGATTCTCAATTTCAAATTTGGAACTATGAAGGAGTCTTATCAAATAACTTTATAAGATTTATCTCAATATATGAGGATAACAAGACTCAATTTGTCGATTATATGAATGATGATCTGATAAAATTACGAGATGATTTACTTGTTTTATTTGAGACTTTAAGAAATGAATTGCAAGTAAAATTAAACCCAGCATATCTCACTTTCATTAAAAACTACTCTGCGAACAATGATGTTTTCTACAATCCACAATCAGATTCCGGCGCATTAGATTTAAATCAAATAGCTGAGGAGGAGAAACAGTATCAGATTACAAGAAATAAAAACACATTTAACAAGTTTTTGAGTAATGTAGAATCGCAAGATGTCATCTATTATAATGATGAAATTTTCACAGAACTCTATGGAGTTTCACCTGTACAGTTGTTAAATGAGGCTCTTGATAAATATGATTGCAACGGTTACGAATTTAGGTCTACAGAAATACCTAAGGAAATTGGCGTTAACTTCGATAATTATACCATTTCCCTCAGCCTATATCACAAATCTAAAGGGTTTCCAACGGACTTGGGTTCGCTATCTTCTGGGGAAAAAACTCTACTTGCACTAACATTTTATATTTATAAATTACAATTCAAAAAGAAGGTAGTTTCTAACATACTTTTGTTGGATGAAATCGCTTCTTCCCTACATCCATCAATGTCTAAAAGACTAATTTCTGTTTTACATAATTTGTTTTTTAAAGAACTTGGAATAAAAATAATTCTGTCAACCCATTCACCATCTACAGTAGCTTTTGCACCTGCGGGATCGCTGTATATTATGAAGGGCGATGGAGAAGATAGATTGCATGCCAGTAGTAAGGATGAAGCCTTGGATGAGCTAACGTTTGGAGTTCCGTCGTTCAGTATCAATTACGAAAATAGACGTCAAATTTTTGTAGAAAGCAAATATGATGTAGAGTATTATGAGAAGTTGTACCAAACTTTCAGAAAGGAACTGAACAATGAAATATCGTTGAATTTTATCGCGTCTGGAGATGTACAACGTAATAAAAACGGTCAACCAAAATCCACTTGTGATCAGGTTATAACAATAACCGAATTACTGAGGGATTCTGGTAACAAGTTTATCTGGGGAATTATAGATTGGGATTTAAATGTTAAGAGGCCTAAAAGTGAACACGTGAGAGTACTTGGCTGGGAAGAACGCTACAGTATTGAAAACTTCGTGCTAGACCCCCTGTTAATAGCAATACTTCTCATGACTGAAAAAATTAAAAAACCTGAGTTTTTTAATTTACCAGAAGATTTCAAGATTTACGACATCATTAGATGCTCGGATGGTGAGTTGGCTGCCATAATTGAAGTCATTTTAAAAATCATCAATGAAGAATTAAAGATTGACATAACTGATGAAATAGAATACAAAACATTTGGTGGTAAAAAATTAAAACTTCCCAAAGCATTTGTTGAATATAATGGTCATAAACTCGAAGAAAAATATTTAAAGGTTATTCCGGAACTTAATAAATTTAAAAGGGATGGAGAAGAAGCTTTAAAGTTAGCTGTACTTGATAAGGTTATCGATGTGTATACAGAATTGGTACCTATGGGATTGTTAAACATCTTGAAAGAAGTTCAAAAGGTTTGATAAAACCATATAAGCTGTGAGAAACTGGATGAGTTCCACGGCCATACTTACTTAGCTATTAACCCAATTTATAAAGTGGAACGTAACAATTTTTAAACCATCTGCCCCCCCTCAAAAAACCCAAAGGGCACAGCGCTGAACCGCTATGCAGAGCAGAGATTTTGGTATTGCAGGCCTACATAGGTAATTGCTAGACATGTGAATGATACAAACTACCTGCAAGATGATGACAGCGCACCCCACTCCTATCCTTTGAGCATTTTAATAGTATCAATCGATATCGATGCAACTCAAAAAAACAGGGAGAGAAAGCGGAATTGAGATATAAACGGGAGAAATCAGACGGATGCTCCGTGTAGTATATGCCAATAGGGCGAGCCTCAATGCTTTGCGTTGGTACCGTCAAGAACCGCCACAACCGAAGCTGTGGTCCCCCAAAGACTAACATGAGACTCGCCCTATTGGACAGGTATCTCTTCAAAGATAGCAAAATCCGATAGGAAGCGAGCTCACGATCAACTCAATGGGGAAATTTGACGGTTTCACGTTTGAGTGACATCGTAAAAAGCAGGAGGCCAAAGCCTCCAACTAAGTTATCGCTATAATAATTAGTATGAATATAATAATAATTATAGGGAAATAAAATATTTTTAAAAGAATATTTAATGAAATTATCCTTCTCTAGAATGGTAGAGGAACGTGAAAGCGCTAGATGCAAAGAAGAGAGGCTGCCTGATTTATTCTATCAAGCAGCTTCACCAAATATTTTCCGCTAGTTTTTGGCAAGAAGCTGCATAAAACGAGCACGATGATCGATGATCATCCAGATGTTGATCAATAAAAGAGGAAAAGCAATCGCTAACCCACTTGGCTCGAAGGTGTAGTTATGCAACACAATACCGACCATAACCGGTAGTATCACAATGGCTCCAATAGCGCGGGTTCTCGGCAAAATGAATAGCAGACCGCCAATAATCTCCACCAAACCCACCAAAGGCATGACCCACTGTAGTTTTCCGATTGCTTGAAATATTTCTACCTGCTGCGGAGTTTGCTCCGGCATGGGCATGTAGTGTAGAAATTTATCCAGTCCCGCGTTGATAAATAGCAGACCGAACAATAAGCTGAGAATGAATTTTACGATTTTCATAATAATGGGGTTTATATGATTTTATAAAACAAATGTAGCATAGAAATCGAGAATTTTAATTTGCTATTGCATTTCTTGTCTTAAGACAGCTTTAGCACCTTCGGTTACACTACCGTGCGGGGTGGTCACTACGCGCCCATGCTATATATTTAAGAACTTTTCTAAATAAGCCTTCGGTAAGCTCCCGTTTACGCAACTCTCTTATAGGAAGGCCGCAAAAATTGCTGTCACAACAATACAAAATAACACGATGAATAAGAGAACATCCCTTTTCCTATGTGCATGTGCCTTGCAAGGCGTGATCGCTTTCGGCCAAGAACAAGATATGCCCGATATGAATTACGAGATTGCGCATACCCAGAAATTGCCCAACGAAGTATATCAACTTGTCTATAACCCGACCAATCATAAAGTCTATGTCGCCGGACCAAAAAAAGGATTTAACCGCGAAGCCGAAAACTTTATCTACGAATTGGACGGCGGCGATCTACGTATCACCGACTCTATTTCTGTGGGCAAGAACCTGCCATTTGGCATTGCGCTCAACAACAAAACGCAAACGCTCTATGTCGGTCATTCCCTACAAAACGCCATCAGCGCCATCGATATCCAATCCAAAAAACAAACCCTGATCCCAAGTGCGCACGCCAAATCCAAAATCCGCGAACTGGTGGTCGATGAGAACACCAACAAAATCTACGTGTCGGATCACGGCAACCCGTCCATCTGGCAAGTAGATGGCAACACCAACACGCATGAAAAATCCTTGAGCCATGATAAGGCCTATTTGCTGGGCTTGAATGTAGATAGCCAAAGGCAAAAAGTGTATGGCACCGACGGACAAGATATGAAAGGGAATATCTTGGTATTCAATTCCGCGACTGGCGAAATGGAAAAAAGCTTCCAAACCTGGTCGTACTGCCCGATGAATATCGCGCTGGACTTGAAAGCAAATCGCCTATTCGTGAGCCAATCCAACGATAATAATATCACCGTGGTAGACGGAAATACCGGAAACATCGTAGACAAAGTGTATTTGGGATATGACAGCTCGCCGATCGGTTTGGCGTACGACGCCGCGAATGAATTGATCTATACCGCCAATCGCTCGAAACAAGAAGTGGCCATTATCGATGCCAAAACCTACAAAGTGATCGAGCGCATCCCGACCGAAGGATTGCCAAACACCATTAGCTTGGATCAAAAGACCGGTACGATCTACGTGACCAACAAAGAGGCCGGAAGAAACGGCGATCCGGTAGAGAATGGCAACACCGTCATGAAAATAAACTATAAAAGAGGATAGCATCGCTATCATCTCCACACCGACAAACTATACATCCAAACCATACATCACCGATATCGTCCTTTGCCTCCTTCGCGGAGGCAGAGGATCATATCATGCCGCGACATGACTTTACAAACACGATTACTCTTCTTTCTTTTTCTACTTTTAAGCGCCAATGTGTACGCGCAAACCAGCATCAAAGGGCGCGTATTATCTGCTGATGGCACACCACAATCGGATGTTTCCATTATGCTGCTGCGCTCGCCGGATAGCACATTAGTAAGTTCGCAGAAAACAAATGCGGAAGGCGCATATCAACTTCAAATCACGCAAAAAGGCACATTTGTCGTACGTGTGCAGGCATTAGGCTTCGCCGAATATGTATCGACCGAAATGATGCTGACAGCAGGCGAACAGCGCCTGCTGGATGATATCTATCTGCATGGCGACCTCACCGAAATCGCCGCCGTATCCGTCAGCGGACGGCAGCCTGCCATTCGCCAATATGCCGATAAACTGGTCGTCGATGTAGAAGGATCGGTATTGAGCGAGGGAAATAATGCGCTGGAATTGTTGGAGAAAACACCGGGAATCGTGTCCGACGGCAAAGGTAATTTTTCGATTCAAGGCCGTGCCGGTGCCAATGTGCGCATTGACGGACGCGAAACCTACCTGACTGGAGCGCAATTGGCCAGCATGCTGCGCGGTATGCAAGCGGCTGATGTGGCCAAACTGGAATTGATGAGCAATCCTTCGGCGCGTGAAGATGCGGCCGGAACGGCGGGCATCATCAACATCGTGACCAAGCGCAACAAACGTAGCGGTTTTGGAGGCGATGTATTTGTGCGTGGTTCGCAGAGCAGACGATCGCAAGGAACGGTTGGCGGTGGCATCCATTACAAAGTAAATGGTTGGAATATGTATGCCAATGGATCCATTGGCCGCGAACAATCGGAAGATAGCACCTTGGTGGAGCGTCAGTTTTTCAACAATGGCGTATTGCAGACCTTGCAGAAGCAAAAGGAAACGAAAGAACTGGATCCGGGCAAGTTCCATAGCTTGCGCACGGGCGCGAGTTACGAATTTAACGATGGCGGTGTGCTCGATGCCAGCTTCCACTGGATGCGCGGGCGCTTCATCAGCAAATCGCTGATCGATATGGTCACGAGCAACGCGACAGGCAGCACCACGCAAACGGCGACGACGAACAATCAGTTTGACGAAACATTCAACAACCTCACCTTCAACATCAACTACGTGAATAAATACGAAGGCGAAGATCACTTTTTGAAAATCAACTTCGATTATGCCCCGCATACCAATGCGTATAACAATAGCTTTCGCACGGATATCGCCAATCTGCAAACGAATACCAACAGCACCACGGCGCGCACGAACGTGCAAGATCTGAGTAACACGACTTATGCTGCCCGATTGGATTACAGCAAGCCATTCAGCGATCTGGCCAAGCTCGAATTAGGCTGGAAAGCGACTTATTTTTTTATCAATAATGATGTGCGCAATGATACGTTGAGCGCAAATAGTTGGCTGCGGGATGCTAACACCTCCAATCAATTCCAATACACGCAGCATATTCAAGCGGCTTATGCGATGTATTCTGGAAAATTCAACCGTTTCGAATATCAGGCTGGTCTGCGCGGAGAGTATACGTTTATCAAGGCGAATCAGGTCACACTGAACGACATCAGCCAACAGCGCTATTTTGATTTATTCCCGAACGGGTTCTTATTATACAATATCAATGATGCAAATACCATCCGTGGTTCATTCAGCAGCCGGATTGAGCGCCCAGGCGATCATGACATCAATGCTTTCCGTATTTACGAAGATGCCTTTACCTATTCGGAAGGAAATCCAGAACTAAAACCCGAGCGCAGCTATATCGGTGAGATTGGGCACGGCTATAAAAATGCGCTATTCACCACGGTGAGCATGAGCTATGGCTACGATGTAATTAACTGGATCTCGCGCGTGGGCAGCAATCCGGGCGAAAATCTGACGCGCCCAGCCAATATTGGCGATTTTAAAAACTACAGCGCCAGCGTGATGTATAACAACACCTTTTTCCCGTGGTGGACGGGCAGCCATTACCTCAACGCTTTTCACAACAATTATCATGGCGAGATCGACGGCGTGATTCTGGATTCGGAAGGTTCAAGCTGGTCGGCAAACAGCCGCCACACGCTACATCTCAAATGGGGATTACGTGCCGAAGTCGCTGGCTATTACAATTCGGGTGTCACGACCGGTGCCATGCGTACCGATCAGCGGTATGGCGTGGATCTCGCGGCGGAGAAAAAAATGCTGAACGATCGCGCGATGTTGAAACTCGCGGTAACGGGGTTGATCCGCAATGGCAATCCACAATTTACCAGCACGTATGGTGACTTGGTGATTTGGCAATCGGCCTTCCCCGATAATCGAAAGGTGATGCTATCGCTGAGCTATCGATTTGGAGAATAGAACCGTTTTTTAAACAGTATTTAAATGATTTTAGAATGGGATTTACGAAAACACAACAAGCGATCATGGATTTGTTGCACAAGCAACGCAAGGCCTTATGTGCCGACGATATTTTTCTGCAACTGAATCCCGGTAAGAAGTGCTACAGCTACGCGGCTATCTACAATAACATCAACCAGCTGTGCCGAGAAGGCATATTGACTGCCGAAAAACCAGATGAAGAACGTCGTAGAGCAATAAAAATCAGCGTTTAAAATAATAACAGATTATATGAAAATATTATTTATAACAAATCTAAATAAGTGTATATTTGCGATGCTTTGGAAGAACATCTGCCTTTATTACAAATTACATCTGCCTCATTCAAACAATTGTTTGAGCGATACTGGAAGCGTTTGTTCGCTTTTGCGGTGAAGATGACAGCGGATGAGGAAGATGCGAAAGAGATTGTGCAGGAGATTTTCAAGTCCTTGTGGGAACGGCGCGAAAACCTGAACATTCAAGATGTGGAACGCTATTTATTGCGCTCCGTCAAACTGAAAACCATGGAATACATGCGCAACAAATCGACCAAGCAACGGCACCACGACATCATCCTGAGCACCACAAAGATCGATTACGAAGATCAGCAAGTGCACGTCAAGGAACTCAACCACAAGGTCAACAACTTGGTGGAATCCTTACCAAAGCAATGCAAAAACGTGTTTAAGATGAGCCGCGAAGAAGGGATGACGAACAAAGAGATCGCACACATGCTGCTCATCTCGGAACGCGCCGTAGAATACCATATCAGTAAAGCATTGAGCACACTAAAAATGGGACTGTATCCGGTAGAATAAGAACTACCTACAGCTCACAATTATGTATTATCTTTGCAATAAAGAAGAGATGAAGATAACCAAAGAATTACTAGAACGTTACGAACTTGGGCAATGTACCGAGGCGGAAGCGGCTGCCGTAAGCCTTTGGTTGGATAGTACTTCTTTATCGCTGGATGATGATGACGAGCTAGAGACAGGTATAGCGGACGACGCTATGGACGATCTGCTGATCGAGCAGGAAATGTGGCAGCACATATCGGCATATATGCAGGAAATGGCTGACAAGAGCAATACCCCTGAACGAACTGAAAATAACATCGTCTTCAAACCGGCTAAAAACAACGATCCAACCGTAAAATTTGCGGCGTTTATCGCCATCGCGGCTTCGCTATTGATTATCTTAGGAATGGGCTGGTGGTTCTACCCTACTACTGCGGATAAAGAACATTTCTTCAACGCCAGCAACTCGGACAAAGCGGTCATGCTGTGGGAAGAAGATTCCTTCGAATTCACACTCAGCAAAAACAGTTCGGCCAGCATCAACCTACAATCTGGCAATATGGATGTTTCGGGCGATGTGCTATTCAGCCCGAAAAAAGACTTTAAGCTATTCGACAAGCACAATAATACCTCGCTGGACTTTCGGCAGGGAGAAGTATATTTTATCTCTACCGATCCTGATACCAGCGAACTGGTCGTCTATTCTAAATCACAGTTAGAGTATTTACCACCTATTTTACGAAAACACATCCGAAAGCAGTTTCACCTTACCTAATCTATGCGTTTATTTACAGGACTCTACCCGATCTTATATGTTGTACTTGCAAGTAGCATCATCGGCTTCGGAACATCCTGTACGCACGCACCCAAAGAATTGGAAACTGCGCTCAACTTCGAGCCCGCTTATTCCCTATTTGTGAGCAAGGAAGGCGTAAACAATTTTTTATTCGTGGATAGTACGTGGGAACATCTGGCATCGATCAAACCGCCACATGCCGGTTTCAATCGCGAATTTATCCAGCGTAATGGTTTCATTTATTCGGTAAACCCAGAGAATGATTACCTGATCCAATACCAGATTACGTCGACGGGATTGCAAGCCGTGGATTCGATCAAAGTAGTAAACGACAATATAGAGCAATACCATTGGAAAAATAATTCCGATACTTTGCTGATATCCAATGTGGTACATGGCGATATCGAAACCTGCCGTTTCTATGAGATTGATACCAAAACTTTCTCCTTGATTCGCGAAGCGCAATTACCGATTCCACCTGCGGTGCATGATTTTAGCATTCTGAGCTTGGGCTTAGTGCGCTACGAAAACGATAAGCTCTGGATCGCTTATGCATACAGCAAAATGCTCGGACATAACGAGTATACCACGCTGGATACCATGTATTATCGTACATTGGATTTCGCGTCCTTGCGTGTGCTGTCGGAACAAAAAGATCCGCGCTCGACCTATCCCGGCGGGATCAATACGATACAAACGTACAGCGGCACCGCCGAAAATGGAGATTTCTATTTTACCAGCGGACCGGGAATCGCAGCAGGAAATAATATCGAGCAACCATCCGCCATCTTTCGTAAGAAAAATGGATCGGACGAAGTGGATACGACCTATATGGTGAATATCTCGGCACAGACTGGCAATCATGCCTATGGATTTTGGTATGTGGGCAACGGTAAGGCTATGGTGCGCGGCGAGCGCTCGGATAAATACACGGATTTCTCCAATCACCATGCGGTGTACCAATTTGAATACTATCTGGCGGATTTGGCTAGCGGCAAACTGCAGAAGCTAGATTTGCCATTAGATAAAGGGACGCGCAAAGAAAACGTGGTTCAAGTGGGCGCAAACCTTTACTTGGCGATCGACGATGAAAAAGAAAACCATACCGTATGGCAATATAATTTGGAAAGCGGTAAAATTACTACGCACTTAACTCCCAAATTTCCAATCGATTACCAGCTTAGACTGGATAAATTGAAATAATTTCTTATTTTTCTTCTCTTCCGACCTTCGGTTAATGAGGGCATAAGCAACATCCTTATGTGTCATTAATCTAAATAAAAATATGTCGGGTTTGAAATGGAGACTTTGTCTCCTCCTATTCGTCGCAGTGGCTGCGTCATACGGGCAGGGAATTATAGTAAGTGGAACAGTCAAAACAAAAAATAGTCAAGGGGCAGAAGGCGCCACAATCCGCATCCTAAATCAAGACAGCAAGCAAACGCAGAGCGACGCCGCTGGAAAATATAGTTTACAGGCAATAGCACCCGGCGATTACGTCTTAGAAACCCGTCTCATGGGTTTCAAAACACAGCAGAAAAATATTCGTGTCGGCACCACTTCTCTCACTAACATCAACTTTACGTTAGAGGAATCGGACGAGAACATCGAGCAAGTACAGGTGCAAGGCTTCAGCAAAGCCAAAGAAATCCAACAATCGGGTTTCAATGTGAATGTCATTGAAACGAAGCAATACGCCAATAGTAATACGGATATCAACCAGATCTTGAATCGCAGTACGGGTGTCAAAATCCGCGAACAAGGCGGTTTGGGTTCTAGCTATTCTTTTTCGATCAATGGGATGTCGGGCAATCACATCAAATTCTTTATCGATGGCGTGCCGATCGAAGCCTACGGCAGTGGCATGTCGTTCAACAATATTCCAGTCAACATTGTGGAGCGCATTGAAGTATATAAAGGTGTCATCCCAGCGCATCTTACCTCGGATGCTTTGGGTGGCGCGGTGAATATCATTACCAAACGCGATCGCCGCAAATCGATCGACGTGAGCTACAGCTACGGTTCCTTCAATACGCACCGCGCCGCATTGAGCGGTAGTTTTACCGATCCGAAAAAAGGCTTACACGTCAATGTCAACTCATTCTTCAACTATTCGGACAATGATTATCGCATGTACACGAACCCCAAAGCGCGTGTATTCTTGGATGTGGTGAACCGCGACAATCCCAATCAATTTGATACCATTGCGTCAGCCAAACGCTTTCACGATGCATACCGCTCGAATATGACGCAGGTAGAAGCTGGCTTATCGGGCAAAAGCTGGGCCGATGTGTTTGTATTGGGATTGACCTATAATAACGTGTACAACGAAGTGCAAACCGGCGCTACACAACAAAAAGTATATGGCCATGTATTTGAAAAGAGTAACAGCATCGTGCCGAGTTTACGCTACCGCAAGGAGAATCTATTCACGCGTGGCTTGTCGGCCACGATCTTTGCCAACTTTGCGAATGATAAAAACGTGGTCACCGATACCAGTTCGTACCGCGTATACCGTTGGGATGGTCGCCCAGACACCTATTTCCCGAATGCAGGCGAGATTAACCTAACTAAATCTATACAGCACTTTAATGGCTATAACAGTTTAGTGCAGAGCACATTCAACTACGAAATAAATCCGGTGCAAACGGTAAACCTCACGCATTCATTTACCAACAATCACCGCAAGAGCTATAATGAGATTGATCCGTACAACCATAGCTTTCGCCAGAATAACAGCGTGAGCAGAAATATTCTGGGCTTGAATTACATGCACGATTTCTTCGAAAAGAAATGGCGCAATCAGGTCTTTGCCAAGTACTACAACTTTGGTGGTCGCGTCGAAAATGAAGATGGTAGCGATACCCGCCAATCCAAAAGTTATATGGGTTATGGAGCTGCATCGAGTTATTTCCTTTCCAACGGCTTAGGATTTAAAGCTTCGTACGAGCATGCCTATCGCCTGCCCACCTTAGTCGAACTATTTGGTAATGGTGTGGATGTGTATCCTAACGCTGGCCTCGTACCAGAGAGCAGCGACAACTATAATTTGGGCGTATTCTATAACGGCGAATTTCAAGACAAACATCGCATCTACGCCACCGCAGCGATCTTTTATCGCAATGCGAGCAACTACATACACCGCACTCCGCCGGGTGTGGTATCGGGGTCTTCCGAAAACTTTAGTCAGTACTACAACTATGGCGGCATCCAAGTAGAAGGGGCAGAAATGGAAATGACGTACTCGTACGGCGACTTATTGAAGTTCACGATCAATGGTAGTTACGAAAGTGCGGTCGATCGCGAGCAATTTGTACGCGGTACCAACCGAATCAAAGTGACCTATGGCAACCGCCTGCCTGATAAACCGTGGCTCTATGGAAATACCGATTTCATTATCGGTAAGAATGATATTTTGGGCGAAGGCACACGCTTGGAGTTCAATTGGTTTATGCAATACGTCAATGAATATTCCACGACCTGGTCCAAACTAGGCGATCGCTCCACCAACTATTACATCCCAAGACAATTGATCCAGAATGCCGGTATCACCTACTCGATCAAACAGGGCTTGTACAACTTCACCTTAGAAGGCAGAAACCTCACCGACGTGATAGCTTACGACAACTCTAAGCTCCAAAAACCGGGTCGGTTTATCTCGATGAAATTCCGTTACAACTTAAATATTTACTAATTAATACAATTGATATGATCAATTTACAACACACGAAAAAATGGGCATGGGCCGTAGCAATGGCTTTGGCTACCTTTGGTTTCACGGCTACGTCTTGTAGTGATGATGCACCAGCACCAGAAGAAATCGTCGATCCAGAATTTGCCGTGATCGTCGGCACCGACAATGGTCGCTATATGTTACCTATCGAAGATCTGATGAGTGGTGTCATTTCTCCAGTAGGAAAAGGTACTAACGTATCCGAGATCTTGACTTGGGAAGAAAATTTAGTACAAAAAGGACGTGATATCTACCACGTAAATCCTGATGCCAATAAATTCGGAAAATACCGTTTTGAAAATGGTGTCTTGAAAACCATCCGCGAAATCCCTTTCTCACAACTACCGAGCTTGTACTTAGGATGGCACGCCTGGTTGAGCGATACCGAGTTGATGTTTGGTGCGCGCTCTAACAACTTCTACGCGGTAGTGGATGTAGAAAAAATGGAAGTCACCAAAAGTGGTGAGTTCGATAAAACAGGTATTCCTGCTAAACATGCTAGACGGGTATTCTCGGTGATTCCACAAGGTAACAAACTGTTTATCGGTTATGGATTGTACAACGAAGAAACGCAAGTACATTATGACAAATCATACACGGGTACTGTCGATTACCCAAGTTTAAGCAATTTCCAGCAAACGGGAGAAGATGCGCGCTCGGCACCGCTTGGTACCGTACGCAACTCGTATTTCAGCAACTTCAAAGACAATGGCTATACGTACATCTTGACGATTCCTATGCCGGTATTAGGCGGCGGTAAAGCAGCATTGCCAACAGGTGTATACCGGGTGAAAGATGGTGACGACAAAATCGATCCTAACTACTTCTTCAACATCAGCGCGCAGCGTGGTGGCGACAACCAATTGGGTGTGTCGTACATCGGTAATGGTAAAGCGATGTTGATTAGTGCACACGATACACAAACTAACATCAAAGAATTCAATGACTGGTGGTATGCGGCGATGTGGGAATACTTGATCATCGATGTAAACACACAACAGGTCGTGAAAAAACTAGATTTCCCATTGGTGGGTAACTCTCGCTCTGGTGTAGTACACAATGGCAAAGCGTACATCGCGGTAAATGATCCGAAAGCAGATGGCGTATATATTTGGGAATACGATTCGAACACGGATAAGTTGACTCGCGGCGCCCGTATTGACGGTGCTGACGGTGATACGCCGATGTTGTACCGCTTAAAATAATCCCCCTACATCTAACTGACTATCTTCCTGTCAACTCTATGGCAGGAAGATATTTTTTTGACCGATTATCCTTGAAGAGATAGTGAAAGCATGAAAAAAATTGTATTAAAGATCAACGCTTGGCTGCACCTTTGGCTAGGCTTAGCATCCGGTATTGTCGTGGTGATCTTGTCCATCACGGGCTGTGCTTTGGTATTCGAAGAAGAGATCAAATATTCTTGGCTCTACAGCGCCACGCCCGATAACTCGGAACAGACAGAATTATTGCCACCGAGCGTGGTCTATCAAAAAATTAAAGCCCAACATCCGGAGAAGGAACTGGAAAGCTTCTGGTATTACGGCCATGGCAAACCCATTAAGATTAGCATCAACCACGGCGATACCTTGATGTATGTGAATCCATACAATGCACAGATCATTGCCGAGGTGGATCACGAAGATTTCTTCCATTTTATGGACGAAGGACATCGCCATCTGTGGTTACCTACCGATATTGGCAGGCAGGTGACTGGCTGGGGCACGCTGATGTTCTTCGTGATTACTTTGTCGGGACTAATCCTGTGGTGGCCTAAGCGCTGGAACAAACGCATGGTGAAGCAGAGCTTTACGATCAACTGCAAAACCAAATGGAAACGAATCAACTATGATTTACATAATGTATTGGGATTTTATTCGCTGATCGTGGCTTTAGTGATGGCATTTACCGCTATGATGATGTCCTTTCCTTGGCTGCGCAAAACGGTGGTAGATCTTGCGGGCGGTTATCCGCGATCTCCACGCAACAAGACTGAAGAAGTAATAAAACCAGAAACGAATGCAAGCACCTTAGATGCCTTTGCTATTGCCGATTCGATCTTTTATAAAGTACGCCACGAAATTGCTAGCGTCAACAGAGATGCTGTCATTGTCCATATTCCAGAAGAAGAGGAGAAAGTTATCTACGCCTGTACGGACATGATTGATGGTAGCTGGCGCGATTTACGCTTCAACCGATATACGTTGGAGCTGATGCCCAACAATCCAAAACCTATGAGTGAAGCCAAAGGCGGCGAATGGGTTTCACGCGCCAACTTTGGCTTGCATACAGGTTATATCGGTGGGCTGACCACCAAAATTATTTACTTTTTAGCCAGCTTGATCTGCGCTACCTTGCCGATCACCGGTTTCTACGTTTGGTGGTACAAACGGACGAAAAAACCGAAAACCCTTAAGCGCATCAAAAAGCCGCAATTGGCTTAAATCTTATCCCGAAGGTATCCATGAAAATTATCCTCAAACTGTGATCCTTTGCCAGAACGGTACTTGCTCAACTTATTGTTAAGTGTCAGTCCCCAAAGCAAGAATTCACTGAGGAAGTAGATATCTTCGGGTTTTGTATCCGCTTGGTACTGTGTGAGCAGCTGACGCAATGGCTTTACCCCATCCAACTGTGCTTGATATTCCGCATCGGTCGACTCGTCCGACAAATGAATGCCATCATCCGATTCAGAAAACCAACGCACGATCTCATCATACGGATACCGCTGATTTTCGCGCTCCAATTTTTCAACTTTCGGAAATAAGGTGTTGAACAAAGTTTTCACCGCGCTTTCAATTAATTGAATAGCGACTGTCGCCGCTCCCTCCTGCTCGCCTTCGTACACCAATTCCACCTTGCCAGTGATAGCTGGAATAATGCCCATAAAATCACTTAAACGCACTGCCGTAGACTGATCACCTGTGCGTAGCAAACGTAATTCTGCCGCACTCAGCAAGTTTTGAAATGCCGTGATCCCCATCCGAGTACTCACGCCACTCTTCGCATCGATGAAATCACTTTCACGCGCTTCAAAGCTGATTTGCTCCAGTAGATCGCGCGCCAACTCGGGTACATAGATTTGTTCCTTCTGCGCTGACTCTAATCCGGCTTCCTGCTCGGTAATGCGTTTGGCAATCGCTACGGAAGTAGGATAATGCGTCAGGATCTGCGAACCAATCCGGTCTTTCAACGGCGTCACAATACTGCCGCGATTGGTATAATCTTCTGGATTGGCTGTGAATATAAATTGTATATCTAGCGGCAAGCGTAGTTTGAAACCCCGAATCTGAATATCGCCCTCTTGCAAGATATTGAACAAGGCCACCTGAATCCGCGCTTGCAAATCGGGCAGCTCATTGATCACGAAGATGCAGCGATTGGCGCGAGGAATCATCCCAAAATGGATGACGCGGTCGTCGGCGTAGTTCAGTTTCAGATTCGCGGCTTTGATTGGATCCACATCACCAATCAAATCGGCCACCGTGACATCGGGTGTGGCCAGTTTTTCCGCAAATCGCTCGCTACGATGCAACCACGTAATCGGTGTTTCATCACCATGCTCTTGCAATTGTTCAATAGCGTAGCGCGAAATCGGATCAAATGGATCATCATTAATCTCCGAACCGGCAACCACCGGAATATATTCGTCCAAGAGATTAACCATCAAACGCGCTAAACGCGTTTTCGCCTGTCCGCGTAAGCCTAACAAATTGATATTATGTTTAGAAAGAATCGCTCGCTCTAATTCGGGGATCACGGTATCTTCATAGCCATGTACGCCTTCAAAAACGGTTTCGCCACGGCGGATTTTCTCCATCAGATTTTGGCGTAGTTCTTCCTTAATATGTCTTGATGTATAGTTGGCGTTTTTCAACGCGCCAAAGGTGGTGATTTCTGTATAGTTCATAGATCTGTAATCTCTTAATCCCTGTGTTTTCTAATCAATTTAATGCGCTCGCTTTCCCGTACATAGTAGGCGACCTAAGCCGAGCTTTCTTCCTTATCGGATTCTTTTCTTCCGGTTGGCCTCGTAATCAGAGAATATCATCTCCCCTAGATCACCCAGACCCGTATAATAGGCTTTGCCATGGTTGGAAGCGGTAAATTCATCTACAAATTCTTGCAAGTAAGGATCCGAAGTAATCATAAAGGTGGTGATCGGAATGCCTAACTTGCGGGCCTGGGCGGCGATACTGTAGCATTTGCCCGTAATAAACGGATCCAAGCCCATCGGGTTTTTATAATACGTACCATCCGGCATATTTAAGCAGCTGGGCTTACCGTCTGTAATCATAAAGATTTGTTTATTGGCGTGACGTTTACGTCGCAAAATATCCAAAGCCAATTGTACGCCAGCCACGGTATTGGTATGAAATGGGCCAACTTGAAGATACGGTAAATCCTTGATGGCGATTGGCCAGGCATCATTCCCAAACACAATCACATCTAAGGAATCTTTTGGATAGCGGGTCAGAATCAATTCAGACAAAGCCATCGCCACTTTCTTCGCTGGCGTAATGCGGTCTTCGCCATACAAGATCATACTATGGCTGATGTCGATCATCAGCACCGTACTCATCTGCGATTTAAACTGCGTATCTTCCACGACTAAATCATTCTCCGACAGGCTAAACTCGCCAATGCCATGATTGACCTGTGCATTTTTCAGACTTTCGGTCATCGAGATCTTGTCGAGATTGTCGCCATATTGGTAGCTCCTCAAATCGCCTGTGCTTTCGTCACTCAGTCCGCTGTATTTCGTCTTATGATTTCCAGAAACGCCTTTGCGCATCTTTCCAAAGATCTGTTCTAAGGCATTCTGCCGCAAAGCTTTCTCTAGTTTGGAGGTCAGTCCAACGCCGCTGCCACCGATATCTGATCGCTCTTGGATGTATCCTTTGTTCTTGAGATCTTCTATAAAGTCATCTACAGTATACTCCGGTGTAGTCAGTTTAAACTCTTTATCCAATTGACGCAACCAATCAATGGCTTCATCAAAATCGCCAGAAGTATGCGTGATTAGCTCTTTGAAGATGTCGAAAAGCTTGTCGAAAGGGGTCTGAAAGGGAGCCTCGTACTGCTTGAACACAAATCCATTATTTCTCTTCCCATTGCTCATGATTTAAATTTACGACATAATTTTTGGTATTCTTATACATTGTGGAGACAATATGACGTAGGAATGAGAAGGCCGCAGTCGTATTCAAAACTTATATTGACGAACTTTGTCTCGTGAGTACACATTAATTAAATTCGCAGCACATGGAAAAGCAACATCAATCTTATACGCTGTCGTACCTTCCCGTCGCTTGGGAATACCAAGAGATTATCGAAACTTTAGTTCAGAATAAAGCACGAGGCAAAGTCTTTTATTTCAATGCGGAGAATATCATCGATGAAACCATGGGTCAAGTAATGGCATTGACGGGTGACTCAGGATCTGGTCTTTTTGTAACAATGGATAATGGAACTGCTGTGCGGATCGACCGCATTATTACCATTTGTGGCAAGCTTGGCGCAGCCTATGATGAATACAATAACTTTAGCGTGTGTGGCGCGAATTGTGGTGAAGGAAGTTGATAAACAGAAAGAGCCTCCAAATTTAGAGGCTCTCTTCATCGTATTAAACAGAAGCTGGATTTACCAACCGTTGTTTTGCGTAAGCAGCTTATTTAAGTTCAGCTCATTTGCTGGGATCGGCCATAGGTAATCGCGACCAGCATTGAATGTACGACGCTCTACAGTGATGTAATTGTTGAAGTCACCGCGTGTTGCATCGAAATTATTGAATATCCCTTGTGCTACGCCTTGCATCACTGTTTCGGCGATCTCCCAACGACGAATATCGAACAAGCGATTATCTTCAACTGGAAATTCTACATGGCGCTCGCGACGTACTAAGGCACGTAGAGATTGCTGATCTGGATGCGTAACCGCCGTAGCCGCTATCATATTTACACCATTGCGTTGGCGCACCTGATTGATGGCCGCATATACAGAAGCATCTATTTGTCCAGCCTCAATCTTGGCTTCCGCATAAGTCAACAAGACTTCCGCGTAGCGAAGAATCATCACATCTGCACCGGCACTACGATCCCACTCTCCCGAAATATTGGCTGGTACTGCTTTTTTGTAATAATATCCAGAGAAGGAAGCATTCGATTTGCCCAAGGCATCTGGTGAATTTGGATTGGTCACGTCGATCGTCACACCATTAACAACAGTACCTGGCGTCACAATGGTCAAGGCCAAACGTGGATCTCTATTCTCAAATGGTGTTGCTGGATTGTACAAAGGCGATTCGTCGATCGTCAGTCCATCTACACATTCATAGGCATCTACCAAAGAGCGCAATGGAACAATTTGTCCCCATCCCGCTAAACTAGGCCCACCGATCCAAGTGGCATTCGGATTGGTGTACACATTTTCTAAATAACGTGCCGAAAGGATAATCTCCGTACTATTTTCATTGGTACCATTAAATAGGCTTAAGTAATTATTGTCGATCGTGTAGACGCCCAAATCCATCACTTGCTGTGCCGCTTCGGCCGCTTCTGCCCATTGTGCATTGTACAGTAAGGTGCGCGCTTTTAAAGCCAGCGCTGCACCGCGTGTTGCTCTACCTTGTTTCGCGCTTTCACGCGTAGTAGGTAGACTGTCTGCAATTTCAGTCAGCTCGCTTACTACGAAAGCGACGATTTCACTTTTTGGTGTTTTGGCTACTTGAAAATCTTCTGGAGTTGGCGTCGTTGTGTACAAAACCACGTCGCCGTACAAACCAGCGAGTTGCTGATAAGCAAACGCGCGTAAAAAACGCGCTTCGCCTGTTAGCTCTGCTTTTACGGCAGCATCCATATTCGGCACGCGATCAATATTGTCTAATACATCATTTGCCTTAGCAATCATCTGGTACATGTAACGCCAATTTTTCAAAAAAACGTCGGTATTTGGCGTAGCACTACCATTGGCCGCAAACTGAATATCGACTGGCCAATTGCTCCAAGAATAACTGTCATCTGTGGCGCAAGACATAAAGAAGCGTTCGTCTGACCCTAAAAAGCGGTATATATCATTGACCGTACGTTCGGCATCTGCTGTGGTCGTCCAATAGGTAGTATTTCCCAAAGAATCCAATGGCTGCTTATCTAAGGTCTTTTCGCAAGACATCATCAGGAGCACAGCAGCCAAGGTATAGGTTATATTTTTTCTAATCATGTTGATTCGATTCTACAATTAAAAATTAGCATTAAGTCCAAAGGAAATAGTACGCACCTGCGGATAGTATCGGCTGTCGTTTGGCGACTCTGGATCTAAATCACTTGGAAGTGACGTAAGAGTAAATAAGTTTTGCGCGCCAGCAAAGACACGGAGATTACGGATGAATGAATCGCCGATCACGCTCTGAGGTAGTTTGTAACCTACTGTCACGTTCTTGAGACGAAGGTATGCGCCGCTTTGCACCCAAAACTGAGAGGGTTGATAGTTGGTCTGATATGGTGTAAGACGTGGATAATCAGCACTCATATTTTCTGGTGTCCACGCATTCAACCAATTCGAACGGAAATTACCATCCTGATTGATTGGCGCTCTTTCTAAGTTTAAGGTATTGATATCTACTTTGGCTACACCTTGGAAGAAAGCACTGAAGTCAAAACCTTTGTAATTAGCACCCAAAGTCAAACCATAGTTAAGACGTGGAATATTGCTTCCCAAATAGGTAAAGTCATTGGTATTATCAAAAACGCCATCACCATTAATGTCACGGTAGATCAAATCACCTGGCCCAACCTGCCCAGACAAAGTCGTAGAATTCGCCACTTGCTCATCATTTTGGTAAATGCCATCTACCAAGTAACCGTAATAGCTTAGAATCGGACGCCCAACATAGTTACCTAGGTTGAGACCATTATTGTCTGTAGAGTTGAAATCTGTTCCTTTCAAATCAAGAATTTCATTTTTCACGTCCGAAAGATTTAATGCCACATTGAAGCGAAAATCTTCGTTGACTGGATGATTATAGTTCATGGTGAGTTCCCAACCTCTGTTGCGCACCGAAGCGGCATTCTGGAAACTCGCTTCCAATCCTACCGCTTCCGGAATAGGCAATTGCAACAAGATATCATTCGTTTGTTTATCGAAGACATCTAAGGTTACATTCAAGCGATTAAATAAAGTAAAATCCAAACCGATGTTAGCAATATCCGTGGTTTCCCAGGTAAGGCCTGAATTTGGATAAATCTCCAAGCCCGTGCTTGGGTTGAGTATACCGCCAAACGGGTAGCTGCGTAAGATATAATTCGACTGATATGGATAATCGCCAATCGCGTCATTACCCAAACGACCGTACGATCCACGGATTTTCAGATCCTGAATGAAGGTAACATCTTGCATAAAGGCTTCTTCGGAAACCCGCCATCCTACGGAGGCCGATGGGAACCAACCCCAACGCTGTCCTTGGGAGAAGCGAGAGGAACCATCACGACGGATGTTGGCTTCTACTAGATACTTACCTTTGTACGCATAATTTAATCTTCCGAAGAATGACACCAAATTGTATTCACGGGCAGTACCTTCTGTCAATTGAGTTGCTGGTGATCCGGCATCGATTTCCGTCAAATTGTTATTGGGCATATCAAAGCGTGTCCCCAGCAAATTGTCGGTACGCTGACCTAAGTAAGATGCACCACCTAATACTTTGAAATCATGGTCATTAATTACCTTGGTATACTCGGCTAAACCTTGGTAATTTTGGTTTATGTAACCGATTGCATTCTTAGTGATTTGATCACGGCCAATCGGCGATGAAGCGTTGGAATAAGTAAAACGCTTGGTGTGATTGGTCAAATATTGGTTCTGGAAATTGTTGGAAGCCACCGCACTCAATGTCAATCCTTCCACCGGCAAATAGTTCAACCGAAAATTGGTGGTAAACAAACGATCATTGTTAGAAAAGATACCGCCTTCTTCTTGCAAACGCAATACATTGTGCTCACCACGCAAGGCGCGCCAATTGCCATTCTCGTCTTTAGCGGATTCTAAAGGATTAATCTTGGTGGCTTGACCAAACTGAAACCAAGCCGAACCATCCGATGCCTGTGGTTCATCTGTACCAGATAAACGACCGGAGATATCCGCATTGAAATTCAACTTATCGGAGATTTTGAAATCGGTATTCAATCGCACCGTTAAGCGGTTGAAATCCATATTGCGGATCAAACCTGCTTGATCGAAGTAATTGGCGGAGAAGCGGTACTTGTTCTTCTCATTGCCACCGGCCAACGACATGCTATGCTTTTGTTGAAAGCCCGAACCCGTCAAGATATCACCGTACCAATAATTGTCTGGAAACTGATTTGGATCTCGGTTAGGATCATTATAAGCGTTGATGCGCTCTTGGTTGTACACCGGATTATTACCCACATTGGTATTCAATTGGTTTACTAAACGCATAAAATCTTGCGCACCGACGTAGTCTGGTGTACGAATCGCCTCTTGCCAACCAAAATAGTTGCCATACGTTACTTGCGTACCGCCTTGCGCACCGCGTTTCGTAGTCACCAAAATAACCCCATTCGCTGCGCGAACACCATAAATGGATGCTGCTGCCGCATCTTTCAATACCGAAATACTCTCAATGTCGCTCGCATCAATATCGTTCAAACTGATGGAATTATCATAGCGAATACCATCTACGAGAATTAAAGGGCTACTTGTATTAAGCGTACCTACCCCTCTGATATTCAGCGTGCCTTGATCGCGACCAGGTTGCCCACTACCGTTGGTAACTGTTAAACCAGCAGAAAGTCCTTGCAAAGCTTGCGTAGATTGACCTACAATCTGACGGTCGATATCTTCTGCTTTTACGGTAGAAACCGAACCTGTCAAATTCACTTTGCGCTGTGTACCATAACCGACTACGACAATCTCGTCCAATCCTTCGGCTGCCACTTCCAGCGTCGTTTGAATCGTTTGCTGTCCGGTGTAGCGCACTTCCGAGGATTGAAAACCGATGTAAGAGAATGTCAAAGTTTCGCCATTGGCCACGTCTAAAGTATAGCCACCATTCTGATCAGTCGACGTACCGCGATCGGTTCCTTTGATACGCACGCTCACGCCGACTAACGCATTGCCTTCGGCATCTTTCACTTCACCAGAAACCCGTTGTTGCGCTGCTGGATTATTGATCACGATTAGGTTGCTTTCCTTCTCGGTGAACGAAATTCCTTTGGCACCTAACACTTTTTGAAGCACCGAGGTGACGGATTCGTCTTTAGCATTGATGCTGACCGTTCCTTTGCTGGCCAAAACCTCTTGATTGAATACGAAGCGATAGTCCGTTTTTGATTCTAGCACCTGCAAAAATTCTGTAATAGAGATCGCGCGACGCTGTAAGGTGATCTTGTCTTGCGCCTGTACCTTGGCATAACTTTGAAAGTGCAGAAGCATCATAAAAAGCACAATCAACTGCTTGGTCATGAACTTTTGGCGAAGTCCATGCCGTCTGATAGCACCACGTGGGTGTTGAAAAAAAATCATAAATTTAATACGAATTGGATAAAGACCAGCATCGGCAAATGCTGACCCGATTCTTGTTTGTTTTATTAGACTCGATGGAAGCTGCCTGGCAGCTTTCATCATTTTATGTTGGGTGTTTAGAAATTCTCATCTTGATTAGGTTTGGTTAGTTTCTGGATATGCGGATTCGGTTATCATGAATTCGGTATTGAAAGGTGGCGGCTAGCTGCAAAGCAGAAAGAATTTCTTCTAAATTCTCTTGCTCAAACCGCGCGGTAAAGCGCAGTTGGGCTAGGCTAGCATCCGTAAATTCGATGGGCGTATCGTATTTACGCTCCAGCGCTTTGGCCAATTCGGCAAAAGTTTGGTCTTTAAAAACTAATCTATTTTCCAACCAAGTCGTCTCCACTGCCTGCACATCAGTTGGTTTGAAAAAAGTGATTTTCACCTTTTTAGGGGCAATTCTTGTACGCGAAGCTATTTTCTGAAGTTGCTGATTAGGAATGATGACTTTCTCCGCTGGTTTTAAGAGGATGGGTGTTGCTTTTTTATCATTTGCCGTCACTTCCAATGCGCCTTCGATCAGACTGGCTTCGGTCGTAGTTTCGTCGGGGTAAGCGCGCACATTGAAACTGGTTCCTAATACTTTAAGGATGGCATTTTTGGTATGGACAATGAATGGGCGATCTTTTTCTTTCGCCACGCGAAAGAAGGCCTCACCTACCACCGTAACTTGACGAATGTCGTCTTCAAATTTGTCCGGGTAATATAACGTGCTTTTGTAATTTAAGACTACCTCGGTTCCATCATCTAAAATGACTTTCTGCTGTTTGCGATCGGCCACAAATTTATGTTCTCCTGATCCGCTAAAATAGAATACAAATAGACCTACGGCCAATAACAAACTAGCGGCCAGACCCAGGGGCATCCATACGTTCCGAAAATCCCGTTTGCGCGGCAAATCGATTCGATCGATGCGTTGCAACACATTTTGAAAGAGTTCCCGATCGCGTTGATTCTGGCTGTGTTTGTCTGACCAATACTGTTGCAATAGCTTATATTGCTTGCGTAAATCTGGTTGTTGCTGTAACAGCGCCTCGAACTCCTGCAACTCGTCGTCGCTGAGCTGATCTCCTAATTTTTTACTCGCTAAATACTCAAATCTTTCTTGTTGCATGGAATATCATAGGTGGCCATAGGAAGCCTTTCCAAGCATATGACAATATTATCAGCAAAAAAGCGTAGAAGAAATTTAAAAAATTTGAAAAAATAGGGAAATCAAGCCGACCAACGTATAAAATTTATTGGATAAACGGGCTTTATCACGATCTACAAAGGATTTTAATAGGCCGGATATCTTCTGAAATGCGATCCGCATATGCGTTTGCACGGTACGTGGTGAGATATGGAGAAGTTTGGCCACTTCATCGTATTTCATACCATCTTCCTTCACCAATCGAAACACCAATAAAGTTTGTGTGGGTAATCGCGCAATAATACTATCAATCTTGGCAAAAAACTCTTTCCGCTCCAGCAAGGTATTGGGGTCGGTGCTGTCCATTACGGTGACATTATCGGAAAGATCTACCTGCAACTGGAGATGTGAAAACTGCTTGAGGTAATTTAAAGATTTGTTTTTGACGGCAGCATATAAGTAAGATCGCGGCGTCAGCACATGTGTCAACGTGGCGCGATTATTCCAGACATGCACAAACAGATCGGATACCAACTCTTCTGCGGCGGCTTCGTTGTGGATGATGGTATCGCAGAAAATCAATAGATTGCGATTTAGCTGATAGAAAAGCAGCTCAAACGATTTCAAGTCGTCATGGAGACAGACCTGATCCCATAATCTTTTCAGATGATCGTTCGATATTTCTTGCATGTATCTGGTAGAATGCGCCCAATATACACTTTTTGAAATAACTACGATCGCTCGAAGGGAAAATTGTTTAGATCGTTAGATAAATATGAGCTAAGATTTTAGTAATCAAAGTGTGAGTACAATCTTACCAACATGACCACCTTTTTCTAACCATGCATGCGCTTGCTCTACATCTTGGATGGGGAATGTTTTTTCGATAACAGGTTTGATTTTCCCAGCGGATATCTGCGGCCAAATATGCTCCCGTAAGCCGGCGGCAATCTTGGCCTTCACATCGAAGGATTGCGGACGGAGAAAACTGCCAGTCAGACGGATTTGCTTTTCCATCATTTGAGGAATCGTTACGGTGACCTTAGCACCCGTGAGGAAGGCAATCCATACCAATCTTCCCTCCTTGCCTAGTACTTGGATATTTCCGGGAAATGTTTTCTCTCCCAACATATCCAATACTACTTGTACGGATCCGCGTAAAGCTTTCACATTCGCAATCCAATCATCATCCAGTAGCACGGCCGCATCGGCGCCAATTTCTTTGCACAAGTTCAATTGCGCTTCTTTGCGCGCGGTGATGATCACGCGATGATCAAGTGCTTTGGCCATTTGTATGGCCGCTACGCCAATACCGCTTGCACCAGCATGCACCAGTAAAGTTTCTGCTCCTCGGCGACCCAATTCTCCTTGCATGAAGACATTGAACCAAACGGTGAAATAAGTTTCTGGCAAAGAGGCGGCTTCTACAAAAGACCAACCTTCGGGTTTTGGTAAGCAATGTCGCTCATCTACCCACACATATTCGGCGTAGCCGCCGCCATGTGTGAGCGCACAGACCTCATCGCCCGGCTGCCATTGGCTTTCGCCAAAAACTTGCTCGACCACACCTGCAACTTCCAATCCTAAAATAGGTGAAGCATCTGCTGGTGGTTCATACTGGCGATCACGCTGCAAAATATCTGGACGATTGACGCCGGCCGCTTTCACACGAATCAGCACCTGTGCTTCTTCAGTGGGATGTGGATAGGGAACATTTTCCCAGCTCATTTGTGGTGAGTTGTTGGTATAATCCAACTTGATTGCTTTCATGAGTTCCACCATCGCACAGATTTTATTTTGGTAATTGATCTATTTGTGAATCTATCAAATATAATAAAGATGCAATCGCCGCTACTCCAGATTGAAGTTCGCGTCGATCTACCGCTTCAAACACATCTTTATCGGTGTGATGCAAATCAAAATAGCGGTGCGGATCTGGACGGAAATTGAACATCACGGTATTTGGAAATTGCTCGGCCCAAATACCAGAGTCTACCCCCGGACTGCCTGCTAAGAAACGCGACACCCAATATTGCTGCTCAAACAAAGGTTTCCAAGTCGCCTGAATCCAGTCTACCGACTCACGAGAAGCTTTGATATCAAATCCACGCGGGGCAAATCCACCCGCATCGCTCTCGATCGCGGCAATGATCTTTTCCTTGTTCTTTGCCGCTAGCTCACCATATCTTGTGGCTCCATGTACACCATTTTCCTCGTTCATATAAAACACCAGTCGAATCGTGTGCTTGGGTTTGTAGCCCAATTTCATCAAGGTACGAATAGCATCTAACGTTCCCATGGTACCCGTGCCATTATCGTGTGCGCCTTCGCCCACATCCCAAGAATCGATATGCCCGCCAATGGTGATGATTTCATCTGGCTTCTCCGTACCTCGCCTTTCCGCAATCACATTATGTGTTTGTACCGGTCCTTTCCAACCAGAATGCTGCTCCAAATGCACTTTTGCTTTCGGATTCTGTTGCAATGCGGTGTGTAAGCGTTCGGCACTCACAACGGAAATGGCCATTGCTGGAATGCTATCAATCCCTGCTACATAGCGTGTACCACCGGTATGCGGAAAATCATCCCGTGTGGAAGATGACAGCGAACGAAACAGATATGCTACACCACCAAACTTGGCAACTGCGGCTGGACCACGACTTCTTTGCGCGGTATTCAATCCGTACGCCATGCCAGTTTCTACCAAAGATTCGTCCCATGGTTTATTAACGAAAACTATTTTTCCATGTACATCTTCGCCGTGATTTTGTAATTCCGATAGGTACTCAATTTCGAGTACTTCGGCTTCCAATCCCCCTTGCGGTGTGCCGACAGAACCGCCTAATGCTAGTACTTGTAACGTATCGCTGTTTTCTGTTATAATGGCTTTCTCTGGCGCGCCCCGATCCCAATACGGCACGGTAACATCTTGCAGATATACGCGATCAAATGGTAATGTCTTCATCAAAGATTCAGACCATTTTACGGCTTTCTCGGCGCGATCCGAACCTGCGATTCGGTGGCCTATCTCTTTAGTCAAATAACGTAAATCGTCATATGCCTCTCCTTTAGTGAGTGATTGCCGATATATCTCGCGCATCATGGTGGTGTCTGCTTGCGCAAATGCGCCAGACGTAAGCCCAAACGTAGCCAGAGCTACAAGTATTTTGTGCATTTTATTAGTTAGAAACTGTGGTAGATAGATGTGATATATGGGTACTAGTAGCTGATATCAATCAGAGAACGCATCGGAATTAATACACTCGCTTTTAACACAATGTATTTTTCCGTCAATGACCACACAGTGGTTTCCACACGTTTTGGACCATCTTCGGTCATAAAAGTCATGGCTGTTTTTGATTTAAATTCATTCCCTAAACGTAGTGCATCGGATAATTTAGAGGCAAATTCTTGCGTACGATCCACTTCAGCAGGAACAAATTTGTATTGCTCAATCTCTTCTTTCTCAATCAAAGTTGTTGTCATATCTTTCTCTCTTTAAAGTAATAAAACCTTTTACTGACTACTTGAAGACAATTTACGAAATCAGCACATTAAAATTTATTAAAAATCGTTAATTCCGCTTAATGTGTTGTAATTATTACAATAAGGTATTCGTTCCCAGCAAAATAAGTTTTGATCTAATGCGATAAAAAACGTTTGAAGCTGAAATGACACAAATCAAACGCGATCGGATTGTTTTTTTTCTAAAAATTACGGTTATTTGTATAAACACTAAAAAAGGCATACCATGGTGACTGTCACAGAGAAAGCGAAAGCGCGGATAGACGAGATTTTAAGAGATGAGCAGTACAATGACTCTTATTTTGTACGCGTTGCAGTAGAAAGCGGCGGCTGCTCGGGACTTTCCTACAAATTGAACTTCGATAATGAGGAGAAGAAAGGTGACCAGTTTTTTGAAGATAATGGTGTAAAAATCTGTTTGGATATCAAATCTTACTTATACTTAGCTGGTACAGAGTTGGATTACACCGACGGATTAGGTGGTAAAGGCTTTGAATTTCACAATCCCAATGCTTCTCGCACCTGTGCTTGCGGAGAAAGTTTTTCTGTTTAATAAATCAATACATATAGTTTGTAATGGGTAAGCAACTCTGATTAGAGTTGCTTATTTTTTGCGCCAGCTTTTTGTAGTCACTTCATCATAGGCACTACTCGGTTCTGTTACACGATAGCACTTCTTTTCCTGAGCCGAAATATGAATCTATAATCGGCAGAGATGGTAGCATTGTCGCTATACAAAATGTAGATCATCCAATCTCGAGGATTACACAACAAAGCTTCGGAATACAATGAGGATATCAAGAAGCTTGTTGATCGCAACATTGGACAGGTTCGCAAGATTTATATGAATAGCTGCAGAGCGCGAATTAGCCATGACCAAACAAGAAGCAGCATCCGCACTCGAACTACTTCACGGTATGGGTATGACTCACGTCGAGGTAGCAAGCTTGTGCGGATGTAACGTCAGGGATTTGGAGATGCTTTCGGCAAAGGTGATGACGTTCAAACGCGACTGCTGGCAAAACACCAAAATCACAGTGACGCGCCAAAGCAAAATGAACTGGCCAGAGGAGTTGGTCGATATCGTTAAAAGACGGATATGATGCAATACCTATAAAAATGAAATGATGAGCAATTTTTTAGGTCATCAAAGCTTAATCTGCAAAAAGGTTCTCTCAACATTCTAAATTAAATACCATAAAAAAAGCCAGTCAAAAGACTGGCTTTTTAAACTTTAAACTATTTGCCGATCTTTTTTTATATATATAAACCAGAAGAAAATCCCGGCCGAAATACAATATGGGATCAGTATAGCGTAGTCCTTTAGCTTAGAGTTTTCTATGCCATTTCTTTCGGAAATTATTTCAGATATACCTATGCCTATCAAAAATAAGCTGATAACGAAAAATACAAAGACTAATTTTTTATTCAACTTTATCATAATTATAGTATTTATCTACAAGAAGCACCCCATTGTGCGCTTGCATATATAAAACCTGCTGCTCCTATTCCAGCTCCTATAACTGATGTGCCACCAGCTACCAACCCTACAAAAGCTAAACCAAGTCCTACTGAGGCTCCTGCGCATGACGTGAGAAAACGTGCTTGTGCTCCATCACTAGATCCAATCGATTTTCTGTAATCATCCCTTTTTGTAATGGATAAGATTTGTGGGTGTTCTTGCGCCATATATGGCAGTGCTACGAACATAGATTCGTATTGCGAATATAATCCTTTTTTGATAAAATCTTGTTCATACTTCTTAATTACGTCTAAAGGCTCTTTAGAATATGATAGCTGGCTAGAAAAAGCCATAAATAACTTTGCATCATCTTCTGAAATGACTTTTTCTTTCACCAAAACATTAATAATTTCAGCACTGTTTGACTTTCTAGATAAGCCCTCTAATGATCTAGAACTCCTATCTCCCATAGACAGGCTCTCGTAGTTGGAGGATAAAGATAAATCTACGACAGAAATGGAAGAATTAGATTGTTTTGTTTTTTCGATATTTTCAATATTTGAATCAAATAAATTTCTAATACTACTTGTTAATTCTATAGGATTTTTATCCTGTTCTAGAGCGGGAACTCGTTCGTATTTTTCGAGCATGAGATAGTTGTAGAATAAAGTACGGCAGTTAGTAATGCGAATGAGATTTTGGATTTCATTTTTAAATAATTTGTTAGTTAGTAATTTACTAGAAAAAGGAATTATTTAATTTCAAGTGCAATTTTTATTAATTTATTTTTTTGAAAAGGGCGTAAATACACCATGGATAATTACTGATAGACTTTTTAAAATTTCACTATTGTAATCATTTATTTGTTCAAAAAGATAGTTAAAGATTATAAGTACTTAAAACCTCTAACGGTATGTTATAAGTACTAGATGATGATCAAACTAACACTTATCCACATAAATAGTCTTTTACACTCACCTTTTTCTCCCAACCTTCACAACATGCCCACACTAACTAAATTCGAAAAACTACTGATCAAGAAATTAAGTGAAGGAAAATCTCAAAGAGAGGTTTCCGAGGAATTCTACAATGAACGCATCAAGTCAAATAGTCTAAGCTCTATTGAAAAGCATATCGCCGATCTTCGCGCCAGGTTTGGAGCAAAGAATATGTTTCATTTGGGGGTGATGATGAATAGTTCCAAATAATCCTTGTATAATAAAATATTTGAATAGATAAATTTGATTAATAATTATTCCCTATATTGTGAACATAATTATTAACATATATCTAATTGAAAAAACTACTATTTATTAGCTTGATCGCAGGGCTAGGCTTTGCGTCATGTCAAAAAGAAACTGTCGACGAAAGTATTGATCAGACAGAAGAATCAAGTGAGCAAACACTTATTTTGAAAGGAAAAGAATATAAGGTAAGCTATGTCAAAAAAGGAATGTCAAAATTATTTGGAATACCTGTTGGTGATGTGGTTTATGATGATATAAAAAAAGTTTTTGGGCATGCTGGGTATGCAGTTGAATTCAATCCTGCAGATTATATAGATAATATTGAAATACTTACTAATGAAGGATATGAATTTTAAGATATTATTCTCGTTTTTGCTCCTAGCCATTTTTAGCGGAACAGTTTCCGCACAGCGACAACCTATAGAAGTAAACCAGTTCTATTTTTCTCAAAGCGTATTAGATCCAATAAGTGAATCAATAAAAGTAAAGCGCAACGCTGATTCTCATTATAGTGTGAATATTCAGATAATCAGACCAAACGCCACCGCATGGACATCTCCAAATGTAAAATACAATGTGGAAGTTGATGCATTCGTTAAAAAAAATAATAGTAACACTTTGCTTAGCATTAGAACTAGCGAGATTAAATTTACCGCAAGCGATTTTGCTAGTGGTACATTTGTTTCGGCATTAAAGACGAGCCAGTTACTTATACCTAAGAATTATATAGATGAATCTGGCGGAGAGATTATTGTTAAATGGAGATATTATAAAGAAAACTATCCCTCTCCTTATAACCAAAATGGCTGGAGTGATTGGTACACTGTTGACGGAAATTATCCATTAAAATTAGAAGCTATACCTGGCACAATTGCTGGCCCAAATCAGATATGTGATCAAGGTACTTATACTATTACAAACTACGGTGATGTGACATTACGAAATGCAGCAAATATAGCGACTGTTAATCGAATTCAAGGTACCAGTCAGTTTACAGTATCACGAATAGGGAACGGGAGTGGCAAAATTCAATTAGTGACAAAACCATGGGGAGATGCAGCAGAGACCGTAAAAGAAATTATTGTTGGTACACCCCTACCTCGTTTCAAAGGTGATTATGCTCCACAGCTTGATTATGGACAAACATATACATTTGTCATCGAATCGGATTTGCCTAGTGACATTCTTGATATAGAGAAGTTAGGCATGGCTAATATTGTTTTTACAAGGTTGGATAACAACAGATTTACAATCAAAACTCCCCCAAAACCTAGCAGTGGGACGCCCGTAGCGCCAGTCTACATTTTCAGTATTAAAGCTAGAACCATAAATGGCGTGTGTGGAAACTCTGAGTATATAACTAAAAATTTTCGAGTTGGCTCTTTGAACTAAGTTCTAAACAAGGTAACACTAAATCTCATAAACCTCTATACATAATAGTATAGAGGTTTTTTTACACCCACACCTCGCCAATCAAATCTTCCTCATTAATATTTTCCTATGCATCTTGAATCACCAATAGGTGCTTTTCTTCAAATGGCCTGCTCAAACGCCGCATCTCCTTACTACCCCAATGCATAAAATCATCCAAATTAACAGTGTCCGGATACCATGATGGATTCTCGCTAGTTAGCTAGCCATCGTACTGTTGAAGTAACTAAGATCCGAGGAACTGATACAAATGTAGCTGGAATACAAGATGCGATATAATACTGTTTCGTTTTCCTTTAATAAAAAAAGAGCGGATGATCGATCCGCCCTTTTCAGTTATTTATCTAACTCTTAACCTGAACATAAAGTATAAGCTAGTAAAGAATATCATTACAAAGCCGACAACTGCAGATATGTATCTCCACATACTTAATTGCGTTGATGTCAACACATTAAAAGTTACAATTGATACAATAATTATCAATACAATCAGCGATAAAATTATTGGTATTTTCTTAGTCATATTTAGTCCTTATTTAACATCCAGCTGCAGCTCCTGTTAGCGCACCACCAACACCACCCGCAATTGCTCCAACAGCTCCTGCCGAAACTGTACCTACGACTGGCATAGCAACTGTTCCTACAGCCGCACCGGCAAGCCCTAACGTAGTCGCTCCGGTAACTGCTCCTCCCGCGATCGATGCTGCACATTTGCCCCAATCATCCCACCAACTAGCGGTCATATTTTCCCTCAAAGAGCCCTTGCCTGCAAGTGATATGTTAGATATATTGCTTTTTACCTGTACATCATTTACAAACCTCAAACTCTCAACGTAGTTAACTATAAAAGATAAAATTACAAATTTGTCTTCTTTAGATAATCTATTGTCATCCAGATAATCACGGAATTTACTATCCAGATAAATCTCGTATGATTCAAAACTACGAAAATCAGATGATGAGTTAATAATAATATTTATTGCTCTAAATTGGTGATCCGTCAAGCCTTTGTTGTTCAAATCGCTTGAATTAGAATTCAAGTTAGCATTATACGCATTCAACTTATTCTCATAGTTTTCATAAATTTTTTGACCTGCTGATGTCAAATCGCTGTTTTGGGAGTAATTTAATTTAAGTTCCGCAAGATCTGCTCTTACAGATGATTTTAACAAAGCAAAATATTCTATAAGCTCATTTTTTCTGAAACAAGAGAATCAATTTCACCACTCTTTTGACATGATAGAGGTAGTTG